>NZ_CP071518.1:0-1311097 GCF_016613535.2 Lysobacter solisilvae
GCGCTGCTGGATGCGCGCGGCTTCACCGCCGACGACTTCGCCCGCTCGCATCCGGCCGGCGCCCTGGGCCGCCGCCTGCTGCTGCACATTGCCGATGTCATGCACTCCGGGGCTGACGTGCCCCGCGTGCATGCCGATGCGACCGTGAGCGAGGCGCTGGTGGAGATGAGCCGCAAGCGGCTGGGAATGACCGCCGTCGTCGACGCGGACGGCCGCCTGCTTGGGCTGTACACCGACGGGGATCTGCGCCGCACCCTGGACGACGCCCGCTTCGACCTGCGCGTCACGCCCATCGCAGAGGTCATGACGCGCAGTCCCCGGACCATCGGCGCCGATGCCCTGGCCGTGGAGGCCGCGCAACTGATGGAAACGCACAAGATCGGCGGCCTGCTGGTCATCGACGCGGAACATCGCGTGGTCGGCGCACTGAACATTCACGACCTGTTGCGGGCGCGAGTGGTGTAAAAGTCCGCGCGATACTGGTCGATCCGGACCGCTCCCGCCGTTCCGCCCCCTCCCTGCCCTTTCCAGCGACCGATGCCCTACAGCCACCTCAACGATTACCCCGCCGACATCCGGGCACGAGCCACGCGCATTGCGCTGGCCTGTTTCGACGTGGACGGCACGCTGACGGACGGGCGGCTGTTCTTCGACAGCCAGGGCCGCGAACTCAAGGCCTTCCACGTCCATGACGGCCAGGGCCTGGTACTGCTGCGCAAGTGCGGGATCACGGTCGCCTTCGTGACCGCACGCGCCAGCGCGGTGGCCGAGCATCGCGCGGCCGAGCTGGGAGTGGAAGCGCATACCGGCGTGTCGGACAAGCTCTCCTGCGTGCAGGCCATCGCCGCCCGGCTGGGAGTCGGCATGGACCAGGTGGCCTTCATGGGCGACGACATTCCCGACCTGCGGGTGATGTCCCAGGTCGGCCTGTCGGTGGCTCCCGCCGGTGCCCATCCATGGGTGCGCGAACGCGTCCACTGGCGCACCTCCGCGACGGCCGGAAAGGGCGCCGCGCGGGAACTGTGCGACCTGCTGCTGGCCGCGCAGGGCCGTGCCGAGTCGATCCTCGACGAGGCCACGCGCGAGCAGGGCCAGCGACTGGAGGGCACCGCATGAACTGGCGCGTGATCGCGACGCTGGCACTGGTCGCCGGTGCAATTCTCACCGGGTGGTCGGTGTTCAAGCAGGACCGCCAGGACGCCGGTCCGACCGGCCCCATCGGCCGCTCCGACTACGTGCTCGAGGAATTCGAACTGGTCTCGCTCGACCGTGAGGGCAGGGAATCCTTCACCCTGCGCGGGCCGCGGCTGGCCCGCGATCCTGGGGCAAAGGTCATCGACATCGCCACCCCGCTGTTCGTCATTCCACCGGGGAAGGATGCGGGCGCCGATGCATGGGAAGTGCGGGCGCAGAGCGGGTGGGTAAGCGCGGACGGCGACGAACTGCGCCTGCGCGGCCACGTTCGTGGCACAAGCATGGGAGCCGGCCTGCCAACGACGATGACCACCGAAGAGCTGAACGTTTTCCCCGAAACGCGCAGCGCCAACTCCCCGGGCACGGTCGTCATCACCCGACCGGGCTCTATACTGAGCGGCCGCGGCCTGCAACTGAACCTGGCCACGAAGCGTTATTCGTTCAAGTCCGAGGTGCACCATCGCTATGACCCGACTTCCCGCTGACCACGGCCGCCTCCTGGCTGGCCTGCTCGCTGCCGCGACCCTGCTGGCGTCGACGACGGCCGGAGCAAAATCCTCCGACCGCTCCCAGCAGATGGCCATCGAGGCCGGCGCGACCAGCGGCACGCTCGACGACCGGCAGCCGACCGTGCTCTCCGGCGGTGTCACCATCGTGCAGGGTTCCCTGCATATCGACGCCGGCACCGCGACAGTGAGCACGCGCGGCGGCGATCCGGTCCGCGCGGTGTTGTCCGGCAGTCCCGTCCGCCTGAAGCAGCACCTCGACGACGGCACGCCGATGAACGCGACCGCCACCCGGGTCGATTACGACCTGGTGTCCGAGATCGTCATCTTCACCGGCGATGTGCACATCCAGCAGCCGCGGGGCACCCTGCAGGGCCAGCGGGTCGTGTACAACATGAAAACCGGCATGGTGAACAGCGGCGGCGATGGTAACGGCCGCGTCAAGATGCTCATCAATCCGCGAAACAAGCAGGCCCCGCCTGCGACCGATGCCCCAGCGAAGAAGCCGGGGACGAACTGATGCTGGTGGCCAAGGGCCTGCGCAAGGCCTATCGCAATCGGGAGGTCGTGCGGGATTTCGAGCTCACCCTCGATGCCGGCGAAGTCGTGGGCCTGCTGGGCCCCAACGGCGCGGGCAAGACCACCTGCTTCTACATGATCGTCGGCCTGGTCCCGGCCGACGCCGGCCGGATCGTCCTGGACGGCAAGGACATCACCGCCGAACCGATGTACGCACGCGCCAAGTTCGGCGTCGGCTACCTGCCGCAGGAGCCGTCGGTGTTCCGCAAGCTCAGCGTCGCCGACAACATCCGGCTAGTGCTGGAACTGCGCGAAGACCTCGACAGCCGGCAGGCGGAACGCGAACTGGCCAGCCTCATGGACGAACTGCAGATCGCCCATGTCGCCGACCAGATCGGTGCGAGCCTGTCCGGCGGCGAACGCCGGCGCGTCGAAATCGCCCGCGCCCTGGCCGCCAAGCCCCGCCTGATGCTGCTCGACGAGCCGTTCGCCGGCGTCGATCCGATTTCGGTCGGCGAGATCCAGCGCATCGTCAGCCACCTCAAGAATCGCGGCATCGGCGTGCTGATCACTGACCACAACGTGCGCGAGACGCTGGGTATCTGCGATCGCGCCTACATCCTGGCCGACGGCGCGGTGCTTGCGCAGGGCTCGCCCAACGAGCTGCTCAACAACCATGACGTGCGCCGGGTCTATCTGGGCGAAGCGTTCAGCCTGTGACCCCAGTCCCGGAAACCGTCCGGGGCTGAAACGCCAGCATCGACGTCTCACCGCTCCGCGGTGCATCATGGCCTTCGCGCGAAGGCCACCGGCCGTCGCTGTCGCCGGACCCCGTTCACACGACTTATGAAGCCCCGCCTCCAGGCCACGCTAGGACAGCATCTGGTGATGACGCCGCAGTTGCGTCAGGCCATCAGGCTGTTGCAGCTGTCGGCAGCCGAACTGGAGGTGGAGATCGCCGAAGCGGTGGAAAGCAACCCGCTGCTGGACTGGACCGAAACCAGCGTCTCGGTCGAAGCAGATGGCACCGACTCCGCGCCGCTCCAGGTCGAGAACGGCTTCGAAACCCAGACCCTGCCGCCCGCCGAAGCGGACTGGGCTCCCGGCGATGGCGAGGCCTGGTACGAACGCACCGGTCCGGCCGATCCCGACGATGAGTCGCCCACCGCCGAACAGGTGCCCGAGGGCGAGACGCTGCAGGACCATCTGCTGTGGCAGCTGCACCTCAGTCCGCTGTCACCGCGCGACCGCCTGATCGGCGTGACCCTGATCGAGGCGATTGAGGACGACGGGTATCTGCGCGAACCACTGGAAAACCTCGCGGCTTCGCTGGCGCCGCAGATCCAGGCCAGCGCCGAGGAAATGCTGACCGTGTTGCACCAGGTGCAGCGCTTCGACCCGGTGGGCTGCGCCGCGCGAACGCTCGGCGAATGCTTGCGGCTGCAGCTGTCCACCCTCCCCGACGGGACGACTGGCAAGGCCCTGGCCTGGACGCTGGCCAACGGTCCGCTGGAGCGGCTGCCCCGCGTCGGCGTGGCGGGCATCGCCGCCGAACTCAAGCTCGAGCACGAGCAGGTCGATACCGCCGTCCAGCTGCTGCGTTCGCTCGATCCCAAGCCGGGCGCCCAGATCGGCGCGATCAGTACCGATACCTACGTGGCGCCCGACGTGGTCATCTGGCGCCAGCACGGCCTGTGGCGGGTGGCGCTGGCCGAAAGCATGCGGCCACGGATCAGCATCCACCGCGGCTACGAGGGCATGATCCGCCACGCCAGCGCGGCCGACGCGCACTACCTGCGCGGCCATCTGCAGGAAGCACGCTGGCTGCTCAAGAGCCTGGAGGCCCGCGGCGAGACGCTGCTCAAGGTCATGCGCTGCCTGCTGCAGCAGCAGGCTGCATTCCTGGAGTTCGGCGACAGCGCGCTGCGGCCGCTGACGCTGCGCGAAGTGGCCAGCGAAATCGGGCTCCATGAGTCCACCGTGTCGCGCGCGGTCGCCCGCAAGTACGCCCGCACACCCCGCGGAACGGTCCCGCTGCGCTCCTTTTTCGCCTCGGGGATCGATACCGGGGCCGGGGGCGAGGCGTCCAGCACCGCCATTCAGGCGATGATCCGCCAGCTCATCGATGCGGAGAACCCGCGCAAGCCCCTGTCCGACGCCCGCCTGGCTGAAACACTGAAGGCCACGGGTGTCCCGGTCGCCCGACGAACGGTCGCGAAATATCGCGAAGCGATGAGCATCCCGTCCTCGCAGGATCGTGTGCGCATGTAAGCCGCCGTTCCGGCCAGAATCCGGACGTTTCTGCCGCATCGGCGGGGGCCAGGCGGCTCGCCGACTCCTGAGATTGCATGCCCGGCCCGACAATAGGGCGATCGCGCGTGGCCGCTTTCGCCCGTCTTTCACGATGCGTTGATCGCCGCCGCAAATAAGCGTTGAATGGGGTCGTCGATAACCAAAGACGTGAGGAGGTCAACGATGCGCATCGAAACCCACGGCCAGCAGATCGAAGTCACCAATGCATTGCGCGAGTACGTCGAGAGCAAGCTCGCAAGGCTCAAGCGCCACTTCGACCAGCCGCTGGACGTGCGGACTCTGCTGAGCCTCGACAAACCCGATCACAAGGCCGAGGCCACCGTCACCATCTCCGGACGCGTCCTCCATGCCGACGCCGCCGGAATCGACATGTATGCCGCGATCGACCTGCTTGCCGACAAGCTCGATCGACTGCTCATGAAGCACAAGGAGAAAGTCGTAGACCATCACCGCGGCGAAAGCCTGGCCCGCAACGGCGACTTCGCCTGAGCCCAGCCGGCAGGACTACCCCGCCCCCGCTCCGCACGGCCCGTCACTTGCCCGATAATCGGCGCACTCACCGGGCGGGCGGAGCGGCGGCATGAACCTGAGCATCAGCGCATCACAGCTATTCGAAGGCCAACGCGACAAGCTGGGCCTGCGCTGGCTGGCCGGCGAACGCACTGGCACGCAGCGCGTGCTGGAAGCCGTCGACACCGTGGCCCGCCGTCCGTCGCTGGCGGGTTATCTCAACATCATCTATCCCAACAAGGTCCAGATCCTCGGCAGTGAGGAGCTGGCATGGCTGGATTCGCTCGACCCGCGCCAGCGCTGGGACACCATCGTCAAGATCATCGACTTCCGCCCGCTGGCGCTGGTGATCAGCAAGAACCAGTCCTGCCCCGATGACCTGCGCCACCTCGCCGAGGAAAGCGACACGCCGCTGTGGACCTCGCCGCGCCGCGGCCATGAGCTGCTCAACCACCTGCAATACCACCTGGCGCGCAAGCTCGCCCCGCGGGTGACGCTGCACGGCGTCTTCATGGAGATCTACTCGATCGGCGTGCTTATCACCGGCGAGTCCGGCGCCGGCAAGAGCGAACTGGCGCTGGAACTGGTGACCCGCGGCCATCGCCTGGTCGCCGACGATGCCCCCGAGTTCACCCAGATCGCCCCCGACGTGCTGGACGGTGCCTGCCCCGACCTGCTGCAGGACCTGCTGGAAGTCCGCGGCTTGGGCGTGCTCAACGTGCGCCAGATGTTCGGCGATACGTCGGTGAAGAAGAACAAGTACCTGCGCCTGATCGTGCACCTGACCAAGCCCGCGCTGGAACCCCAGCCGGCGGGCCTGGAGCGGTTGACCGGCGACCTGGGATCGCGCCGCGTGCTGGACCTGGACGTGCCGATGATCACCCTGCCGGTGATGCCGGGCCGCAACCTGGCCGTGCTCACCGAAGCCGCCGCGCGCACGCATATCCTGCGCGCCAAGGGCGTCGACCCCGCGGCGGCCTTCATGGCTCGCCACAGCCATTTCCTCGAACGCGCCGAATGACGGCGGGTCCCCCCTTGAACACTTCCCACATTCCCACCCTCGTCATCGTCAGCGGCATGTCCGGCTCGGGCAAGTCGGTCGCACTGAATACCTTCGAAGACCTGGGCTACTACTGCGTCGACAATCTGCCGGCGGAACTGCTGCCGGGCTTCGTCCAGAGCGTGGCCGGCGGCGAAGCGCCGCCGCAACGATTGGCGGTGGGCATCGACGTTCGAAGCCGCACACGGATGTCCCAGCTGCCGGAGTGGTTGTCCGCCGTCGGTGCGATGGGGCTGGATCCCAAGCTGCTGTACTTCGAAAGCAGCGTGGAAGTCCTGCTCCGCCGCTACGCTGATACCCGTCGCCGCCATCCACTGAGCCACCTGGGCCTGGTACTGGCCGATGCCATCGCGCGCGAGCGCCAGGAACTCAAGCCTCTGCGTGCGATCGCCGACGTGGTCGTCGACACCAGCGCGATGAACGTGCACCAGCTGCGGCGACGCGTGATCACCGATTTCGCCCCCGGCCAGGACTCGCAGCCCACGCTGCTCTTCGAATCGTTCGCCTACCGCCGCGGCGTCCCGCCGGATGCCGACTTCGTCCTGGACGCGCGCGTGCTGCCCAATCCGCACTGGGACCCCGAACTGCGGCCGCTGTCTGGCCGCGACGCCGGCGTGCGGCAGTTCCTCTGGAGGAACAGCCCGAAGTGGCCGCCTACGTCGAACAGGTCAGCCAGTTCCTCGACCGCTGGCTGCCGCGCCTGCGCACCGATACGCGCAGTTACGTGACGGTCGCCTTCGGCTGCACGGGCGGCCGCCACCGCTCGGTCTACCTGGCCGAACGACTGGCCGAACACGCCCGCAGGAACGGCTGGGAAGAAGTGGCCGTCCACCACCGCGAACTCGACTGAACCCAACTTTCCGACGTGGGGGCACCTCGCCGCCCCCAGGACGCCGTCCGGCCGGGCCGCGTCGCCGTCCGCCGGTCCGGCGCCGTCGCAGCAGCGCGGGCGCTTCCTGACTGTCACCCGGCTCTGTTAACGTCCCGGAATGTCCGTCGGCATCCTCCTCATAACCCACGAAGGCATCGGCAAGGCGCTGCTCGCGGTGGCCACGCGGCTGCTGCGGACCCTGCCGTTGCGCACCGAAGTGCTGGAAGTGCCCTTCGACGGCGACCCCGACGCGCTGCTGCCCCTGGCCAGCGCCGCGCTGCGCCGCGTCGATGGCGGCCAGGGCGTCCTGGTCCTGACCGACCTCTACGGCGCGACCCCGAGCAACCTGGCGGCGAAGGTCGCCCGGCTTGGCACGCCGGTGCGGCGCGTGTCCGCACTGAGTCTGCCGATGCTGCTGCGGGTCATGAATTATCCGGAACTGGAACTGGACGACCTGCCCGCCGTCGCGGGGGCCGGCGCACGCAATGGCGTGATCGTGGATGAGGCATAAGGTGGCAATGGGAGCCCGGCAATGATCGAACGCGAACTGACCGTCAGCAATCGACTGGGCCTGCACGCGCGCGCCACCGCCAAGCTCGTGCAACTGCTGTCGGCCTTCCGCAGCACGACCACCCTCACCGCCAAGGGCCGCGAGGTCAACGCCAAGAGCATCATGGGCGTGATGCTGCTGGCGGCCGGCCAGGGCACGCAGGTCCGGCTGCGCGTGGAAGGCGAGGACGAGGCGGCGACCGCTGAGGCGGTCTGCGCGCTGTTCGAACGCCGGTTCGACGAGGACAGCTGATGCGGACCCGACGCGGCGCGCACGCACCGTTGTCCCATGCGCCCGCACAGGCGGGCGGCCCCGCCGTTACCGTTCTTCCAACGCGCGTGGCCGCATGCCTGCGCGCACGTGTTCCCGTCTGCGTTCCTGCGTAAAACTGGCCAGGAGGCCCGATGCGGCAAGAGTTCAAAGGCAACGGCGCCTCGCGCGGCAGTGCGCTGGGCCGTGCCCGCGTCCGCCTGCCGCACGCGCTGGAAGTCGCCGAAGAACACATCTCACCCGAACAGGTCGCCGACGAACTGGCCCGCCTGCACCGGGCGATCGACGTGGTCCGCGCGCAGATGCACGAACTGCGGCAGCGCCTCCACGGGGCGCTGGCACACGAAATCGGCGAGTTCCTCGACCTCCACGCCTTGCTGCTGGACGACCCGGAACTGCTGCAGGGCCTGGATGCGCTGATCCGCACGGGCCGCTACACCGCCGATTACGCCCTGCGCCTGCAGCGTGACCGGATCGCGGCCGTCTTCGCGGGCATGGACGACGCCTACCTGCGCAGCCGCATCGACGACATCGACCAGGTCGTCGGGCGCATCCATGCAGCGCTGCACAGCCGCGAAAACGGCGCCGAGGGCGTGGCCGGCGAGATCCTGATCACCGACAACGTGGCGCCCGCCGAACTGGCCCAGTTGCAGGCGCAGGGCGTGGTGGCCATCGTCACCTCCGCCGGCAGCACGCTGTCGCACAGCGCCATCCTGGCACGCAGCCTGCACCTCCCGCTGGTGGTGGGCCTGCCGCAGGCGCTGCTCAAGATCAACGACGGCGACGCGCTGATCGTGGACGGCGGCAGCGGCCTGGTGGTTGCCGAGCCCGCGCCCGCGGACCTGCGGACGCACCGCCAGCGCGAGCGCGAGTACATCCGCGAGCGAAAGGAACTGCACCGCCTACGGCGCGAACCCACCCGCACCATCGACGGCGTCGACATCCATCTCTACGCCAACGCCGAATCGCGCGAGGACGTCGCCGAGGCCCACGCTCTCGGCGCGTCCGGGATCGGGCTGTACCGCACCGAGTTCCTGTTCCTGCAGCGCAACGAACTGCCCGACGAAGAGGAGCAGTTCCGCGCCTATCGGGATGTCGTCCTGGGCATGAGCGGGCGCCCGGTAACAATCCGCACGCTCGACCTGGGCGCCGACAAGGCCGACCGCACCGGCCTGGCAATGCGCGATGAACCCAACCCCGCACTGGGCCTGCGCGGGGTGCGCCTGTCGCTGGCGCGGGCCAACCTGCTGGACACGCAGCTGCGCGCACTGCTGCGCGCTTCGGGCTACGGACCGTTGCGCGTACTGGTACCGATGATCAGCTCGCGCGAGGAGGTCCGCGAAGTAAAGGCGCGGCTCAGGAGCCTGGCCCGGGACCTGCGCACGCAGGGCCACGAGATCGCCGACCACATCCCGCTGGGTGCGATGATCGAAGTACCCGCTGCGGCCATCGCCCTGCCCGGCTTCATCGGCAGCGTGGATTTCCTGTCGATCGGCACCAACGACCTGGTCCAGTACCTGCTTGCCGCAGATCGCAACAACGAGGCCCTCGCCGACCTGTACACGCCGCTGCACCCGGCCGTATTGCGCCTGCTGCGCGACGTCATCCGCCTGGCCCACACGCGCGGACGGCCTATCGCCGTCTGCGGCGAAATGGCCGGCGACCCGCTCTACGCCCCATTGCTGCTGTCATTGGGACTGACCGAGTTCAGCCTGCACCCGAATACGCTGCTCGAAGTGCGCCGGCTGATCCGGGAGTGCGACCTGGCCGCCTTGCGCAAGCGCATGCCGTCGCTGCTGCGCGCACGTGACCGGGCGGGCATCGAGGCCTGGATGAAGGTTTGACCCGAAGCGTCGGGGCCCGGCGTTCCTGCCGGAGCCGCAAGCGCTTTCGGGCGTCGACGGACGCCCCCTTCTTCCATTCGCCCTCGCAGGGGTGGGCAGCGTCCCAGCCGCGGGCGATAATGCCTGCATGAACGCCTGACCCCCGTCGCGCCCTGTTTGGCCCGACTCGCCATTGGAAGTACCTGCATGGCAGAAGCCGTCCGCCACGACAAGACCGCGCGCCAGCTGCGTCTGCTCTCCGACGCGCTCGATTCCGGCCGCCTGGGTCCCGTGCGCCGGCTGGTGAACACCCTTTCCCCGGCCGAGATCGGCAACCTCCTCGAATCCCTGCCACCGGCCAAGCGCACCGTCGTCTGGGGCCTGGTCGACGCCGAGGACGACGGTGAAGTGCTGGTCCACGTCGGCGACGACGTGCGCGAGAGCCTGCTGGCGGAAATGGACCCGGACGAGATCATCGCCGCGGCATCCGACCTGGACATCGACGACCTGGCCGACCTGGTCGAGGATCTTCCCGACACCGTCATCGACGAAGTCCTGCGCGCCATGGACCGCGAGAACCGCGAGCGCCTGGAGCAGGTGCTGTCCTATGACGAGGACACCGCGGGCCGCCTGATGAACCCCGACATCGTGACGGTGCGTGCCGACACGACGGTCGATGTCGTCCTGCGCTACCTGCGCCTGCGGGGCGAACTGCCGGAGCATACCGATCACCTGTACGTGGTCAGCCGCCGCCACCAGTACCTGGGACGCATCGCACTGCAGGCGCTGCTGACCCACGAGCCGATCACGCCGATCAACCAGCTGGTCGACGACGAGCAGCCCGCCATCGACGTGGGCGATACCTCGCAGGAAGTAGCCCGGCGCTTCTCGGACCACGACTGGATTTCCGCGCCGGTCGTGGACGACAACAACATCCTGCTGGGCCGCATCACCATCGACGACGTGGTCGACATCATTCGCGATCAGGCCGAGCACCAGGCGCTGGGCGCCGCCGGCCTGGACGAGGACGAGGACCTGTTCTCACCGGTGCCGCGAGCCTGGCGCCGCCGCATCGTCTGGCTTGGCGTGAACCTGGGCACCGCGTTCCTGGCCTCCAGCGTCGTGGGGCAGTTCCAGGGCACGATCGACCAGATCGTCGCGCTGGCGGTGCTGATGCCCATCGTGGCGGGCATGGGCGGCAATGCCGGCACCCAGGTACTGGCGCTGATGGTGCGCGGCCTGGCGCTGGGCCAGGTGGGTGCGTCCAACGTGCAGACCCTGCTGTGGAAGGAAGTGCGCGTGGCCGCGATGAATGGCCTGGCGCTGGGCAGCATCGTCGGGCTGGCGACGTGGGCCTGGTTCGGCGACGCGATGCTGGCGCTGGTCATTGGCGCGGCCATGACGATCAACCTGCTCTTCGCCGCCAGCGCGGGCGTGCTGGTACCGCTGACCCTCAAGCGCATGAACCTGGATCCCGCGCTCGCCGGCGGCGTGATCCTCACCACGGTCACCGACGTGATGGGTTTCCTCGCGTTCCTCGGCCTGGCCACGCTGATCCTGCTGCGTTGATGGGGGAACAGCTCGGCAAGGTCGCGCAGTGGCACGACGACAAGGGCTACGGCTTCATCGCCGCCCTCGATGCCGAGCCCGGTCCACGGGCGTTCTTCCACATCCGCGATTACGAACAGGCCGGGCGACGCCCGGAAACCGGAGAGATCGTCCGCTTCACGGCGCGCCGGGATGGTGACGGCCGGTTGCGCGCGTCGGGCGTGCGTCGCGCGGCGCGGCCAGTGCGGACCTCCCGGCCCGTCGCCAACCGCCCCGCGCGCGCGGGCCCTCGGCCCTCCTGTCCGGTGCACTGGTGCTGGTTCATGCCGGCCTGATGACCTGGGGCATCATCGAGGGCCGCCTGCCTGGGTTGCTGCCCTTCGCCGTCGGCGTCGCCTGCGCGGTCACCTACACCGCTTATGCGCTGGACAAGCACGCGGCCCGGCGCGGCCGCTGGCGCATTCCCGAGTCGACACTGCACCTGCTGGAACTGCTGGGCGGCTGGCCTCGCGCGCTTTTGGCCCAGCACCTGCTCCACCACAAGACACGCAAGGCGGCCTATCGACAAGCGTTCTGGAAGATGGTCGTCGTGAACTGCGCCGTCCTGGCGGGCTGGATTCTCTACTGGGATCGCCTGCCCTTCTGAAGCCGGTCTCAGGCCTCCACGCGCGCCGCGGCGTGCCGCGCGAGGATGGAATCGATCGGCTCCGGCCGACCGTAGAAGTAGCCCTGGGCCCAGTCCACGCCCAGGTCGCGCAGGGCCGCCGCGGTGGCGGCGTCTTCGACGAACTCGGCCACTGTCGTCGCACCGAAGGCGTGGGCCGCGTGCACCGCGGCCTCGATCAGCGCGTGGTCGCGCGGCGAGCGGATCATGTTGCGCACGAAGCTTCCGTCGATCTTCACCACCGTGATGGGCAACTGCTTGAGCCGTTCGAACGACTGGAAACCCACGCCGAAATCGTCCAGCGCGATCTGGCATCCGCGCTCGCGCAGCTGCCCCAGCAGACGCATCGAATCGGAGACGTGGGTGATCGCCGCGGTTTCGGTCACCTCGAAGCACAGCATCGACATCGGCAACGCGAAGTCATCCAGGTTGGCGAGCAGCTGCTGGGCGAACTCGCGCGACGCCAGGGACTGGCCGGTGACGTTGACGCTTATATGCGCGGTCGCTGGCAGCTGCGCGCGGTGTTCGCGCAGCCACTGGTCCAGCGCGCGGACGACGGCCAGATCGAGCTCCGAGGTGCGCCGGTCGGCCTGCAGTTCGGCCATGAACATGTGCGGATACAGCAACCCGCCGCCGTCATCGCGCAGCCGGCACAGCACTTCCCCTGCCAGCACGCCGGTGCGGTCCCGCGCGGCCAGCGGCACGATCGGCTGGAAGTGCAATTCGACCTTGCCCTTGCGGATGCGCGAGAGCACGGTGGCCGACAGGCGCAGCGTGCCCTGCCGGGAGGCGCGCATGCGCCCGTCGGGCTGGACGCTGACGCTGCGCAGCTCGCCGCGGCGCTGCGCCTCGAACGCCGAATGGGCGGCATGCACGAGGCGATCGTCCAGGGCTGTCGCGGGCGGTTTCCGGGCCGGCCACGCCCAGGTAGGGCAGCACCCGCACGCGACTGCCGCGCCAGGCGAATTCCAGGGTGTTGAGGTGCTCGAGCAGGTCCGCCCACGGCGTCTGCGCCGGGTGTGTCGGGACCGGCACGAGCGCCAGGCGGCCGGTGCCGACGTGATAGACCTCCGCGCGGCCCGCCAGATGGTGGGCGACAGCGCGCATCAGTTGTGATTCGGCATGCAGGCCCAGGCTGGCGGTCACGCATTCCGTCCGGTCCAGCAGCAGGAATCCCAGTGAGGGCACCGCCGCCTGCGCGGCGCGCCTGCGCAGCGCGGCCAGGTTGCGCAGGCCGGTCATCGGTTCGGTGCGGCTGTCACGCTCGTGCTGGGCCGCGGCAGCTTCGCGCTCGCGGCTGTGCAGGAACAGCACGACCAGCAGCGCCTCCAGCATCAGGCATTCCAATGCGATGCGGAACATGTCGACTACGTCGGGCAGGTTCGCCGAGCCGTCCACGCGGTGCGCCAGCGCGGCCGCGAACAGCAGGTGCACCAGCACCAGCAAGGGCATGCTGTGGCCGGGATCCAGGCGCAGGATGGCGAACACCATCAGCGCGGCCGGCACCAGCCGGTAGTCGAGCCACACCTGCAGCCAAGGGGCCGGTGTCGATGTCGAACTGTCCCGCCAGCTGCAGCGCCAGCGTGGGCAGCAGCACGCCGATGATGATCACCCGCCAGGGCACGGCGGTGCGCCACCAGGGCAACGCCCGCGCTCGTTGCGAATACGCCGCCGCAATCACGATCGGCAGGGTCATGATCGACACGCCGAAGAAGCGGGCGAAGAACACCTGCAGGGCCGCGTTGAAGTCCTCGTATTCCAGGTCCGTCAGCCAGCGATAGGCGTGGTTGGCCAGGGTCATGGCCAGCGGCAGCACCAGCGCCCCCAGGAACAGGATGCGCGACACGTCGCCAACGCTGAGCACGTCGCCGGGAACGTTGCGGGGCCAGCCCAGCCGGCGGGCCGTCCAGCGCAGCAGGCCGTAGGAGACCAGCAGGTTCACCAGCCCGTGGTGCCAGGTCTGTCCGTCCAGGCCCACCCGGTAGAACCACACCCCGGCCACGGCCAGCACGCACACGCGCAGCGTCCAGGGATCGCGCGCCAGCAGCGCGACAGCCAGCAGCATGCCGAGCTTGAAATGCGCCAGCGAAGCATCGGTCGTAACGCCGAAATAGCTGGCCTGGTACGGAATCGAGACGAATGACAGCAGGGCGCAGGCACCGGCGAGCAGGGCATTGCGCAACCACCGTGTGTTGTTGCTGCCTGCGTGCACCGCCTCCCCCCTGTCGAGAAGCGTTGGTTGACGGCCAAGAGTGCGCGCCACCGCCGGCCACGGCAAGCCCGGCGGCAGCCGTCCGTCAGCAGCCCAGCAGCAGGTCCAGCGCGGCCATGCGCACGGCCACCCCGTTGGCCACCTGACGCAGGACCAGCGACTGGGGGCCGTCGGCTACCTCATCCGTAATTTCCACCCCGCGGTTCATCGGGCCTGGATGCAGGACAACCGCGTCGGGGGCCGCCCGGCGCAGGCGCGTCGCGGTGAGACCGTAGTGGCGGTGGTAATCGTCCAGTGAGGCGATCAGGCCGTCCTCCATCCGCTCGCGCTGGATGCGCAGCATCATCACCGCATCCACGCCTGCCAGGGCCGCATCGAAGTCGTCGACGACCGTACAGCCGCGCAGGGTCCCGTCGTCGGGGAGCAGGGCCGCGGGGCCGCACACCCGGATCTCGCCTGCGCCCAGCGTACGCAGCGCGTGCAGGTCCGAGCGCGCCACCCGCGAATGCAGCACATCGCCGACGATGAGTACTTTCAGCTGGCTGAAGTCGGTGCCCTTGGCCTGGCGCAGGGTCAGCATGTCCAGCAGCCCTTGTGTCGGGTGCGCGCTGCGCCCTTCGCCGGCGTTGAGCACGCTAACACCCGGTCCGGCGGCGGCCGCCAGCGCGGTTACCGCACCGTCGCCCTTGTGCCGGATCACGAAGCCGCGCACGCCCATGGCCTCGATCGTGCGGAATGTGTCGAGGTCGGTCTCGCCCTTGGTCGTGGAGGAGGTCGACGCGTCGAAACCCAGCACGTGCGCGCCCAGGCGCTGCCCTGCCAACTGGAAGCTCAGCCGCGTGCGTGTGGAAGGCTCGAAGAACAGCGTGCACACCGCCACGCCATCGAGCGCGTCGCGCGCCTGCTCGCCTGCGGCGAAGGCCTGCGCGCGCTCGAGCAGCGCCTCCAGGGTGGCGCGCGGGAGGGAATCCAGGGTCAGCAGGTGCCGGGGCTTGTCGGTCATCGGGGACGTGGCAGGGAAGCGGGGGTGGAAGAGGTGCCGAGGCGAGCGGCGATGGAATGCGGCGCGACATGCGCCCCGGCGTCAGCTCAGCGGTACGGCCTGGTCCGGCGCGGCCAGCCAGCGCTCGACGATGACCGCGGCCGCCACCGCGTCCAGCGCCTCGGCATCGCGACGCCGCTTGCGGCCTTCGGCGCGGTCGCTGGCGAACCGCTGCGCCGCTTCGATGGAACTGGCCCGTTCGTCGACCAGCACCACCGGCAGCTGGTAGCGCGTGGCCAGCTCGCGGGCGAAGGCATGCGCGCGCACGCGGGCGGGCTGGTCGCCGCCTTCCAGCGTGAGCGGGTCGCCTACGATCAGACCATCCGGGCGCCACTCCTTGCGCAGCCGGTCGATCGACGTCCAGTCCGGACCGTGGGCGTGCACATCGATCACCGCCAGCGCCCGCGCGCCCGAACCAAACGCACTGCCCACCGCCACGCCGATGCGCCGTGCGCCGACGTCGAAGCCCAGGACGGTGCCGTCGCGGCGGATGCTCATGCCCGGGCCGCCGGTGCTCGATGGCGCGGGGTGCGCATCAGGCGTGCCCGGCGTAATCGGCCAGGTGCGCGAAGTCCACGCCGATGCGTCCAGCCGCCGCGACCCAGCGCGACTCCAGCGGAAGCGTGAACAGCAACTCGGGGTCCGCTGGGGCGGTCAGCCAGTCGTTCTCGGTCAGCTCGTTTTCCAGCTGTCCCGAACCCCAGCCTGCGCAGCCCAGGGCGACGATTGCGTGATCCGGACCATCCCCGCGAGCCATGGCCTCGAGGATGTCGCGCGAAGTGGTCAGAAACAGCGACGGGGTGATCGACAGCGTCGAATCCCACCTTGGGCCGCCGTCGTGAAGCACGAAGCCGCGTTCCGGATGCACCGGACCGCCGGCCAGGACCGGCTGGTCGCGCAGGGCCTGGCTGCCCCCTTCCACGCCCATCTGCCCCAGCACTTCTCCCAGCGTGTACTCGGAGCGGCGGTTCACGACGATGCCCATGGCCCCGTCGTCGTCGTGCTGGCAGATCAGGGCGACGCTGCGCGAGAAGTTGGTCTTCGACAGCGCTGGCAGAGCGATCAGCAGCTGGTTGGTCAGGGGCTCGGGCATCAGTGACATGGCCGCATTCTAGCGCGCGCCACCCCTGCCGCCAGATGGGGATACGACTCGAGCGGAGCGGCGTAGGATGGTGGGCTTTCGCCGCCCATGCCCATGCCCGCTATGTCCGACACCACCTCCGCGCTCCGCCCGCTTGTCCTCGCCTGCCTCGCCGCCATCGCCCTGTCGGCTTGCAGTCGAACGCCCGCTCCGCCGCCCGCCGCGGCCGCGCCGCAGGCTGCGCCCGCCGATGCCAAGCCTTCGTACGCGCAGCTGCATACCGGCGACTACGCGGTGGTGCCGCTCAAGGCCGACCTGTCGGCCTTCGACGACCAGGGCAGGCGGATGATCGCCAAATTGGTGCAGGCCGCCGACGTGATGAACGCCCTGACCTGGCGCCAGAGCTACGCTGGGGACCGCGAGGCACTGCTGGCCAAGGCGCCCGACCCCGCCACGCGCGAACTGATCACGATCAATTTCGGCCCCTGGGACCGCCTGAACGAGGACACGCCCCTGCTCGATGGCATCGGACCGCGGCCGCCGGGCGGCCCGTTCTACCCGGCCGACATGACCCGCGAGGAATTCGAGGCCGCCGACCTGGCCAACAAGAAATCCAACTACACGCTGCTGCGCCGCGATGCCGGCGGCAAGCTGGTCACGGTGCCCTACCACGTCGAATACGCAGAGCAGTTGCAGCAGGCCGCCACGCTCCTGCGCGAGGCCGCCGAACTGAGCGCCGACAAGACCTTTGCCGATTACCTGCGCATGCGCGCCGACGCACTGCTGGACGACGACTTCCGCCCGAGCGACATGGCCTGGATGGACATGAAGACCAATCCGGTCGACATCGTCATCGGCCCGATCGAGACTTACGAGGACCAGTTGTTCGGATACAAGGCCGCCTATGAGGGCCTGGTGCTGATCAAGGACGTCGCCTGGAGCGAGAAACTGGCACGGTTCGCGAAGTTCCTCCCACAGCTGCAGAAGGGCCTGCCGGTGGACGCCAAGTACAAGGCGGAAAAGCCCGGCGCGAAGGCGGACCTCAACGCCTACGAGGCGGCCTACTACGCGGGCGACGCCAACGTCGGGGCCAAGACCATCGCGATCAACCTGCCCAACGACGAGGAAGTGCAGCTGGCCAAGGGCACCCGTCGCCTGCAGCTGAAAAACGTCATGAAGGCGAAGTTCGACCACATCCTGGTCCCCATCGCCAACGAACTGATCGCGAAGGACCAGCTGCAGCACGTCACCTTCGATGCCTTCTTCGAGGACGTGATGTTCCACGAGGTGGCCCATGGCCTGGGCATCAAGAAGACGATCGACGGCAAGGGCACGGTCGACGAAGCCCTCAAGGAATACGCATCGAGTTTCGAGGAAGGCAAAGCGGACATCCTGGGCCTGTACATGATCGACGCGCTCAGCGAGCAGGGCGAACTGGACAAGGCGAAGCTGATGGACAACTACGTCACCTTCCTCGCCGGCATCCTGCGGTCGGTGCGTTTTGGCGCCAGCGATGCCCACGGCAAAGCCAACATGCTGCGCTTCAATTTCTTCGCCGCGCAGGGCGCTTTCAGCCGCGACGCTGACGGCCGCTACCGCGTGGACCTGGAGAAGATGCGCGCCTCGATGCGCAACCTCAGCCGCAAGCTGCTCACGGTGCAGGGCGACGGCAACTACGCCAAGGCCAAGGACATGACCAACCGCATCGGCGTGATCAAGCCGGAACTGGCAGCCGACCTCAAGCGGCTGGAAGCGGCGAAGATTCCGGTCGACGTCCGTTTCGAGCAGGGCCTGGACGTCCTGGGCCTGACGCAGTTCGCCACGCCCGCGACGCAGTAGCGTGTCCGGGTACTGCCGCTCCGCGCAGGGCCATCCGCTGCACGGCCCATACCACGACAATGAGTATGGCTTCCCCGCGCGCGGGGAAGCCGAGCTGTTCGAAAGGCTGGTCCTCGAGATCAACCAGGCCGGGCTGAGCTGGGAGACGATGCTGAAGAAGCGCGACGGCTTCCGCCGCGCGTACGACGGCTTCGACGTCGACACGGTGGCCGCCTACGGTGAACGCGAACGCGAGCGCCTGCTCGCCGACGCCGGCATCGTGCGCAACCGGCTCAAAGTGGATGCCGCGATCCACAACGCCGCGGTGATCGCGCACCTGCGCGCCACGCATGGCAGTTTCGCCGCCTGGCTCGATGGGCATCTGCTGGAAGCCGGCGCGCCGCGCTCACGCGACTCCTGGGTCAAGCTGTTCAAGAAGACCTTCCGCTTCACCGGCGGCGAGATCACACACGAATTCCTGCTCAGCCTTGGCTACCTGCCGGGCGCGCATGCCGAGGATTGTCCGGTGCACGCCCGGATCGTCGCGCTCGCACCGCCGTGGCGGCGCGCCCGGGGTGACTGCTGACCCGGGATCGGCGGAAGCTCCACGCGTCCTGGCCGTGGCCGCAAGGCGTTCTGGACAGGGGCGTCGTCGACAAGCCGCCAATCGTCACGCTGGCCACCATCGCCAGCCCCGCAAAACGGAAGAAGCCGGGCGAACCCGGCTTCTTCCTGCGAATGCGGTCGCGGGCGCTCAGCGCACTTCGGCCACTTCCACACCATCCAGGCCCTGGGCCAGGGTCTTGGCATCTCCGCCCTGGGCCAGCTTGATGCGCAGGCGGACTTCGTTCTGCGAGTCCGCGTAACGCAGGGCGTCCTCGTAGGAGATCTCGCCGGCCTGGTAGAGCTCGAACAGGCTCTGGTCGAAGGTCTTCATGCCCAGCTGCACGGACTCCTTCATCACTTCCTTCAGCTTGTGGACCTCGCCATCGCGGATGTAGTCCTGCACAAGCGGCGTGCCCAGCAGGATTTCCATTGCCACGCGGCGGGCCTTGCCGTCCGGCGTCGGGATCAACTGCTGCGCGACCACGCCCTTCAGGTTGAGCGAGAGGTCCATCAGCAACTGGTTGCGGCGGTCTTCGGGGAAGAAGTTGATGATGCGGTCCATCGCCTGGTTGGCGTTGTTGGCATGCAGCGTGCACAGCACCAGGTGGCCGGTTTCGGCGAAAGCGATGGCATGGTCCATGCCCTCGCGGGTACGCACCTCGCCGATCATGATCACGTCCGGCGCCTGGCGCAGGGTGTTCTTGAGGGCGTTGTCCCAGCTGTCGGTGTCGATCCCGACCTCACGCTGGGTCACGATGCAGCCCTCGTGCTTGTGCACGAACTCGATCGGGTCCTCGATGGTGATGATGTGGCCGGTCGAATTGAGGTTGCGGTAGCCGATCATCGCTGCCAGCGACGTCGACTTGCCGGTACCGGTGGCACCCACGAAGATGATGATGCCGCGCTTGGTCATCGCCAGCGTCTTGATGATCGGCGGCAGGCTCAACTCTTCGACGGTGGGGATCTTGGTCTCGATCCGGCGCAGCACCATGCCCACCTGGTTGCGCTGGTAGAAGCACGAGACGCGGAAGCGGCCGACGCCGGTGACGCCAATCGCGAAGTTGCACTCGTGGGTCTTCTCGAACTCCTCGCGCTGCGGCGGGGTCATCACGTTCAGCACCAGGTCGCGGCTCTGCTGCGGCGTCAGCGGGTTCTGCGTGATCGGCGAGATCTTGCCGTGGACCTTCATCGAGGGCGCCATGCCGGCCGTGATGAACAGGTCCGAGGCCTTCTGGTGCGCCATCAGCTTGAGGAAGGAAGTGAAGTCGATGGTGCTCATGGGCGTGCCTCCGCGAGGCTTCGTTGCTTGGGGCGACAGGAGGCGGAGCCCGGTTTTGTGCCCGCGCCTCCGACCTTCCCCCGCGAGCGGAGGAAGGGGCTGGAACGTCAGTCGAACAACCGCTTGTCCTTGGCGTACATGCGGGCTTGTGGCTTGAGGATGAGCCCGCGCTTGGTCAGATCCTGCAGATGCTGGTCCAGCGTCATCATGCCGTGGGCCTGGCCGGTCTGGATGGCCGAATACATCTGGGCCACCTTGTCCTCGCGGATCAGGTTACGGATGGCGGGGATGCCGACCATGATCTCCCACGCCGCGGTGCGGCCGCCGCCGACCTTCTTGAGCAGCGCCTGCGAGATCACCGCACGCAGCGACTCCGACAGCATCGAGCGCACCATCGGCTTCTCGCCGGCGGGGAACACGTCGATGATGCGGTCGATGGTCTTGGCGGCCGACGAGGTATGCACCGTCGCGAACACCAGGTGGCCGGTCTCGGCAGCGGTCAACGCCAGCCGGATGGTTTCCAGGTCGCGCAACTCGCCCACGAGGATGTAGTCGGGATCCTCGCGCAGCGCCGAACGCAGGGCCTCGTTGAAACCGTGCGTGTCGCGGTGGACTTCGCGCTGGTTGATCAGGCACTTCTGCGATGTGTGCACGAACTCGATCGGATCTTCGACGGAGAGGACGTGCGCGTATTCGTTCTTGTTGACGTGGTCGATCATCGCCGCCAGCGTCGTGGACTTGCCCGAGCCGGTCGGACCGGTCACCAGGATCAGGCCCTGGGGCTGGTCGATGAGTTCCTTGAAGATGCGCGGACAGCCCAGGTCGTCCAGGGTCAGCACTTCGGACGGAATCGTACGGAACACTGCGCCGGCGCCGCGGTTCTGGTTGAACGCGTTGACGCGGAAGCGCGCCAAGGCCCGGGATCTCGAAGGAGAAGTCGACCTCGAGGAATTCCTCGTAGTCGCGCCGCTGCTTGTCCGACATGATGTCGTAGACCAGCGCGTGGACCTGCTTGTGGTCGAGCGCGGGAATATTGATGCGCCGGACGTCGCCGTCCACACGGATCATCGGAGGCAGTCCGGCCGACAGGTGCAGGTCGGATGCCTTGTTCTTGACCGAAAACGCCAACAGTTCGGCGATATCCATTAAGTGCTCCCCTGCACTGCGAACGGAACGGGTCGAGTTCTCCGGCCCGATGGGCGCGGTGGATCGACAGGACCCTTCGGGGCAGTATAGCCCTCAAGTCGAACCGTCCAACCAGCCCGTCCCCGGGGCCTTTCGAGAACTGCGAACGTGCTCACGCACGCCCTGCACGACACCCTACACCGTTTGAAAAACGCGGCAAGCGCGGCCAAGCGGCCAGCGCCCGCGCTGCTGGCGGTCAGCAAGACCCAGCCCGCGCAGGCCGTGGCCGAACTGGCGGCCGCGGGGCAGCGCGCCTTCGGCGAGAATTACGTGCAGGAAGCAGCCGCCAAGCAGGCCGCGCTGGCGCCCCTGGGGCTGGAGTGGCACCTCATCGGCCACCTGCAGTCCAACAAGGCCCGGGAAGCAGCCGTGGCGTTCGACTGGGTCCAGACCATCGACCGCATGTCGCTGGTGGATGCGCTCGACCGGCATCGCGGGGCTGAACGGCCCGCATTGAACGTGCTCATCCAGGTGAACATCGATGACGAAGCCAGTAAGCACGGCTGCCGGCCGGGCGATGTGGCGGCCTTGGCCGAGGCCATCGCGGGCAGGCCGCACCTGTTCCTGCGCGGCTTGATGGTCATCCCCGAGCCGCACGCCGATCCGGAGCTGCGCCGCGCCGCATTCGCCCGCGCGCGTGCGCTGTTCGAGGTGTTGCGCGCGCAGTACCCGCAGGTCGACACCCTGTCGATGGGCATGAGCGACGATCTTGAAGTGGCCGTGGCGGAAGGTGCGACCCTGGTGCGCGTCGGCACGGCCCTGTTCGGTGCGCGCGCCCCGCGAACGTGACTGGGGTCGCGCTTTCCCGATCCCGGGGGCGTTGCGGATAGCATGGAGGCCCTGGTTTCGTCCGGCCCTTGTCATGTCCGCTTCCGCCGCACCCGCGTCGCCCTCGTCCGCCCTGGGTTCCATCGCATTCATCGGCGGCGGCAACATGGCGCGCAGCCTCATCGGCGGACTGGTCGCCCGCGGCGCGGACCGCGCCAGCCTGCTCGTGGCCGAGCCGGTCCCCGAGTTGCGCGCCGCCCTCGCCCGCGACTTCCAGATTCCCACTTTCGAACACAGCGCCCAGCCGGTGGCCAGCGCAGGCACCTGGGTACTGGCGGTCAAGCCGCAGGTGATGCGTGAGGTCTGCCAGGCATTGGCGTCCGTCGCCCAGGCCACGCGCCCGCTCGTGATGTCGGTCGCCGCCGGCATCACCGCCGCGCAGATCGACCGGTGGCTCGGCGGCAATGTCGCCGTCGTGCGCGCGATGCCCAACACGCCGGCTCTGCTGGGAGCCGGCGTTACCGGGCTGTACGCCAACGCACAGGTCGATGACGGGCAGCGGGCCCGCGCACTGGCGTTGATGCAGTCGGCTGGCGCATCGGTATGGATCGAGCACGAATCGCTGATGGACGCGGTCACCGCGGTGTCCGGTAGCGGGCCGGCCTATGTGTTCCTGCTGGCCGAAGCCATGCAGGCCGCAGGTGAAGCACAGGGCCTGCCGGCTGCGGCCGCGCGCGAACTGGCACTGCAGACCATCCTTGGCGCGGCGCGCATGCTCACCGAGGGCGACGAAGCGCCCGCCGAGCTGCGCCGCCGGGTCACCTCTCCCGGCGGCACGACCCAGGCCGCGATCGAAACCTTCGAGGCGGGCGGCCTGCGCGAGCTGGTCGCCAGCGCCATCGATGCCGCCACCCGCCGCGGCCGCGAACTGTCCGCCGCCCACGACTGACCGAGGAGTTCCCCGTGCGCCCAAATCCCGTTGCCGCCTGCGCGATCATCCTGATGGGCCTGGCCCTGACCAGCTGCGGCGGTGACGCCGCGCCTGCGAGCGTGGCCACCGCACCGACGCCTGCCACTGGCGGTGTTGCGCCGCCGCCCTCGCCTCCCGCCACCCCTGGCGCCTCGCAGGAAGCGGTCAGCCGCATCGGCGACGTCACGGTCCGCGCCAGCGTGCTGCCGACGCAGGCGTTGTCCGACGAGGTCGCGCGCACGTACGGTCTGACGCGCAGCCCCGGCACCGTGATGCTGCTGGTTGGCGTGCGCCAGGGCCCGGAGGCGCAGGAAGTCGCCCTGCCCGCCACCATCACCGCCGTGGCCACCGAGCTGGGCGGGCGCCGCCACGAGATCGCACTGCGCGAGTTGCGCAGCGGCGACCTGCTGGATTACGTCGGCACGCTGGACATCTCCCCGCCGGAAACCCTGCGTTTCGACGTCACGGTGGTACGCGAGGGCGGCGCGCGCTCGGACATGCAGTTCACGCGCGAGTTCTATCCGCAGTAGGCACGTCAGGCCGGCAGGACCGGGGGCTTGCGCCGCCCACTCACGCCCGCGCCCAGCGCTGGATGCACGCCGCGATCTCGCGCACGCCGTCGGTCAGCGCCGCCGGCCCGGGCTGCAGGATGACGGGCGACTTGATCTCATAGAGATGTCCATCGCGCACCGCCGGGATCTGCGACCAGCCCGGGCGCGCCGCCACGCGCTCGGGCCGGAATTTCTTGCCGCACCAGGAGCCCAGGATGATGTCCGGCGCGCGGCGGATCACCTCGTCGCCATCAGCCAGGATCCGGTCCCTGCCCAACGACATCACGGCACGTTCGGGAAATACGTCGTCGCCCCCGGCGATGCGCACCAGCTCGGCCACCCAGCCGATGCCCGTGATCAGAGGGTCGTCCCATTCCTCGAAATACACCTTGGGGCGCCGGGCCAGCTGCGCAGCAGCGGCGGCGACCCCGTCCAGGCCGCGTTGGAGCTCATCCGCATAGGCCTGCGCCCGCGCCGACGCACCCACCAGCGCGCCGAGCCGGCGCACGTAGTCGAGGATGCCGGGCACGGTACGGTGGTTGCTGATCCACACTTCCACGCCGGCGCGGATCAGCTCGGCGGCGATGTCGGCCTGGATGTCGGAAAAGCCGATGACGAAGTCCGGCGACAGTTCCAGGATCTGGCCGATCTTCGCAGAAGTGAATGCGCTGACTTTCGGCTTCTCGCGGCGGGCGATCGCAGGGCGCACGGTGAATCCGCTGATGCCCACGATGCGGTCCTGCTCGCCCAGCGCGTACAGGACCTCGGTGGGCTCCTCGGTAAGGCAGACGATCCGGCGCGGCCCGACGGTGGGGGCGCTCACGGTGCCAGCCGCTTGTGGAAATAGATCACGCGCTCGGCTTCGTCGAAACCGCAGGCCTGGTGCGCGCGTTGGGCGTCGACGTTCTCCAGCGGCGCGTCGGACGCCAGCTCCGTGCAGCCACGCTGGCGCGCCCAGTCCTCGACGGCGGCCACCAGCGCGCGGCCGATGCCGCGACTGCGCGCGTCGGGCAACACGTACCAGCCTTCCAGGAAGCCGACGGGCGAACTCTCGCAGCCGTTGACGTAGTCGCTGCGCAGCGTGGCCTCGGCGAAGCCCAGCGTGCGCGCGTCGTCCACATCGAGGGCCAGGAACCCCACCGCCGTATCGCCGCGCCCCAGCACCTGCCGGATGTCGGCGGCATGGCGCGCCGGATCCTCGTGCGGCCACAGCGCGGCCCGCAGGGTCGACCAGCCGCCGGCCTCATCGGCACCCGCCCGGACGATCCGCCAGGACGGACTCACGGGTAGAGCATCCGGACCTGCCAGACGCCGGCGCGGTCACGTTCGTAGAGATGTCTTTCATGCAGGCGGAACTGGGCGCCATACCAGAACTCGATGCGCTCGGGCTTGACCCGGAAACCGGTCCAGCGCGGCGGCCGCGGTACCTCCCGGCCCTCGAACTCAAGTTCGGCCCGCGCCACCCGTTCGTCGAAGCTGGCACGCGAATCCAGCGTCTCGGACTGCCTGGAGGCCCATGCCCCCAGCTGGCTGCCGCGCGGACGCGAAGCGAAGTAGGCATCGGCCTCGGCGTCGGCCACGCTTTCCACCGCTCCTTCCACGCGCACCTGGACGCCTTCGCGGACGCGCGGCCAGTGGAACAGCAGCGCGGCGTGCGGATTGGCCTGCAGCTCGCGGCCCTTGCGGCCATCCAGGTGGGAGTAGAAGACGAAGCCGCGCGCATCGAACGCCTTCAGAAGCACGATGCGCGCCGAGGGCCGGGCGTCGAGCGTGGCGGTGGCCACGGTCATCGCGGTGCGGTCCGGCTCGCCAGCGGCCGCGGCCTCGTCGAAGAGGGCGGCGAACGTGGCCATCGCCTTGGCATGGAGGTCGGTGTCGGTCATGGGGCTATTGTCGGTGGGTGGCGGCGCAGGGTCGAGCCCGGAGTTCCGCCAGACCCTGCTGCCCGGGCCGGACTTGGGCGCTGGCGCCTACTGCACGACAAAGGTAACCCGCAGGTTGACCCGCCACTCGGTGACATTGCCGTTCTCGTCGGTGACGACCTTGATCTCGTTGACCCAGGCGCCCTTGATGTTCTTGACCGACTCGGCGCATTTCTTCAGTCCGGCGCGGACGGCATCGTCCAGCGTGGTCTTCGAGGCGGCGTTGAGTTCGATGATCTTTGCGATCGACATGGCCAGCTCCGATGGTTCCGGCACATGCCGGAACGGCGACGCTACGCCCGATCGGGTTAAGCCCACGCGCATGCGCTCATGCCCGCGCGTGCGCGGCCCAGGCATGCCGCGGCCCGACCGGGCGCATACAATTGGCGCATGAACCCCTCGCCCAACCTGATCCTGGTCGGCCCCATGGGCGCGGGCAAGAGCACGATCGGACGCCGCCTGGCGCAGCGCTTCGGGCTGCGCTTCGCCGACGCCGACGCCTGGGTCGAGGAGGCCGCCGGCGCCACGGTGGCTCAGCTCTTCCAGCGCGAGGGCGAGCCGGCCTTCCGGCAACGCGAGCGGGAGGCGCTGGCGACGCTGCTCGGGCAGGACGGCCTGGTCCTGGCGACGGGGGGCGGCGCGGTGCTCGACGCCGACAATCGCGCGCTGCTGCAACGGCGTGGTTTCGTCGTCCACCTGGAAGTCACCGTGGATCGGCAGCTGGAACGCCTGGCGCAGGACCACAGCCGCCCTCTGCTGGCCCGCGACGACCGCGCTCAGGTACTGGGCGCCCTCGCGACCGCGCGCAACCCGTTGTACGCCCAGACGGCCGACCTGGCCTTCGACACCGACGCCCTGGACCCGGCGGCTGCCGCTGACGCGCTGGGCGACCTGCTGGCTGCGCGCTGGCGTGGACATGGAGTGGCCGCATGAGCCTGTCCCATC
Source organism: Lysobacter solisilvae (assembly GCF_016613535.2). Classification (NCBI taxonomy): domain Bacteria; kingdom Pseudomonadati; phylum Pseudomonadota; class Gammaproteobacteria; order Lysobacterales; family Lysobacteraceae; genus Agrilutibacter; species Agrilutibacter solisilvae. Next base: position 26,208 of record NZ_CP071518.1, read on the forward strand.
CCCATCCGCCGGTTGGCGGCCGTGTCATCGAGGTCGGTGGCGAAGCGCCCTACGCGATCACCGTCGGCCAGGGGCTGCTGCACGATGGCGACCGCATCGCCCACGCGCTGCGCGGCCGCCATGCGCTGCTGGTCAGCGACAGCCACGTGGCGCCACTGTATGCGCAGATCGTCGAGCAGGCGCTGCACGCCGCCCGGCCGGACCTGGTGCTCGCGCGCTGGGTCATGCCGGCCGGCGAGCAGTACAAGACCCTGGTCCAGTACGGCGCCTGCCTGGACGCCCTGGCGCAGTTGGGCGCCACGCGGGACGCGTGCGTCATCGCGCTGGGTGGCGGCGTGGTCGGTGACCTGGCCGGCTTCGCGGCGGCGTCCTGGATGCGCGGCATCGACTGCGTGCAACTGCCGACCACCCTGCTGGCGATGGTCGACTCCTCCGTCGGCGGCAAGACCGCCGTCGACCTGCCGCAGGGCAAGAACCTGGTCGGCGCCTTCCATCCGCCACGGGCGGTGATCGCCGACACCACGGCGCTGCACACCCTGCCCGACCGCGAGCTGCGCGCGGGCCTGGCCGAAGTGGCCAAGTACGGTGCGATCTTCGATCGCCAGTTCCTGGCCTGGCTGGAACGGCACTCGCGCGACCTGCTGGCCCGCGATGACGCGGCGATGGCCGAGGCGATCGCGCGTTCGTGTGAATTCAAGGCCGACGTGGTCTCGCGCGATCCCTACGAACGCGGCCACCGCGCGCTGCTGAATTTCGGGCACACCTTCGGTCACGCCATCGAGGCCGAACAGGGCTATGCCGGCGTGGGCCGCGATGCGCTCAATCACGGCGAAGCCGTGGCCGTGGGCATGGTGCTGGCCGCGCGCCTGTCGACCCTGCTGGGGCTGGCGCCGGCCGAGGACGCGACCGCGCTCGAATCGCTGCTGGCCACCCTGGGCCTGCCGGTGCGCCTGCCCGAACGCCTGGCGCCCGCCGCGCTGCTGGCGCGCATGTACCTGGATAAAAAGGCCGATGCGCAGGGCCTTCGGTTCGTGCTCTGGGGCGGCGCGGGCGAGGGTCGTGTGGTCGCCGGCGTGCCCGACGACGCGGTGCTGGCGGTGCTGCGGACCCCCTGAACCGCGTCATCCGCCCCGGTGGGGCGCGCCCAGCGCTTACAATGCCCACCTCATGCGCCTGCTCCTGCAACAACGGCCCGACGGCCGCGAAGCCCCTCGCTTCGTCCAGCTCATGCTGCAGCCCGACCTGCTCGGTGGCTGGGAGCTGCTGCGCGAATCGGGCCAGATCGGCGGTCGCAGCACGGTGCGGCGCGAAGTCTTCCTCGAGCAGGAGGCCGCGCTGGCCGCGCTCGAACATGCCCGCGACCAGCAACTCAAGCGCGGCTTCCAGCTGATGTTTGCCCAAGGCGTGGACGCGCCGCGATGAGCGCCGGCTGATCTTCTCCGCGCCCACGGGCGCCGGCGCGACGCGCCGCTCCATCCTTTCTTTTCGTTGACGAATCCCATGCCCGCACAGCCTCCCCGCAACGACCGTTTCCTGCGTGCCCTGCGCCGCGAACCCGTGGACTGCACGCCCGTGTGGCTGATGCGCCAGGCCGGCCGCTACCTGCCGGAATACCGGGCCACCCGCCGGGAGGCCGGCAGCTTCCTGGCAATGGCGAAGAATCCGGAACTGGCCTGCGAAGTGACGCTGCAACCGCTGCGCCGCTTTCCGCTCGACGCCGCGATCCTGTTCTCCGACATCCTCACCGTCCCCGATGCCATGGGCCTGGGCCTTTACTTCGTCGAGGGCGAAGGGCCGAAGTTCGAACACCCCATCCGCAGCGCGGCCGACATCGACCGGCTGGGTGTCCCCGACATGGAGACTGACCTGCGCTATGTCATGGATGCGGTGCGCACCATCCGCCGTGAACTGGACGGCAGCGTGCCGCTGATCGGCTTCTCGGGCAGCCCCTGGACGCTGGCCTGTTACATGGTGGAGGGCGGCGGCAGCGACAACTACGGGCGCGTGAAATCCCTGGCTCTCAACGAGCCCGCGGCAATGCACCGGCTGCTGTCGGTGGTCACCGACGCGGTGATCGCCTATCTGCGCGCGCAGCACCAGGCCGGAGCGCAGGCGCTGCAGGTGTTCGACACCTGGGGCGGCGTGTTGTCGCCGGCGATGTACCGCGAGTTTTCACTGCGCTACCTGAAGCGCATCGCGGCCGAACTGCCGCGCGGCGATGGCGCCGAGCGCGCGCCGCTGATCCTGTTCGGCAAGGGCAATGCGCCGTACGTGGCGGATCTGGCTGCCAGCGGTGCCGAAGCGGTGGGCGTGGACTGGACCATCGAACTGGGCGACGCGGCACGGGCCGTGGGCGGCCGCGCCGCACTGCAGGGCAACCTCGATCCGGTGACGCTCTACGCGCAGCCCGAAGCGATCCGCCGCGAAGTGGGCCGTGCGCTGGACAGCTACCGCGATGGCAACGGCGGCTCGCGCGAGGGCCACGTGTTCAACCTCGGCCATGGGATGTCGCCGGACATGGACCCCGACCACGTCGCGGCCCTGGTCCAGGCGGTGCACGAGCTCAGCGCGCGCTGAACCTGCTGCTGCACGGGGGCGACGCCGAGGCGTCGCGCTGCGGCGGGTGGCAGCGCGCGTGCGCCCTGCACGCCGCGGGCGACCGGGACTTCAGGATGACGCGGTTTCCTCAGGGACGATCTGCGGACCCTGGGCGAGCGCGCGAGGCAGCTGCGTGGGGTCGATCGCCTCCGGCTCGGGCTGCAGCCCCTGCAGCAGTTCGGCCAGCATGCGCAGCGTCATCGGCTTGCGGATGAAGCGGTCGAAACCGGCCTGCAGTGCTTCGGGCTCGGCGCCCGCGTCGGCTCGCGCGGTGACCGCGATCAGCGGGCGTTCGAAACCCTGAGTGCGCAACTGGCGCGCGAGCGCCATGCCGTCCATACCGGGAAGGTCGAGGTCGAGCAGGGCCGCGTCGAAGGGCGTGGTGACCGCTGCGGCCAATGCCGCAAGCCCGTGGGGAACGTGCACGACGTGGTGTCCCTGCAGGCGCAGCAGCCCGGTGAGCACGTCGGCGACCGTCGGATCGTCCTCGACCAGCAGCAGCGACAGGCTGCGCGAAGCGGCCACCTGAACCATCACGTTTTCCTCGCGCGGCGCGGGCGCCACGGCGAGCGGCAATGGCAGTCGGACTGTGAAACGCGTGCCCTCGCCCGGCGCCCCGTCGACCTCGATCGCGCCGCCCATCGCCGCGGCGAGTTCCTGGCTGATCGCCAAGCCCAGGCCGCTGCCTCCGTAGCGCGCGCGCGTGCGCGCCCCGTCGCCCTGCTCGAATCGGCGGAACAGCCGCGCCTTCTGTTCGGCGTTCAGTCCGGGGCCGGTATCGCGCACCTCCAACTGCACGCCGACGGGGACCAACGCAGCGGCGTGCAGCGTCACCCGGCCGTGTTCGGTGAACTTGATCGCATTGCCCAGCAGGTTCAGCAGGATCTGGCGGACGCGCGCCGGATCGCCGCGCAGCGCGCGCGGCAGGTCACCGCCGATCTCCAGTGCGAACGCCAGACCGCGCTGGCGCGCCAGCGGGCCGATCAGCGCGGCGAGATCTTCCACCAGCGCGTGGATGTCGAACGATTCATCCGCAAGTTCCAGCTTGCCCGATTCGATGCGGGCCAGATCCAGGGCATCGTTGACCAATCGCAGGAGGTGTTCGCCCGCGCCGCGGATGGCGCCCACGTAGCCCCGCTGCTGCGCGGTGAGCGCCGTGCCCAGGAGCAGTTCGCTCATGCCCAGCACGCCCGTCATCGGCGTGCGTACTTCATGGCCGAGCGTGGCCAGGAATCGGGTCTTGGCCAGCGAAGCCTGTTCGGCAAGTTCCTGCTGCTGGCGGGTGAGCTGCCAGGCATGCCGGCGGCGCACGCGCGTACGCCAGGCGCGCGCGACGGCGGCCAGCACCAGCAGGCCGGCCACGATGTAGCTGGCGATCGACCACCAGGTCCACCACCACGGCGATGCAACCGCGAAGCGCACCACCAGCGGGGGCGACCAAGGGCTGTCGGCGGTCCGCGCGGTGATCTCGAGCCGGTAGCGACCGGCCGGCAAGCGCGAGAACACCCGTTCGCCGCTGGCGGTCGGCGCAACCCATCCGCGGTCATGGCCCACCAGCTGGAAGCGATAGAGGTGCTGCGGCGTCTCGTCGAAATCGAGCAGGCGCGCGGTGATCCGCAGGTCGCGATCGTCCTCGCCCAGCGTGAACGGCTGCGTCGGCGACAGGGCGATGCGGTGGTCGCCACGCTGCACGTCGAATGATTCGATCACCAGCGGCGGCAGGCCGGTGTCCGGCCTCACCACGGCCGGATCGAACACGATCAGGCCTTCGCTGCTGCCCAGCATCAGCCGGCCGTCGCCGCGCCGCGCGACGGGCGCGGCGTCGAGTTCCTGGCTGAGCAGGCCGTCGCGCACGTCGAAGGCGCGCGCGCTGCGCGTGGCGGGATCGACGCGCACCAGGCCACGACGGCTGGATACCCAGGCCACGCCGCTGGCGTCCACGGCCACGCCGCTGGGCAACATCATCGGCATGCCGTCGCTGCCACCCATGTCGAACGCCGGCGTGAGCGTGGCGCCGTTCCATGCGAAGGACTGCAGCCGGCCGAAGCTGGCCAGCCACACCTGGCCGCGCGCGTCGAGGGCAAAGCCGGGAATGCGCGTACGCGGTGCACCGGGCACCGGTTCGAAGCGGCGCGCACCAGAGTTCCACATCGACAGGCCGTGCGAACCGGAGAGCCAGACAGCACCGTCGGGACCACGTCCCAGCTGGTGGAGTTCGGCGCCCCTGGGCACGCCGTGGTCATCGCCAGGAAGGACGCTGTGCAAGACCGCACCCCGCGCATCGCGGGCCTGGACGCCACCGCTGGCCGATGCCATCCAGACCAGGCCCTCGGCGTCCTGCAGGAACGCGACCGTTTCGCCGGACAGCGCGGGGTCCTGCGCGTCGCGCGCGCTCCAACGCCGTGGCGCATCGCCGGCCCCGATGCGCACCAGACCGTCGCGATAGCCCACCCACACCGCGCCGCTCGCATCCTCGAAGACCGCGGACAGTGACGCGCCCTCCCCCACATCCGCGGCGCGGTGCTGGATCGCGCCCGTGTCGGGATCGAACAGATCCAGGGCGCCGCCGGTGCCCACCAGCCACGCCTGCCCGTCGGCGGCATTGGCGATGCCGCGTACGTGGCCGTTGCCGAGCGAGTCGGGGTTGTCGGCTTCGCGGGCAAAGGTCGAGAACTGGCGCCAGGACGGCGGCAGGTGCCACAGGCCGTGGCTACTGCTGGCGAACCACAGGCCGCCGCGCCGGTCCTGCAGGGCCGTCACCCAGGAAGGTCGGACCATCCCGCGCGCCGGCGGGCTGTACAGCGGCACGTTGATGACCTGCGTTCCGTCCTCTAGGCCGAGCCCCTGGCGGATATCGACCCAGGACTCGCCACCCCGGTCGCGCAGCAGCAGGCGCAGCACGTCGCCCGTTACCCAGGTCGGTGTCGTGAAACCGCCGTCGCGCCCGCGCACCACGACGCCGGCGGTCGTGGCGACCCACAAGGCGCCGGCGTCGTCGACGGCCAGGCCCTCGATGGCCTGCGAGGGCAGCGCGGAGGGGGGAAGGCGTTCGAAATCGCGGCCCGTCCAGCGCGCCGCGCCGTTCTTCGTTCCCACCCAGAGGCTGCCGTCGGGTGTCTGCGCCAGATGGCTCACGCGCAGGTCGGGCAGACTCCGCGCGTCGCCCGCGCGGGGCAGGAAGCGCGACACCCCGCCGCCAGGCGCCAGCCGGTACAGGCCGGCGTCGGCGGTGCCAAACCAGACCGCGCCGTCGCTGGTGGTCGTCACCACCCAGATCTCATTGCTCCCCAGCTGCGGCGTGTTGTCGCGGTGGTAGTAGCGCCAATGTCGGCGCTGGGAATCGAGCATTGCCAAACCCGCGTCGCGCGTGCCGACCCAGACGCGATCGGCGGCGTCCACGTGTACCGACCAGGCGAAGTTGCCCTGCAGCCCCTGTTCGGCGCGCCAGAGCCGATGCCCCTGTCCGCCCAGGCGTGCCACGCCGTCGCTGGTGGCCACCCACAGGTAACCCTGGCGGTCCTGCGCCAGTGCGTTGATGCGATTCGAGGGCAGGCCGTCCGCCACCGTGAGCTGGCGCAGCCGGGGCGTGGGTGGGATTCCAGCCACGGCGGGCAGGAGGGTCGGTAGCAGGACAAGAGTGACGCCCAGCAGCGCCAGGGCCCACCGTCGAGCGCTCGCACGCACCGCAGCCGGGCCTTTGAAAACCGCATTCCCGAGTTGGCACGAGCAGACCTGCGGTCCGCGCTCGTTATCCGATCCCCGCGCGCCACGCGCCTGTTCTTCCATGCCCGGCCCCCACCGATGCGCCTGCGACCTAGGCTGGTCGATGCGACTGAACCGCGCAAGTCGGGCGAAGCCCGCGCCGATCACTGGCCGATGCAGCAGCTGAACGGTTGGGGTTGGTCGGGGCCCTTGCGGCCCGGGTCCACCCGCGCACCGGTGTCCGCCCGGCCTGCGGGGTCCAACGGGTTCCCCCGGGCCTGCTCCCGGTGCGTTCACCGGTGCGGGCTAGAATCCGGAGCACACCACCGGTGGAGTCCCTGATGTCACTGCGATGGTTGGCCATTGCGGCGCTGGCCTGCATTCCATTCTGCGGCCACGCCCAGGACGACGAGCACCAGTTCGCGCTCGACCCGATCCACACGCGCGTGGTGCTGGGCGTAAGCCATGCGGGCTTCTCGCAGGCCGTGGGCACGATTTCCGGCAGCACCGGCACGGTGCGTTTCGATCCGGATGACTGGTCGGTCGCGCAGGTGGACGTTACCGTGCCCCTCCAACGGCTCGACCTGGGCGATGCGGAATGGAATACGGCGGTGCTGGCACCCAGGCTGCTGGATGCGCAGCGGCATCCGCAGGCGCGGTTCGTGTCGACAAGGGTGGAGGCGATCGATGCCCAGCACGCCCGCGCATGCGGCGAACTCACGCTGCGCGGCGTAACCGGCCCTGTCTGCCTGGACGTGACCTTCAACCAGCTCAAGCGTCACCCGCTGCCGCCCTTCCGGCGAACAGCCGGGTTTTCGGCGGTGGCGACGCTGAGCCGCAAGGCGTTCGGCATCACGGCCTGGCCCACCGTGATCGGCGACGAGGTGACGCTGCGGATCGAAGCCGAGGCGGTGCGCGGCCAGCCGCGCGCACCGGATGCGCCTGCAGCCCAGCCCGGCGCGGAAAATCCGGTAGCGCCCCCGCCCCCGCAGGATGCCGGCACGGCTGGCCCGGAACCGGCACCGATCCCTCCGCCGGCACCGGCGCGCGAATCCGATGCCCCCGAACCCGCCTCCCATGAAGCGGACCCCACCCCATGACCGGAGCGCCCCGATGACCTGGAAGAACACCGCGGACCGATGGGGCCCGGTCAGCCAGCTGTTCCACTGGCTGATCGTGATCATGGTCCTGTCGATGGGCACGGTCGGCCTGGTGATGACGGAAATGCGCAACAGCCCGGACAAGGTGCAGCTCTATCTGCTGCACAAGTCCTTCGGGCTGACGCTGCTGGCGCTGGTCACGCTGCGCCTGCTGTGGCGACTGTTCGCAGGGACGCCGCTGCCCGTGGCCGGTACGCCCCGCTGGCAGGAGCGCATTGCCTCGCTCACCCACTGGGGACTGTATGCGCTGCTGTTCGCGATGCCGCTGACGGGCTGGCTGCTCAATTCGGCAGCGGGATTTCCGCTGCGGTGGTTCGGCTTGTTCAACCTGCCGGCGATCGCCGGGAAGAACCATGGCCTGCACGAGCTGGCCGAGGATGCGCACGAACTGCTGTTCTGGACACTGATCGCCCTGGCCGTGCTGCACGCGGGCGCGGCGTTCTACCACCACCTGTTCCAGCGCGACGCCACGCTGACGCGGATGCTGCCGCGCCGCTGGCTGCGCGACCCGACCCCCGCCGAGGATTCCCGCAATGCCGCTTGATCCCACTGCGTCCCATCGTCGCCTGCACCATCACCGTGCGCCGCGTCCGAGCGCATCGTTCCAACGCGCAGCCGATCGCCTGATCCGTTGCGCGGCGCTGGCCGCGGCTTTGTGGGTGCCGGCCATCGCCACCGCCGCCGACTACGTGCAGCAGCCCGGCTCGACACTGGTGTTCGCCAGCACCTACGAAGGCGAGGCCTTCACCGGACGGTTCCCCGGCTTCGTCACCCGGCTGTCGTTCGACCCCGCACAGCTGGCCACCTCGCGCCTGGACGTGACCATCCCCCTGGCCACCGCGAGCACGGGCAACAGCGACTACGACGGCGAGATCCGCGGCGATGGCTTCTTCAACGTCGCCAGGTTTCCGCAGGCGCGCTACACGGCCACCAAGTTCCGTTCGCTGGGCGGCAACAGCTATGCCGCCGACGGCACCCTCAGCCTGCGCGGCGTCAGCAAGCCGGTGACGCTGACATTCACCTGGACCGGTGGGGCCAAACCCGTTTTGGCGGGCAAGGCCACGGTCAAGCGGCTGCAGTTCGGCGTCGGCGGGGGCGAATGGGCCGATACGGACCTGTTGCCGGACGACGTCGCCGTGAGCACGAAGGTCATCCTCGCGCCCGCCAAGGCGGCTGTCCCGGCGCCGGCCAGGTAACGCCGGGCCGACGAGACACTGGCCGCGTCAGCCCGACGGCGACGCGGCCAGCCAGGCCTGCAGCGTGGCGACGTCGAACGGCCAGCCCAGTTCCCGCGCGCCAGCCTCATCGCGCAGCACGGGCACACGATCGCCGTAAGCCGCTTCCAGGGCCTGGTCGCCGTCGATGAACACGCTGTCGAAATCTGGCACGCGGGCCTGCGCGAGCACCGCCAGCGCCAGGTCGCACAGGTGGCAGTCGTCGCGCTGGAACAAAGTAAGAATGGTCATGAGCAATGCGGCGACGTATGTGAACCGCCACCTGAGGAATGGCAGGGGCGGCGCGTAGAATAGCGGCCAGTGCCGTCGCCCCGCGACGCCCCCCATCCGCATCGCCGGCGCACGCCGGCGGGAGTCGCCGCACGTGGCCGTCAGCAGTTTCGACCTCTTCAAGATCGGTATTGGTCCCAGTTCCTCCCACACCGTCGGGCCGATGCGCGCCGCCGCGCGCTTTGTCCAGGCCTGGCTGGTCGAACGCGGCGAACTGGCCCGGACTTCGCGCATCCGCGCCGAGGTGTTCGGCTCGCTGGCTCTGACCGGTCGTGGCCACGGCACCGACAAGGCCGTGCTTATGGGCCTGGAAGGCCACTGGCCCAACGAAATCGATCCCGACCTCATCCCTCCCGCGCTCGAGCGCATCCGCGGCAACAAGCGCATCCGGCTGCAGGGCACGCATGAGATCGACTTCGACGAGAAGCGCGATCTCATCATGAACAAGCGGCAGAAGCTGCCCTTCCATACCAACGGCATGCGCTTCACGGCCTTCGACGCGGCCGGCGCGGAAATCGCCACCCGCGATTACTACTCGGTAGGCGGCGGCTTCGTGGTGAACCAGGACGAGGCCGCGGAAGACCGCATCGTCGCCGACACCACGCCGCTGCCCTATCCGTTCCACAGCGGTGCCGAACTGCTGGCCCACTGCGAGCGCGAGGGGCTGAGCATCGCCGCGCTGATGTTTGCCAACGAACACGCCTGGCGGAGTGGCACGGAGATCCGCCAAGGCCTGCGCGAGATCTGGACGGCGATGCAGGCGTGCGTCGCGCGCGGCATCCGCTCCGAAGGCACCCTGCCGGGCGGCCTGCACGTGACCCGTCGGGCGCCGTCGCTGTACGCCGAACTCTCGCTGCGTCCCGAGGCCGGAATGCGCGACCCACTGACGGTGCTCGACTGGGTCAACCTCTACGCGCTCGCAGTCAACGAGGAAAATGCGGCCGGCGGACGCGTGGTCACGGCGCCCACCAATGGCGCGGCGGGGATCATCCCCTCGGTTCTGCACTACTACGACCGCTTCTGCCCCGGCGCCAACGAGCAGGGCATCTTCGATTTCATGCTGACCGCGGCGGCCGTGGGCATTCTCTACAAGGAGAACGCCTCGATCAGTGGCGCCGAAGTGGGTTGCCAGGGCGAAGTCGGCGTGGCGTGTTCGATGGCCGCGGCGGGCCTCACGGCCGCGCTTGGCGGCACGCCGGGACAGGTCGAGAACGCCGCCGAGATCGGCATGGAGCACAACCTGGGCCTGACCTGCGACCCCATCGGCGGCCTGGTGCAGATCCCCTGCATCGAGCGCAACGCAATGGGGGCCGTGAAGGCCATCAATGCCTCGCGCATGGCCCTGCGTGGCGACGGGAAGCACAAGGTGTCACTGGACAAGGTAATCAAGACCATGCGCGATACCGGGCGTGACATGCAGGACAAGTACAAGGAAACCTCGCGAGGCGGCCTGGCCGTCAACGTGATCGAGTGCTGAGATGCAGACCGGCGCCAGGCCATCGCACCGATAACCGGACCCGATTGCCGGACGTCCGGCGCGCACCGGCCGCAGGAGCGTGTTCCACGCGACGGCCATCACACTCGGGCCCGGGCGCCGTGTGATCGGACCCCTGTCCGGATGACGGGCGGGCCGCGCTAGACTGGGGGCATGCAAGGGAAAGCTGACGTCGCCAAGCGCTTCCTTCTCTGGACCGCCCTCTACTTTGTCGGCGCGGTGTTGGCAGCGCGTTTCCTGCGCAATGCCGACGGCGTGACTCTGTTCTGGCCGAGCGCCGGCATCGGCTATGTCTGCGTGCTGCGTTTCGGCCTGCCCTGGGTGGCCACGATCGCCTCGGCCATGCTGGCCTACCACCTCCTGTTGACCCAGAGCTCCTGGGAATTCATCGCGTATTCGCTGGCGGGCAAGATCATCGGCACCGCGGTCGCTGCGGGTTACGTGCTCCAGGAGAACCGCTCGCTCCACCTGCGGACCGAAGATGGCATGCGGCTGTTCGGCGGGGGCATCCTCCTGGCGCTCTTCAGCTCGGCCATCGGCGCGTTCGGACTGATGAAGACGGGCGTGGTCTCCGGCGACGAACTGCCCACGGCGTTCGCACGCTGGGCCCTGGGCGACCTGCTGGGGATCGCAGCCGTCGCGCCCAGCCTGCTCTTCATCACCAACACCCGTGCAGCCGCCCACCGCCTCTCGCCCTACCACGAGACCTCCGGCCGTCGTGAGCGCGGCTTCTGGCTTGCGCTGCTGCTGACCAGTTTCGCTGCCATCTATTCGCTGGGCGGCCACAAGAATCTGTACGGACTGGGCCTTATCACGCTGCCGCTGGTCCTGCTGCTGTGGTCGGCGCTGCGCTTCTCTTCGGTGTGGACGTCGGTGTCCACCGGCGTCACCGTGATCTACCTGAGCGTGGTGAGCGGGATTGGCCTGGGCGGATTCGTCGCACCGGCGAGCCTGATCGACACCACGGTGCTGCTCATGCTGCTGTGCCTGGTTGCGATCATCCCGGTAATGATGGCCCTGGCCGGGCTCGAGCAGCGCACGACGGCATACGCGCTCTACCGGCGCGCCACGCGCGACACCCTGACCGGTCTGCTCAACCGCACCGCTTTCGAGGACGAGGCCCGCCGTCGCCTGTCGAGCAACCAGGCGCCGGCGACGCTGATGTACATCGACCTGGACAACCTGAAGATCATCAACGACAGCACCAGCCACGTCGTCGGCGACGAGGTGATCCACGCGATCGCCGGCGCCATCGGGGCCAGCGTCGGCGAGGACTCGGTGCTGGCCCGCACCGGTGGTGACGAGTTCGCGATCCTCTTGCCGCGTGGCGAGGCCGGGGCGATCGTGCAGGCGCGCCGGCTGCTGACTGAAATCGAGGCCATGCGCGTTCCCTTCGGGGATCAGGTCCTCACCACGACCGCCAGCATCGGCCTGGTCGCTGCCTCCGCCACGGAACGCGACTACGACGTGCTGTTCTCGCACGCCGACGCGGCCTGTTTCGCCGCAAAGGAACTGGGCGGCAACCGCTATCACATCTCCTACCCCAGCAGCGACGAGGCGCAGGCCCACAACGCGGTGATGCGCTCGGCGCTGCGCATCCGCGAAGTGCTCGAGCGCGAACAGTTCATCCTGTATTGCCAGCCCATCGTGCCCCTGCACGAGAGCAGCAAGGACATCCATTTCGAAGTGCTGCTGCGCTGGCGCGAAGAGGACGGCACGATCCACGTGCCCGCCGAATTCATCTCGGCCGCCGAGCGCTTCCGCATGGGCCCGCGCATCGACCGCTATGTGATCGACACCACGTTGCGCTGGCTGGAGCGCCATCCGCAGGCCGCCAAGAGTGTCACCAGCTGCGGCATCAACCTGAGCGGCGCCACGCTGACCGACGAGCACTTCGCCGACTACCTGGCCACGCGCCTGCGCCGGAGCAGCTTTCCGGCGCAAAACCTGTGCCTGGAGATCACCGAGACCAGCGTCGTTCGCGATCGCAAGCGCGCCCAGCGATTCATCGGCCAGATGCGCGACCTGGGATGCCGGTTCGCGCTGGACGATTTCGGCACGGGGTTCTGCTCGTTCGGGTACCTCAATGACCTGGATGTGGATTTCATCAAGATCGACGGCAGCTTCATCCGCGGTCTCGAAGGGTCGGAACTGTCGCGTGCGGTGGTGCGCTCGATCGCCGACATCGCCCACGTCCTGGGCAAGACCACGGTCGCCGAGCAGGTGGAGACCGACGCCGAACGCGTGCGCCTGCAGATGATGAACGTCGACTACGCGCAGGGTTACCTGTTCGGCCGGCCGCAGTCGATCGAGACCTTCTTCACCTCGCAGACAGCCGTGGCCTGACCGGCAGTCGGGCGCCTGCGCCGTCGCGCGCGTGGCCCAATCTGCCGGACCCGGTTCAGTTCCGCCCTACGCCGATCGAGCGATGCGCAATGCGTCGTCCAGCAGGGCCGCGGCCGTCACACCGGCGCCGGCCCCCGGCCCCTGGATGACCAGCGGCTGGTCGGGGTAACGGTCGGACCAGATCGCGACGCGGTTGTCGGTGCCCGAGCCGCCGGCGAGCGGATGGTCCGCGGCGATGCACTCCAGCCCGACCCGGGCCTGCGGCGGCCGGTCTGGTCCGCAGTCCAGCCGTGCCAGGAAGCGCAGCCGCTCGCCGCGCTTCCACGCGGCGGCGAACCGCTCGCGCAGCACCCGGTCGAGTGAAGGCAACGCGACATCGACATCGGCAGCCGACAGCCCCTGCATCGCGGGCGGCACCAGCGAGGCGACCTCGATGTCCGACGGCTCCAGTTCCACTCCGGCCGTGCGGGCCAGGATGACCAGCTTGCGGCGCACGTCTTCGCCTGACAGGTCGTCGCGAGGATCCGGTTCCGTATAGCCGGCCTCGCGCGCCTGCCGGACGAGGGCGGAAAACGGCCGCATGCCGTCGTAGTGGTTGAACAACCAGGCCAGCGAGCCCGAAAGCACGCCGGCTACCGCACGGATGCGGTCGCGCCCGGCCTGCAGTTCCCGCAGCGAGCGCAGAACGGGCAATCCGGCGCCCACGGTCGCGCTGTCGCCGTATTGGGTCGCACCCGCACGGGCGGCCGCGCGGATGTCACGCCAGCGGGCCAGCGAGGTGCCCTGTCCGAGCTTGCAGGCCGTCACGACGTGGCAGCCCTGCGCCAGCCAGTGCGCGTGGTGCGCCGCCACGTCTTCACTGGCCGTGGCGTCGATGACGATGCGCGTGCCGCCGAAGCCCAGCGCCTGGAGCACATCCACCGGCACACTGCGGGGCGTGGCCTCATGCGCATGTTGCGCGAACCACTCGCCCGCGCGGCGCGGGCAAAGGCCCGCGCCATCGGCGAGCGCCGCGCGCGAATTCGCCACGTGCACCAGGTCGACTGCGGTGCCTTCGGCAGTGCGCGACCAGTCGGCCAGCCGCGCCAGCACCGCCCTTCCGACCGTGCCCGTCCCCAGCAGCGCGACGCGCGGTGTCGCGGCGTCCGTGCCGGGCGTGCCGCAGGGCGACGCGAAGTGCTCCGGCCCTGCCTGCCGCGCGTCCGGATTCACCAGGCGGACGGCTGCATTCATTTGAGCGCAGCCGAGGGCGCATGGGTACGCCGGGCAGCCGATGTCGGTGCCGCCGTGGCCGCAACCGCGCGATCCAGTGCGCAGGCGACGTCGCGCACAAGATCCTGCGCGGCTTCGATGCCGACCGACAGGCGCAGCAGGCCTTCACCGATTCCCGCCGCGGCGCGTGCCTCGGGCGACATCGCCGCGTGCGTCATGGTGGCTGGATGGGCGATGAGGCTCTCCACCCCTCCCAGCGACTCGGCGAGGGTGAAGCAGGTCAAACCGTCGAGAAAGGCGCGCACGGCTTCCACGCCGCCATGCAGCTCCAGACTGAGCATTGCGCCGAACCCATCCTGCTGGCGCGCCGCGACGGCGTGCCCCGGATGCGAGGCCAGGCCCGGATAGTGCAGTGCGCTCACCGCGGCATGGCCTTCGATCAGGTCGACCAGTGCCTGGGTGTTCTCCTGATGGACCCGCAGGCGCGCATCGAGCGTGCGCAGGCCGCGCAGCGTGAGGAAGCTGTCGAAGGGAGAACCGGTCAGCCCGAGGGCATTGGCCCACCAGACCAGGTGCTCGTGCTGGGCAGGATCGCGCGACACCACGGCGCCACCGACCACGTCGCTGTGACCGTTGATGTACTTGGTCGTCGAGTGCACGACGAAGTCCGCGCCGAAGGCCAGCGGCTGCTGCAGCGCGGGCGACAGGAAGGTGTTGTCGACCACCGTCGTCGCGCCGGCCAGGTGCGCGGCTTCGATTACTGCATGCAGGTCGGTGATTCGCAGCAGCGGATTGGAGGGCGTCTCGATCCAGACCAGCGAAGGCGACTGCTCGAGCGCAGCGGCGAGTGCGGCGTCATCGGTGAGATCGCAGGTGATCAGCTCAAAGGCGCCCTTCCGGGCCAGCGCGTTGAACAGCCGCCAGCTACCGCCGTAGCAGTCATGCGGCACGAGGAGGCGATCGCCCGGCTGCAGCAAGGCATTGAGGAGCAACGTGATCGCGCCCATGCCCGTGGCCGTGACCACGCCGCCGGCACCGCCTTCCAGGTCCGCCAGCGCCTCGCCGAGCAGGTCACGCGTGGGATTGCCGCTGCGCGTGTAGTCATACTTCCGCTTCTGCTCGAATCCGGCAAAGCTGAAGTTGGACGACAGCACGATCGGCGGAGTGACCGCGCCGAACGCCGCATCGCGGTCTATGCCGGCGCGTACGGCCTGCGTACAGCGCTGGTGGATGTCATTGCTGATGCTGCGGATGTTCATGCGGCGACCTCGACGGCAACGGGGGACAGGTGTGGGGTGGATGTCTCGTCCAGCGCCTGCGCGACGATCGCGGCGATGGCGGCCACTTCCTTGAGGAAAGCGTCGTGGCCGAAGAGGGAGTCGATCACGTGCAGTTGGCGCGGTCCGCCCAGGCGCGCGGCGAGCGCGCGGCAGTCCTCCAGCGGCACCAGCCGGTCCTGCGCGACGGCGACCACGGTCACCGGCCGCGTGATGGCTTCGGGTTCGACCAGCTGAAGGTCGATCGATTCGGACAGGCGCGCGAACGCTACCGGCGATACCCGTGCAGCAAACTGGCTGCCGCAATGGTCCAGGTAGTCCTCGGCGGCGACGCGGACGCAGCCGTCGACGACCTGTGGTGCACCAAAGCGCTCATCGAACTCCTCGGGCGTGCGGTAGCTGAGGATGGCGAGCTGGCGGGCCAGCGCCAGCCCGTGGATCTCGTCGCACTGCAGCGCACCCAGCGCCACGGCGCGACGTTGCAGCGCGCGCCAGGCACTGGAGAAGGGATGCGCCCGGTGGGCGCCGCTGATGGCGACCAGCTGGCCCACGCGGGCACCGTGCCGCGCGGCGAACTGCAGGCCGACCATCGCGCCATAGGAACTGCCGACGAAACCGTGCAGCCGGGCGATGCCCAGCGCGTCGAGCAGCGCGGCGATCGCGTCGGCCTGGTCGGCCGGGTCGATTACCGCATCGATGGTGCCGTCGGCGCCGAGCCAGTCCAGGGCGATCAACTGGCGGCGGGTGGGATCCAGCGCGCGTCCCGGACCGACCTGGACTTCCCACCAGCCTTCGCTGGGATGGCGTTCGCTGCTGGCCAGGTGCCGATGCGCGGAAATGCCGCCGGCGACCAGCACGGCCGGCAAGCCGGCTTCGCCGAGTATTTCGTAGCGCAGCGTCACCTCCCGGCGACCGGCGTGGCGCAGGGTGAGAGGAACGGCGACCTCGCCGCGGCGGGCCGCCACCGGCGGGCAAGGAGCGGCAGCGGGGTGCGTGGCCGCACTGGCCGCGCACGGGGCGACGCTGGTGCAGGCGGACTCGGGGGTGGTCAGGCTCATCGGGGTGTTCCATCCGGACAGGGGAACCACCGAGCCTGGGCAGCTGCACGCGGACTCCCTTGCGGGAGGAAGCGGGCAACCATCTTCCGGCGCGCGCAGGCGCACCGCAGGAATTGGCACCTTCCCGGACATCGCTCCGTGGGGGAGGAGCGCGTCCGGTAGGTTGCCCCGGCGTCAAAGGGCCTTTCCCTCAGCCGGTCTCGATGGATGGCGCCATGTTGGACTCGTTCCGGCGGCCAGTCAATCGCTTCATGCCGATAAAGCGATATATATGACGGATGGTTCTAAGCCGCGGCGGGCGCGGGCGGAAACTCACCTGCGATTGACGACCGCCCTGTCACCGTTCGCGGCCCTTCGCGGGCCTGCCGGGCTCCGCTTACACTTCATTCATGAATTCACGCTTCCTGACCGCGGCTCTGGCCCTCTTTCTGCTCGGCGCCTGCAGCACAACCCGCCCCCTGCCGTCGACTCCGCCCCCGCCCCCTGCCCCGCCAGCCGCCCCGGCGCCGGTCACGGTCGTCGAGAGCTATGTGTCGGCCGAGACCCTGTCCGACGAGCTCGACTCGCTCGCGACCTGGCCCACCGAGGACGGGAAGACCTGGCTGATCGCCACCGGCAAATCGAGCCACAGGCTGGTGGTGTTCGACGCCGACACCGGCGAACAACTGCGAACCGTGGGCGGCGAAGGGTCGGCGCCCGGCAACTTCAAGCGGCCCAACGGCGTGGCCGTGCATGGCGACCACCTGTTCGTGGTGGAGCGCGACAACCATCGCGTGCAGGTGATGTCCCTGCCCGGATTCGCCGTCATCGGCACCTTCGGCCAGGACGAACTGCGCAGCCCCTATGGCATCTGGCTCACTGAAAAGGAGCCGGGGGAGCTGGAGGTCTATGTCACCGACAGCTTCATGTACGGCAAGAAGTTCGACGTCGTGCCCCCGCTGGCCGAACTCGACCAGCGCGTGCGGCGCTACCGCGTGTCGTTCGATGCGGATGGCGCGATGCGTACCCAGTACGCCGGCGCCTTCGGCGACACCCGGCAGGACAGCGCGCTGCGCATGGTCGAGTCGATCGCCGGGGACCCGGACAACGACCGCCTGCTGATCGCCGACGAGGATCGCCGGCACCTGTCGACCCTGCGCGAGTACAGCTTCAGCGGCCGCTATACGGGGCGCAGCCTGCCCCAGGACGCATTTGGCGCGGAGGCCGAAGGCGTGGCGCTGTGGACCTGTCCGGACGGAAGCGGCTACTGGATCGCGGTGGACCAGCTGGCGCCGCTCACCCTGTTTCATCTGTTCGACCGCGTGAGCCTGCAGCCCCGGGGCACCTTCCGCGGCGCAGTCACCGCACGCACCGACGGCGTCGCCCTTCACGCAGCGGCCAGCGCCGGCTTCCCTGGCGGCGCGCTGTACGCGGTGCATGACGACAAGTCCGTCACTGCCTTCGACCTGCGCGATGTGGCACGATCACTGGGCCTGGAAAAGGCCTGCATCGAGTAGGAAGGAAGAGCCGGTCCATGGGGTTTTCGCGTTCAGCTGTCCAGGGTGCCGCCATCGCGGCCGGCCTCTCGCTGGCCCTGTTCGCGCTCGGCGCCCAGGCGGCAAAGGTCTACAAGTGGACCGACAGCAAGGGCGTCACCCATTACGGCGACCACCTGCCTGACAGCGCGGGCGCGGCGGTCAAGTCCGGCACGCTCAAGGTGATTCCGGTCGCCGTGGAAGCGCGCGCGGTGGCGCGCCTGCGGCTGGAGAACAATTCCGGACGCTACCTGGCGTTCGCCGACAACAATCTGGCCGGCCCGATCGAAGTCATGCTGCAGGCCCGCAGCGGCGGTTTCGACAGCGAACCGGCGCTGCCCACCCGCATCGTGGTCCCCGCCCGGGGCTCTACGCTGGTGGCCGTGATCAATGGCTCCACCGGTGGCGAGCTGATGCTCAACAGCCAGCCGGGCGACCCGACTGCCAGGCCGCAGGACGTGGTCTACCAGCTGCCGCTGCAGCAGGCCAGCTTCCGCATCGACCAGGGCTTCGGTGGCGGTTTCAGCCACAACGACCCCCAGAACCGCTACGCGGTGGATTTCGCGGCCCAGGTGGGGACGCCGGTGACGGCGGCTCGCGAGGGCGTGGTGATGCAGGTCGAATCGGACTTCGAGAAGGCCAGCCTGAACCGCGAAAAATACGGCGGCCGCGCGAATTTCATCCGCATCCTGCATGACGACGGCACCATGGCCCTCTACGCCCACCTGCGCTCGGAAGGCGCGCTGGTCCGGGTGGGCCAACGCGTGCGCCAGGGCCAGCAGATCGGCCTGTCCGGGAACACCGGATTCACGACTGGCCCGCACCTCCATTTCGCGGTCCAGGTCAATCGCGGCATGAAGCTGGAATCGCTGCCCTTCCGGATGAACGGCCCGGGCGGCCCCCTGCGCATCGCCGGCGGCGGCAGCCAGTAGCCCGCGTCCGGCCGGTGCCCGTCCCGCTGCGGCTATAATCCGGCCCCTTCCCCGCTTTCCGCCGCGCGCAACCGCGCGCCGACGCCATGTCCGACGTTTCCATCGAAGCCCAGCGCCGCCGCACGTTCGCGATCATCTCGCACCCCGACGCCGGCAAGACCACCCTGACCGAAAAGCTGCTGCTGTTCGGAGGCGCGATCCAGATGGCCGGCTCGGTCAAAGGCCGCAAGGCCGCCCGCCACGCCACCTCCGACTGGATGGCGCTGGAAAAGGAACGCGGCATCTCGGTCACCTCCTCGGTGATGCAGTTCCCCTACGAGGGCCGCATCGTCAACCTGCTCGACACCCCGGGCCACGCGGACTTCGGCGAGGACACCTACCGCGTGCTTACCGCGGTCGACTCGGCCCTGATGGTGATCGACGTCGCCAAGGGCGTGGAGGAACGCACCATCAAGCTGATGGAGGTGTGCCGCCTGCGCGACACGCCCATCATGACCTTCATCAACAAGCTCGACCGCGAAGGCAAGCCGCCGATCGACCTGCTGGATGAAGTGGAGAGCGTGCTGGGCATCCAGTGCGCGCCCATCACCTCGCCCATCGGCATGGGCCAGCGGCTGAAGGGCGTCGTCCACCTGATCACGGGCGAAGTGCACCTGTACGAGCAGGGCCGCAACTTCACCCGCCAGGACTCCACCATCTTCGCGTCGCTGGAGGACCCGGCGCTGGAAGCGCGGATCGGCACCGACATGCTGCAGGAACTGCGCGACGAGCTGGAGCTCGTGCAGGGCGCGTCCCATCCCTTCGATCCCGCCGCGTACCTGGCGGGTCGTCAGACGCCGGTCTTCTTCGGTTCGGCGGTCAACAACTTCGGCGTGCAGCTGCTGCTGGATTTCTTCGTCGACCACGCCCCGCCGCCGCGCCCGCGTGCGACCACCGGGCGCGAGATCGCGCCCTACGAGCCGCAGCTGTCGGGCTTCGTCTTCAAGATCCAGGCCAACATGGACCCGCAGCATCGCGACCGCGTGGCGTTCATGCGCATCTGCTCGGGCAAGTTCAGCGCCGGCATGAAGGCTTTCCATGCGCGCACGGGCAAGGAAGTGAAGCTGGCCAACGCGCTGACCTTCATGGCCAGCGATCGCGAGATCGCCGAGTCCGCGTGGCCCGGCGACGTCATCGGCATCCACAACCACGGCACCATCTCCATCGGCGACAGCTTCACCGAAGGCGAGATGCTGGCCTTCACCGGCATCCCAAATTTCGCGCCGGAACTGTTCCGCCGTGCGCGCCTGCGCGACCCGCTCAAGCTCAAGCAGCTGCAGAAGGGCCTGGCCCAGCTGTCGGAGGAAGGCGCCACGCAGTTCTTCCGCCCGCTGATGAGCAATGACCTGGTCCTGGGCGCGGTGGGCATGCTGCAGTTCGACGTGGTCGCCTACCGCCTGAAGGACGAATACGGGGTGGATGCGAGCTTCGAGCAGGTCAATGTCGCCACCGCGCGGTGGATCCGCTGCCCCGACGCGAAAAAGCTGGAGGAGTTCCGCGACAAGAACGCGATGAATCTGTCGCTCGACGCGGCCGGCCAGCTTGTCTACCTGGCCCCGACCCGCGTCAACCTGCAACTGGCGCAGGAGCGCTCACCGGGCGTGGAGTTCCTGGCCACGCGCGAACATGCCCATGCCGTCGCCATCGACTGACCACCTGGCAGCAGGACAGGGCCAGCGCCGAGCGTCGCCGGCCCCGGCAGCTGGAGCAATTGCTCGGCCGTACCTTACGATGCTCCAGGCATGAACACACCCGACTCCCTGCAGTCCACGACCCCGACCCGGCCCGATTCGGTACACGCTGCAAGGGAAGAACTGGCCAACGCGCTCACCCATGGCGTCGGCGCCGCGGCCGCGCTGGCCGGTACCGCGGTCCTGGTCACGCTGGCCGCCATCCACGGCGACGGCTGGCAATTGATCGGCGCGACCGTCTTCGGCCTCAGCCTGCTGCTGCTGTACGTGGCCTCCACGCTCTATCACGCCACTGCGCATCCGGTCGCCAAGGCGCGGCTCAAGGTGTTCGACCATTGCGCGATCTACCTGCTGATCGCCGGCACCTACACCCCCTTCACCCTGATCGGCCTGCGCGGCACGGTGGGTTGGTGGCTGTTCGGCGCGATCTGGACGCTTGCGCTGTCCGGACTCGTCTTCAAGTTGTTCTACACCGGCCGCTTCAAGCTGCTCTCCACGCTGATCTACGTGGCGATGGGGTGGCTGGTGCTGCTGGCGATCGTGCCTGTCTTCCGGGCTCTGGATGCCTGGACCTTCGGATGGCTGCTGGCAGGCGGCATGTGCTACACGGCCGGCACGGTGTTCTACCACCGCCCTGCGCTGCGGTACTCGCACGCGATCTGGCACCTGTTCGTCATCGCCGGAAGCGTCTGCCATTACGTGTCCGTGATGGCGCACGTCGTGCCCGCCGGCTGAGCGCGCGACCCGCTGCCAGCAGAATCGCCGGTAGCGTCCTCAGTTGCCGGAGCTTCCGACTGAACCGTGCACAACGTGTTCACCATGGCTTGACCGCGCAATGCCGAAGGTGGATCCGGTTCCCCTGAGGCCGGACCGCGGAGCGCAACACCTCGCCACTGGCCCCGCGCATTCACCGACGGAGCTTGGACATGCAAGAGACTGCGCCAGCGGACAAGACCGAACAGGTCACGTCCCACGACGTCCATGGTGGCGAGGCCCGCGACGCCCACCCCCGGCGGCGTCATCCCTGGCTTGTTTCACTGGGCATATTGCTCACTGCGATCGCCATCCTGCTGGCGCTGTGGGACTGGAACTGGTTTCGCGGCCCCATCGAGAAGATCGTCGAATCCCGCACCGGCCGCAGCTTCGACATCGGCGGGGACCTCGATGTCGACCTGGACTGGCGCACGCCCACCATCAGCGCCGAACGCCTGCGCTTCGGCGACGCCGACTGGTCCCGTCGAGAGACGATGGCGAGCACCGATCGCGTCAAGTTCCAGCTGCGCATCTGGCCGCTGTTCAAGGGTGACGTCATCCTGCCGCGGTTGCAGCTCACCCGTCCGCAGCTGCATCTGGAAATGGGGCCCTCGGGTACCGGCAACTGGGTGTTCGGTGACGAGGAGCCTGGTGATGGTCCGCGCATCCAGTCGCTGCTTGTGGAACACGGCCAGCTGAGCTACCTCGACGCGGCAACGAAGACCGACATCGTCGTGGGCCTGCACAGCCATGCGCGGCGAGCGGCAAACCAGCTGTCCCCGTCCGTCGCATTCGCGGGTGGCGGGCGCTGGAAAGGCACGGCATTCAAGACGCACGGCACGGGTGAGTCCCCCCTGGAACTTCGCGACAAGATGCGCCCCTATCGCATCGACGCGCATGCCACCGCCGGCGCGACCCAGGCGCACGCGCGCGGCACCCTGGTCAATCCGCTGCGCATGGAGGACTTCGATCTGCGGCTGGCACTGTCGGGCAAGGATATGTCCGACCTCTACCCCGTGCTGGGCATCGTCACGCCGCCGACGCCGCCCTACCGAATGGACGGAAGGCTGACCCGCGAGTTCGTCGGCCCGAAGGGCCGCATCTGGCATTACGACGATTTCAAAGGGGTCGTCGGCGACAGCGACGTCGCCGGCGACGTGAGCGTCGAGACCGGCCGGGAACGGCCCTACCTGCGCGGGAGCGTCGTCTCGCGCCGTCTCGATTTCGATGATCTGTCCGGCTTCCTCGGCAAGGCGCCGGACACGGGCGGCAAGGAAAGCACGAACCCCGAACTGGCAGCGCAGGCTGCCAAGGAAAACGCCAGTACGCGGCTGCTTCCCCACGAACCCTACAAGCTTGAAAAGCTTCGAGCGATGGATGCGGACCTGAAGTACAAGGCCCATCGGATCGATGCGCCCAACCTGCCGCTGGACGACATGGTGGCCCACCTCAAGCTGGAAAACGGACTCCTGCGGCTGGAGCCGCTGGACTTCGGCGTGGCCGGTGGCAACGTGCATTCGGTGATCCGCATGGATGCGCGGGAGTCGCCGATCCGCACCCGCGCCCAGGTCTCGGCACGATCGCTCAACCTGCGCCAGATGCTGCCCACGGTGGAGTTGGCCAAGGATGCCGTGGGCCGCATCGGCGGCGACGTGGCCCTGGCCGGCACCGGCAACTCGATCGCCGCGATGCTGGGCAGCAGCACCGGCGATGTCGCGGTCGGCATGGGGCGGGGCCAGATCAGCAACCTGCTGATGGAGCTGGCGGGCATCGATATCGCCGAGGCACTCAAGTTCATGGTGAGCGGCGACCGCAAGATTCCGGTGCGCTGTGCATTTGGCGATTTCAGCGTCAACAATGGCGTGATGACCACCCGCTCGCTCGCGTTCGACACCACCGACACGATCATCGTCGGCGAAGGCACGGTGAACCTGCGCGACGAGACCCTGCACCTGAAGCTGCGGCCACGCCCGAAGGATCGCAGTCTGCTCAGCCTGCGCGCGCCATTGTGGATCGACGGCTCGTTCAAGGATCCCGAATTCCATCCCGATTACGGGCGAATCGGACTGCGCGGGGCGCTGGCGCTTGCGTTGGGCACCATCGCGCCGCCAGCGGCGCTGCTCGCCACCCTCGAACTGGGCCCCGGCAAGGACGCCAGTTGTGGCGGACGATACGCCAAGTGAGTACGGACCTGATCGCCCGGCGTGGGTGATCTATCCCGGCGGCCGGCATCGCCTTACTCTTCACTGTGGCGGCGCATGCTGCGCGCGTGCCCGGGAGGAATCGATCCATGTCGCGATACGCCCTGTACGTCGCCTGCGTCGTGTTGACCCTGATCTGCACCGCGCTGTCCTGGGCCCACCCCGGGTGGCGGCCCGCGGCGGTCGTGTTCACCGCGCTGGCGTTGCTGGGCACCTGGGACCTGCTGCAACGGCGCAGCACGCTGCGGCGCAACTATCCGATCCTCGCCCACTTCCGATACGGCCTGGAATCCATCGGACCGGAGATGCGGCAGTACTTCATCGAATCCGACACCGCCGAGGTGCCCTTCTCGCGCCAGCAGCGCGCCCTCGTGTACCAGCGATCGAAGTCGGTCAACGACACGCGGCCATTCGGCACCCAGCAGGATGTCTACGGGGTGGACTACGAATGGATCAACCATTCGATGGCACCCAGCTTCATCGAGTCCCATGATTTCCGCATCGCCGTCGGTCGCGGCGCCGCGCCTTACAGCGCGAGCGTGTTCAACATTTCGGCGATGAGCTTCGGCTCACTTTCGCCCAACGCGATCCGCGCGCTCAACGAAGGCGCGCGCCGCGGCGGCTTCTACCACGACACCGGCGAGGGTTCGATCTCGCCCTATCACCTGGAGGCCGGGGGCGACCTGGTGTGGGAGATCGGTTCCGGATACTTCGGATGCCGCGACGAGAAAGGCGGCTTCGACCCGGAGCGGTTCGCGACCAATGCGGTGCGGCCGTCCGTGCGCATGATCGAGGTAAAGCTGTCCCAGGGCGCCAAGCCCGGCCACGGCGGCGTACTGCCGGCGGCCAAGGTCAGCGCCGAGATCGCCCTGACCCGCGGCGTACCGCAGGGCGTGGACTGCATTTCGCCCGCGCGTCATTCGGCATTTTCCACCCCGTTGCAACTGCTCGAGTTCGTCGAACGCCTGCGCGGACTGTCCGGCGGCAAGCCGGTCGGCTTCAAGCTGGCCATCGGTCACCCGTGGGAATGGTTCGGCATCGCCAAGGCCATGCACGAGTCGGGGCTGCACCCGGACTTCATCGTCATCGATGGCGCCGAGGGCGGCACCGGGGCCGCGCCGGCGGAGTTCATGGACCATGTGGGCGTGCCGATGCACGAAGCGCTCATGCTCGTGCACAACACGCTGGTCGGACTGGAACTGCGCGACCGCATCCGCGTCGGTGCCGCGGGGAAGATCGTGAGCGCATTCGACATCGCGCGGACCCTCGCTCTGGGAGCGGACTGGTGCAATGCCGCGCGCGGGTTCATGTTCGCGCTGGGCTGCATCCAGGCCCAGAGCTGCCACACCGACCGCTGTCCGACCGGCGTGGCCACCCAGGACCCGACCCGCTGGCGCGGACTGGAAGTGGCCGACAAGGCTACGCGCGTGCATCACTTCCACGAAAACACGCTGCACGCGCTGCGCGATCTGCTGTGCGCCGCAGGATTGGAGCACCCGTCGGATATAGGCCCGGAGCATGTGCTCCGGCGCGTCTCGCCGATCGAAGTGCGTTCGCTGGCGGCGCTCTACCGCTTCCTGGAACCGGGCGAACTGTTGAAGGGCATTCCCGAACACGCGGTATTCAAGGCGTTCTGGCGCCGGGCGCGCAGCGACAGCTTCTCCCAGTGAAGCGCGTTGCCGGTGCTGGAGGACCGCAAGCGGTCTAGCTGGCGATGTACCGCTGCAACTGGTCCAGTTCGACCTGCTGGTCTTCGATCACGGCCTTGACGAGGTCGCCGATGGAGACCACGCCCACCACCTCGCCGTTCTGCAGCACCGGCAGGTGGCGGATGCGCCGATCCGTGACGAGCTGCATGCAGTGGTCCGCGTTGTCGTCCAGCCCGATGGAGACGACGTCCGAGGTCATGATCGCGCGCACCGGGGTATCGGAGGACGAGCGGCCCTGCAGGACGATCTTGCGGGCGTAATCCCGCTCGGAGAGGATGCCCACCAGCTGCGTGCCCTGCATGACCAGGACGGCGCCGATGCGTTTTTCGGCCATCAGGCGGATCGCGTCGATGACGGCGGAGTCCGGATCGATCGCGAAGATCTCAGGCGCTTTCGCTCCGAGCAGCTGGCGTACGGTACGCATGGCTTTCTCCTTCGATGGCCGTTGTCCCCGAGGATACTCCCGTCGACGGCTGCCAGGTATCGACCAGGTAGAGCGGACGCTGCTTGGACTCCTCGTAGAGCCGCCCCAGGTATTCACCGATCAGGCCCAGCGCGATCAGCTGCACGCCGCCCAGGAAGAGGATGACCGCCATCATCGTGGGCCAGCCCGCGACGGGGTCGCCCCAGGCCAGGGCCTTCACCACGATCCAGGCGCCGTAGAGGAATGCCGCGACGGCGGTCGCCATGCCCGTGTACGTGGCCAGACGCAGCGGGGCCGTGGAAAAACTGGTGATCCCTTCCAGTGCGAAATTCCACAGGCGCCAGAAATTGAACTTGGTATGGCCGGCGGCGCGCGGGTCGCGCTGGTATGGAACGGCGACCGACCGGAAGCCCACCCATCCGAACAGGCCCTTCATGAAGCGATGCCGTTCGCGCAACTGGCGCAGCGCGGCCAACGCACGCGGCGACAGCAGCCGGAAGTCACCGGTATCGGCGGGGATGGGGGTGTGGGAAAGCCGCCCAATCACGCGATAGAACAGGTGGGCTGTGCCGCGCTTGAGCCAACCTTCGCCTTCGCGCTGCACGCGGGTCCCGTGCACGTCGTCGTAGCCTTCGCGCCAGCGCGCGACGAACTGGGGGATCAGTTCCGGCGGGTCCTGCCCGTCGGCGTCGAGGATGACCGCGGCGCCGGTGTCCACGTGGTCAAGTCCGGCGGTCAGCGCAGATTCCTTGCCGAAATTGCGCGAGAGCCTCAGCAGGCAGACGCGCGGGTCGGCCGCGGCGATGGACTGCAGCGCCGTCCATGTCGCATCGCGGCTGCCGTCGTCGACGTAAAGAATGCGCCCGTCCACGTCCGGCATGGCATCGAGCACCGCCTGCAGCCGCGGTTGCAGCAGAGGCAGCGCATCGGCTTCATTGAAGGCGGCAATGACGATGGTGAGCCGGTCGCGGGTCATGGACGAGGATCGCTGGTGAACGGGACGGGTCCGCGATGCAGGGTAGCCCTTCGCGCAGGCACGTGGGATGAGGCTCGCGCGATCGGGTGGCCGAGGCAAGCCGGCAGGAGGGGGCAGCCGGCACCCCGGGCAGACCGGGCTCGCTCCCTCCAGCCGGGCCGCCCTGCGGTCATTCGAGTTGCCGGAGCAGGGTCGCGCCGCCGAGGTGGCGCATCTGCCGCTGGATCGCGTTGCTGCGACGCTGCACATAGGGGCCGGGACGACTGATGCTGTAGCGGCGCGGATTGGGCAGGACGGCGGCCATGCGGGCGGCTTCGGCCGGGCCCAGCCTGCGCGCGTCCTTGCGGAAGTACGTGCGCGCCGCGGCCTGGGCGCCGTAGACCCCGTCACCCAGCTCCACCGTATTGGCATAGACCTCGATGATCCGCTGCTTCGACCACAGAGTCTCGATCAGTACCGTGTACCAGACCTCCAGGCCCTTTCGCAGCCAGCGCGTGGGCCCGCGACCGCGCCACAGGAACAGGTTCTTCGCCGTCTGCTGGCTGATCGTGCTGGCGCCGCGCAGTCGCTGCACCGTGGTGTTGCGCTTGCGCGCGCGCTCTTCGGCGCGCTCGTTGTGCTGGCGCGCCTTTTCGATGGCCTTGAAGTCGAAGCCATGGTGGTGGGGGAAGTTCTGGTCCTCGGCCGCGATCATCGCCACCGGGACATGCGCGGAAATCTCATCCATGTCGCGCCAGTCGTAGGCGATTCGGAATCCGAAGTCGCCGCTGCCCCAGGCTTCGAGCTGGCGCGCCACCATGAACGCGGAAAGCGGCGGCTGGACGAACCGCAGTACCAGCACCTGGACGACGCTGAAGATCGCGAAGTACAGGGGGATGCGCCACCACCAGCGCCGGACGAACGCAATCAGCCCCCGTCGGGCCGGGGCCGCCGGGCCCGGTGCCAGATCATCGGTCATACTTTGTAGGCGCCCCGGCGCGAACCTGCTCAATTCCCCGACATGTTGATGGGTCACCCGCCCGATGCCAAGCGCTTCCCCGCCCGCCCCTTCCGCGCTTGACGCGCTGCTCGCGCACGCGCGCCAGGTGTCCGCCACCGGGGACGCCGCGGGCGCCCAGCTTTGCTGGCAGAAGGTGCTCGAGCAGGTCCCGCACCACCCCGAGGCCTGGTACCAGCTCGGATGGCAGGCGCTGTCGGAAGGACGCTATGGGCAGGCCCAGGATTGCCTGCGCCGCGCCGTGGCCGGCGCACCGCAACTGGCGGTCCTGCATTCCACCCTGGCCCGCGCATATCGCCTGGACGGGCAGTTCGAGCAGGCGCTGGCGTCACTCGAGCGGGCCGTGCTGGCCGACCCGCTGGCGTGGGGCGCCCGCTATGAACAGGGCGAGGTGCTCGTCGCGATGGGGCGCCGCCGCGCCGCCGCCATGGCGTGGCAGATGGCATTGAGCATCACCCCACCCGGCCAGCTCCATGTGGCCGAGGTCAAGACCATGGTGGATCGCGCCCAGGCGTTCGTCGGCGATGTCCGGAGCGAACTGGGGGAGCACCTGCGTGCGCAACTGGGCGATCTGTACGCCCAGGCCGACTCGCACGAGCGCCGGCGTTTCGACGCATGCCTGGGCATTGTCGAAGGCACGCGCCGCTTCGCGACGCAACAGCCGGCCACGCTGCCTTATCCGCGGCTGCCGGCGATCCCGTTCTTCGATCGCGACGAGTTCGAGTGGGTGCCGCAGATCGAGGCCGCCTTTCCGGCCATCCTGGCCGAGCTCCACGACCTGCTCGAACGGCCCACCGGCTTCGAACCGTATGTGCAGAGCGAGCCCGGAATATCGGCGCGCCAGTTCAGCGCCCTGGACCACACGCTGGACTGGGGCGCGTTCTTCCTGTGGAAGCACGGCCAGCGGATCGAGGAGAACTGCCGCCGCTGCCCCGCCACCGAGGCGGCGCTGGCCGCAGTGCCCCAGGTCCACATCGCCGAGCGCGCGCCGGTGTCCTTCTTCTCGGCGCTCAAGCCGCGCACGCACATCCCCATGCATTTCGGTGCGACCAATACGCGCCTCACCGTCCACCTGCCGCTGATCGTGCCGGAGAACTGCGCCATCAGCGTCGGCGGCGAGGTGCGGGGCTGGACGCCCGGGGAACTGCTGATCTTCGACGACACCTTCGAGCACGAAGCCTGGAACCGCAGCGACAGCCTGCGCGTGGTCCTGATCTTCGACGTGTGGAACCCCCTGCTCAGCCCGCTGGAGCGTGAACTGGTGACGCGGACGATCGGGGGGCTCCTTGATTTCTACCGCGGCCATGCCGATCTGGGAGAGCTATGACCAACGATCGCGACAGCCTCACCCGTTTCATCATCGAGCGCGCCGGCGTGCGTGGCGTGCGCGTGCACCTGCAGGACGCCTGGCGCCACATCCTTACGCGCACCGACTACCCTGCCGCCGCCGCGGAACTGCTGGGCGAAGCCACGGCCGCCGCCGCCCTGTTCACCGGCCATGCCAAGGTCGCGGGACGGCTGTCGGTGCAACTGCGCGGCACTGGCGCGCTGCGCACGCTCTTCACCGAATGCACGGCCTCGGGCACGGTGCGCGGGATCGCCCAACTGGCCGACGAAGGCGAGGTTTCGCGCGACCTGCGAGACCTCGGCCCGGATGCCATGCTGGCGATCACGATCGAAAATCCGCCCACATCGCAACACCGCGACCCGGTGCGCTATCAGGGCCTGATCGCCCTGGAATCCGATTCGCTGGCGGGCGCGTTCGAGGATTACTTCCGCCGCTCGGAGCAACTGCCCACTCGCCTGTTGCTGACGGCCAACGAGCATTCCGCGGCGGGCCTGATGCTGCAGAAGCTGCCTGGCGATACGGGCGACGAGGATGGCTGGGCGCGGGCCGGGGCGTTGTTCGACACGCTTTCGACCCAGGAGCTGCTGGATCTTCCGGCCGAGACCCTCTTGATGCGCCTGTTCCACGAGGACGACGTCAAGATCCTGGGCGGCCACCCGCTGGCCTTCGCGTGCTCGTGTTCCCGCGAACGGGTGGAGGCGATGCTGGTGTCGCTGGGTGCGCAGGAGGCCCTGGCGGCCGTGGCCGACGGACAGGCCCACGTGCGTTGTGAGTTCTGCGGCCAGTCCTATCTCTTCAGTGGGGAACAGGTGGAGGCGTTGTTCGTTCCGGCAGGGGCCGAGCTCCAGCCGGCCCCGGACCGACTCCAATGATTCAGGTTGCGACTGCCGGCACAGATTGTTAAAGAAGCATAAAGGGACTATAGTCCTCAGCCCAGAAAGCGGGGAACTTCACCGGCCCAACCCGGTCGTAACCACGCCATGAAAGCGCGCCTCTTCCAACTGCCTCTTGCCCTGATGCTCGCGCTCGCCGCGACACCCGGCGCGCATGCGCAGTCCGGGGGCAAGCTGTCGGATACGACCCTGCTCCCGGTCTGGAATGCCAACAGCGGCAAGCTCGAGGCCGTGCTCCAGCTGGAACCCACGTCGATGCCGGTCGCCGGTGCGCGCTGGCGTACTGGACGCAATACCCTCGACGCCGCATTCGGCTTGGACGCGGGCAATACCCTTGGCCTGGTCTGCGACCGCAAGACCGGCCTGGCCACGGCCATCGGCAATCTCGCCAACCACTGCATGCTCGCAGCCCTGGACAACGACGCCGGCGACCGCCAGGTCGCAGCCGGCGCGAGCCTGATCCGCGGCACGGGCCGAGTGGGCGTGACGCTGGGCACGGCCCGGGACACGCTCCCCGCCTGGCTGAGCCCGACCGCGAAGACCACCCGGCTCGACCAGAACAGCCTGACCCTCTACGGCCAGAAGAACATCGGCCGCGAGGCGACCGTCTCCATTGGTGGCACCTGGGCCCGCGCGCGGCTGATTCCGGCCGGGGACGTCCCCAGCGAGGTCACCGACCGCTGGACCAGCCAGAGCATTTCCATCGGCGCCGGAGTGGGGAATTTTGGCGCCAACATCGTCGGCCGCGTGGTCGACACGCCCGGGCTGCCGGGCCAATGGGAAGGGCTGGGCGTCGGATTGACGTGGCGCACGCCCTGGAGCGGGCAGCTGACGGTGGGCGCCGAGAACGTCGTCACCCGCGGCAAGAACCCCTTTGCCCCGAGCAATCTCGACAAGGACGAGGGCACCGTTCCCTACGTCCGGTACGAGCAGGACCTCTGACGGGACATCCCCGCGTCTTCGCGGCGGGCGCTGACAGCGCCCCCATCTTCTCCTAGCTGATCGCTCAAGCCCCGTATTCAGGGCTCGCGCTTGTCATTGCGCGGCCAATTTCCGTGCCGGCCATCCCATTCGGGCCCCGTCCCGACGAGCGCCGATGAGCGGTCGCCGGACGCCCGCGCGGCTCTTGCCGCACCCGCGCGGCGGGGACGGATTTCGCCACCCACCCGCCCCGGGAGGTCCTCCACGGGCCCTGGGGACGGGATTTCGCCACCGAGCCCTATCACGCGCCGCCCCTTGAAAAAAGGGCCAGAACGCCTTTCGTCGGCCCGCGTTAACGACACTTTAATTTTTGAAAAGAGGGGGCTACTATCGCCCGGACCTTACCGGATTGGGTGTCTTTTTTGACATCACCGGGAGGGTTCCCATGGGAAACCACACCAAGATCGACTTGGAGAGAGAGATCATGCAATTGAAGAGAACCAAGCTGCGCGACGCGATTACCTTCGCGATCGTCGTCGGCGCCACGGGGTTCGCAGGTTCGGCGCTCGCACAGGACGCCCAGCCGGCAGCCCAGCCCGCCGACCAGCCGACCGAGCTCGACGCCATCCAGGTGACCGGTAGCCGTATTTCGATCCCCGGCCTGACCACCAACAGCCCGGTCATGACCGTCGAGCGCGCCGAGATCGACCGCGCGCAGCCGGTTTCTGCCGAAGACTTCCTGAAGCAGCAGCCCAGCGCCGTCCCGGCCATGGGCCCGGGCATGAACAACGGCAACGCCGGTGCCGCGACGCTGAACCTGCGTGGCCTGGGTGCGAACCGCACGCTCGTCCTGCTGGACGGCCGCCGCCTGGTGCCGTTCGATCTGAACGGCGTCGTCGACACCAACATCATCCCGGTCGCCCTGCTGCAGAGCGTGGACATCGTGACCGGTGGCGCCTCGGCCGTGTACGGCGCCGACGCCATCGCCGGTGTCGCCAACTTCGTGCTGCGTCGTGACTTCGAAGGCCTGGAAATCGCCTCGCAGTACGGCATGTCGCACGAAAACGACGGTGACCGCTGGCGCACCGACGTCACCATGGGTGCCAACTTCGACGACGGCCGCGGCAACGTGGCGCTGAGCGTTGGTCGTTCGCACACCGACGACGTCCGCCAGGGCTCGCGTCCGTGGGGCCTGGTCTCGCGTTCGTCGGCTTCCGGCAACGCGCAGGGTTCCGGCACCGCGACCCCGACCAACATCTTCGGTGAGTTCGATGTGGGCGGCACGGTCGACCAGACCACCGGCCTGATCACCGGCCCGAACGCGACCTACAACTTCAACCCGCTGAATTTCTACCAGGTCGGTGGCGATCGCTACCAGGCCACGGCCCTGGGCCGTTACGAAATCACCGAGAAGGCTGAAGCCTACGCCCAGCTGCTGTACACCAAGTCGGACGTCTTCACCCAGCTGGCCTCGTCGGGTACGTTCCTTGACACCTTCGCGGTGAACATCGGCAACCCGTACATCAACGACGCCATGCGCGCCCAGCTGTGCGCGGACCGTGCTGCCCTCAACGCCTCGGAAATCGCTGCTGGCGTGGATCCGGCTGACGCCACCCCGCTCATCGCCGACTGCTCGCTCAACAGCCTGGAGACGGTCAACCTCACGCTCGGCCGCCGCTTCACGGAAATGGGCCCGCGTCTGAATGACTTCTTCAACAAGACGTTCCAGTTCACGGTCGGCCTGCGCGGCGACCTGACGGACCACTGGCGTTACGACGCCTACTGGACCCACGGCGAATCCGACCAGCTGCAGACCCGCTCCAACTGGGGTTCGCTGTCGAAGGTCCGTCAGTCGCTGATCGCGATTGCCAACCCGGACGGCACGCTGTCGTGCGTCAACGGCGCCAACGGCTGCGTCCCGCTGAACCTGTTTGGTCCGTCGGGCTCGATCGCCGACGACCAGATCGGCTTCATCAACCAGGGTGCGCTGCTGACCCAGGGCGTCCGCCAGAACGTGTTCTCGGCGTCGGTTTCCGGCGACCTAGGCGACACCTTCAAGAGCCCGTGGGCTGATTACCCGATCGGCCTGGTGTTCGGTGTGGAGCGTCGCTCCGCCTCGGCCTTCAACGCCTCGGACACGGCCAGCCAGCAGGGTGACGTGCTCGGTACCGGCGGCGCCTCGCCGGACCTGGACGGCAAGTTCTCGCTGAAGGAGCTCTACACCGAGTTCCTGCTGCCGATCGTCAGCGGTCGCCCGGGCGCCTACGCGCTGAACCTCGAAGGCGGCTACCGTCGTTCGTCGTTCAACGTCGCCGGCGGCGGTTCGCAGTCCTACGGCACCTGGAAGTACGGCCTGGAATGGGCACCGATCGAAAGCCTGCGCTTCCGTGGCATGTTCCAGCACGCCGTGCGCGCGCCGAACGTCAACGAGCTGTTCTTCCCGCAGACCACGATCCTCGACAACCGCGACGAAGATCCCTGCGCCGATGACTCGCTGGATCAGGCGAACAACACCATCCCCGGCACGCTGGAATACCTGTGCGTCCAGACCGGCGTGCCGGCCTTCCGCATCGGCGGCGACCCGACGACCGAAGACGACGAAGGTCTGCAGCAGCCGTCGGCTGGCCAGATCAACGCCCTGTTCGGCGGCAACCTGAACCTCGACCCCGAAATCGCCGACACCCAGACCATCGGCCTGGTGTGGACCCCGACCTTCGGCGGCAACGAGTTCGCGCTGACCCTGGACTACTGGAACATCGAGATGGAGGACCTGATCTCGTCCTTCACCGCCGATGACGTCATCGACGGCTGCTACACCGCCGCCCTGAACCCGGGCTTCAACCCGGCCAACCCGTTCTGCGCGCTGCAGGGTCGTAACCCGGCCAACGGCACCTGGAATGGTTCGGGCTCGATCGGCGTGTACGAAGTCCTGAGCAACCTGGGCAACCTGGAAACGGATGGCTGGGACCTCGGCGCTCGTTACGGCTTCGAGATCGGCAGCGCGGGTCGCCTCGACCTGGCTCTCGACCTGACGCACACGATGAAGAACGACAACCAGGCCACTCCGATTTCGACGGTCCACGAGTGCGCCGGCCGTTACTCGGCCGCGTGCAACACGCTGACCCCGGAATGGAAGTTCAACCAGCGCACCGTGTGGGGCATTGGCGACTTCGAGTTCGGCCTGACCTGGCGTTATGTCGGTTCGATGGAAGCCGAAGAAGGCACCGGTCCGTGGTTCCCGGCGTACAGCTCCATCGACGCCTACAACTACTTCGACCTGTCGGCTACCTGGAAGGCTCCCTTCAACGCGCGCTTCACCTTCACGGTGAACAACCTCGCCGACAAGGAACCGCCGTTCGTGGGTAACACGATCGGTTCGACCAGCCAGAACAGCGGCAACACGTTCCCGCAGGTGTACGACGCGATCGGTCGCTTCTACACCCTCGGCGTGACGATGAAGTTCTAAGCGTCAGCTTCAACGCAGTACCGGGAGGCGGGCTTCGGCCCGCCTCCTTTTTTTTGGGCGCAGTCCAGGGTGAACGTCGGCGGCGCTCAGGTTCGGCAATCCTGCCGATTGAGCCCTGCTCCCAGGCCAGCTGTCGGCTTCGACGTCCGGGCGACGTCCGGGCCGACATTCGCGGCGGAAACATGCGCCACTCGAGGTCAGCGGCGTCGCTTCGCAGACTGCGTCACGCGAGGGGTGGACACGCGACCGTGCCACTCCGGCAACGCTCGTCATCTCGCCGCGCGTCGTGCGGCCAGGCACAGGGAAATGCACTGCGCCCCGCGGCGGCGCACAACGGCACGCGTGGATGGCGGCAGTGGCGCCATCCAACCCGTCTCAACCTGATGCGCGAACCGCTGCTTCCACTGCCCGCCGAAGGCCGCCGCTTCGGCTACTTCGCGCAGCCCGACAGCGGCATCTGCACCGCCTGCAGGCCGGCTCCATTGGTGCCGGACTCGGCGAACAGCACCAGACCCATGCGCGCCACGTCGGCATCGGCGGGCAGCGGGATCCGGGCATCGCCCGCGATCGGCTTCGCACCCAGTTGCCAGGGCCCGTGCAGCGCCCGCACGACGCGGTCGTGGTGGAGGGTGACGTTCTTGTTCTCGCCCGCGCGCACCGCGGAGGTCAGTCCGTCCTGGTAGAGCGCGAGCCACACGTACGCCGGTGCCGCGATGGCCGATTCGGGCGTCGCCTGAAAATCCACCTGCACGGCTCCGGGTTCGAGTTTCGCCGCCAGGCCCAGCCCGACGGGGGCGTCCTCGGCACGCGCCTGCAGCAACGATTCGACGGCGGCGGGCGAGCGCCATTTCACCATCACCTTTTCGCCGATCATCACCGCCGGGGTGACGAGGGCCTTGCTCTTCGCCCAGCCGATGCGCGCCTTCTGGCGCTGGGAATTCATCGGCAGCCCGAACCGGTCCACCCACCCCAGGTCGTCCCAGTAGTCGACATGGAAGGCCAGCGCGGCCGCCTGTATCCCCCCTGCTTCCTGCGTGAGCTGCGAGAGCCATTTGTCGGCGGGCGGGCAGTCGCTGCAGCCTTCCGAGGTGTACAGCTCCACCAGCGGCAACTGCGCGGTCCCGCTGGCGGCCGAACACGCGTCCGTCGCCGCCGATGCCTGTGGGAGCCAGGCCATCGCCAGGGCTGCGGTCAATGCACGAAGTCGCATGGGCACCTCCTGCCGCGCCGGCCCCGGGTGGGCCGGTCTCGCGCCGTCTCCTATGGTGCGCCGACCCGCCTCAGCGCGATATGCAGCGCTTGCGAAACCCTGCAGGCCGACGGCGAACCGACAAACCGGTGCAAGCCTGTCCGGTACTTCCCGCAAACCGGCCGCGGCGCTGCATGAAAAAAGCGACGGTCCCTGCGGACCGTCGCTTCCATGGAGCCCGAACCGGCCCCAGTCCTCAGCCGAGCGCGGCCGCTATGCGCTGCTGTTCGTCCTTCAGCGCCTGCGGCATGCGCGGGCCGTATTCCTCGAGGTACTGCCCGATGCTGGCGAACTCGGTCTGCCAGCCGGCGTGGTCGAAACCGAACAGCTTGTCCTGCGCTTCCTGGTTCAGCGCGATGCCGTCCAGGTTGAGGTCGGCCGGCCGTGGCAGGTGCCCGATCGGCGTCTCAACGGCCGCCGCCTCGCCCTTCACCCGCCGGATCATCCACTCCAGCACGCGAAGGTTGTCGCCGAAGCCCGGCCACATGAACTTGCCATCGTCGCCCTTGCGGAACCAGTTGACGTGGAAGATCTTCGGCAGCTTCGCGCCGGCCGCGTCGAAAGACAGCCAGTGCGCAAAGTAGTCGGCGAAGTTGTAGCCGCAGAACGGCTTCATGGCCATGGGATCGCGGCGCATCACGCCGACCGCGCCGGTAGCGGCGGCGGTGGTTTCCGAACCCATCGCCGCGCCGACCAGCACGCCGTGCGTCCAGTCGCGGGCCTCGAACACCAGCGGCACCAGCGAGGCACGGCGGCCGCCGAAGACGATGGCGCTGATCGGCACGCCCTGCGCATCCTCGGCGCGTGGCGAGTAAGACGGGCACTGCTTGGCGCTCACGGTGAAGCGGGAATTGGGATGCGCGGCCGGCGTCCCCTTGCTGAAATCGTAGTCATTTCCGCGCCAATCAATGACCGGCTTGCCGCCACCCAAGCCCTCCCACCACGGCTGGTTGTCCGCGGTGACGGCGACGTTGGTGAAGATGGTGTCGTGCGCGACGGTCTTGAGCGCGTTGGGATTGGAATTGATGGACGTGCCCGGCGCCACGCCGAAGAAGCCGGCCTCGGGATTGATGGCATACAGGCGGCCGTCGGCCCCGGGGCGCATCCAGCAGATGTCGTCGCCGACCGTCCACACCTTCCAGCCCTGGGCGCGGTAGCCCTCCGGCGGGATCAGCATGGCCAGGTTGGTCTTGCCGCAGGCCGACGGGAACGCCGCGGCGATGTAATGCGTCTCGCCCTGCGGATTCTCCAGACCCAGGATCAGCATGTGCTCGGCCAGCCAGCCTTCCGAACGTGCCTGGTGCGAGGCGATGCGCAGCGCATGGCACTTCTTGCCCAGCAGCGCGTTGCCGCCGTAGCCCGAACCGAAGGACTTGATCGTCAGTTCTTCCGGGAAATGCATGATGAAGCGGCGGTTCGGATCGAGCTCGCCGATCGAATGCAGGCCACGCACGAAGCTGCCCTCGCGCTCGATGCGCGCCAGCGCCGGGGCGCCCATGCGGGTCATGATGCGCATGTTGGCCACGACGTAGGGCGAGTCGGTGATCTCCACGCCGCAACGCGACAGCGGCGAATCGATCGGCCCCATGCAGTAGGGGATCACGTACATCGTCCGGCCCTTCATGCAGCCGTCGAACAACGCGTCCATCTTGGCGTGGCCTTCGGCCGGCGACATCCAGTGGTTGTTGGGGCCGGCGTCGTCCTGCCTGGGCGTGCAGACGAAGGTCAGGTGCTCGACGCGGGCCACGTCGTCGGGATGGGAGCGGTGCAGCCAGCTGTTGGGGTGGGTCTGCTCGTTGAGCCGGATCAGGGTGCCGTCGCCTTCCATCTTCGCGATCAAAGCCGCGTTCTCGGCGTCGCTGCCGTCGCACCAGTGGATGGTGTCGGGCTTTGTGAGCGCGGCTACTTGCGCGACCCAGTCATTCAGGGCGGCAAGCGTGCTGCGTCCAGTGTCATGCACTGGAGTTTTGGGCGACAGGTTGTTCATCAACGGGCCTTTCTCAAGGATTGGAATGGGGAATCAGGGTCGCGGCCATGTGCTCGACGTAGGCCTCGAACTCCTCGTGCTGCATCCGGGTCTGGTGCAGCTGCAGGTTCAACTGCAGGAAGCCGACGTAGGCCGAGTAGAGGAGCTGGGCGCGATGGCGCGCGTCGGTGCGCGCCAGGCCGGCTTGCCGGAAGGAAGCGGTGAGGTAGTCCAGGCGGCGTTCCGAAACGCGGCCGATCACCGGCTGGACCGCCGGGTGGTCCATGGCCTTGATCAGTTCGGAATAGACGACATGCGACTTGTATTCGTGCGCCACCAGGCTGAAGAGCGCGCGCAGGCGGGCCTTCGGATCGGTGATGGGTTCCAGTTCGCCGAACAGCAGGTCCTGCTCCATCTTCTCCCAACGCTCCAGCGCGGCGACCAGCAGCGCCTCGCGCGAGGGGAAATGCCAGTAGAAGCTGCCCTTGGTCACACCCAGCCGCCGCGCAAGCGGTTCGACCGCGACCGCGGCCACGCCCTGCTCGGCGATCAGGTCGAGCGCGGCGTTGGCCCAGTCGTCGGCGCTGAGCCGACCGGTGCGCTCGGGTTTCCCGCCTTCGGCCCTGGCATCGATCTGCTTCCCATCGGCGGGCCTTTCGGCATTCCGGGTGGCCTCGTCGCGGAGCTCGTCTCGAGCGGGCCCTGCGCGGGTCGGATCAGGCTTGGCGGCGGTGGTCGTCATGCCGGTCAGTTTAACCATACGGTGCCGACTGTGACAGTACGCACACCCTCATTGGGCCCCCGCCGCGGTCCAGGTTGACACGGCGGGAACCACGCAACCATACTCGGCCGTATGTTCAGCGTTTCATGCCATCGTTTGAATTCGCACCGGTGAAGCCCGCCGTTGTGGATCCACCGCTGGCGGCTGCTGGACCACTCGCCCTTTTTCGTCCGTCCGCTTCGCGTCGGAGTTCTGCATGAGCATCGCACTGCCTTTCCTTGCCCTGATCCTGGTGGGCGCCGTGGCGGCATATCACCGCCTGCGCCTGCCGATCTGGGTCGCCGCCACGATCAGCGTCCTGGTGCTGTGCCTGCTGGCCGGCGCCAACGTGACCGCCACGATCGTCGCCACCCTCATCACCGCCCTGATCGCCGTGCCGCTGCTGCTGCCGCAGGTCCGGCTGCCCTTCATCACCCGGCCGCTGCTGGGCTTCTACACGAAGATCCTGCCGCCGCTGTCGGAAACCGAGCGGGTGGCGCTGGAAGCGGGCACGGTCGGTTTCGAGGGCGAGCTGTTCTCCGGCAAGCCGGACTGGGATGTCCTGCTCAGCCAGCCCCGTCCAGCGCTCACGCCCGACGAGCAGGCCTTCATCGATGGCCCGTGCGAGGAACTGTGCCGCATGGTCAACGACTGGGAGATCACCCACGTCCACGCCGACCTGACGCCGGAGATCTGGGACTACATCAAGAAGAACCGCTTCTTCGGCATGATCGTGCCCAAGGAGTACGGCGGCCTGGGCTTCACCGCGCTGGGCAACCACAAGGTCATCCAGAAGCTGGCCACCGTCTCCACGGTGATCAGCTCCACCGTCGGCGTGCCCAACTCGCTGGGTCCGGCCGAACTGCTCATGCACTACGGCACGAAAGAGCAGAAGGACTATTACCTGCCCCGCCTGGCCGACGGCCGTGAAGTGCCCTGCTTCGGCCTGACCGGCCCCTGGGCCGGCTCGGACGCCACGTCGATCCCCGACTACGGCATCGTGACGATGGGCGAATGGAACGGCGCGCGCGTGGTCGGCGTGAAGCTGACCTTCGACAAGCGCTACATCACCCTGGCGCCCGTGGCCACGCTGATCGGCCTGGCCTTCCGCATGTACGACCCGGACGGCCTGCTGGGCGATCGCCGGGACATCGGCATCACCCTGGGCCTGTTGCCGCGGGAAACGCCCGGCGTGGAAGTCGGCCGCCGCCACTTCCCGCTCAACTCGCCGTTCCAGAACGGCCCCGTCCACGGCAGGGAAGTCTTCATTCCGCTCAGCCAGCTGATCGGTGGCGAAGCCTATGCCGGCAAGGGCTGGCAGATGCTCGTCGAATGCCTCTCCATCGGCCGTTCGATCACCCTGCCCTCCACCGCCAGCGGCGGCGCGAAGTTCGGCGCCGTGGTCACCGGCGCCTACGCGCGCATCCGCAAGCAGTTCGGCCTGTCGATCGGCCGCTTCGAGGGCGTGGAGGAAGCGCTCGCCCGGATCGGGGGCAAGGCCTATGCGATCAGCGCGCTGGCCGAAGCGTCGGCGGCGGCCGTCGCCCGCGGCGAACTGCCGGCCGTGCCGTCCACCATCTCCAAGTACCACTGCACCGAGATGGCGCGCGAAGTGGCCACCGACGTGATGGACATCCATGGCGGCAAGGGCATCATCCTGGGCCCGAAGAACTACGCGGGCCGCAACTGGCAGGCGCTGCCGATCATGATCACGGTGGAAGGCGCGAACATCATGACGCGCTCGCTGATGATCTTCGGCCAGGGCGCGATCCTCTGCCACCCGTGGGTGCTCAAGGAAATGAAGGCCGCCGGCCTGGCCGATCCGGACGAGCGCCTGCGCGAATTCGACACCAACCTCTTCGGCCACATCGGCTTCGCCCTGTCCAACGCCGTGCGCAGCTGGTGGTACGGCTTCACCGGCGCCCGCCTGGGCAAGGCGCCGGGCGACGCCTACACCCGCCGCTACTACCGCAAGCTCAACCGGTATTCCGCCGCACTGGCGGTGATGGCCGACACCTCGATGCTGCTGCTGGGCGGCAAGCTCAAGTTCAAGGAATCGCTGTCCGGCCGCCTGGGCGACGTACTCAGCCAGCTCTACATCGCCAGCGCCATGCTCAAGCGTTACGAGGACCAGGGCCGTCCCGCGGCCGACCAGCCGCTGCTGGCCTGGGCGATCCACGACGCGGTGAACAAGATCGAGACGGCGCTCTCCGCTGCCCTGCGCAACTTCCCGATCCGTCCGGTCGGCTACCTGCTGTGGATGCTGATCTTCCCGTGGGGCCGCCGCGCGCAAGCGCCCAGCGACCGCCTGGGACACAAGGTCGCCTCCCTGCTGATGTCGCCCAACGAGGCGCGCGACCGCCTCGCGCACGGCACCTTCATCACGCCCTGCGAGAACAATCCGGCCGGCCGCATCAACAGCTACCTGCCGAAGGTGATCCTCGCCGAGCCGGTGGAGCGCAAGTTCCTCAAGGCGCTGAAGAACAGCGACATCGAAGCACTGGACTTTACCGCCCAGCTGGACGAGGGCGTGCGCGAGGGGTGGATCACCCAGGACGAACGCCGCCAGCTGGAAGAGCTGCGCGAGATGACGATCGACGCAATCAGCGTCGACGATTTCGACACCGAGGAACTGCGTTCGGCCGGCTACCGGCGCGAAGGCCTGCACGCGCGCGCGGCGGCTTGACGCTCGCGATCGCAGCGACGGACGGCGGGCGCGTCCCGCCGTCCCTGCCTTCCGCCCGATCCCAGGAAACCGGCGATGACTCCACCCGTCCTCTCGATGTACCGCAAGCTCGTGCGCTGGCCGGCTGGCCGCTGGCTCTTCGCGCGCGCCGTGTGCTTCCGCGTGCCCTACTTCGGCACGATCGGCCCGCGTTTCCTCACGCTCGAACCGGGTCGCTGCGAAGCGACGATCGCCGACCGTCGCCGCGTGCACAACCACCTGGGGACGGTGCACGCGATCGCCCTGTGCAACCTGGCCGAACTCTGCGCGGGCATGCTCAGCGAAGTGTCGTTGCCGCCGACGATGCGCTGGATCCCCAAGGGCATGAGCGTGCAATACCTGAAGAAGGCGCGCGGCACCATGCATGCCGTGGCCACGCCGGACATTCCGATCGTCCATGCCGCGCAGGGCTACGACCTGCCGATCACCGTGCCGGTCACGGACCCGCAGGGCCAGGAAGTCTTCCGGGCGCACATCGTCATGTGGCTGACGCCCAGAAGCGGCGAATGATCAGGCCCGTTGCGGTCTGAAGCCCAGACTGGGCTTTGAAAGCCAAACGCTGGGCTTTGAAAGCCAAATGCTGGGCTTTGAAAGCCAAACGCTGGGCTTTGAAAGCCAAACGCTGGGCTTTGAAAGCCAAACACTGGGCTTTGAAAGCCAAACGCTGGGCTCTGAAAGCCAAACGCTGGGCTTTGAAAGCCAAACGCTGGGCTCTGGAAGCCAAACGCTGGGCTCTGGAAGCCAATCGCTGGGCTACGAAAGCCCGATGCTGGGCTCTGGAAGCCAAACCTTTGGCTCCGAAAGCCAAACTGTTGGCTTCCAAAGCCAGTCGTTGGACTCGAAAAGCCGAAAGCGGGGCCTTGAAGGCCCAATGCCGGGCTCCCGCGACCTGCCGCCGCCATCCCGTCCCGGCCAGCAGGCACAACCTGCTGGCGTTCGATGACGCGCGCACCCGTGGTCCGCCAGCGCGTCCCTCACCCCACAAACGGGGAAGGAGCTGATCGCCGCAAACGGGGGATGGACTTGCTCAACTCGAAGTCGCCTTGCCCACCCCTCCTCCACTCACCCCATCACCACGGCCACAATCGCCAGCAGTGCCGGCAGCGCCTGCACGAAGAAGATCCGCCGGTTGACGCTCCACGCGCCGTAAACGCCGGCCACCACGACGCAGGCCAGGAAGAACAGCGTGTACTCGCGTGAGCCCGTGGCCGCGGCGTACACCAGCCCGGCGGCGAGGAAGCCGTTGTAGAGCCCCTGGTTGGCGGCCAGGACGCGCGACTGCTCGGCCTTCTCCGGCGTCTGCCGGAAAACCTTCAGCCCCGGTGGGCGTGTCCACAGGAACATCTCGAGCACGAGGAAATAGACGTGCAGCAGGGCCACCAGGCCCACGAGGACGAGCGCGACAAGGGACATGCGACCTCCAGTTCGGATCAGGGATGCATTGGCGCCGGCGTCGCACCGCGCAACGTCAGGCGGGAAACTTCGGGCGGCACGCCGAAGCGCACCGGCAGGATGCTCGTGCCGATGCCGGGAGTGACGAACAGGTGGCGCCCGCCCTCGACGATATGCCCGATCGCATAGCGTTCGCCGTATTTCGACGGCACGATCGGCCGGCCGAGCAGCGGCAGCGCCACCTGGCCGCCATGCGTGTGCCCGGCCACGACCAGCGCCGCGCGAGCCGGCATGCGCGGAAACAGGTCGGGGTTGTGGGTCAGTGCGATCACCGGCAGGCCGTCGTGCGCCGCAGGTGCGAACGCGCGCACCAGGTCGGGCTCGCCCTCCCAGTAGTCGCCGATCCCGACGATCCACAGCTCGCATCCGCGCAGCCGCACGCGCCGCGCGTCGTTCTCCAGCATCACCACGCCCGCCGACTCGAGCGCGGCGCGCGTGCGCGGACCGTCGTCCCACCAGTCGTGGTTGCCCAGCACGGCGAACACGGGTTTGCGCGCGGTGAGCGGACGCAGGTGTTCGGCGATGGTGGCCGCGGAAACGTAGCGGCCCAGCGCCACGCCCTGGATCAGGTAATCGCCACCCAGCAGCACCGCGTCGCTGTCGCTGGCGGCCAACCGCTGCACGATGTGGTCCAGGCGCCCGATCCCGTTGTGCGGTGAGCCCACGTGCAGGTCGGCGAGCGCGTCCACGCGCAGGCCGTCGCACTGCGCGGGCCAGCCGGGCAGGTCCAGCGTGTGCGGTGCTTCGAGCAGACGGCGCGGTTCGATGACGAAGCCCCACGCGGCGCCCGCGAGCGCCAGCAGCGTCCCGGCGCGCCAGGCCCGCCGCAGACCGACGCGCCATGCGCCCGGTTTCACGGCTTGGCCGGCGCCGGATGGGCGGCCACCTGACCCTGCCGGGACATGCGCACACCGATCATCGCGGCCATCAGCGCCGCGGTCGCGCTGATCGCAGCGAAGCCGGCGGTGGCCACGCCCACCGCCCGCAGCGCGTTCATGCCCAGCGCGATGCCAAGGTCGCCGAAGCGCCAGACCGCGGTATCGACCGCATTCTGTCCCTTGTAGCGCTCGTTGCGCGGCACGCGGGTGAACAGGCTGTGCCGCGCCGGTTCGGCCATGCCGTACGCCAGCCCCCGGCTCACCACCAGCGCCACCACCACCGCCGGGAATCCGGCCACCAGCGGGGCGTGCGGGTCGGCGGAGAAGATCACCAGCGACAGCGCCACCAGGCTGACGCTGGCCCACACCGCGATCAGCACGCCGGGCCCGCGCCGCGGCAGCAGCCAGCGCGTCACGAACAGCTGCAACAGCACGGTCAGCACATTGGCGGCCAGGTCCGTCTCGGCGGCGAAGCGCGTGCGATCGACCGCGTTGGTGAACGTGGCGCCGGAGTAGTCGGCCACCAGGGCGTAATTGACCGTCCCGATGCCGTCGGCCAGCAGCAGCAGCAGCGCCATCGAACGCATGAACGGATGGGTGAAGATCTGCCGCAGGCCGTCCAGCATGCCGCCGCCGACGGCCGCCTCGTGGTGGCGTTCATGGCGACGCGCGCCATGGGCGCGTGCCCACCGGCCGAGCAGCATCGCGCACCCCACGGCGACGCACAGCAACGTGGCCGACACGCCCAGCAGCGGTGCGACGCCGATGACGTCCACCAGCGCGCGCGTCAGCAGCGGACCGGTGATCGCCCCCAGCGTGCCCGCGATGGCGATGACGGGAAACAGCCGGCGCGACTGCTCCTCGCTCCAGATGTCGGACATGAAGGTCCAGAACACCGACACCACGAACAGGTTGAACACGCTCACCCAGACGAAGAACACCATCCCCAGCGCGCGCGGGCTCAGCAGGCCCTGGTGGGTGAACAGCGGAATGAAACCGACCAGGCACGCCACGAAGAATCCATACACCGCCGGCACCACGACACGGCGCGGATACCGCGCTACCAGCGCCCCGAATACCGGCGCCAGCGCCAGCGTGGCGACGAAGGTCGC
Source organism: Lysobacter solisilvae (assembly GCF_016613535.2). Lineage (NCBI taxonomy): Bacteria > Pseudomonadati > Pseudomonadota > Gammaproteobacteria > Lysobacterales > Lysobacteraceae > Agrilutibacter > Agrilutibacter solisilvae. The sequence goes on from NZ_CP071518.1 coordinate 70,567, forward strand.
CGCGTAGAACCAGGGCAACTGGGTGGAGCCGACCGCCGCCGAGAGCTGCTCGCGCACGGGCCGCATGACGTAGTAGGCGGTCAGCACGCAGAAGAAGTAGACGAACGACAGCAGGACCGCGTGCCATTCGCCGGCCCGGACGCGCGAAGTGGGCACCGGCGCGGTGGCATCCGGAAGGTTCATGCGCGGCCCAGGGCAGGAGGAATGCGCGCACGGTAGCCCAAGGGACAGGCCACGGCCACCTTGCCAGGGCCCCGGGGGACGCGCCCGGGCCGCCCCGCGAGCATTTGCTCTAGTCCCCGGGCATAGTTTCCAGCCGATCACCGCGTGGGGCATCCGCCTTGTACGACTACATCATCATCGGCGGCGGCTCGGCGGGCTGCGTCCTGGCCAACCGGCTCAGCGAAGACCCGGACTGCCGCGTCCTGCTGCTGGAAGCCGGACCCCGCGACTGGAATCCCTTCATCCACATGCCCGCGGGGCTGGCCAAGCTGGTCAACCAGAAGTCGGTCAACTGGAACTACACCACGGCGCCCGAGCCGAACCTGGACAACCGGGTCATGTGGTGGCCGCGCGGCCGCGTGCTGGGCGGCTCCAGTTCGATCAACGCGATGTGCTACATCCGCGGCCTGCCCGCCGACTACGACGAGTGGGCGCGCCAGGGCGCCACCGGCTGGGACTGGGCGAGCGTGCTGCCCTACTTCAAGCGCAGCGAGAACAACACCCGTGGCGGCGACGCGCTGCACGGCGCCCACGGCCCCCTGCATGTCAGCGACCTGCGCTACACCAACCCGTTGTCGCAGGCCTTCATCGAAGCCGGGCAGCAGGCCGGGCACCCGCGCAACGACGACTTCAACGGCCCCTCGCAGGACGGTTTCGGCTTCTACCAGGTCACCCAGAAGGACGGCGCACGCTGTTCGGCGGCAGTCGCCTACCTGCACCCGGTGCGCGATCGCCACAACCTCACGGTCATCACCGGCGCCCAGGCCAATCGCATCACCTTCGACGGCCGTCGCGCCAACGGCGTGACGTACACGGTCAAGGGCCAGGCCTGCCACCAGGCCGCCACGCGCGAGGTCCTGCTGTGCGGGGGCGCGATCAATTCGCCCCAGCTGCTGATGCTGTCGGGCATCGGGCCGGCGGCGCACCTGCGCCAACATGGCATTCCCGTGCTGGCGGACGCCGCCCAGGTCGGCCAGAACCTGCAGGACCACCTGGACATCTGCACCCTGCAGCATTCCACCCAGCGCATCACCTACGACCGCCTCAGCGATGCGGCGATCGCCTTTGACTACTACCTGCGCGGCCATCGCGGCCCCGGCAGCAGCAACATCGCCGAGGCCGGCGCCTTCGTACGATCGGCACTGGCCCCCGATGCGCGTGCCGACGTCCAGATGCACTTCGTGCCGGCCATGCTCGACAACCACGGCCGCCATCGCCTCGCCGGCGACGGTTACACGGTGCATGCCACGTCGCTGCGACCGCGCAGCCGCGGCCAGATCCGCCTGGCCAGCGCCAGCGCGGGCGACAAGGCACGCATCGAAGCCAACTACCTCAGCGACGCGGAAGGCTTCGACCTGAAGATGATGGTGGAATGCGCGAAGCTCTCGCGCGAGGTCCTGGCGCAGAAGGCGTTCGACGAATACCGCGGCGCCCCGATCTTCCCCGCGCGCAACGACCTCACCGATGCCGAGCTGGTGGACTTCATCCGCGCCAAGGCCGAGACGATCTACCACCCCATCGGCACCTGCCGGATGGGCAGCGACGACACCGCCGTGGTCGACCCGCAGCTGCGCGTGCGCGGCGTCGACGGGCTGCGCGTCGTCGATGCCTCGGTCATGCCCAGGCTGATCGGCGGCAACACCAACGCGCCGACGATGATGATGGCCGAGCGCGCGGCGGATCTGATCGCGGGACGGTCGGCCTGAGGCCCACGCACAGCGCGCGCAAGCCGCACGGGGGGCTCCCCGGGCTCCCCGGCGTCATTGCCCGGCGTCAGGCTCCGCCGCCTGGGGGGCTGGCACCGGCTTGAGCTTGCCCAGTGCATCCAGATTGCTCAGGGGCACCGATACCGTTGCCACCTTTCGGCCCGGTGCTCGGTAGAAGGTCAGGCACAGATCAGTGCGGTTGGTGAATCTGCACGCGCTCCCGGCCTGCACGATTTCGCCCGGTTCCAATACCGCGCCGTGGTCGGCCGCACCCAGGCGTCTGCCCACGCGGTACCAGGTGTCGCGAACCGGCAAATCGATGCCGGGTTCCTTCCAGCCGGCCGGGCGCCCCACCTTTGCCAGCACCAGCCGGCGCACCTGCCTGCGTTCGGGACTCGTGCCCACCAGGGTCTGTTCCAGCAACGTGCGGCCGTCCGGGTGCCGGATGTCGGTATCCGCGCCGTTCGCCAGCAGCGCCTCGACCACCGCCACGTTGTCGGCCGCCACGGCACGGTGCAGGGCGGTACCGTAGTCCGGGTCGACGTAGTCGGCATTGACGCCCAGGCTGATCAGACGTTTTACATCCTGCGCCGACATCGCCCAGGCAGCCTCGCCGAACATGTCGCCCGCCAGGTCATCCCCGAATCCGGACACCAGACCGCCGTCCTTCAGGCCATAGATGGCCGGATACGTGGTTCGCCCGTGGCCCAGTCCGCGGGCCACATCCGCCAGGTCGACGTCCAACTGCCTGGCCTGCTCGAACAACGCCGAGGCCTGTGCCGGCTGGCCGTCACGGATGAGCAGGCCGGCTTTGACCAGCAGCATTTCGGCGTGGAAATAGCGGCCGGCACCAAAGTCCATAATCCCCAGCGCATCGCCCGAGTCGCTCAGGGCGCCGTCGGCGTTGCCCGCGTCCCGCCGGATCAGGGACCGCCCGTGCAGCAGCAGCGCCTTCTCCCTTCCCTCTGCGGTCTGCAGGGCCAGCGTGAGATAGCGTTCGGCCTTCTCGAAATCCTCCAGGGCCGACCATGCAGCGCCCAGTTGGCTGGCGGCAAGGCGTTTGCTGCCGTCATCCGCCGGACCGTCGATGACCTTCTCGAACTCCAGCACGGCTTGCCGGATCAGGGCCTTGTCGCCCCGGTACCAGGCCAGCGAGCGCAACGTCGTGCCCTTGCGCAGCCGCAGTTTCACGCTGCGCGGATCGATCGCCTCGGCACGCTCGAGCAGCTCGAGGCTTTCGTCGAATTGGCCGCGCACCCACTTGATCTGACCCAGAACGACCCAGCCATTGGCGTGGCGAGGATCGATCGCTACCGCCTGCCCGGCCAACTGCTCGGCGTGGTCCATCTGCTGGTGGTTCCAACCCGAGGGCGGCTCGCCGTCGCGGTTGCCCAGCCCCGCAACCGCGCGCAGGTATTCCACCCGCGCCAACTGCACCAGGATTTCCGGCTCCCGCGGATGCTGCTCGCGCAGGGCAAGCAATTGGGGTTCGGCGGATTCACGGCCACCGCTGTCCACCTGCTCGGCGAGGCGGGCAATCTGCTCGGCCAGTGGCTGTCCCGACGAATCGCGCTCGGCCCCGCCGGATGCGAGCTCCGACCCGGGCCGGTTCCCCTCCCCAGCAGCCGGCGCCGAACAGGCGACCGACGCGAACGTCAGCAGGGCCAGGCACGCCAGGGCGATGGCGGAACGCTTGAAGCGGTGGCACCAGAAGTAGGGTCTCACGCAAGGCAGCTCGAACGAAGGGCACACAGGGTACCTGCGTCCGGCCGTTGCCGACGCCGCGACAACTTCCCATCTCGCGCCGCCTGAGTCATTCAGGCGGCGCCGCCCGCAACAGCATTTGTTCCCTGCACGGCGAACAGCACCGGCGGCAGCGGGCAATGCAGCACGCCGCAGATCGTGCGCAGTAGTTCGGCTTCGGCCACGTCCATGCGACCGTCGTGGCCGATGGCCGCGGTGACGGCTTCCACCAGCGCCTGCTTGGCCAGCGGTTCCAGCGCATCCAGCGGCGCCCACACGTCATCCAGCGCGAGCACGCCGTTGTCGCGCGGGACGTAGGGGATCGCCACGCGCGGCAGCACGCGCTGCAGGCCGGCCAGGTAGGCGCGGCGCGCGGATTCGGGATCGGCATGCCCGTATTGCGCGACCACGGCCAGCAGCGTCGCGATCTCCACGCGCACGCCATCGAGCCGGGTGCGGCCGAAGACGGCGTGCCGCGACGGGTCCAGCGATTCGCGCACGTAGACGGTCAGCAGGCGCGCCAGGCAGTACTCGAACAGCGAGACCTTGGCGTCGGCGAAGACCATCGCGTTGGCGGCGTCCAGGAACATGTCCAGGTCGGGGCGCGGGCGCAGGCGCAGCACGGGGAATGCCAGGGAGGCCAGCGGCAGCCGCAGCATCGGATGGAGCGCGGCGACGTGTTCCTGGTGCAGGCGCCGGACGTCCATCGCGGCGTTCATGCCCAGCCGCGCGGAGACCTCCGCCGACTGGCGCTGGGCGACATCGGTGCGGTCGTCGAGCAGCAGCGCCAGCACCAGCGGGATCACCGTGTCGCGCTGCGCGGCCAGCGCGCGGATGGCATCGGGCATCCGGGCCACGATGGCATCGGCACGCCGGTAATCATCCGCTTCCGGATGCGCCACCTGCCGGACGACCTGCGCCGGGACGACGGCCTGGCGCTGGTCCGGTGCCGGCAGCGGCGGCGGAAGGGTGCCCGTATCGACCAGCCCCAGCAGCGCGTCCTCGTCCAGGCCACTGGGCGGCTGGGCGTGCCAGGCCTGCGCGAGCAGGGCCATCTGCTCCGATCGGAAGCCCGGTTCCAGTGCCTGGATGCGCTCGATCAGCGGCGGGTGCGTGGCGAACCACGAGGAGAAGCCGACGCCATCGCCGAACAGCATGTGGCTGACCTCCTCGGCGTCGGCGCGGTGGGACAGGCGGCTGCCTTCGCTGACGCCGCCGATCTTCTTGAGCGCCCCGGCCAGCCCCGTCGTCTGGCGGGTGAACTGCACGGCCGATGCGTCGGCCAGGCGTTCGCGCGAGCGGCTCACGCCGGCCTTGATCAGGCGACCGAAGAACAGGCCGATGCCGCCCACCAGCATTGCCACCAGCGCCGCGGCGAACACCGCCAGCGCGCCCTTGCTGTCATCGGCCAGGCGACCGTGTTCGAGGATCTTCCGACCGATCAGCGAGATCATCAGGATGCCGAACAGCACGCCAATCAGGCGGATGTTCAGGCGCATGTCGCCATTGAGGATGTGGCTGAATTCGTGGGCGATCACGCCCTGCAGTTCATCGCGGTTGAGGCGATCCAGCGCGCCGCGCGTCACCGCCACGGCGTCGGCCGGCGAATAGCCGGCGGCGAAGGCGTTGATGGCCGCTTCGTGTTCGAGCACGTACAGGCGCGGCATCGGCACGCCCGAGGCGATGGCGATTTCCTCCACCACGTTGCGCAGCCGCCGCAGGTTGAAGTCGGTGGCGTGCTCGGGCACGGCGGTGGCGCCCAGTTGCAGGGCCACGGCGTCGCCGCCGCCGCGCAGGCTGGCGATCCGGTAGAGCGAACCCAGGCCGATCACCGCCAGCGTGGCCAGGGTGAAGAACACCAGCGCGCCCACCGCGGTCGCCGGATCGCCATCGCCAAAAGCACCCACCGCGACCAGGGCAACCAGGTCCACCGCCAGCACGATGCCCAGCACCGCCAGCACGAAGAGCAGCAGCAGGCGCGAGGAATGGCGCCGGGCGGCGGCCTGGTGTTCGAAGAAATTCATGGCGGGGAAACGGAGGAAGGAAGCTTGGGGACGGGTCGCGCGGACGTCCGGTCGGCCATGTCATGGGGGCGCCGGGCGCGGGCACGGACCCCGCGTCGACGCCCTGGCGGTCGAACCTCACCCCCCATCGCGCCCCCCCGAGCCGTACTTGCCGCCCTAGAACGACACCTTCGGCGCCGCCCGGACCTGGGCCTGCTGCTCGGTCGGAATCTCCAGCAGCGCGGCCGGGGCGAACTGGAACATCCCGGCGACCACGCTGCCGGGGAAGACCTCCCCGGCGGTTGTTGTAGGCCATCACCGAGTCGTTGAAGGCTTGGCGGGCGAAGGCGACCTTGTTCTCGGTGGAGGTCAGCTCCTCGGTGAGCTGCATCATGTTCTGATTGGCCTTGAGGTCCGGGTAGGCCTCGGCGACGGCCAGCAGGCGCCCCAGGGCGCCATTGAGCTGGCCCTGGGTGGCGGCCAGCTGCTCCATGGCGGCCGGGTCGCCCGGACTGGCCTTGGCGGCCGACAGGCCCGAGATGGCCGCCCCCCGGGCCGCGATCACGGCCTCCAGGGTCTCCCGTTCGTGCTTGAGATAGCCCTTGGCGGTCTCGACCAGGTTCGGAATCAGGTCAAAGCGGCGCTGGAGCTGAACGTCGATCTGCGCGAAGGCGTTCTTGAACGCATTTCGGGCGGTCACCAGGCCGTTGTAGATGCCCACCGCCCAGAACGCCAACAGGATCACCAATCCCAACAAAATCAGAAGGCTGAACACGTTTGCTCTCCCCTTGCCTTGATAATTGGCGCTATGATCGAACGCGTTCGGAAGCATACGCAGGCGCAGCGAGCGATGAAAGAAAAAACCCGCCGCCGGCCCCATAGGATGTGGCAAGCCGGGTTGATCATCTCGTGCCTGATGACGCAGGCGCTGGGCTCGGCTGCGCAGACGCCGCTCCGCTGGGATGCCCCCCTCGCCGGCCCAGTCGCCGACGCGCGTATCGCGTTCGGGTTACATCGAACGCGGCCTCTCGCCCGATATCCGCCCGCTTGGCTCCGCCTTCGACATCGCCCAGTTCGAGGCGATGGCGCAGCAGCTGGTCGCCGACCAGCGCGTGCCCGGCCTCGCCATGGCCGTCGTCCACCAGGGTCGCGTGCTGAGCGCGCGCGGCTTCGGCATCACCGACACCCGTGCTCCGCTGCCCGTCGACGGCCACACCGTGTTCCGGCTGGCGTCGCTGTCCAAGGCGTTCGCCGGGACCCTCACTGGGCTCATGGTCAACGACGGCACCCTGCGCTGGGATACCCGCGTGACGCAGTACGTCCCGCAGTTCAACCTCGCCGACCACAACGCCGCGCAGCAGCTGACAGTCGCCGACGTGCTCAGCCACCGCGTCGGTCTGAGTCACAACGCGTTCGACCGGGACCTGGAAGGCAACGCCGATTACGTCACGCTGACGCAGAAGCTCGCCTATGCGCCGCTCAAGTGCGCGCCCGGCACCTGCTACAGCTACCAGAACATCGCCTTCAGCCTGATCGGCGACGTTGTCCAGGCCGCCGGCGGGCTGCCGTACGGGCAGGCCGTGCAGAAGCGCATCTTCCGTCCGCTCGGCATGAACGACGCAAGCGTGGGCCTGGAAGGCATCCTGGGCAGCGGCAACTGGGCGCGTCCGCACGTGCGCACGCGTGGCGGCTGGCTGCCGATGTACCCCAAGCCCACCTATTACCGCGTCGCGCCGGCCGCCGGCGTCAATGCCAGCGCCAGCGACATGGCGCAGTGGTTGCTGGCCCACACCGGCCACCGCCCGGACGTGCTCCCCGCCCCGCTGCTGGCCACGCTGCACCAGCCGCTGGTGGAGACCCCCACCGAACTGCGCGGTTCCGCGTGGCGCCGCGAGCGCCTGTACGGCGCCAGCTATGCGCTGGGCTGGCGTGTGTACGACTACGCCGGCAGCCAGCTGGTCTTCCACGGCGGCGCCGTGCAGGGCTACCGCGGCGTCGTGGCCCTGCTCCCCGACCGGGACCTGGGCATCGCGCTGATGTGGAACAGCGAGAGCTCGCTGCCGTCGGGCATGCTGCCGACCATGCTCGATCGCGCGATCGGCCTGAGTGGCCGCGAGTGGCTGGATATCGACCTGGGCAACGGCGACGACACGCTGTTCGTCAACACGCCCGCCACCAACGCCCCGCCGCGCGCGCATCCGCAGGAAGCCGGCACCGACGTCATCAAGTCGACGTCGGCTCCGCAATAATCCGGCCCAAGCTGCAACAACGGTCCACGGGTCCGTCCGCGGCCCCAGCGCGGCCGGTCCCATCCCTGTTTTTCCCGAGACCGCCGCCGCCCGCTCGCGGGCGTCGGTTCGCGCTGGCGATCGGTGGGTGACGCACTCGTGAAGGCCCGCCCGGTCGCCCGCGGGCGGCGGCGTTTTCTCCCTTTGCCCACGCCATTGGCCGCGGGCCAAGTCCTTGCCCAAGCCGTTGCCGATGGCCAGGGCTGCAGAATTCTGTGGCTGCGGACCGTAATGAACGCAGATGCCGGCACGATGGCGTCTGCATTGCCCGTATGCAGTGGATGGGGCAAGCTAGCGACCGTTTGGCCTGAACGGATCTGCCGCGTGCATAGAAGCCTCCGCCTGCTCCCGTTGTCGATCTGCATCGCGATGGCCCTGCCGGCCCACGCCCGCGACGACGACTACAACTGGAACCTGTGCCCGGTCACCGACACCCTGCCCGCCTTCAATGACGCCCCGGCGCCCGCCGGCACCCCCGACGAGCGCGGCGAGCAGCCCACGCAGATCGAAGGCGACGAACTGAAGGACACCGAGAACGAGAACACGGTGGTCCAGGGCAACGTGGCACTGAGCCGCGGCGACCAGTTCCTGGGTACCGACAAGCTCACCTACAACCGCGAGACCGGTGAGTACGTCGCCGAAGGCAGCGTCCGCTACCAGGACTCGGGCATGCGCGTGGTCGCCCAGCGCGCCTCGGGCAACCAGGACACCGACAAGCACCGCATCGAGGACCTGCAGTACCAGCTCAAGCGCCGGCGCGGCAACGGCGGCGCCGAAGCCATCGAGATGGATGGCTCGCAGGGTTCGCTCTACGGATCGACCTATTCCACCTGCGACCCCGGCCAGCGCGTCTGGGAACTGCGCGCCGGCCGCATCGACATCGACACCGAGGAAGGCATGGGCGTCGCGCACAGCGCGACCCTGCGCATCGGCAAGGTGCCCGTGCTGCACGTGCCTTATTTCGTCTTCCCAATCGACGATCGTCGCCGCACCGGCCTGCTGTATCCGTCGATCTCGCTGTCGGGCCGCAATGGCTTCGACTGGCGCCAGCCGATCTACCTCAACCTGGCGCCCAATTACGACGCCACGCTCAACCCGCGTTACATGAGCAAGCGCGGCGGCCTGCTGGGCGCCGAGTTCCGCTGGCTCTACTCGCAGGGTCGCGGCGAGCTCAGCGGCAACTACATGCCGCACGACAAGCTGCCCGGCGACGAGCCCGACCGTTATCTGTATTTCCCGGACAGCAACGTCCGCATCCCCGGCTCCAGCCTGCCCGAGGAAGACCGCGGGCTGATCCGGCTCAACGCGATCCATCGCCTGGGCAACACCTGGTACGCGCGCGCGAACCTGGGCTGGATCAGCGACACGCATTATTTCGAAGACTTCAGCAACAGCCTGTACGGCATCGCGTCCTATGCGGTGCGCAGCACGGCCGGCGTCTACGGCCGCGGCCGCTGGTGGGATGCGGGCGTGATCGCCGAACACCACCAGCTCGCCGACTACACGCTCACCGAACGCAACCTCCAGTTCGACCGCCTGCCGCGCGCCTACCTGCACTGGGCCCAGCCGTTCGGTCGCTTCTTCGAGGCCGGCCTGGATACCGAGGCGGTGCAGTTCGAGCACGAGGACGTGCGCCGGCCCGGGCCGGACGCCGATATTCCCGGCGGCACCCGCTTCGACATCAAGCCTTACATCAGCATGCCGCTGGAGGGCTCGTCGTGGTTCATCAAGCCCAAGTTCGCCTGGCGCTACACGAAGTACGAACTGGATGGCACGCCGACGGAACGGGCGGCGGAACACCTGGCCCGTTACGGCGTGCTGCCTGCACCCGGGCAGTACCAGAATGACAGCCCCACCCGCAGCCTCCCCGTCACCAGCGTCGACGCCGGCCTGTTCTTCGATCGGCAGACCAGCATCCGCGGCGACCGCTACCTGCACACGCTCGAACCGCGGCTGTTCTACCTCAAAGTCCCCTACCGCGCGCAGGACGACATCCCCTCGTTCGACACCACGCCGCTGACCTTCAGCTGGGGCCAGCTGTTCCGCGACAACCGCTATACCGGCGCGGACCGGCAGAGCGACGCCAACCAGCTCACGTTGGCCGTGAGCACGCGCCTGATCGGCGAAGCCGACGGCCGCGAGCGCCTCTCGGCGAGCCTGGGGCAGATCCGCTACTTCGATGACAGCCGCATCGTCCTGCCCAACGAGCTTCCCGCCGAACGCGGCGAGTCGGCGTGGGTGGCCGAGGCATCGGTGTCACCGAGTGACCGCTGGAACATCAGCGCCGCGTACCAGTGGGATCCCAAGTTCCACGGCACCGATCTGGCGAGCCTGCGCGCGCGCTATCTCATCGGCGACGCCGGCATCGTCAATCTCGGGTATCGCTACCGGCGCAATTCGATCAACCGGACCGACCTGCTCGAGCAGGCCGACCTGTCCTTCCTCTATCCGATCAATCCGAACTGGAGCGTGGTCGGGCGCTACTACTACTCGCTGCTCGATCACAAGGCGTTCGAGCAGCTGGCCGGCGTCCAGTGGGAAAGCTGCTGCCTCGCCGTGCGCGTGCTGGCCCGCCGCTACCTGCGCGACCGCACCGGAGACCTGAACAGTTCCTTCCAGGTGGAGTTCGAACTCAAGGGACTGGGGTCGGCGGGCCAGGACACGAGGCGTATCATGCGCCGTGCTATCCTCGGTTACGACCGCGACGACCTCTATCTCGTCCCGCCCTCGTCGGTGGACTTCACCGACAGCGACACTGTCCCTGATCCCACCCCATGAAGAAACTGTTTGCCTGCCTCCTCGTGGCCGCCGGCATTGCCGGCGCCCCCGCAGCCTTCTCACAGGCACCGTCCACCGGCCTGCAACCCGTCGACCGGATCGCCGCCATCGTCGACGAGGACGTCGTCCTGCGCAGCGAGCTTGATCGCGCCGTCGCCAACGTGCGCAGCCAGTATTCCGGCCGCCAGGTCGAGCTGCCGCCCGAAGAGGTCCTGGAACGCCAGGTGCTCGAGCGCCTGGTGCTGCAGAAGCTGCAGCTGGCCCGCGCCGAGCAGACCGGCGTGCGCGTCACCGACCAGGAAGTCGACGCCGCGCTGGGCAACATCGCGCAGCAGAACAAGATGACCATGGACCAGTTGCGCGCGCAGGTCGCCCGCGACGGCACGCCGTACGAGGACTTCCGTGCCTCCATCCGCGAGGAACTGATCATCCAGCGCATGCGCCAGCGCTTTGCGCAGACGCGCGTGTCGGTCAGCGAATCGGAAGTCGATGCGGCCATGAGCGCCCAGCAGGCCGGCGGCGTGCAGTACCACATGGCCCACATCCTGGTCGGCCTGCCGGAAGGCGCCACCCCGGAACAGATCGAAACCGCCAAGGGCAAGATCGAGGGCATCCAAGGCCTCATCAGCCGCGGTGAGATGGATTTCGCGGCGGCCGCCGTCCGCTACTCCGACAGCCCCAACGCGCTGGAAGGCGGTGATCTGGGCTGGCGCAGCGCCGACGAGATCCCGCCGGCATTCGCGCAGATGATCAGCCAGATGCAGCCGGGCCAGGTCAGCGCCCCGATCCGCGGCTCGAGCGGCTTCCAGCTGGTCAGGCTGGTGGAAGTGCGCAACGCCGAGCAGGGCAGCGGTGCCCAGATGGTCACCCAAGTGCATGCCCGGCACATTCTGATCCGTACCGAGAACGCGGTGGCCGACGCGGCCGCCCGCTCGAAGATCGACACGATCGCGGCCCGCCTCGCCGGTGGCGCCGATTTCGCCGAACTCGCCCGCGCCGAATCGCAGGACCCGAACAGCAAGCCCAATGGCGGTGATCTGGGCTGGTTCGTGCCGGACCAGTTCGGCCTCAGCTTCGGCAGCCAGCTGAGCGCACTGACCGACGGCCAGGTTTCCGCACCGTTCAACACCGATGCGGGCTGGCATATCGTCCAGCGTCTGGGAACGCGCCAGACCGATGCCGGCGAGCAGAACCGCCGCGCGCAGGTCAGCGACGTCATCGGCCGCCGCAAGCTCGAGGAAGAGTGGAGCCGTTACCTGCGCGAGATCCGTGGCGAAGCCTACGTGGTCGACATGCGCAAGGGCATCCCGACCGAGACGCCGGCCGAGGCCCCGCCCGCCACCACCACGCCGCCCAACGGCTGATCATGCGACCCGTCCGGCTCGCGCTGGTTCCGGGTGAACCGGCCGGCGTGGGTCCGGAACTGTGCGTGCGGCTCGCCCAGCAGCCGCGCGACCATGCTCTGACGGTCTTCGCCGATGCGCGCACGCTGCAGGCGGCCGCCCAAGTCCTGCAGCAGCCACTGCAACTGCTGCCCTTCGACCGCTCCCGGCCGGCCGCCGCCGACGCGCCTGGCACGCTGTCGCTGGTCGAGATCCCCCTGCCCGCCCCGCCCTCCTTCGGCACGCCCGATCCGCGCAATGCCGCCGCGGTCGTCCGGGCGCTGCACGCCGCCGCCGCGGGCTGCCTGGGCGGCACGTTCGATGGCCTGGTCACCGGCCCCGTCCACAAGGCCGCCATCAACGAGGGCGGGATCGCCTACACCGGCACGACGGAGCTGCTGGCGCGGCAGGCCGGCTGCGACGTGGTGATGATGCTGGCCAACGACATCGTCCGCGTGGCGCTGGTCACCACCCACCTGCCGCTGCGCGCGGTGGCCGACGCCATCACGCCACAGGCGCTGGCCGACACGCTGCGGATTACCCACGCGGCCCTGTGCCGGGATTTCGGGCTGGCCGATCCGGTGATCGCGGTGCTCGGGCTCAATCCCCACGCGGGCGAGGCCGGCCACCTGGGCCGCGAAGAGCTGGATGTCATCGAACCCGCCCTGGACCGGCTGCGGGCGCAGGGCATGCGCCTGGTCGGTCCTCTGCCAGCCGATACGGCCTTCCTGCCGGGCAAGCTCAGGGACTTCGACGCGGTGGTCGCGATGTACCACGACCAGGGCCTGCCGGTGCTCAAGTACAGCGGCTTCGAACAGGCCGTGAACCTGACCCTCGGCCTGCCCTACCCACGCGTGGCGGTCGACCACGGAACCGCGCTGGACCTGGCCGGCAGCGGACGTGCGGATCCGTCGAGCCTGTTCGCGGCCGCGCGCACCTGCGCGGCCATCGCACGCCTGCGACAAAGCGTCTGACCTCGCCCTCCCCACTGGCGTCCGCCGTGATCCTGCCCCGCCGCGCCGTGGCCACCATCGGCAGGCCCTCCCCGCGCAGGCCATAATCCCGCGATGACCCGCTCCAGCCTGCCGCGCTCCGGCACTTTCTCCGAACCGGCCAAGAAGCATCTCGGCCAGCATTTCCTGCACGACCGCGGGATCATCTCGGACATCGTCCATGCCGTGGATCCGCAGCCCGGCGACCGCCTGGTGGAGATCGGCCCGGGCCAGGGCGCGATCACGTTCCCGCTGCTGGACCGGCACGGCGAACTGACCGTGATCGAGTTCGACCGCGACCTGATCTTCCCGCTGACCGAGGCCGCACGCGCGCACGGCACGCTCGAGGTCATCCACCGCGACGTGCTCACGGTCGACTTCTCCGCGCTGGCCCACAACGGCGGCCCGATCCGCCTCGTCGGCAACCTGCCCTACAACCTGTCCTCGCCGATCCTGTTCCACGCGCTGGACCATGCGCCTGCGATCCGCGACATGCACTTCATGCTGCAGAAGGAAGTGGTCGACCGCATGGCCGCCGGCCCGGGCAGCAAGGTCTATGGCCGCCTGAGCGTGATGTTGCAGGCGTATTGCCACGTGACGCCATTGTTCACCGTGCCGCCCGCCGCTTTCCGGCCGCCGCCGAAGGTGGATTCGGCCGTGGTGCGGATGGTCCCGCGCGATCCGGCCAGCATCGGCGTCGTCGACCCGGCGGTGTTCGCCCATGTCGTGCGCGACGCGTTCGGCCAGCGCCGCAAGACCCTTCGCAACGCGCTGTCGCAGTTGTGCGACAGCCCGCAGATCGAGGCGGCCGGCATCCGCCCCGACGCGCGCGCCGAGCAGATCGAAGTGGCCGACTTCGTCACGCTGGCGAACCAGCTGGCCGCTCGCAGCGCGTGAGCGGCGGCCGTGCGGCACGCGCCGATGGCTGCGCCGCGTATCGCTGGACCCGGCCATCTGGCTACACTGTCGCCATGGAACGCCTTTACGCCATGCAGATCGACGTGGCGGCGCGCTACCTGGACGACCAGTCCGAACCGGCGCAGTCCCGCTACGTATTCGCCTACACCATCCGCATCCACAACAGCGGCAACGTGCCCGCGCGCCTGATCGCGCGCCACTGGGTCATCACCGACGCCAACGGCAAGGTGGAGGAAGTCGAGGGCGAGGGCGTGGTCGGTGAACAGCCCTACCTGCGTCCCGGCGAACGCTTCGAATACACGTCCGGCGCCGTGCTGGAGACGGACCTGGGCATGATGCGGGGCGACTACAAGATGCTGGCCGACGACGGCACGCGCTTCGAGGCGCCGATCCCGCAGTTCACCCTGACCGTGCCACGGACCCTGCACTGATGGTGGCGGCATGAGCGTCTGGGCCATCGGCGACCTGCAGGGCTGCTACGACGCGACCCGTCGACTGCTGGACACGATCAACTTCGATCCCGCGCGTGACCGCCTGTGGTTCTGCGGCGACCTGGTCAACCGCGGCGGGCAATCGGTGGAAACGCTGCGCCTGGTGCACTCGCTGCGGGCCAGCAGTGTGGTGGTGCTGGGCAACCACGACCTGTCGCTGCTGGCCATCGGCGAGCGGCGCGAGGAAGAACAGCGCAAGGTCAATCCCGACCTGCAGGGCGTGCTGTTCGCCCCGGACGGACGTGAACTGCTGGGCTGGCTGCGTATGCAGAAGCTCATGCACGTCGACCGCGAGCTCGGCTGGATGATGGTGCATGCCGGCATCGCGCCGAAGTGGACCAGCCAGCTGGCCGAACGCTATGCCCGCGAGATCGAGGAACGGCTGCGCGGCGACCAGTTCGGGCGCCTGCTCAAGAACATGTACGGCGACAAGCCGGCTTGGCATCCCAAGCTCACCGGCCTGGACCGGGAGCGCGCGATCATCAACATTTTCACGCGCCTGCGTTACTGCACGCCGCGCGGCCGCATTTCCTTCGAAGACAAGGGTCCGCCAGGCACGCAGCCGCCCGGCCTGTACCCGTGGTATTCGGTGCCCGGGCGGGTGGAGCGCGACCTGAAGGTCGTCTGCGGCCACTGGTCGACGCTTGGCCTGTTCATTGGCCACGGCGTGCACGCCATCGACACGGGCGCGGTGTGGGGCGGAAAGCTCACCGCGCTGCAGTTGGACACCGACGAACTGCGCGTCGTGCAGGTGCGCGGCCGCGACGTGCCCGCCAATCCGCCACGCCCGCGCCCGCCCCACCATCGGCCGGCGCCCCCGCCGCGCTGACGCGGCGTGACGGGGAGCCGGCGTACCCGGTGCTGACCAGAGGCCGCCGAAACCTGGCGGTGCCCTGGTACCTGGCCGGGATTTCCCCGTTTCCTGGGCGTCCTGACCGGCGCGCCGCCGATGGCACGCCACTGGTGATCCACAACTTCGGCGGGGACACGCGCGGAGCAGACCGGCTGCTTGCCGGCGCGATCACCGGCCAGTACTGGCCGGTGCTGGCAACCGCTCAGTCCGCGACGTCGGACGCGACGTCGACGCGCGAGTAATCGACGAATTCGAAGGCATGCTTGTGGCGGGCATCGCGCACGTGGCTTTCGCGCGCCATCTGCGTCCACTGCGCCGCCTCGAATCGCGGGAAGAACACGTCGGCGCCGTCGACATCGGTGTCGACGTGGGTCAGGTGCATCCGCTGCGCCACCGGCAGGCAGAGCGCGTACACCTCGCCGCCACCGATCACGCACAGTTCCAGCGCCTCCTGCTGGCGGGCCAAGTCGAGCGCCTCGTCCAGCGAGGCGACCGCTTCCATGCCCTCGAAGGGTGCCGTGCCCGAACGCGTGAGCACCAGGTTGCGCCGCTGTGGCAACGCGCGGCCCAGCGACAACGCCGTCTTCGCGCCCATCAGCACCGGCTTGCCCAGCGTGAGCGCCTTGAAGCGCTTGAGATCATCCGGCAGGTGCCAGGGCAACTGGTTGCCCCGCCCGATCGCGAAGCGGCGGTCCAGGGCGGCAATCAGGCTGATGCGCATCGCAGTCGTCCTCCGGGCGGTCCTGTTCGAGGTCTGTCGGGTTGCGGACGAGTATCGCGACCGGCGCGTGTGCGATCGATCATCGGCATCCTGGCGAACCTAGACCGCGACCGGCGCCTTGATCGCCGGCATCGGGTCGTAGCCTTCGATGGCGATGTCGTCGAACGTGAAAGCGGCCAGGTCGTCCACGCCGGGGGTCAGGCGCAGGCGCGGCAGCGGCCGCGGCGTGCGCGCGAGCTGCTCGCGCGCCTGCTCGAAGTGGTTGGTGTACAGGTGCGCGTCGCCGAGCGTGTGCACGAAGTCGCCGACGCCCAGTCCGCACACCTGCGCGACCATGTGCGTGAGCAGCGCATAGCTGGCGATGTTGAACGGCACGCCGAGGAAGATGTCGCCGCTGCGCTGGTAGAGCTGGCAACTGAGTTTCCCGTCGGCGACGTAGAACTGGAACAGGGTGTGGCACGGCATCAGCGCCATGTCCGGCAGGTCGGCCACGTTCCATGCCGAGACGATCAGCCGGCGCGAATCGGGATTGCGACGGATCTCGTCGACCACCCACCGGATCTGGTCGATTTCGCGCCCGTCGGTGCCCGCCCAGCGCCGCCACTGCTTGCCGTACACCGGGCCCAGCTCGCCGTCGGCATCGGCCCACTCGTCCCAGATCGATACCTTGTTTTCGCGCAGGTACGCCACGTTGGTCTCGCCGCGCAGGAACCACAGCAGTTCGTGCACGATCGACCGCAGGTGCAGCTTCTTGGTGGTCACCAGCGGGAACCCCTGGGCCAAGTCGAAGCGCATCTGCCAGCCGAACACGCTGCGGGTGCCGGTGCCGGTGCGGTCGGCTTTGTCCTGGCCGTGTTCCAGCACGTGGCGGAGGAGGTCGAGGTACTGCTTCATGTCGGAACCTTGCAGCTCATGCGTTGGAGATCGAGTCCTGCGGCGTGGGTCGCGCTTCGTAGTCAGGCCGCGCTCGGCGCCAGCGTGGGCGAGCGGCGCGAGCGCCACAGCCAGAACAGGCCCAGTGCGATCAGCGGCACGCTCAGCACCTGGCCCATCGTCAGCCAGCCCATCGCCAGGTAGCCCGCGTCGCCGACCTGCGCATCGGGCACCCGCACGAACTCGACGATGAAGCGGAACGTGCCGTACAGCAGCGCGAACACGCCCATCACCGCGTAGCGGGGGCGCGGCTGGCGCGAGAACCACCACAGCAGCACGAACATCGTCAGCCCCTCCAGGCCTGCCTGGTACAGCTGCGAGGGATGCCGGGCGTAAGCGTCCAGCGCTCCGGTGGCGAACTGGGCCTGCAGCTGATCGAGCGGAATCCCCTGGAGCTGGGGATCGGTGGGAAACACGACGCCCCAGTCGCCCTGCGTCGGCTTGCCGAACAGTTCGCCATTGATGTAGTTGCCGAGGCGGCCGAACCCCAGGCCCGGCGGCACCAGCGGGGCAACGAAATCCAGCGTGTCGGCCAAGTGGTGGCGATGCCGGCGCGACCACAGCCACGCGGCCACCAGCACGCCCAGCAGGCC
Source organism: Lysobacter solisilvae (assembly GCF_016613535.2). NCBI lineage: Bacteria > Pseudomonadati > Pseudomonadota > Gammaproteobacteria > Lysobacterales > Lysobacteraceae > Agrilutibacter > Agrilutibacter solisilvae. Next base: position 88,190 of record NZ_CP071518.1, read on the forward strand.
GCCGTGGAAACTCATGCCGCCCTGCCAGATCTTGAACACCTGCAAGGGCTCGGCGAGATAGGTCGACAGGTCGTAGAACAGGATGTAGCCCAGCCGGCCGCCCAGGACCGCGCCCAGTGCGCCGTAGAAGATCAGGTCGCCGAAGCCCTGCTCGTCCACGCCGGGCAGCCGCCCGGCACGGATCCGGCTGCGCCCCAGCCACCAGGCGGTGGCGAAGGCGAACAGGTACATGACGCCGTACCAGTGGATCTGCGGATGGACGGTACCCACGACCGGCAGGTTCCAAGTGCCGAGGTCGAGTGCGATGGGATCGATCTGGTGCAGTACCGTCATGCGGGGTGAGCCGTGGGGGAATAGCGCATTGTGCCTTGGCCGGGCCGGGCCGCACATGGCAGGCCGCGCAACGCGGCGGTGCGCAGGCCGCAGGCCGACGGGGGGCGTCAGAACACGTGGGGTTCGTCGGGTAGCTCGTTCTCGTCGACGTAATCGGCGTCGCGCGGGAAGTGCGCCTCGACCAGCGCCGACAGGGCGGCCACGCCCTGCAGCACGGCCTCCAGCGCTTCCCCGGCGCGCAGGCGCTCTTCGACCAGCTGGCACGCGCCCCGCCACTGCTCCGGGCTGACCAGGCCCTGGAATCCGCGATCGGCCACGATCTCGATGCGGTGGTCGGCCAGCAGCAGGTACAGCAGCACGCCGTTGTTGGCGCGCGTGTCCCAGACCCGCAGCTGTGCGAAGACGTCCTGCGCGCGGGCGCGCGCGGTCACGCCGGCCAGGACGGCGCGCGGATGCAACGCGCTTTCCACCGCGAAGCGCACCTCCCCGGTGTGGCGCGATTCGGCCGCATGGATCGCCTGCGCGATGCGCTCGAGCGCATCGGCGGCGAACAGACGCCGCGTGCCGGGGGCGAACAGGTGCCGGAGCAGTCGCATCAGGGTCTCCATCTCGCCGCTACCAGCTGCCGGAGGCGCCGCCGCCTCCGCTCATGCCGCCGCCACCAGACCAGCCGCCACCGCCGCCGCCGAAGCCGCCGCCACCAAAGCCACCGCCTCCAAAACCGCCGCCGCCAAAGCCGCCCCAGCCACGGTTTCCGGCATAACGACCGCTCGGCAATCCGAGCAGGCCCACGAACAGGCCGATCAAGGCGCCGATGCCGCCCACCAACGCCAGCGACGACAGCATCCAGGCGACGCCGCCGGCAGCCGCGCCGCCCAGTACGCCGCGGACCAGCTTCGGAACGGGATTGAGGAAGCCGCGGGCGACCTGCGCCACGATGAACGCGGCGAACAGGCCGAACAGCCAGTTGCCACCTTCGCGCTCCCCGCCGGCACCGCGGGGGGTCGCCGCCATGGGTGCCGGCAGCGGCTCGCCGTCGACGAGTTTCACCAGGGTGCCAGTGGCGTCGAGCAGGCCGCCGCCGAAATCGCCCGCGCGGAACTTCGGAACCAGGTATTCGTTGATGACACGGATCGCCGTGGCGTCGGGAATCGCACCTTCCAGGCCGTAGCCCACCTCGATCCTGGCGCGCCGGTCGTCCTTGGCCACGACCAGCAGCAGCCCGTCATCCACGCCCTTGCGCCCCAGCCGGTACGTCTCGTACGCGCGCACGGCGTACTGCGCGATGTCCTCGGGCTGGGTGGTCGGCACGACCAGCACCTGCAGCTGGCTGCCCTTGCGCTGCTGCAGCGCTACGGCCTGCGCTTCGAGCCGGCTGCGGGTCATGGCGTCGATCGAGGCGGTGGTGTCGATCACCGGGCCGGTGAGCGGTGGCACCGCGGCGAGCGTCTGCGCGGCCGCCAGGGCGGGCGCGCAGGCGAGCAGCGCCACCATCGCACCCGCGTGCAGCGCCCGTGCGAAGCCGGTCATCCCGTAATCCCGCCGGCACCCGTGGCGGTCACCCGCCCGCCGGCGCCGGTTGCTTCTGCTGGGCCGGCGGCGGCGGCGGCGCGGGCGGCGCAGGCGGCGCGGGCGGCTGGCCGAAATCGACCTTGGGGGCTTCCTGGATCTGCTGCACGTTGTCGACGGTGAAGTTGGGCTTGGTCTTGTAGCCGAACATCATCGCGGTGAGGTTCTGCGGGAAGGAGCGGATGAAGGTGTTGAAGTCCTGCACCGTCTGGATATAGCGCTGGCGCTCGACGGTGATGCGGTTCTCGGTGCCTTCCAGCTGCGCCTGCAACTGCAGGAAGTTCTGGTCGGCCTTGAGCTGCGGATAGTTCTCGCTGACCATCAGCAGGCGGCCGATCGCGCTCTGCAATTCGCCCTGCGCCTGCTGGTAAGCCTGCAGGGAGGCCGGATCGTTGGCGTTGACGTTGATGCTGCCGACCTTGGCGCGCGCCTCGGTGACCTGGGTCAGGACCTGCTGCTCATGGCTGGCGTAGCCCCGGACCGTGGCGACCAGGTTGGGCACCAGGTCGGCGCGGCGCTTGTAGACGTTGAGCACCTGCGACCAGGCGGCGTTCACCGCCTCGTCCTTCTGCTGGATGCTGTTGTAACCGCAACCGCCGAGCAGGCCGGTCATGGCCAGCAGCAGCACGAGCATCGCGAACCTGCGCATGGGATACCCCCAGGGTGGACTGGGGTGCATTGCACCATCGGGCCGAATTAAGGCGATGTGATGACGAGGCGCCGCCGGCGCCCGCAGAGGGGCGCCGGGGCCGGATTGCGCAACGGCGTCAGTCGGAGGCCATGCGGGCCCGCGCGTTGCGCTTGGCCCACAGGTTGAGGCACTCCACCAGCGCCGAGAAGCCCATCGCGCCGTAGATGTAGCCCTTGGGAATGTGCACGGCCAGGCCGTCGGCGATCAGGTAGACACCCACCAGCACGATGAAGGCCAGCGCCAGCATCTTGATGGTCGGGTTGCGCTCGATGAAGTGGCCCAGCGGAGTCGCGGCCATCAGCATCACGCCCACGGCCAGCAGGATCGCCGCCACCATCACGGGCGTCTGGTTGGCCATGCCGACCGCGGCGATCACCGAGTCGAGCGAGAAGACGATGTCGATCACGGCGATCTGGGCGATCACGCCCATGAACGACACCGCGGGCCGCGTATGGATGTCATCGGACTCCGCTTCGCCGGCGATCAGGTCCTTGATCTCCATCGTGCCCTTCACCAGCAGGAACACACCGCCCAGGATCAGCACCAGGTCGCGGATGGAGATGCCCATGCCGAAGACCTTGAACAGGTCCTGGGTCAGCCCTGCCAGCCAGGCCAGGGTCAGCAGCAGGAGCACGCGCGTGATGCACGCCACGGCAATGCCGAACTTGCGCGCCTTCTCGCGCTGCACCAGCGGCAGCTTGCTGACCGCGATGGAGATGAAGACCAGGTTGTCGATGCCAAGCACGATTTCAATCGCGCTGAGGGTGACCAGGGTGATCCAGGTCTGCGGATCGGTGAGCATTTCAATCACGAGCGATGGTTCCGTTGGAAGGCGGCAGGCAGGCTGCGCGACAAGCGAAGTGCAGGCAGGCGGGATTCAGGGCGGCGCGGCCAGGCGGGCAAGGCTACAGCACGCGCGGGAGCAGGATCGCGGCCCACACCAGCACGACGTTGATCATCAGCACGAATACCGCGGCCGAACCCATGTCCTTGGCACGTCCCGCCAGCTCGTGGAACTCGGCGCCGTAGCGCTCGATGACGGCCTCGATCGACGAGTTCAGCAGCTCGATGCTCATCACCAGCAGCATCGAGCCGATCAGCAGCACGCGCTCCACCGGGGTCTGTCCCAGCCACCAGCCCAGCGGCGCCAGGACGACAAACAGGTAGACCTCCAGCCGGAAGGAGGATTCATGCAGCCACGCGGCGTGCAGGCCCTGCATGGACCACTTGGCGGCCTTGAAGATGCGCGCCGGGTGGCGCGGCAGATGACCGGTGGTGTCAGCCATGGGCGGCTCCAGTGTCGGGCAGGGGGCGATGAAGCGGCGCGGCGCGCGGCGGGATGAGGGAGATGCGCATGGAACCGGGATGGTGAGGCCGCGAACGGGGCCGGGGCGGCTGCGCCTCGGGTGCCGGGCCAGCCGGCGGATTCTGCCACACCGCCCCCCGCGCCGCCCCGCGCGAAATCGCCAAAGGGATCATTGCCGGTCCGCCCGGTGCGGCGCAGCCTGCCGGTTCCACCCGCATGGAGCGCCTCTCATGGCCGTCAACCCCGTTCCCGAGGGCTACCACAGCGTCAATGCCTACCTGATCGTCGAGGACGCCCACCGCGCGATCGCGTTCTACACCCGCGCTTTCGGTGCCCAGGAGATCTACCGGTTGCCGATGAAGGACCCGCAGGGGCGCGAAAAGATCGGCCACGCCGAGATCCGCATCGGCGACACCCACCTCATGCTGTCCGACGAATGGCCCGAGATGGACGCCCTGGGGCCCAACCGCCGCGGCGGCCCGACGACGAGCTTCGTGATCTACGGTCCCGACGCCGACGCCGCCTGGCGGCGCGCCGTCGACGCGGGCGCCCGGGCCGACCGGCCGGTGAAAGACGAATTCTGGGGCGACCGGATGGGCACGGTGATCGACCCGTTCGGGCACAAGTGGACGCTCGGCACCCACGTCAGGGATGTCAGTCCAGCGGAAATGGCGCAGGCGATGGAGCATTGGTGCCAGCAGAACGCCGCGCAGGACTCATGAGCGCTGCGCGGCCGGCGCGCGGGCGCACGCCGCCGCACAACGGACGGCGGCGCGCAGCCGCCGCCGGTGGACGTCGTCAGGCGTTGCCGGTGCGTGCATGCGCACCGTGCATGATCGCCATCCTCAGCTTCAGCTCGCCCGCGTCGTCGCGCTTGAGCAGGTAGGTCGAAGTTTCCGCGCCGGCCTCATTGCCCTGGACATCGAGCCAGGGCCAGCGCACCTCGACGAGCGCCAGGTGGGGGCTGATCCACTCCAGCCATTGGATCTGCGGACGCGTATCGCCGATGCCCTGCGCGTTGTACTGCTCGCGCGCACCAGCGAAGAACTCCGCCACTTCGGCCAGGGTCTTGACCGCCTGCTCGTGTTCGTCGCCGACCACCAGCGCCGGGACTGCCCAGCATTCGGCGGCCAGGTCGCCGTTGCCGGTGGTGACGGCCGTGGCCAGGGTTTCCAGCACGCGCAGGACCTGCGCGTCGTGCGCGCCGCCAAGGCCGGACCGGCCGTGCACGGACGCGTGGGACGGTGCGCGATGCATCTCCTGTCGCATGGGGCCTCCAGGGCTTTTCCGGGGCGTGCAGGTGTACCGCCGGCCGGGTTACCGGCAGGTGTGGCGCGGGTTAAGACCCGGACAGCGGGCGGGCAAGCGCCAGCATCCGCGCCGGGCGGCCAGCTCAACGGGACCGGATCCGGCGAGACGGGATGGCGGACGCGCTGGCGGGACAGTCAAGCCGGAAAGCGCCGGCGTAACGGCCTCAGCGCTCTTTTTCGTCCCGGAAGATGGCCGTGCCGCGCGTGCCGTCCGGTCTCACCCAGGCGCGATACATGCCCGAGGTGTTGAACGGCATGGCGATGTTGCCCTTGCGGTCCAGCGCGATGGCGCCGCCGTCGCCGCCCGCGCGGGGAACGATCACATTGATGACTTCGTGCGCGGCGTCGGCCAGGGCGTCGCCCCGGTAGGCCACGCGCGCGCAGATGTCGTGCGCGACCGCATTGCGGATGTAGAACTCGCCCCAGCCGGTGCCGGACACGCCGCAGCCTTCGTCGGCCCACGTGCCCGCGCCGATCACCGGCGAATCGCCCACCCGGCCCCAGCGCTTGTTGGTCATGCCACCGGTACTGGTGGCCGCGGCGATGTGGCCCTGGGCGTCCAGTGCGACCGCACCCACGGTGCCGAAGTACTTGCCCTTCTCGACCAGCGCCGCGCCCTTCTTCTCCCGCGCCTGCGCATCTTCCAGCTGCTGGCGGCGACGCGGGGTGTCGAACCAGCTGTTCTCCACGCGCTCGATCTCCGGGCGCGAATCGGCGAAGGTCTCCGCGCCCGCACCGGCCAGCATCACGTGCGGGCTGTGCTCCATGACCGCGCGGGCGAGCTTGACCGGATTGCGCACGGTGGTCACGCCCGCCACCGCACCGGCGCGGCGCGTATGGCCTTCCATCACCGCGGCATCGAGTTCGTGGCCGCCGCGCGCGTTGAATACCGCACCCTTGCCGGCGTTGAAATGAGGCGATTCCTCCATCACCACGATGGCTGCCTCGACCGCATCGACCGCCGGCCCGCCCTTGGCCAGGACGGCATTGCCGGCATCGAGCGCGCGCCCGAGCGTGGCCCGGATCTCGCGTTCGTCCTCGGGGCTCAGGGCGGTACGTTCGATGACACCGGCGCCGCCGTGGATGACCAGCGCCGTGCGCGGCGTATCGGGCGTGGCATCGGATTCGACGTAGGCGGTCATGGCGACGAGCGCGATCAGGGGCAGGACGAAATAGCGCATGCGCGGGGATCCTCGTGGCCGGTCAGGATAGCCCAGCAAGCCATGGACCCATGTGATTCCGCCGGATCCGGCAAAACCTCATTGCTGCCGCAGGGCCTCGATCGGATCGAGCTGCGAGGCCTTGCGCGCCGGGTAGTAGCCGAAGAACAGGCCCGTGGCGATCGAGAACCCCGCGGCCAGCGCGATCACCTGGCCATTCACCTGCACCGGCAGCGACTGCGCACTGGCGAGCAGCAGCGCCCCGGCAATGCCGATGCCGATGCCCAGGACGCCGCCGATCAGCGAGATCAGCATTGCCTCGGCGAGGAACTGCCGGCGGATGTCGCGGGGGCCCGCGCCCACCGCCATGCGCAGGCCGATCTCGCGGATCCGCTCGGTCACCGACACCAGCATGATGTTCATGATGCCGATGCCACCGACGACCAGCGAGATCGTCGCCACCGCGCCGAGCAGCCAGGACATCAGGCGCGTGGCCTGGGTCCGCGTGGCCACCACCTGGGCGATGTTGCGCACGGTGAAGTCGTCGTCGTCGCCCGGCTGGAGACCGTGCCGCTGGCGCAGCAGCGCTTCGACCTCGGTCTGCACGTAGTCCACGTCCTCCGCGCGCCCCACGCCCAGCGTGATCTCGCGCACGGCGCCGGCCGGAATGCCGGTCGCACCCATCAGCCGGCGGCGCGCGGTTTCCAGGGGGACCAGCACCACGTCGTCCTGGTCCTGGCCGAAGCCACCCTGCCCTTTGGAGGCCAATGTGCCAGCGACGGTGAAGGGCACGCGCCCCAGCCGCACGGTCTGCCCCAGCGCGTCTTCGTCGCCGAACAGCTCGCGCCGGACGGTCTCGCCCAGGATCACCGACTTTCCGCCACCGCTGTAGTCGCGCGCCTCGAAGCCGCCGCTTGCCAGCGCCCAGCCGTTGATGTCGAAGTAGTCCGCCTGCACGCCCTGCCACTGCGTGGACCAGTTGTTCTCGGCGTACACGATCTGGCTGTTGCCGCGCACCGAGCCGGCGACGTACTGCACTTCGGGGATCTGCTCACGGATCGCGTCGGCGTCTTCCTGCGTGAGCGTGTAGCGGCTGCCCTGCGCCACGCGCGCGCCCCCTCCGCCGAAACTGCCGGCGGCGCCGATATCCAGGCGGTTGGAGCCCAGACCGGACACCAGCTTGTCGATTTCCGCCTGCGTGCCCTGGCCGATCGACACCATCACGATGACGGCGGCGATGCCGATGATCACCCCGAGTGAAGTAAGCGCGCTGCGCATCCAGTTGCCACGCAGCGCGAACAGGGCGGTGCGGATGACCTCGAGGAGGTTCATGCCGCCTCCTCGTGCAGTTCGCCATCGCGCATGGCGAAGATGCGGTCGCAATGATGGGCCACGTCGGGATCGTGCGTGATCAGCACGATGGTGTGGCCCTGCGACTGCAGCTGTTTGAACAGCGTGAGGATCTCCTCGCCGGTGCGGCTGTCGAGCGCACCCGTGGGTTCGTCGGCGAGCACGATCGGCGGGCGGTGGATGAGCGCGCGCGCGATGGCTACCCGCTGCTGCTGGCCGCCCGACAGTTCCGTGGGGCGATGGTGGACCCGGTCCTCCAGGCCCACTGCAGCCAGTGCCTCTTGGGCGCGCGCCAACCGTTGCGCGTGCGGCACGTTCGCGTAGGCCAGCGGCATCGCGACGTTTTCAAGCGCGCTCATGCGCGGCAACAGGTTGAAGCCCTGGAACACGAAACCGATCTTGTCGCGTCGCAGGGTGGCCCGCGCCTGTGCATCCAGGTGCTCCACATCGACCCCGTCGCACAGGTACCGGCCGCTGCTGGGCGTGTCCAGGCAGCCCAGCAGGTTCATCAGCGAAGACTTCCCCGAGCCGGACGGGCCCATGATCGCGGCGAATTCGCCGGCCTCGATGCGCAGGTCGACATCGTGCAGGGCGATGACCTGCGCCTGGCTGCCCGGCGAATAGACCTTGCCCAGGCCGTGGGTGAGGATGGCGGCCGGCGCGGCTGCGTCGCTGCGCGTCGCGTTCATTCCTTGCCGCGCTCGCTGCCCGTCACCAGTGCGTCGCCTTCGGCCACGTCGCCGGCGATTTCGGTATGCGTGCCATCGCTGGCGCCGACGCGGACGGTGACCGCCTTGGGCTCGCCATCGACGAGCTTGTAGACCGGCGCGCGGCGCGCGCCCAGCAGCGCGGCCAGATCGGCGTCCCAACGCGCCTGTTGGGCCGGTGCCAGCGTCGCGCGGAAAGCCGCGAATTGCTGGTTGAAGCGTTCGGCCATGCGCTGCCGCATCGCGCCGCTGTTGGCCTCGCCCGCACTGCGCCGGTTGCCGCCGCCTGGAATGCCCCGCGCACCGCCGAACAGCGAGCCGCCTGCCGCCTCGCCCTGCGAATCGCGCTCACGGGCCTGGCTGCGCTGGCGCACCTGCTCGAGCGCGGCATCGAACGCGGCCTGCTGGCGCGCGTCGAGCCGCAGACCGGCCGCGATGTGCGGCAGTTCCGAGGCAAGCCCGCCGCCACGGGCGCCCTGCCCGCCGGCGCCACCGGAACCCTGCGCCTCTTCGGCCGGCTTGAAGCGCAGCGCGGCATTGCTGATGCGCAGCACGTCGCGGCGCTGGCTGACCTCGATCTCCGCGTTGGCCGTCATGCCCGGCAGCAGGGACTGGTCGGCGTTGTCGACGGCGACGACGACCGGGTAGGTGATCACGTTGTTGGTGTTGGTCGCGGCCAGCCGCAGCTGCTGGACCTTGCCACGGTACTGGCGCTCGGGATACGCATCGACGCTGAATCCCACCGCCTGGCCGGTGCGGACCTTGCCGATGTCGGCTTCGTCGATGGCCAGCACGATCTCCATCTGCGACAGGTTCTCCGCGATCTGGAACAGCACCGGCGCCGTCATGGTCGCAGCCACAGTCTGCCCGGGCTCCACCGCGCGGGTGAGCACGACGCCTTCCACCGGTGACCGGATCACGGTGCGTTCCATGTTCAGCCGCGAGCTGCGCGTCGAGGCGATCTGCTGGTGGATCTGCGCCTGCGCCGCGCTCACCTGCGCGCGCGCCTGGTCGAGCGCGGCCCGTGCCAGGTCCACGTCGCTGCGGGAGATGAGCTGGCTGCGCACCAGTTCGGCCTTGCGCGCGTGGTCGGCATCGGCGTTGCGCAGGGCCGCCTGCGCGGTGGCCAGGGCGGCGCGGGCGCTGTTGACCGCGGCGTCGCCTTGGGCGATCTGGGCCTGGTAGGTGCTCGGGTCGATGCGGGCGATGACCTGGCCACGTGCGACGTGGTCGTTGAAGTCGACCAGCACGTCGGTCACCTGGCCGGAAATCTGGCTGCCGACTTCCACCGTCGAGATCGCCGCGAGCGTACCCGTGGCCGAGATCACGACCCGGATGTCTCCCCGGTCGACCGTCGCGGTGCGGTAGCCGGACGCGTCGCCCCCGCCATTGCCCCGGCGCAGGGCGAAGGCGGCGACCGCCAGCACCAGGGCCACCAGGCCCACGACCAGCAGGCGCCGACTCCAGACGGAGCGGCGCGGAGGAGCAGTGGGCGATCGTGCGGTCATGGAATGGATTCTGATGCGGCGGGGTGCGCGGGCAACGCGGAATGGGGACGATGCGTTGACATCGCCGGTCTCGCGGGTTCGCCTGCGGTCAGCGTGCCCCGGCCGGCGCGGACGGGGCATGAATGATGCGACGAACCGGCCGTATCCGGAACGGAAGGGGTCAGGGGGAATTCAGACCGCAGTCCCGGATGCACTCGAGGAGGCGTCATCCCGCACCCGATGGGCCAGCGCGGGCCTGAACACACGGGACTGGCCGTGCAGTCCGACCCTATGCCTGCACGTCGCCGGCGCGATGCTCAGGCCGCGCCCGGCGCGGCGTCAGGCCGGCCGAAGCGGATCAGGACCGTGGTCCCCTCGCCCGGAGTACTGCTCAGGCTGACCGGCCATCCGAAACGCTCCCCCAGTCGGCGAACGATCGACAAACCCATGCCCCGGCCTTCCTCGCGCAGGGGATCGGCGCGATAGAAGGGATCGAAGGCCCGGGCGACGGCATCGGCCGTCATCCCGATGCCGGTGTCGCGCACCTCGATGCGGTCGGGACGCAGGTGCAGGTCGATCCGCCCACTGTCGGTGAAGCGCACGGCGTTGCTGAGCAGGTTGCCCACCATCACCGCCAGCACGTGCGGCGGCGCGAACAGGTGCGGCGCCCCCTCGTCGGTGACGGCCAGCTCGATCGGACGTCCCACCAGCAGCGGCTGCACGCGTTCGATCTCGTGCGCGACGATCTCGCGCACGTCGAACTCCTCGCTGACCGGCTCCACTTCGGCTTCGCGCGCCAGGATCAGGAAGGCGTCGATCACCGCTTCCATGTCGCGGCCGGCGCGCTGCACGCGCAAGAGCGAGCGCTGCTGGCGCGCGCTGGAATCCGGATCGGCCAGCATCAGGTCGGTCGCCACGCGGATCACGGTCAGCGGCGTGCGCAGTTCGTGGCTGGCATCGCGGGTGAAATTGCGCTCGCGCTGGACGAACTGGGCGACGCGGTCGCCCAGGGCCCGCCAGTGCGCCGGCCAAGCCCTGCACTTCGTCGCCGGATTCGAACGGGAGGTTGTGCGCGCGAATGGCCGACAGGTCCGGTGCGCGCGGGTCCCACCGTGCCACGACCCCGGCCAGCCAGCTCACCGGTCCCACCAGGCGCTTGGAGGTACGGTAGGTCCACCATGACAGCCCGTAGCCGATGAGCAGCGCCATCAGCGCCGAACCCAGGGTGCTCCACAGGATCGCCCCGTCCAGCAGGTCGGTGTCGTAATCCAGGACCAGCCGTCCACGCGGCGTGCTGTCGACGTAGACCGCGTGGCCGGGACGCTCATCCAGGTGATGCAGCCCGGGAGGCAGGTCGCGCAGGTCCACGGGCAGGCTCGCCGCCGAAGCACCAGCGGGCGTGAAGTGGCTGCTGATCATGCGTCCACGGGGCAGCGCACGTTCCAGATCGCCCCCCGGGGGTTTCCCAGATCGGGGCGGCCCAGAACGCCGCTGCCTCCCGCTGAACGGTGTCGCGCACGATCACGCTCCGCAGGAGCGTGGCGCCCAGCGCCGTCATCGCAGTGATGACGATGCTGGCCACCAGCGCCTGCATGATGAAGGCTAGCTTGATCCTGCGCGGCAGCGCGTGCTGCATGGGACGTCCGCCGCTCAGTCAGGCGGCTGCGATATGTCGGCCACGCGATAGCCCGCGCTCTGCACCGTATGCAGGAGCTGCTTGTCGAAGGGTTTGTCGATGGTCTTGCGCAGGTTGTACAGATGGCTGCGCAGGGTGTCGGAGTCGGGCAGGCCGTTGCCCCAGATCTCGCGCTCGATTTCCTGGCGGCTGACGACCCGCGGCGATTCCCGCATCAGGATCGTCAACAGGCGCAGACCGATGGGCGACAGCTGCAGTTCGGTGCCGGCGCGGGTCACGCGCAGGCTGGCCGGGTCCAGCACCAGGTCGGCGACCTTGAGCACTTCGCCGCCCACCTGGCGCCGCTCGCGGCGGATCAGGGCACGCAGGCGCGCTTCCAGTTCCTGGATCGCGAAGGGCTTGGTGAGGTAGTCGTCGGCGCCCACGGACAGACCGTTGAGCTTCTCGTCGAGGGTGTCGCGCGCGGTGAGCATGAGGACCGGCGTTGACTTGCGGGCCTCCTCACGCAGCTTCTTGCAGACCTCGATGCCGTCCATGCGCGGCAGCATCAGGTCCAGGACCACCACGTCGTAGCTGTTCTCGGTGGCCAGGCGGAAGCCGTCCAGGCCGTCGGCGGCGTAATCCACCTCGAAGCCACGGCCTTCCAGGTACTCCCCCACCATCTCAGAAATGTTGCGGTTGTCCTCCACGATGAGGACCAGCCCGCCATCCCGCGTCGTCTGCATTGGATGCTCTCCCAGGGTTCGACTTCAGGTTTGTGAAGTTGCACTTGGAGCGGTAGACGCACCGTGAAGGCGGCCGATACGCTGGGGATCCATTCATCCAGCTGCCTGCGGCTCCCGCGGCCCCCACATGATCTTCGACCGTCTTGCCCCTGTTTTCCTGCTGCTCGGCTCCAATGTCTTCATGACGTTCGCCTGGTATGGCCACCTCAAGTACAAGTCCGCGCCGCTGACCTGGGCCATCGCTGCCAGCTGGGGCATCGCCCTGTTCGAGTACTGCCTGATGGTGCCGGCCAACCGGATGGGCAGCGCGTTGTATTCGGCGCCACAGCTCAAGGGCATGCAGGAGGTGATCACCCTGCTGGTCTTCGCCGGCTTCTCCACCTGGTACCTTGGCGCGCCCCTGAAGTGGAACCACTGGGCCGGCTTCGCGCTGATCGTGGTGGCCGCCTGGCTGATCTTCCTGGATTGACCCGCGGGGCCTGCGGCGCGGGCAAGCCGATCAGAGCCTGATCCGCCCGGTGAGGATGTCTTTGAACATCACCCAGTCACCCAGGAACGAATAGAGCGGGTGCTTGAACGTCGCCGGCCGGTTCTTCTCGAAGAAGAAATGGCCCACCCAGGCGAATCCGTAGCCGCACAGCAGGGCCGCCAGCACCAGCCACCCGTTACGCGTCCACGCCGCGGCGGCCAGCAGTGCCAGTACGCCGCAACTGCCGAAGAAGTGCAGCCGACGTGACACCGGGTGGCGATGCTCGCTGAGGTAGAAGGGATAGAACTCCCGGAAACTGGCGAAGCGGCGCATGGCGGGCTCCTGACGGATCGCTGCTGGACGGGTGGCGGGCAGGTCGGAGCCGGAGGTGCGCGCGGCGCGCGCCCTAGGGCTTTCCGGCGGCCTTCGCCCGCGCCCAGTAGCGATCCTCGGCGTCCAGCGGCAGGTCCGCAAGCCGGACCCCGTCGGCGCCAGCCAGGGTTTCCATCATTCGGAAACGCCGCTCGAACTTGAGGTTGGCCCGACGCAACGCGGCGCCGACGTCGATCTTGCCGTGGCGGGCGACATTGGCCGCCACGAACAGCAGGTCGCCCACCTCCTCCTCCAGCCGGTCGCGGGCGGCGGCATCGGCCGCGTCGGCCTGGACCGCCGCGAACTCCGTGCGTACTTCCTCGATCTCTTCGTGCAGCTTCGCCAGCACCGGCGTGATGTCGGGCCACTCGAAGCCGACCGCGGCCGCGCGCTTCTGCAGCTTCACCGCCCGCTGCCACTCGGGCAGGCCACGCGCGATGCCGGCCAGGGCCGACTCGTCGCGCTCGCCGGCGGCCTCGCGCTCGCCGCGCTTGTGTTCCTCCCACGCCACGGTCTGCGCGTCGGCATCGGCCACCTGCGCATCGGCGAACACATGCGGGTGGCGGCGGATCATCTTGTCGCTGATGGCGGCGACGACGTCGGCGAACACGAATGCGCCCTGCTCGCGCGCCATCTGCGCGTGGAAGACCACCTGCAGCAGCAGGTCGCCCAGTTCGTCCTTCAGCGCCGGCAGGTCCTGCCGGTCGATGGCATCGGCCACCTCGTAGGCTTCCTCGATGGTGTACGGGGCGATCGTGGCGAAGTCCTGCTGCACATCCCACGGACAGCCGCCCTGCGGGTCGCGCAGGCGCGCCATGATCGCCAGCAGGGTCTGGATGTCGCCGTGGTCCTGGGGCAGATCGGTCATGCGGGATCCGGTGGGTTCGATGGGTGGCGATATGCCTGGAAGACTCAGCCCTGCCACTGGCGCCACGGCAGTGCGGGGTCGCCGATCGCGATGAAGTCGCCGTTGAGCACGCGGTCGCGCTGGTTGTAGCGGAACGGACGGCCCTGCGGATCCACGACCGCGCCGCCGGCGCCTTCGAGCACGCACTGGCCGGCGGCGGTGTCCCACTCGCTGGTGGGGCCGAAGCGCGGGTAGACGTCCAGCGCGCCCTCGGCGATGCGGCAGAACTTGAGGGACGAGCCCAGGCCGACGGGTTCCACCTCGCCCATGCGGTCGATGAAGGCCTGGGTCCGGGTATCGCGGTGGGAGCGGCTTGCGGCCACGCGCAGCGGGGCGGTCGCCGGTGCGCGCACGTGCAGCGGCTGCTCCCGTCCACCCTCGCGGCGCAGGGCGCCCAGGGCCGCGCCGCCATGCCAGGTCACGCCCGTCACCGGCGCCTGCACCACGCCGAACACGGCCACGCCGTCCTCGACCAGGGCGATGTTCACCGTGAACTCGCCGTTGCGCTTGACGAACTCGCGCGTGCCATCGAGGGGGTCGACGATCCACAGGCGGCGCCAGCTGCGACGCAGGCCGGTGGCCACTTCATGGGCGGACTCCTCCGACAGCACGGGAATGTCGGGGGTGATCCGCGCCAGCCCATCGACGATGCACCGGTGCGCGGCCATGTCGGCGGCCGTGAGCGGGGAATCATCGTCCTTGTGCTCGACGGCGAACTCGCTGTCGTAGATGGCCAGGATCGCCGCCGCGGCGTCATGCGCCAGCGCCACCACGGCTTCGCGCGTGGCGGCGTCGATGCCGGGTGCGGCGGTCACTGCTGCATCCCCAGCCATTCGCGCGCGATGAACAGTGCGGCGATGCTGCGGCCCTCGGAAAAATCCTCGCGCAGGATCAGCTCGTGCAGCGCGTCCAGCCTCCATGGAATCACTTCCAGCTCCTCGGGTTCATCGCCTTCCAGGCGTTGCGGGTACAGGTCGCGCGCGATGACCAGCTGCGCGGTATGGCTCATGTAGGTCGGCGCCAGCGTGAGGTCGCGCAACAGGGTGAGCGATCGGGCACCGAATCCCGCCTCCTCCTTGAGCTCGCGGTCGGCCGCCTGCAGCGCGGTCTCGCCTTCGTCGATGCGGCCCTTGACCAGGCCCAGTTCGTAGCGGTGCACCCCGGCGGCGTACTCGCGCACCAGCAGGACGGTGTCGTCGTCGATCAGGGGCACCACCACCACGGCGCCATGGCCGCGGCCGTGCAGGCGCTGGTAGTTGCGGCGCTGCCCGTTGGCGAACTCGAGGTCCAGCCGTTCCAGCCGGTACGGGCCGGCCTCGTGCTCGGTGATCCCGTGGATCGTCGGCAGGCGGCGGCTCATGGCGCCGGTCGTCCAGCCGGATGCGGCTTGCACGCGCGGATGGCGGCAGCGGCCGGGCGGGCTGCGATAATGTGCGGATGCAGGACACGATTCACGATGGGACCATGATATCGGACGCCGATGCCTGGCGTTCGCGCGACCTCGCCGTGCTGTGGCACCCGTGCACGCAGATGCGCGAGCATCCGCACACGCTGCCGCTGCTGCCGGTGGCCCGTGGCGAGGGCCCCTGGCTCATCGACCACGACGGGCGGCGCTATCTCGACGCGATCGCCAGCTGGTGGACCAACCTGTTCGGCCATGCCGAACCGCGCATCGCCGCGGCGATCGCGCGTCAGGCGGTGACGCTCGAGCATGTCCTGCTGGCCGGCTGCTCGCACGCGCCGGCGGTGGAACTGGCCGAACGCCTGCTCGCCATCGCACCGCGACAGCCGGGCCGGCCGCCCCTGGCCAAGGTGTTCTACGCCGACAACGGCTCGGCCGGGGTGGAGGTTGCGCTGAAGATGGCGTTCCACTGGTTCCGCAACCGCGGCGACAACGCCCGCACGCGCTTCATCGCGCTGGAGAACGGTTACCACGGCGAGACGCTGGGCGCCCTGGCCGTGGGCGACATTCCGCTTTACCGCCGTGTCTATGCCCCGCTGCTGGCGGAGGCACTGTTCGCGCCTTCGCCCGACGCCTACCTGTGCCAGCCCGGGCAGTCGCCCGCGCAGCGCGCGCAGCAGGCGGCCGACGGACTGCGCGCGCTGCTGGAGCGGCACGCCGGCGAGGTCTGCGCGCTGATCCTGGAGCCGCGCGTGCAATGCGCGGGCGGGATGCGCATGTACGACCCCGTCTACCTGCGGCTGGCGCGCGAGCTGTGCGACCAGTACGGCGTGTTCCTCATCGCCGACGAGATCGCCTCCGGCTTCGGCCGCACCGGAACGCTGTTCGCCTGCGAACAGGCCGGGATCCAGCCTGACCTGCTGTGCCTGTCCAAGGGGCTCACGGGTGGCGCATTGCCGCTGGCGGCGGTGCTCGCCACGCAGTCGATCTACGACGGCTTCCTCGACGACTCGCGCGAACGCGCCTTCCTGCATTCGCACAGCTACACCGGCAATCCACTGGCCTGCGCCGCGGCGCTGGCCAGCCTCGGGATCTTCGACAGCGACGACGTGCTGGCGCGCAATGCGCGCACGTCACAGGCGATGGCCGCGCTGGCAAGGCCTCTGGCCGCCCACCGGCACGTGGCCGACGTCCGCCAGGCGGGCATGATCGTCGCCTTCGAACTGACCCCCGGTGGCCGTCGCGACGCAACTTTCGATCCGTCGCTGCGCGTCGGCCTGCGGGCTTACCGCGGGGCGCTGGAACGGGGCGTGCTGCTGCGGCCGTTGGGCGACGTGCTGTACTGGATGCCGCCGTACTGCATCGACGACGAAGCGTTGGACCTGCTGGCGCGCGTCACTGCCGAAGTCATCGAGGAGGCGACCGCATGCGCCTGACCCGCGTGTTCGTCGAGGCGCCGCTGCGCGCCGGCACCGAGCTGTCGCTTCCGGAAGGACCTGCCGCGCACCTGGTCCGCGTGCTGCGCCTGGAGGCGGGCGACGCCTGCGTGCTCTTCAACGGCGACGGGCACGACTACCCGGCGAAGGTCGTACTGGCGACCAAGCGCGAGTTGCGCGTGGCCATAGGCGCGGCGCACGCCGTCGACAACGAGTCACCGCTGGCGATCACCCTGCTCCAGGGCGTGGCGCGCGGCGAAAAGATGGACCTCATCCTGCAGAAATCCACGGAACTGGGCGTGGCGCGATTCGTGCCGGTGTGGTCGCAGCGCAGCGAGGTGAAACTCGACGAGGCCCGCACGGCCAAGCGCCTGGCGCACTGGCGCGGCGTGGTCGGCGCGGCCTGCGAGCAGTCCGGCCGCGCACGGGTGCCTGAAGTCGCTCCGCCGCTGTCATTGGCCGCCGCTCTGGAGGCCCTGCCGGCCGGGGGCACGCGCCTGCTGCTCGACCCGGAAGCCAAGAATTCGCCCGCGGGGCTCACCCACGCCGCGGACGGTTTCGTACTGGCGGTCGGGCCGGAAGGCGGGTGGTCGCCGCTGGATCGGGACATGCTGGTTGCCGCCGGCTTCCAGGGCATGCGACTGGGACCGCGGATCCTGCGCACCGAGACCGCCGGGCTGGCGGCCATCGCGGCGCTGCAGGCGCGCGTCGGAGATCTGGTCTAGTCCGCAACCCTCAGCGCGGGTGTCGTGGCCCGCGCGGGCCGCCGACAGCGGGGCTCAGGCCGCTTCGGCCAGCGCGCCGCCGATCAGCGACTCGACCACTTCCAGGTTCGGGATGAACGCCTCGTCCTCGTTGAGCCAGACGCGGGCGTGGACGCCCTGCGGCAGGTGGTCGTCGGGTTCGTGCAGCAGGCGGTCGTGCGACACCGTGACCAGGCGCGGGAAGCCCTGGGTCAGCATGGCGAAATACGGGCTGCGGGCCTCGCCGGAGCCCAGGGCCTTGAGCACGACGACCTTGGTGCCCAGTCCGCCCTGCTCGGGCGCGATGCCGGTCAGGCGCGAGAAGGAGATCAGCGGCACCTGCCAGCCGCGCCAGCGCATGCGGCCCAGCAACCATTCGGGCGCGCCTTCGATCGGTTCCGGCGGAGCGAAGGACAGCACCTCGGCGATCGTCGCGTTGGGCAGCAGCAGCCTGGCGCCCGTCAGCGCGATCAGCACGCCGCGGATATCGTTTTGCTCGAGGGTCGTCATGGGTGCGGTTCCGCGCGGGAAAGTCAGGTGTACGTGTTCGGGTGCAGGAAATCAGGTGTAGCCGGGGATCAACGGTTCCAGCGCTCGGCCAGTCGCCGGGCCAAGTCCTGCGGCTTGGCGGCCGCGCCACCGCGCGAGGCCAGCGCAGCCGGGGCCGCGACGTCGTAGCAGCCATCCAGCGCCTGGGCCGCCACCAGCGCGCCGCCGGCGGAAAGCTTCATCACCGCGTCGACCAGGCCGGGATCGCTGCCGCTGAGCATCAGCACGGCGCTGTCGCCGGCGGGCAGCGCGGCCAGCAGGTCGCCGGGCATCTCGTTGAACTGCATGCCGCGCGCGCCTTCCTCCACGCCCACCGTCGGCGGCAGGATGTAGACCGAGGACGCTTCCACGGGCCGGCCCGGCACCGCCAGTTCAACCAGCAGCTGGGTGGCGCGTTGCATCTGCGCGACCAGCTTGTCGTAGTGCCCGCCGTCCAGCCGCTGCTGCACGAGGACAGCGCGCGGGAAGGTGTCGGGCAGCGCACCCAGCAACTGGCGCACCGCATCCGGCCCGCCGATGCCGGCCATCACCAGCACAGCGCCGCGCACCTGCGTGGGTGCCCGGTCCACGACCAGCTCCATCGACGCGATGCGGCTGTGCAGGTCCGCCAGGTCGTTCTGGAAGCGGTCCGACTCGCGGGTGTCGTCGCCCTGGACTTCCAGGCCTTCGACCTGGATGGGCGCATCGGTGTCGTCGAGCAGTTCGAGTTCAAGCCGCGCCGCCTGGGGCGCGACCGGGCCCGCGCGGTGCTCGCCGGCGTCGCCGGCGGCCGCATCGTCCAGCCCGGAGGCGAACGACTCGATGTTGGCGTGCAGGTCGATCGGTTCGATCGCATCGGACGTGGTGGTCAGGAACTCCTCGTCCAGCTGCAACGGGGCGAAGGTGATTTCCGGAGCCTCCAGCGACGGCAGATCGTCGTGCAGGCCCTCTACGGGCGCGACACTGGCGGACTGGCCTGGCGGCTCCAGCGAGCCGGGCACTTCGAGCCCGGGCAGTTGCGAAACGTGGGCCGGCATGTCGAATGCCGTGGATTCCAGCTCCAGCATCCCCAGCGACAGCGCGTCGGCCTCGGGCGCAGGCGCTGCGGACGCGGCGGTGCTGGCGTCGGCCGAAGGCTCGGGCAGCTGCAGGTCGGACAGCGACCACTCCGCAGCCACCTCGGCCTCCTGCGACACGGAGGGCGTCGGCGGGGTCTCGGGGGTAGCCGCGGTCTGGGTGTGTTCCGGAGCCGCGACGCCGCCGTGGCCGGGCGGCAGCACGTCGCCGGAGCGGTGCAGCTTGGCGGCCAGGTGGCGCACCCAGCGCGCCGCATCCCAGCCCACGCGCCCGACCGCCATTTCGGCTTCCTCGAACAGCACTTCCACCGACGCGTCCGACAACAGGGCGTCGAAGCGGTCCAGTGCCTCGTCCGTGGCGGCATCGAGGACGATCAGCGCGACGTCCGGTCGCGCCGCCATCACTTCGGACGGATCGGTCGCGGTCGGGTCGGCTTCGAGCACGACATCAGCGGCGGCCTCGGCCAGCGCCTCGCGCATGCGGTCCCGGGCCGGGCCCGGGCGGGCCAGCAACACCACACGGCGGGCGCTGTCGTTCTCACTCATTGGTTCGCGCTATCCCTAGCAGTTCAAACACGTTGCGCATCAGTTCCGGCTCCTGGTACGGCTTGCCCAGGTAGCGGTTGACGCCAATGTCGAAGGCGCGCTGGCGGTGCTTCTCGCCGGTACGCGAGGTGATCATCACGATCGGCACGTTGCGCAGGCGCGGATCGGCCTTCATCGCGGTGGCCAGCTCGTAGCCGTCCATGCGCGGCATCTCGATGTCGAGCAGCATCAGGTCGGGCACGCGGTCGGCCAGTTTCTCCAGCGCGTCCAGGCCGTCCTTCGCGGTCATGACCTCGAAGTTGTGGCGCTCCAGCACGCGGCCGGTGACCTTGCGCATGGTGACGGAGTCGTCGACCACCATCACCATCGGCACGCGGCGGTGCTCGACAGGCGGTGCGACAGGCAGCAGTTCCTCGGTGCCGACCATCGCCTGGCGACGCACCAGCGGCGCGACGTCGAGGATCACCACGACGCTGCCGTCGCCCATGATCGTGGCGCCGAAGATGCCCGGCACCGAGGCCACCTGCGGGCCCACCGGCTTCACCACGATTTCGCGGTTGCCCAGCACCTGGTCGACGCTGACCGCCGCGCGCAGGTCGCCGGCGCGGACGAGCAGCAGCGGCATCTGCATCTGGCCTTCGGCCTTCGCCGTGGCGTGGCCGACGAGCGTTCCCAGGTCGTGGACCGGATAGTCCTCGCCACCGTACTGGTACGCCGCATCGGCCTTGGCCAGCAGGTCGCGCTGCATGCGGCCGACGCCGCGGACCGAGGCGATCGGCACGGCGAAGGTCGTCTCGCCGATGCGCACGAACACCGCTTGGGTGACCGCCAGCGTCTGCGGCAGGCGCAGCGTGAAGCGGGCGCCCTTGCCCGGTTGCGAATGGATGTCGATCGTGCCGCCGAGCTGGCGCACTTCCGAGGCCACCACGTCCATGCCGACGCCGCGACCGGCCAGGCGGCTGACTTCGTCGGCCGTCGAGAAGCCCGGCTCGAAGATCAGCATGTCCAGGTCGCTGTCGCTCAGCACCGCGTCGCTGCGGACCCAGGCCACGTTCCTCGCCGCGACGGCGGATGGCCTCGCGGTTGAGGCCGGCGCCGTCGTCGGACACTTCCAGCACGACTTCCGACCCTTCGCGGCGGATGGCGATGCTGATGGCGCCTTCTTCGGACTTGCCGGCCTTCTTGCGCTTTTCCGGCGTTTCCAGGCCGTGCGCGACGGCGTTGCGGAGCATGTGCTCCAGCGGCGCGGTCATGCGCTCCAGCACGTTGCGGTCCAGTTCGCCCTGGGCATTGCCCAGCTTGAGCTGGACCTGCTTGCCCAGCTCGCCCGATGCCTGGCGCACGACGCGGCGCAGGCGCGGCAGCAGCGCATCGAAGGGCACCATGCGCGTGCGCATGAGGCCTTCCTGTAGTTCCGAGCTCACGCGCGACTGCTGCAGCAGCAGGGTTTCGTACTGGCGGGTCAGGTCGTCCAGCGTGACCTGCAGGGAGCCCTGGTCGGTGGCCGATTCGACCAGCGCGCGCGAAAGCTGCTGCAGGGTGGAGAAGCGGTCGAGCTCGAGCGGATCGAACGTCGCGTCCGTCGCTTCGTGCTCGCGCTGGTAGCGGGCGATGATCTGCGCTTCGGTCTCGATTTCCAGACGCCGCAGCTGGTCGCGCATACGGATGTTGGTCTGGTCCATTTCCGCGATGGCCGCGCGGAAGGCACCCAGCTGCTGTTCCAGGCGGGCGCGGTAGATCGCGACTTCGCCGGCGTAGTTGACCAGGCGGTCCAGCAGGTCGGCGCGGATGCGCACCTGTTCCTGCGGGGCGCGCGCGCCGATGTCCTCGTCGTCGGCATGCGGCGCCTCGACCATCGGGGCCGACAGCGGCTTGAGCTCGACCACCGGCTCGAGCGCGTGGCCGGCCTGCGCATGCGCCGGCTCGCCCGCGAGCGCCAGTGCCTGGCCCCTGGAGCGCGCGTCGAACAGCGCGATCAGGCGTTCGGGCAGCGCGATCGCGCGACGCTCGCCGACGCGGGTGACCATCGAATGCAGACGGTCGAAACCGCGTTCCAGCAGCGGCACGCCGTCGCTGCCGAGTTCGACGCGGTGCTCGACGACGGACTCCAGCAGGGATTCCATGACGTGGCCGAGTTCGCCCACGGCCATGATGCCGGCCATCCGCGCGCCACCCTTGAGGGTGTGCAGGTCGCGCTGCAGCCCCACCAGCGGCTCGCGCGAACCCGGATCGGCGCGCAGCTGCGCGAGCAGACCGTCGGAATGGTCCAGCAGATCCGCGCCTTCCTCGACGAAGATGTCGACCAGCTCCGGGTCCAGCCCGGACAGGTCCAGCGCCTCATCGGGATCCTCGCTGCTGGCCTGGGCCTGCGCCAGCAGGGCGGCAACGGCCGGATCGATCGCGGCGGGCGCGGGCGCGGCGGCCGGCACTGCGGCGGCTTCCTGCTCGCGGGCCGCCACCAGTGCTTCCTGCTCCTCACGCAGCTCGGATTCGAGGCGTTCGGTTTCCAGACGCTCGGCTTCGGCACGTTCGGCTTCGGCACGTTCGGCTTCGGCACGTTCGGCTTCGGCACGTTCGGCTTCGGCACGTTCGGCTTCGGCGCGCTCGGCTTCGGCACGCTCGGCTTCGGCACGTTCGGCTTCGGCGCGCTCGGCTTCGGCACGTTCGGCTTCGGCACGTTCGGCTTCGGCGCGTTCGGTTTCCGCGGTCTCGCGGGCAACCCGCTCGGCTTCGGCGTATTCCTGCTCCAGGCGAGCGTATTCGGCTTCCTCTTCGGCAGCGATGCGCTCGGCTTCCAGGCGCGCCGTCTCGGCGGCCTCGGCCTGCACACGCTCGGCCTCCAGTCGGTCGGCTTCAGCCCGCTCGGCTTCACTGAGTGCGGCCTGGGCACGTTCGGCTTCGGCTCGCTCGGCTTCGGCACGTTCGGCTTCGAGACGTTCGGCTTCGAGACGTTCGGCTTCGAGACGTTCGGCTTCGAGACGTTCGGCTTCGAGACGCTCGGCTTCGGCACGCTCGGCTTCGGCACGCTCGGCTTCGGCACGTTCGGCTACGGCACGTTCGGCTACGGCACGTTCGGCTTCGGCACGTTCGGCTTCGGCACGCTCGGCTTCGGCACGTTCGGCTTCGGCACGCTCGGCTTCGGCACGCTCGGCTTCGGCACGCTCGGCTTCGAGGCGTTCGGCTTCGAGGCGCTCGGCTTCCAGGCGCTCGGTTTCCCCTGCCTCGGCCTGCGCGCGCTCGCTGTCGAGCAGCGCCACTTCCAGTTCGGCAAGATCCGGCAGCGCTTCGGTCTCCACGCCCCGGTCTTCCGACAGGCTGATGACCATGGTGCCGCTGTCCTGGACCAGGCCGTCGGCCAATGCCTCGGCTTCGACCAGGGTCAGGGTGCCCTCGCCGATGTCGCCGGCCAGGTCGGTGTACTCGCTCATGTCGAACGAGGTCAGTTCGGTTCCCAGCGCTGCCTCGTCTTCCACCACCGGCACGTGACGGGCTTCGGGCAGGCTGTCGCGCAGGGCCTGCATGCGGGCCGCGAGGCCTTCGAAGCGCGGTACGTAGGCGCGCGGCGACTGCAGGCCGGCCAGGGTGTCGGCGATGGCGCGCGCGACGGCACCCAGGCCGTCGACGCCCTCGTCGGTGGGCACGGCGCCGGCCACGAGCAGGCGCTTGATATAGGTTTCGGTCGGACCGGTGATCTCGGTGATCACCGGGACCTCGGTCATCGCGAACGCACCGTTGAGCGTGTGCACCGCGCGCTGCAGGGCCTCGGTGGCCGGCTGCGGCACCGCCGCCGAAGCGGCAAGCCAGGCTTCGATGGTGACCAGGTGGCCCGCCACTTCGCCCGCCAGGATCTCCAGCAGCACCGGGTCAACCGACGCGGCGACGCCGGGCAGTTCGGCCGGCGCGGCCTCCGGGGCCGGTGCTTCTTCGGCCGCGGCTTCGGGCTGTGCGCCCAGGTCCATGGAGACGGCGGTGATGTCGCCGACGATCGTGTCGACCGGTTCCGGTGCGGCCACGACCTCGGGTTCGGGTTCGGCCACGGCCGGCGCCGGCGCCGGCGCCGTGTAAATGGCTTCCTCACCGGCGGCGAGCCGCTCGGCGACGGCTTCCAGGCCAGGCAGGTCGGCGGTGATCACGCCTTCGCCGCGCAGCGCGCCGTGCAGCTGGGGCAAGGTGTCGTAGGCCTGGCCCACCAGGGCCAGGACGGCCGGGGTGGCCGGACGCGTGCCGTCGAGCACGCGGTTGAGCATGTTCTCGACCTTCCAGCTGAACTCGCCGAGCGTCTTGGCGCCGACCAGGCGACCGCTGCCCTTGAGCGTGTGGAAGACGCGGCGGATCGGCCGCAGGCGCTCGCCGTCGTCGGGCGCGTTGCGCCACGCCGGCAACAGGCCGCCGAGGTTGTCGATTTCTTCCTGGAGCTCTTCCAGGAACACTTCGCGGATGTCGTCGTCGATGTCGTCGCTGCGTTCGAAACCACCGGCGGCGACGCCGGCCGGACCTGCGGCGACGGGCGCCGGAACCTGCGCTTCGACCGGGGCCGGGGCAGCAGGCGGGGCCGCCTCGGCTGCGGGCGCGGCCGCCTGCGGTGGTTCGGACACCTGCGGGTGGGACACGCCCTGGAACGGTTCGATGCGGTTGAAATCGAGCGCATGGGCCAGTTCGGGCGAAGCCTCCACCGGAGTGGGCGGCGCGACGGGCGCCGGCTCGACGACGGCGGGCTCGACCGGCGCCGGCGCGGCTTCCAGCGCGGGCAGCGGCCAGTAGCGCAGGCGCTCCAGCGCGTAGCGGGCGATCTCGAGGATCTCGTCGCGCGCCGGACGCTGGTCGCGCAGGGCTTCCAGGTAGTACTCCAGGCTGGCCAGGGCATCGGCCATGGTGTCCAGCTGCTGGCTGTTGGGGACGCGCTTGCGGGTCAGCAGTTCGACGTCGACATAGCGCTGCACGGCCACCAGGTAATCGGCCGGCAGGGGCTGTTCGAGCATGCGCAGGGCGCCGCCGACTTCCTCGAGCAGGCGCGGCACTTCGGCCAGTTCGCCATGGTCCCAGCCGGTCTCCACGAAGGCGACGAAGGACTGGCGGGCATCGCCGAAGTTGGCGATCGCTTCGCGCACGACCACGTCCAGCACGCGCCGGCGCTCGCCGGATGCCAAGGTCGTCGTCGCCGGTGTCGGGCAGGCCCAGGCGGGCCACCTGGTCGTCGAGCGAGGCGTCCACGTACAGCAGGGCGCCGGCGACGTCGAGCAGGGCGCCCTCGTCGGCCGCGCGCTGGCCGCTGACGATGTCGCGCATCGCATCGCGCTGCTGGAGCACGACGTTGCGGGCCACGTTGAGCCCCATCATGCCCAGCGTGTCGCTGACGCGGGTCAGTGCCTCGACCTGCGGCCGCAGTTCGTTGACGTCCGTCTGGCGGGTGCGCAAATGCAGGTCCAGCGCGTCCTTGACGCGCAGGAGGTCTTCCTTGATCGCCGCCGAGACGGTGTCCAGCAGCGCGCGGTTGCGGCCGCTGAGGCTGCCGCGGGCGTGTTCGAGTTCGTCCTCGCTGGGCAGCTGGGCGGCCAGGTCGAAGGTCTGGCGCAGCGTGTCGAGCGCCGGGTGGCTGCGGCCGTGGTGGGCCACGTGATAGAGCAGCTGCCGGGTCGGCTCGGCCAGCGCATCCGGGCGTGGCGCGCTGAAGCCGTCGTCGCCCAGCATCTGGCGCGTCTCGCGCTCGACGCTGGCGAAGGCCTGGCGCACGCCCTTGTGGGCGTCCAGCGCGCCGTCGCGCACCGCGCCGGCGACCGACGAGGCCACCCACAGCATGCGCCGCAGGGCGTTGTTGTCGACCTGCGCGAACAGCGCGTCGATGTTGTTGGCCAGCACGCCGGCGTCGGCGGGCGAGCCGTCCTCGGGCCAGCTGGCCAGCGCGTCGCGCAGGGCGCCCAGGCGGGCCATGGCGTCCCCGGGGCCAGCCTTGGCGGCCGGCGCGGAGGGCACGGGCACGTCTTCGGGCAGCGGACGATCCAGGTCCGGCGAGAACAGCACGCTCTCGCTCAGCCCGGTTTCACCGCGCGAGGCGCGCAGTTCGTTGAGCAGGGGCAGCAGCACGATCGGAATGTCGCGATGGCCGCCCTGCAGGCGTTCCAGGTAATCGGGCAACTGGACCACGCCGCGCATCAGCGCGGACACGGCGTCGTCGCGTTCGGCCACTTCGCCGCGCAGCAGGCTCAGCGCCAGCCGCTCCATCTCCTCGGCCACCATCGCCGGGGCGTACAGCTCGATCATGCGCAGCGTGCCGTGCACCTGGTGCATGTGCCCGGCGCACGCCTTCATGTGCCCGGTCTGCGAGGGCGCTTCGGCGAAGGCCTCGATCTCGTCCCGCGCATGGCGCAGGGTCGTATCGAGCTCGGGTTTCACCCAGCCCAGCGTGGTGGTGTCGATCGCGTCGCGCAACACGGTCATCGGGAACCTCCGCGTGCGCGCGCAACCACGGCACCCGCGTCATGCGCGGTTGCCTGCACGCGGCTTTTTGCCTTCAACCCATCCATCGCGTCGTAGTCCCCGGTTCGCTTCAGGCCGGCAGCTTGAAGTCGGCGACCGAACGGCGAAGGTCCGCCGCCAGCTGCGCGAGGTTTCCGATCGACTGCGCCGTCTGGCTCGCACCCTGCGAGGTCTGCGCGGTGATCGACTGGATCGTGTTCATCGTGACGGTGATGCCCGACGCGGCGCTGGACTGCTGCTTGGCGGCCACCGAGATGCCCTGAATGAGGCCCGACAAGTCGGACGACACCTTTTCGATCTCGCCCAGCGCGGTACCCGCGTCTTCGGCCAGTCGGGCGCCGGCGACCACTTCCGAGGTCGTCTGCTCCATCGAGGACACCGCTTCGTTGGTGTCGGACTGAATCGTCTGCACCAGCGTTTCGATTCGCTTGGTCGCGTTGGACGCGCGTTCTGCCAGTCGCTGCACTTCGTCGGCCACCACCGCGAACCCGCGGCCCGCCTCACCGGCCGAGGCCGCCTGGATGGCCGCGTTCAGCGCCAGGATGTTGGTCTGCTCGGAGATGTCGTTGATCAGTTCAACGATCGAGCCGATTTCCTGCGAGCTTTCACCCAGCCGCTTGATTCGCTTCGAGGTTTCCTGGATCTGGTCGCGGATCGAGTCCATGCCGGCGATGGTCTGGCGCACGACGCCCGCGCCCTTGGTCGCGATCTGCACCGAGCGCTGGGCCACGTCGGCCGACTCGGCGGAGTTCTTCGACACCTGGTCAATGCTGGCCGCGATTTCGCTGATGCGGTCGGAGGCGGAGCTGATCTCCTGGGCCTGGTGTTCGGCGGCTTCGGCCAGGTGCATGGCGGTGGCCTGCGTTTCCTGTGCGCTGGAGGCCACCTGCACCGAGGTGTCGGTGATCGTCTGCACCAGGCTGCGCAGCTGCTCGACGGCGAAGTTGATCGAGTCGGCGATCGCGCCGGTCATGTCCTCGGTCACGGTCGCCTTCACGGTCAGGTCGCCTTCTGCGAGCGAACCCATTTCGTCCAGCAGGCGCATGATGGCCTCCTGGTTACGGTCGTTCAGTTCCTTGGTGGTCTGGTAGCGCTTCTGCTGCGCGCGGTTCAGCGAGAACAGCAGGCCGCCGATGGCGATGATCGCCGCCAGGCCCGAGAGGATCGACACCAAGGATGTGGCCGAGCGGGTTCTTGCTGGTCACCGAACCGAAGGCGGTCAGCGAGTTGAACAGCGACTGGCTCTGGCTGAGCAGCGTGTTGGATTCGTTGGTGATCGTCGACGCGGCGCCCTGGGCGGTGAACAGGTTCTTGGAACCGGCCAGGATGGCGTCCAGGTCCTTCTTCATGTCGGTCCACAGCGTCTCGGCCTGGCCGAGCGCGGCGAGCGCGCCGCCGTTGGACAGCGGGGTGATGCTCAGCGTGGCGTCGCCCTTGCGCAGGCCGGCCAGCACGTTGCCGAACACCGAGGCGTTGCGGCGCAGCTGTTCACCGGCGACCGATGCGCCCGGACCGCCGGCGCGCATCGAGGTGATGCTCTTGTCCATCGCGCCGGCCAGCACGTTCTGGCGCAGCGCCAGGTAGACCTGCGAGGCGGGCGAACCGCTGGACGACATCGCGCGGACCAGTTCGTCCAGGCGGGCCTGCAGCTGCGGCACCTTGCTGGCGAAGCTGTCGGCGTTCTGCGCCAGGCCGGTCACCGCGGCTTCCGAGGCGATGACCAGGTCGGCGTTGCGGCCCACCAGTTCCCAGGTGTTGCTGACCGTGCCGATCTCGCCCGAGACGCCCAGCTCGTTGCCGAAGCGCGAGTTGAGGTCGTTCACGTCCGAGTCCATCTGCGACTTGGTGGCCTTGAACGCGGCGTAGGCCTCCTTGTCACCGCTCACCGCCTCGGCGCCCTGCACCGCCAGGCGCTGCGAGTTCACCTGCAGTGCCGATGCCGAGGAGCTGGCGTTGGCCAGGCGTCCGCCCTTCCAGGTCGCGTAGCCGGCGTTGAGGCCGAAGATCGCCACCGAGATGCCCAGCACCGTCAACCAGGTATTGACGCCGAGACCGCGGCCTTTGGGATTCATCACAGTGCTCATGGTTCAACCTCGTTGACGATGCAGTTGCCGCGTGCGGCAGGGCAGATTCAGGACTGGCAAGCGCGGCTCAGGCCGCGGCTTGGCGGAATTCGGGTGTGCGGGCCAGCCTGTCCAGGCTGAAGATTCCCCACAGGTGTTCATCGATGCGGTAACCGCGGTCGATGAAGTGGGCATACCGTCCCTGGGCCAGTTGCGCCTGTTCCATCTGCTCACCCTCGAGCAGCTGCGGCTGGGTGAAACTGCGCTGGCCGAACAACTCGTCGATCAGCACGGCGACGTCGCCGCCGGGCTGGCGCACCAGCAGCACGCGCTGGCTTTCGTGCAGCACCGTGCGTTCGCCCTCGAGGAACTGCTTGAGGTCGACGATGGGCGGCAGGTTGCCGCGCACGTTGGCCACGCCCAGCATCCACGGCTGGGAGCCGGGCACGGGCGTGATCACGGGCAGCGGCAGGATCTCGCGGACCTCGTCGAAACCCGAGGCCAGCCGGCGGGCGCCGACGCGATAGCCCACGCCGCGCCACAGGCCGGGCGCGTCGAGCTGCTCGGGCAGGCCGGCGACGTGTTCGAGGCTGCGGCGCTCGTAGTCGGCCAGCAGATCGAACGGGCCGAGGGGCGCAGGTGCGGTCTTCTTCACTTCAATGACCCAGTACGGCGTTGATCCGGGCGATGAACTCGTCTTCGCGCGGCGGCTTGACGATGTAGTCCTTGGCGCCCTGGCGCATGCCCCAGGCCCTGTCGGTTTCCATGTCCTTGGTGCTCAGGATCAGGACCGGGATGGCGCTGGTAGCCGCGTCGCGCGACAGCGCCCGCGTGGCCTGGAAGCCGTTCATGCCGGGCAGGACCACGTCCATGATCACCAGGTCCGGCAGCTCGCGCTTGCACGCGACGATGCCGTCCTCGGCGCTGCCGGAGCTCAGGACCTCGTGGCCGTTGCGCTCCAGCAATTGAGTCAGAACCGCCGTGTCGGTCGGCGAGTCCTCTATGAGCAGGATTCTTGCCATGCGTGCCCTACCCCCCGGTCAGGCGTGTACATGTGTGCGGATTGCGTCGAGGAGTTCCTCGCGCGTGAATGGCTTGGTCAGGTACTGCTCGGAACCGACGATGCGCCCCCGGGCCTTGTCGAACAATCCGTCCTTGGACGACAGCATGATGACAGGCGTGTTCTTGAACAGGTGGTTGTTCTTGATCAGCGCACACGTCTGGTAGCCATCCAGGCGCGGCATCATGATGTCGACGAAGATGATCTGGGGTTGCTGGTCGGCGATCTTGGCCAAGGCCTCGAAGCCGTCAGTGGCGGTCACCACGTCGCAGCCCTCGCGCTTGAGCAGGGTCTCCGCAGTGCGCCGGATGGTCTTGGAATCGTCGATCACCATGACCTTCAGGCCGTCGAGGTTGCTGTTGCCGCCCTCTTGCATGCTTTCCTTCCCCATTGTGTGCGAACGCTGTGCCCCCGCACATCGCGAAGCGCCTTTATTTCAAGCCCTGCGCGGACTGTCAAGCACGGATCGTCTTTTGCGCCCATCCTGAATGTGCGGGGGTTCTCGGCTGGAGCGGCGCCTGCCGTGGTGCGTCTGGAACGTCAGGTTCCGCGGCACAAGATGACGCGGCTGCTACCATCCCCGCTCCATTTTCGACCGGCGCCACCATGCCGTTGGACATCGTCGTAGTGATGGACCCGATCGGGTCGATCAGGATCGCCAAGGACTCCACCTTCGCCATGCTGCTGGAAGGCCAGCGCCGCGGGCACCGCCTATGGTACGTCCGGCCGGGCGGCCTGGCGGTGGTCGCCGGGCGGGCCCAGGCGACCGTGGCGGCCCTGCAGGTGAAGGACGACCCGGCTGGCTGGTACACGCTGGGTGACTGGGCGCCCCGGGTGCTGGGACCGGCCGACATCGTCCTGATGCGCAAGGATCCGCCGGTCGATCCGGACTTCGTCAACGACACCCAGATCCTGGGCCTGGCCCAGCGGGCCGGCGCCCGGGTGGTCAACGACCCGCAGGGCCTGCGGGACATGAACGAGAAGCTGGCGGCCCTCGAATTCCCCCAGTGCGTGCCCGAAACGGTGGTCAGCCGCGAGGCCGCCGTCCTGAAGGCCTTCGTCCTCGAACAGGGCGAGGCCGTGCTCAAGCCGCTGGACGGCATGGGCGGGCGCTCCATCTTCCGGGTCCGCGCCGGGGACCCGAACGTCAACGTGATCCTCGAGACCCTGACCCAGGGCGGCCAGCACCTGGCCATGGCCCAGCGCTACCTCCCGGAAATCACCGAGGGCGACAAGCGCATCCTGCTGGTCAACGGCGTGCCGGTGGACTACTGCCTGGCGCGCATCCCGCAGGGCGACGAGTTCCGGGGCAACCTGGCGGCCGGCGGGAAGGGCCGGGGCCAGCCGCTGAGCGAGCGCGACCGCTGGATCGCCGCCCAGGTCGGGCCGGAGCTGGTCCGACGGGGCATGGTGTTCGTCGGCCTCGACGTGATCGGCGACTGGCTGACCGAGGTGAACGTCACCAGCCCGACCTGCATCCGCGAACTGGACGCGCAGTTCGGCCTGAACATCGCCGGCCTGCTGTTCGACGCCCTCGAGGCCGGCGCGGGGATGCCCGGGGCATGAAGCCAGCGCGTGGGCCGGGCGCCCGAACGGAGCTTCACGTCACCCCGGCGACGCCCGCCGCGGTGGCACACTCGCCGGGTCATCCCGGTGTCGTGTTCCCGCTTCCGTCCCCATGAGCACCCTTGCCGCCCAGATCCCGCCCCACCCGGGCGAGTACGCCGTCGGCGAGAACCGGCGCATCAGCGCGACCATGGTGCTGTCGGTGCTCATCCACTCGATCGTGCTGCTGGGCGTGGGCTGGGCCGTCGAAAGCGCGGCCCCGATCACGCCGACGCTGGACGTGATCCTGACCCAGACCACCTCGCCGCTCACCCAGAAGCAGGCCGATTTCCTCGCCCAGGCCACCAACCAGGGCGGCGGGGAGCACGACAAGGCCACCCGGCCGCGTGAAACCCAGTCGGGCCCGGCCCCGCAGCCGGAACCCGGCATCGCCCCGCGCACCCTGCGGGCGCAGTCGCCGGCGCCCCAGCCCGCCCCCCAGGACCGCGTCGCCAGCAGCCTGCGCGGCGAAGCCACCGTCGCCCGCGCCCAGGCGACCCCGCCCCCGGACACCCCGGTGATGCCGCGGGGCCGGGAAAAGATCGCCCGCGACATGGCGATGGCGCGGCTGGCGGCCGAGATCCACCTGCGCTCGGAGCGCTACGCCAAGCGGCCCAAGCGCAAGTTCGTCTCCGCCAGCACCCAGGAATACGCCTGGGCCACCTACCTGGCCGAATGGGTCCGCCGGGTGGAACGGGTGGGCAACCTCAACTATCCGGACGAGGCCCGCCGCCGGCGCCTGGCCGGCGCGGTGGTCATCACCATCGCCATCCGCCGCAACGGGACGGTGGAAACCGCGCAGATCGTGCAGTCCAGCGGCATCCAGCTGCTCGATTCGTCCGCCCTGCGCATCGCGCGGCTGGCCGAACCCTACGCCGCCCTGCCCCACACCGAGGAAGACCCGGACATCCTGCATGTCACCCGCACCTGGCAGTTCCTGCCGGGCGGGGAAATGATCGACGACTGAGGCGGGGTGACGCCCGGCCGGGCGGTGGCTTCCGGACTCAAGCGCTCCGGGGAGACATGCCGGCATGTGGCCGGACAGTTGCCGGATCTCTCCCGACATATCCGGGCATATGTCCGGACAGTCTCCCGAACTCTCCCGACATATCGCGGCATATGTCCGGACAGTCGCCGGAACTCTCCCGACATATGCGGGCATATGCCGGACACTCACAGGAACTCTCCCGACATATCGCGGCATATGGCTGGACAGTCTCCGGAACTCTCCCGACATATCGCGGCATATGTCCGGACAGTCTCCGGAACTCTCCCGACATATCGGGGCATATGTCCGGACAGTCGCCGGAACTCTCCCGACATGTGCGGGCATATGTCCGGACAGTCTCCCGAACTCTCCCGACATATCGGGCCATATGGCCGGACAGTCCCCGGATCGCTCCCGACCTGTGCCGGCACGTGCCCACGGAGCGTCCGGCACGTTTCAAGGAACTCCCGCCTTCCGCAGAACCGCTCAGCGGGGCCTTCGATGCCCCGGCTGACCCGGGGGAGCATTCCGGCAACTCAGAGCTTCTTCCACACCGGGCCTTCGCCCGAGCGCCAGTACACGCCCACCGCCCGGGCATAGAGCGAGCGGGCGGGGACCAGGCCGAAGAAGCGGCCGTCCAGGCTGCGGCCGCGATGGTCGCCCATCACCAGGACCTGGCCCGGCGGCAGGGTGAGGGCGAGGACATCCGGGCCACCCCCGGCATCCAGGTTGAGCTGGGCGCTGCGCGCGCCGAACCGCTCCAGGTCCGGCGCCTGCGCCGTGGACAGGGGCTGGCCGTTGATCGTCACGTGCCCGTCGAGGACGCTGACCGTGTCACCGCCGACGGCCACCACGCGCTTGATCAGCCGCTCGCCGTCGGCGGGCGACTTGAACACCACGACGTCGCCCCGGGCAGGCGCGTCGCGGGGCAGCAGGACGGTGTCGGTGAAAGGCACGCGGACGCCGTAGGCCGACATGTCCACCACCACGTGGTCGCCGGGGACCAGGGTCGGCTCCATCGAGCCGCTCGGCACCGTGTAGTGGTTGGCGAAGGACGTCCGCGCGAGAGTCAGCAACACCAGCATCAGCAGCAGCGGCCGGCCCTCGTGGCGCAGCCAGGCGCGCACGCGGCCGGGGGCAGCGCCTTCCGGGGCGTGACGGGCGGTCGGGACTTCGCGGGTCGTGGGCATTGGCAGGCTCCGGGGGCGTGGGCGTCCGCGCCCCATGCGCGGATCGTCGCCCTCCAGTTCCAGACCGGCCGGGACCGCGCCGAGTTCCCGGCTCAGCGCGAGGCGCGCAGGGCCTGCTGCTCGGCGATGGTCAGGGCGACGTTGTTGCGCAGGTAGGCCGGCTCCACGCGCTCGGGCGGCAACGCTTCGCCACGCGCGAAGGCCAGCGCCGCCAGCCGGGCGACATCGCCGGCGCGCGGCAGTGCGGCGGGGTCGATGGTGGCCAGGCGGTCGCCCAGCGTGCGCGCCAGCAGGCCGTCGGCGGCGGAAAACCCCGTGCCCACGCCGTGCCAGCGCTCACCCTGCAAGCGGCCGTCGGCTTCGGGCAATTCGACGCGCTCGGGCGCCAGTACCTGTTCGGGACCGGTGGCCACGGCGTCGCCGTCGCGCAGCTCGAAACCGGCGGCGTAGACCTCGCCCATGCGCGCGTCGATGGACGCCAGCACGCGCGGCCCCGGCGCCTGCATCGCCAGCGCGGCGAGCGTGGACACCGCCACCACCGGCCGATCCAGCGCGAAGGCGATGCCCTGCCCGATCGCCACCGCCAGGCGCACGCCGGTGAAGGCGCCGGGCCCACGGCCGATCGCGATGGCGTCCAGGTCGCCGCGGGCGACGCCGGCCCGGGCAAGCAACTCGTCCGCCCAGGGCAGCGCGAGTTCGGCGTGCCGGCGCGGCGCGAGTTCGAAGCGTTCGAGCACCTCGCCGTCCAGCCACAGGGCGACGGAACAGGCTTCGGTGGCGGTTTCGAAGGCGAGCAGTTTCATGCGCGTGCAGTATGGACCGGCGCGGTCACATGCCGGCCGCCGGTTGCCACAGCTCGATCAGCGTGCCGTCCGGATCCACCACGTACCCGAAGCGGCCCTGCTCGCTTTCCTCGAAGCGCTCCAGCACCTGGCAGCCTTCCGCGCGCAGGCCGGCGAGCGTGGCGTCGAGGTCGTCGACGCGGAAATTCAGCATGAACTCGCGCGCGCTCGGCGCGAAGTATTCGGTGCTGCCGGCGAAGGGCGAGAACACCGTGCAGGCCTCGCCCCCGGTATCGGCGCGACGCCAGGGCAGCACCGCCCCGCCCCAGGATTCCATCGGCAGGCCCAGGTGGGTGGAATACCAGTTGGCCAGGCGGGCGGGATCGGGCGACTTGAAGAACAGGCCGCCCAGCCCGTGCACGCGCGGCTTGGTCGAATCACTCATGGACGGGCTCCGCATCGAGGGGGGTGGACTCACAGTCTGGCGCAAAGAAGGCCTGCACGTCCTCGATGCGCCGGCTGCGCGGCAGCTGCGGCAGCGAGTCGAAGAACACCTTGCCGTAGGTCTTGGACAGCAGTCGCGGATCGCACAGCACCAGCACGCCGCGGTCGCGTTCGGATCGGATCAGCCGGCCGGCGCCCTGCTTGAGCGCGATGACGGCCTGCGGCAGCTGCTCGTCGCGGAACGGATTGCCGCCGTTGCGCCGGATCGCTTCGAGCCGCGCCTCGAAGACGGGGTCATCAGGCGCCGCGAACGGCAGCTTGTCGATGATCACCACGCTCAATGCCTCGCCCGCCACGTCCACGCCCTCGCGGAAGCTGGCCGCCCCGAGCAGCACGCCGTTGCCGGAAGCACGGAAACGCTCGAGCAGCACCGGTCGCGGGGCCTCGCCCTGGACGAACAGCGGCCACGGGCCGCCGCGCAGCTGCTCGGCGGCTTCGCGCAGCGCGCGGTGCGAGGCGAACAGGACGAAGGCGCGGCCGCGCGAGGCTTCCAGCACCGGCCGCAGCTTGTCGACCATGCTCTGCGTGTAATGGAAGACCCCCGGGTCGGGCAGGCCGGGGGGCAGATAGCACAGGGCCTGCTGCGGCCAGTCGAACGGACTGGGCGCGAGCAGCGTGCGCGGTTCGGCCAGCCCGAGCTTGGCGGCGTAATGATCGAAGCGTCCTTCCACGGCCAGCGTCGCCGAGGTGAACACCCAGGCGGCCTGCGAACGTTCGCGGTGTTGCGCCAGCGGTCCGGCGACGTCCAGCGGAGTGCGGCTCAGGCGGAAGCCGCGCGCCGTCAGTTCGTACCAGTGCACGCCGGTGTCTTCGCGCGCAGGCGCTGCGGTGGCGGCGGCGTCCTGCGCATCGGCGTCGGCGTCGGCGTCCGCGGAGCGCCTCGCCGCGAACGGGTCGTGTTCGGCGGTTGCCGCGGGCGCGCTCTCGGCGGCCACCGCGCCTTCCGCGCGCCAGCGCTGCAGGCGGCCGGTGAATTCCTGCGCCCGCGCGGCGCAGCCGTCGAAGCCGGGCGAGGCCTCGCGCAGGCCCAGCAGCACGCCGTGCAACTGGGCCAGCGCCGCTTCCAGCGCATCGAAGGCCTCTTCCGAAGCGGCCAGTTCCGCGGCGCGGCGGCGCGTGCCGCGCACCGGCAGTTCGTCCATCGCCGCGCGCAGGGCACGCACGGCCTGTTCGAGCTCGCGCGCCGGCCCCTGCACCGTGGCCAGCGCGCCGGCCACCTCCTTGCATTCGGCCAGCGCGTCGCGCGCCAGCTCCACCAGCGGCCGCGCACTGAGCGCCTCGCCGAAGAACTGCGCGGCCAGGTCGGGCAACTGGTGCGCCTCGTCGACCACGAAGGCCTGGGCGCCGGGCAGGATCTCGCCAAAGCCTTCCTGCTTGAGGGCGAGGTCGGCCAGCAGCAGGTGATGGTTCACCACCACCACGTCCGCCGCCTGCGCGCGCTGGCGCGCCTGCACGACGAAGCAGTCGCCGAACAGCGGGCACTCGCTGCCCAGGCAGTTGTCGGTGGTGGAGGTCACCATCGCCAGCAGCGGCGAATCCTCGGGCAGCGCTTCCAGTTCGGACAGGTCGCCCATGCGGGTGCGGCCGCTCCAGGCCACGATGCGCTGGAACTGGGCGATCTGCTCGCGGTTGGCGAACTTCGGCTCGCCCTTGGCCTGGTTGAGACGATACAGGCACAGGTAGTTGGCGCGGCCCTTGAGCAACGCGGTTTTCAGGCCACGGCCCAGCGCGTCGCGCACGCGCGGCAGGTCGCGGTGGAACAGCTGGTCCTGCAGCGCGCGCGTGCCGGTCGAGACGATGGTCTTCAACCCCGACAGCAGCGCCGGCACGAGGTAGGCGAAGGTCTTGCCGGTGCCGGTGCCGGCTTCGGCGATGAGCGTGCCGCGGGTCTCGAAGGCATCGGCGATCGCCGCCGACAGGTCCTGCTGGGCGGGGCGCGGGGCGAAGGCGTCGATGTTGCGCGCCAGGTCCCCGCCCTCGCTCAGCGCGGCGCGGCTGGCATCGGCTAATCGTCCCATCGAAGGTTCAGTACCGCTGCGGCGCGGCGACGGTACAGGCCTCGCGCTGCGCGCGCGCCTGCCTCACCTGCGCGGCGGCCTCGCCCACGCGCGCGGTGGCCTGCGCTTCGGACTCGCCGCGACGGATCACGCGGTCGTTGGCGCGCAGCAGCGCGGTCTGCAGCAGCGTTTCCCAATGCCGGCGGCACAGCGGACCGGCCGCCGAGCCCAGCGCGATGGCCTGGCGCGCGAAGCCTTCCGCGCCCGGTGCATCGCGCAGGAGCAGTGCGACCTCGGCGCGGTCCTGCAGGAGCGCGGGATCCTGCGCCTGCAGCGCGATGGCGCGGTCGAGCAGGTCGGCCGCGCCGCGGTACATGCGCTTGCCTTCCAGTTGCGCGGCCTGCTGGCGCAGGTCCTCGACCTTGGGATCACGCAGCGGCTGCACTTCCAGTTCGCCGCCCGTGGCCTGGCCGGCGGCACGCACGGTGGCGGCCAGCGCGACGCCGTCGAATGCGGCGGCGGGCGGCGTGGGCGCGGGCGCACTCGCGCAGGCAGCCAGCGCGAGGGCGGCGGCGAGCGGTATCAGCAGGGACAGGGTCGGTCGCATGGGGATCGTTTGTTCCAGGGTCCGGCGCATCACGGCTCCGGCGGCGGCGGTGGCGGCGGCGCCTGGGCGTCGTCGTCATCGTCGTCGTCGCCCAGCCCGAACCAGTCGCGCCAGCTGCGGCGCTCCTCTTCACCCTCGACAGGCTCGGCGACGGGGCACGGGCCATACGCGGGCGCAAAGCCCTTCACGAATGCGAAGCGGCGCGCACCGCCGCAACTGGCGTCGGTGCTGTGGGTGTTGATGACCCACTGCCAGTCGATGCCTTCGTCGCCGACCTTCAACGGCGCACTGGGCAGGCGGGCGAAGATCGAGGACCACACGCGCATCGCACCGGTGGCGCCGTACAGGCCGGTTTCCTTGTTCTGGTCGTTGCCGACCCACACCACGGCGAGGTGGTCGCCAGTCCAGCCGGCATACCAGCTGTCGCGGCCGTCATTGCTGGTGCCGGTCTTGCCGGCCGAGTTCAGCCGGCCCAGGCCGTCGCGCATCAGCGGCGACGCCGTGCCGCTGGTGACCGTGTGCTGGCCCGCCAGCGTGATCAGGCGCGCGGCGATCGCATCGCCTTCCTGTGCCGGCGCCGGCGCGGTGTCGTAGCGCTTCAGGGCCCGGCCGTTGGCGCCGAGCACGCCGCGCACGGCATGCAGCGGCTGGATCTCGCCGCCGCTGGCCAGGAACTGGTACAGCTGCGCCATCGCGTACGGGCTCTGGTCGACGGCGCCCAGGATCAGCGAGGGCCGCGGCTCGGCCTGGATGCCCGCCAGCGTGTGGATCAGGTCGGCGATGCGCTCGGGCGCCACCTGCATGCCCACGCGCACGGTGGCCTGGTTGTAGGACATGGCCAGGGCATCGATCAGGCGCACCGTGCCGTGGCTGCGGCCGTCGGAATTGCCCGGGTTCCAGCGCTTGCCGCGGCCCAAGTCCACCGATACGGGCGAGTCGTCGACGTAGCTGGCCAGCGAGAAGCGTTCCGGCGTGGCCAGCGCGAGCATGTACACGAAGGGCTTGAGCAGCGAGCCGACCGGCCGCTGCGCTTCCACCGCGCGGTTGAAGCCGTGCTCGGTGTGGTGGCGGCTGCCGACCACGGCCAGCACCTCGCCGTTGTGCACGTCGGTGAGCACCAGGCCGGTCTGCAGGGGCGGACGGCGCTTGCTGTCCAGGCTCTTGAGCGTGCGGGTGACCGCACCCTCGGCCAGCGCCTGCGCCGAAGGCGACATCGCGGTCATCACGCTCAGGCCGGCGGAGATCAGTTCATCGGACGGGTAGTCGCGCGCCAGCTGGCGCCGCACCAGGTCGATGTAGGCCGGGAAGCGGTTGGGCGCCAGCGTGCCCGCTTCCTTCGTCACCCCGAGCGGCGCCTTGAGCGCGGTCTGGTACTGGGCGTCGTCGATCAGCTGGGTCTCGTGGAACTCGCCGAGCGCGAAATCGCGGCGTGCGCGCGCGGCCTCGGGATTGCGGCGCGGATCGTAGGCCGACGGCCCCTTGACGATGCCCACCAGCAGCGCGATCTGCTCGGGCTTGAGGTCGGCCAGGTCGCGGCCGAAATAGAACTCGGAGGCCGCGGCCACG
Source organism: Lysobacter solisilvae (assembly GCF_016613535.2). NCBI lineage: Bacteria > Pseudomonadati > Pseudomonadota > Gammaproteobacteria > Lysobacterales > Lysobacteraceae > Agrilutibacter > Agrilutibacter solisilvae. The sequence goes on from NZ_CP071518.1 coordinate 126,779, forward strand.
CCATGGATCGCCTGCGATCCGCGCTGGCCCATGTACACCTGGTTGAGATAGGCCTCCAGGATGTCGCGCTTCTCGTAGCGCGCGTCGATGATCAGGGCGTAGAGGATCTCCTTGCCCTTGCGGCGCAGCGTCTGCTCCTTGCCGATGCCGAGCAGGCCGCTGCGGGCCAGCTGCTGGGTCAGCGTGCTGGCGCCCTGGCGCCTGCCGGTGGCGCTCTTGAACGCCGCGCGGATCATGCCGGTGAAGTCGATGCCGATGTGGCTGTTGAAGTCGCGGTCCTCGACCGCCTGCAGGCCGGTGACCAGCAGCTCGGGGACTTCCTCGATGCGGACCAGGCGGCGTTCTTCCTGCTTCTGGCCGTACAGGCTCGCGATGCGCGCCGGGTCCAGGCGAGCCGCCTTGAGCGCCTGCTTCTGCCCGGCCTCGCGCACGTTGGCCACCCGCCCGCCCGACAGCGAGACCTCGAGCCGGCGCGCACGCACGGCGCCGTCGACATCGTTGAAGCCGCGGCTGGAGATGCGCCAGCGCCCGCCATCGCGCTTGTAGCTTCCCACCCGGCTGCCGTCGCCTTCGTGGTAACCGGCGGCGTCGAGTTCGGTCTTGAGCGTGCCCGCGTCCATGGCCAGGCCGGGCCGCAGCTCGAGCGGCCGCGCGTAGACACGGGTGGGGACCTGCCACTGCAGGCGTCCGAACCGCTCGGACACCTCGTGGTTGAGATAGAGCATGTAGGGGATCAGGAATCCCAGGCCCAGGCCCAGCGCGGCCAGTGTCCAGGTCACCAGCCGGCGCTTCCACTGGCCGCTGGTGGACTCGCCGTCCTGGTCGCTGTCGTCTTCGTCGTAGTCGATGGGGGTTCTGGGCATTGGGCGATATCGGGCCGGTCGGCGGAAGCGGAAGGACGCAGGGGGAATGCGACGAGGGGTGCAGCGGTGGATCGGTGAAGCCTGACGCGGTCGCGCAGGCACGTCGCGGGGACAGGCCGACGCGCAGGGCCCGGTAGGCCATCGGCCGCCCGGGTGACACAATGACGGCCGTCGACCCGGGCCCGCCGAGTCTAGCGCAGCGGGCCGGGGCCTCCCTGAGCCGTCCATCCCGGTATTCCGCCGTACCCGACCCGGGTGCGCGACCCGCAAGCGGCACGCGCGACGATGGCCGGGGCGGCTTACCGCACGCGGCCGATTGTTCCATGCTGGCGACGTCGGACGGACGCCCGGGGCGCCGGCCCCGTTCACGCTTCATTCCACGAAATTGCGGCAGGAGTTGCATGCAGGCTGATCGATGCGCATGAGCTGGACCGACCTGCGGTTCGTGCTCAACCGGGGCGCCGGCCTGGTCCGGCGCGGCCTGACCAGCCTGCGCACGCGCGGCCTGCACGCCACGTGGGCGCGCGTGACGCGCCAGTTCCGGCGCGTGCCGACGGCGCAGCGCGCCGCGCTGGAACTGCCCACGGCGCGGCCTTTCGAACCGTTCACCCTGCCCTGCAGCCACACGCCCCGGGCGAGCATCGTCATTCCGGTGTTCAACCAGTTCGCGCACACGCTGGCCTGCCTGCGCGCGATCGCGGCGCACCCTCCGCGCGCGGAGATGGAAGTGATCGTCGTCGACGACGGCTCCCGCGACGACACCGTGTCCTGCCTGTCGCAGGTGGCCGGGCTGCGCCTGCACGTGCGCGCGGCCAACGGCGGCTTCATCGCGGCCTGCAACGACGGCGCCGGCCTTGCGCGCGGGCAGTACGTGGTGTTCCTCAACAACGACACGATTCCGCAGGCCGGCTGGCTCGATGCGCTGCTGCAGACCTTCGACGACCATCCGGGCACCGGCCTGGTCGGCGCGCAGCTGCTGTATCCGGACGGACGCCTGCAGGAAGCCGGTGGCGTCGTGTTCAACGACGGCAGCGCGTGGAACTACGGCCGGCTGGAGTCACCGCTGGATCCCCGCCATGCCTGCGTGCGCGAGGCCGACTACTGCTCGGGCGCGGCCATCGCCATCGCACGCGACCTCTTCGCGCAACTGGGCGGTTTCGACACCCGCTACGCACCGGCCTACTACGAGGACACCGACCTCGCCTTCGCCGTGCGCGCCGCCGGCCTGCGCGTGCTGTACCAGCCGGCCGCGAGCGTGGTGCACCTGGAAGGCGCGACCGGCGGCACCGACACCAGCACCGGCCCCAAGGCCGCGCAGGTGCGCAACCAGCAGGTGTTCGCCGCGAAGTGGCAGGCGGTGCTGCAACGGCACCTGCCGCCGGGCGATCCGCACGCGGCCGCCTTCGGGCACGGCCAGCGGCCGACGGTGCTGGTGGTGGACGTGCTCACGCCGCAGCCGGACCGCGATTCGGGATCGCTGCGCCTGGTCAACCTGATGCGCCTGCTGCGCGAGGAAGGGGCGCACGTCGTGTTCCTCCCCGCCGATCTCGCGCATGACGGCCCGTACACGGTGGGCCTGCAGCAGCTGGGCGTCGAGGCCTGGCACGCGCCGTTCGCGCCGCGCGTGACCGCGTGGCTGGCGCAGCACGGCCATCGCTTCGACGCCGCGATCGTGTGCCGCCACTACGTGGCCCGCGATTTCCTGCCCGTGCTGCGAGCGCACGCGCCGCGCGCGACCCTGGTGTTCGACACCGTCGACCTGCACTACCTGCGCGAACGCCGCGGCGCGCAGCTGGCCGGCGACGCCGCGCTGGCCCGCACGGCCGAACGGACCCGCACGCTGGAACTGGGCGTGGTGGCCGACAGCGACATGACGTGGGTGGTGAGCGAGGTCGAGCGCGAGCTGCTGGCCACCGACGCCCCGCAGGCCCGCGTGCAGGTGCTGTCCAACCTGCACCGGGTGGCCGGCCCCGGCGCGCCCTTCGATCAGCGCCGCGACCTGGTCTTCGTGGGTGGCTTCCGCCATCCGCCGAACGTCGATGCAGTGACGTGGTTCGTGCGCGAGGTGTTCCCGCTTGTGCGCGCCCGACTGCCCGAGGTGGTGTTCCACTGCATCGGCGGCGACGTCCCGCCAGCCATCGCCGCGCTGGCCGCGCATGAGGGCGTGCGCGTGCACGGGCACGTGGCGGACATCACGCCCTACATGACCGGGGCGCGCGTGGCGCTGGCGCCGCTGCGCTATGGCGCGGGGGTGAAGGGGAAGATCAACCTGAGCATGGCCCACGGGCAGCCGGTGGTCGCCACCAGTTGCGCGGTGGAAGGCATGCACCTGCGTGCGGGCGAGGACGTCCTGGTGGCCGATGACGCGGCGGAATTCGCCGACGCCGTCGTGCGCGCCTATCGCGACCCAGCGCTGTGGGCGCAGCTGGCTGCGCAGGGCCTGCGCAACGTGGAAGCGCACTTCTCACTCGACGCCGGTCGCGCCGTGGTGCGCGAACTGGTCGCCCGCGCCGCCGCGGGGCGCGCCGCGCGCTGACGGCGCGGCGCCGGATCAGGGATCCGACACCCGCCCCTGCGCCAGCGTCGCCGCGCGCACGCGCTGGGCGAGCGGTTCCAGATCGGCGCTGCGCGGATCCAGCTTGCGCGCCAGGGCGAGCGCCTCCTGCGCTTCGACCAGTTCGCCGGCACCCAGGCGTTCATTGCCCCGCGCGATCCAGCGCCGGGCCAGCTCGCGCCGGCCTTCGCGCACGGCACCGGTGTTGCCTTCCAGCGCGCGTCGCGCGTCAAGGCACGCGCCGGCGCGGATCAGCCGGTTGCCGCTCAGGGCATCGTCGAAGCATTCGGCGGCCGCGGGCACCAGCCGCGCCATGGCGCCGCGCACGCGCGGGTCGTCGGGCGCGAGCGCGTTGGCGGCGCGCAGGCGGTCGAAGGCGCTGTCGCCCGGCGGCGTCAGCAGGTCGCCGCGCTGCTGCGCGCGCGCGGCGGCCTCGAGCAGTTCGCCCACGCGCCGGTTGCGCTGCGCGGTGGCCGGCGCGGCTGCCAATGAACGCTGCGCCTGGCGCGCGCGCGCCAGATGCTGTTGTGCCTGGGCGACGGCCGGCACTTCGTCGTCGAGCGCCGCGGTTGCGGCCTGCGCCCGGCGCAGTTCCTGCAGCGCGGACGGGAAGCGGAAGTCGGCGGCGTGGCGTTCGCTGGCCTGGGCGTGGCGGGTGGCCACCGCGACCAGGCCACGGCGCGCGGTCTGGTCGTCGGGATCCAGTTGCCGCAGCGCGTCGAATCCGCGGCGCGCCGCCGCCAGCTGCCCGGCTTCCAGCGCCGCCTGCGCGCGCGTGCGCTCGCGTTCGGCCACCCGGGCGCGGTGCTCCAGCGCATCGGGCAGGCCGACATGGCCCGGATCGGCGGATTGCACGCGGCCGATGATCGCGGCGGCGCGGGTGAACTGGCCGGCATCCAGGGCGTTCATCGCCTGCTGCAACAGGTCGGCCAGCGTGTCCTCGCGCCCCTCGAGCGCCTGCAGCCGGTCCGGCTGCAGTTCCAGCACCCGCAGGTACAGCGGCAGTGCGGCGGCGGGACCATCGTCCAGATGACCGGCCGCGCGGGCCGCCGCGGCGTCGGCGATCAGTGCGTCCAGTCCGCCCGCATCGGCCTGCGCGGCACGCAGTTGCTCGGACAGCGCGAGGATCTGCGCGCGCGGCATCGCCAGCTCCGCCGCCAGCGCAAGCAACTGCCGCGCCTGCGCGTACTGCTGCCGGGCGGCCGCGGCGCGGGCCTGGGCCAACGCCGCCTGGCCGACGCGATTGAGCCCGGCGCGCGCGTCGCTGCGGTCGGGATCCAAGGCCAGGGCCGCTTCATAGAGTTCGCGCGCGCCCGTGCCGTCGGCGGCCGTGAGGCGGCCGGCCGACAGTGCGCGCGCCGCCTGCTGGTGCAGGGCCTGCGCCCGCGTCTGCGGCCACAGCCGCTCCGACAAGGGCTGGCGGAGCGCGAACAGCAGCACGAGCAGCAGTCCAGCGGCCAGGCCGATCGGCAGCCAGGGTAGTCGCGAAACCAGGCGGCCGCGCAGATAGCGCCAGCCGGGCGCGCGACGCAGGACCGCGGCGACGTCATGCCGCCACGCGTGGGCGGCGCCTGGACCGGCAGCGCGCGGAGCCGACCGCGGCGCGGGACGCGTGGCCGTGGTCCGCGTCGGGCCGGGTCGGGTGTCCTGTGGATCCATCGCGGCCAGCATACCGCCGCGGCGATGACCGCACCGTGGCCGTCAGCAGCGCTGCGCGGACTCCACGCCGGGCAACGCCGCCAGCTTGCCCAGCAGCGCCGACAGCTGCCCGTAGTCGCTGACCCGCAGGCGCGCATGCAGACGCACGCGCGCACCGTTGCGCTCCAGCTGGCTGCTGATGCTGGCGACGTGCGCGTTGGCCTGGGCGATGACGTTGCTGACTTCCTTCAGCAGCCATTTGCGGTCCAGCGCCAGCACGTCGATGTCGACTTCGTACCCGCTGCCCTTGCGTCCCCACTCCACCGGCAGCACGCGCTGCGGCTGCGCGCCGGCCAGGCGCAGGTAGGCGGCACAGTCGGGGCGGTGGACGCTGACGCCGCGGCCGCGGGTCAGGTAGCCCACGATCGGTTCGCCCGCCACCGGTTGGCAGCAGCGGGCGAGCTGGACCAGCAGGTTGCCCACGCCCTCCACGGTGAACTCGGTGCTGCGCCGGGCCGCCGGCCTCGGAGCGCGGCTTGGCGTGATCGGCGGCGCCGGTTCGCTCGGCGAGGCGGCGGCACGCTCGTGTTCCAGCAGCAGGCGGCCCACCTGGTGCGGCCCCAGGTCCCCGAGCGCGACCTGCACGAACAGGTCGTCGTCGCCGGCGAGGGCAAAGCGCTCGCGCGCGGGAGTCAGGTCGGCCCCGAGCAGACCCAGGCGGCGCAGTTCCTTCTCCAGCAGTTCGCGGCCCGCCTGCACGTTGCGGGCGCGATCGAGCTAGTGGAACCACGCCCGCACCTTTTCGCGCGAACGGCTGCTGGCCAGGAAGCCGTTGGCCACCACCAGCCAGTCGCGGCGCGGCTCGCCCGTCTTGGCGGTCAGGATTTCCACGCGGTCGCCGCTGCGCAGCTTGTGGTCGAGCGGCACGATGCGGCCGTCGACCTTGGCGCCGCGGCAGCGGTGTCCGACCTCGGTGTGCACGTGGTAGGCGAAATCCAGCGGCGTGGCACCGGCGGGCAGGTCGATCACCTCGCCCTTGGGCGTGAGCACGTAGATGCGGTCCTCGACCAGCTCGTTGTCGAACTCGCCGCGCAGCGCGCCTTCGCCACCGTCGGCATGCGATTCGAGCAGGCGCCGCATCCAGGGCGATCTTGCGGTCGAAGGCGGCGTCGGCGCTGTGGCTGCCGGCTTCCTTGTACTTCCAGTGCGCGGCCACGCCCAGTTCGGCCTGGCGGTGCATCTCGAACGTGCGGATCTGCACTTCCAGCGTCTTGCCTTCCGGGCCGATGACAGCGGTGTGCAGCGAGCGGTAGTCGTTGCGCTTGGGGCGCGCGATGTAGTCGTCGAACTCGCTGGGGACCGGCACCCAGGTGGCGTGCACGACGCCCAGCGCGGCATAGCAGCCGGCGATGTCGTCGACCAGCACGCGCACGGCGCGCAGGTCGTAGAGTTCGCTGATCGGCGCGTCCTTGCGGCGCATCTTCTTCCAGATGCTGTAGATGTGCTTGGGACGCCCGGCGACCTCGGCGCGCAGCCCCTGGGCGGCCATCGCGTCCTGCAGGGTGCGCCTGACCTGCTGGATGTAGCGCTCGCGATCGCCGCGCTTCCTCGTCGAGCAGGCGCGCGATCTGCTTGTAGGTATCCGGCTCCAGGTGCCGGAATGCCAGGTCCTCCAGCTCCCATTTCAGCTGCCAGATGCCCAGGCGGTTGGCCAGCGGCGCGTGGATGTCGCGCGTGAGCTGGGCCAGGGCAACCCGCTCGGCCAGTGGCAGATGCGCCGCCTGGCGCATCCGCGCCAGCTGGCGCGCGAGCAGGATCGGCACCACGCGCAGGTCGCGCACGATCGCCAGCAACAGGCGCCGCAGGCCTTCGCTGCTGGCCTGCGATCCCTGCTGGGCATGCAGCGACCACACCTGCTGTGCAGCCTGCTGCCCGTCCAGCAGGGCGGCCACGGTTGGATGGGATTTCTCCAGGCCGGCCGGCCGCACCGGAACGAACGCATGCAGGATGGCCGCGGCCAGCGTCTCGCCGTCGGCCCCCAGCCTCACCAGGGTGTCCAGCGTGATCTCCAGCACCGGTTCCGGGTCACGCCGCGCGATGGCCTCGCCGGTGGCGAGCGCCCGTGCGACCGCGTCCTGCAGGTCAGGCACGATCGACTGCAGCACCGCCGGGGCGACCGACGACAGGCCCAGGCGGGCCAGCAGTGCATCCAGATCGGGCGGGGCGGAAGATTCCATCACCAATACCGCGGCGGTACGGGTCCAACGTGGGGTCGGTCTACACTAGCCGGCAACCGACCCGAGGAACAGCACATGGCCTTGCTACCGTCGTACCGCCGCTCCATGGCGACATGCGCATCGCGCATGAGCCTGTCGTTGATGATCGCGAGCTGCCTGGCCCTGGCGCCGGCCGCCGCCTTCGCGCAGGCGCCCATCGAGCAGCAGATGACGCCGGAACAGTTCAAGGCCGCCGGGCTGGACAAGCTGTCGACGCAGGAACTGGCCAATCTCAACGCGTGGCTCAACAACACGCTCGAAGTGGAAACGACCAAGGCCGCCGCGGTCGCGAAGGAAAAGGTCGAAACCGAGAACCGCGGCTTCGCCACCTTCGGCCGCAGCGATCCGATCGAAGCCCGGCTGGTCGGCGAGTTCCGTGGCTTCGCCCGGGGCCGCAGCTACACGCTCGACAATGGCCAGGTCTGGCAGCAGGTCGACGACGCGGTGCTGCACGGCGTGCGCATGACCGACCCGCAGGTGCGCATCAAGCCGGCGCTGGTCGGCAGCACCTGGTACATGACCGTCCAGGGCCGCAACACCACCGCCACGGTGCGCAGGATCAAGTAAGCCCGCCGCGCGGTACGACGGCGTCGCTGCGGCGGCGCTGTCGTGCCACTGTCGCCGGATTGCAGGCGTCCGTGAAACGGATCCGGCGAGCCGCATCGACACGCCGTGAACAGGCCGGGGCCACAATGCAGTCCGCCCCTGAACGAGTGACGCCCATGCAGATCCGGCTGGCTTCGGTGACGGTCGACGACCAGGACAAGGCGCTGCGCTTCTACACGCAGGTGCTGGGCTTCCAGCTGGCCAACGACATTCCCATGGGCGAGTTCCGCTGGCTCACGGTCAGCGCGCCCGAAGGTGCGCAGGGCGTTGAGCTGGTGCTGGAGCCGATGGGCTTTGCCCCGGCCCGCGACTACCAGCGGGCCCTGTACGAGGCCGGCATCCCGGCCACCGCCTTCCTCACCGACGACATCCAGGCCGAGGCCGCCCGTCTGCGCGCGGCGGGCGTGGTCTTCCGCAGCGAGCCCACCCCGATGGGCGCGATCACCACGGCGCTGTTCGAGGACACCTGCGGCAACCTGATCAATGGTGCAGCCGCCGCCCGGGTGAGCCTGACTAGCGCAGGGCGGCCAGCTTCTGGGCGAGCTTCTTCGGCGACACGCCCCCGCGCGTGCCCAGTTCCTGCGCAAACAGCGACACGCGCAGTTCCTCCAGGTCCCAGCGCAGCGCCTGCCAGCCCGGTGTGTCGTCCTCGCCCGCGGCCTGCGCGGCGCGCAGCGCGTCCACGAAGGGCTTGAGCTCGAGCATGCGCGCCTGGTCGCGGGTGGGATCGCGCAGGGCGCGTTCGCCGCGCAGCGACAGCGCCTTGAGGTAACGCGGATACTCGCGCAGCACGGGGGGCCGGCACATCGCGCAGGAAGCCCGGCGGCGCCAGCAGCGACAGGTGCATCCACATGTCGTCGAGGTTGCCGCGGGCCCAGCCCATCAGGGGCGACTCCAGCGTCGCGCGCACTTCGGCGATCGCGGCGAGGATGGCTTCGGCCTGGCGCAGGCGTTCCATGGCTTCGGGGAACAGCGCCTTGGCCACGGCATCGCGCCGGGCGGCGAACGCCGCGGCGTCGCGGATGGCGTCCAGGCCGTCGGCCGTCAGCGCCTGGAAGGCGCCGTCGACCAGGTCCAGGCGCAAGCGGTCGCCGTCCTTCAGGCCGTCGGCGCGCGGCGCGTGCGACTCGATCGCCGCATACAGCAGGCCGGTCTTCGGCGCGACGGGCAACTGCTTGCGCGCCTGCCGGAGCTTGTCGGCCAGTGCCAGCGCGAGCAGGCGGCGCACGCCGTGCGGATGCGCCTCCACGGCAATCTCGCGCTGGGCGTGCACGCGCAGGGATGCGCTGTCGCCGTCGTCGTGCAGGGCCGGATAGGCCGGCACGCCGCCCGCGCCGGCCACGGCTACGGGGATGGGCGTGTCCGGAAAACTGGTGAGCGCCTGGCGCGCCAGACCCTGCGCCGCGCGCGCGGCGAACGCGTCGGCGGCCCGCTGCCCGAACTGCTGGCGCAGCGCATCCAGGTCACGCGATTCGGCCAGCACCGACTTGCCGTCGCGGTCCAGCAGCCGCAGGTTCATGCGCAGGTGCGGCTCGAGCGCGGTCTCGTCGAAATCGGTGGCCGCCACCGCCACGCCGGTGAGCATGGCCAGGAACCGCGCGAGCTCGCCGGACATCGCGTCGGCCGTGGGCTGCGCATGCGCCTCGACGAAGGCGCGGGCGAAATCGGGCGCCGGAACGAAGTTGCGGCGCAGCGTCTTGGGCAGGCTGCGGATCAGCGCCGCGGCCTTGTCGGCAGCGAACCCCGGCGCCAGCCAGGTCAAGCGGGCCGGGTCCAGCGCGTTGAGCAGGTGCAGGGGCACGGCCAGCGTCATGCCGTCGTCCGGCGCGCCCGGGTCGAAGCGGTAGACCACCGCCAGGCGCACGTCACCCAGCGCCAGATACGGCGGGAAGCGCGCGGCCTCGGTTTCGCCGCCGATCATCAGATCATCGAGCGACCACTCCAGCGCGGCCTTCTCCGCCGCGGGCAGCTTGCCGAACCAGGCATCGAGCGCCTGCGCGTTGTGCACGTGGGCCGGCAGGCGGTCCAGGTACCACTGCGCCATCCAATCCTCGTCCACGACCAGGCCGGCGCGACGCTGCTTGGCTTCCTCCTCGCGCGCCTTCTCCAGCGTGGCCAGGTTGCGGGCGAGGAAGGCCACGCGGGTGTTGATCTCGCCGGTCACCAGCGCGTCGCGGGCGAACAGCACCCGGCTTTCTTCCGGGTACAGCGCGCCGTAGTGGACCGGACGCTTGGGCGCCAGCACCAGGCCGAACAGGCTGATCTGCTCGCTGCCGACCACGCGGCCCTGCGAGCGCGACCAGCGCGGGTCGTGATGGCGGCGCGCCAGCAGGTGCGGCAGTTCCTGGATCGCCCAGTCCGGCTCGATGGCCGCGTTGGTCAGCGCCCACACGCGCTCGGTGTCGAGCACGGTCGCCGCCATCACCCACGGCGGCGGCTTGCGCGCCAGCGGGGAGCCGGGGAACAACTGGAACTTGCGGCCGCGCGGACCGTCATACACGCCCTTGTCGCCACGCAGGCCCAGCTGCGTCGGCAGGCCGGCGAGCAGCGCGCGATGCAGGGTCGCGTAGGCCGTGGACTCGGGCTGCTCCAGGGTGCTGCTGATCGGCCAGGCCAGTTCATCGCACAGCAGGCGAAGCTGGCGGTGCAGCTCGCGCCACTCGCGCATGCGCAGGAACCCCAGGAAGTGCTTCTCGCACCACGCGCGCAGTTTCGACTGCGTCAGTTCCTCGTGCGCGGCGTGGTAGGCGTCCCACAACTTCAGGATGCCCACGAATTCCGAACGCGGATCGGCGAACAGCGCGTGCGCGTTGTCGGCCGCGGCGCGCTGGTCGGCGGGCCGCTCGCGCGGGTCCTGGATGCCCAGGAACGCGGCGATCGCCAGCATCTCGCGGAGGCAGCCGTGCTGGTGCGCCGCCACCAGCATGCGGGCCAGCTTCACGTCGACGGGCAGGCGCGCCATCAGCTTGCCAGTGGCGGTCAGCTGCCGGGTGTCCTTCGCCGCCAGGTCGACCGCGCCCAGTTCGGACAACTGCTGCCAGCCGTCGGCGACCGCGCGCGGATCGGGCGGTTCCAGGAACGGGAAATCCTCGATCCGGCCCAGCCCCAGCGACAGCATGCGCAGGATCACGCCGGCCAGCGCGGCGCGGCGGATTTCCGGGTCGGTATAGCGCGGCCGCGAGAGGAAATCGGCTTCCGAATACAGGCGGTAGCAGATGCCTTCGGCGACGCGGCCGCAGCGGCCCTTGCGCTGGTCGGCGCTGGCCTGCGAGATGTCTTCGATGTGCAGCCGGTCGAGCTTGCCGCGCGGGCTGTAGCGCTTGACCCGGGCCAGGCCCGGGTCGACGACGTAGCGGATGCGCGGCACCGTCAGCGAGGTTTCCGCGACGTTGGTCGCCAGCACGATGCGCCGTTTCGGGCCGGGGTTGAACACGCGGTCCTGGTCGCGCACCGACAGCCGCGCGTACAGCGGCAACACCTCGGTTTCGCGGTACTTGCGCCGCTCCAGCGCCTGGTGCGCATCGCGGATCTCGCGTTCGCCGGACAGGAAGATCAGCACGTCGCCGCGGGGGTCCTCGCGGGTGATCTCGTCGCAGGCGGCCAGGATGCCGTCGTTGACGGTCCGCTCGCCCTCCATTGCCTCGCCGGCGCGCGGCGGCCGCGCAGTCGGCGTGTCCGGGGTCGCGCCGTCCAGGGGCCGGTAGCGCACGGACACCGGATAGCTGCGGCCTTCGACGTTCACCACCGGCGCGTTGTCGAAGTGCGCGGCAAAGCGCTCGGTGTCGATCGTGGCCGAGGTGACGATGACCTTCAGGTCCGGCCGTTTGCGCAGCAGCTGCTTGAGGTAGCCCAGCAGGAAGTCGATGTTGAGGCTGCGCTCGTGCGCCTCGTCGATCAGCAGGGTGTCGTAGCGCGACAGCCAGCGGTCGGTCTGGATTTCGGCCAGCAGGATGCCGTCGGTCATGAACTTCACCGCCGTCTGTTCGCTGACGTTGTCGGTGAAGCGCACCTGGTAGCCGACGAAGCCGCCCAGTGGCGTGGCGAGTTCTTCGGCGACACGCCGCGCCACCGCACGGGCGGCGATGCGGCGGGGCTGCGTGCAACCGATCATGCCGCCGGCGCCACGTCCGGCGGCCAGGCACAGCTTGGGCAACTGGGTGGTCTTGCCCGAGCCCGTTTCACCGGCGATCACCACCACCTGGTGGCGCCGGATCAGGTCGACGATGCGGTCGGCCTCGGCGGCGATCGGCAGGGACGTGTCCACCGGCGCCGCCGGCAACGCTGCCGCGCGCGCTTCACGCTGCCCCACCGATGCGGCCAGCGCCTGCGCGAAGGCCGCCTGCGCCGCCGCATCCGCGGGCGCGCCCGCCCAGCGCGACCACAGGCCGTGCAGGCGGCCGCGGTCGCGGCTCATCGCGCCGTCGATCGCCCGCCGCGCCTGGGCCAGTTCGGGCGTGAGCGGTCCGGCGGCTTCGCGCCCGGCGGCGCGCGGCTGGCTCCGACCCCGCCGGGGGGCCTTCCTGGCATGTGCATCGATAGGGTTCATCTATCCAACCAACAGGAACAATTCACTTCAACGGCCGGGCGCGCAGGGCTATTGTCACCGCTCGACCCCCTTCCAAGGAGATGCGCATGGCCAAGACCGGAACTTCCAGGGCGGCCTCCTCCAAAGCAGCCCCGTCCAGGGCAGCCCCCACCAAGGCCGCCGTCGAAGCGGCGCCCGCGATCGATATCGGGATCAAGGGGCCCGATCGCAAGAAGATCGCCGACGGCCTGTCGCGCTTCCTGGCTGACAGCTTCACGTTGTACCTGAAGACCCACAATTTCCACTGGAACGTGACCGGCCCGATGTTCAACGCGCTGCACATCATGTTCGAGGGCCAGTACAACGAGCAGTGGGTGGCGCTGGACGAGACGGCTGAACGCATCCGCGCACTGGGTTTCAACGCCCCGGGGTCCTACGTCGAATTCACCCGGCTGACCTCGATCGCCGAGGAGCGCGGCCTGACGGACACAGCGGAATGGCGCGAGATGGTGCGCCAGCTGGTGGTGGGCAACGAGGCTGTCGCCCGCACGGCGCGCGAAGTGCTCAAGACCGCCGATGCCGGTGGCGACGATCCCACGGTCGACCTGATGACCCAGCGCCTGCAGGTGCACGAGAAGAACGCCTGGATGCTGAGGTCGCTGCTGCAGTAGCGCCTCCGGCAGGTCCTGCGGCCGCCGCCGACGCCGCCGCGGGATCGATTCCCACCGCCGTGCGCGGCGGCGTTCTCGCGCGGACTGCGACAGGGATTGGGTAACCTTGTGCGCATGTCAGACGCCGCCCTCGACCTGCTCCAGCGCATTTTCGGCCACCGCCAGTTCCGCGGCGAACAGGCGCAGATCGTGGCCCAGGTGGCCGGTGGTGGCGACGCGCTGGTGCTGATGCCGACCGGCGGGGGCAAGTCCCTGTGCTACCAGCTGCCCGCGTTGCTGCGCGAGGGCTGCGGCATCGTGGTCTCGCCGCTGATCGCGCTGATGCAGGACCAGGTGGAGGGGCTGCGCCAGCTCGGCGTGCGGGCGGCGTACCTGAATTCCACCCTGGATGCCGGCCAGGCGTCGGATGTCGAACGCGCGCTGCTGGCCGGCGAGCTCGACCTGCTCTACGTCGCCCCCGAACGCCTGCTCACGCCGCGCTTCCTGTCCCTGCTCGACCGCGCGCAGATCGCCCTGTTCGCCATCGACGAGGCGCACTGCGTCTCGCAGTGGGGCCACGATTTCCGCAAGGAGTACCGCGAGCTCACCGTGCTGCACGAGCGCTGGCCGCAGGTGCCGCGCATCGCGCTGACCGCCACCGCCGACGCCCCCACGCGCGAAGAGATCGCCGAGCGGCTCACGCTGGAGCCGGCCCGCACGTTCGTCAGTTCCTTCGACCGTCCCAACATCCGCTACACCATCGTCCACAAGGACAACGGCGTGCGGCAGCTGCAGGATTTCCTGGCCGCCCATCGCGGCGACAGCGGCATCGTCTACGCCTTCTCGCGCAAGCGGGTGGACTCGATCGCCGAACAGCTGCGCGAAGCCGGCGTCGACGCCCTGCCCTACCACGCCGGCATGGATTCGGCGGCGCGCGCCGCGAACCAGCGCCGCTTCCTGCAGGAAGACGGTGTGGTGATGGTGGCCACCATCGCCTTCGGCATGGGCATCGACAAGCCCGATGTGCGCTTCGTCGCCCACGTCGACCTGCCCAAGTCGATCGAGGGCTACTACCAGGAAACCGGCCGCGCCGGCCGCGATGGCGAGGCCGCGCACGCGTGGCTGTGCTACGGGCTGGGCGACACCGTCAACCTGCGCCAGCTCATCAACCAGTCCCAGGCTGGCGAAGAGCGCAAGCGCCTGGAGTTGCGCAAGCTCGACGCGCTGCTGGGCTACTGCGAATCCACCGCCTGCCGCCGCCAGTCGCTGCTGGGCTGGTTCGGCGAGCCGCACGCGGGCGCCTGCGGCAACTGCGACAACTGCCTGGATCCGCCGCAGACCTGGGACGGCACCCAGGCCGCGCGCAAGGCGCTGTCCTGCGTCTATCGCACCGGCCAGCGCTTCGGCGCGGCCCACGTGATCGACGTGCTGCGCGGCGTGCCCGGCGACCGCGCCACCCAGCTGGGCCACGACACGCTCAGCACCTGGGGCATCGGCGCCGATCTCGACGAGCGGCAATGGCGCAGCGTGTTCCGGCAGCTGGTCGCCCACGGCCTGCTGGAGGCCGACGAACACGGCGCGCTGCGCCTGACGGCGGCCAGCGGAGCGGTCCTGCGGGGCGAGCAACCCCTGCATTTCCGCGTCGATCCGCCCAAGGCGGCGCGGCGCAGCCGGCGCGACCGCGACGCGCGCGAGAAGGACGCCGACTTCGACCTGCCCCCCGAGGCGCTGCTGCGGTTCAACGCCCTGCGCACCTGGCGCTCGGCGGCCGCCAAGGCGCAGAACGTCCCGGCCTACGTCATCTTCCACGACAGCACCCTGCGCGCCATCGCCACCCACGCGCCGGAAGACCTCGACGAACTGGCCCGCATCCCGGGCATCGGCGCAGGCAAGCTGGAACGCTACGGCGACGACGTGCTGCAGCAGTTGTTCGACGCGGCCTGAGGTAGGGAACGCGGGTGCGCGCGGCTGCCCGCAGCCGCCGCGCGGGCCGCTCATGGATGGTGTGGCCGTGGGCGCGTGCGCGCGCCGAGGACGAAGGGGCATCGGCCGGGGGCGTGGCGGAAGGCCTCGACAGGATTCCGGAAGCCACCACGGCCTTCCCGAAGACGCTACGGCCTTCCGGAACGGCCTTCCCGAAGACGCTACGGCTTTCCGGAAGGCGCTACGGCCTTCCCGAAGACGCCTGGGGCCTCCAGAAGGCAAATATTGGATTCCGGAATCCGGAAAAGGGATTCGGGAATGCGAAATCCGGATTCGGGAATACCGATTCCGGATTCGGGAGGGCGATTTTCGGACTCCCGAATCCTGCCCGGGATTCGGGCAGCCGGATTCCGGACTCGGGAATACCGATTCCGGATGACGGAAGGCATTTTTCGGATTCCGGAGTCCCGCAAAGCCTGCGGGAAGGCCAATCCAGGATGCGCGAAGCCGAAATCCGACTCCGGCCCGGCTGCGGCCTCTGCAGCAAGCACGGAGCCCGCCATGGAAAGCGGGTGACGCAGGCGCCCAGAAGGCAACCAGCAGGCCGACCAGAAAGCCGCCCCGAGCGCACGATCCGTAAGTGGTGGGTCGTGACGGATTCGAACCGTCGACCAGCGGATTAAAAGTCCGATGCTCTACCGACTGAGCTAACGACCCAGATTGTTGCGTGCCGGCCGCGAAGGCTGGCGGTGGCCTCTGGAAACGGGCGGCGGCGCGGCCGGGCCCGGAGCCGGCTGGCCGGGGCGCGCATTCTAGCGCAGGCCGGGTCCGGCCGCAGTGGCCGTACCCGGAGTCAGGCGTAATGGGTGGGGTCGGCCACGCCCGCGGTGGTGAAACCCTCGGCGCGCAGGCGGCAGGCGTCGCAGTGGCCGCAGGCGCGTCCGTCGGCGTCGGCCTGGTAGCAGGAAACCGTCTGGGCGAAATCGACGCCCAGGCGCAGGCCTTCGCGGACGATGTCGGCCTTGCTCATGTGCTGCAGCGGCGCGTGGATGCGCAGGCCCGCGCCTTCCACCCCGGCCTTGGTCGCCAGGTTGGCCAGGTGCTCGAAGGCCTCGATGAATTCCGGGCGACAGTCGGGATAGCCCGAATAGTCGACGGCGTTGACGCCGCAGAAGATGTCGCTGGCGCCCAGCACCTCGGCCCACCCCAATGCCACCGACAGCATGATCGTATTGCGCGCCGGCACGTAGGTGACCGGGATGTCGGCGCCGATGACATGGCCGTCGTCGTCCACGGGCACGGCGATGTCGTCGGTCAGCGCGGAGCCGCCGATGCTGCGCAGGTCGACATTCACCACCTTGTGCGCGACGGCGCCCTGCGTGCGCGATACCGTGGCGGCGGCGTCGAGCTCGGAGGTGTGGCGCTGCCCATAGCGCACGCTCAGCGCATGCACGGCGAAGCCCTGCTCGCGCGCGATGGCGAGCACCACCGCCGAATCCATTCCGCCCGACACCAGCACGACGGCGTTCTTCATGTGACCAGACTCCAGGGCGCGCGCGGCGCCGACGTTGCGTGGACGTGGACGGCCGGCCTAGCGACCGCGCTCGTCGTTCCAGAGGATCTTGTGCAGCTGCATCTGGAAGCGCACCGGCAGGCGGTCGGCGACGATCCAGTCGGCCAGTTCACGCGGCTGGACCTGCCCGAAACTGGGCGAGAACAGCACCTCGCAGGTGTCCTGCAGGCGGTGTTCGGCGACGACGTCGCGGGCCCACTCGTAATCGGCGCGCGAGCAGATCACGAACTTGACCTGGTCGTGCGCGGTGAGCTGGGCCAGGTTCTCCCACAGGTTGCGGTGGACTTCGGCCGAACCGGGCGTCTTGATGTCGAGCACGCGCGACACGCGCGGGTCGACCGCGGCGATGTCCAGTGCGCCGGAGGTTTCCAGCGACACCTCGAAGCCGGCATCGCAGAGCTGCTGGAGCAGCACCAGGCAGCGCTTCTGGGCCAGCGGCTCGCCGCCCGTGACGCAGACGTGGCGCACGCCCTGGCGCCGGACCTGCTCGACGACGTCGTCGATGGTCCACCAGTCGCCGCCGTGGAAGGCGTAGGCGGTGTCGCAGTACTGGCAGCGCAGCGGGCAGCCGGTGAGGCGCACGAACACGGTGGGCCAGCCCGCCTGGCGGGCCTCGCCCTGCAGCGAGAGGAAGATTTCGGTGATCTTGAGGCGGTCCGCGGAGGCGGCCACCTCGGTCGGTACGGCGCTCATGCCGCCATTGTACCGTGCGTCCGCGTCCGGCCCGGTGGCCAGAGGGCGGCCGAAACCCGCGGATTCAGCGCTGCATCTGGCCCAGCTGCATCGCGCTGAGGCGATCGGAGGCGGTGCGTGCCGCGTCGGTGCCCGGGTAGCGGGAGACGACTTCGTTCAGCGCCGCCTGTGCGCCGTCGAAGTCGCGGGCGCCGTACATCGACAGCCCCACCTTCAGCAAGGCACCGGGGGCCTTGTCGTGGGTCGGGTAGCGATCGATCAGCATCTGGAACTGCTCGCGCGCCAGGGTGTAGTTCTGCGTGACGTAATAGCTTTCGCCCAGCCAGTACAGGGCGTTGGGCGCGAAACTGCCGCTGGGGTACTGCGCCAGGAAGCCCTGGAACAGTTCAGCGGCCTGGGCGTACTGCCCGGCCTTCAGGGCGCCGAAGGCTGCGTCGTAGGCGGCGCGTTCACCGGCACCCTGCGACAGGGCGCCCGGATCGCCATAGACAGCGGGCTGGCGGTCCTGCGGGACGGGGGCGGCGGCCTTGGGGGGCGTGGCCGGGGTCGTGACCGGCGTGGCAGGCGGCGTGATCGGCGCCGCACCGCCCTCGAGCCGGGCCAGCCGGCTGTCGAGATCGATGTACTGGCTCTTGCTGGACGACAGCAGCTGCTGGTTCTGCTGCTGCAGCTCCTCAACCTGGGCCTGCAGCGTCTGCACCTCGGCACGCAGCTGGTTGAGCTGGTTGAGCATGTCCACATTGGCCTGGTTGTTGGCGGCCCGCGCCTCGAGCGTGGCCACGCGGTCGGCCAGGCTGACGCGCTGGGCGTGGGCCGGCGCGGCGAAGGCCAGGGTCAGGGCGACGGTGGCCAGGAGAAGACGAGGGCGCAGGGCAGGACGCATGGCGGCTTTCCGGAAAATGGCGAGGACGAAGCAGATCTTGCGCGCCCGGGATCAACGGGGCCTGAGCGCGGTGCCGGATGGAACGACGGCCGACCCCGAGGGGCCGGCCGTCGCGCTCCAGCAGGGCGAATCAACGCGCGGTGTAGACGATCTCGACGCGGCGGTTCTTGGCCCAGCAGTCTTCGGTCGAATCGGTGCAGGTCGGGCGCTCTTCGCCGTAGCTGCTGACCATGACCTGCGAGCCCGAGCCGCCGTTGGCCTGGATGCCCGAGGACACGCCGTTGCCGCGGCGCTCGCCCAGGCCCTGGTTGTACTCGCGGCTGCCGCGCTCGTCGGCGTGGCCTTCAAGGGTCATGCGCGAGGACGGACGGTCACGCAGGTACTTGGCGTGGCAGGCGACGATGGCCTGGAACTCGGGACGCAGCGAGTCCTGGTCGAAGTCGAAGTACACGACGCGCTGGCGCAGGCAGGCGTCGGTGTCCAGGTCTTCGGGACCGTAGGCGCCCGGCGTGGTCGGGGTCTCGGTGACCGGAGTGGTGGTGCTGGGACCGGTGTCGGCCGGCGGAACTTCCTTCACTTTCTTCGAGCAGGCCACGGCCGTGGTGCACAGCAGCGCGGCGACCAGAATGCGGGCGGTGTTGTTCATGGTGTCCTCGTCTATGAGCTTGGAAACAGGGGGATGGCGCGGGTTGGCGATCGTGCTTTTTTAGGATCGTGCTTTTTCAAGATCGTGCTTCTTCAAGATCGGGTGCTTCTTGAAGATCTTGCTTCTGCAATCGTTCCATTGAAACGGTCTGCAGTCGCGGCGGAACGGATCGCTGACTCGCGCAGCGGTGGTGCCATCGGTGGCGCGGAGCGGCGGTGCATCCGAGGCGCGCCGCGCACCGTGTGGTTCGGGTGGTGGGTTCTTCGGACTCAGGGATTCGGACGACCACGGAACGGGCCCCACGCCGGTTCGCGCACGTCGCCATCGGCCAGTACCAGGCGCTGGCGCACGCGGGCGTCGGAGGAAACGGCGTACAGCACGTCCCGGCGGCCTTCACGGGCAGCATAAAGGATCATCATTCCATTGGGTGCGAAGCTGGGCGACTCGTCGAGCGAGCCGGGGGAGAGGTTGGTCCAGCTGCCGCCCACGCCGCGATCCATCATCGCGATGCGGTAGTTGCCCCCGCCCTGGGTGACGGCGATCTTCTTGCCGTCCGCCGAGACGGTCGGGTCGGCGTTGTAGCTGCCCTGGAAGGTGACGCGCGAGGCACCGCCACCGGAGGACGGCACCTGGTAGACCTGCGGCTTGCCGCCACGGTCGGACACGAAGTACAGGCTGGCGCCGTCGCCGCTCCACACCGCCGAGGTATCGATCGCGGAGTGGTTGGTGATCTGGGTCAGCGCGCGGCTGCCCAGGTCCATCACGTAGATCTCCGGGTTGCCGCTCTTGGACAGCGTCAGTGCGAGTCGCCGGCCATCGGGCGAGAACGACGGAGCGCCGTTGATGCCGCGGAACCTGGCGATGTGCTCGCGCGCACCGCTGGCGATGGTCTGCACGTAGACCGACGAGTTGCCGCCCTCGTAGCTGACGTACGCCAGGCGGCCGCCATCCGGGCTCCACGCCGGCGATAGCAGCGGCTCGGTCGAGCGCACGACGGTCTGCGGGTTGAAGCCGTCGCTGTCGGCGACCATCAGCGCATAGCGCGCACCCTTGCCCACGCCCGATGCGGTGACATAGGCGATGCGGGTGTAGAAGGCGCCGCGGACGCCGGTGATCTTCTCGTACACCGCGTCGGCGACCTGGTGGGCGACGTCGCGCATGGCGTTGGCGCGCGCGGTCAGCGCGTACCCCAGCAGGCGCTCGGTGGGCTTGGCCGTGTCGAACAGTTCGTACTCGACGCGGAAGCCGCCATCGCCGGTGTCGGCCACGCGTCCGACCAGGATGTAGTCCTGGTTGAGGGCGGTCCAAGTGGGAAAGTTGATCTCGCTGCCGCGCGAGGGCCGCTCGACGATGTCCTGCGGCGGCAGGCTGCGGAAGGCGCCGGACCGGTTGAGGTCGGCGGCGACCACCTGGGCGATGTCGGTCTGCATCCCGGGCGCCCCCTGCATCGGGATCACCGCGATCGGCGTGGCCGACGCGTTGCCACCGACGATGTCGATGTCCAGGCCGCCCGATTGCGCGTGGGCCGCGAGCGGCATGAGGAGGACGAGCAGGCGGGTCAGCCAGGCGAGAGGTCGATTCATCAGTGCTCCATGCCAGATCCGGGATTGATCTGTTCAGGTTTGGGGGAATTGTTAACAGCTACCCGGTGAACGCTGGCTCAAAGCTGAACCAGCTGAACGTGCCAACTGACTAGCGGTCTTCGGCACGGAAGTTGAGGTTGAGCTGGCGCGCGAACACCGACTCGAAGCCGGCGTACGGCAGCGGCTGGGCCTTGAGGACGGCCGCCTCGACCGATCGCCGGCCCTGTTCGTCCAGCGCGCAGGGGGAGGCGACTTCGGCCGACATGACCTGCCCGCCCGGCAGCTGGCGGATGATCACGCGGCACTGGCTGCCCACCGCCACCGACTCGGGGCGGGTCCATTTCGACAGCACGGCGGCCTGGATCGCCGCGACGTAGCGGGCCCGCAGGCCGTCGTCCTGCCCGCCCGCCCCGGTGGCGGTGGCATCGGCCTGGGCCGCCGCTTCGGCGGCATTGCCCGCGCGGACCTGCGCCAGCTGCTGCAGGCGCTGCTCGGCCAAGTCGGCCTCGCGGGCGGCGGCGGCGCGGCGGCGGCGGATGTCCTCGAGCTGCTTCTGGCGCTGGCGCTCCATTTCGGTCAGCCGCTCCTGGCGCTGGGCGGCCTGCTGGCGCTCCTGCTCGGTCAGGTCCACCTGCTCCTGGCGCTGCTTGGCTTCCTGGACCTTGTCCTCGGTGGCCGGCGTCGGCGTGGGCTGGTCGGTGACTTCGGCCTGGTCGACCTCGTCGGGCACCGGGATGAAATCCTGTGGCTGCGGCTGCTCCTCGACCGGCTCGGGGAGCGGCTCGGGCAGTTCGGGCTCGGGTTCGGGTTCCGGCTCGGGCACGGGTTCGACGATGGGCTCGGGCTTCTGGCGCAGGGTGCGCTGCATGGCCGCGGACAAGTCGCTGGTGGCCATCAGCTCGGCCGAGATCGCGCCCGCGGCCGCCGGCGCGCCGCTGCGGGTCCACCACATGCCGGCGAACAGCAGCAGGAACAGCAGCACGTGCAGCGCGATGGCAAGGCCAAGGGCGCGCGCGGTATCGCCCGGAGTTTCCTTCATGGCTGCGCCCCGCCGGACGCACCGGCCAGGCGGACCGCGACCATGCGGGCGGATCCCTCGATCACTTGGCGGCACCCTGCTTGGGCTGGCTCATCAGCCCGATCTTCTTGACCTGCGCGCGCTGGAGCAGCTCCA
Organism: Lysobacter solisilvae; assembly: GCF_016613535.2. Lineage (NCBI taxonomy): Bacteria > Pseudomonadati > Pseudomonadota > Gammaproteobacteria > Lysobacterales > Lysobacteraceae > Agrilutibacter > Agrilutibacter solisilvae. Next base: position 148,366 of record NZ_CP071518.1, read on the forward strand.
TCACGTTCATCACGTCCTGGTACTTGCCCTCGCCGTAACCGGCGACGAAGACCGACGCGTCCTGGTTCTGGGCGACGATCGCGCGCACGCGCGCCTCCAGGCCCTGGGCGGTGACCGTTTCGTTCTGCCCGGCCTTCACCGCCAGGGCGAGCGCGCCGTCGGGATACACGCTGACGACGATCGGGTCCTCTTTCGCGTTGACCGACTTGGCGTTCGAGCGCGGCAGGTCGACGTCCACGCCGAGCGTCAGCAGCGGCGCGGTGACCATGAAGATCACCAGCAGCACCAGCATCACGTCGATGTAGGGGACGACGTTGATCTCGGCCTTGAGCTTGCGCTTGCGATGGCGGCGCATGGAAAGGGCGGTCATGGCGTGTTCCTCGTAAATCCTGGTCAAACAGCCCGGTCAAACAGCCCGGTCAACAGCCGGGTCAACGGCCGGGGCGGGCCGTCGGGGTCGTCATTCGTCCACGTGCGCCTGGCGCTGCAGGATCGAGGAGAACTCCTCGGCGAAGGCGTCGTAACGCACGGCCAGCCGCTCGACGCCATTGGCGAAGCGGTTGTAGGCCCAGACGGCGGGGATGGCGACGAACAGGCCCATCGCGGTGGCCAGCAGCGCCTCGGAGATGCCCGGTGCGACGTCCTTGATGCCCACCTGCGCGCCGCTGGCGAGCAGGCCGTGCATCGTCACCATGATCCCGAACACGGTGCCGACCAGGCCGATGTAGGGCGCGGTGGAGCCGATGTTGGCCAGCAGTTCCAGGTTGTGCTCCAAGCCGTCGATCTCGCGCGAGCCGGTCGCGCGCATCGCCCGCTGCGCGCCTTCGAGCTGCACCCGCGCGTCGGTGCTCCTGCGCTGGCGCAGGCGGTCGAACTCGCGGAAGCCGGCCTCGAAGATGGATTCCAGGCCGCCGATCGGACCGCGGCCCTGGGTGGCGCCGGCATAGAGCTTGGTCAGCTCGGCGCCAGACCAGAAGCGTTCCTCGAAACGCTCGGCCTCCTTCTGCGCGCGGGCGATGACGCTGCGCTTGCGGAAGATGATCACCCATGACACGACCGAGGCGACGATCAGCAGCGCCATGATCAGCTGCACGGGGAGGCTGGCGTCGAGCACGAGCTGCAGCAGGTTCAACTCGCTGCCGCCCGGCGCGGCGGCGACGCCGGCGACGGCCTGCTGCGCCAGTTCCGCGGACTGCGCGGGCGCATCCTCGGGCAGCGCTTCGACGGTGGCCTGCATGGCGATGAGGGTTGCGGGGGTCATTCGTCGTTCTCCACCAGGGCGTTCAATTCGTCATACAGCGGTTGCGGGATGGGCGCGGGACGGAAGTCGATGCCCAGCGCCGCCACGCGGACCTGGGCGGTGAGCAGCAGGTCCGGACCACGCCGGATCTGCTGGCCGAACACCAGGCTGGCGCGCCGGCACTCGCGGACGCGGGCGGTGACTTCCAGCGCATCGTCCAGCCGCGCCGGTTTCAGGAAATCCAGCTGCATCGCGCGGACCGCGAACAGCAGGCCGTATTCGCGCCGCAGCAGGTCCTGGCCGTAGCCCTGCGCACGCATCCATTCGCTGCGCGCGCGCTCCAGGAACGCGACGTACTGCGCGTGGTACACGACACCACCGGCGTCGGTATCTTCCCAGTAAATCCGGACAGAGTGGCTGAACATGCGTTAAGAAACGGCGCTCACGGGAAGGGGGATTGCGAAGAAGCCAGGGCATGCGATCGCGGTGCGCGCGCTGCGGGAGATCTTGACAGGCCCGCTGCGGCATTGGTCATGACCATTGCACGGGCGATCGAGAACTGCGGGGCATGCACGGTGGGAAGTGCGAACTCCAACCGTCCGCGAGCACCGGCGACGTGCTGCTGCGTGGCCGATCGCGCCCGCAGACCGGCGCGGCGCACTCACGTGGCCTGTTCCTCGTTCCCCGGTTCCTGATTTGGGGTGTCCAGCCTTTCGGCGAACAGGTCCTTTGCCCCCGCCTTGGGCCTGAAACCCATGTGGCGATAGGCCTTGGGCGTCGCCATCCGGCCGCGTGCCGAGCGCACCAGGTACCCCTGCTGGATCAGGTAGGGCTCGATCACGTCCTCGAGGGTGCCGCGCTCCTCGCTGAGCGCCGCGGCCAGGGATTCCACGCCCACCGGGCCGCCGTCGAAGGCTTCGATGATCGTCGTGAGCATGCGACGGTCGAGGTCGTCGAACCCTTCCGCATCCACCTTGAGCATCTTCATCGCCGAGTCGGCGGTCTCGCGCGTGATCGCACCGTCGGCCCTGACCTGCGCGTAGTCGCGCACGCGGCGCAGCAGGCGGTTGGCGATGCGGGGCGTGCCGCGGGAGCGGCGCGCGATCTCCGCGGCGCCATGCGGGTCGCAGTCGATGCCCAGGATCTGCGCGGAGCGACGCACGATGCGGGTCAGCTCTTCGGCGCTGTAGAACTCCAGGCGCTGGACGATGCCGAAGCGGTCGCGCAGCGGCGCGGTCAGCAGGCCGGCGCGGGTGGTCGCCCCGATCAGGGTGAAGGGCGGCAGGTCGAGCTTGATCGAACGGGCCGCCGGGCCCTCCCCGATCATGATGTCGATCTGGTAGTCCTCCATCGCCGGGTACAGCACCTCCTCGACGACGGGCGACAGGCGGTGGATCTCGTCGATGAAAAGCACGTCGTGCGGCTGCAGGTTGGTCAGCAGCGCGGCCAGGTCGCCGGCCTTCTCGATGACCGGACCCGAGGTCTGGCGCAGGTTCACGCCCAGTTCGTTGGCGATGACGTGGCTCAGCGTGGTCTTGCCCAGTCCGGGCGGGCCGAAGATCAGCACGTGGTCGAGTGCCTCGCCCCGTCCCCTGGCCGCCGAGATGTAGATCTGCATCTGTTCCCGCACGGGCGCCTGGCCCAGGTACTCGTCCAGCCGCCGGGGCCGGATCGACGCTTCGATGGCGTCCTCTTCGCGGGTGGCGGCGGGCGAGACGATGCGTGGGTCGGTCATGGGGGGATTGTGGGGCAGAAATGAGGGGGAGAGGAGTGAGAAATGAGAGAAAGCATCAGCCGGCGCCAAGGGATGGCTTTTCCTCTCTTCTCACTCCTACCCCCTGACTCCTGCGCTTCAGATCTCGACCTGCGCGCCCAGCTCCACCAGCCGATTGCTCGGAATCCGGAAGAAGCCCGTGGCGGGGGCGGCATTGCGATGCATGACCGCGAACAGCTTGTCGCGCCACACCGGCATGCCGCGGTGGCGGCTGGCGATGACGGTCTCGCGGCTGGCGAAGTACGTGGTGTCCATCGGATCGAAATGGATGCCGCCCTGGTCGCAGCTGCGCATCAGCGCGAGCGGGACGTCGGGCGTCTCCATGAAGCCGAAGCGGATGACCACGCGGTAGAAGTCCTCGCCGCCGATGGAATCGATCTTGAGGCGACGGTCGCGCGCCGCGTAGGGCACGTTGAGCGTTTCCACCGTCAGGAAGGCATTGCGTTCGTGCAGCACCTTGTTGTGCTTGAGGTTGTGCAGCAGTGCATGCGGCACCACGCCGGTCTGCGCGGTCATGAACACGGCGGTGCCCGGAACGCGCACCGGTGGCGCCAGCATCAGGCCGGGCAGGAAGGTGTCGAGCTGGATGCCCTCCTTGCGGATTTCGGCGTGCAGCAGCTCGCGGCCGCGGCGCCAGGTGCGCAGCACGGTGAACACCAGCAGGCCGAGCACCACCGGGAACCATGCGCCGTCGAGGAACTTCACGCCATTGGCCACCAGGAACGCCAGCTCGATGACCGCGAACAGCACGCACAGCGGCAGCACCCAGGTCCGATGCCGGGGCCAGGTGGCGCGGGCCACCAGCGCCAGCAGCAGGGTGTCGATCAGCATCGTGCCCGACACCGACACGCCGTAGGCAGAGGCCAGCGCCGTCGAGGTCCGGAAGGTCAGCACCAGGGTGATCACCGCCAGCATCAGCGTCCAGTTGATCGCCGGGATGTAGATCTGCCCGATGGTTTCCTTGGAGGTGTGCTTGATCTGCATGCGCGGGATGTAACCCAGCTGCATCGCCTGCCGCGCCACCGAATATGCCCCGGTGATCACCGCCTGCGACGCGATCACCGCCGCGGCCGTGGCCAGCACGATCATCGGGTACAGCGCCCACTGCGGGATGCCCAGGTAGAAGGGATTCTTCGCCGCGGCGGGGTTGTCCAGCAGCAGCGCGCCCTGCCCCAGGTAGTTCAGCATCAGTGCCGGCAGCACGAAGAAGTACCAGCCATAGCGGATCGGCTTGGCGCCGAAATGGCCCATGTCGGCGTACAGCGCCTCGCCGCCGGTGACCGCCAGCACCACCGCGCCCAGGATGAAGATGCCGTGCCAGCCGTGCTCGATGAAGAAGCGGGCGCCCCACAACGGGTTGAAGGCCTTGAGGACTTCCGGGCTCTGTCCGATGTTGTGCAGGCCGATCGCGGCCAGGGCCGCGAACCAGAGCAGCGTGATCGGGCCGAACACCTTGCCCACCTTGTGCGTGCCGAAGCGCTGGGTGGCGAACAGCGCCATCAGCACCAGCACGGTCAACGGCACGACATAGGCATGCAGTTTCGGGGCGGCCACCTCCAGCCCTTCGATCGCCGACAGCGTGGTGATCGCGGGCGTGATCACACCGTCGCCGAAGAACAGCGACGCGCCGAAGATACCCAGGATCCCCACCGCATACGCGGAACGCGAGCCCTTGCCGAGCGTGCGCTGGGCCAGCGCCATCAGCGCCATGATGCCGCCCTCGCCTTCGTTGTCGGCGCGCATGATGATCGTCACGTACTTGAGCGTGACCACGATCATCAGCGCCCAGAAGATCAGCGACAGGATGCCGAGCACGGTGTCGTGGTTGGCGACCAGGCCGTAGTGCGGCGTGAACGCTTCCTTCAGCGTGTACAGGGGACTGGTGCCGATGTCGCCGAAGACGACACCGATCGCACCGACCACCAGGCCCGCGAGGCCGACGCTGCCGTGCCCGTTGTGGCCGTGCGAAGGGGTGGAACTAGCGGTACTGGCCATGGGCCTTCCGGGAACGTGCGGGGTCGGGCGGGCTGGACGGACGGGCCGGCTCAGCGGAGCGCGGACTGTAGCGCTTTGCGGATGATGGTGGCAGCGTCATCGCCGGCGGCGACCGCGGCCGCGGCCATGCGGACGGCCTCGGCGGGCTTGTAGCCCAGCTGCTGGAGGGCGCTGACCGCCTCGGATTGGGGATCATGCGGGCCGCCGCCGGCGTTCAGCGTCGCGCCCACGCCGGCCAGGTCGGCCGCACGGTCACGCAGTTCCACGACCATGCGCTCTGCTGTTTTCTTGCCGATGCCCGGGATGCGCGTCAGCGCGGTGATGTCGCCGGACTGCACCAGGCGGGCGAATTCGTCCACGGACACGCCCGAAAGCACCGCCAGCGCGATCTTCGCGCCGATGCCGGTCACCTTCTGCACGTCGCGGAACAGCCGCCGCTCGCCCTCGCGCAGGAAGCCGTACAGCGAGACGCTGTCCTCCTTCTGCGCATAGTGGGTGAACAACGCCACTTCACGGCCGAGCTCGGGCAGGTCGTAGAAGGTGCTCATCGGCGCCTCCAGCTCATAGCCCACGCCGTTGACGTCGACGACCAGCCAGGGCGGCTGCTTGTGGACGATGATGCCTTTCAGGCGACCAATCATTTGCGACCCCAGGCCTGCGTGGTGCTGATCCCCAGCCGCTGCGCGGTGGAGCGTACGTGGGCATGGGTGATGGCGACGGCGAGCGCGTCGGCCGCGTCGGCCTGCAGCTTGCCCTGCAGCCCCAGCATCATGCCCACCATGTGCTGGATCTGGGCCTTGTCCGCGCCGCCGGTGCCGACCACGGCCAGCTTGACCTCCTTGGCGGCGTACTCGTGCACGGGCAGGTCGCGCAGCACCGCCGCGCACAGGGCCGCGCCGCGGGCCTGGCCCAGCTTCAGCGCCGAATCGGGGTTGCGTGCCATGAACACCTTCTCGATGGCGACCTCGTCGGGCCGGTAGGTGTCGAGGATCTCGCCCAGCTGGTCGAGCAGCCGGCGCAGGCGCTGCGGGAACTCGCCCTCGCCCAGCAGCAGCAGCGGCGCGTGGAACACGTGGCGCGGCCGTCCCGTGGTGTCGACGTCGACGATGCCCACGCCCGTGCGCTGCGAGCCGGGATCGATGCCCAGGATGCGGGTCATGGAACCAACTGGACGACGGCAATGCGGGCTGGGAATGGATGCACGACGATGGCCGGGGACGGATTGCGCCGTGCCCATGCGCGGTCTGGCCCGCGGCCATGGCGGTCACCGGCGACCGGGAACGCCCGTTCCGGCCGCCCGATCCCCGCCTCCCGCGCCTGGCTACGCATACGCGTCTTCGCCGAGATCGGCATTCGAATACACGTTCTGCACATCGTCCATGTCTTCCAGCCAGCGCAGCAGCTTGACCACCTGCTGCGCGGTGTCGCCGCTGACGGCGACGTCGTTGTCGGCGCGCAGGGTCACTTCACTGAGCTCCGGCGCCAGGCCAGCGGCTTCCATCGCCGCCTTGACCGCGTTGAAGGCATCGGGCGAGGTGATCACGTCGATCGCGCCGTCTTCCGGGTAGACGACGATGTCGTCGGCGCCCGATTCGATGGCCGCTTCGGTGATCTTCTCCTCGTCCGCGCCGGGCGAATACGAGAGCACGCCCAGCTTGCGGAACATGAAGGCCACCGAGCCATCGGTGCCCAGGTTTCCGCCGAACTTGCCGAAGGCATGGCGCACGTCGGCCACGGTGCGGACCTTGTTGTCGGTCAGGCAATCGACGATGACGGCCACGCCGCCGGGCGCGTAGCCCTCGTAGCGGATTTCCTCGTAGACCACGCCTTCCAGTTCGCCGGTCGCCTTCTTGATGGCGCGCTCGATCACGTCCTTGGACATGTTCACGCCCAGGGCCTTGTCCACCGCCGTGCGCAGGCGCGGATTGCCCGACGGATCGCCGCCACCGGCGCGCGCCGCCACGCTGATCTCGCGGATGATCTTGGTGAAGATCTTCCCGCGCTGGGCGTCCACCGCGTTCTTGCGGGCTTCGATGGAAGGGCCACGACCCATGGATGATTCCGTGCGTGATCTGGAAGGGATGGTTATTTTAGCCCGGGAACGCGGCGCGATCGGGCAGCGATGAAATCGGGCCTCGCCGCGGCACCCGCCGATGGACAGCGCCCAGGCCGCGAGGCGTGCACCGGGCCCTGCGCGACCACGCGCGTCGGTGGCCCTGCTTTCATTTGACCCGGATCAGCGACCCGGCCCGTCGCGCCCGGCCTGGGCCGGCCCCGGTGGGGCCTGCGCGGCGTGGAACGTCCCGTGCTGCAGGAACGCGGACGCCAGCGCCGCCACCTCGGGAGAAAACAGCATGCCGCTGTGGCTGGCGTGCACCACGGCGTGGTCGGCGATCCCGGGCAGGCGCGTCTCCTCGACCGAGACCGAGCCATCGTGCTCGCCCTGGAAGGTGCCGAACAGATGACCCAGGCCCACCGGTGAGGTGCCGGCGATCACGCCCACCTGCGCACGTCCGCTCCATTGCCCGAATCCGCCTTCCAGCAGCGTCGCGGCCCGGCCCAGCGTCACCGCCGACCACGCATGGCGTCGCATGCCCTGCGCCGCACCGCTGCCACGCAGCGGCGAACCCAGGCACAACAGCCGCTCCACCGGCAGTTGCGGGTGCTGGACCAGCGCCTGCATCGCCACCAGGCCGCCCAGGCTGTGGGCGACGACGTGGCAGGGTTCGCGCGCCAGCGTGTCCACGAGCGAGGGCAGCGCCTGGTCGGGCCCCTGCGCGACGCCGTAGTAGCCGAACGTCTCGCACTGGAAACCCGCTTCAGACAACCGCGCGGCCAGCCAGCGCATCACCACGCCGGGCATCCAGATGCCGTGCAGCAGGACGACGCGGCGGATCATGCGGTGCGCGCGTCGCGCCGGTAGATGAACTCGTGGTCGCGCTGCTGGCCGACGATGAACTCGTACTCGCCGGCCTTTTCGAATCCGTAACGGCCATAGAAGCGCTGTGCGCCGAAGTTCTCCGACCACACGCTGATCCAGATCGTGCGCGGACCCTCGCGTTCCAGCCACTCCAGGGCCTGCTCGAACAGGCGGGCACCGGTGCCTGAGCCCTGGCAATCCGCGCGCAGGTACAGACGCTTGAGCTCACCATCCCCTGGCTTCACGTCCGCATGCGGCAGCCCGCTGGGCCCGGCCAATGCATAGCCGATCGCCTCGCCCGCCGTGTCGTGCGCGAGCCACAGCGCGTAGGCCGCGTCGCCGAGCAGCTTCGCGTAGGCCTGCGGGGTGTGTGACTGCTCCAGGAAAGCCTGCAGGTCTTCCTGCGAATACAGGTGGCCGAAGCTTTCCACGAAGGTGCGCGCGCCCAGCGTCGCGAGCGCGTCGGCATCGGCGGGCACCGCGCGGCGGACGACATGCATGGCTCAGGCGCCCTCTTCGTCCGCTTCTTCGTCTTCTTCGCCTTCCTCGTCTTCTTCCTCGTCCGAGTCGTCCTCTTCGGATTCCTCGTACTCCTCGTCGGACTCGTCTTCGTCCTCTTCGTATTCGTAGTCGCCTTCGCCGAAGTCCTCGCCGTCCCAGCGGCCTTCGCCATCCGGGACGAAGGCCAGCGACTGGGCGGCACCGGCCGTCACGCGTACCAGCCAGCCGCCGAACACGCGGGCGCGCTGGGTGGTGAGCGCGTCTGCCGCGCCCTCATTGGCGAGTGTTTCCCACTGCAATGCGAATGCTGTTTCGGTCATGGCGGTCATTCTTTGGAGGAAACCTTGGGGCGCACCTGCACGTGCACTTCGGCCAACTGCGCTTCCGGCACCGGCGAAGGCGCGCCGGTCATCAGGCACTGCGCGGTGGTGGTCTTCGGGAAGGCGATGACGTCGCGAATGGATTCGGTGCCCGCCATCAGCGCGGCGATGCGGTCGATGCCGAAGGCGATGCCGCCGTGCGGCGGCGCGCCGTACTTGAGCGCGTCCAGCAGGAAGCCGAACTTGCCTTCCGCCTCCTCCGCACCGATGCCCAGCAGTTCGAACACCGCCGACTGCATCTGCGAGTTGTGGATGCGGATGGACCCGCCACCGATCTCGTTGCCATTGAGCACCATGTCGTAGCCGCGCGACACGGCGGTCCTGGCATTGGCGCGCAGGTCCTCGATCGAATCCACGGCCGGCGCGGTGAAGGGATGGTGCAGCGCCACGTAGCGGCCTTCCTCTTCGTCCCACTCGAACATCGGGAAGTCGGTGACCCACAGCGGCGCCCAGGCGTCGGCAACCAGGCCCAGGTCGCGGCCCAGCTTCAGGCGCAGCGCGCCCATGAAGTCGGAAGCCGACTTGTACGTCGCCGCACCGAAGAAAATCGCGTCGCCCGTGGTGGCGCCGGTGGCCTGGACGATGGCGGCCAGGGTGGCGTCGTCGAGGAACTTGGCGATCGGCGAGTTGAGGCCCTCGCGGCCGCGGGCCGCGTCTTCGATCTTCATCCAGGCCAGGCCCTTGGCGCCGAACTTGGCCGCGTGCGCGGCATAGTCGTCGATCTGCTTGCGCGAGAACACGCCGCCGCCGGGTGCACGCAGGGCGACCACCCGGCCGTCCTCGTGGTTGGCCCAGTCGGTGAAGACCTTGAATTCGCAGGACTTCACCAGCCCGGCGACGTCGGTCAATTCCATCGGATTGCGCAGGTCGGGCTTGTCCGAGCCGAAGCGGCGCATGGCCTCCTCGTAGGTCATGCGCGGGAAGCTTGCGGCCAGTTCCACGCCCATCACGTCACGGAACACCGCGCGGATCATGTCCTCCACGGTGTCCTGGACGTCGCGCTCGGTCACCCACGCGAACTCCATGTCGAGCTGGGTGAACTCGAGCTGGCGGTCGGCGCGCAGCGCCTCGTCGCGGAAGCAGCGCGCGATCTGGTAGTAGCGGTCGAAGCCGGCCATCATCAGGATCTGCTTGAACAGCTGCGGCGACTGCGGCAGGGCGTAGAACTCCCCGGGGTGCATGCGGGCCGGCACCAGGAAGTCGCGCGCGCCCTCGGGCGTGGCCTTGGTCAGGATCGGCGTTTCGATGTCCTGGAAGTCGCGTTCGTCGAGGTAACGGCGCAGCGCCGCGACCAGCTTGGTGCGCGTGCGCATCTTGCGCTGCATGTCGGGCGTGCGCAGGTCCAGGTAGCGGTAGCGCAGGCGGATGTCCTCGCCCGGATTCTCGTGCGCGTGGAACGGCAGCGGCTGGGCCTTGTTGAGCAGTTCGATCCTGGTGGCGACGATCTCCACCTGGCCGGTGCGGATCTTGTCGTTGACGCTCTGCCGGCGACGCACCACGCCGGTCACGCGCAGGCAGTCCTCGTAACCGACATGGGCGGCGGCGGCGACGACCCCGGCGTTGCCGGCGGTGTTCTCATCGGGTTCAGCCACGATCTGCACGATGCCCTCATGGTCGCGAAGATCGATGAAACACAGACCACCAAGGTTGCGGGCGACGTCGGCCCAGCCACAGAGGGTGACGGTCTGACCGACCAGGGCCTCGTTGATGAGGCCGCAGAAATGGGTGCGCATGAAAGCTCCGGGAAGTGCGTTCGGTCCGGCCAGAGGGGCCGGGCCAGGTTGCATCCGGCCGCTGGCCGGGAACACGGCATTTTAACGGCAGTGGCGGGTTACTGGTGCCCGGGCGTTGCCCGGGGCTGGTCCGGAACATCGACATCGACGGGGGAACCATGAAAAACCTGTACAAGCCGCTCCTGGCGGCCCTGTGCCTGATCGCCCTGGCCGCGCCCGCTGCGGCACAGGTCAGGCCGAAGGCCTACGCGCCGGAAAACCTCCACAGCCTCCCGATTCCCGACCAGGAACGGGTCATCGCCCTGGAATACGAGGAGCAGTCCGGGGGGCAGCGCATTCCCGACGATCAGATGCGCTTCTACCTCGACCAGGTGAACCGTTCGAACTGGGGCTTCAGCCGGATCAAGACCGACATCGCCCAGTCTCTGGGTGGCGTCGAGGGATCGGACCCCGGCGCGTCCATGCGCTGCGAAAGCACCGACAACCGCCGCCGCACCTGCACCACGCCCTGGCGCGGCCGTTCCCGCCTGGTCAGCCAGCTGTCGGGCTCCTCCTGCATCGAGAACCGCAGCTGGACCGCGGGCTATGGCGAAGTGACCGTCTGGAACGGCTGCCGCGCGCAGTTCGCCGAAGCCTGGAGCGACGGCGGCGGCGACGGCGGCTTCGACCCCCGGCTCGGTCCAGCCGATCCGCTGCGAGAGCGACAGCAGCCGCACGCGCACCTGCCGGACGCCATGGCCGGGGCCCTCGCGGGTCAGCCGGCAGATGTCGGACACCCAGTGCATCGATGGCCGCACCTACGATTCGCGCGACGGCGAAGTGGAGGTCTGGGGTGGCTGCCGTGCGGAGTTCCTGCCGCGCTGGAATGACGGCACCGATCCGGGCGCCGGCGGCACGATCCGCTGCGAAAGCACCAACAACCGGGCCCGTACCTGCGACGTCCCCTGGCGGGGCGCGAGCCGGGTGGTCCGCCAGCTGTCGGGCACGCCCTGCACCCAGGGGTATTCCTGGGAATCCAGCAATGGCCGGATCACCGTGATGCGCGGCTGCCGCGCCGAGTTCGCCTCCGGCGGCTCCAGCTGGCCGAACAACGCGCGCTCGGTCACCTGTTCCAGCGACAACGGCCAACGCACCTCGTGCCACTGGCCGCCGGGCCAGGGCCAGCCACGGGTCCTGCAGCAGCTTTCACGCGAACCCTGCATCGAGGGCAGGAGCTGGGGCATGGAAAGCCACAACACGATCTGGGTCAGCCGGGGCTGCCGCGCGCGGTTCGGCGACTGACCTCACGGCAGGTTCCAGAAATGAAGACGGCGGCTCCGGGAGGGGCCGCCGTTTTGTTTTCGGGCCTGGATCCGCCTGCCCCCGCGGGAGTTCAGGTCGCCGGCTTGCTGGGCGTGCTGGGCGCCGCCGGCGCGGGAGCCGGGTCGGCCTTCTTTTCGGCCAGCTTGGTGTCGGTCTTGGCATCGGGGGACGGGGTTGCACCGCCCTCCCCGGCCAGGTTGCGCTTCTTGTCGCCGTCCTTCTTGAAATCGGTCTCGTACCAGCCGCCACCGGCCAGGCGGAACTGCGGAGCGGTCAGCTGGCGCCGGATCTGCGGCTCACTGCAGGCGGGGCAGTCGGTCGGGTCAGGATCGGACAGCCGCTGCAGGCGGTCGAACCGGTGGCCGCAGTGGGCGCATTCGAAGGCGTAGATCGGCATGGGATGCGGTGTGGCCAGCGGCCTGGGGAAACGGAGCGCACAGGATGGGGGCCTGGCGCGGGGAATCAAGCGTTTTCGCTTCCTGGACCCCCGCGTCTACCGGAAAACCGCCTGGGCCTTCCGGACCGGCGGGGCGCCCGCTCACGCCGCGTCGTACAGCCCCAGCAGGCTCTCCTCGGCCTTGGCCAGGTCGGCGACCAGCGCGTCGCGCTGGCGGGAAAGCTCGGTGGCGTTGGTGCCGCCGTCGGCGTAGACGTCCGGGTCGGCCAGATCCATGTCGATGGCGTGTAGTTTCGACTCCAGTTCGGCCACCAGGGCCTCGGCCTGCGCGAGCTTGTGCGCGTTGGCCTTCTTCCTGGGCCCGGCGGGTGCGGGGGCGGCCGCGGCGGCGGGCGCGAGGGCCGGCGCCTTGGCCCCGGCCTTGGGCCGTGCCTCGGCGGTATCGCGCTGGCGCAGCCAGATCGCGTAGGCGTCCAGGTCGCCGTCGAAGGGCTGCGCCACGCCGTCGGCCACGCGCCAGAACGTTTCGCAGACCAGGCCGATCAGGTGGCGGTCGTGCGATACCAGCACGATCGCGCCATCGAAGGTCGCCAGCGCTTCGGCCAGCGCCTCGCGCATGTCCAGGTCGAGGTGGTTGGTCGGCTCGTCCAGCAGCAGCACGTTCGGCTGGCGCCAGGCGATCAGGGCCAGCGCCAGTCGCGCGCGTTCGCCGCCGGAGAACTTGTCGACCGACTCGAAGGCGCGATCGCCGGGGAAATTCCACTTGCCCAGGAAATCACGCAGCTGCTGCGTCGACACGCCGGGGGCGATGTCGCCCAGATGGTCGATCGGACTGGTGCCTTCGCGCAGCGACTCCACCGTGTGCTGGGCGAAGTACCCGATGCGCAGGTCCGGATGGCCGCCGCGCTCGCCGGTGAGCAACGGGATCTCGCCGACCAGCGACTTCACCAGCGTCGACTTGCCGGCGCCATTGGGACCCAGCAGCGCCACCCGGTCACCGGCCTCGAGGATGAAGCTGGTCTGGTCGAGCACCACGTGCTCGCCGTAGCCGCAGTCGGCGTGGATCAGGCGCAGCAGCGCGTGCGGCAGTTTCGCCGGCGGCGGGAATTCGATGCGCAGCGCGCGCTCGGCACGGACGGCCTCGGTGTTGGCCATCTTCGCCAGGCGCTTGACCCGCGACTGCGCCTGCTTGGCCTTGGCGGCGCTGGCGCTGAAGCGGTCGATGAAGCTCTGCAGGTGGGCGCGCTCGGCCTGTACCTTCTCGTGCGTGATCTGCTGCAGGCGCAGGTGCTCGGCGCGCTGGCGCTCGAAGGCGGTGTAGTCGCCGGTGTAGAGCTTGGCCTTGCCGTCGTGCAGGTGCAGCGTGTGCGTGGTGACCTCGTCGAGGAACTCACGGTCGTGCGAGATCAGCAGCAGCGTGCCGGGGTACTTGAGCAGCCACTGTTCCAGCCACAGCACGGCGTCGAGGTCGAGGTGGTTGGTGGGCTCGTCCAGCAGCAGCAGGTCGCTGGGCGTCATCAGCGCGCGCGCCAGGTTCAGGCGCACCCGCCAGCCGCCGGAGAATTCCTTCACTGCCCGCGCGTGGGTGTCGGCGGTGAAGCCCAGGCCGTGCAGCAGCTTGCCGGCCCGCGCGGTGGCGTCGTAGCCGCCCAGTTCCTCGAGCTGGTGGTGGGCCTCGGCGACCGCTTCCCAGTCCTCGCGCTCCATCGCCTCGCGCTCGGCGCGGATGACGGCGTGCACCTTCGCGTCGCCGGACAGGACGAAGTCCAGCGCGGGATCGTCCAGCGCGGGGGTCTCCTGGGCGACGCTGGCGATACGAACGCGCGCGGGCACGTCGATATCGCCCTTGTCGGCCTCGACTTCGCCCTGGATCGCCGCGAACAGCGAGGACTTGCCGGTGCCGTTGCGGCCGATGACACCCAGCCGCCAGCCGGCCTGCAGGGCCAGGTCGACGTTGGACAAAAGGAGGCGTTCGCCCCGACGCAGGGCGAAATCACGGAAGGCAATCATGGGGGAATTGTAAGCGGGCGGCGGCCACGGGCGGGACTGGATGCGCGCGTCAATCGCGCAAATGTGGCGGAAATGGCGGGCATCGTGCCGATCGGGGTGCCCGGCGGGCGCCGCCGGCCCCGCCACGGTCACGGCCGGCGCGTTAAGGTGGGCGCTCGGGACGCCCGCGCGGCGCCCCTCGCGCGCAGCCGCCGTGTCGATCCGGGGCCGCCGCATTCCGCGCCACTCCCCGGCATCCGCCATCCGCCATCCGCAAAGGAGCCCATGCACCACACCTCGCTCATCGCCATCCTCGTCGCCGGCTTCGGCCTGGCCTTCATCTTCGGCGCGATCGCGCAGCGACTGCGCATGTCGCCGCTGGTCGGCTACCTGATTGCCGGCGTGGTCGCCGGCCCGTTCACGCCCGGCTTCGTCGGCGACCCGACCCTGGCCCCCCAGCTGGCCGAGATCGGCGTGATCCTGCTGATGTTCGGCGTCGGCCTGCACTTTTCCCTGCGCGACCTGCTGGAGGTCAAGGCCATCGCCGTGCCCGGCGCGGTGATCCAGATCGCGCTCGCCACGCTGATGGGCTGGGGGCTGGCGCGCATGTTCGGCTGGACCGACGGCGCGGGCATCGTGTTCGGCATGGCGCTGTCGGTGGCCAGTACCGTGGTCGTGCTGCGCTCACTCGAGGAACGGCGCCTGCTGGACACCAACCGCGGGCGCATCGCGGTGGGCTGGCTGATCGTCGAGGACCTGGTGATGGTGATGGTGCTGGTGCTGCTTCCGGCACTGGCGGGCATGTTCAAGGGCGCCGACCTCGACGGTGTGGCCATTGGCACGGCGCTGATCAAGACGCTGTTCAAGGTCGGCGCGTTCGTCGCGCTCATGCTGCTGGTCGGACGCCGGGTGGTGCCCTGGCTGCTGGAGCGGGTCGCAGGGACCGGCTCACGCGAACTGTTCACCCTGTGCGTGCTGGCCATCGCACTGGGCGTGGCCTTCGGATCGGCCGAACTGTTCGGCGTGTCCTTCGCTCTGGGGGCCTTCTTCGCCGGCCTGCTGCTGAACGAGTCCGAGTTCAGCCATCAGGCGGCCAACGAGACGCTCCCGTTGCGCGATGCCTTCGCGGTGCTGTTCTTCGTCTCGGTGGGCATGCTGTTCAACCCCTCCATCCTGGTCGAGCGCCCGCTGCAGGTGCTGGCCACCTTCGCGATCATCGTCGTAGGTAACGGCACGATCGTCTGGGGACTGGCTCGCCTGCTCGGCAAGAACCAGAACTCGGCGCTGCTGCTGGGTACCAGCCTGGCGCAGATCGGCGAGTTCTCCTTCATCCTCGCCGGACTGGGGGTGCAGCTGAAGGTGCTGCCCCAGGAAGGGCTGGACCTGATCCTCGCCGGCGCGTTGCTGTCGATCACCTTCAACCCGCTGATGACGCGGGCGCTGGACCGTCGCCGCGCGGCGGAGACCGCGCAGGTGCAGGCCACCGCCGACGCGCTGGCCGCCGTGCCGCAGGACATCGACCGCCACGTGCTGCTGATCGGCTACGGCCGCGTGGGACGCGAACTGGCCCGCGTGCTGTCCGACCACCACGTGCCGCTGGTGGTGATCGATGACGAGGACTACCTGATCGACCGCGCCCGTGCCGACGGCATGCACGCTGTGCGCGGCAACGCCGTCAACGAAGCGGTCCTGCGCGAAGCCGCCCCCGAGCGGGCGCACATGGCCCTGCTGGCCATTCCCAACGCGCTGGAGGCCGGCCAGATCATCACCACCCTGCGCCGCGTGAACCCGACGATGAGCATCGTCGCGCGTGGCCACAGCGACGCCGAGGTCAAGCACCTGCTCGAGCACGGCGCCGACGCGGCCGTGATGGCCGAGCGCGAACTGGCGCACAGCATCGCGGAAATGGTGATGGCGACGCCCACCTACCGCGGGGCGAAACACCTGCCCCCGGCGGCGGTGTGACGGCCGGGATGTAACCCAGCGCCCTGGGCTCCTTCCCGCTTACGGGGGAAGGAGCCCGCACCGCCCGAGCGCGGCAGTCCGCCGGACTACTGCCCGCTGTACCGCAAGCTCACGAACCAGCTGCGACCGGGCTGCGGATAGAACGCGACGGTCTCGTAGTCCTTGTCGAACACGTTGTCGAGGTTGAGCTGCACCGACCAGGCCTGTGCGAACCGGTAGCCCACGCGCACGTCGGTGGTGCCGTAACCCGGAACGCGCACGAAGTTGCCCGGATCGTCGTAGCGCTCGCCGGCGCCATTGACGCTGCCGCCCACCGACCACGCACCGAAGCTGCGGTCCACGTCGATGCGTCCGCTCAGGCGCGGGCGGCGCGGCAGCAGGTTGTCGTCGCCGAAGCCGCCGCTGTCGTTGCGCGGGTCGAGCCAAGTCGCGTTGGCCTGCACGCTCCAGCCGGCCAGCGTCGTTTCGGTCGTCACTTCCACGCCGTGGATGCGTGCCTTGTCGATGTTGTTCGGCTGGCCGAACGGACGGGTCGGGGTCGGCGTCGGGTCGTAGGCGATCAGGTCGTCCACGCGCGTCTGGAACGCGTTGACCGACCAGCCGCCCCAGCCATGCTTGCCGCGCAGGCCCAGTTCCGCGCTGGCCGAGGTCTCCGGCGACAGGGCCGCGTTGCCGAAGCCGGGGAAATAGAGGTCGTTGAAGGTCGGCGCCTTGTAGGCGGTGCCGTAACTCGCCGTCAGGCGCAGCGCATCGGTGAAGTCCCACCCCCACAGCACGCTGCCGGTCGTCTCGCCACCGAACTGGGTGTCGTCGTCGCGGCGCAGGCTGGCCTGCAGGGCATGCGCGCCGAAGCGCTGCTGCCACTGCCCGAACAGGCCGCGGTTGATGCGCTGCTCGACGTCGTAGGTCGTGGTGCCGCCGACCTGGTCCTCGCGCCAGTCGAAGCCGACGCTCAGCAGGGCCTGGCCGACGCCGAAGTCGCCCTGCAGCGAACCACTGTCGCGGCGGGTGTCGAAGCGGTCGATGAACACACCGTCGTAGTAGTTGTGGCTGGTGTCCTCGCTGCGGCCGGCATTGAGGGTCACCGTGACCTGCTCGCTGGGCGTGTAGCGCACGCGGCTGCCGAGGATCTCCTGCACCACGTCCGACTCATTGGACCAGCTGCTGTCGTAATCGTTGTGGCCTTCAGCCCGCAGCGCACGCGCCTCGACGTCCCAGGCCGGGGTGAACCGGTAGCCGCCACCGAGCGACAGGGAGCTGTTGCGGTAACCGTCGCGATCGGGATCGAGGGCGAAATCGTCCCAGGGCGAGGCGGGATTGTCGCGGTAGGAATCGATGCCGCCGGTGGTTTCGTGCGCGGCGTGCACCGAGTACCAGCCACCGTGCCCGCCGGAGGCGTCGCTGCGGCCGGACACGCCTGCGCCGTAGCGCTGGGTGTCGAAATTGCCGGCACCGATGTTGACGGTCGCCTGGAAGGGGCCGTGCGGGCGACGGGTGAATATCTGGATCACGCCGCCGACGGCGTCGGCGCCGTACAGGCTCGACACGGGGCCGCGCACGATCTCCACGCGCTCGATCTGCTCGACCGGCAGGTCCTGGAAGGCCATCCCGCCACTGGTGGCCGATCCGGCGCGCACGCCGTCGATGAGCACCACCACGTGGTCGGAATCGGTGCCGCGCAGGAAGCTGGACGCCACCTTGCCCGGCCCGCCATTGGCGCCGATGGTGAGGCCCGGGACGCCCCGCAGCAGGTCCGGCAGCGACGCGGGTGCGCGGCGGTCGATGTCCTCACGGGTGATCACCGTCACCGCGGCGAGCGTCGCGTCGATGGTCTGCGCGGTGCGCGTGGCGGTGACCACGACGTCGTCGAGGTCGGTGGCCGGGTCGCTGGCCGGGTTGCCGGCCGGCTGCGCCCGCACGGTCGGGACGATGAGGGACGCGAGCGCAAGCGCCAGCAGCGAGCGCCGCGGCGTGGAAAGGAAAACGGAACGCATGGCAATACTCCTAGGCCGCGCCTGCCCGCGCGGGTATACCGGGAAAGGGACAGGCGGGGAGGGAGTGGCGAGACGGCACGCGGATGCATGGCCCCGCGACATAGCCCACCGCATGTCGGGAAAGGCCTTGGGGCCGGTCTCCGGGCTCGTGCGCGGACGCTGAAGCGCGTCCAGGAGCGGCGCCTTCCCGTGCATCGCGCACAGTGGCATTCGCCATTCCCGGGCCATCCTGGGCCCAACACCTACCGTTGCGGGGGCAGCTCCGGAATAGCCGCCCTGTCGACCAGACAGGGGGCGCACCGGATTCCCGTTTCAACCGTCGCAGCACGCGACGGTCACCTCAGGCGGCGCGAAGTCTAGCAGGCGCCACGAATTAGTTGCAGCGCCGAGGATTTCGAGCGCGCCGCAGCGCGCAGCGACAACAATGCGGCGCCGGCTGGAGCGGGCCGAGGCCGGGCACCTCACCCACCCCCCGCCCCGCCTGACCGTTCCCCCCCGACTTGCGCGTTGGAGTGGGCAGGAACCGCGCGTAGGGACAACGCCATGGCCTCGATGCAGAAGCCCCCGCTCCGGGTGCATGCCAGGCCGTCGCGCGGCAGCGGGCTCAACGGCCCCGCCGGCCGATGACGAACGATGCAGGCCCGGCCACCCGCCCACCACCCTCGATCGCGCGCGCCGGACCCGGCGCCGGCGCCCCCGATTACCGCCGCGCTGCCCGAAGCGATCGGCATCGCCACCGGCCTGAAGGGGTTCCTGCTCTGGGTGGGCGGCTCGCTGGCGGGCATCACCGCCATGCTCTATGCCTGCGGCTACCTGGTGACCCGGGCCCACATGTCGATGCTGGGCCTGTATGGCTTCGTCACCTACGACAGCGACCACTTCCTGCAGGAAGGCGCCAAGTTCCTGTTGACCATGGCCCAGGAGATGGCCGAGATCGTCGCCGTGCTGCTGGCTGTGCTCGGCCTGCTCCTGCTGGTGCCGGGCTGCCTGGCGCTTTGCGGCCGGCGACGGCGGGACGCATGGCGGGAACGCTACCGGGGCTGGCGGCAACGCAGCGCGGTCGAACATACGTGGGAACGCGGCCGCTACCTCCTCTACGGCGCCGCCTTTGTCTATCTCATCGCCAAGACGGGCTTCGTCCTCGATCTGCTGTACGCGCCGCTGGGAGTCGCCAACCTGCTCTACGACGGGGCCGCCCCCGTCTGCGCCACGTTCGACGCGACCGATTCCGCCTGTCTGCGCCAGGCGCTGCTGCGGGGGGAAGCCGACAACCTGGGCGCCGCGTTCGACGCGCAGTTGTACCTGGCACTGACCGTCGTGCTGCTCGCCTGCGTGACCTGGTGGATCGTCATGCCCTGGAAATGGCGGGCCTGGCTGATCGCGCCGTTCATCGTGTCCGTCGCCCTGTGCCTGTTGCTGCTGCCCATGGACTACGGCGTACTGCAGCGCCCGACGATCTACCCGGTACTGCGCCTCGTCCGCGAACCGCCGGTGGCGGCCACGCCCGGGCGCCTATTCCTGATCAGCAAGACCGATGGCGAATTCGTCGTCTGGGACGCGGTCGCGCACAAGGTCACATGGATACCGGCCGGCGGCATCTCCAGCGCCGAGATCGTGCAGGTGCGTGACCTGTTCGAGCCGGTGCCCGCATCGTCACAAGGAACCGACCCATGAAAACCCTCGCCGCCATCGTCGTGCTGGGCCTGTGCAATATCCTGGCCTGCGCCACCGTCTCCGCGCAGTCGCCGCCGCGACAACAGATAGGAACCCTCGCGGCCGACGGGGACAACGCCTACATCAACGGCACCCGCATCAAGAAGCGGACCAAGTACAAGATCTTCGATGGCGACACGATGGCCACCGGAGCGGACACGAGCGTCCGCCTCGATCTCACCATCGGCGGCTACGACGGCTACATCCAGCTGGACGAGGACACTGATCCCAACCTGATCGTCACGGCACGCTGCGTCGCCATGGAAATGCTGAAGGGGAAGGTGCTCGTCCATGCCAAGAACATCTGCCTGAAGTCCCCCAAGATCCAGCTGGTCACCAAAAGCCTGATCAATCTCGAGGCGAGCGACGCGGGCGACGTGCTGACGGTCATCGAAGGCAGCGTGGACCTGGAGGTGCCGATCGCCACCACGGTCGGCGCCTACTGGCGCTACACCGTCCGTGCCGATGGCACGGCCGAGGCGCAGAAGATCGACTCATACGAAGCGGAACGGACGATCGAGTGGCAGAAGCAGTACTTCCGCGGCATGCCGACCTGGCTGAAGGTGATAATCGGCTTGGTCACCGCCTACGCGGTTCACGAGATCATCGACCACAACCACAACCCGCCGTCCTCGCCACCGCCGGCGACGCCGACGCCCGTCATTCCACCCGGCAGCGATGTGACCCCACCGCCACCCCCGCCGCCCCCGCCGCCCCCGCCGCCGCCGCCGATCGGCTGATACGGAGCGACAGGCATCGCCGCGGCAACCGCAGGGCCACGCCCACGGACGTGGCCGGCCATCTCAGCCCTTGCGGAACACCAGGTGCCCGCCTTCGGCATCCACCTGCACGGTATCGCCGGCGGCGAACTCGCCGGCCAGGATCTTCGTGGCCAGAGGGTTTTCCAGCTGCTGCTGCACCGCCCGCTTGAGCGGCCGCGCACCGTACACCGGGTCGAAGCCGACGTTGCCCAGCAGCGCCAGCGCCTGGTCCGACAGCACCAGCCGCAGGCCGCGCTCGGCCAGGCGCTTGTCCAGGCCGCGCAGCTGGATCTTCGCGATCTCGCGGATCTGCGCCTTGTCCAGAGGATGGAAGACGACGATGTCGTCGAGCCGGTTGATGAACTCGGGCCGGAAGTGCGACTGGACCACGCCCATCACTGCCGCCTTCATCTGCGTGTAGGCCTCCGGTGAGCCGTCGCCGCCGGCGCTGTCGACCGCCATGTCCTGGATCATCTGCGAGCCCAGGTTGCTGGTCATGATGATCACCGTGTTGCGGAAATCGACCGTGCGGCCCTCGCCATCGGTGAGGCGGCCGTCGTCGAGCACCTGCAGCAGGATGTTGAACACGTCCGGGTGCGCCTTCTCGACTTCATCGAGCAGGATCACGCTGTACGGACGGCGGCGCACGGCCTCGGTGAGGTAACCGCCCTCCTCGTAGCCGACGTAGCCCGGGGGCGCGCCGACCAGGCGGCTGACCGCGTGCTTCTCCATGAACTCGCTCATGTCGATGCGCACCATCGCGTCGCTGGAGTCGAACAGGAACTCGGCCAGCGCCTTGGACAGCTCCGTCTTGCCCACGCCGGTGGGACCCAGGAACAGGAACGAACCCGATGGCCGATGCGGGTCGGACAGCCCCGCGCGCGAACGGCGGACGGCATCGGAGACGACCTTGATCGCCTCGGCCTGGCCCACGACGCGCGCATGCAGCTGGTCTTCCATCTTCAGCAGCTTCTCGCGTTCGCCTTCGAGCATCTTGCTGACCGGGATGCCGGTCCAGCGCGAGACCACTTCGGCGATCTCCTCTTCGGTGACCTTGTCCTGCAGCAGGGTGAAGCCCTGGGTCTCCACTTCCTGCGCCGCCTTCAGCTGCTTTTCCAGCTCCGGCAGGCGACCGTACTGGAGTTCGCTCATCGCGGCGAAGTCCTGCTTGCGCTGGGCCGCCTCCAGTTCCAGCCGGGCCTGCTCGATCTGCTCCTTGATCTTCGTCGCGCCCTGCAGGGTGGCCTTCTCGGCCTTCCAGATCTCCTCCAGGTCGTTGAACTGGCGCTCGAGCGTGGCGATCTCAACCTCGAGATCCGCCAGGCGCTGCTTGGAGGCCTCGTCCTTCTCCTTCTTCAGCGCCTCGCGCTGGATCTTGAGCTGGATCAGCCGGCGTTCCTTGCGGTCGAGTTCCTCCGGCTTGGAATCGATTTCCATGCGGATGCGCGAGGCCGCCTCGTCCATCAGATCGATGGCCTTGTCCGGCAGCTGGCGGTCGGCGATGTAGCGATGGGAGAGCGTGGCCGCGGCGACGATGGCCGGGTCGGTGATCTCCACGCCGTGGTGCACCGCGTACTTTTCCTTGAGTCCGCGCAGGATGGCGATGGTGTCCTCCACCGACGGCTCGCCCACCAGCACCTTCTGGAAGCGCCGCTCCAGCGCGGCGTCCTTCTCCACGTACTTGCGGTATTCGTCGAGCGTGGTCGCGCCGATGCAGTGCAGCTCGCCGCGCGCGAGCGCGGGCTTGAGCATGTTGCCGGCGTCCATCGCGCCCTCGGCCTTGCCGGCGCCGACCATCGTGTGCAGCTCGTCGATGAAGAGGATCACCTGGCCTTCGTTCTTGGCCAGGTCGTTGAGCACGGCCTTCAGGCGCTCCTCGAACTCGCCGCGGAACTTCGCGCCGGCGATCAGCGCGCCCATGTCCAGCGACAGCACGCGCTTGCCCCGCAGGCCTTCGGGGACCTCGCCATTGATGATGCGCTGGGCCAGCCCCTCGACGATTGCGGTCTTGCCCACGCCCGGCTCGCCGATCAGGACCGGGTTGTTCTTGGTGCGGCGCTGCAGGACCTGGATGGTGCGGCGGATCTCCTCGTCGCGGCCGATCACCGGATCGAGCTTGCCACTCTCGGCGCGCTCGGTCAGGTCGATGGTGTACTTGTCCAGCGCCTGGCGCTGGTCTTCGGCATTTTCCGACTGCACGGCCTCGCCTCCCCGGATCTTCTCGATCGCCGCCTCGATCCTCGCCTTGTTGCCACCGGCGGCCTTCAGCGCGCGGCCCACCTCGCCGCCGTCGTCAAGCGCGGCCAGCACGAACAGCTCGGTGGCGATGAAACTGTCGCCGCGCTGCTGGGCGAGCTTGTCGGTGACATTGAGCAGCCGGGCCAGGTCGTTGCCCACACTCACGTTGCCGGCCTGCCCGGTGACCTTGGGCAGCTTGTCCAACGCCTCGGACAGGCGCTCGCGCAACAGCGGCACGTTCACGCCGGACTGGGACAGCAGGGGCCGCGTGCTGCCGCCGCTCTGGTCGAGCAGCGCGGTGAGCAGGTGCGCGGGTTCGATGAGGCTGTGGTCGCGACCCACGGCCAGCGACTGGGCGTCGCTGAGGGCCTGCTGGAAGCGTGAGGTGAGCTTGTCCATTCGCATGGGCGGGATTCCCGGGAAATACCTGGCGAAGTACGGGGAAACGGCGCTGCGGCCGCGATGCTCACCAGATGCGGCCCGGGGCCGCCCGATTCAAGCGTCCACCCGATGCTTACATGCGTCTGTTCAAGATGCGTGGATGAGCGCAGACCCCGACCGCCTGCCGCCTCCGCCATCCCCCGCCCGCGACTGGGCCCTGCTGCTGGATGTGGATGGCACCCTGCTGGAATTCGCACCTCATCCGGACGGGGTGCGCGTGCCCGACGGCCTGGTGGACGACCTGGCCCGCCTTCACGCCGCGCTGGGCGGCGCCCTGGGACTGGTGAGCGGACGCCGCCTGGAAACCCTCGATGCGCTGTTCGCGCCGCTGGTGCTGCCGGCGATCGGACTGCATGGGTTGCAGCGGCGCGACGCTGGCGTCAGCGTCCACGCGGCGCCACACGAATGGGCCGTGGTCTGCGCAGGCGCGCTGGCGCTGTGCGCGAAATTCCCTGGCGCGCTGGTCGAGGACAAAGGCCTGACCCTGGCGCTGCACTGGCGCAATGCGCCCGCCGCCGAGGAGCCGCTGCGCGAATTCGCGCATTCGGCGCTCATCCAGTTGCCCGGCTACCAGCTGCAGCCCGGCCATGACGTCGTCGAACTGCGCCCGGACGGCCACGACAAGGGCGACGGCATCCTGGCGATGCTGCAGTCGCCGGCGTTCCAGGGACGCCTGCCCGTGTTCGTCGGCGACGATCTCACCGACGAGCACGGTTTCGACGCGGTCAACCTGCGGCATGGCCTGAGCGTGCGCGTGGGCCACCGCGAACCCACCGCGGCCATGTATGGGCTGCGCGACCCGGCACACGTCCGCCGCTGGCTGGCGCAGGCGGCGATGCTGCTCGGCCCGGACACACCCACCCGCCCCACCACACCGCAGCCCGGCCCGCGCGAAGCGACGGCGGACGAGCTTGCGGTGGGCGCCACCAGGGAGACGATCCGATGACGGCAACCCTCGACCTTGGCGTGGTGGGCAACGGCACCATCGCGGCACTGATCGACCGGCAGGGCCGCGTGGTGTGGGGCTGCGTGCCCGCCTTCGACGGCGACCCGGTCTTCTGCGCCCTGCTGTCTCCACGCGACCACGACGGTGGCGACTACGCCATCGAACTGGAGGGCATGACCTCGGCCGAGCAGCACTACATCGAGAACACCGCGGTGCTGCGCACGGTGTTGCGCGACGGCCAGGGCAATGCCATCGAGGTCATCGATTTCGCGCCCCGCTGGAAGTGGTTCGACCGCTTCTACCATCCGGTGATGCTGATCCGGCGCGTGCGCCCGCTGTCGGGCAGCCCGCGCATCCGCGTGCGCCTGCGCCCGCTGCGCGACTACGGCGCCGCCGTGCCGGAGACCACCTGGGGCAGCAACCACATCCGCTTCCTCATCCCGGGCTTCACGCTGCGCCTGACCAGCGACGCGCCGGTGCGGATGATCCTCGACGGCCTGCCGTTCGTGCTCGACCGCGAACTCCACCTGGTGCTGGGCGCGGACGAATCGCTCACTGAATCGGTGGCCGCCTATGTCCGCACCGCCGAGGACCGCACCATCTCCTATTGGCGCGAATGGGTGCGCAACCTCTCGATCCCGCTGGAATGGCAGGAAGCCGTGATCCGCAGCGCGATCACGCTCAAGCTGTGCCAGTACGAGGACACCGGCGCAATCGTGGCGGCGATCACCACCTCCATCCCCGAAGCCCCGCATACGGTGCGCAACTGGGACTACCGCTACTGCTGGCTGCGCGACGCCGCCTTCGTCGTGCGCGCGCTAAACCGCCTGGGCGCGACGCGCACGATGGAGGAATACCTGGGCTATCTGTTCAACCTGGCCACCTTCGAGTCCGGTGCGCTGCAACCGCTGTACAGCATCGGCTTCCAGGCCGAGCTGGCCGAGGAGGAAGTGCCGACGCTGACCGGCTACCGCGGCATGGGGCCGGTGCGGCGCGGCAACCTGGCCTGGCTGCAGCGGCAGCACGACGTCTACGGCAGCGTGGTGCTGGCCTCGACCCAGCTGTTCTTCGATCGCCGCCTCGGGCGGCCGGGCGACGCGGCGATGTTCCGGCGCCTGGAACCGGTCGGCGAGCGTGCCTTCGCGATGCACGACCAGCCCGACGCCGGACTGTGGGAGTTCCGCGGACGCGCCGAGGTCCATACCTACTCGTCGGTGATGTGCTGGGCCGCATGCGACCGCCTGGCGCGGATCGCCTGGCACCTGCAACTGCATGATCGCGCGTCCTTCTGGCGCGATCGCGCCGAGGCCATGCATGAGCACATCCTGCAGTCGTCGTTCGACCTGCGCCGCGGCCACTTCGTCGACGTGTTCGGCGGCCACCGGCTCGACGCCTCGCTGCTGCTGCTCGCCGACCTGGGCTTCGTGGCGCCGCACGACTCGCGCTTCGTCGCCACGGTGGAGGCCATCGGCCGCGAGCTCAAGCGCGGCGACGCGCTGTTCCGCTACACCGCGCCGGACGACTTCGGCACGCCGGAAACCAGCTTCACCATCTGCACCTTCTGGTACATCGACGCGCTCGCCGCGATCGGCCGCAAGGAAGAGGCGCGCGACATGTTCGAGCGCCTGCTGGCCAAGCGCAACCACCTGGGCCTGCTGTCGGAGGACCTCACCTTCGAGGACGCGCAGGCCTGGGGCAACTTCCCGCAGACCTATTCGCACGTGGGCCTGATCATCGCCGCGATGCGCTTGAGCCGTCCGTGGACGGACGCCACGTGAGGGCGCTGCAGGCACCCAAAGCCACCGCAGGGAGGGCGCGATGGGCCGCCTGGTGATGGTGTCCAACCGCGTCGCACTACCGGAGGAAGCCCGCGCCGGCGGGCTGGCCATCGCGCTCAAGGCCTCGATGGAGGAAGCCGGCGGCCTGTGGTTCGGCTGGAGCGGGAAAATCGCGGCCGAATCCGGTCAGATGCACGAACAACGGCTGGGCAACGTCCAATTCCTCACCATCGACCTGTCGAAACAGGACGCCGGCGACTACTACGACGGCTTCGCCAACCGCACGCTCTGGCCGTTGCTGCATTTCCGCATGGACCTGGTCGACTACAGCCGCGAGACCTATGCCGGTTACCTGCGCGTCAATGCGCTGTTCGCCGAGAAGCTCGCGCCGCTGCTGCGGCCCGACGACGTGGTGTGGATCCACGACTACCACCTGATCCCACTGGCGCAGCTGCTGCGCGAGCGCGGTGTGCGTTGCCGGCTGGGCTTCTTCCTGCACGTGCCGATGCCCTCCTCCGACCTGCTGGCAGCGCTGCCCGACCATCGCCGGCTGTTCGAGGGCCTGTCGGCGTACGACCTGGTGGGATTCCAGACCGAGCGCGACCTGGAGCGCTTCCAGGATTATGTGCGCCTGTTCGGGCATGGCCAGGTGATCGAGCACGGTGTGCTGGAAACCGCGCTGGGCCGCCGGCTGCGGGCCGGTGCGTTTCCGATCAGCATCGACACGGCGCATATCCGGTCGCTGGCCGAAAAAGCCGTGGGCAAGGCCAGCGTGAAGCGCCTGGCCGCGAGCCTGTCCAGGCGCTCGCTGGCCATCGGCGTGGACCGGCTGGATTACTCCAAGGGCCTGCCGGAGCGGTTCCGCGCCTTCTCCCGCTTCCTGCAGCGGCATCCGGAACTGCGCGGCCGGCTGACCTACCTGCAGATCGCACCGGTGTCCCGCGGCGACGTGCCCGAATACCGCCAGCTTCGGCAGGAACTGGAGGGGCTGGCCGGACACATCAACGGCCGGCACGCCGACGCCGACTGGACGCCGGTTCGCTACGTCAACCGCAACTACCCGCACGCCACGCTGGCCGGCTTCTACCGCCTGGCGCGGGTGGCCCTGGTGACGCCGCTGCGCGACGGCATGAACCTGGTGGCCAAGGAGTTTGTCGCCGCGCAGGACGAGGCCGATCCGGGCGTGCTGGTGCTGTCGAGTTTCGCCGGCGCGGCGCGCGAGCTCACCCACGCCCTGCAGGTCAATCCCTACGACGTCGACGGTGTGGCCGATGCCATCGCCGCGGCGTTGACCATGCCGCTGGAGGAACGGCTGGCACGCTGGCGGGTCATGATGGATTGCATCGAGAAGCACGACATCGCCGCCTGGCGGCAGGATTTCCTGGCGGCGCTGCGCTCAGCCTGAGCAGGGCCGCGCCGTAGCGGCCTACGGCAGGAAACGGTGGCGGTGCTCCGCCGTCGGCACCAGGCAGGCATCCCGGCGGCCGAACCAGCGATAGCGGTTGCGCGCCAGCACGCGGTAGAGCCGGTTGCGCAGCGGCCGGGGCAGCACGGACAGCAGGCGGGCGCACCGCCATGCACCGCCCAGCCCGCCGATCACGCGCACGATGGCGTCGGTGTCGGTCCAGGCGCGGCCATGCTCGAGCAGCAGCAGCGAGGCCGGGGCATCCGGATCCAGGCCATGCGCGTCCAGCAGCGCGCGACCCGAGCCCGACTGCATGGCGGCGAATCGATAGCGCGCCCTGCGGTCATGCCGCAACAGGAAATGCACCCAGCCGTTGCACAGCACGCAGACACCGTCGAAGACGATCACCGCGGCCGCCGGCGCGTCCGGCGCGGTCGCTCGCACGTCCGCGGCCTGAACCGGGTCGACCACGGCCACCTGACCGGCCTCAGGCGCCATCCAGCCACCCCCGGTAATGCACGAGCAGGCCGGCGAGCGGCAGGTGCGCGGCCACGTCGTAGCCGTAGCGGCCGTCGCGTTCGAACTCGCGCGCGACCACCTGGTCGAACCAGCGCGCCGGCAGCGGCACGCCCAAGGCGCGCACGCGGGCGACACGCCAGAGCAGCACGCCGTCGGCCGCATCCAGCACGAATCCGAATTCCACCAGGCCCAGGCGCTCGCACAGCAGGCCCCGCTCGGCTCGCAGCGTGGACCGCATGGCGTGGCCGGCGACGTGGCGCGTCCACTGTTCGCGCTCCGGCGCGGCATCGATGTCCACCACGATCGGGCCCCGCCCCGCCGGCGGCAGGCGCGTCGCCCATGCGCACAGGCGCGACAGCCAGCCGCGACCGCGCTCCACTTCGACTTCGCCGCGCCAGCGCTGCAGGCCCGGTCGGACGTGCAGGCGTCGCACGGTCGGCGGCAGGTTGTCGAAACGCGCGCCGAGCAGGCGCGGGAAGATCGGGGCGGCGGCTGCCGGTGTCACGCTCGCCGGAAGGTCGCGGGCCATGTCAGCGCGCCGGCGCGATCCACACCAGCGAGGCCATGCGCCCGGTGCGCTGGTCGCGGCGATGCGAATAGAAGCGCGCGGGCTCGGCGATCGTGCTCAGCCCGCCGCCATGGATGTCGGCGGCCGCCATGCCGGCCTGCGTGAGGCGGCGTCGCGCGAGGGCGTACAGGTCCACGCGCCAGTGGTCCGGGCGCGTCACGGTGAAGGCCTCGCCGGCGCTCCAGTCCCGGGAGACGAAGGCGTCGTACACCTCCACGCCGATCTCGTAGTCGCCCGGCCCGGCGGCCGGGCCCAGCCAGGCGATGACCTGGTCCGGCGGCGTGCGCATCGCGGCCAATGTCGCTTCCAGCACTCCGCCGCACAGGCCGCGCCAGCCCGCATGCGCGGCGGCCACTTCGCGGCCGTCCTTCGCTGCGAACAGCACCGGCAGGCAGTCGGCGGTAAGGATCGCCAGCACGCAGGCCGGCACGGAGGTCACCGCGGCATCGGCCTCGGGCTCCATCGACCGGCAATCCCCGTCGGCGGTGGGCGACGCGGGCGCGTCGAAGCGCACCACCTGCGTGCCGTGCACCTGCGCCAGCCAGTGCGGCGCGGCCGGCAGGCCGGCCGCTTCCCGCAGCGCGTCGCGGTTGCGGTGCACGGTGACCGCGTCGTCGCCGGAGCGCAGGCCCAGGTTGAAACGGTCGAACGGCGGCGCGGACGTGCCTGGTCCGGAACCTCCGGGCCCGGAGCGCAGGGTGGTGAACCCCCGCACGCCCGGCGGCGCAGGCCAGTCCGCATGCAGGAACGCGGCGTCCATCGGCCCTCAGCCGCGCCCGGCCGCCTTGGCGGCGGCGGTGTCGTCGTGCAGATGCTTGACCAGGTTGCGCAGGTCGTCGGGCACCGGGGCCGTGCAGCGCACGGCCTGCCCGCTCACCGGATGGGCGAACTCCAGCGTTTCGGCATGCAGCGCCTGGCGACGGAAACCGCGCAGGGCCTCGATCAGCTCCGGCGTGGCGCCGCGCGGCAGCTTGAGCGGGCCGCCGTAGAGCGGATCGCCGACGATGGGATGCTTGAGGTGCGCCATGTGCACGCGGATCTGGTGGGTGCGACCGGTTTCCAGGCGGCACTCGAGCAGCGTGTGTGCGCGGAAGCGCTCGCGCAGGCGGAAATGGGTGACCGCGTCGCGGCCATCCTCGCGCACGGCCATGCGGATGCGGTCGCGGGGATGCCGGTCGATCGGCGCGTTCGCGGTGCCGCCCGATACCAGCGCGCCCACGACCACGGCCAGGTACTGGCGATGCACCTCGCGCGAGGACAACTGCTCGATCAGCGCCGTGTGCGCAGGCAGGGTGCGCGCGACGACCATGACGCCGGAGGTGTCCTTGTCCAGGCGATGCACGATGCCGGCTCGTGGCAGCGCATTGAGCGAGGCGTCGCGGTGCAGCAGCGCATTCACCAGGGTGCCGGCCGGGTTGCCGGCGCCGGGATGCACGACCAGGCCGGCCGGCTTGTCGATGACGAACACGTGCTGGTCCTCGTACAGCACGTCCAGCGCGATGTCCTCCGGCGCGCTGTGGGTCTGGATCTCCAGCACCACGTTGACGGTGACCGTCTCGCCGCCGCGTACCGGATCGCGCGGGCGGGCGGACTGGCCATCGAGCAGGGCGTCGCCGGACTTGATCCAGGCCGAGAGGCGCGAACGCGAATAGTCGGGGAACAGGTCCGCCAGCACCGCGTCGAAACGGCGGCCGGCGCTGCTGTCGGGGACAGTCGCGGAAAGGGTGGAAGCGGGGCCGGTCATGGGGGGCGGCTCGGAGGGAAAGGAGGGCGACGCGGTGCGATGGTTCAGGGGCCGGGGCCCCAGGCTGTTATTATCCGGGTTTCGTGCCCCCTGCGTCCCACGCCATGACCCCACGCTCTTTTCGTGTCCTGCCGCTCCTGCTGCTGCTGATCGCCGTTCTCGCCGGATCCGGCTGCAAGTCGATCAAGGGAGCCTTCAAGGACAAGGACGCGGACGAGGGCCAGCCGGTGGAGACGCTCTACGACCGCGGCCACCGCTCGATGACCCGCGGCAACTGGGCCGGCGCCGAGAACACCTTCAAGCGGCTGGTCGCCCAGTACCCCTACGGCCCGTACACCGAGCAGGCGCTGATCGAAACCGCCTACGCCCAGTACAAGGCCGGCAAGCACGACGACGCGATCAGCAGCATCGACCGCTTCATCCGCACCTACCCGACCCACCGCCAGACCGCCTACATGTACTACCTGCGCGGCCTGACCGACTCCAGCCGGCAGACGGTGTTCCTGCAGAAGGTGTGGAAGCTCGACGCCTCGCGGCGCGACCTGGCCACGCCGCAGCAGGCCTTCAACGACTTCCAGATCGTCGTGGAGCGCTATCCGAACAGCCGCTACGCCGACGACGCGCGCGCCCGCATGGCCGACCTGCGCAACCTGTTCGCGCGCCACGAACTGGACGTCGCGCTGTACTACCTGCGCCGGACGGCCTACGTCGCCGCCGCCGACCGCGCCAAGCGCGTGCTCGAGGTGTATCCGCAAAGCAAGTACCAGAGCGATGCCGTGGCGACGCTCGCGGTGGCCTACACCGGCTTGGGCAACAAGGCGCTGGCCGACGACGCCCGCCGCGTCCTGCAGCAGAACGACCCTAACCACCCGTACCTGACCGGCGACGACTGGCCGGACTATCCGAGCACGCTGCGCAAGCTCAACCCCTTCGCCGGCGACAAGTCGCCGCTGGAGATGGATGACAACGACGACGACTGATCGTCGGCTGCTCGCCTGATCACCGGAACGCCGCCCCTCGGGGCGGCGTTTTCGTCTGGGCAGCGCCCTCGGGGCGGCGTTCGGATTGGACAGGGCGAACCGGGCAAAACAGCATCCCCCGCCGGGCGCGCCCATGGCCCGCCCACCGCGCACACTGGGCCCCTACCCCCAGCGTCCGCCCTCCCCCGGGAGCGCGGACAGGCCCAGGAGCCCGCGATGCACGAACCCCAGATCCTCCACTACAGCGCCTTTACCGCGGACCCGCGCGGCGGCAACCCGGCCGGCGTCGTGCTCGACGCACGCGGCCTCGATGCGGCCGCCATGCAGGCGGTCGCCGCCCGGCTGGGCTACTCCGAATCGGCGTTCCTGTCGCCGCGCGGCGACGACGAATTCGACCTGCGCTTCTACGCGCCGACCGGCGAAGTGCGCTTCTGCGGCCACGCCACGATCGCCACGGCGGCGGCCCTGGCCGAGCGCGCCGGTCCCGGCCGGCTGCGTTTCCACACCCGCGCGGGCGAGGTCCGCGTGGCCACCCGCATCGACGACGGCATCGCCGCGGCCACGCTCACCAGCGTGGAGCCGTACGTGGAATCGGAGGTCCCGGACCTGGCCACTTCGCTGGCCCACGTGCTGCGGCTGGACGCGGACGCGCTCGATCCCGGGCTGCCGACGCGCATCGCCTACGCCGGCGGACGCGAATTCATCGTCGGCGTACGCACGCGCGCGCAGCTGGCGGCGCTGGACTACGACTTCGAAGGCCTGCTGGCGTGGTGCAACACGCATGACCTGCAGGGTGGCATCGTCATCTGGCGCGAATCGGCGACGGTCTTCCATGCACGCGGCCCGTTCCCGGTGGGCGGCGTGGTCGAGGACCCGGCCACCGGTGCGGCCGCAGCCGCGCTGGGCGCCTACCTGCGCGAACTGGGCCCTGGTCGCACCGCCGGCCACGGTGACGGTGTGGCAGGGCGAGGACATGGGCCGCCCCAGCCGGCTGGTGGTCGACATCGGCCTGCAGGGCGGGATCGAGGTGACGGGTCAGGCGGTGGAGATCGTGGGCTGACCGATCGCCCCTTCCCCGCTTGCTCCTGGCCCCTTCCCCCGCTCGCGGGGGAAGGTTGGGATGGGGGAGTCACCGATCGCCGCCATCCCGACAACGCTCAAAGCAAAAGCGATCAATCGCGCCGTACTTGAGTGCAACCGCGATCGGCGCCCCCCCAACCCTCCCCCGCAGAGCGGGGGAGGGGGCTAAGCGTCACGCCCCGCCGTCGCGCACCGTGCGTCCGGCGAACTCCGGATCGGCCACGCAGGCCTCGACGCTGCCGCCGCGGGATCCATTCGCGATCACCTGTTCGCACAGCCCCGCCTTGTAGTGCTGCTTGGCGCTGCACGCGCTGCGGAAGCGCACGGCCGACTCGCGTTCCAGGCAGGGGCCCGCCGCGATGATGTCGTCGGTGCCGACCTGCGCCATGCAGTAGTCGGCCTGCCAGTGCGCCATCTCGCCGGGGATGGGGCAGTCGTCCGCGGGCGGGGAAACGTCTCGGGGGATCTGACGGCGTCGCCGCCGCCGGCATCGCGCCGCCCATGGCCGGCGCATGCGAGGTGCAGCCCGCCAGCAGCAGCGCCAACGGCAGTCCCGACAAAAGCGCCAGCAGCGACACCACGTGCCGCAACCTCATTCCCTGAACCCGTTGGTGATCGGGTAGCGGCGTTCGCGGCCGAACGCCCGGCGCGACACCTTCGGTCCGGGGGCGGCCTGATGGCGCTTCCACTCGCTGATCCGCACCAGCTTCAACACGCGCTCCACCGTGGCCCGGTCGAAGCCGGCGGCGATGATCTCCTCGCCCGACTGCTCCATGTCGACGTGGCGCAGCAGGATCGCGTCGAGCACGTCGTAGGGCGGCAGCGAGTCCTCGTCCTTCTGGTTGTCGCGCAGTTCGGCCGATGGCGGACGATCGATGACGCCGACGGGAATGACCGGCTCGCCGGCCATCGCGTTGCGCCAGCGCGCCAGGGCGTAGACCTCGGTCTTGTAGAGGTCCTTGATCGGCGCGTAGCCGCCGCACATGTCGCCGTAGATGGTCGCGTAGCCGACCGCGTACTCGCTCTTGTTGCCCGTGGTCAGCAGCAGGCCGCCGAACTTGTTGGACAGCGCCATCATCAGCGCGCCGCGGGCGCGCGACTGCAGGTTCTCCTCGGTGACATCCGGCGCGGCGCCGTCGAACACCTCCGCCAGCGCGTCGAGGTAGCCCTGGAAGGGCTTCTCGATGGGGACGGTGACCATGCGCACGCCCTGCCGGAGGCATTGCTCGCTGGCCAGGTCGTTGGACAGGTCCGCGGTGTAGCGCGAGGGCATGCGCACGGCGGTGACGTTGTCGGCGCCCAGCGCGTCCACCGCCACGGCCATCACCAGCGACGAGTCGATGCCGCCGGAGAGGCCGAGCCACACTTTGGTGAAGCCGTTCTTCGCGCAGTAGTCGCGCGTGCCGCGCACGATCGCGCGCCAGGCCAGGCCGTCGCGGCCTTCGTCGTCCTCGGCCGGCCAGGCCACCGGCGTGAAGCCGCGGGTGGCCGGGTCGAAGTCCGCGACCAGCCAGTGGTCCTCGAAGGCCTTCGCCGCCGCATGCACGCGGCCGTCGCCGTCGGCCAGCACGCTGGCGCCGTCGAACACCACCGAGTCCTGCCCGCCGACCACGTTGAGATAGGCCACCGCGACGCCGCTCTCCTGCACGCGCTGGGCCAGCAGCGCGTCGCGCTGGGCGTGCTTGTCGCGCTCGAACGGCGAGGCATTGGGCACCAGCACCAGTTCCGCGCCGGCGCGCACCGTGCTGGCCAGCGGTTCGGCGAACCACACGTCCTCGCAGATGATCAGGCCCACGCGCACGCCGTCCACGTCGAACACGCAGTCGTCGCGGTCGGGATCCACGTCGAAGTACCGCCGCTCGTCGAACACGGCGTAGTTGGGCAGCTCGCGCTTGCGGTAGGTCTGGGCGATGGCGCCGTCGCGCAGGACGCTGGCGGCGTTGTACACCACCGCGCCCGCGGCCTGCGGCCAGCCGACCACGGCGACGATGCCGCGCGCCTCGCGCGCAATGCGGGCGATGGCGGCATCGCACTGCGAAAGGAACGACGGCCGCAGCAGGAGGTCTTCCGGCGGATAGCCGCACAGGGCCAGTTCCGGGAACAGCACGATGTCGGCCCGGTGTTCGTCGCGGGCGACCGCAATCATCTGCCCGATGCGGGCGGCGTTGGCCTCGATCGCGCCCACCGGAAAGTCGAACTGCGCCAGCGCGATCCTCAGTGCCTTGGCCATCTTGCATCCGCGGTATCAGGGGGCGGCATAGTATCGCGCCCGCCGTGGCGGTACGGTCGAGCCAGGGCGCGGCCGCCAGCGGCGGAATTACCGGCCTCGCGCACGCCCGTCGCGCGCCGGCGAGGTTGCGCGGCTTGCGGTGAACGCCGCGCCTGGCCGCGACTCACCCGGGGCCTCACCCGCGGGAAGCAGGCCTCGTTTCCCCTGCCGCTGCCCCCAACTCGCTGCCCTACCCCGCGATCGGCGCCGTCCGGCCATTGGCGTCCAGCGCGATCATCACGAAGCGGCCGCTCGTGCACAGGTGGCGCGTGCCGGCGTGCGGATCCTCCGTGTACAGCTCGACGTCGACCTGCATGGAACTGCGGCCCACCTCGCCGACGCGGGCCACCAGCTCCACCAGCTGCCCCTGCCGCACGGGGACGCGGAAATCCACCTGCTCCGACCGCGCGGTGACGACCGTGCGCCGGGCGAAGCGCGTGGCGGCGATGAAGGCCGCCTTGTCCATCCACGCCAGCGCCTGGCCACCGAACAGCGTGCCCAGGTGGTTGGCGTGGTCGGGAAACACGATCTCCCACAGGCGCGCTTCGCGCGGTGCGGCTGGCCCTGGGATCCGCCGCCGGCGCCGTCGCGTCGCCCGCGTGGCCGCGCTCCGGATCAGGTCTCGAGGACATCGCCCCAGAAGTCGGAGCTTCAGAAGCCGTCGCTTCGGTCGCTTCAGTAGCCGTCGCTTCAGCAGTCGTCGCTTCAGAAGGCATCGTCGAACCCCACCGCGCCGCTGATGCCCACCTGGTAGGCCGACACGCGCCGTTCGAAGAAGTTGGTCAGCTCCTGCACGTCCTGCAGGTCCATGAACGCGAATGGATTGCGCGCGCCGAATTCCGGCGCCAGCCCCAGCGCGGACAGGCGCAGGTCGGCGACGTATTCCAAGGTACTGGCGCATCTCCAGTGCCGACAGGCCGTTGACGCCACCGGACAGCACGTCGTCGGCGAAACCCGATTCGACCTCGATCGCTTCGCGCAGCATCGCGCGCACCTGCGCCTCCATGTCGGCGTCGAACAGGCCGGGCTCCTCGAGCCGGACGGTGTGGATCACCTCGAAGGCGAAGGCCATGTGCCCGGACTCGTCGCGGAACACCCAGTTGGTGCCGGCGGCCAGGCCGGGCAGCAGGCCGCGCGAACGCAGGAACCAGACGTAGGCGAAGGCCGCGAAGAAGAACAGGCCTTCGATGCAGCAGGCAAAGCAGATCAGGTTGAGCAGGAAGGCCCGGCGGTGTTCGCGCGTTTCCAGCCTGCGCAGCGACTGCACCGAGTCCATCCACTTGAAGCAGAACGCGGCCTTGGCGCGGATGGACGGAATGCTGTCGATCGCGGCGAAGGCCTCTGCGCGGCGCGCCGGATCCGGGATGTAGGCGTCCAGCAGGGTCAGGTAGAACTGCACGTGCAGCGCTTCCTCGTAGAGCTGCCGCGACAGGTACATGCGCGCCTCGGGCGCGTTGACGTGCTCGTAGAGGTTGATCACCAGGTTGTTGGCGACGATCGAGTCGCCGGTGGCGAAGAAGGCCACCAGGCGCTCGATCAGGTGGCGGTCGGCCGCGCTGAGCTTGTTGCGCAGGTCATTGAGGTCGATGCCGAAGTCGATCTCCTCCACGGTCCAGGTGTTGCGGATCGCGTCGCGGTACATCTCGTAGAACTGCGGGTAGCGCATCGGTCGCAGGGTGAGGGCGAAGCCCGGGTCGAGCAGTTGCTGGGTCGCGGCGGACAGGGCGGCGGACATGGAGGCTCCGGATCGGATGGGAAAAATCCTCCCCGCGACGGGCGCGGGACGGGCAGCGGGGGGGTGCCTTCCGGCAGCGCCCGCGCGGAGAGGAAAAGAGGAACGTGGAAGATGGATCGGATGCATCGACGGGCGTCCGGCTTCCATGCGGGGCCACATCCGGGTGGTGGCCGCGGCGTCGATGCATCCGGTGAAGCGCTACTGGCAGGCCTCGCAGGACTCCGGGTTCTCCAGCGAACAGGCCAGTGCCTGCTGGTCCGTGTACGCGGGCGTCGACACGGGCGCCGCGGTGACGGTGGCCTTGGCGATCCGCGTGGCCGGGCGCGAACGCAGGTAGTAGGTGGTCTTCAGGCCCGACTTCCACGCGTACATGTACATCGACGACAGGCGCCCGATGTTCGGGCTCTCCAGGAACAGGTTGAGCGACTGCGACTGGTCCAAGTACGGGCCG
This sequence comes from Lysobacter solisilvae, assembly GCF_016613535.2. Classification (NCBI taxonomy): domain Bacteria; kingdom Pseudomonadati; phylum Pseudomonadota; class Gammaproteobacteria; order Lysobacterales; family Lysobacteraceae; genus Agrilutibacter; species Agrilutibacter solisilvae. Next base: position 185,184 of record NZ_CP071518.1, read on the forward strand.
CGCGCGGCGGCCAGGTCGATCAGCGCCTTCTGCGGCAGCTCCCAGGCCGTGCGGTAGACGGCCTTGAGCGGGTCGGGAATGCCCGCCACGTTCTGGATCGAACCTTCCGCCAGCTTGATCGCGTCGCGCGTGGCTTCCGTCCACAGGCCCAGCTTCTTCAGTTCGTCCACCAGGTAGCGGTTGATCTGCAGGAAGTCGCCCGACAGCGTCTCGCGCTTGAACAGGTTGGACACCTGCGGCTCGATGCACTCGTAGCAGCCGGCGATCGAGGCGATGGTCGCCGTCGGCGCGATGGCGATCAGCAGGGAATTGCGCAGGCCGTGCTGGACGATGCGCGCCTTCAGCGCGTCCCAGGCGTCGGTCTGCGTGGGCGTGACGCCCCACAGGTCGAACTGCAGCGCGCCGGTGGCCGCGCGCGTTTCGCTCCAGGTCGGGTGCGCGCCGTGCATCTGTGCCAGCTCGCAGGACGCGTCCAGCGCATGCAGGTAGACATGCTCGGCGATGCGCGTGGACAGCTGCAGCGCCTGCTCCGAATCGAAGGGCAGGCGCAGCTTGAAGAACACATCCTGCAGGCCCATCACGCCCAGGCCGACCGGGCGCCAGCGCAGGTTGGAACGGCGCGCCGATTCGATCGGATAGAAGTTCAGGTCGATCACGCGGTCGAGCTGGCGCACGGCCACGCGCACGGTCTGGGCGAGCTTGTCGAAGTCGAAGGCCGCCGCGCCGTCCTCGAGCGTGGCCACGTGCTGGGCCAAGTTCACCGAGCCCAGGTTGCACACCGCGGTTTCCTCGGCGGAGGTGACTTCAAGGATCTCGGTGCACAGGTTGGACAGGTGCACGGTGCGGCCGGGGCCGACCTGGTTGCAGGTGCGGTTGGAGGCGTCCTTGAAGGTCATCCAGCCGTTGCCCGTTTCGCCCAGCACTTTCATCATCCGCGCGTACAGCTCGCGCGCCTTCACCGTGCGCATGGCCAGGCCCTGCTGCTCGGCCTGCACGTAGGCGCGCTCGAAGGCTTCGCCCCACAGGTCGGGCAGCGCGGGCACCGCGTAGGGATCGAACAGCGACCAGTCGCCGTCGGCTTCCACGCGCTGCATGAACAGGTCGGGGACCCAGTTGGCCAGGTTGAGGTTGTGCGTGCGCCGCGCCTCGTCGCCGGTGTTGTCGCGCAGCTCGAGGAACTCCTCGATGTCGGCGTGCCAGGTTTCCAGGTAGATGCAGGCCGCGCCCTTGCGCTTGCCGCCCTGGTTGACCGCCGCCACCGAGGCGTCGAGCGTCTTCAGCCACGGCACGATGCCGTTGCTGCGCCCGTTGGTGGAACGGATCAGCGAGCCGCGAGAACGGATGCGCGAATACGCCTCGCCGATGCCGCCGCTGAACTTGGACAGCTGGGCGACATCGCCGTAGCGGGCGTAGATGTCGGTCAGGCTGTCCTGGGGCGAGTCCAGCAGGAAGCACGAGGACAGCTGCTCGTGGCGCGTGCCCGAGTTGAACAGCGTCGGCGAGCTGGGGATGTAATCCAGGCTGGACATCAGCCGGTACAGCTCCAGCGCCTCGGCGGGGGACTGCGTGAGCGACACCGCGATGCGCATGAAGAACTGCTGCGGCGTCTCGATCACGCTGCGCCGCTGCGGGTGCTTGAGCAGGTAGCGGTCGTAGAGCGTGCGCAGGCCGAAGTACTCGAAGCGCTGGGTGCGGGCGGTGTCGATGGCGTCGTTGAACTTGCGCGCGTGGGTCTCGACGGTCTCGCGTACGCGGTCGTTGATCAGGCCCAGTTCGTGGCCGAGCACGATCGACTGCGAGAACGAGTGCACGCCCAGGCCGGCAACCTCCTTGTCGATGTAACCGGCGAGCAGGCGCGCGGCCAGGCGTGCGTACTGCGGTTCCTCGGCGGTGAAGGCGGCGGCGGTGCGGATGGACAGTTCGTCCAGTTCGCGCGTGGTGGCGCCGTCGAAGATGCCGGCGATGGTCTTGAGCGCCACGCGCATCGGATCGATGTCGTTGAGCCCGTCGCAGCAGCGCGTCACCGCGCGGACGATCTTGCCCACGTCGACCGGCTCGCGGCGGCCGTCGCGCTTGGTGACGGCCATCGTGGCCGCGGCGTGCGGCGGGGTGAGCGCGAAGCTGGCCTGGGTGGTGGCGGGATCGCCGTGGGGGTTCTGGCTGCCGTGGGCGGCACGGTTGGCAGCGGTGCCGTCGGGGCTGGCGCAGGCTTCGACGGTGGCGGGGTCGGCCAGGACGGCGTCGACGGTGGCGGATGTGTTCATGGCTTTCCTCTCCAAGGACTGGGAGAAGAAGCGAAAGCGGTCGCACGGCCTGCGATCGGGGGACCGTCGAGGCGTGCACACCGGCCCTCGCCCCCTCGGGCGAGCCGGCATCCACACGAAACACGACGGACGACGCAGATGGGGAGACCGCTGGCGTCCTGCCGGGCGATCGGGGCCGGGCCCCTCCCCTCCGGGCACGGCCCGGGCGGTCGACCGTCGCTCCCCGCGGAGACGCCTCGCCAATCGGACGCATCGCTGCGACCGGTCGTGGCAGGTTTTCGGGCTTCCGGTCGGGACGGCGGGGCGAGCCCGTCGTCGTTGCCTACTGCGCGTCGCTTCCCAGCCCGAAGGGGGCCAGTGCCGTTGACGCGGGTCGTTACCAGTTACCGCTGCGGGGCAGCTCCGGAATCGGCACCCCGCCTCGGGTGGCCTCACCGGATTCCCTTTAAGCCTTCCCGTGGCCGGGTCGGCACCATCGACGACCACAAGATAGTGGGGGCGTGGTGATTGGTCAACACAATATGCGGGTCCTTCCCCTCCTCCGCTTCTCGGGGGAGGGTTGGGGTGGGGGCCGACGGTCGCGTCGCTTCTGAAGCAGGAGCCGCTTGCCTCTGCCCCCTCCCCCGCTTCGCGGGGGAGAGTTGGGGTGGGGGCCGACGGTCGCGTCGCTTCTAGAAGCAGGAGCCGCTTGCTTCTGCCCCCTTCCCCGCTTCGCGGGGGAGGGTTGGGGTGGGGGCCGACGGTCGCGTCGCTTCTAGAAGCAGGAGCGACTTTCGCTTTGGGGTGATTGCGCGGCGATCTTCGCCCCCATCCCAACCTTCCCCCGCACAGCGGGGGAAGGGGCTGATCGTCGCGATCGGTTGATCCTGCCCCCTTCTCCGCTGCGCGAGGGAGGGTTTGGGTGGGGGCCGGCGGTCGCGTCGCTTCTGGAGCAGGAGCGGTCGCTTCTGCCCCCTCCCCCGCTGCGCGGGGGAGGGTTGGGGTGGGGGCGACGGTCGCGTCGCTTCTGGAGCGGGAGCGACTTTCGCTTTGGGGTGATGGCGCGGCGACCTTCGCCCCCATCCCAGCCTTCCCCCGCACAGCGGGGGAAGGGGCTGATCGTCGCGGTTGGGTGCTCCTGCCCCCTCCCCAGCTCCGCGGGGGAGGGTTGGGGTGGGGGCCGACGGTCGCGTCGCTTCTGGAGCAGGAGCGACTTTCGCATTTGGGGTGATGGCGCGGCGACCTTCGCCCCCATCCCAGCCTTCCCCCGCGGAGCGGGGGAAGGGGCAGATCCGGAGCGGGGGAAGGGGCAGACCCGGGGCGGGGGAAGGGGCCTCGCGGTCGGCATGCTTATGGGGCCACATGGCCGGCGCCCAGCAGTTGCGCGATCACCTGGCAGACGCCTTCGATGTTCTGGAGCACATCGTGATTCCACACCCGGAGCACCCGGTATCCGTGACGGCGGAGGTAGGCGTCGCGGGTCGGGTCGGTCGTGCTGACGGCGTGCTGGCTGCCGTCGACTTCAATGACCAGGCCGCGTTCCAGGCAGGCGAAGTCGGCGATGTAGGGGCCAATGGGGTGCTGGCGCCGGAACCGGCAGCCCTGTACCTGGCGGTGGCGCAGCACGCGCCAGAGGCGGCGCTCGGCGTCGGTCATAAGGCGCCGGAGGGCGCGGGCGTTCTGGGTCGTGCGGGACAGGCGCATCCGTGCGCTCGCAAGGTGGGCGGATCAGCGTGGTCTGCGGCGCTGCGACGGTCAGTCGGCGGACTTCCCGCGCAGGCGTACGCCGACTTCCATGCCGGGCGGGGATGGACGACGCGGGCAGGCGCGCTGCCGGGCGCTCTTTTCCGGGAGGTTTCAGACCGGGCTGGCGGCGTCTCGTTTCTGCTCGCGGACGACTCTTTTCCGGACGCGGGCGTCTCTTTTTTGCCCGCGAGTTACTCTTTTTTGGACGCGCGCGAGTCTTTTTCAGACGCTCGCGACTCTTTTTTGGACGCGCGCGACTCTTTTTCAGACGCCCGCGAGTCTTTTTTGGACGCTCGCGTCTCTTTTCCGGACGCGAGCGAGTCTTTTCGGGACGCGAGCGTCTCGTTTTTGGACGCGGGCGACTCTTTTTTGGACGCGCGCGAGTCTTTTTCGGTAACTCGCGAGTCTTTTTTGGACGGTTTCGGGGCTGGGTCTGCGGCGATCGTCGCCCCCACCTCAATCCTCCCCCGCAAGCGGGGAGGAAGCTGATCCGCGCGACCGTCCGCCCCCCCGAGCAGGCGCGCCCCCAAAGAAAAAGGCCACCCGGAGGCGGCCTTCCCCATTCCCGCTGGCGGCGTGCTTACTTCGCCAGGCGCGCGGCGATCGCGGCACCCAGGTCGCCGGGGGACTTCACCGTGGTGACGCCCGCCTTTTCCATGGCCTCGAACTTGCCCTCGGCCGTGCCCTTGCCGCCGGACGCGATCGCGCCGGCGTGGCCCATGCGCTTGCCCTTCGGGGCGCTGGCGCCGGCGATGAAGCCGACGACGGGCTTGGTCACGTACTGCGAGATGAACTCCGCGGCTTCCTCTTCGGCGCTGCCGCCGATCTCGCCGACCATGATGATGCCTTCGGTCTGCGGGTCGTCCTGGAACCACTTCAGCGCGTCGATGAAGTTGGTGCCGTTGATGGGATCGCCGCCGATGCCGATGCAGGTCGACTGGCCCAGGCCCACGTCGGTGGTCTGCTTGACCGCTTCATAGGTCAGCGTGCCGGAGCGGGAGACGATGCCGATCTTGCCGGGCATGTGGATGTGGCCGGGCATGATGCCGATCTTGCACTCGCCGGGCGTGATCACGCCGGGGCAGTTCGGACCGACCAGCACGACGTCGTCGTAGCCATTGAGCGTGTTCTTGACGCGCAGCATGTCCAGCACCGGGATGCCCTCGGTGATGCACACGATGACCTTGATGCCGGCGTCGGCCGCTTCCAGGATCGCGTCAGCCGCGAACGGCGGCGGCACGTAGATGACCGAGGCGTCGGCGCCGGTCTCGTTGACCGCTTCGGCGACGGTGTTGAACACGGGCAGGCCCAGGTGCTGGGTGCCGCCCTTGCCGGGCGTGACGCCACCGACGACCTGGGTGCCGTACTCGAGCATCTGCTGTGCGTGGAAGGTGCCCTGCGAGCCGGTGAAGCCCTGGACGATGACCTTGGTGTTCTTGTTGATCAGGACGGACATGTGCTGTTCCTTACTTGCCGGACGCGGCCGCGACGGCCTTCTTGGCGCCGTCGTTGATGTCGTCGGCGGCGATGATCGCCAGGCCGGAGTTCTTCAGCATTTCCTTGCCGGCTTCCACGTTGGTGCCTTCCAGGCGCACGATCACCGGCACCTTGACGTCCACTTCCTTGACCGCGGCGATGATGCCCTCGGCGATCATGTCGCAGCGGACGATGCCGCCGAAGATGTTGACGAAGATGGCCTTCACGTCCGGGTCGCGCAGGATCAGCTTGAAGGCTTCGGTGACGCGCTCCTTGGTGGCGCCGCCGCCGACGTCGAGGAAGTTCGCCGGCTCGCCGCCGTTGAGCTTGATCACGTCCATGGTCGCCATCGCCAGGCCGGCGCCGTTGACCATGCAGCCGATGTTGCCGTCCATCGTGACGTAGTTGAGGTCGTGCTGGCTGGCCAGCACCTCGGTCTCGTCTTCCTGGCGGATGTCGCGCATCGCGGCCAGTTCGGGATGGCGGAAGGTGGCGTTGTCGTCGGAGTTGATCTTGCCGTCGAGCACGGCCAGGTTGCCGTCGGTGAGGATGGCCAGCGGATTGAGTTCCACCAGGGCCAGGTCCTTCTCGTTGAACAGCTTGGCCAGGCCCAGCATGATCTTGGTCAGCTGGCCCACCTGCTTGGCGTTCAGGCCCAGGGCGAAGCCCATGTCGCGGCACTGGTAGGGCTGCAGGCCCTGCACGTAGTTCACGTGCAGCGTCTTGATCGCGTCGGGGTTTTCCTCGGCGGTCTTCTCGATCTCCACGCCGCCTTCGGCCGAGGCGATGAAGGTGATCGCCTTGCTCGAGCGGTCCACCAGCACCGACAGGTAGAGCTCCTGGGCGATGTCGGTGGCCTGGGTCACCAGCACGCTGTCCACCGGCAGGGCGACGCCCGCCGACTGGTAGGTTTCCATCTTCGTGCCGAGCATGCCCTTGGCGTAGGCGCGCACGTCGTCGAAGGTCTTGGCCAGCTTGACGCCACCGGCCTTGCCGCGGCCGCCCGCGTGGATCTGGGCCTTGACCACCCAGAAGTCGCCGCCGATGGCCTTGGCTGCGTCGACGGCTTCTTCCGGCGTGCGCGCGACGCGCCCGGCCGGGACCGCAATGCCGTAATCGGCAAAGAGCTGCTTTGCCTGGTATTCGTGGAAATTCATGCGTCACCGAGGGGAAGGTAGAGAATCCCGCACGGAGCACGGCCTGACGGCCGCTGCGCGGGGGGCGGCATTGTCGCCGATCGGGGCGGCAGGGGCAAAAAGCCCCGACGGCGCCCTCGGCGAGGGGCTGCGGAGCGGGCCCGGCCGCGCGCAGCGCGCCTGGCGGCCAGGTCGGGGCGGCATTCCGGACAGAATCCCCGCCCCTATACTCGCCGCATCGCACCGCAGGACGCTTGCGCTTGCCCCTCGCCGCCGCCGCCAGTTCCGAAGCCGACAGCGCCCTGCGCCGCGAGCTGCACTTCATCGCCCTGTACCGGCTGCTCGAAGCGGCGCTGCTGACATTCCTGCTGTTCGGTCCGGTCCAGGACTACGTGCCGCCGCCGCGCTTCGAGCTGCTGGGCCGCGCGGTCGCCATCGCCTACCTGTTCATCGCGTGCGTGCTGTTCGCCCTGCGCCGCCGCGGCGACCTGCGCACCCAGGCGCTGGTCGGCGTGGCCTGCGACCTGTTCTTCGGCGCGCTGGCCGTGCATGCCCTGCCGGGCTCGGGGACGGGCATCGCGCTGATGCTGATGTTCAACGTCGGCGCCGCCTCGCTGCTGCTGCCGATGCGGATAGGCCTGTCGGTGGCCGCCATCGCCGCGCTGGTGCTGGTGGGCGAGTACGCCTGGAGTTCGCTGATCGATCCGCAGACGCCGGCGGGCGTCGGCGAGCCGCTGATGCTGGCCGTGGGTTACCTCGCCATCGCCACCCTTACCAACATCCTGGGTCGGCACATGCGCGAGAGCTTCGCGCAGGCCGAGCGCAGCGGCGCGGACGCCGCGTCGCTGTCGGAGGTGAACGAGCTGATCATCCGCCGGCTGCGCACCGGCGTGCTGCTGCTCGACGGCCGCAACCACCTGCGCCTGGCCAATGAAGCGGCGATGCTGCTGCTGAGCGACTTCGGCCAGCATCCCGGGGAGGGGCGCGACCTCAGCCTGGCCTCGCCGCCGCTGTTCAGGCGATTGACGGCGTGGCGCGAGACCGGCGCCAGCGACGACACGCCGCTGCAGCTGGCGCCCGACCTGCCGCACGTGGTGCCGCGCTTTACCCGCCTGCGCGCGGGCAGCGAGCAGGTGCTGATCTTCCTCGACGACACCAGCATCGTCTCCCGCCAGGCCGAATCGATGACCCTCGCCACGCTGGGCCGCTTCTCGGCCAGCCTCGCCCACGAGATCCGCAATCCGCTGGCCGCCATCAACTACGCGGTGCAGCTGCTGGAGGAGTCCCAGGACCTGTCCACGGCCGACCTGCGGCTGCTGGAAATCGTGCGACAGCAGGGGCAGCGCATGAACGGCATCGTCGAGAACGTATTGGGGCTGGCCCGCCGCGAGTCGGCCAAGCCCGAGCACGTGGACCTGGTCGCCTTCGTGCGGCGCTTCGTCGAGGACTACGCCGCCAGCCACCCGCTGGAACACGACACCGTGCGCGCCACCGGGTCCGCGCAGTCGCTCAACACCATGGTGGACCCGCGCCAGCTGCACCAGGTGCTCACCGCGCTGGTCTACAACGGCCTGACCTACGGGCGCCTGCCCGGCCAGGCGGCGCGGGTCACGGTGCACGTGCAGGCCGACAGTTCGGGAGCACCGGTCATCGACGTACGCGACCGTGGCCCGGGCGTCCCGGAAGGCGTGGTGGCCCAGCTGTTCCGGCCGTTCTTCACCACCTCGGGCCACGGCACCGGGCTGGGCCTGTACATCGCGCGCGAACTCTGCCGGGCCAACCAGGCCAGCCTGGAATACGTGGCGATGCCCGGCGGTGGCGCGTGCTTCCGCATCCAGATGGCGGCCCCCAGCCCGCTGCTGTCGCGCTGAGCGTGGCCGCGCTGACCGGGGCGGCGCATGCCGCGGGACCGCGTGTCCGCGCCGTGCGTCACGGTGCGGCGGATCCGCTCGAGCGGCGCGCGCCCGCACCGCAACCCTTAATGCCGGCGGGGGCCGCTTCGCTTGGCCCGGGCCACGCGCTTCCGCTATCGTGTCGGTCGGGTGTCCGAGGGAGGACTGGATGAGCGACACACGCAGCGCATTGGTGATCGACGACGAGCGCGACATCCGCGAGCTGCTCGTGATGACGCTTGGGCGCATGGGCCTGCGGTGCGATACCGCCGCCACCCTGGCCGATGCGCGCGCGCAACTGGCCGCGCACACCTACGATCTGTGCCTGACCGACATGCGCCTGCCCGACGGCTCGGGCATGGAGCTGGTCGCCGAGATCGCCCAGAAGCATCCCAACACGCCGGTGGCGATGATCACCGCCTTCGGCAACGTCGAGGCCGCGGTGGAAGCGCTCAAGGCCGGCGCCTTCGATTTCGTCGCCAAGCCGGTCGACCTGTCCGTCCTGCGCGACCTGGTCCGCCACGCGCTGGACCTGCGCGAGAAGCGCCGCACGCCGGTCGACCCGGTCGCCGCGCGCTTCTATGGCGACTCGCCGGCGATCGCCGCCCTGCGCCAGACCATCGCCAAGGTCGCCCGCAGCCAGGCCCCGGTCTATATCGCCGGTGAATCGGGCGTGGGCAAGGAACTGGTCGCCCGCACGATCCACGAACAGGGCCCCCGCGCGAACGGGCCGTTCGTGCCGGTCAACTGCGGCGCGATCCCGGCCGAACTGATGGAAAGCGAGTTCTTCGGGCACAAGAAGGGCAGCTTCACCGGCGCCCACGCCGACAAGCCCGGCCTGTTCCAGGGCCGCCGATGGCGGCACCCTGTTCCTGGACGAGGTGGCCGAGCTGCCGCTGCCGATGCAGGTCAAGCTGCTGCGCGCGATCCAGGAAAAGTCGATCCGTCCGGTGGGCGCCAACGCCGAACTCAATGTCGACGTGCGCATCCTCTCGGCCACGCACAAGAACCTGGCGCCGATGGTCGACGACGGCCGCTTCCGCCACGACCTGTACTACCGCATCAACGTCATCGAACTGCGGGTGCCGCCGCTGCGCGAGCGCCTGGAAGACCTGCCGGGCCTGGCCCAGCGGGTGCTGACGCGGCTGTCGACGGCGCAGGGCCGGCCGGTGCCGGTCCTGTCCGATGAAGCCCTCGCGGCGCTGCGCGCGCGCACCCCTTCCCGGGCAACGTCCGGGAACTGGAGAACGTACTGGAACGCGCGATGGCGCTGGCCGAGGGCGAACGCATCGAGGCCGAGGACCTGCGCCTGCCCGTAGCGGGCGGCACCAGTGCCGTCTCCCCGGGTGGCTCGCCGCACGTGGCTGCCCCACCGCCGCTGCCGCCGACGCCGGCCATGCCCGCCGACCCGCGCGCCCTCAATCCCCGCGACACCGCCGCCAGCCGCCTGCCGGAATACATCGAGGCGATGGAACGGCAGGCGATCGAGCAGGCCCTGCAGGAAAACCGTTTCAACAAGACCCGCACGGCCGCCGCGCTGGGCATCACCTTCCGCGCCCTGCGCTACAAGCTGAAGAAGCTCGGGATCGACTGAGCGCGCACCGGGCCGGGCGATCGCGCGCGGCCCGGCATCGGTTCGACCGGCGCGCGAGTCCGGTTCCCACCTGCATGTCGGCTCCGGCTGCTCGCTGGTTACCGCGGCCCGATGTCTGACGGCCTTGCGCCGACCCGCGACCCGATCCGGGTGTCCTGCCGCCGGCCTGTTCCCCGCTGCGCGGGATCGGCACAATCCCGCACCTCCCACGTCCCGGACCGGTCCACGCCATGACCCGCTGGAAAGCCTCGGCCATCCACCTGTCCCTGAGCGCCCTGGTGCTGGGCCTGATCGCCGCCTTCGTGATCTGGCGCTGGTATCCGCCGGGCCTGATGAGCATGGCCCGCGCCGGCACCTTGTTGTTGCTGCTCGGCGGGATCGACCTCGTCCTCGGCCCTCTGCTCACCCTGCTTGTCTACAAGCAGGGCAAGAAGAGCCTGAAGTTCGACCTGACGGTGATCGCGTTGCTGCAGGTGGCCGCGCTGGTCTTCGGGCTGCACACGGCCTGGCAGTCCCGGCCGGTCTTCCTGGTGGGGTCGGACACGCGCTTCACCCTCGTGTACGCCCATGAGGTGGTGCCCGCCGAACTCGCCCAGGCGCACGCGCCCTACAACCGGCTGCCGGCGATGGGTCCGCGCCTGGTGGGCATGCGGGTGCCGGATGCGACGGTCGAACTGGTCCAGCTGGCCGAACTGACCGACTTCCATCGCAACCCGGGCAAGTTCCATCCCTATGAAAGCGTGGCGGCCCGGATCGCGGCCAATGCCCAGCCCGTGGCAGCCGTCGCGGCCAGGCTGGCACCGCACGACCGCGAGCGCCTCACCCGTGCGGCCCAGGCCACCGGTCGTCCACTGGAGCAGATCGGCGTCCTGCCGGTGCTGTCGGCCCGGGGGCAGGCTTTGATGCTGGTCGCGCGGAGCGACGGCACGGTGCTTGGACCCGTCGCGATCACCGTTTCCCGCTGATTCTGGCGGGGGACCATCGCCAAAGATGACGCGTTGCGTCAGGGTCATCGGAAAACCTGACGCTAAGCGTCACCCCGCTCGCCAGCCCCGCGTGAAACGCCGTGACCGACTTGTCATTTTGACCCCCTGAACGGCAGCTGGCCGGTATTGGCACGGCGTCTGCGTATATTCTCGTGCACGTGCAGCACTGCACGGCTGCCCAAAGGACCGGAAGGCCGGCCCATGCGGCACGTGAATTATCAAAAATCACTCCTAGGGGATTTACCATGAAGAAGCAGCAGGGCTTTACCCTCATCGAACTGATGATCGTCGTGGCCATCATCGCCATCCTCGCCGCCATCGCGCTGCCGGCGTACCGCGACTACACCGCCAAGGCCGACATCACCAACGCCATCGGCGGCGGTGCCGGCGAGAAGATCAAGGTCGGCGAGAACCATGGCAGCGGCCAGCCGCTGTGCACCCTGGTCGCGATCCCGTGCGCTGCTGCGACCGGCGTCCTGACGGCCACCTCGTCCAGCGGCCGTTCCTCGGTCACCCTGACCCCGACCCTGCCGGTCGGCGTCGGCCGCATCACCTGGGCTTGCGCCGTGGTCACCTCGATCGACGGCCGCTTCAACGGCCAGGCCTGCGACGCGCTGCAGTAATACTGCGCAACGCGAGTGGTCCCGAAACCCCGGCCTAGGCCGGGGTTTCTTTTTGCGTGATCCCCGGCCTGGGCCGGGGTTGCTTTTTGCGTGATCCCCGGCCTAGGCCGGGGTTTCTTTTTTCAGATCATCGGCAAGACCGAGGCCGCAGAGCGTGTCATGCCGACTTCGTTGCCCGGGCCGGATTGCTTCTGCCGAGCGCCGCCCCAGACGGGTGCGTGCTGCAGAGCTGCCCGTCCCTGCAGGGCTCTCGATTTGCCGATTCCAAAGCCCGGCTTCGCTCTTGCCGATGCTCCGACAGGGCGGGCCTACGCCCAGCAGATCACGGTCCAGCCGCCCGGGCGTCCTGCACGCCAAGATGCTTGGCCATGCCCGGCGGCCCCACGCACCCCTCGCCCATCAGCTCCGGGTGCCCTCTTTTGTTGCCGCACTGCCCTGATTTGTCGCCCGCCGGGGCTTGTTCTGCCCCGACACCTGCGGGCGACTGATTTGCGCGGCCCTCAAGGGCCTTTTCCCCGCGCGTGCGGCCGGTCGCGGTCCGGCCCCGCGGCACTTCTCCCCGCCCCCTGAGACAGCCTGCAAACCCCGTCACAGAAGCGGCAGTTGGCACGCTCCGTGCTTACGTACTAGTGCCCATGCACCACTGGACGGGCAATCGGGAGTTTCCCGCGTCCACGACATGAACGTCCGAATATCCCAGGGGAAATCGAACATGAAACAGCGTGGCTTCACCCTCATCGAACTGATGATCGTCGTGGCGATCATCGCCATCCTCGCCGCGATCGCGCTGCCCGCCTACCGCGACTACACCGCCAAGGCCGACATCAGCAACGCCCTGGGCGGCGGAGCCGGCGAAAAGATCAAGGTCGGCGAGAACCACAACGCCGGCCGGGCCCTGTGCACCCTGGTGGCCATTCCCTGCGCCGCCGCGACTGGCGTGCTGACCGCCACCTCGACCAGCGGCCGCTCGACCGTCACCCTGACGCCGGTCCTGCCGGCGGCCGTCGGCCGCATCACCTGGTCCTGCTCGGTGGTGACCTCGATCGACAGCCGCTTCGACGGACAGGCCTGCAACGCGTTGCAGTAGTCCCGCGCAAACGCGATGGTTCAGAAACCCCGGCCTCGCCGGGGTTTCTTTTGCGTACTCGTCCGCAGTCCTGACACTGGCGTGACCGCATCCCACTCGACTTGCCGTGGGATTGGGGTAAAGTCGGGCTTCAGCCGGGGAGGGCTGTTGGGCAAGACATGAGCGCAAATCCCGCCAACTTGATGGGCATTACCGGGATCACCCGGCGCCTGGTGCTCGACGGCGCGCTGGACGAGCATCCGGCGCGCGAAGCCATGGCTGCCGCGTCGACCGAGCGCAAGCCGATCGCCAATTACCTGGTCGAGAAGAAACTGGTCACGCCGGCCCAGATGGCCGCGGCCAATTCCTTCGAGTTCGGCGTCCCGCTGTTCGACGCCAGCGTCCTCGATCCCAACCAGAGCGCGATCAAGCTGGTCAGCGAGGAGCTGGTCCGCAAGCACAATGTGTTGCCGATGTTCAAGCGCGGCAACCGCCTCTTCGTCGGCCTTGCCGACCCGACCAACACCCAGGCTCTGGACGAGATCAAGTTCCAGAGCAACATGGTGGTCGAGGCGATCCTCGTCGACGAGGACAAGATCCACCGGATGATCGAGCAGTGGCTGGCCACTGCCGACAACCTCGCCGACGTCGGCGACGAGGAAGGCATCGAGAACCTCACCGCCTCCGGCGGCGACGATGACCTTGCCGGCGACAGCGGCGTGGACGCCAAGGGCGACGACACGCCGGTCGTGAAGTTCGTCAACAAGGTGCTGGTCGACGCCATCCGTCGCGGCGCCTCGGACATCCACTTCGAACCCTACGAAACCGACTACCGGGTGCGCCTGCGCATCGACGGCATCCTCAAGCAGGTCGCCAAGGTGCCGGTGAAGCTGCAGGCCCGCATCGCCGCGCGCCTGAAGGTGATGGCCCAGCTGGACATCGCCGAGAAGCGCGTCCCGCAGGACGGCCGCATCAAGCTCAACCTGTCCAAGACCAAGCAGGTCGACTTCCGCGTCAGCACCCTGCCCACGCTGTTCGGCGAGAAGGTCGTGCTGCGTATCCTCGACGGCGGCGCGGCCAAGCTTGGCATCGAGAAGCTGGGCTACGAGGCCGACCAGCAGAAGCTGTTCGTCGACTCGGTGGTCAAGCCCTACGGCATGGTGCTGGTCACCGGTCCCACGGGCTCAGGCAAGACCGTCTCGCTCTACACCGCGCTCAACATCCTCAACAACGAGGAGCGCAACATCTCCACGGTCGAGGACCCGGTCGAAATCCGCGTGCCGGGCATCAACCAGGTGCAGATGAACGTCAAGCGCGGCATGACTTTCGCCGCCGCGCTGCGCAGCTTCCTGCGACAGGATCCGGACGTGATCATGGTCGGCGAGATCCGCGACCTGGAAACGGCGGAGATCGCCATCAAGGCCGCGCAGACCGGCCACATGGTGCTGTCCACCCTGCACACCAACGACGCGCCGCAGACCATCGCGCGCCTGATGAACATGGGCGTGGCCCCGTTCAACATCACCTCGTCGGTGACCGTGGTCATCGCCCAGCGCCTGGCGCGCCGCCTGCACGACTGCAAGCGCGAGGTGAAGCTGCCCGAACACGCGCTGCTGGCCGAGGGCTTCAGCCACGAGGAAGTCGCCGCGGGCCTGAAGATCTATGAGGCCGTGGGCTGCCCGGACTGCACCGAAGGCTACAAGGGCCGTACCGGCATCTACCAGGTCATGCCGATGACCGAGACCATCCAGGCCATCGTGCTGGAAGGCGGCAACGCCATGAAGATCGCCGAGGCGGCCGCACAGTCCGGCATCCGCGACCTGCGCCAGTCGGCGCTGATGAAAGTCCGCAACGGCGTCACCAGCCTCGCTGAAATCAACCGCGTCACCAAGGACTAACCGTCATGTCCGCATCCCGCACCGCCGCCAAGCCCGCTGCCACACGATCGCGAGAAGCGCTCACCCAGTTTGTCTGGGTGGGCAAGGACAAGCGCGGCGTCGTCATGAAGGGAGAACAGTCGGCCAAGAGCGCCAACATGGTGCGGGCCGAACTGCGCCGCCAGGGGATCACCCCGGGCTCGGTCAAGGCCAAGCCCAAGCCGTTGTTCGGCACCGGCGGCGGCTCGATCAAGGCCAAGGACATCGCCGTGTTCAGCCGCCAGATCGCCACGATGATGAAGTCGGGCGTGCCGATCGTGAACGCGCTGGAGATCATCGGCAATGGTCAGAAGAACCAGAAGATGAAGACCATGATCGAGGCCCTGCACACGGACATCGCAGGCGGCTCCTCGATCTACGAGGCCATGAGCAAGCACCCGGTGCAGTTCGACGAGCTGTATCGCAACCTGGTGAAGGCGGGTGAAGCCGCCGGTGTACTCGAGACCGTGCTGGAAACGGTCGCGACGTACAAGGAAAACATGGAAACCCTCAAGGGCAAGATCAAGAAGGCCCTGTTCTACCCCGCGACGATCATCGCCGTGGCCATCCTGGTCTGCGGCATCCTGCTGGTGTTCGTGGTCCCGCAGTTCCGCGAAGCGTTCAAGAGCTACGGCGCCGACCTGCCGGCCTTCACCGAACTGGTGTTCGGCATATCCGAATTCGCGGTCCGATGGTGGTGGGCGATCCTGTTCGTGGCGATCGGCGCGATCGGCGGCTTCATCTTCGCGATGAAGCGCTCGCCGGCGCTGGCGCATACGGTCGACAAGATGATGCTGAAGCTGCCCATCCTCGGGCAGGTCCTGCACAACGCCTCGATCGCCCGCTTCGCGCGCACCCTGGCCGTCACCTTCGCCGCGGGCGTGCCGCTGGTGGAAGCCCTCGACACCGTGGCCGGCGCCACCGGCAACACGGTCTACGAGCAGGCCGTGCACCGCATGAAGAACGACGTGGCGGTGGGTTATCCGGTCCACGTGTCGATGAGCCAGGTCAACCTGTTCCCGCACATGGTCGTGCAGATGACGGCGATCGGCGAAGAGGCCGGCGCCCTGGACACGATGCTGTTCAAGGTCGCCGAGTTCTACGAGCAGGAAGTCAACAACGCGGTCGACGCACTGTCGAGCCTGATCGAGCCCATGGTGATGGTGGTGATCGGCACGATGGTCGGCGCCCTCGTCATCGCGATGTACCTGCCGATCTTCAAGCTGGCCATGACGGTCGGCTGATCCTCGCGAGCACAAGACCCCTCAATGGCATTTCTCGACCAGAACCCCGCCATCGGCTTTCCGCTGGTGGCGGGCTTGGGGCTGCTGGTCGGCAGCTTCCTCAACGTGGTGATCCTGCGCCTGCCCCGCCGGCTGGAATGGCAGTGGAAGCGCGACGCGCACGAAGTGCTGGAGTCGCCGGACCTCTACGATCCGCCGCCGCCGGGCATCGTCGTGGAGCGCTCGCACTGTCCGCACTGCAAGCACCAGCTCAGCTGGTACGAGAACATCCCCGTCTTCAGCTGGCTGGCGCTTCGCGGCAAGTGCCGCCACTGCAAGGCGCCGATCTCGCCGCAGTACCCGCTGGTCGAACTGCTGACGTCCGTGCTCTTCGTGGCCTGCGTGTGGCGCTTCGGCTTCGGCTGGCAGGGCTTCGGCGCGATGGTGTTCACCGGCTTCCTGATCTCGATGGCGGGCATCGACCTGCGCACGCAGTACCTGCCCGACTCGCTCACGCTGCCATTGATGTGGCTGGGCCTGATAGCGGCCAGCGACAACCTCTACATTTCGGCCAAGCCCGCGCTCCTGGGCGCCGTGGCCGGCTACGTGAGCCTGTGGTCCGTGTGGTGGGTGTTCAAGCAGCTCACCGGCAAGGAAGGCATGGGCCACGGCGACTTCAAGCTGCTGGCCGCGATCGGCGCATGGACCGGGCTCAAGGGCGTGCTGCCGACGATCCTGCTGTCCTCCGTCGTCGGCGCCATCATCGGCTCGGCCTGGCTGCTGGCCAAGGGCCGCGACCGCAGCACGCAGATCCCCTTCGGCCCCTATCTGGCGGTGGCGGGCTTCATCGTCTTCTTCTGGGGCGAGAAGATGCTGGACGCCTACATGCGGATGTCCGGCCTGAAGTGAGCCGGCTCCCGCGCGCCTTGCGCTGGATCGCCTGCACGAGCCTGTTGGCGGTGGCCTTGGCCGCGATCACGGGCCACCTGCTCGCCCGCCGCGCGATGCCGGACGCGATCGCGGACATGCGCCGGCAGGTGGCCGCCGACCAGGTGTTCGGACAGTTTTTCCGCGACGACGGCATCGTCCGCCAGCGCCCGACCTTCACCGCGCGCGTCGAAAATCCCTTCGTGGTGGTCGTGAGCTGCTGGGTGCCGACCGGATTGCACGCCACGATCCTGCAGAACCGCTACGTCGTGATGCCGGGGGGCCTGCGCCGGCAGGAACTGCCGCCGGTCCACCTGCGCTAGCCGGCGGGCGCGCGGCGGCATTGGTACGCTACGGGCCCGACCCGCGACAACTCCCCCATGAGCGACTACATCGTGGCCATCACCGGCGGCGTGGCCTCCGGCAAGAGCGAAGTAAGCCGCCGTTTCCAGGCGCTGGGCGTGGCGGTGGCGGACGCGGACATCGCGGCGCGCACCGTCGTCGAGCCGGGCACGGCCGGGCTGGCGGAAATCGTGGCCACCTTCGGCGGCGGCGTGCTCGATGCGCATGGCCGGCTGGACCGTGCGGCGATGCGGCGACGCGTGTTCGACGACACCACCGCCCGCCAGGCACTGGAGGCCATCATCCATCCGCGGGTGCGCGCGCAGCTGCAGGAGGAATGCCGCGACGCGGCCGGTGCGTATGCGATGGTCGCCGTCCCGCTGCTGACCGAGGTCGGCGGACGCGAGGCCTATCCCTGGGTGCAGCGGATCCTGGTCGTCGACGTACCGGTCGAAGTCCAGCATGCGCGTCTGATGCTGCGCGACGGCGCCGACCGGGCGCTGGCCGACCGCATGATCGCGGCGCAGGCCACCCGCGAACAGCGCCTGGCGATCGCGGACGACGTCCTGGTCAACGACGGCGCCCTGGACCAACTGGCGCCGCACATCGAGGCGCTCGACCGGCGTTATCGGGCGCTGGCGTCGGCGCTGGATATCCAGACCGCGTAAGACACCGCAGGGGCCCGCCTTCCGGCTGCGCCAACGCAGTGGCGAATGCCGCCTGCGTCGGCAGCCGCTCGCGTGGACGGCGTGGGCGCCCTCAGTCCGCGGGCCAGAACGCGCGGATGGCGGCGATCCCCTGCCCGCCGTGGTGCCGGGCCGTGGCGAAGTCATCAGGGCCCAGGCCGCCAATGGCGTACAGCGGCAGGCTGACCTGCTCGCGCAGGGACTCGAAGCCGGACCAGCCCAACACCGGCCCCTGCGGATGCGAAGGCGTCGGCGCCACGGTGCCGAGCACGGCGAAATCGCAGCCCAGCGCCTGGGCGGCGGCCAAGTCGTCCGCGTCATGGCAGGAGGCGGCGACGGGCAGGTCGGCCGCCAGCGGGCGGGTCCGCAATTGCGACAGCTGCGCCGCGCGCAGGTGCACGCCGACGCCCAGCTGCCGGGCCAGCTCCGGATCGGCATTGACCAGCACCTGGGCGCCGGCACGGTCGGCCAGCGCGGCGGCCTGGGAGGCGAGCCGGCGCCAGCGGTCGGGGGCGCAGTCTGGCGCGCGCAGCTGCACGCGGCGGATGCCGCCGTCCAGGGCACGTTCGAAGGCCGACAACCACGCCGTGTCGTCGTCGCCCGGCGACGGCGTGACCAGGTAATACGCGGGCTGGGTCAGCGCGGCCACGACGGGGATGTCGGCCGGCGGCATCGGATAGTCGGCGAGCTTGTGCACCGGGACCCAGGCCAGCGCCTGGCCTTCCAGGCCACGCAACGGCCCCTTCCAGGCCCGGATGGCGTAGACATCCAGCCGCAGCCGCTTGTGCGGATAGGCCTGCGGCACGCGGATGAGGGCGTCGCCGACCTCCGCCTCGATGCCCAGTTCCTCGCGCAACTCGCGGCGCAGCGCGGCCGCGGGTGTTTCTTCGGGTTCGTGTTTGCCGCCCGGGAATTCCCACAGGCCGGCCAGGTCGCGGCCCTGCGTGCGCCGCGCCAGCAGGATGCGGCCGCGGGCATCGCGGATGACGCCGGCGACGACTTCGACGGGCGCGCCCGCTGCCGGGTCGGGCCCGGGAGACGGCGGGCCCGTCGGGGGTTCGGGATCGTGGCCCGGAGGGCGGGCCGGGTCGCGGGTGGGTCCGCGGGCCGGTTCGCGTTGTCCGCCCCCGATGCTCACGGACCCTGCAGCTCCCGCCGCGCTGTCAGGCCAGCTGGCCGTGGCAGTGCTTGTACTTCTTGCCGCTGCCGCAGGGGCACGGGTCGTTGCGGCCGATGTTGGCGAAGGCGGCGTTGGCCACGGCGGCCTCCTGCTGCTGCGCTTCCTCGTCGGCGCCATAGCCGCCCATGTCGGGATGCTGGAACTGCATCTGGCGGGCCTGGGCCTCCAGCTGCGCGCGCTCCTGCGCCTCGAGCTCGGCGATTTCCTGCTCGCTGCGGATGCGCACGCGCGCCAGCAGGGTGACGACCTCGCGCTTCACCTTCTCCAGCATGTCGGAGAACAGCTCGAACGCTTCCTTCTTGTATTCCTGCTTGGGCTGCTTCTGCGCGTAGCCACGCAGGTGGATGCCCTGGCGCAGGTAATCCATGCGGGCCAGGTGCTCCTTCCAGTTCTGGTCGAGCACGTTGAGCATGATGTGCTTTTCCAGCATGCGCGTGGTCTCGCTACCAAGCTGCTCCTCGCGCTGGGCGAAGTGCTGCGAGATCGCGTCCTGGACGCGGCTGTTGATGGTTTCGGCGTCGATCTCGCTCGCTTCCTGCACCATCTGCACCACCGGGACCTGCACCCCGAACTCCTCGTCGATCGTGGCTTCCAGACCCGGCAGGTCCCACTGCTCGTCCACCGAATTGGGCGGCACGAAGCGCGCGACGATGTCGGCCACGACGTCGCCGCGGATGCCCTCGATGTTCTCCTGCACGCTGGTGGCTTCCAGCAGCTCGTCGCGCTGGCCGTAGATCACCTTGCGCTGGTCGTTGTTGACGTCGTCGAAGTCGAGCAGGTTCTTGCGGATGTCGAAGTTGTGGGCTTCGACCTTGCGCTGCGCGCCGGCGATCTGCTTGGTCACCAGGCCGCTCTCGATGACGTCGTCCTCCTTCAGGCCCATCCGCGCCATCGCCTTCTGCACCCAGTCGGCGGCGAAGATGCGCATCAGGTTGTCTTCGAGCGACAGGTAGAAGCGCGAGGAACCCGGGTCGCCCTGGCGGCCGGAACGGCCGCGCAGCTGGTTGTCGATGCGGCGGCTCTCGTGGCGCTCGGTGCCCACGATGTGCAGGCCACCGGCGGCCTTGACCGCGTCGTGGCGCGCCTGCCATTCGGCCTTCAGGCGCTGGCGCGTGACTTCGTCGACGGGGGTGCCGCCGTTGGCGGCTTCCAGCGCCTGCAATTCGGATTCAAGCGAGCCACCGAGCACGATGTCGGTACCGCGGCCGGCCATGTTGGTGGCGATGGTCACCGCGCCCGGACGGCCCGCCTGGGCCACGATCTGTGCCTCGCGCTCGTGCTGCTTGGCGTTGAGCACTTCGTGCTTCACGCCGGCGGCCTCGAGCTGCTGGCTGAGCATCTCCGATACTTCGATCGAGGTGGTGCCCACCAGCACCGGCTGGTTGCGCGCGTGGGCGTCCTTGATCTCGGCGATGACCGCGCGGTACTTGCCATTGCGGTTGAGGAACACCGCATCGGAGTGGTCCTTGCGGACCATCGGGCGATGGGTCGGGATCACGATGACTTCCAGGCCGTAGATGCTCTGGAATTCGTAGGCTTCCGTATCGGCCGTGCCGGTCATGCCGGACAGCTTCTTGTACATGCGGAACAGGTTCTGGAAGGTGATGCTCGCCAGGGTCTGGTTCTCGCGCTGGACGGGCACGCCCTCCTTCGCCTCGACCGCCTGGTGCAGGCCGTCGGACCAGCGGCGGCCGGCCAGGGTGCGGCCGGTGAATTCATCGACGATGATCACCTCGCCGTCGCGCACGATGTAATCGACGTCGCGCTGGTAGATCGCGTGCGCGCGCAGCGCCGCATTGAGGTGGTGCACGACGCTGAGGTTCTGCGCGCCGTAGAGGCTGTCCTCTTCACCCTGCAGGATGCCGGCGCGGCGCAGCAGGCCCTCGGCGTGTTCCTGGCCGGTCTCGGACAGGTGCACCTGCTTGCCCTTCTCGTCGACCCAGTAGTCGCCTTCGCCATCTTCCTGCTTCTGGGCCACCAGCTGCGGGACGATGCGGTTGACCTTGATGTACAGCTCGGGCGATTCGTCGGCCGGGCCGGAGATGATCAGCGGCGTGCGCGCTTCGTCGATCAGGATCGAGTCGACCTCGTCGACGATGGCGTAGTGCAGGCCGCGCTGGAAACGGTCTTCCTTCGACAGCGCCATGTTGTCGCGCAGGTAGTCGAAGCCGAATTCGTTGTTGGTGCCGTAGGTGATGTCGGCGCTGTAGGCCGCATGCTTGTCGCTGTGCGGCATGCCCGGGTAGACCACGCCGACCGACAGGCCCAGCCAGTTGTACAGGCGGCCCATCCAGGCCGAGTCGCGACGCGCCAGGTAGTCGTTGACGGTAACGACGTGGACGCCCTTGCCTTCCAATGCGTTGAGGTACACCGGCAGCGTGGCGACCAGGGTCTTGCCTTCGCCCGTGCGCATCTCCGCGATCTTGCCCAGGTGCAGCACCATGCCGCCGATCAGCTGGACGTCGTAGTGGCGCATGCCCAGGACGCGACGGCTGGCCTCGCGGCAGACGGCGAAGGCTTCGGGCAGCAGCTTGTCCAATGCCTCGCCGGCCTGGATCCGCTGCTGGAATTCCGGAGTCTTGGCCTGGAGCTGTTCGTCGCTCAGCTTTTCCAGTTCCGGCTCGAGGGCGTTGATCTTGCTGACCGAACGTTGCAGTTGGCGCAGCAGGCGTTCGTTACGGCTACCGAAGACGCGGGTGAGCAGGCTGTTGAGCATGGTTGGGCTTGTTCTTCTGGGGGGCGCACCGGAAGGACCGGCGGCTCGGAAAAATGAAAAAAGGGCGCGGGGCGCCCTTTTGGCAACACGCGATTGTAGCTTGTTGGGGCTGGGCGGGCGCCTATCAAGTCCGGTGCCGGGCGCCACGCCCCTCCCCGGACGGTCCGCCGGACGCCGCAAACAAAAACGGCGCGATCCGCATCGCGCCGTTTTCGTGGAGGGCCCGCAGGACCCGGCCGGTTCAGCCGTGCGCCAGGGGCGACTGCTGGCTGAGGAACTTCTTCGGGTTCACGTAATGACCGTTTTCCCACACTTCGAAGTGGACGTGGGCGCCGGTCGAGCGGCCGGTGGACCCGGCCTTGGCGATTTCCTGGCCGGCGCGGATCAGCTCGCCGACCTTGCGCACCAGGCGCGAATTGTGGGCGTAACGGGTCACGTAGCCGTTGCCGTGGTCGACCTCGACCACGTTGCCGTAGCCCGAACGGACGCCGGCGAAGCTGACTACGCCGTCGGCCACGGACAGGACCGGGTCGCCGACATCGGCTTCGAAGTCGATGCCCTTGTGGAACTGGCTGCCGCCCTGGATCGGGTCGGCGCGGCCGCCGAAGCCGGACGTGATGTAGCTGTTGGCGATCGGCTCGCGCGAGGGAACCGAGTTCATGTCCAGCTGACGGTTGAACAGGAGCGACTCGAGCACCGACAGCTGGTCGCCGGACTGGACGAACTGGCGGTTGAGGTTGTGCAGGCCTTCGCGCAGCTCCGGGGTGGAGATGTCGCGGACCGGGCCTTCGCCGCCGACGCCGACGGGCTTTTCAAAGTTGAACTCGCCGTCCTGGAGCTGGCCGATACGGGTCAGGCGCTCGCCCAGGGCGTTGAGGCGGTTGGCCTCGGCCTGCAGCTCGCCCAGGCGGGCGGCCAGTGCATTGACTTCGCGCTGGGACTCGCGACGCACGGCCGCCAGTTGCGCTTCCTGATTGCCCAGCTCGCTACGCAGACTGGCGGTGCCGACCAGGCCGGCCGCGCCGCCGCCGACGAAACCCACGCCGATCAGGCCGGCGATCACCAGCGCCGGGCGGCGGGCGCCCAGGGTGGTGACGGCGTCGAGCAGTCGGGCCAGGGGCTTCTTGCGGAATTTGTTTACGATGAGAGGGTGGGTCATTTGTTTCCAGTGTCTATTGAATGTCCGAGCCTAAAAATCCACGTCGCCCCAGTAGTCCGCAGGCCGCGCTCGATGCGCTGCTGGCGGAACCTGCTGGCGACCCGATCCGTAGAGCGCTGTGGCTCGACGGGCTGGACCATCAGTTGCGTCCCCTCCTGCCGCCGACACTGGCCGCGCATGCGCGATTGGCCAACTTCGAAAACGGCAGGCTCGTGTTTTTGGTCGATGGACCGGTATGGCGGGCCAAACTGCGACTCGCGGCTCCGGAACTTCTCGACCGGGCCCGATCCTTCGGGCTTGCTGCTACCGAGCTCGTGGTGAAGACGTCCGCGAACCCGTTGGCCGGCAGTGCCTCGCCTTCCCCGGCGAGCCGCGCTGTCAAACCGATGTCCACTGCGTCACAGGAAGCGCTGAAAGCCGCCCTGGCATCGCTCAAGTCCCCCACTCCGTCAGGGAACGATGTTGCCGAGTGACCGGATTTCCCGACGGCCTGCGTTTTAGGGGAGGCCGCCGATTCTTCCGACGGGGGGCATCCTAACGGCGCAATCCCATGATTTTGTTAAGAAATGGGAAGCCAATTGGCGTTTTGGCGTTAGGAATCCGTTAAATCTCCACGCGGTGTTCATCTCTGTGACACCGGTCCCGCTGGGGGTTTTCCTCTATGGCCGCTTCGACAGGTGTCCAACCCCCTCCGCGACCCCGGATTGCTGCGGTGCGGGGTGAGTCGGGCGCAGCCGGCCTTCAGGCAGGCAGAGGGCCCGCCTCGGCGCGGGCCGGGGACATGAACAAGAATGACGGTGGCCCGGATCCCGGGCCGGGGGCGGCTCAGACCGGCAGCGGAGAGCCGTAGGCCACCGGCGACACGCGGGATTCGTCGGGGAAGGTCACTTCTTCCCAGGCCGAACGCTCGGCGAGCAGGGCACGGACCAGCTTGTTGTTGAGGGCGTGGCCCGACTTGTAACCCTCGTAGGCGCCGATGATCGGGTGGCCGGCCAGGTAGAGGTCGCCGACCGCGTCGAGGATCTTGTGGCGCACGAACTCGTCGGCGTAGCGCAGGCCGTCGTCATTCAGGACGCGGAACTCGTCCAGCACGATGGCGTTGTCCATCGAGCCGCCCAAGCCCAGGTTGCGCTCGCGCATGTACTCCAGGTCGCGCATGAAGCCGAAGGTGCGGGCGCGGCTGACTTCCTTGACATAGGAGGCGGTGGAGAATTCGACTTCGGCCCGCGACTGGGAGGTCGGGATGGCCGGATGGTCGAAGACCACGGTGAAACCGATCCGGAACCCCTCGTGCGGTTCGAAGCGGGCCACCTTGTCGCCGTCGCGCACCTCCACCGGACGGCGGATGCGGATGAAGCGCTTGGGCGCTTCCTGCTCGCGGATGCCCGCGGACTGCAGGAGGAAGACGAAGGGACCGGCGGAGCCGTCCATGATCGGCACTTCCTGCGCCGACAGATCGATGTAGCAGTTGTCCACGCCCAGGCCGGCCAGGGCGGACAGCAGGTGTTCGACGGTCATGACCTTGCCGGTGCCGACGCTCAGGCCGGTGCACAGGATGGTCTCGGTGACCAGGTCGGCGCGTGCGGGAATCTCGACGACCGGGTCCAGGTCGATGCGGCGGAACACGATGCCCGCATCTTCGGGCGCCGGGCGCAGGGTGAGAAACACCTTGTCGCCACTGTGCAGGCCGACGCCGGTGGCGCGGATCACATTCTTGAGAGTGCGCTGGCGGAGCATCGGTGCGGTTTCAGTCCTTGGTCAGCCCTTCAGGCCGGGGGAAAAGGACAACTGGCAGCCGTACGGGGCGGCAAGGTTAACACGCAGGTCGCTGAACCTTAACGAAAACCACCGGGCGGTGCGACCCGTTTCCGCGGACCTGTCACATTTTTCCGGCCTGCCGCGGGAGGGCGGCGTGAAAACACCGGTCGGCAGCACGCCGACCGGCCAAATACCCGCGGGCGAAAAAGCCCGGGGCCTAGGGTCCAGACGGCCGGGGGACGAATCCGGCCGCAGGGTGTCGCGGGGCGCCGGCGGGCCGGAGCCCGCCGGTACCTGCGGAGCGGGCCAACGGCCCCCTCCACGATGGCGCCGGATCAGTCCGCCTGGCGGCGCAGGAATGCCGGGATGTCCAGGTAGCTGTTGTCGCCGCCGAAGTCGGCCACGGCCGGGGCCGCGGACGGTTCGCTCACCCGCGCGCTGCCGCGCAGGCTGCCGCCGAAGCTGGGCATGACCGGCTGGGCGTCGACGCGGTCCAGCGCCGAGAACTCCGGCTGTCCGGTGGTGGCGTTGCGCACGAGCTGGATCGGCGCGCGCTGGTACTCGCGCTCGTTGCCGACCAGCCCCGCGCGCTCGCCGGTGCGGACCGGCTGGCGGGACACGGCGCGGTTCAGGCCGGTCGCGACCACGGTCACCTTGACCTCGTCCTGCATGTCCGGATCCAGCACCGTGCCGATGACGACGGTCGCGTCCTCGGAGGCGAAGCCCTCGATCGTGCGGCCGACCTCGTCGAATTCGGCCATGGTGAAGTCCGGGCCGGCGGTGATGTTGACCAGGATGCCGTTGGCGCCCGACAGGTTGACGTCGTCCAGCAGCGGGTTCTGGATGGCCGATTCAGCCGCGGCCTGTGCGCGGTCGTCGCCGCGCGCCGAGCCGGTGCCCATCATCGCCAGGCCCATCTCGCTCATCACGGTGCGCACGTCGGCGAAGTCGACGTTGATCAGGCCGGGGCGGACGATCAGGTCGGCGATGCCCTGCACGGCGCCCAGCAGGACGTCGTTGGCGGCGCGGAAGGCCTGGATCATCGTGGCGTTGCGGCCGAGCACGGTGATCAGCTTCTCGTTGGGGATGGTGATCAGCGAATCGCAGTGGTGGCTGAGTTCCTCGATGCCCTTGAGCGCCACCTGCATGCGGCGGCGGCCCTCGAACGGGAACGGCTTGGTGACCACGGCCACGGTCAGGATGCCCATCTCCTTGGCCAGCTGCGCCACCACCGGCGCCGCGCCGGTACCGGTGCCGCCGCCCATGCCGGCGGTGATGAAGACCATGTCGGCGCCCTGCAGGGCGTCCATGATGCGTTCGCGGTCTTCCAGCGCGGCCTGGCGGCCCACCTCCGGATTCGCGCCCGCACCCAGGCCCTTGGTGACGTTGCAGCCCAGCTGCAGCTGCAGTTTCGCGCCGCAGTTCTTGATCGCCTGCGCGTCGGTATTGGCGGTGATGAATTCCACGCCGTCGACGCTGCCGTTGACCATGTGCGCCACCGCGTTGCCGCCGCCGCCGCCGACGCCGACGACCTTGATCACCGCGTTCGGGGCCATCTTCTCGAGTAGTTCAAAGTGCGCCATGTCCTCGTCCTCTTGTTATGTGGTGCTTATGGGTAATCGGGTGTTGCGTGCTGCCATTGCGTGGTGCGTGGTGCTGTTGCGTGCTGCATGAAAACTAGAATTCGCCGCGGTACCAGCTCTTCAGGCGATTGAAGAGACTGCCCGCGCGGCCCGCGGAGATCGTCGGCCGGCGCGGATTCTCGATCTGGCTGCCCATCAGCAGCAGGCCCACGCCGGTGGCATGCACCGGGTTGCCCACCACTTCGCCCAGGCCGGTCACGTGCTGCGGGATGCCCACGCGCACCGGCATCTGCAGCATTTCCTCGGCCAGTTCGACCACGCCTTCCATCTTGGCCGCGCCGCCGGTGAGCACCATGCCGGCGCGCACGTGCGGCTCGAAGCCGCTGCGGCGCAGTTCGGCCTGGATCATCTCGAAGATCTCCTCGTAGCGCGCCTGCACGGCCTGCGCGAGCGAGTGGCGCGGCATGCGGCGCGGCGGGCGGTCGCCGACGCTGGGCACCTGGATGGATTCCTCGGCGGTCGCCATCTGCGCCAGCGCGCAGGCGTAGCGGACCTTGATCTGCTCGGCCTCCGGCGTGGGCGTGCGCAGCATGTGCGCGATGTCCTCGGTGACCTTGTCGCCGGCGATGGGCAGGCTGGCGCTGTGCGCGATCGCGCCCTGCACGAATACCGCGATGTCGGTGGTGCCGGCGCCGATGTCGACCAGCACCACGCCCAGTTCGCGTTCGTCGCTGGTCAGCACGGCGGTGCTGGAGGCCAGCACGCTCAGCACCAGGTCGTCGACCTGCAGGCCGCAACGCTGCACGCACTTGCTGATGTTGGCCGCGGCCGACTGCGCGCAGACGACCAGGTGGGCGTGCACTTCCAGCCGCACGCCGGTCATGCCGACCGGGTTGCGGATGCCTTCCTGCGAATCGTCCAGCACGTAGTCGCGGGCGATGGCGTGCAGGATCTTCTGGTCGGCGGGAATGGCCACGGCCTTGGCCGCCTCGAGCACGCGGTCCAGGTCGGTGTAGCTGACCTCGCCGTCGCGGATCGGGGCGATGCCCTGCGAGTTGCGGCACTGGATGTGGCTGCCGGAGATGGAGGCGTAGACGGAGCGGATCTCGCAGCCGGCCATCAGCTCGGCCTCCTCGATCGCGCGCTGGATCGACTGCACGGTCGATTCGATATCGACCACCACGCCGCGCTTGAGCCCGCGGGATTCGTGCGAGCCGATGCCGATCACCTCGATGGGCGCGCCGGGCGAGTACTCACCCACCAGCGCCACCACTTTCGAGGTGCCGATGTCGAGTCCGACGATGAGCGACTTGTCGCCTTTGCGGTTCATGCAGTTTCCAGAAGCGATGCAGCGGGAGCGGTGAAGGGGGATGGCGGAAGCCGAAGGCGTGCGGTCGGAGGTGCGGGCGCGTCGTCGACCGGGGCCGGCAGCGCAGGCCGCAGCGGCGCCGACCCGTTGTCGCGGGGCGCGTCGTCGCCATCCCGCGTCTGCGGCAACGACGCCCAGACCAGTGCGAATCCATTGGTGTAACGCAGGTCCGCGCGATCGAGCCGCTGCGCGTCCTCGCTCATGAGCTGCGGCAGCAGCCGGACAAAGCGGCTCAACCGTGCCCGCGCCTGGCTGCGGCCGAGGATCACCCGCGCACCGTTGTCCAAGGTGAGCGTCCAGCTGCCGCGCGGGTCGAGTTCCACTGCGCGCACGTCCAGGCCGACCGGGGCCAGCAGCTCGCGCGACTCGTTGTAGAGCGCGACCACCTCGTCGGCGCGGGCATCGGGTGCGCGGAACGACGGCAGGCCGCGCGGTGCGGGGGTGCCCTGCTCCGGGAACAGCCGGCCGTGGGCCGACAGCAGGCGCTTGTCGCCCCAATGCGCGAAGGGCTGGTGCTCGACGATGCGCACCTCCAGCACGTCGGGCCAGCGCTTGCGCACTTCGGCAGACTCCACCCATGGCAGCCGCGCGACGGCCGTCTGCGCGGCGTCCAGGTCGACGGCGAAGAAGCCGCGGCGGGCGAACGGGGACAGCGTCTGCCGCAGCTGCGCGCCGTCGACGCGACGGAACTCGCCCGTCGCGCGCAGCCGGGTCAGCGGCCAGTGGCCCGCACCGACCCAGCCGTTGAGCACGGCCACGACCGGCAGCACGACCAGCGCCAGCGCGAGGACCCACCCGACGATGCGCAGCAGCGCGTTCACTACGCGGCGGCCTCCGTCGTCGAGGCCAGCACGGTCTGCTCGAGAATGCGCCAGCACAGCTCCTCGAACGACACGCCGACCTGGCGCGCGGCCTTGGGTACCAGCGAGTGGCTGGTCATGCCCGGCGCGGTGTTGACCTCCAGCAGGAAGAAGCGGCCCGTGCTGCGGTCGCGCATGACGTCCACACGGCCCCAGCCGCGGCAGCCGGCGGCGACGAAGGCCTCCAGCGCGACCTGGCGGATCTCGGTCTCGTCCTGGCCGCTCAGGCCGGGGCACAGGTACTGCGTGTCCTCGGCGATGTACTTGGCGTTGTAGTCGTACCACTCGCCCTTGGGCACGATCCTGATCGAGGGCAGCGCGTGGTGCATGGCGCCGTCGCCGAGCACGCCCACCGTCAGCTCGTCGCCGACGATCATCTGCTCCATCAGCATCTCGCCGGGATAGCGCGCGGCCAGGTCCATCGCCGCATCGAGGCCGGCGTCGTCGAACACGCGCGAGACGCCCACGCTGGAACCTTCGCACGAGGGCTTGAGGATCACCGGCAGGCCCAGCTCACGCGCGGCCTCGTGGACGTCGTCGCCCTTGGACAGGCGCACGTAACGCGGCGTGGGCAGGCCCAGCGACAGCCACACCTGCTTGGTGCGGATCTTGTCCATGCTCAGCGAGGAGCCCAGCACGTTGGAACCGGTATAGGGCACGCCCAGCGCTTCGAGCAGTCCCTGCAGCACGCCGTCCTCACCACCGCCCTTGTTGCCGTGCAGGATGTTGAACACACGGTCGACGCCGCCGTGGCGGATGGCGTCGATCAGCGCGGGGATGCCGTCCACCGCGAACGCGTCGACGCCGCGGCTGCGCAGCGCCTCGAGCACGTTGCGGCCCGAGTCCAGCGACACCTCGCGCTCGGAACTGGTGCCGCCCATGAGCACGGCGACGCGGCCGAACACGGCGGCGTCGCGTACGCGCGGCGGAAGCAGCGGCAGCGGGGTCGCCGAAGAGGCGGGATCCTGCGCGGAATAGTCAGGCACGTTCACTTGCGTTCTCCGGAAAAGCCGTGCGCGGCGATGTGCTGCGCGGCATGGCCGATGTCGCCCGCGCCCATCATCAGCAGCAGGTCGCCATCGGCGAGGACGTCGGGCAGCACGGCGGCCAGGTCGGCCGCGCCATTCACCACGACGGGATCGATGCGGCCGCGCGCGCGGATGGCGCGCGCCAGCGACTTGGCGTCCGCGCCGGCGATGGGGGCCTCGCCCGCGGGATAGACCTCCGTCAGCACCAGGGTGTCGACCGTGGACAGCACGGAGGCGAATTCGTCGAACAGGTCGCGGGTGCGGCTGTAGCGATGCGGCTGGAAGGCCACGACCAGGCGCTTGTCCGGCCAGCCCCCGCGCGCGGCGGCGAAGACCGCTTCCAGTTCCTTGGGATGGTGGCCGTAGTCGTCGACCAGGGTCACCATGCCGCGCGGCGCCTGCAATTGCGCCAGCAGATTGAAGCGGCGGCCGATCCCGGCGAAGTGCTCCAGCGCGTTGGCGATCGCCTGCGCCG
The DNA here is from genome assembly GCF_016613535.2 of Lysobacter solisilvae. Taxonomy (NCBI): domain Bacteria; kingdom Pseudomonadati; phylum Pseudomonadota; class Gammaproteobacteria; order Lysobacterales; family Lysobacteraceae; genus Agrilutibacter; species Agrilutibacter solisilvae. Next base: position 215,168 of record NZ_CP071518.1, read on the forward strand.
GCACGCCCAGCTGCCAGCCCACGGCCGCCGCCGCCAGCGCGTTCTGCACGTTGTGCCGGCCGGGCAGCGCCAGCCGGATCGGGGTGCGGGTGCCGTCGGGCAGGCTCAGCATGAACATCATCCGCGCGCCCTGCTGGCTGACGTCCTCGGCGCGCACGTCGGCCTGCTCGGCGAAGCCATAGGTGATGACATGGCGCGTGGTGTTCTTCGCCAGCGCGGCGACTTCCGCGTCGTCGATGCACAGCACGGCCAGCCCGTAGAACGGCAGGTGGTGCAGGAATTCGTCGAACGCGGCCTTCACCTTGCCGAAGTCGCCGCCATAGTTTTCCAGATGGTCGGCGTCGATGTTGGTGACCACGGCCATCTGCGGATGCAGGCGCAGGAAGCTGCCGTCGCTCTCGTCGGCCTCGGCCACCAGCCAGTCGCCCTTGCCCAGGCGGGCATTGGCGCCGGCGGCGAGCAGCTGGCCGCCGATGACGAAGGTGGGGTCCAGGCCGCCTTCGGCGAGCACGCTGGCGGTGAGCGAGGTGGTCGTGGTCTTGCCGTGCGTGCCGGCCACCGCGATGCCGCGCTTGAAGCGCATCAGCTCGGCCAGCATTTCCGCGCGCGGCACGATCGGAATGCGCTGCGAGCGGGCTTCCATCAGTTCGGGGTTGTCCGGCCTGATCGCCGAGGACACGACGATGCAATCGCAGCCCAGCACGTTGGCGGCGGCATGCCCGCGCACGACCTCGATCCCCAGCGACGACAGCCGCCGGGTGACCGCGTTCTCGGCCATGTCCGAGCCGGACACCTTGTAGCCCAGCGTGCACAGCACTTCGGCGATGCCGCTCATGCCCACGCCGCCGATGCCGACGAAGTGCACGCGCGCGCCTGCACCACCCTGGGCGATCAGTTCGCCGGTGTGCTGCATGTGGTGGCGGCGGGCGGGGGTCATGGCGTGGATCCTTGCGGGCTGAGCGAGGTCTGGAGACGGGAAGCGTGGGTGACGCGAGGGGTGTGGCGGGTCCGGACGACGGTCATCGCGCCTCCTCCATCACGATGTCGGCGACCGACTGCGCGGCGTCCGGCTTGGCCAGCGCGCGGGCCGCGAGCGCCATGGGCAGCAGCAGGTGGCGGTCGGCGAGTATTTCCAGCGTGGCCGACAGGCGCTGGGCCAGATCGTCGCCCTGCGGCAGCAGCTGCGCCGCGCCGCGGTCGACGAGGAACTGCGCGTTCTTGGTCTGGTGGTCGTCCACCGCCTGCGGGAAGGGCACCAGTACGCTGCCCACGCCCACGGCGCACAGTTCCGCCAGCGTCAGCGCGCCGGAGCGGCACACCACGATGTCGGCCCAGGCATAGGCGGCGGCCATGTCGGCGATGAAGGGCTCGATCGAGGCCTCGACGCCGGCCTGCGAGTAGGCCTGCAGGGCATCGGCGCGCAGCTTCTCGCCGCACTGGTGCCTCACTTCGAATGCATGCGCGGCCCGCAGGCTCGCCAGCGCCTTGGGCACCGCCGCATTGAGCGCGCGCGCGCCCTGGCTGCCGCCGAGCACGAGCAGGCGCAACGGTCCCTGGCGCTGCGCGAAGCGCTGCACCGGCTCGGCGATCGCCGCGATCTCGGCGCGGACGGGATTGCCCACCACTTCCTCGCCCGGGAAGGTCTGCGGGAACCCCGTCAGCACGCGGCGCGCCAAGCGCGCCAGCACGCGATTGGTCAGGCCCGGCGCGCGGTTCTGTTCGTGCACGATCAGCGGCACGCCTTCAAGCCGCGCGGCCAGGCCACCGGGACCGGCGGCGAAGCCACCAAAGCTCACCACGGCGCGCGGCTGGCGATGGCGGATGGCGAAGCGCGCGGCGCGCACCGCCTGGATCAGCTTCATCGGCGCGGCCACCAGCGCTGCCATGCCCTTTCCGCGCACGCCGCTGATGGCGATGGTGTCGATGCGGATGCCGTGCTGTGGCACCAGGCGCGTTTCCATGCCACCCGCGCTGCCCAGCCATGCCACCGGCACGTCGCGGTCGCGCAGCGCCTTGGCCACCGCGAGCCCGGGAAAGATGTGCCCACCGGTGCCGCCCGCCAGGATCAGCACGGGACGCTCTTCGCCTGGCGCATAGACGCTCATGCGGTCCTCCCGAACACCGGTTCCACGCGCTGGCGCAACCGGCTGGTGCCCCGGCCTTCGCCGGCGGCCTTGCTGGTGACCACCGGCAGGGGCTGCGACGCCGCGGGCACGCCCGTGGACACCTGCTGCGCTTCGCCGCGCAGACGCGCGACCTGGCGCTGCGCGCGATCGAGCTCGTAGGACACGCGCAGCAGCAGGCCCAGCGCCATGCTGGTCATCAGCACGCTGGAACCACCCGAGGAAATCAGCGGCAGGGTCAGGCCCTTGGTCGGCAGCAGGCCCAGGTTGACGCCGATGGAGACGAAGCTCTGCAGCGACATCCACAACGCGATGCCGAAGGCGCAGTAGCCGGCGAAGTGGCGCCGCATCTCCACGCACTGCAGTCCGATCCAGAACGCGCGGCCGGCCAGCGCCACGTACAGGCCGATCACCAGGCAGACGCCGACGAAACCCAGTTCCTCGGCGATCACGGCCATGATGAAGTCGGTATGCGCTTCAGGCAGGTAGGACAGCTTCTGCACCGAGGCGCCCAGGCCCACGCCCGTCCATTCACCGCGGCCGACTGCCATCAGTGCGTTGGTGAGCTGGTAGCCCGTGTTGAACGGGTCGGCCCACGGATTGCGGAAGGAGGTCAGGCGCGCGACGCGGTACGGCTCGGCGATGGCGATGACGGCCAGCAGCGGCAGCAGCACCAGCACTGGACCGAACATGCGCGGCATGTTGACGCCACCCAGCACCAGCATGCCGGCGGCGACGGCCAGGATCAGGGACGAGGATCCGAAGTCGGGCTGCAGCAGCAGCAGTCCGACCATGGCCACCGCCACGCCGATCGGCTTGAGCATCGCCGACCACGTCGCGGCCAGGTCCTCGCTGAAGCGCTTGAGGTAGCTGGCCAGCCAGACGATGAAGAGCAGCTTGACCGCTTCGACGGCCTGGAAGTTGGAAATGCCCAGGTTGAGCCAGCGACGCGCGCCGTTGACGCTCTTGCCGACGCCCGGGACGAACACCAGCAGCAGCAGGACGAAGCAGGCCAGCAGCAGCCACTGGCTGCGCTGTTCGATCGCCTTGAGCTCGGTGCGCATCATCCACGCGGCCAGGCCCACGCCGGCGGCGAGGAAGACGATGTGGCGGGTCAGGAAGTAGAACGGTCCGACGTCCAGGCCTTCGGCGATCGCGATCGAACTGGAGCCCACCATCACCACGCCCACGCAGGCCAGCGTGCACGTCACCGCGAGCAGCCACGGATCAAACCGGCCGCCGAGGGCGTCGAGTCGGGTGGCTTGGCGCGCGGAGTCGGTCATCAACGCACCTTCAGCGTGGCCAGGCCGACCAGGACGAGGATCACCGAGATGATCCAGAAGCGCACGATCACGCGCGGCTCCGGCCAGCCCTTCAGCTCGAAGTGGTGGTGGATCGGCGCCATGCGGAACACACGCTTGCCGGTGAGCTTGAACGAGGCGACCTGGATCATCACCGAGAGCGTCTCGATCACGAACACGCCGCCCATGATCACCAGCACCAGCTCCTGGCGCACGATCACCGCCACGCAGCCCAGCACGGCGCCCAGCGCCAGCGCGCCGATGTCGCCCATGAACACCATGGCCGGATAGGTGTTGAACCACAGGAAGCCCAGGCCCGCGCCGGCGATGGCCGCGCAGATGATCACCAGTTCGCCCGCGCCCTTCACCTGCGGGATCTGCAGGTATTCGGAGAACACCGCGTTGCCGGACGCGTAGGCGAACACGCCCAGCGCGCAGGCGACCAGCACGGTCGGCATGATCGCCAGCCCGTCCAGCCCGTCGGTGAGGTTGACCGCGTTGGAGAAGCCGACGATCCACAGGTAGGCGATCGCCACGAAGCTGATCGACACCAGCGGCAGCGCCACGGCCTTGAAGAAGGGGATATAGAACGTCGTCGCCGCCGGCACGTCGGCGGTGTAGTAGAGGAACAAACCCGCGCCCAGTCCGAACAGCGACTGCAGCAGGTATTTCCAGCGCGACTTCATGCCGTTGGGATCGCGCTTGACGATCTTGATCCAGTCGTCCCACCAGCCGATCCAGCCGAAGGCCACCATCACCGCCAGCACCAGCCAGACGTAGCGGTTGCGCAGGTCGCCCCACAGCAGCACCGAGGCCAGGACCGTGAGCAGGATCAGCGCGCCGCCCATGGTCGGCGTGCCGGCCTTGGAGAAGTGCGACTGCGGGCCGTCCTTGCGGATCGGCTGGCCACCCTTGAGCTGGGCCAGGCGCCGGATCACCGCCGGGCCCCACCACAGCGACAGCCCCAACGCCGTCAGCGCGGCCAGGATGCCGCGGAAGGTGAGATAGCCGAACAGGCCGAAGAGGCTTTGCAGCTGTTCGAGCCAGCGGAAGAGTTCAAGCAGCATCGGTGGTCCCTTCTTTGGTGAGCACCGCTTTCACGATCCTGTCCATCGCGCTGCCGCGCGAACCTTTCACCAGCACGCGCGTGCCCGGCCCCATCTGCGCCAGCAGCGCCTCGGCGAGGGCCTCGTGGCTGTCGAAGGACCGACCACCCTCGCCAAACGCCCGCGCCGCCGCGGTGCTGAGCGGGCCTAGCGCGTACAGCCGGCGGATCCCCGCCGACTTCGCCCGCCGGCCCATCTCTTCGTGCATCTGCTGCGCATCCAGGCCCAGTTCGCGCATGTCGCCCAGCACCAGCCAGCCCTCGCCCGCTCCGGGCTGGGCCAGGGTGTCGATGGCGGCGGCCAGCGAGCCGGGATTGGCGTTGTAGCTGTCGTCGATCAGGACCGCGCCGCTGCGCAACTGGTGCGGAATCAGGCGGCCGGCGACGGGCAGCGCCGCGTTGAGGCCTTCGGCGATCGTCGGCAGGCCGATGCCCAGGCCCAGCGCGATCGACGCTGCGGCCAGCGCGTTGCCGACGTTGTGGCGGCCCGGCATGGCCAGTTCGATGGCGGCCTCGCCCTGCGGCGTGACCAGGATGAAGCGAGACCCGGACGCAGTGGGTACCAGCTCGCGCGCGGTCACGTCGCTGCTGGCTTCCAGGCCGAACCGGATCAGGCGATGGCCATGCGAGCGCTCGGCGAAGAAGGGAGCGAAGGCCTCGTCGGCGTTGATTACCGCCACGCCGTCTTCGAGCAGCGCGTCGTAGATCGCGCCCTTGGTGTCGGCCACGCCCAGCAGGCTGCCCATGCGCTCCAGATGCGCCGGGGCGATGTTGTTGACCAGCGCGACATCGGGTCGCGCGATCGCGGTGAGGTAGGCGATGTCGCCCGGCTTGCCCGCGCCCATCTCGTAGACCGCGAACTGGGCGTCTTCAGGCGCATCCAGCACGGCCAGCGGCAGGCCGATCTCGTTGTTGCGGTTGCCGGGGTTGGCGTAAGCCGAGCCGGCCCGCTGCAGGATCGACAGGACCAGCGTCTTGACGCTGGTCTTGCCGTTGCTGCCGGTGATGGCGATGACCTTGCCACCGCTGCGGTCACGCTGGACCGCGGCGGCGAAGTCGGCCAGCGCGCGCTCGGTGTCGGCCACCACCAGCTGCGGCAGGTCGACGTCGATGCGTCGCGACACCAGCGCCGCCGCGACGCCCCCCGCGCGCCGCCGCGGCCACGTGGTCGTGGCCATCGAAGTTCTCGCCCTTGAGGGCGACGAACAGGGCGCGCCCGGCGACCGGCAGGACGCGGGTGTCGGTCGCGACGGCGTCGAGGCTGACGTCCTGGCCGTAGACCTGGCCACCGGTCATGCGGGCGATCTGGCTGAGCATCATCGGCTTCATGCGCGCGCCTCCAGACAGGCCTGGGCCACCTGGGTATCGTCGAACGGGTATTGCACGCCCTGGATTTCCTGATAAGGCTCATGGCCCTTGCCGGCGATGAGCACGATGTCCTGCGGGCCGGCTTCGCCGATCGCACGGGCGATGGCGGCGGCGCGGTCGCGCTCGACGATCACCTCGAACGCGCGTTCGAATCCGGCCAGGATGTCGGCGACGATCTGCTCGCCGTCTTCCGAACGGGGGGTTGTCGTCGGTGACGACGACGAAGTCGGCGTTGGCCTGGGCGATGGCCGCCATCTGCGGGCGCTTGCCGCGGTCGCGTTCACCGCCGCAACCGAAGATGCAGATCAGGCGCGACTGGGCATGCGCGCGCAGCGAGGTCAACGCCTGTTCGAGCGCGTCGGGCGTGTGCGCGTAGTCGACCACCACCAGCGGGCGGTTGCCCTCGCCGCCCAGGCGGTTCATCCGCCCGTGGATCGGCTGCAGCAGGCCCAGCGTGTCGGCGATGTGCGCCGGGCTCTCGCCCAGCGCGAACAGGACCGCGGCGACCGCCAGCAGGTTGTCGACGTTGAAGCGGCCGAGCAGCGGCGACTGCACCGCATGCGCGGTGCCATCGATCCACAGGTCGAACGCGATGCCGCGGTTGTCGAGCGAAAGTCCCCGCGCCTGCACGACTGCCCGCTCGTCCCCGCGCGAGCTCACGCCCAGCACGCGCAGCGAACCGGCGCTGGCCTGCAGGTCCTCGTGCAGCCGGGCGCCGAACCCGTCGTCCACGTTGACCACCGCCGACTTCAGGCCCGGCCACGCGAACAGGCGCGCCTTGGCCGCGCCGTAGCGGTCCATGTCGCCGTGGTAGTCCAGGTGGTCGCGGGTGAGGTTGGTGAACACGCCGATGTCGAAGTGCACCCCGTCCACGCGGCCCTGGTCGAGCGCGTGCGAGCTGACTTCCATCGCCACGGCCTGGGCACCGGCCTCATGCATCTGCGCCAGCAGGGCGTGCAGGCGCAGCACCAGCGGCGTGGTGAAGCCGGTCGGCGACACCTGGCCGTACAGGCCGGCACCCAGGGTGCCGATGGTGCCGCAGCGCACTCCGCGCAGCGTCCAGGCCTGGGCCAGCAGCTGCACGGTCGAGGTCTTGCCGTTGGTGCCGGTGACACCCACCACCGTCATCGCGTCGGTGATGCGCGCATGGAAGCGATCGGCCAGTTCGCCCAGCCGCGCGCGCAGGTCCGGCACCGCGATGGCGTCGACGGGCGCGTCCAGGTCGGCGGGCGCCGGCGGTTCGAACAGGACGGCCACGGCACCGGCCGCGCGCGCCTGTTCGACGAATTTCAGGCCATGCGCGCCGAAGCCGGCGATCGCCACGAAGGCGTGGCCGGGCAGCACTTCGCGGCTGTCCATCGACAGGCCGGTGATGTGCAGGCCTTCGGGCACGCCGCTGACGTCGGGCAGCAGTTCCTGCAGGCGCATCGCGGCGCTCATCGCAGGCCTCCCTGCACGGGAGCGGGCAACGGAGCGGCGACTGCGCCCGCGGTGGCCGTCGCGGCCGCCGGAGCCAACGGCGCGCTCGCGGCCGAAGCATCGGGCAGCACCGGGCCATCCTCGCCGCGCAGCTCGCTGGCGTGCTGCGCCTTGGCCTGCGCGGCCATCCAGGTGTCGATGTCGTCGGGCGGGACGTCCATCAGGCGCAGCGCGCCGTCCATGACGCTCTTGAACACCGGCGCGGACACCAGTCCGCCGAAGTAGCCCTTGGACGGATCGGGATCGTTGACCACGACCACCATCGAGAAGCGCGGATTCTTCACCGGCACGACGCCGGCGAAGAAGGACAGATAACGGCGCGTGTAGCCGCCGTTCTCGCTGAACTTGCGCGCGGTGCCGGTCTTGCCGGCCACGTGGTAGCCCAGGATGGCGGCCTGCGTCGCCGTGCCGCCGGGCTCGGTGACGGTCTGCATCATCCGCATCACGTCCTGCGCCACGGCCGGGTCGAGCGCCTGGCGCGACTGCGGCGGCGTGCCCTTGACGAAGGTCGGCGTGATCAGCCGGCCACCGTTGCCCAGCGCCGCATACACGCGGGCGATCTGCAGCGGCGTGGCCGACAGGCCGTAGCCATAGGACATCGTGCCCTTGGTGGTGCCGCTCCAGCGCGCCGGCGGCGCCAGCACGCCCGAGGATTCGCCCGGGAATCCGCTGCCCGGCTTGCTGCCGTAGCCGAAGTTCTTCACGAAATCGTAGTAGTACTGGTCGTCCATCCGCGCCACGAGCTTGGCCGCGCCGATGTTGGAGCTCTTGGTGATCAGGCCGGTGACGGTCTGCACGCCGTAGTTGTTGTGGTCACGGATGGTGTAGCGGCCCAGCTTCATGTAGCCGGGCGAGACGTCGATGCGCGTGTCGGGCGTGACCAGGTGCGCGTTGAGCGCAGCGGCGACGGTGATCGGCTTCATCGTCGAACCCGGCTCGAACACGTCGGTGACCGCGCGGTTGCGGTGCGCCTCGGCGTTGCCCATGTCCACGGCGTTCGGGTTGAAGCTGGGCAGGTTGACCATGGCCAGCACTTCACCGGTGGCCACGTCCATCACCACGGCCGAACCGCTGCTGGCGCCGCTCTTGAGCAGCATGTTGCGCAGTTCGCGATGGGCGAGGAACTGGATGCGCCGGTCGATCGTCAGCGTGAGGTCCTGCCCCGGCTGCGCGGCGCGGATCAGGTCCACGCTCTCCACGATCCGGCCCTGGCCATCGCGGATCACGCGCTTGGCCCCGGGCTTGCCGGCGAGCACGTGGTCGAACGACAGCTCCAGGCCTTCCTGGCCGCGGTCGTCGACGTTGGTGAAGCCCAGCACGTGGGCCATCACCTCGCCCTGCGGATAGAAGCGGCGGAACTCGCGCTGCGAGAACACCCCGGGGATGTCCAGCGCGAGGATGCGGCGGGCCTGCTCCGGGCTCACGCGGCGCTTGAGGTAGAGGAATTCCTTGGTCGAGCGCTGGCTGAGCTTGCGCTCGAGCACGTCGGGCGGCACGCCCAGCGCGGTGGCCAGCTGCGGGATGCGCGCCGGATTCTTCAGCAGTTCCTTGGGATTGCCCCACACCGATTCCACGGGCGTGGAAACCGCCAGCGGTTCGCCATTGCGGTCGGTGATCATGCCGCGCGAGGTGGGGATGGGCAGTTCGCGCAGCGAGCGCGCCTGGCCCTGCTGCAGGTAGAAGTCGTTGTGGATCACCTGCACGTCGAGCGCGCGCACCACCAGCGCGAGCGAGCACAGGCCCAGCGCGCCGCACACGATCATCAGCCGCCGGCGCAGGTCCAGCCCGGTACGACGGCGCACACGACCGGGCCCGGCCACCGGCTTGGCCTGGATGCGCGCGCGCAGCGCATCGGCGACGCGCCCGACGAGCTGCTGGCGGTTGCGGTCCTGGCGGCTCATGGACTGATCCTCATGGCCTGATCACCACGGTTTCAGCGCCTTCGGGGAACTTCATGCCCAGCCGGTCGCGCGCGACCTGGTCGATGCGGTTGCTTTCGGCCCAGGTGGCCTGCTCCAGCTGCAGGCGGCCGAATTCGATGTTCAGCTCGTCGCGCGCCTTGTCCAGGCGGTTGGTCTGCACGAACAGCTGGCGGTGCTCGTGGCGCGCATGCACGACGGCCAGCGCGGAGACCACGTTGGCCAGGACCAGCACGGTGAGGAGCAGGCGCCAGGTCATGCGCGTGCCTCCAGCTTCTGCGCCACGCGCAGCACGGCGCTGCGCGCGCGCGGATTGGCGTCAGTTTCGCTCGCATCGGCCTTGCGCGCATCACCGATCGCGGCCAGGGTCGGGGTGAACTCGACGACCACCGGCAGGCGCCGCTGCGCCGGCGGTGGCTTGGCATGGCGATTGATGAACTGCTTGACGATGCGGTCTTCCAGCGAATGGAAGCTGATCACCGCCAGCCGGCCGCCGGGCTTGAGCCGGGCCAGCGCCGCGTCCAGGCCGGCCTCCAGGTCGGCCAGCTCGCGGTTGATGAAGATGCGGATCGCCTGGAAGCTGCGCGTGGCCGGATGGATCTTCTGCTCGCCGCGCGGCACCACCGACGCGATCAGGTCGGCCAGCTGGGCTGTACGCAGCAGGGGCGTGTCATCACGCCGGGCGACGATGGCCCGCGCGATCCGGCGGCTCATGCGCTCCTCGCCGTAGGTCCACAGCACGTCGGCGATCGCCCGCTCGTCGGCCTCGGCCAGCCACTGCGCCGCGCTCGGGCCCGCGTCGGGGTCCATGCGCATGTCCAGCGGGCCGTCCTTGCCGAAGCTGAAGCCGCGTTCGGCCACGTCCAGCTGGGGCGAGGACACGCCCAGGTCGAGCAGGATGCCGTCCAGGCCGCCGGCGGTGGCATCCCAGTCCGCCAGCTGCGCGAAACTGCCCCGGAAGATCGCGACGCGCGGATCGCCGCCGAACTCGCGTTCGGCCACGGCGATCGCTTCGGGATCCTTGTCCATGAGCAGCAGCCGGCCTCCGGGACCCAGTTGTTGCAATACGCCGCGCGCGTGACCACCGCGCCCGAACGTGCCATCGAGATAGGTTCCCTCCGCCTTCACCTGCAGGCCTTCCAGGACCTGCCCGTACATCACCGGCAGATGCACCGGCGACTTCGTGGCGGGAAGGTGGCCGGACGCCTCGTCGCGCCCGCTGCCACCGGCCGTCACAGCTGCAGGTCGAGAAGCTCCTCGCTCAGATCATCGTCAGATACGACCTGACGGATCTGCGCGTGGTGCGCTTGCTCGCTCCACAACTCGAATTTCTCGCCCATCCCCAGCAGGACGGCCTTCTTCTCGATCCCCACGGCCGAGCGGTGGCTGGCCGGGATGCTGATGCGGCCATTGCCGTCGAGCTCGACGAATTCCGCCGCGCCGACCAGCTTGAGCTGCATCGAGCGGTTGACCTTCTTGGCCTTGGGCAGCGCGTTGACCTGGTCGCGTACGCGCTCCCAGACCTGGCGCGGGTAGATCCACAGCGACCCGGAATCGAACGGGTTGTAGGTGATGACCAGGCGGTTGCCGCATTCACGCGCGACGAGCTCACGGTGGGCGGTGGGCACCGCCAGCCGGCCCTTGTCGTCGATCGTGATGGCGCTTTCGCCCTGGAACATGATCCTGCCCGATGGTGGCCGCCTCTCCGGGCGGCTTGTCGCCTCGAGAAAACCACAAAAAACCCGGTTTTCCCTCGTTTGCCCACCTTAGCACCGCCCACAGGCTTGTCAACAGGTTTCCGGAGCCAATTTCACTTTGCGCATCAATGGCTTGCGACGAACTTCAGAGTTTTATTCAAGACTTATCCACTAGCCGTTGTTTCGTCTCATGTTTTGAGACTGAGGCTGACTGGCAGTGGGGATTCGTCCCGGGCCCCCCAGTCATGCTGCGACGCAGCAAGCGGCCACCGGCACCGCGGCTTTGCCGATCGAGTGCGCAGGCTTCCTCGCCACACCCGAGGGTCGGCACACGGGAATCGGGACGCCACGGGGCCGGATGGGGCCGGGGGCGCAATTTCCGTCTTGCTGGGAAGATCGCCGACGATCAGCGACGAATCGCCGGGATTGCCCGCCAGACAGTGGGAGCAGCCCAGGCTTTGAGGAAGGTGGCGGAGTCGGCCTGTAAGCCGGGTTCTGTCGTGGACAGCCATTCCTCTAGGCGCCGCGTCACCGCGACGCTCAAGCAACCTACCCGGAGACACCGCGGGCCGCGGCATTGCCTCCCTATTTGGTCTTGCTCCCGGTGGGGTTTGCCATGCCGGTCCGTTGCCGGACTCGCGGTGCGCTCTTACCGCACCATTTCACCCTTGCCTGATCTCCGAGGAGCCATCGGCGGTATCTTTCTGTTGCACTTTCCGTCGGCTCGCGCCGCCCAGGCGTTACCTGGCACCGTGCCCTATGGAGCCCGGACTTTCCTCGGCGCCTTCCCGCGAACGGGAACGCGACGCGACTGTCCAGCCGACTCCGCCGACGCGATTGTCTCACGGGCGGACGGCGACGCGGCCGCTGGCGCGTGTCGACGCCCGGTCGATGGCCGTACATCCCTCTGCCGGGCCCCTTCGAGCGTCGATCCGGCCTCTGCCCGTACGAGGCCGGGCAGTTCCGGAAGCTCTCCCGGCCTACGTCCGCCTGTGTCCGGCCCGTTCCGGAGTCTCTCCCGACATAGGCCCGCATATGTGCGGACAGTTCCGAAGACTCTCCCGACATATGCCCGCATATGTGCGGACAGTTCCGAAGACTCTCCCGACATATGCCCGCATATGTCCGCATAGTTCCAAAGACTCTCCAGACATACGCCCGCATATGTCCGGACAGTTCCGAAGTCTCTCCGGACATACGCCCGCATATGTCCGGACAGACCCAAAGACTCTCCCGACATATGCCCGCATATGTCCCGATATGTGCCGGCATATGTCCGGACAGTTCCAAAGACTCTCCCGACATACGCCCGCATATGTTCCGGCCGCTTCCGGAACGGCTTGGGGCCATGCACGGCCGTCAGCACAAGCGCTCCAGAACCTCGCGGCAAAGGCCGCGATGCCCCCGCGATTTCCGGCAAGACCGGACCGGTGTTTACGCCTCGGCGTCGTCGCGACCCAGGCTGTACAGCGCCTTGCGCGGCGCGCCGCTGAGCTCGGCCGCCAGCTTGGCGGCCTGCGACGGCTTCAGGTACTCGCTGAGCTTTGCGTACAGCCGCTGGCCTTCGCGGATCCGCGCGTCCTCGTCTTCGCCGGCGCCTTCCACGATCACCACGAACTCGCCCTTGCGCTGGTTCGGGTCGCCGGCCACCTGGGCCTGCAGCGCGGTCAGTTCGCCGTCGAGGACGGTCTCGAACAGCTTGGTCAGTTCGCGCGCGATCACCGCGCGCCGCGCGCCGCCGAACACGGCGGCCATGTCGGCCAGCGTCTCCTCGATGCGGTGGGCGGACTCGTAGAACATCACCGTGCGCGTTTCGCTGGCCAGCTGGCCCAGGCGCTCGCGCCGCGCCGCGGCCTTGGCGGGCAGGAAGCCCTCGAAAACGAAGCGGTCGCTGGGAACGCCGGCCACGCTCAGCGCGGCGATCGCGGCGCAGGCGCCCGGCACCGGCGAGACGCGGATGCCCTCGGCGCGGGCCGCGCGCACCAGCCGAAAGCCCGGATCGCTCACCAGCGGCGTCCCGGCGTCGGACACCAGCGCCAGGCTGTCGCCGGCCCGCAGGCGCGCGACCAGTTGCTGCGCCTGCGCGTCCTCGTTGTGCTGGTGCAGGGCCAGCAGCGGCCGCTCCAGGCCGAAATGGGCCAGCAGCTGGCGGGTATGGCGGGTGTCTTCTGCGCAGATGGCCGATACGGTCCGCAGGATCTCCAGCGCGCGCGGCGACAGGTCGCCCAGATTGCCGATCGGCGTGGCGACGACGTGGAGGGTGCCGGGCGTGTGCATCGTGCCTACCGTGGGGGAAGGCTAGAATCCTACCCGGTCCCCCAATCAAAGCCGTGCCCATGATCCCGACGACGTCCCCGACCGCGCCACGACGGCCTGCCGCATGGCTCCTGGCTGCAATGCTCCAGGGGGCCGTGCTGGTGACCGCGCTCGCCGGCTGCACGACGATCGAACGCACGACAGGCACGCCGTCCACCCAGTCGCGCAACGCGCAGGTCGCCCAGGCCGCCGACCTGGTCCGCCAGGGCGCGGCGCTGACCGGCGCCGAACGCGCGGCCAACGACCAGCAGATCGATGCCCTGCTCTCCCAGCTCGACGACGCCACGCTGCAGCGCGAGGCGCAGGCGCTGCCGGCCGGCGACCCCCTCTACAACCACGCCGCCCGCGTGCTGCTGCGCCGCGGCCTGCCCTTGCCGCGTCCACTCGACCGCACCGCCTGGAACTTCAATGCCGGCAACCGCCCGCCCGCGGAAGGCGACGGCTACCGGCCGCCGGTGAAACTGGCCGTGCTGCTGCCACTGTCGGGCAGCCTGTCGGCGGCCGCCGCGCCGGTGCGCGACGGGTTCCTCGCCGGGTACTACGGCGAATCCCGCCGTCGCCCGGAAGTGGTCTTCTATGACACCGCCGGCACCGCCAGCGGCGCCGTCGCCGCCTACGACAAGGCCGCGGCCGAGGGCAACGACTTCGTGGTCGGGCCGCTGGGCCGCGACGAGGTGAGCACGCTGTTCCAGCGCGGCACCCTGCCGGTGTCCATGCTCGCCTTGAACCGTGGCAACGTCGCACCGCCGCCGGGCCAGGCCGCCTTCTCGCTGTCGCCCGAGGACGAAGGCGCCGCCGCGGCCGATTTCCTGGCCGAACGCGGCGCCAAGCGCGTGCTGGTGATCGCCGCCGACGATGACAGCCAGCGCCGCGCCTCGGCCGCCTTCCGCGCGCGCCTGGCCGAACGCGGCGGCGTGGCGGAGACGACCTCCGACACGACCGTCGACCTGGCGCCCTTCGCCGCGAAGGAAGGCGGTATCGATGGCGTCTTCCTGGCGACCCGCGGTTCGACCGCGCGTGCGCTGATGCCGCGCCTGGCGCTGGCGGGACTGGCCGGCAAGCCCCGCGTGGCCACCTCGCACCTGTTGTCGGGGACCGGCAAGGCCGCCGACGACCGCATCCTCGATGGCATCGCCTTCCCGGCCGAATCCTGGACCTCGCGCAGCGTGCGCGGCCTGCCCACCGCCGGCACCGCCGCGGGCATGCTGCCCAACGCCAAGGGCGGCGCCGCGCGCCTGTTCGCGTTCGGCTTCGACGCGTGGCTGATCACCGCCTATCTCGAGCACCTGGCGGGCGCGACCGACGGCCTCCAGGGCGCCACCGGCGTGCTGAGCATCGATGGGCAGGGCTACGTGCAGCGCACCCCGGCCTGGTCGACCTTCAGCGCCGGCACCCAGGTCCCGCTGGCGGACGCCGACCGCCGCTGAGCCATCCTCCCGGGCACGGAACGCCCACTCTTGTGCAAGGACCGCAATGCGTTTCCCGCCGACACCCGCACGGGCGCGCGGTGATGCCGTCGAAGCGTTCGTCCGCCGCCACCTGCTGGCGGCGGGCCTGCGCGAGGTGGCCGCCAACGCCCAGTACCGCACCGGCGAACTCGACCTGGTGATGCTGGATGCGGCCGGCCGCGTGCCGTGCCTGGTGTTCGTCGAAGTGCGCTTCCGCCGCGATGCACGCTTCGGGGGCGGCGCGGCGTCCGTCGACGCGCGCAAACGGCACAAGCTCGTCCGCGCCGCGCAGGCCTTCCTGCAGGCCCACCCGCAGTTCCGCGACGCCGCGTGCCGCTTCGACGTCGTCGAGGCCCACGGCAACCCCGCCGCGCCGCAGCTGCACTGGCTGCGTGATGCGTTCCGCGCGGACGATGCCTGAGACGGCATGGCCTCTTCCCGTCTGATCCGGCGCTGCTGACGCCATTGCAGGCATCGGCGGTGTTCGTGCCCGATGTTCCTGCCCGATGTTCGTGCCGGATGTTCGTGCCCGATGCTCAGGCCCGATAATCCCCGCCATGCCCGCCCTCCCCGCCGCACTGGTCCGCGACCTGTCCGCCCTGCTCGGGAATGCCTGGCTGACCGATCCCAGCGAACGGCTGGCCTACGCCTACGACAACTCGCGCCGACAGGCGCTCCCCGATGCGGTGGCCCTGCCATCGACGGCCGAGCACGTGCTCGCCCTGGTCCGCGCCTGCCGTGAACACCGGGTGCCGCTGGTGGCGCGCGGGCGCGGCACCAACACCACCGGGGCCGCGGTGCCGGTCGCGGGCGGACTGGTGGTGTCCTTCGAACGCATGCAGCGCATCGTGGCGATCCGTCCCGGCGACCGCTGCGCCGTCGTAGAGCCGGGCGTGCTCAACGGCGACCTGCAGGCCGCGCTGCGTCCGCACGGCCTGTTCTGGCCGGCCGATCCCACCAGCGCCGCGTACAGCACGATCGGCGGCAATCTCGCCTGCAACGCCGGTGGCCCGCGCGCGGTGAAATACGGCGCCAGCCGCGACAACGTGCTCGCGCTCACCGCCGTCACCGGCGCGGGCGAACTGGTCCACTGCGGCAGCGCGACGACGAAGGGCGCGACCGGTTACGACCTGCAGCGACTGCTGGTGGGCAGCGAGGGCACGCTGGCGCTGATCGTGGAAGCCACGCTTCGACTGACGCCGCTGCCGCCGCAGCGCCGCGTGCTGCGTGCCGTGTACCGCGATGTCGCCAGCGCCGCGCAGGCGGTGGCACGGCTGATGGCCCAACCGGTCACGCCCTCGATGCTGGAGTTCATGGATGCGCACTGCGTTGCGCTCAGCCGCGACGTCGGCGGCGTCGACCTGCCGCGCGAAGCCGGCGCCCTGCTGATGATCGAAGCCGACGGCGACGCGCAGACGCTTGCCCATGCCGTGGAAACGCTGATGGCGGTGGCCGGAGGCGATGGCCTGATCGCCATCGACGACGCGGCCTCTGCCGAGGCCGCCGAACGGCTGTGGGCCGCGCGCAAGGCCCTCTCTCCGGCGCTGCGCACGCTGGCGCCCGGCAAGATCAATGAAGACGTGGTGGTGCCGGTCTCGCGCATTCCCGACCTGGTCGAAGGGGTGCAGGCCCTGGCGGCGGAGTTTGCGTTGCCCATCGTCTGCTTCGGCCACGCCGGCAACGGCAACCTGCACGTGAATCTGCTGTTTGATCCGGCGCAGCCCGACCAGGCCGCGCGCGCGCAGGCGGCCCTGGCCAAGGTGTTCGAGCTCACCCTGGCGCTGGGCGGCACGCTGTCGGGCGAGCACGGCATCGGCCTCGCCAAGCGGGAATTCATGCCGCAGGCGATCGATGCGGCAACGCTGGCGCTGATGCGCCAGGTCAAGGCCGCGTTCGACCCCGACGGCATCCTCAATCCCGGCAAATTGTTGCCCGACGGCTAGGCGCGCGCCTGCGGCGGTTGCGCGGCCTGATCCGACCTCGCGCCAGGCGCGCCGTCGGTAGCCACTTCCGGGAAGGAGTGCGGCCGACCGCAGGCCGGCAGCCGCGCAGCTGAACGCCGCCCCTGCACCGGTGGCGGCCGGCTTTGGAATCCGTGCATGGCGCGAAAAAATGGGCGCGGTCGTGCGGGTATCCTGCGCGCCCCGCCCGCCTCTCTTCCGGTCCCGTCCGCATGTCCGTATTCCGCCGCGCCGTCCTCCTCGCCTCCAGCGTCGTGCTGGCCGCCTGCGCCAGCACCGGGCAGGTGCCGACCGCGGCGGAGGTGGCGCCGATGCCCAAGCCCAGGCCGGTGGCGCCGGTGCGCGTGGGCATCGCGCTGGGCGGCGGCGCGGCCAAGGGCTTCGCGCACATCGGCGTGATCAAGATGCTCGAGGCCAGCGGCATCCAGCCGGTCGTCGTCTCCGGCACCAGCGCCGGCAGCGTGGTCGGCGCGCTCTATGCCAGCGGCATGGACGCCTTCCAGATGCAGAAGACTGCCTTCGCGCTCGATGAAGCGAGCATCCGCGACGTGAGCCTCTTCTCGGGCGGTCTGGTGAAGGGGCAGAAGCTGCAGGATTACGTCAACGAGCTCGTCCGGCAGCGCCCGATCGAGCGCATGAGCAAGCCTTTCGCCGCGGTGGCCACGCAGCTGGAAACCGGCGAACGCACCGTCTTCGTGCGCGGCAATACGGGTCAGGCGGTACGCGCCTCCAGCAGCATCCCCGGCGTGTTCGAGCCGGTGGTGATCGGCAGCCGGCATTTCGTGGACGGCGGCGTGGTCAGCCCGGTGCCGGTCGACGCCGCGCGCCAGCTGGGCGCGGACTTCGTCATTGCCGTGGACATCTCCACCAAGGTCGACGGCCGCAATCCCGGCAGCCTGCTGGGCAACGTGAACCAGTCGATCACGATCATGGGGCAGAAGCTCGGCCAGCAGGAAATGGCGCGCGCCGACATCGTCATCCGGCCCCGGGTCAACGACATCGGCGCGGCCGACTTCGAACAGCGCAACATCGCCATCCTGGAGGGCGAACGTGCCGCGCTGGCGGCGATGCCGCAGATCCGCGCGAAGCTGGCCAAGCTGAAGACGGCGCGCGAGGCGGCCGCCCGCCCGCGCGTCCCGGCACCGGCCAAGGGAGCCTGCAAGGAAGGTCGCCTGGGGCGCCTGCTGGGCCAGGGCTGCGACTGAGCCCCACGCCCGGGTACGGGCGCCGTCCCCGGTCCCACCGGCGGCCTCACCCCCGGGCGGCGCGCGAGGTGCCAGCGCCCGACGAAGGCGGCCGGGCCACCCCGCACCACGCCGCCGGGCCGTTTCCCCTCCCGCCCAGGCTGCTGCCGGACCCGCTGGAACCCAGTTGAACCCGCCCCTGCCGAAGGTTGGGTTGACTGGCTACTAACACCTTAGTACTAATACCTGCGTACACACTCCGGCGCAGGCGACATGACGACTCCCCATCCCACCGAAGGCGAACTGGCCCTCCTGCGCGTGCTGTGGTCCGGCACGGCGCCCATGACGGTGCGCGAGGTCCACGCCGTCCTCTCGCGCGACAAGGACACCGCCTACACGACGGTGCTCAAGATGCTCACGATCATGGCCGACAAGGGCCTGGTGCGCCGCGACGAGTCCGAGCGCAGCCACACCTACGCCGCGGTGCTGGCCGAGCCGGTGGTGCAGAGCAACCTGCTCAGGGACCTGATGCGCCGGGCGTTCTCGGGGTCGGCACTGACCCTGGTGCAGCGCGCGATCGACGACAACGTCGCCACGCCCGAGGAGCTGGACCAGATCTCCACGCTCATCGCCCAGGCCAAGGCCCGGCGGAAGGACTGATGGACGCCCTGGCCACCCTGCAGCTTGGGCTGGCGCCGGCGATGGCCTCGGCGCTGGTGCATTCGCTGTGGCAGCTGGCGTTGCTGGCGGCGGCCGCGTGGCTGGTGCTGGCCTCGATGGCGCGTTCCAGTGCATCGGCACGCCATGTGGTCGCGATGGGTTTCCTTGTGGCGATGGTCGCGGCCCCCGCGCTCACCTTCCTGCGCTTCTGGCAGGAACCGTTCTGGCAGGGACCCGGGCTGGTCGTCGATACCGGCTGGCTGCAGGCGTTCACCGCGCCGCGGCAGGCGGCGGTGGACGGCGGCTTCGTGCAGGAGTCCAACCCCATCGCGGCGCTCTTCACCATCGTCTGGCTCGCCGGGGTCGGCCTGATGCTGCTGCGACGCTTCGGCGGCTGGCGCGTGGTCAGCTCGCTCGAGCGGCTGCCGCACCAGCCGCTGCCGGCGGACTGGCAGCGCCGCGTGGACGCGCTGCGCCATTCACTGCGCATCGGGCGCGAGGTCGCGGTGCGGCTGTCGGCCGATGTCGTCGCGCCGTTCACCGCGCGGCTGCTGCGTCCGGTGGTGTGGCTGCCGCTGACCCTGCTGACCCGGTTGCCGCGCGAACAGGTCGAAGCCCTGATCGCCCATGAACTGGCTCACGTCGCACGCATGGACTGGCTGTGGAACGGCGTGCAGTGCGTGATCGAAGCGCTGCTGTTCTTCCACCCCGCGGCCTGGTGGCTCGGCCGCCGCATCCGGCAGGAACGCGAGCACGCATGTGACGACCTGGCGGTGGCGGCGAGCGGGAACGCCATCGCCCTGGCCGAAGCGCTGGTGACACTCGAGCGCGAGCGGCATTCCATCCCGCAACTGGTCCTGGCTGCCCAAGGAGGCACGCTCATGCAACGCATCACCCGACTACTCACATCACCACCCGTGCAGGGTCGTTCGCGCACGCTGGCCGTCTTCGGCATCGTGCTCACGGCAGGCGCGCTGCTCGCCGTCCAGGTCTTCGCATCGGGCAACTGGAAGCCCGACCTGATCGTGCACGCCAGCACCGATGGCGCGCTGGGCCCGGGCGACTACCGCGAGGTGTCCGCCCATGGCGTCGACGGGGACCGCTACTACCGCGCGTCCGTCGATGCGAACGGAACGCTGAGCGAGGTCTACATGAAGGACCAGCAGCGCCGGCCGATCGATGCCGGTGTGCGCGGCTGGCTGGCCGAAGTGGACCGCATGAGCATTGCACCGCCGCCGCCGCTGCCGCCC
This sequence comes from Lysobacter solisilvae, assembly GCF_016613535.2. Classification (NCBI taxonomy): domain Bacteria; kingdom Pseudomonadati; phylum Pseudomonadota; class Gammaproteobacteria; order Lysobacterales; family Lysobacteraceae; genus Agrilutibacter; species Agrilutibacter solisilvae. The sequence continues at coordinate 234,979 of NZ_CP071518.1, forward strand.
CTGCCGCCGCTGCCGCCCGGCGCGCCGGGTGCGCCGCCCGCACCGCCCGCGCCACCCGCCCCGCCCGACATCGCCGACCAGCCCGCGTTCAAGTCGCTGATGCGGCAGGTCGCGGCCGACCCGCGCGTCGTCGCCAGGCTGGGCACGCCCGTGGTGCGCGCGTCCAAGCAGATCGATGGAAACATCTCCATCAGCACCGACGACTCGTCCAAGGGCGATGGCGACGCCGATCTCGACTTCGAACTCGCCGGTCCCAAGGGGCGCGCCAGCGTCCACGTCGAAGCCGAACTGGTCGACGGCGTGTGGTCGATGGCGCCGATCGAGATCGAAGACACGCGCTGAGTTTTTTTGCCCATCAGTACTAAACCGTTAGTAGGTCACCGCGGCGCCGCCGCCCCCAATCGAAAGGAACTCCATGAAACCGCGCACCCTCACGCTCTGCCTCCTGCTGTGCCTGGCGCCGTTCGCCCACGCGCAGCAGCCGCCGCCCGCCGTGCCGATCACCGCCGCCCAGCGCGCCACCGTGATCGAAGGCCTCGCCACGCAGCTGCAGGCGAACTACGTATTTCCGGACGTCGCCGGGCAACTGGCGAAGACGCTCCGCGCACGCAACGCCAGCGGCGCCTACGCGGCCGCCAGCGACAGCCGGGCCTTCTCGGAGCTGTTGTCCACGGACCTTCGCCGCCTGGGCAAGGACGGCCACTTCAACGTCGACTACGACCCGGAATTCCGCGAGCAGCCGCCGGGCAAGCGCCCCCTGCCCAGCAAGGAGGAAATCGAACAGGGACGCCAGCAGTTCGCCAGCCGCGGCTACGGCATCGACAGCCTCGCGCGCCTGCCGGGCAACGTGGGCTACATGGAACTGCGCGGCTTCGGCCCGACCGAACTGGTAGGCGAAGCGCTGTCGGCCGCGATGACGCTGCTGTCCGGCACCGACGCACTGATCCTCGACCTGCGCCGCAACGGCGGCGGCGAACCGGCGACCGTCGCCTACCTGATGAGCCACTTCTTCGCGCCGGGCGACGAACGCCACCTCAACGACATCTACAGCCGCACCGACGACACCACGCGCCAGTACTGGACCGACCCCAGCGTCGGCCCGCGGTACACGAAACCGGTCTACGTGCTGACCTCCAAGCGCACGTTCTCCGGTGGCGAGGAATGCGCGTACGACTTCCAGACCCAGCAGCGCGGCACGCTCGTCGGCGAATCCACCGGCGGCGGCGCCAATCCCGGCGACCCGTACGCCCTGGGCGCCGGCTTCGTTGCCTTCATCCCCAACGGCCGCGCGATCAACCCGGTCACGCACACCAACTGGGAACACGTGGGCGTCAAGCCGGACATCGAAGTGCCGGCCGCGCAGGCCAGGCAGGCGGCGCATGCGGCGATCCTGCGTGGCCTGCTCAAGGAGGCCAAGGACGCCGAGCGCCGGCAGGAGCTGGAGGAAGTGCTGGCCAAGGTGGAAGCCGGCACGGTCGACGCGCCGGTGTACACGCCCAGGCGGTGAAGCACTCGCCCGGGGCCGGTCCAGCGGCTCCGGGCGAAATCCTCCAACCAGACGTCAGCCCGTGGCCAGCGTCGCGTTGTCGATCACGAACCGGTATTTGACGTCGCTGCGCTGCATCCGGTCGTAGGCCTCGTCGATCTTCTGGATCGGGATCATCTCGATCTCCGACACGATGCCGCGCTCGGCGCAGAAGTCCAGCATCTCCTGGGTTTCGGCGATGCCGCCGATCAGCGAGCCGGCGATCGCGCGACGGCCGAAGATCAGCTGCGCCACATTGGGGGCCGGATGCGGATGCTCCGGGACGCCGACCAGGCACATCGTGCCGTCGCGCTTGAGCAGGCGGGTGAAGGCATCCAGGTCATGGCTGGCGGCCACGGTGTTGAGGATGAAGTCGAAGGTGCCGATGTGCTGCTTCATCTGGTCGGCGTCTTTGGAGATCACGACGTCGTCCGCGCCCAGGTCGCGCGCGTCCTGGCGCTTGCTCTCGCTGGTGGTGAACGCCACGGTGTGGGCCCCCATCGCGTGCGCCAGCTTGATGCCCATGTGCCCCAGGCCGCCGATGCCGACGATGCCGACCTTCTTGCCAGGACCGGCTTTCCAGTGGCGCAGCGGCGAATACGTGGTGATGCCCGCACACAGCAGCGGCGCGACGGCCGCGAGCTGGGCTTCGGGATGGCGCACCTTCAGCACGAACTGGTCGTCCACGACGATGCGCTGCGAATAGCCACCCAGCGTGTGCCCGGGAGCATCCTGCGTGGGGCCGTTGTAGGTGCCGACGAAACCGACTTCGCAGTACTGCTCCAGGCCTTCGCCGCAGGCGCGGCAGTGCTTGCAGCTGCCCACCAGGCAGCCGACCGCCACGGTCTCGCCCACCTTGAAGGCCGTGACCCCGGGCCCGACCGCGGTGACGTGCCCGACGATCTCGTGGCCCGGCACGCAGGGGTAGCGCGTGCCGCCCCACTCCGAGCGGACGGTGTGCAGGTCCGAATGGCAGACGCCGCAGAACGCGATCTCGATCTGCACGTCGTGGGCGCCCGGTACGCGGCGCTGGATGTCCATCGGCTCCAGCGGCTTGTCGCCGGCGTGCGCACCGTAGGCTTTCGTATTCATTGCGGGCTCCTGGGTGGGGGATGGCACAGGTTGCAGCAGCATGGTGACGCAGGTCGCCCGGGGCCACCATCACCCCGGTTGATGACCGGCCTGAGACTCAGGGGACCGGCGGCTCGCCGTCGCCCAGTCGCTCGCCGAGGAAGTCGATGAAGCGGCGGGTCTTCTGCGGCAGGCGGCGGGTGGCGGCGTAGAGGGCATTGACCGCGATGGGAGGCGCCTTCCAGTCCTCCAGCACGACCTGCAGCGCGCCACTGCGCAAGGCCTCCTGGACGATGAAGCGCGGCAGCAGGGTGATGCCCATCCCGCCCTCCGCCAGCGCCGCAAGCAGGTCGCCATTGTCGGCCGTGGCCGGGCCGACCGGCTGCACGCGAGCGGTCCTGCCATGCCGGGTCAGCGGCAACGTGACGCTGCCCTGCAGGAGGCCGTAGTTGAGGAAGGCATGCTGGGCGAGGTCGTCGGGCACCTGCGGGGTGCCGCGCGCGCGCAGGTAGGCCGGCGAGGCCACGAACACCCGCTCGGCCGGCATCAGCCGCCGCGCGGCGAGCGTGGAGTCGATGAGGTTGGCGATGCGGATGGTGACGTCGAAACCGCCCTTCACCGGGTCGATGAGCTGGTCGTTGAGCGTCACGTGCACTTCCACCTGCGGGTGCAAGGCATGGAACTGCGGCAGCAGGCGGCCCAGCACGCGGGTTCCGAAAGAGACCGGAGCGTTCACCCGCAGCAGCCCCTCGAGGCGGCCGGCGCCGGTGCGGGCGCGTTCCTCGGCATCGTCGAGCGTGGCCAGCACGTCCTGCGCCGCTTCGAAATACTCCGCGCCCGCCTCGGTGAGGTGCAGGCTGCGCGTGGTGCGCATCAGCAACTGCACGCCCAGCATGTCCTCCAGCGCCTGGATCTGCTTGCTCACCTTGGAGCGCGGCACATCCAGCCGGCGCGCCGCCGCCGCGAAGCCATTGGCGCGCACCGCCTCGACGAAAGCACGCATGCATTCGATGCGGTCCATGAGGCGACTCCCGGGACGGAAGCGCGAATATAGCGCCAGTGCGGCGCCATTGTCCCCCGATCGGAAACAGTCATTCTCCGGCGTCCGGCTATTTCCGGCACCCCGCAATTTCGATACTTCGCTCCGGGCCGCAAGGTCCAGATCGCCGGATCACGCTGACCCGGCCACATCCATATCCAGGAGCCTTCCATGATCACCCTGCGACGCGCCAACGAACGGGGCCATGCCAACCACGGCTGGCTCGACTCCTGGCACAGCTTTTCCTTCGCCAATTACTTCGACCCGGAGCACGTGCAATGGGGCGCCCTGCGCGTGATCAACGAGGACCGCGTGCGCGCCGGTGCCGGCTTCGGCCAGCACGGGCACCGCGACATGGAGATCATCAGCTACGTGCTGGACGGCGCGCTGGCCCACGAGGATTCGCTCGGCAACCGCGCGAGCATCGTGCCCGGCGAAGTGCAGCGCATGAGCGCAGGCACGGGAGTTGTCCACGCCGAGTTCAACCATGACAAGGCCAACACCACGCACTTCCTGCAGATCTGGATCGTGCCGTCGGTCACCGGCGTCGCGCCCTCGTACGAACAGAAGTCCTTTGCGGACAGCGACAAGCGCGGCAGGCTGCGGGTCGTGGTGAGCCCGGATGGGCGCGACGGCTCGGTCACGATCCACCAGGACGCGCTGATGCTGGCCGGGCTGTTCGACGGCGACGAGCACGCGCGCCACGAGTTCGCTGCGGGCCGCCTGGGCTACGTGCATGTGGTCCGCGGGCAGGTCACGGTCAACGGGCAGGCGCTGGTCGCGGGCGACGCACTGCGGCTGCAGGATGAAACCGCGATCACGCTGGACCAGGGGCGCGACGCGGAAGTGCTGGTATTCGACCTGCCGCCGATGCCTTTGCATTGACGGACATCGCGGCGCAGGAACGACTTTCCCCGGTGAACCTGGGGCGCCGGCGGCATCACCCGATCGGGTGGGCCAGGCCTGCGAAAGTCCGGACGTCCCGCACTTCCGTCGCCCCGGGCGGGAGTGCGCGGGCGGCCGCGGCAGTGCTGCGCACCCGGCCGCTGCGGCGACGGGATCTGCCTGCGCTGGGCAACAGATCGTGCTTGCGCATCAGGCAGTGGATGGCCAGCCCGATCACGGCCTCGTCCGCCGGCCCGGCATCGCCCTCGATCTGCCGGCAACGATCGATCAGTCGCGGGATCGCCTCGCGCATGGAGGCGCGGGCGTCGGACAGCTCCCGATCCAGCTCGGCAATCTGCTGCATCAACTCAACCCTGCTGGCCATGGTTCTCCATCGCGACCGGCGCTCCCCGGGATGGGCTTGCATTATTGAACGCAGAGCGGCGCGCGAAGCGGAAACGGGCCCATTCCAGCCACGTTTTTCCGGTCCGGGCCGCTTGCACCTGAAGCGTTCAGCGTGCGCATTTCACGTGCCCGTGGCCCGTCGGCGAGAACCATCGAACCGACATCCACGGAGCGAGCGCATGGACGATCGTGCACTCATGCAGGCCCTGCTGGACACGCCCATCAGGCACGGCATCGTGGTCACCGACCTGCAGGGAAAAATCATTCTCTGGAACCGTGGCGCGGAAGCGATCTTCGGTTACTCCGCACAGGAGATCATCGGCGCGAGCGCCGAGAAGCTTTTCGTGCCGATCGATCGCAGCAACGGCATTCCCGGCCGGGAGATGAGCAAGGCAAGGACGCAGGGTTGCGCGGGAGATTTCCGCTGGCACCTGCGCAAGGACGGCACGACGTTCTGGGGCGACGGAATGATGTATCCGGTCCGCGTGGAGGGCGCCGACATCGGTTACATGAAGGTCCTTCGCGATGCGACCGACCTCAAGCTCAGCCAGGAAGAACACCGGCGCCTGGCATTCGTCGACGTCCTGACCGGCATGCCCAACCGGGCCGAACTGTTCCGGCGGCTGGTCGACATGATGGGTACCGCGCAGCGGCATCGGGAGATGCTGGTGCTGCTGCTGGTGGACCTGGACCATCTCAAGGACGTCAACGATTCGCTCGGCCACGCGGCGGGCGACGCGATGCTGCGCAGCGCCGCCCAGCGCATGCGCGACGTGCTGCGATCCAATGACCTGCTGGCCCGGCTTGGCGGCGACGAGTTCGCCATCCTGCAACCCGGTGCGCAGTCCCTGGACGACGCGGTGGTGGTCGCCGAGAAGCTGCTCGAAGTGCTGGCACAGCCCATGGACATCGGCGGCCGCGAGGTGCAGGTCACCGGGAGCATCGGCATCAGCGCCTATCCCCTCGACGCGGCCACCACCGAGCAGCTGCTGGGCAATGCCGACGTCGCGCTGTACCAGGCCAAGGCGGGCGGCCGCAACCAGTATCGGGTGCATGAGGCCACGATGAAGCACGCGCATACGGCGTCGGCGTCGACGGCTGGGCAGGGATAGGCGCCACCGTTCGGCGCCTCAGTTTCAGACGAGCCGCCATCAGCCACCTGCCTGACAGGCGTTGGCCCGTGTCATCCAGCAGGCGGCATCGAACCGGACTTCATCACCCTGCACGAACGGTTCGAAGGCCTTGCGTGTTCGATGCGTGCGACACGGGATGAGCGCCGATTCGGGGAGCGTGCATGCCACCCGGATCGGTGCGGCGCTGGATTGCGCCACCTGCCGCCGGACGGCGCGTCACACGACTCCAAGACGCCGGCGGCGCCCGTCAGGTGAAGTGCACGTACCCGGTCGTCGTCGGCATCCACGGGCTGCCATCGCCCATGTGCGCGCGCACGCTCGTGCCTTCGACGATGGTGCCGATCATGGTGAGCGGGACGGCACAGGCTTCGGCGACCGAGGCCAGCTGGCTGCGCGCGCTGTGCGGAGCGGTGAAACACAGTTCGTAATCGTCGCCGCCGGTGGCCTGCAATGAATGGCGCCACGCGACGTCGAATCGGTCGCGCAGTGCGTTCGACAGCGGAAGCGCGCTGACGTCGATGCGCGCGCCGACCCGGCTGGCGCGGCAGATGTGGCCCAGGTCGGCCATCAGTCCGTCGGAGATGTCGATCGCCGACGTCGCCACGCCCACGAGGGTCTGGCCGAGGTCGACGCGCGGCGTGGGCCGGTCCAGGCGCAGGCGCAGCGGCGCGGCGACCTGGGCGCCCGAACGCCATTGCGCCAGGGCGCCGGCGGCGTCGCCCAGCGTGCCGCTCACCCAGATCTCGTCGCCGATTTCCGCACCCGATCGAAGCAGCGCCTGGTCCGGAGCGGCATGGCCCACCAGCGTGAGGCTGACCGACAACGGGCCACGCGTGGTATCGCCGCCGATCAGCGCGACCTCGTGCAGGCGCGCGAGTTCGACAAAGCCGTCGAGGAATGAATCCAGCCACGCCATGTCGGCCTGCGGCAGCGACAGGGACAGCGTGCACCAGGCCGGCGTGCCGCCCATCGCGGCAAGATCCGACAGGTTCACCGCCAGCGCTTTCCAGCCGATGTGGGCCGGCAGGGTGTTTTCCGGGAAATGCACGCCGCGGTTGAGCGTGTCGGTGGCCACGAGCAGTTCGCGGCCGGCAGGCACCCGCACGATGGCGGCGTCGTCCCCGATGCCCAGCACGACGTCGTCACGCCTGGCAGCGCGCGCGCGGATGCGTTCGATCAGGTCGAACTCGGACACGGCCTATTTCGTTCGCGCGGACTGCACTTCCACCGCGCGCCACTGCGCCGCCGCGTGGTCGAGCACGCCGTTGACATAGGTGTGGCCGTGCTCGGCCCCGAAGCGCTTGACGGTCTCGATGGCCTCGTTGAGCACCACGCGGTAGGGCACGTCCCGGCGCTGGCGCAGTTCGTAGGCGGCGATGCGCAGCGCAGCGCGTTCGATCGGGTCGACCTGCTCGATGTCTCGGTCCAGGAACGGCTGCAGGGCGTCGTCGAGTTCGTCGCAGTGCTTGTCCACGCCGCTGACGAGGTCCTCGAAGTAGTCCAAGTCCGCCACTTCATGCGCCTGTTCGTGGGCGAACTGCGCGATCACGTCGCGCGCGGTGGCGCCGGACATCTGCCAGGCGTACACGGCCTGCAGCGCGCGGCGGCGCGCGCGCGAGCGGGCGACGGGATCGATGCCATCGTTGCGGCGGCGGTTCATACGAGTTGCTCCAGCAGGTTCGCCATTTCCAATACCACCAATGCGGCTTCCTCGCCCTTGTTGCCATGGCTGCCGCCGGCGCGCGCCTGCGCGTCCTCGAAGCGGTCCACCGCCAGCACGCCGTTGGCCACCGGCAGGCCGTGGTCCAGCGATACGCGCATCAGGCCATTGGAGCAGCCGTCGGCCACCTGTTCGTAATGGCGGGTATCACCGCGCACCACGCAACCCAGCGCGACGATGCCGGCATGGCGGCCCTTGGCGGCCAGCATCGCCGCGGCGACGGGAACCTCCCACGCGCCGGGCACGCGGACGACGTCGAGCGAGCTCTCGTCGACACCGTGCTCGGCGAAGGTACGGCGCGCGCCTGCAACCAGCGCATCGGTGATGCGCGGATTCCAGCGGCTGGCGATGATCGCGAAACGGGCGCCTTGCGGGGCACGCATGTCGCCTTCGAGATGGGGCATGGTGGGGTCAGTCCTGCGGCGGCAGCCGCGCGTCGGGCGGCAGGGGCGGCGCCGGGGATTCACCCAGCCCGGGCACCGCCTGATGGGGCCGGTGCATCCAGAAACCACCCTGGTAGGGGACGATCGTGCACCGCTGGGCGATGCAGTCTTCCTGTGAATAGTAATGGAAGACCACGCTCTTGCGGGTCCGGGCCGGGTCGCGGATGGGGCTGCCGCCGTGCAGCAGGTAGGCGCTCCAGATGAAGACGTCGCCTCGCCGGGCCGGGAAGGTCTCCGGCTGCAGGCCGCGCTGGGCGACCTGCTGGTCCATGTATTCGCGCCAGGCCGGCATCTCGTCCAGCACGAAGTGATGGCTGCCGGTGCTGAACACATACGGCTCGATGCGGTGGCTGCCCGCGAAATACTTCAGCGGCCCCGAGTCGGGGTGACAGTCCTCCAGCGCCACCCAGATCGCCAGCAGGTGGTGGGGCGTACGCGGCGTCATGAACAACGCGTCGACGTGGTCGGTCTGCGCGCTGCCCTGCTCGAAACTGAGCGAATTGCACAGCACCGGAACGCGGCCCAGCAACGCGGTGAGGATCGGCGTGATGCGCTCGTTCAACGCCAGGCGGCGCACGGCCTCCTGCTCGAGGTACAGGTCATTGGTCTTGAAGCGGTGCTTGCTGCGCGCCTCGTCGCTGACGTCGGACAGGCGCAGGCGCTGGCCGGTCACCAGGTCGTCGACGACCACCCGCGGCGCTTTTTCCTCCCAGGCCCGGCGCACAGGCGCTTCGGCGGCAGCCAGTTCGGCTTCGTCGTAAAACCCGGGAAGCACGACGAACCCCTGCTCGTCCCAGGCCTGGCGCAGCTCGGCGTGGGGGTCGGGTACGTCGGGCGCGTCAGCGGCGCGCGGCCATGGCCATCGGAAACTGAAACCCATGCAAGTCACGGTTCGGGGGGTGAGGCCAGTCTAGGGCCGGTGCCCGTGGATGAGTAGCAAGGCCGCACGGGCGGGCGCGCGTCCCGGCGGCGTCCACGGGATGCGGGCAGCGGGACGGTGGGGTGCCGACGCCTGGTGGGGCTCCCGGCGTCCGAGGGCGTCTCCCCACCCTGCCCCGGCTCTCAGATCCTCAGCCGCCCCGAAGCCCCTGCCCGGGTCAGTGCGCCAGCTCCACGTATTCGACGACCTCCAGCCCGAACCCGGCCAACCCCACCTGCCGCCGTGGCGTGCCGATCACGCGCAGCCGGCCCAGGCCCAGGTCGGCCAGGATCTGGCCGCCGGCGCCATTGCGGCGCCACTCGGCCAGGGCATGGCCGCGGCCCGCGGGTGGCGAGGGGTCATGGTCGCCCGGGTCTGCCGGCGGTTGCGCGCGCACGCGCGCCAGCAGTGCGTCGGCGTCCGCGTGCTCGCCCAGCAGGACCAGTGCGCCCGTGCCTTCGCGGGCAATCATCCCCAGCACGTCGCCGACTGCGGGACCGAAGTCCGGGCGGCGCCAGTGCACGGCATCGGCCAGCGGGTTCTGCACGTGCACGCGCACCAGGGTGGGCTGGTCACGCTCGACCTGGCCACGCACCAGCGCGAAGTGCAGCGCGTGGTTGAGGCGATCGCGGTAGCTGACCAGCTCGAACTGGCCGTGCTCGGTCTCGATCGGCCGCGCGTCGACGCGTTCGATGGTGTGTTCGGTCGCCAGGCGATAGCGGATGAGTTCCTCGATCGAGCCCATCTTCAGGCCGTGCTCGCGTGCGAACTGCTCCAGCTCCGGCCGACGCGCCATCGAGCCGTCGGGATTGAGGATCTCCACCAGCACGCCCGCCGGCTCCATGCCCGCCAGCAGCGCCAGGTCGCTGGCCGCCTCGGTGTGTCCGGCGCGGTTGAGCACGCCGCCGGGCTGGGTCATCAGCGGGAAGATGTGGCCGGGCTGGCTCAGGTCGGCGGCCGAAGCGTCGGGCCGCACCGCGGTGCGGACGGTGTGGGCGCGGTCATAGGCGCTGATGCCGGTGGTCACGCCCTCGGCCGCCTCGATCGACACCGTGAAGTTGGTGTGGTGCGGGGAGGTGTTGTCGCGGACCATCGGCGGCAGGCCCAGCTGGCGGCAGCGTTCGCGCGTCAGCGACAGGCAGACCAGGCCGCGCGCATGCGTGACCATGAAGTTGATGTCCTGCGGCCGCACCAGTTCGGCGGCCATGATCAGGTCGCCCTCGTTTTCGCGGTCTTCGTCATCGACGATGACGACCATGCGGCCGGCGCGGATCTCGTCCAGCAGTTCGGGGATCGGGCAGAAGGACATTGGGGGTTCCGGTCTGGGGTTTGAAACGTGGGGGGCGATCAGGTCGCGGAACGGCCAGCGAGCAGCCGCTCGACATAGCGCGCGACCAGGTCGATTTCCAGGTTCACGGCATCGCCCGCGGCGGTGGCGGAGAACGCGGTATGGGCGATCGTGTGCGGGATCAGCGCGACCTCGAAGCCCGCGTCATCGACCGCGTTGACCGTGAGGCTGACGCCGTCGACGCAGATCGATCCCTTCTTGGCGATGTAGCGCAGCAGGTCCGCCGGGGCGCCGAAGCGCCAGCGCTGGGCGCGGGCGTCGTCCTCGATGGCGTGCACCACGCCGACGCCATCGACGTGGCCGCTGACCATGTGTCCGCCGAGGCGGTCGGTCGGTCGCATGGCGCGCTCCAGGTTGACCGGAGCGCCTGGCCGCAGGCGGCCGAGCGTGGTGAGGCCCAGGGTTTCATTCGACGCGTCGGCCTGGAAGGAGTTGTCGTCGAACGCGATCACGGTCAGGCACACACCGTTGACCGCGATGCTTTCGCCCAGCTGCACGGCCTGGAACGGCAAGGCACCGACGTCCACGTGCAGGCGAACGTCGCCCCCGCGCGGTTCCAGTGCGCGCAGGCGGCCGACGCCTTCGATGATGCCGGTGAACATCAGCGCGCCTCCGCGAGGGTGGCGGCCACGATCGACAGGGATGGCTGGAGCATTGGAACGTTTCCCGCGGATGGTCAGCGAAAAACGCCTCCGGGCACGAAGGCAGGCGCACGGCGGACCTCGATGTAGTGAGATCGCCGCGCGCTGGCCGTCTTCTTTCATCCGGACTGTGTGCCACCGGTCGCCAGGGCGACTGGAAGCAGGACCGTCGGCTCCGGCATTGGACCGGATCTGCTGACCCTGCTCCGGGGAGCAGGCGCTCGCGGGCTCGTGCACGCCACCGGTCCGAAACCGAGGCACCGCACCTACCGCCGGTGGGGAATTCCACCCCGCCCTGAAGACGTTACGAATTGTGGCCTGCAGGCAGGCGGACGGCAGTTTACCACCCGGGGCACTGACGGTCGGCCGCCGGCTGGAACGGCGCGTCACGCGGCCACGGGGCTGCACCTGGCGAACGGCAGGCCACCAGGATGCGCACGCCCCCAAAAAACAAGGGACGGGGAGCTGCTCCCCGTCCCTTCGGCCCTCGACCCTGTCGACCGGACTAGCCGGCCTTGGTGCAACCGGCGTTGAGGCGGGCGACGACCTGTTCGGTTGCGTCGGCCAGCGCGCTGGCATACGCCCCGTAGGCCTCGTTCTCCGAGCCCCAGTTGTTCATCGAGGCCAGCTGCGAGCGCACCCGGAAGGGCGCGCCGCCGTCGACGCGCACTTCGTACACGGCCACGGGCACCTTGGTGATGGTGTTCTGCGACAGGTAGAACTGCAGCACGCGCACGTCCACGACGCGGCCGACCTGGGCCGCCATGCCCGCCTGTTCGAACTGCCGGCGTACCGCGCCGGGCACGTCGTCGAAGACGAACATGTGCACGCCCAGGCCGCCGGCCCGTTCGCTCGTGGGACGCGCGTCCACCACCTCATGCAATTGGTGTTCGCAGGCCAGGCGAGCCTCCATCGGGACCACCAGCCGGGACGGATCCACGGCGACGCGATGGACCTTCGGGGTGCACGCGACAAGGCCGGTGCAGGCCACGGCCAGCGCGAGCGATCGCAGCAGCGAAGACGACGCCATGACTTACTGGCCGCTTCCGACGGGGGCGCTGGCGGCTTCGGCCGGCGCGGCAACCGGCGCGGCATTGACCGGCGCCGAAGCGGCGGCCTGCGCATCGGCCGCCGGGGCGGAACCCTCGGCCTGCGCGGGCACCGAGGCCGGAGCAGCAGCGGCGGTCGAGGAAGCCGGAGCAACCGCGGCAGGCGCGCTCAGGGCGGCGACCGCGGCTGCATCGAGCGTGCGCACGCCATAGAACTGCTGCAGGCGGCCCGAACCGGAACGGATCCACACCCAGCCTTCACCCTGCTGGATCTGGCGACCGGCTACCTTGCGACCATTGACCTCCACGAACGGCGCCTTCTTGACCGGCTTGCTGGTCCACTGGCTACGCCCAGCGGCGGAGAAGTCGTGCACCAGCATGTCGGTGGTCTGCTGGATGCCCTGGTCGAGCAGGGTCGACAGGCCCGTGCGGCCCATTCCGGCCCAGCGCTGCGACATCTCCTCCTTGCCCTCCGAGGCCGTCATCGGGAACTCGAAACGGTAGTTGCGGTTGAACAGGACCTGGGTCTTGTACTTGCCGTTGGACTTGCGCGTGCGCTCGACCAGCGAAGTGGCCAGCGAAACGGTCATCTGCTGGAAATCATTGGTGACCGCGTAACGGGGAACCAGCACCAGCGCCTGCATGGTCGCCGGAGCGGCGTTGGCTTCGGCGGCGTCCCAGACCGACTGGCGGACGGTGATCCGCGGGTTGGGCGAAATGCCCTCGGACGCGAGCTTGGCGCGCACGGCGGCTTCGATGCGTTCGTTGAAGTGGTACTCGACCAGCTGGTCGCGCATGGCGGTCACGCGCTGTTCGGCGTTGGTGGCCTGCGCGTTCTGCACGGCGCCGCCAATCAGCGCGCCGATCAGGCCGAACTGCATGCCCACGGCCATGGCGGTGGCGGGCACCTCGACGGCAAGTTCGTGCTGGGTGAGGATCAGCTCGACCGGCAGCTCCTGGGCCACCGGCGAGGGGATGGCGGGCGCCTTGGCGGCGGCGTTGAAGCACAGCGAAGCCAACCCGAGGGTCAGGCAGATTCGACGAAACATGTTTTCCCCTGTTTTGTAGTACTGAGCCGGGAGCCCGGCGTGCGCGATGGCGCGGTGCATTGTCGCGGGCCAACCCGCGCTGGCAAAAGGGGCCGCTGAGGTGCTAGGCGGGCAGACCCTGTTCAGCCAGGGCTAGCCGGGTTCCGGCGGCCCGGCCCGGTCCGGCTTGCGACGCAGGTGCAGGAACAGGGGCCAGCGGATCGTCCGGACCCGCTCCGGCGCTCCCCATTCGAGCGCGAGGGCCGGGGCGTGCGTCGCGAGCAGGTCCTGCCCAGTGGTCTCGCCGTAGCGGGCCACCGCGGACATGCTGGCCAGGTAGCGCAGGAAATGGGCGAAGGTCCATTGCGCCTCCAGGCACAGCGCAGGCGCCTCCAGGGCAGGAAACGGCCATTGGAAGTCGGCATACGCGCGGTCGACCAGCGCGCGCTCGGCCGGCCAGTGCGGGTGGATGCGGGCGCGGAAATCGCCGATTGCCTCGTCCATGCCGTCAGGCGTCAGGAAATCACCGTAGCCCCAGGCGGCCAGCACACCGCTGGGCGCCAGGACGCGCGCGCACTCGGCGAAGAACGCCGCGCGGTCGAACCAGTGCAGCGCCTGGGCGACCGCGACCAGTTTCACGCTGCCGTCGGCCAGCGAGGTGTGTTCAGCGGGCTCCACGGCGACGGTCACACGGGCGCAGGGACCGGCGTCCGGTTCCCTCGTCGCGACCGGCAGCGTGTGCAGGGGGTCGCCGTGGAAGAAGGCACCGCCCTGGCCGCGGGGGACGGAGGACGACGACAATTCCACGCCCGGCCCCACCTCTTCGGGTATCCCCGGGTCGTGCGGGGCGGCCCAATGGCGGGCGATCTGCTGCGCGCTGGCATCGGTCGCGTGCACGTGTGCGAACCGGGCCGCCAATCCGCGCGTGGCCTGTCCGCTGCCGCAGCCCGGTTCCCACACCTGCCCGCTGGCCGCGACGTGCGCGGCGATCGCATCGAACAGCGCGTCGGGATACTCGGGACGCGCGGCGGCGTAGGCGTCGGCGACGCCGGAAAAATGGTCCTTGAAGCCGGTGCCCATCGCGACCCGGGTCAGGCCGACGGCGCCTGGGGTTGCAGCAGCAGCCGGACGTCGTCGCCGATGCGGCGGGTGTCGACGATCTGCACGTTCAGGCGCTGGGTCATCTCATCGATGTGCAGGCCGTCGAACAGCGGACGCGCGCGGTCGCCCAGCAGCACGGGCGCAACGTACAGCAGGATCTCGTCGACAAGATGGGCCGCCAGGAAGGCGCCGGCCAGCGTCGCGCCGGCTTCCACCTGCACTTCGTTGATCTCGCGCTGGGCGAGCAGGCGCAGCACCGCGTCGAGGTCGAATCGTCCTTCGTGTACGGGCGCCACCGCGGTCTGCGCGGCCATGCCTCGGGGCGGCTTGGCATCGGGGGCGTGCAGGTAGAGCGTGGGGGCGCCGCCTTCACGCACGCGGCCCCGCGCCACGGTGGCCAGGCCCGGATCGAGCACCACGCGCATCGGCGGCTCGAACGCGGTGTCGTCTTCGAAACGGACGGTCAGGCTGGGGTCGTCGATCAGCACCGTGCCGGCGCCGGTGAGGATCGCCCCGGCGCGTGCGCGCCAGCGGTGCACGTCCAGACGCGAGGCCTCGCCGCTGATCCACTTCGATTCGCCACTGGCCAACGCGCTGCGACCGTCCAGGCTGGTGGCGAGCTTGATGCGCAGCCAGGGCCGCCCGCGTTCGAGGCGCGAAAGCCAGCCCCGATTGAGCGCGCGCGCCTGCGACTGCATCAGCCCGCTTTCGACCCGGATGCCTGCGGCTTCGAGCTTCGCGAATCCCTCGCCGTCGACCTGGATGAAGGGGTCGCGCATCGCGGCGACCACGCGCGCCACGCCGGCCTGGATCAGCGCATCGGCGCAGGGCCCGGTGCGGCCCGTGTGCGCGCAAGGCTCCAGCGTCACGTAGGCCGTCGCACCACGCGACTGTCCACCCGCCGCAGCGAGCGCATTGACTTCGGCATGCGGCTCACCCGCGCGGACGTGGAATCCCTCGCCCACCACCACCTCACCCTGGGTCAGCACGCAGCCGACCATGGGATTGGGCCGCGTGGTGTAGGCGCCCTTCTCCGCCAGGCGCAAGGCGCGCGCCATCATGGCGTGGTCGAAGCTGGAGAAGGACGGCGCGGGTGTCGAAACGTCGGGGGGGTGCGGGATCAGTCACGGGTATAGCGTCCTCGTTCGGCGCCGTCGTCCCAGGGCCAGGCGGGGATCAGGTCCGCGCCGTCGGTCCGCAGCTTCAGCTGCTGGAACTTCATCGCCTCGTAACCCGGCGGTGCCAGGAATTCCTCGGTCTCCAGCAGCACGTCGGCCCCTTCGTAGCGCCAGCGGCCACGCGCCGCCAAGGTCAAGCGCACCGTAGGTGAAGTACCACTGGAACGTGCCCTGCTCCGTCAGCAGCAGCTCCGAACCGGTTTCCATCACGCCCTGCAGGTAGTAATGGCCGGCGCGGGCCGCATCAGCAGCTGGCGCTGCGATGCTCGTCGCTGCAGGCGCAGGCGGCACGGGTGCTGCTGGCCGGGGCTTGTCGTGCGCGGCCGTGGCCGCGGCGGCCAACGCCAGGGCCAGCGCCGCTGCCACTGGAGCGCGCGCGTTCACCGCCGGCGCCTCTTCCCGGTGTCGGCTTCCTCGTCCAGCAACGTCAACTGGCCTTCGGTGGGCGGCGTCTCGTGCTCGAGCCGGTCGAGCACTTCGCGGAAGTCCGCCACGTCCTCGAACGCGCGATACACCGAAGCGAAGCGCACGTAGGCCACGTGGTCCAGCTTGCGCAGCTCGGCCATCACGAACTCGCCGACGCGTCGCGAATCCAGCTCGCGCTCGGCGGTCATCCGCAGGTGATGGACCACCGCGCGCACCGCGGTCTCGATCTGTTCCTCGGATACCGGCCGCTTCTGCAGCGCGCGATCGAAGCCCGAGCGCAGCTTGCGCGCATCGAAAGCCTCGCGCCGCCCGTCGCTCTTCACGATGACTGGCAGCTTGAGTTCGACGGTTTCCAGCGTGCTGAAGCGTTCGCCACAGGCTTCACAGACGCGGCGCCTGCGGATCGTGGCGCCATCGTCGGACACCCGCGAGTCGATCACGCGGGTGTCGGTGTGCTGGCAGAACGGACAATGCATGGGGGCACCGGGCCGGGGATCCTGGCTGGATTGTAGGCAGGTCCGGAGGCGGCGTCGCCCTTGGTCACGGTTCGACGCCGGGCAGAGGCGTTTGAACGGGCAAGTCAGGTCACTTGCGGAACTTCAACCAGAGCAGGTGGAGGCTGGGCAGCAGCAGCAGGGCCGGCGTTCCCATCCATCGACTGGCGGCGGACGGATCGACCAGCGGTGCCAGGAAGACCAGCGCAACCGCCATTCCTGCCAGCAAACCCAGCCACCAGTGCAAGGGCGTGAGCCGCAGGGCACCGTGTCCTTGCACCACATACGTGCCCGAGAGGACGCACCACGAGGCTATTCCGCCACCTCCCGCAACCACCATCAACCAGACGAAGAAGGTCGGGCCCGGGGTCTGCGGCAGGTCGGCCAGGCTTACCCATCCCAACATCGAACCGAGAATGACACCGGGCACGGCTACGAGCAGCGCAGGCAGTCCGAAGGCGACCGCCTCCAGCACATACACCCAACGCTCGATACCGGCCCGGCTCATCGGGTCAGCGGTTGATCAGCCGTAAACCGGGAACGTCCGGCACTGTTCCGTGACCAGGCCACGCACGCGGTCGAGGACCGCCTCGTCCTTCGGGTTGTCCAGCACGTCGCAGATCCACTCGGCCAGCGCGACGCAGTCGGCTTCCTGGTAGCCGCGGGTGGTGACCGCCGGGGTACCGATGCGCAGGCCGGAGGTGACGAAGGGCTTCTGTGGATCGTTGGGCACGGCGTTCTTGTTGACGGTGATGTGCGCCTTGCCCAGCGCGGCTTCCGCGTCCTTGCCGGTGATGCCCTTGCCGATCATGTCGACCAGCATCAGGTGGTTCTGCGTACCGCCGGAGACGATCTTGTAGCCGCGGGCAATGATGGTCTTCGCCATGGCCTGCGCGTTCTTCACCACCTGCGCCTGGTAGGCCTTGAACTCGGGGGCAAGCGCTTCCTTGAAGGCCACGGCCTTGGCCGCGATCACGTGCATCAGCGGGCCGCCCTGGATGCCAGGGAAGACGATCGACTGCATCTTCTTCTCGATCTCCTCGGCCGCATCGCCCATCGCGGCGCGGCTGGCGACGATGATGCCGCCACGCGGGCCGCGCAGGGTCTTGTGCGTGGTGGAAGTGACCACGTGGGCGTGCGGGACCGGGTTCGGATAGACGCCGGCCGCGATCAGGCCGGCGACGTGGGCCATGTCGACGAACAGGTACGCGCCGACCTTGTCGGCGATGGCACGGAAGCGCGCCCAGTCCACCACCTGGGAATAGGCGGAGAAACCGGCCACGACCATCTTCGGCTTGTGCTCCAGGGCCAGGCG
Organism: Lysobacter solisilvae; assembly: GCF_016613535.2. Lineage (NCBI taxonomy): Bacteria > Pseudomonadati > Pseudomonadota > Gammaproteobacteria > Lysobacterales > Lysobacteraceae > Agrilutibacter > Agrilutibacter solisilvae. The sequence continues at coordinate 252,699 of NZ_CP071518.1, forward strand.
TTCGACTTCGTCGTAGTCGATCAGGCCCCGGTCGTCGACGCCGTACTGCACGGCGTTCATCAGCTTGCCCGAGATGTTGACCTTGGCGCCGTGGGTCAGGTGGCCGCCGTGGGCCAGCGACATGCCCAGAATCGTGTCGCCCGGGTTTAGCAGCGCGAAGTACACGGCCTGGTTGGCCTGCGAGCCCGAATGCGGCTGCACGTTCGCGTAGTCCGCACCGAACAGCTGCTTGCAGCGATCGATCGCCAGCTGCTCGGCGATGTCGACGAATTCGCAGCCGCCGTAATACCGCTTGCCCGGATAGCCTTCGGCGTACTTGTTGGTGAGCTGGCTGCCCTGGGCTTCCATCACCCGCGGGCTGGCGTAGTTCTCCGAGGCGATCAGCTCGACGTGGTCTTCCTGGCGGCGGGTCTCGTCGGCGATGGCCTGGGCGAGTTCGGGGTCAAAACCTTCGATACGGGCGTCACGCGGGAACATCGGAACTCCAGCGGTGGGGGGATGGGGAGGGAAGGCCAAGTTTAGCGGGCAATCGCGGCCCGGCCCGCCCGCCCAACGAACCGTCATGAGCGAGGGCCTTCCTGGGCCCGGGGGCTTTCGTGAGCCCGGGCCCTCATGAGCTGGGGCCGTGGGTCCGGGGCATGACGAGCCCGGCAGCCGGGTTCAGGCCGCCGCGCCGCCTGCGCCCGCTATAATGTCGCGATCCCGATGACCCTCCGGCCCCTGCCGCGCGCAGGCCGCCGCCGTTTGCCCCCCGGGTGCCCCGCGCGCCGCGCGCGTCGGCGCCACGTTCGACCGGAGCTTCCATGCAATACATCTACACCATGAACGGCGTCAGCAAGACCGTGCCGCCGAAGCGCCAGATCATCAAGGACATCTCGCTCTCCTTCTTTCCGGGCGCGAAGATCGGCCTGCTCGGCCTGAACGGCGCCGGCAAGTCGACGGTGCTGCGGATCATGGCCGGCGTCGACCAGGATTTCGTGGGCGAGGCCCGCCCGCAGCCCGGCATCAAGGTCGGCTACCTGGCGCAGGAACCGCAGCTGGATCCGGAACATACGGTTCGGCAGGCGGTGGAAGTCGGCCCTGGGCGAGATCATCAACGCGCAGGCCGCGCTGGACGCCGTGTACGCGGCGTATGCCGAGGAAGGCGCCGATTTCGACAAGCTGGCCGCCGAGCAGCAGCGGCTGGAGGCCATTCTGGCCGCCGGCGACGCGCACACGCTGGAAAACCAGCTGGAAGTGGCGGCTGACGCGCTGCGCCTGCCGCCGTGGGACGCCGTGATTGGCAAGCTCTCCGGCGGCGAGAAGCGCCGCGTCGCGCTCTGCCAGCTGCTGCTGCAGAAGCCCGACATGCTGCTGCTCGACGAACCGACCAACCACCTGGACGCCGAGTCGGTGGAGTGGCTGGAACAGTTCCTGGCGCGCTACACGGGCACCGTGGTGGCCGTGACCCACGATCGCTACTTCCTCGACAACGCCGCCGAGTGGATCCTCGAACTCGACCGCGGCCGCGGCATTCCGTGGAAGGGCAACTACACCGACTGGCTGGTGCAGAAGGACGAGCGCCTGAAGCAGGAAGAAGGCCAGGAGAAGGCGCGCCAGAAGGCCATCCAGAAGGAGCTCGAGTGGTCCCGCCAGAACGCCAAGGGCGGTCGCTCCAAGGGCAAGGCGCGCCTGGCGCGCATCGAGGAGCTGCAGTCGGTCGACTACCAGCGGCGCCAGGAAACCAACGAGATCTTCATCCCGCCGGGCGAACGCCTGGGCAACAAGGTCATCGAGTTCAAGAACGTGTCGAAGAAGTTCGGCGATCGCCTGCTGATCGACGACCTCAGCTTCTCCGTCCCCCCGGGCGCGATCGTCGGCATCATCGGCCCCAACGGCGCCGGCAAGTCGACGCTGTTCAAGATGATCATCGGCAAGGAAAAGCCCGACACCGGCACGATCGAAACCGGGCAGACGGTGAAACTGGCCTATGTCGACCAGAGTCGTGAAGCCCTGACCGGCAACCACAACGTGTTCCAGGAAGTCTCCGGCGGCCTGGACATCCTCAACATCAACGGCATCGAGATCCAGTCGCGCGCTTACATCGGCCGCTTCAACTTCAAGGGCCAGGACCAGCAGAAGATGGTCGGCTCGCTGTCCGGCGGTGAGCGTGGCCGCCTGCACATGGCCAAGACCCTGTTGCAGGGCGGCAACGTGCTGCTGCTCGACGAACCGTCCAACGACCTGGACATCGAAACCCTGCGTGCGCTGGAAGACGCGCTGCTGGAGTTCCCCGGCAACACCTTCGTCATCTCGCATGACCGGTGGTTCCTGGACCGCATCGCCACGCACATCCTCGCCTTCGAGGGCGACTCGCACGTGGAGTTCTTCCAGGGCAACTATCGCGAATACGAGGAAGACAAGAAGCGCCGCATGGGCGTGGAAGGCGCGGCGCCTCACCGCCTGAGGTTCAAGGCGCTCAAGTGACGATCTGGCCCGTGCCCGCGCAAGCGGGCACGGCGTTGCCAGATCGTCATCCCCGCATCCTTCAAGCGGGGATCCAGGGACGTTGCTCCTTGCGGTTGCGGTTGCGGTTGCGGTTGAAGATCAACGCCCATGGGTTCCCGCCTGCGCGGGAATGACAATCAAGAGCCCAGTTCGAGACCGGACGGATCATGACCCCACCCCGCCCCACCGCCCTCTCCCCGGATGAACTCGTCCCACGCATCGGCTCCGGCTACCCCGAGCCCTTCGCGCAACGCGTCGCCGCACGCGAGAAGCGCGCCCTGGGCGACGCCTTCGGCCTGACCGGCTTCGGCGTGAACCTCAGCCGCCTGCCACCGGGGTGCGCCTCGGCGCTGCGGCACAGCCACCTGCATGAGGACGAATTCGTCTACGTGCTCCAGGGCACGCCGACGCTGGTCACCGACGCGGGCGAAACCCCGCTGGCACCTGGCATGTGCGCGGGCTTCCCGGCAGGCTCCGGCGACGGCCACCACCTGGTCAACCGCAGCGATGCCGACGTGCTCTACCTCGAGGTTGGCGACCGCCAGCCGGAAGAGGCGGTGGATTATCCGGACGACGACCTGGTCGGCCGAACGGTCGACGGCAGCTGGCGCTACTTCCACAAGGACGGCCAGCCGTACTGAACGGCCGGCCGTCAGCGACACGCGCACCCACACACGACAACACGAGGCACCCGATGACCTTCATGCAGGCACTGCGCGCACGCTGGAACGACGCCGCCACCCTGGTCTGCGTCGGCCTCGATCCCGAGCCCGCCAGGTTCCCCGCGCACTTCGCCGCCGATCCCGACGCGGTGTTCAACTTCTGCCGCGCGATCGTCGATGCCACCGCGCCGTACGTGTGCAGCTTCAAGCCGCAGATTGCCCACTTCGCGGCACTGGGCGCGGAAGACGCGCTGGCGCGCCTGATCGCCCATGTCCACGCCATGCATCCTGGCATCCCCGTGATCCTGGACAGCAAGCGCGGCGACATTGGCAGCACGGCTCAGCACTACGCTTCCGAAGCTTTCGACCGTTACCTCGCCGATGCCGTCACCGCCAACCCGTACCTGGGCCGCGACTCGGTGCAGCCGTTCCTGGACCGCGCCGACCGCGGCGTGGTGGTGCTGTGCCGCACGTCCAACCCGGGCGCCGGGGACCTGCAGGACCTGCTGGTGGCTGGACAGCCGCTGTACCAGCACGTGGCCGCCAAGGTGGCCAACGAGTGGAACACGCACGGCAACTGCGCCCTCGTCGTGGGTGCGACCTGGCCGGAGCAACTGCGCGAAGTGCGCGCCATCGTTGGTGACCTGCCCTTCCTGGTGCCTGGCGTGGGCGCGCAGGGCGGCGACGTGGCGGCAGTCGTCGGCAACGCGAAGACCGCTGACGGCACGGGCCTGATCGTCAGCTCGTCACGTGCGATCCTCTACGCCTCGCGCGGCGACGATTTCGCGCAGGCCGCGGCCGATGCGGCCCGTGCGCTGCGCGACGAGATCAACCGCTACCGCTAGGCGCCGGCGCCCTGGGGCTCCGATGCGTCCCCGGCCGCATCGCGCCGACAGGAACGCGCCGGTAGAATCGCCACATGCAGATCGGCGCCTACAGCCTCGCCCCGCGCGTGATCCTGGCTCCCATGGCCGGCGTCACCGACAAGCCTTTCCGCGTGCTGTGCAAGCGACTGGGCGCGGGGCTGTGCGTGTCGGAGATGACCACCAGCGATCCGCGCTTCTGGAACACCAGCAAGTCGCTGCACCGGATGGACCACGATGGCGAGCCGGCGCCGATCAGCGTGCAGATCGCCGGCACCGTGCCGGAGGTGATGGCCCACGCGGCCCGTTACAACGTGGAGCACGGCGCCCAGATCATCGACATCAACATGGGCTGCCCGGCCAAGAAGGTATGCAATGCCTGGGCGGGATCGGCGCTGATGCGCGACGAACCGCTGGTGGCGCGCATCCTGTCGGCGGTCGTGCAGGCGGTCGACGTGCCGGTGACGTTGAAGATCCGCACCGGCTGGGACCATGACCAGCGCAACGCGCCGCTGATCGCGCGCATTGCCGAGGACGCAGGCATTGCCGCGCTCGCCGTGCACGGCCGCACGCGCGACCAGCAGTACACCGGCATGGCCGAGTACGACACCATTGCGGCGATCAAGGCGGCGCTGTCGATCCCGGTGATCGCCAACGGAGACATCGACTCGCCCGCCAAGGCGGCCTACGTGCTGCGCCACACCGGCGCAGACGCGGTCATGGTTGGCCGCGCCGCGCAGGGCCGGCCATGGATCTTCCGCGAAATCGCCCACCACCTGGCCACCGGCGACTACCTGCCGGAACCTTCGCTCGGAGAGATCCGCGAGATCCTGCTCGGTCACCTGCGGCACCTCCACGCCTTTTACGGCGAACGCGCCGGCGTGCGCATCGCGCGCAAGCACCTGGGTTGGTATGCGAAGGACCGGCCTGAAAACGCCGCATTCCGCGCGGTGGTGAACCAGGCCGAGACGGCAGACGCACAACTGGCGCTGACCGGCGCGTATTTCGACGCCCTGGTGGCGGGCGTGCGTCCACAGATGCCCGAAGCAGCCTGAGGCCACGCCGCCGCGGCTTTTCCCACACTGCCCGCGGGTTCACTCCGCCGCGGCACGACGCGGCACAGCCGGCTCGCGCCAGATCCGCCGCCACATGTCCTTCAACCGCCCGCTGGCTTCCCACGGCCAGCGCAACTGCTGCACCGGCACCTCGCGCCAGGCCTGCGCCTGCCGCGCGGCCACGACGAAGCGGAAGCTGTAGTCCGGCTCCAGGCCCATGCGGATGTCCGACAGGACCAGTTGCCCGTCGTGTTCGTGGGCCTTCATGAAGCCGCGATTGAACCAGGCCAGGCGCTGCACCGCGCGATAGTCGCCGACGGCGGCCAGGGCCTGCACGTCGGACTGGAAGCGGGCGAATCGCATCTCCCCCCGGTCGGCGACGAGCGAGCGCTGTCCTTCGACGAAGCCTTCGGGCGTCATCGCGACCACGCGCCACAGCAACAGGTTGAACGGCATCGGCGCGGACATCCGTGGGGCGTCTGGCAGGCCCATGGCCACCAGCGCGTGGTCGGCCGCGCGCTCGACCTGCCACTTGGCCCCCAGCGACAGCGCCAGGTACAGCGCCGCCGTCGACACCCCCACGTGCAATGCACGGCTGCCCAAGGGCCGCTCCCGCGCGAACCAGGCGAACAGGCAGGCCGCCATCAGGATCAGGGTGAACACCGGATCGATGATGAAGATGCTGGACAGCGCCACCGGCGGCAGCGGCAACGGCCAGAACAGCTGCGTCCCGTAGGTGGTGAACGCGTCGACCAGCGGATGGGCGAGCAGCGTGGCCTGGAAAAGCCAGAACCAGCGCCGGGGAAACTGCGCCACGCGCCCGCCGCGCCGTTTGAAGAAGGCCCACAGCGCCCAGCCCAGCAGCGGCAGCAGGAACACCGAATGGGTGAGGCCGCGATGCCAGAGCAGGCGGTCGAGCGGATCGTCGGCGAGCAGCAGGGGCAGGACGTCCACGTCTGGCAGCGAGTTGATCAGGGCGCCGGCCATCAGTGCGGCGCGACGGTGCTGCGCGGGGGCGATGGCGGCGGCGATCGCGCCGCCGAGGAACAGATGGGTGATGGAATCCACGGGGCCACGTGCGAGGGAGGATTCAGGGCTTATGGAGGCCGGCGCGTGGGGATGCAAGTCGGCGGTCTAGCTGCGAGCACCCGATCGGGGGGCGCTGCACCGCGGCCTGGGATGGGCGCGAATGCGTTGTTAGTAGCAGGAGCGACACGCGCCGGTCTTTGGCCCTCCCCCGCCATGGCACGTGTTCGTTCCTGTTCCAGACCGGGCTCTGTCCCGCCAGACCCGGATGCGAAACCCGTCCCGACGGGGCGCGAAACGACACCCCCCGTTTCGTGACCCCGCGGCGACGGGCAAGCGCAGGTCGGAGCCCCGCGCAACCGACAGCGCGGCGTCGCACCTGCCGCGGCAGCTTTTTACCCACTCCCCGTGAGCCTCCACTGAGGCATTTGCCTGCGCCCGTCCCGACGCGGCAGGGCCGCCGCCAAGGCCTACAGCCCAGCCAGCGGGGCGCTTTCGCCCGTTCAGGCAGGTTCCGTACTTCACGGAAAGGGGCACAATGCCCCGGCACGATGCACGGGCCGGACCGACGCGCTATCATGGTCGGCCATCTTTTCATCCGAATTGAAGGATAGACCCCAGACATGTCCACCAGCTACCTCTTCACCTCCGAATCCGTCTCCGAAGGCCATCCGGACAAGATCGCCGACCAGATCTCCGACGCCGTCCTCGACGCGATCCTCGCGCAGGACAAGCGCGCCCGCGTGGCCTGCGAGACGCTGGTGAAGACCGGCGCGGCCATCGTCGCCGGCGAAGTGACCACCACCGCCTGGGTCGACATCGAAGGCCTGGCGCGCAAGGTCATCAACGACATCGGCTACGACAATTCCGACGTCGGCTTCGACGGCCACACCTGCGCCATCATCAACATGCTCGGCAAGCAGTCGCCCGACATCAACCAGGGCGTCGACCGCAAGAAGCCGGAAGAACAGGGCGCTGGCGACCAGGGCCTGATGTTCGGCTACGCGTGCAACGAAGCGCCCGAGTTCATGCCGGCGCCGCTGTACTACAGCCACCGCCTGGTCGAACAGCAGGCCAAGGTGCGCAAGAGCGGCAAGCTGGCATGGCTGCGCCCGGACGCCAAGTCGCAGGTCACCCTGCGCTATGAAGGCAACAAGATCCTCGGCCTCGATGCGGTGGTCCTGTCGACCCAGCACGACGAGGACATCAAGCAGAAGGACCTGATCGAAGCGGTGCGCGAGAACATCCTGCGCCCGGTGCTGCCGAAGAAGTGGCTGGACGCGCTGGCCAAGAACAAGGTGCACATCAATCCGACCGGCAAGTTCGTGATCGGTGGCCCGGTGGGCGACTGCGGCCTGACCGGCCGCAAGATCATCGTCGACAGCTACGGCGGCATGGCCCGCCACGGTGGCGGCGCGTTCTCGGGCAAGGATCCGTCGAAGGTCGACCGCTCCGCCGCCTACGCCGCGCGTTACGTGGCCAAGAACATCGTCGCCGCGGGCCTGGCGGACAAGTGCGAAGTGCAGGTCTCCTACGCCATCGGCGTGGCCGACCCGACTTCGATCTCGGTCACCACCTTCGGCACCGGCCACATCAGTGACGACAAGATCGAGAAGCTGATCCGCAAGCACTTCGACCTGCGTCCGTACGGCATCACGAAGATGCTCGACCTGCTGCACCCGATCTACCAGCCGACCGCCAGCTACGGCCACTTCGGCCGCAAGCCCAAGGAAGTCACCTACACCGACGGCGCCGGCAAGAAGCAGAAGGCGACCGCCTTCTCGTGGGAAAAGACCGACCGCGCCGAGGCGCTGCGCAAGGACGCCGGGCTGAAGAAGTAAGCCGGACTCCCTGGTGACGAAAACGGGCCGCTGATGCGGCCCGTTTTCTTTTGCGGGGACTGGGGCGCGCTCGTCCGATGATCTCGATCACGCGTGTGAATGCCCGTTCCCAGACGCGCGGATGCATGCCGTGGGTCCCGGGATCGGCTTTTCCCGCTGGCTGAACATGGAAATGCACCGGCCAGGCTAAACAGTCACCCCATGGCACGACCCGGCGCGTCCGCCGTAGTGGGCTGGACCGGCGCGGGCCGCTACAATGGCGCTCCCACCGAGGGGCGCTGCATGCCGGTCCGCACAGGACGTCCGGCTCAGGCTCGGGGGGCCTTACAGATCAGAACGGCGCCCGTTAATGCGAGTCCCCGCACGCGCGGCCCGACTCCCAACAACGGAGCAACACATGAACGCTGTCGCAAAACCCGCCGCTACCAGGCAGTTCTCCACCGAGGGCGACTACAAGGTTGCCGACATCTCCCTGGCCGACTGGGGCCGCAAGGAGATCGACATCGCCGAGCAGGAAATGCCTGGCCTGATGTCCATCCGCAAGAAGTACGCCGCCGCGCAGTCGCTGAAGGGCGTTCGCGTCACCGGTTCGCTGCACATGACCATCCAGACCGCCGTCCTGATCGAGACGCTGCGCGACCTGGGCGCCGACGTGCGCTGGGCCTCGTGCAACATCTTCTCGACCCAGGACCACGCCGCCGCCGCGATCGCCGCCAGCGGTACGCCGGTGTTCGCCTGGAAGGGCGAGTCGCTGGAGGAGTACTGGGACTGCACGCTCGACGCGCTGACCTTCCCGGGCAACAAGGGCCCGCAGCTGGTCGTCGATGACGGCGGCGACGTCACCCTGCTGATCCACAAGGGCTTCGAGCTCGAGAACGGTTCGGACTGGGTCAACACCCCGTCGGGCAACCACGAGGAGCAGGTGATCAAGAACCTGCTCAAGCGCGTCCACGCCGAGCGTCCGGGCTTCTTCGCCGGCGTCGTCAAGGACTGGAAGGGCGTCTCGGAAGAAACCACCACCGGCGTGCACCGCCTCTACCAGCTGGCCGAACAGGGCAAGCTGCTGGTGCCGGCCATCAACGTCAACGACTCGGTCACCAAGAGCAAGTTCGACAACCTGTACGGCTGCCGCGAGTCGCTGGCCGACGGCCTCAAGCGCGCGATGGACGTGATGCTGGCCGGCAAGGTCGCCGTGGTCTGCGGCTACGGCGACGTGGGCAAGGGCTCGGCCCACTCCCTGCGTGCCTACGGCGCGCGCGTGGTGGTCACCGAGATCGACCCCATCAACGCCCTGCAGGCGGCAATGGAAGGCTTCGAGGTCAACACGGTCGAGTCCACGCTGGGCCGCGGTGACATCTACGTCACCACCACCGGCAACAAGGACGTGCTCACGCTCGAGCACATGCAGCAGATGAAGGACCAGGCCATCGTCTGCAACATCGGCCACTTCGACAACGAGATCCAGGTCGACCGCCTTGCCGCCTCGGGTGCCAAGCACCTGAACATCAAGCCGCAGGTGGACAAGTACACCTTCGCCGGCGGCAACTGCATCTACCTGCTGGCCGAAGGCCGCCTGGTGAACCTGGGCTGCGCCACGGGCCATCCGAGCTTCGTGATGTCCAACTCGTTCTCCAACCAGACGCTCGCGCAGCTGGACCTGTGGGCGAACAAGGACAGCTACGAGGCCAAGGTCTACATCCTGCCCAAGAAGCTGGACGAGGAAGTGGCCCGCCTGCACCTGGAGAAGATCGGCGTGAAGCTGACCACCCTGACGCAGGACCAGGCCGACTACCTGGGCGTCAGCGTGGACGGCCCGTACAAGCCGGAGCACTACCGCTACTGATGGCCCTCACGGCCCTGGCTTGACGGCCACGGCCAGCCACATGAAAACGGGCGCTTCGGCGCCCGTTTTCGTTTCCGGGCGACACGCGCGGTGTCGCCCTTCGAGCGGGGTTGCGCTACAGCGCAAGCCGCTCGCGCAGTTCCTTGGCCTGCCGGCGCGAGACTTCCACTTCCTGCCCGTCCTTGAGCGTCAGCAGGTAGCCCTCGCCCACCGCCAGGTCGATCGCCTTGATCATGCGCAGGTTCACCAGCGTGTTGCGGTTGGCGCGGAAGAACAGCGCAGGATCCAGGCGCGCCTCCAGCGCGCTGAGGCTGCGCGCGATCATCGCCTTCTGGTCGCGGAACCACACGCTGGCGTAGTTGCCGTCGACGACGATGCGGCTGACCTCGCCCAAGCTCACGAACCAGCAGCGTTCGCCGTCGCGCAGGAACACCTGGTCGCCCGGGCCGAGCGGTCCGCGGGGCTGCGCATCCGGCGCAGGCGACCGCCCACGCTGGACCACGCGCTCGCGCACGCGGGCCAGCGCCTCGGCCAGCCGCGCCGGCGCCACCGGCTTGAGCAGGTAATCCAGCGCGTTGGCCGCGAAGGCCTGCAGTGCGTACTGGTCGTAGGCGGTGGTGAAGACGACCGGCGGCGCGCTTTCGAGCTTGTCGAGCACATCGAAGCCGGTGCCCGATGGCATCTGGATGTCGAGCAGCACCAGGTCCGGCTGCAGGCGTTCGATCGCCTCCACGGCCGCGGGCACGTCGTCGGCCTCGCCCACGATGTCGACGTCGCCATGGGCCGCGAGCAGCGTGCGCAACTCCTGCCGCGCCAGGCGGGTGTCGTCGACGATCAGTACGCGCATGGCCGGGGCTGGCACGCTCATCGGACGCCCCCCTGCGGGATCTCCAGCCTGGCCCGGACGCGCGCGCCCTCCTGGATCAGGGCGAAACGGCCCGGCGCCTCGCCGCGCGCGAGCCGCGTGCGCAGGTAGGCCAGGCCGACTCCGTGGCCGGTGTCGTGCTGGCCCAAGTGGCCGGGGTTGCCCACTTCGACCACCAGGCGATGGTCGTCGCGGCGCGCCGAGAGCGTCAGCGTGCCACCGCCGGGCGTCAGCGCGATGCCATGCTTGATCGCGTTCTCCACCAGCAGCTGCAGCATCATCGGCGGCACCTGCGCGTCGAGCGCGGCATCGTCGACGTCGCGCTCCACGCGAAGGCGTTCCTCGTAATGCACGGCTTCGACCGCGAGGTAGTCGTCGACCACCGCCAGTTCCTCGCCCAGCGGCACCGTTTCGCGCTGGCTGTGCTCCAGCGCGTGGCGCAGGATCCCCGACAGCCGGGTGATCAGTTCGCGCGCACGCTCGGTGTCCTCGTTGATCAGCGCGCGTGCGTTGTTCAATGCGTTGAACACGAAGTGCGGGTTCAGCCGCGCGCGCAGGGCATCGAGTTCGAGCGCATTGCGCTGCGCCTCCGCGCGCAGGCGCGCCATCTCGCTCTGGCGGCGGTGCCGCAGCAGGTGCCAGCCCGCCCAGCTCGCCGTCCACAGGCCCAGGATGATCGCGACCTGGGCGCTGTACATGGCCATCGCATGCAGCCCGTAAGGATCACCCGGCATCGGGATGATCCCGGCGAGCCCGCACAGCACCAGCCCCAGGCGAGCGCCGCCCTGCACCAGGAAGGACCCCAGGGCGATCGCCCCTGCCAGCCGCAGCAAAAGGGGGGCGGCGGCCAGGGCGAACCAGCCGCGACGCAGGGCACGGGTGCGCAAGGCGCAGGTGACGATCCAGAAGCAGGCGGCCAGTCCCGCGGCCAGGCACCACACCGTCGCCGGCAGCGGGCCCATCACCGAGAAGCTCAGCAGGATGAGCCCGCCATAGGCCAGGCTGGGCAGCAGGTTGAGCAGGGCGAAGCGCAGGTCGGTGCGGGTCATCGGCAAGGACATCCGGGGGCGAAGCGGAACGTGACACGACGACGGCCGGTATGGACCGGCCGTCATCGAGGCATCTCAGTGGGTTTGCGTCCCCAGGAACTCATGCACCTGGGCCTGCAGCCACTGCGGATCGTCCCACATCAGGAAATGGTAACCGGCCTGGCTCATCTCGATGCGCACACCCGGCAGCGCGGCGTACTGGGTGCGGAAGATCGCGGCGGTGGATTCCAGCGTCGAACCGAACGGCGCGTAGGCGGCCCAGGAGCCCAGCACCAGCGTGGGCGTGCGCAGCTGCGCCAGCTCGGCGCGCAGGTCGGTCACCATCATGGCGTGCATGGCCTCGGCGGTCGTCGAGCGGTCGCTCGCCCTGCCCCAGTCCGTGATCTTCTGCGTGTGGGCCGCGTCGTGCACCATGCCGCGGGCGGTGGCTGCGATGCCCTGCTCGTAGGCCGCGGCATCCTGGGCCAGCATCTGCGCCCGCATGGCGTCGGCCATCGGCCGCGCGGTGGCTGCCGTGGTCGCCGGATCGCGCAGCGCCGGGAAGAAGGGCAAGGAGTCGACGATGACGAGGCGTTCGAACGCCGCCGGCTGCTTGAGCGCCATCTGCAGTGCGAGCACGCCGCCCAGGCTGTGGCCTACGACCACGGGCCGCTCCAGGCCCCGGTCGGCCACGTAGGCCAGCAGGCGATCGCGCATGTCGGCCAGGAAGTCGCCCTGCCGGTCGGGTGCGGCGGCGCGGCCGGCAAAGCCCGGCAGGTGCACGAGGTGGCATTGCACGCGCTGCGCCTGCAGGGCGGCGCAGGTGTCGCGCCAGGTATCGGCGCCACTGTTGAGACCGGGGATCATCAGCACGGGCCGGCCCTGGCCGATGACTTCGACCTGCACGTCCCGGAACTGGCTGACGCTGGCGGCGGCCTCCCCGCCCCAGCCGGCGGCCGCAACCAGGCCGACGATGAACGTCGCGATGGACCACCGGTAGGCGGCGGCGATGAGGCGTTGGGCGATGGGACGCGGGCTGGTCATTGCGGGCTCCGTGCAGCAGTGGGTGTGGACGTAGATTCCGGGCCTCTCGCCGCGCGCGGGGACGAAAAATGAGGAACGGCGGCTGTCCGCCCGGGAGCGGCGTCGGGGCAGGACGAGCGGCTCTGGCCGATCTGCCTTCAATCCATCGCGATGAAGCGATATGATCCGGGCACGCCCAACGCGGACCGATGCATGTCCCTGCCTCCGATCAGTTTCGAGTTCTATCCGCCCAAGACCGACGAACAGCGCACCCAGCTCGACAAGACCGCGGCCCGGTTGTCCCGGCTGTCGCCGCAATACGTGTCGTGCACCTTCGGCGCCGGCGGCTCGACGCTGTCGTATACGCCCGAAACGGTCGAACGGCTCTATCGGACGCACGGCCTGGATGCCGCCCCGCACATCTCCTGCGTCGGCGGGACCCGCGCAGAACTGAGCGAACTGATCGCCAAGTACAAGGAGATGGGTTGCCGGCGCGTCGTCGCGCTGCGCGGCGACCTGCCCTCGGGCATGGGCCATCCGGGCGAGTTCCGCTACGCCTGCGACCTGGTGGAGTTCATCCGCCGCGAGCACGACGGCTTCTTCCACATCGAAGTGGCCGCGTATCCCGAATGCCATCCCCAGGCCGACGATGCGCTGGCCGACCTCCGGCATTTCAAGCGCAAGGTCGATGCCGGCGCCAACGGCGCGATCACGCAGTACTTCTACAACGCCGACGCGTACTTCCGCTTCGTCGAGGACGCACGCCGGCTGGGCATCGACGTGCCGATCGTGCCCGGCGTGATGCCGATCTCCAACTTCACCCAGCTGCGACGTTTCTCGGAAACCTGCGGCGCCGAGATCCCGCGCTGGATCGGCAAGCGCATGCAGGCATTCGGTGACGATGCCGAGGCCGTGCGCGACTTCGCAAGCGACCTTGTCGCGGCGTTGTGCCAACGCCTCGTGGACGGCGGCGCACCCGGTTTGCATTTCTACACACTTAATCTTTCCAAACCGACGCTGAGCGTATTGAGCCGATTGCAGTGATTGGCGCAGTCATGTTCGGAGCCGATTAAGTTTCGAGTGTATTTCACACATCGCGTTGACTGCGCGGTGCGGACCATGCGTGCGTGTCCACCACCACGCTGCATTCGCCATGAAACCCCTCGCAATCGTCGCTGCCGCCGCCGGACTGCTCGTCACCAGTTTCTCCACGGTCGCCACTTCCGAAGGGATCCAGCGCTGCCAGACCACCGACGGAACCTCGATCTACAGCGACAAGGCCTGTGGCAATTTCGGTGCCCGGCCTTCGCCGATGTCGGGCGAACTGCTAACGCGGCTGGCGCGGGCCGATGCATCGTCGACGTCGACCAGCACGCTCGCCATGCGCGATGCTTCCGAACTGATCCCCGAACCCGTGCCAGCACGCCGCTCGCTGTCGGGCGGCTGCGCGCGCAGTCCGCGCCAACTGTCGGCCGACCTCGTGGGCGCGTTCGCCCTGGGTGACGTCAATCGCATCGCCGAGAGCTATTACTGGACCGGCATGCAGCACCGCCAGGCGATGGGCGTCATGGAGAGACTCGAGCACCTGTCGTCCAAGCCCCTGTCCGAGGCGAAGTTCCTCGCGGCGTGGGTCGGCTCGGGCGATACCGCCGCCGATGAGATCCCCGCCGATTCCGGGCTGATGCAGCTGGTGTTCGCCGGTGACGGCATGCGCGTGGTCGATGTGCAGGTGCGTCGCTACTCGGGGTGCTACTTCATCCGCATGTGAGTCCCCGGCGCGACGAGCGCCGCCACTGGTTGCGCACGGCCTCGTCTCCAATGCGCGCAAGCTGCCATCGGGCAGGCCGGTTCCGCCGGGCACCACCTCCGATGAATCCCCCCAGCGGCCCGCGGACCTGCGCGGCCGTTCTGCGCACTGCGTGCTTTGCCCGGCCAGCCCTCCGGCGTAGGCTGCGGTCATGACCCTGCGTGCCACTGCCCCGCTTGTGCTGCTGTCGCTGTCCCTGGGCCTGCTGACCACCTCGGCGGCGAAGGCGGAAGTGCGTCGCTGCGAGACCCCGTCGGGCCAGACCGTCTTCACCGACCGCAAGTGCACCGACATCGGCGCGACGCAGCGCGTTCCCAACGTTGCCGGCAACACGCCAGCGCGCATGTACCGCGGCGGCTGCGCCCGCAACCTGCAGGACCTGGTGTTCGAGATCACCACCGCGATCGACGCGAAAGACGCCAACCGCCTGGCCGGCGTGTATCACTGGGCCGGCATGTCGGGCACCGCCGGCTACCAGGTGTGGTCCCGGCTCGACACCATCGCGCGCCGACCACTGGTGGACATCGTGCCGGTCATGCCGTCCGCGCCGCCGGTATCCATCCCGCTGCCGCCCCCGCCCGCCGAATCCGCCGCCGCCCCAGCGGATCCGCTGTCCTATTCGTCTCCGGACGCACCGGCTCCCGCCGCGCCCGTGACCACGAATTCCGCGCCCGACCCGCAGCTCTACCCGCAGACCACCATCCGCCGCGCTCCCGTCGCGCTGCGCCTGGAGCAGACGCTGGGCGCCACTGCGACGCCGGCCCGCACGGTGTTCGGCCTGGTCCGCCACTTCGGCTGCTGGTGGGTGCGCCTGTAGGTCTGTTCCGACGATCCATGCCGGCGCGGCCATCCGCGGCGGATCGATCACATCGGCAGTTCACCGCTGCAGGCTCCGGCAGGCCGCCACTTCTGCATCCCCGCGAACCAGGTCGGCCCTGACACGCGGGCGGCGCTTCGTCGACCTGACTGGTTCATCCCCGTTGCGTACCGGCGCGGATTGATGCGATGCCGCGTGCACTTGGCCGCGTCCGCCGCGACTCTCCTCGATCGTGCGCCGCAAGGCGTCGCTGCGCCGGCCCGGCGTAGTCCACCTGAGGAACTTCGAGCCCATGACCCGATCGCTTCCCCTCGTCGCCGGCATCGCCGGTCTCCTGCTGGCCACCAGCGCTGCCGCCGCCGGCAAACCGCTGTTCGTCGGTGTCAACGCCAAGGCCGACGCACGCAACGACCGCGCCCTGCAGACCCTGCTCGCCAACCCCAGCACGCGCGAGGTCAAGCTCCTGCGCGCCGACGCCAGCGCCACGCAGTCCGCGCAGGTCGAACTGATGCTCGGTGGCCGCAAGCTCACCGTCGACCGTTCGCGCAGCGAGCGCACCCCGACGGGCAGCGACGTGTGGTACGGCCGTGTCCAGCACGCCAAGTCGACCCGCTACGCGCCGCGCGAGACGGCCGCCGACCCGCTCAACGACGTCGTCCTGGTCCGCCGCGGCAACGCGATCACCGGCACCGCGCGCGTGGACGGCAAGCTGTACCGCATCCGCCCGATGCCCAGCGGCGCGACCGCCGTGGTCGAGGTCGATGAGAACCGCATGCCCAAGGACCATCCGGTCGACGCCTACCGCCAGATATTCGACGCGGCGATGCGCAAGGCGGTCAGCGCCAAGGGGAAGCCCTGCCGCACCAACTGCGGTGGCGGCGGCACGCCGGTCGATCCGGGCCCGACGCAGACCATCCGCGTGATGGTGGTCGCGACCAACGACGCCATCGCCGCGTACGGCGGCGACATGCAGGCGCTGGTCGAACTGGCGGTGGCCGAGTCCAACCAGGGCTACGTCAATTCGAACATCGGCATCAACATGGTGCTGGCCAACTACTCCACCACCACCTATGCCACCGCGGGCATGAGCACCGACCTGAGCCGCTTCCGCGGCACCAGTGACGGTTACATGGACACCGTCCACGCCACGCGCGATGCCAATGCCGCGGACGTGGGCATGCTGGTGGCCAACGACGCCTCGGCCTGCGGCCTGGCCTCGGGTATCGGCTCCACCGCCGCCACCGCGTTTGCGACGGCGTACTGGGACTGCATCACGGGCTACTACAGCTTCGCCCACGAGATCGGTCACCTGCAGTCGGCGCGCCACGACCCGGCCAACGATCCGACCACCTCGCCGTACGCCTACGGCCACGGCTACCAGGCACCGGGCAACGCCTGGCGCACGGTCATGGCCTACAACTGCACCGGCGCCGGCTGCCCGCGCATCAACTACTGGTCCAACCCGTCGGTAACCTACGGCGGCGTGCCGATGGGCACCTACGACAAGAGCCACAACCAGCGCGTGCTGGTCCAGACCAAGGCAACGATCGCCGGCTTCCGCTGATCCCATCTGTCGATGACACCAGGGCCGCGCGGGCAACCGCGCGGCCCTGTTGTTTCCGGGCACCGGAAGGCGCCGCCGTCGCGGCAAGGGCCGACCAAGGGCTGCACGCGGCCGGGACAGGCGGACATGGCCGGACGGAATACCCCGCCGGCCGGCCCCGCTCCGGGTGGGGCGCTAAACTAGTGGTCTTTTCGTCCCCCACCCGAGCATTGACGATGGCCATGCAATACCCCGAATGGATCTGGCACAACGGCGCGATCAAGCGCTGGGCCGAAGCGACCACCCACGTCATGGCGCACGTCGTGCACTACGGCTCCTCCGTTTTCGAGGGTATCCGCAGCTACCAGACTCCGGACGGCCCGGTGATCTTCCGCCTCACCGACCACAACAAGCGCCTGTTCGCCTCGGCCAAGATCTACGACATGGCCATCCCGTACTCGGTGGACGACATCAACGCCGCCTGCCGCGAAGTGATCCGCGCCAACGACAACACCACCGACTACCTGCGTCCGGTCGCGTACCGGGGCCTGGGCGGGTTCGGGTTGTCGGCCGACACACCGGTGGAAGTGGCGGTCGCGACCTGGAAGATGGGCCAGTACCTGGGCGCGAGCGTCGTCGAGCAGGGCATCGATGCCTGCGTGTCGAGCTGGCAGCGCTTCGCCCCCAACACGCTGCCGGCCGGCGCCAAGGCCGGCGGCAATTACCTGTCGGGCCAGCTGGTCGCGCGCGAGGCACGTCGCCTGGGCTTCGGCGAAGGCATCGCGCTGGCCTCCACCGGCCTGCTCAGCGAGGGCGCGGGCGAGAACCTGTTCCCTGGTCTTCGACGGCGCGCTGCACACCTCGCCGGTGAGCGCCGCGCTGCTCAACGGCCTGACCCGCAACACCATCATCACCCTGGCCCAGGACGCTGGCCTCAAGGTCGTCGAACGCGACCTGCCGCGCGAATACCTCTACCTGTGCGACGAGCTGTTCATGTGCGGCACGGCGGCGGAAATCACCCCGATCCGCTCGGTCGACGGCCGCCAGGTCGGCACCGGCAAGCCCGGTCCGGTCACGCGCCAGATCCAGGAACTGTTCTTCGGCCTGTTCGACGGCTCCACCAAGGACACCTACGGCTGGCTCGAGCGCCTGTAACCGGGCGGCGCTTCGTTGACCCCGCGGTTGCCGCGTGGTCAACCCCATGCAGCCGTGCAGCACGCAGCCGTGCAGCACGCCGTCGCCCGGTTCGCGCTTGTCCAATGGCTCGCGGGACGACGATGCGTTCGCCGACGCTTCCCGGCAGGCAGAGGACGGCCTGCCGAGGCGCCGCGCCGTCAGATGGTGGTGCGCGATCCGAAGGTGAGGATCGCCACCACGCCGCGGTCTTCCCCCGGGCCGCACGCGCACGTCCCAGCCGTAGAGTTCGCACAGGCGGCGCACGATCGACAGGCCGATGCCGCCGCCCTGGGAATGGCCCGCATGGGTGCCGCGATAGCCGCGTTCGAACAGGCGCGCGGCGTCCTCGGCGCTCAGGCCCGGGCCGGAGTCCACGACTTCCACCGCCTGCGGATGCAGGCGGACGATGACCTCGCCGCTGGGCGTGTACTTCACGGCATTGCCGATCAGGTTGCCCAGCGCCACGGCGACGGCGGCCTCGGGGGCGTCCACCACCAGCCCGCGTTCGCCTTCGATCGACAGCGTGAGCGGCTTGCCCGCGAGCTGCGCGCGATGACCGTCCAGCAACTGCTCGCCGACCTTGCCCACGTCGGTGGCGCCATGGCCCCGTTCGTTGCGCGACAGCAGCAGCAGCGCACTGATCAGGTCGGTGCACTGCTGCTCGGCGCGCTGGATGCGCAGCAGGCGCGCACGGGTCTTCTCGTCCAGCTCGGGCCGGGAGAGCAGCAACTCCACCGCGCCGCGGATGACCGCCAGCGGGGTGCGCAGTTCGTGGCTGACGTCGGCGTTGAACTCACGGTCGCGCTGGACGACGTGGGTGAGCCGCTCGGCGTAGTCGTCCAGCGCCTCGGCCAGCTGGCCCACCTCGTCGTCGGGAAAGTGCGAGGCCAGCGCCTCGGGTTCGGCGTGGCGGCCGGACTCCTTCAGGCGGTTGGCCAGTTCCGACACCGGGCTCATCACGCGCTTGGCCGCCCACAGGCCCACGACCAGCGACAGCAGGGTGAACAGGATCACCGAGGCGTACACCGCACGGTTGAACTGCTCCTCGCCGCGCATCGTCTGGCTCATGTCGTAGGCCAGGAAGAACCACGCCTGCGGCGTCTTGCGCACGGCCAGTTTGTAGTTGAGCGGCTGGCCGACCTCGTCGGTACCGGTGATGCCGTGGATGCCGTCTGGAAGGTCGTACCACTCGGGGCGGTTGATACGCACGGAGTCGAACTTGTCAGGCGTGTAGGCGAAGGCGCGTACTTGCCTGAACGCGAATTCCGGGTTGCCAGGATCGCGCGCGAACGCCTCGGCGTAGGCGTTGATGTTGCGGTTCATCACGTCCTCGACCAGCGCGTTCTCCACCCGCGACCGGGTCCAGTTGGTCGCGTAGGCGAACAGCGCGGTCAGCCCGAAGCCGAGCAGGACGAAGGCCAGGATGATGCGGCTGCGCAGCTGCCGGCGGAAACGCGTCTTGTGCGCGGGGCGGGTGTCCGGCGGCATCGGGGATTCGGCGGGGCGCCGCGGCGCGGTCAATGACATGGGCGCGATGCTGTCATGAAGCAGGGGGTCGCGTCGCCGTCCGGCGCCGGGCGCCGGTAGTGCAGCCCGGGCCGGGGAGCAGGCGGCGGCCCGGGCGCGCGGATCAGCTGCCCTCGGGCGGCGCGATCCGGTAGCCGATGCCGTGGCGGGTCTGGATCAGGGGAATCTCGAAGGGCTTGTCGACCACGGCGCGCAGCCCATGGATATGCACGCGCAGCGAGTCCGAATCGGGCAGTTCCTCGCCCCAGACGCGCGTTTCCAGTTCCTGCCGCGTGACCACCGCCGGCGAGGCTTCCATCAGCGCCTGCAGGATCTTCAGTGCGGTGGGGTTGAGCTGCAGCAGCTTGCCCTGGCGGCGCACTTCCAGCGTGTCCAGGTTGTACTCGAGGTCGGCGGTGGTGAGCACCCGCGTCTGCACGCCGCGGCCCCGGCGCGCCAGGGCGTTGAGGCGGACCTCGACCTCCTGCAGGGCGAAGGGCTTGATGAGGTAGTCGTCGGCGCCCGAATCGAAGCCGGCCAGCTTGTTGTCGAGCGAGTCGCGGGCGGTCAGCACCAGCACGGGGGTCTGCTTGCGCGCTTCGTTGCGCAGCTTGCGGCAGACCTCCAGGCCGTCCAGGCCCGGCAGGTTCAGGTCCAGCACGATCGCATCGAAGTCGTGGACGACGGCCAGGTGCAGCCCGGTGATGCCGTCGGCGGCGAAGTCCACCGTGTGGCCGCGGTCTTCTAGGAAGTCGCCGAGGTTGGCGGCAATGTCCTGGTTGTCTTCGATGACGAGGATGCGCATGTGTCCGTCCTGTTGATGAGGCTTCGACCGCACGGGGGCGGCCGGGTTCGCGATCCGCGCTTGCGGCGGGCGGCGGCGGTGAGTTGTCGCCGAAATTAACAAATCCGATGCAAACGGTGTCATCACTGCCCCCTACGGGTGCTGGCGGCGCGCCTGCGAGGAGCGCCGGCCGGAAGTGCCGACCAGGAGTGCCGGTCAAATCTCCGGGCAAAGAAAAGCCCGGATGCGGGGCCTCCGCATCCGGGCCAATAAGGGTGTTGCCCCGATTACCGTCACCACTGCGACCGACTGCTGACGAGGAAGCGGCAGGGATTCCGGTCCGCTCAGGCTACGCCTCCCGGGACTGAAAAGTCCGTTAAAAACGCGTTGAGGGGCGAAGGAAATTCGCCAGGCCGGGGCCGGCTGGGCGCCAACGTTTAACAATTATGTGATTGATTTAAAAAGACTAATGCCGCAGGGCTACCCGGGCGGTCCGGCGTGTCCGACGGGGCGGGAAGCGGCTGGCGATGTGCTGGATGATCGACCCGGCCACGTCCACCCGGCTGGCCGCCTCGATCCCCTCCAGACCCGGCGAGGCATTGACCTCGAGCACCAGCGGACCGCGCTCGGAACGGATCAGATCGACGCCCGCGATCCCCAATCCGACGACCTGCGCGGCGCGGATGGCGACTTCCTGCTCCATGGCCGAAGGCTTGATGCCCTTCGCACTTCCCCCGCGATGCAGGTTGGAACGGAAATCGCCCGAGGGCGCCTGCCGCCGCATCGCCGCCACCACCCGATCGCCGACCACGAAACAGCGCAGGTCCGCGCCCTTGGCCTCGGCGACGAACTCCTGGACCAGGAAATTGGCGTACAGGCCACGCAGGGCCTCGATGACGCTGCGCGAGGCCGAAGGCTTCTCGGTCAGCATCACGCCGGCGCCCTGGGTGCCTTCGTTGAGCTTGATCACGTGCGGCGGCGGACCGAGCATCGCCAGCAGGTCCTGGGTGTCGTCCGGGTTGTCGCCGAACACCGTCACCGGCAGGCCGATGCCTTCAGCGGCCAGCACCTGGTGGCAGCGCAGCTTGTCGCGCGCGATCAGCACCGCGTCGGACGGGTTGGGGGTGTAGCTGCCCATCAGCTCGAACTGGCGCAACACCGCCGAACCGTAGCGCGTGATCGAGGCGCCCACGCGCGGGATCACCGCGTCGTACTCGCCGATGGTCATGCCCTTGTAGTGCATGCCGAAGCCTTCGCTGGTGATGCGCATGTAGCAGCGCAGCGGGTCGAGCACGCGCACCGTGTGGCCCTGCTCGCGCGCGGCCTCGACCAGGCGGCGGGTGGAATAGAGCTTGCTGTTGCGCGAAAGGATCGCAAGTTTCATGGGGGAGATTCGGTAGGCGGGGGAACGGTTCGCGCCGGAGTGCGTCGCGGCCGGACAGGGATTACGCCGTGGCCGCGCGTCGGCGGCCGTGAAGGAAGGAGCGGGCGGGGTCGACGACGAACACGCGCGCCATCGCCGTCCGGCCCAGCAGCATCGGGAACAGCATGGCCTGCCGGTCGGACAGGTTTATTTCGATCTCGCGTTCGATGCCGGCCAGCCGCAGCGGCGTGCGCAGGAAGATGCGCCGGGTACGGTGCCCTCCTGAATCGGTCACCTCGCGCTCGTCGAAGATCGGTGCGGACGCTTCCAGGCCGCCTTCGCCGCCGTGCAGGCCGTTGCTCAGGGCAAAGCCCACCCAGGGCGCCCCACCCTCGCTGAAACGCCACTGGCGGTCCACGTGCAGGGCCGAGGTGCGCGCACCCGAATCGATCTTGGCGCGGACCGACAGGCCCAGCCCCGGAAGGGAGGCCCATTCGCGCCAGCCAAGCACGATGCGTTCACGGTGCGCCATTGCCGCCAAGTCACCACCAGGAAACGACCACCAGAGCGGAAAGGAAAGACGGCGGTCGGCCTTTTCGGCACCGCCGTCGCAGGTGTCGTGCCGGCGCGGGCGCAGGTCACGGGAAGACGGTGCGCCAGGTAGCCGGCGGACGTGCCGTCCGCGCCGGGGCGCAATGCATGGAGCGGGTGATGGGAATCGAACCCACGCTATCGGCTTGGGAAGCCGAAGTTCTACCATTGAACTACACCCGCGCTGCGGAAAGTCTATGCCCGCGCGGCGCGTGTTGGCAACGCGGGGGTCGCGGATAAGACGAAGGGCCCATTGGGCCCTTCGCGTCGTGCAAGTGAACCGGCGCGGTTGCGCCGGCCGGGTGAGGGGTCAGAAGGCTGAACCCAGCTGCAGGAAGACGGTGGAGTTGTTGCCGTTCTTCTGCGCGGCGGTGACCATCGCGCCGACGTTGGCGTTCAGGCCGAACACCTGCGTGCGCACGCCGAAGGTCAGCGTGGCGTAGTCGTCGTCAAACCACACGCCCGGCACGGCGTACGGCGCGGTGCCCGGCAGCGACTGCGACTGCGCCCAGGCCTGGCTCGCCGCGTCCTCGAACTCGCGGTCGTAGGTCAGGCGTGCATACGGACGCACGTGCTCGTTGATGACCGTGTGCGCCTGCCAGCCCACCGAGGCGATGAGCGAGTCGAAGTTCTGCTCGGGGAAGGCCAGCGAAGTGGACAGCGTCGGGTCGCTCTCGGAGAAGCCGTCGATCTCGATGCGCTGTGCCAGCACCGAGGCCACCGGGCCGTGGCGCAGCGGGGACTCGCCGGCGTTGAACTCGAAGCCGGCGTTGACGCCGATGCTCAGGTTGTCGCCGTTGGCCGAGCCGTGGTGGGTGCGGCTGGCCTGGCCGAGCTGGACGCTGCGATCGGTGTCGAAGTCCAGCTGGGCGTAGCTGATCTGCGCCGAGACGTTCGCGTGCTCGCCGTACCAGCCCGCGAAGCCACCCAGGGCCAGTTCCTGCTGGTCGAAGCTGCCACCGCGATGGCCCCAGTCCAGGTCCTGCTGGCCGTAGCCGCCGAACGCGCCCCAGACGAAGTTGTCGTTCGACCAGTCGACGCCGCCGACGATGGACGGACCGGCGCCGTCATACAGGTTGCCGTCGTCGTAGCGCTGGAAATCGCCGCCCACGTCGACCCACCAGCCCAGCTTGCCCTCGTCGCCCGACAGGTTGTCGACGTGCATGGCCACGCGCTCGGCACGCGAACGGCCGGTCATCGCGGCCGAATTGGGCAGCACGGCGATCTGGCGCGGCGCTTCGAGCACCGACACCGCGTACGAGGCGATGATCGAGTGCGCTTCCGTGCTCGGATGCACGCCGTCGGCGAACGCCCGGCCGCTGCCGGTGCTCACGCAGGTCAGCGAGGTCCCGGTGCAGGCCGGGATCACCGCGCTGTTGAAGCCGTAGGCGCCCGGATCGGCGCTGATCTCGCGCAGCAGGTGGTAGGTATCGAGCGGGATGACGCGCAGGTTGTTGGCGGACAGGCCGCCGAACAGCGTCTGGTTGTAGCCGTCGACGAGCTGGGTGATGCCGGCCGAACCGGCCGGGCCCTGCGACACGCCGAAGGGCGTCAGGCCCACGTCGGGCATGGTCGGGACCAGGATGTACTGCGCGCCTGCATTGGTGAGGGTGGCCACCAGGCCGACCTGCGCCTGCGCCGAAGCCAGGAACTGCGCCGGGGTGATCGCGCCGCCGAGGGCGAAGAACAGATCGTTGGCGCCGCCCCACACGGTGAACAGGGCATTGGGGTCGGCACGGCCATTGTTGCGGGCCAGGTACGCGTTGACCTGCGTGGTCAGCGACGGGGCGAACTGGGTCGGGATCTGCGGCGGGTAGCCGGGGCCCGGCACGATCGTCGCGCCGCCGGCGGCGAAGTTGGTGCCGTCAGCCGGGGTGATGACGCCGGTGGCGTGCAGGTTCCAGGCCGAGTCGGCGTTGGTGCCGTAGAAGTCGGCCAGGTACTCCGACCACACCAGGCCCGGGTTGGTGGTGAAGCGGCCGGTCAGCGCGGCGCTGGGGTTGCCACTGAATTCAACCAGGAAGGGCCGGTAGAAGCCCGAGTCGGTGAGGCTGTCGCCGAAGAACACCGTCTCCGAATAGGTCTGCGCGAAAGCGGGGACCGATGCCAGCGCCAGAGCGGCGGCGAGCAGGCGGCGGACGGGCTTGTTCATGCGTGGGTCTCCCTGGGGTGTCTGGTGTTCCGGCACCGCGGCGCCTGGAGGCATACGCGGCCGGATGGAGGCGGCAGGAAACCACGCCGCCGATTCATGCACAAGGGGCGAAGGCCCTGCGCGCGCTGGCTCGCAATAGCCCGCACTGGCCGCGCCGTAGCCGCGCACTGGCCGCGCACGGGGCCAGCGGGGACAATGGCGCATGGATATCGTGATCAACGGGCAGGCCCAAGACGTGGCCGCCACGACCGTACTGGAACTGCTGCAGGCCCAGGGCCTGGCCGGGCGCCGCGTCGCGGTGGAGGTCAACGGGGAGATCGTGCCGCGCAGCCAGCACGGTGAATGCGCCCTGGCGCCGGGCGACCGGGTGGAGATCGTGCACGCGCTGGGCGGCGGCTGACGGATCGGCGGGCTGGAAGGATCAGCGGCGCGGCGGGAAAAAATCCGCAGCGCGGGCCGGCGGGGGAGAGAGGCCCACCGGGCCGCACTGCGCATCTGACCCTCGGACGCGGGAGGCTGCACTTCCCTTCCCGCGTGACCATCCCTCACCCCCTCACAACGCACGACCGCCACCGCCGGTAAGGCAACCTGGCTGTCGCGGGCGGAGGGAGGCGCCCGGACCCTGGGCTTTGCGGCCCCGGCTCGCGCCGGGTGTGCTCTTTGCGTACCCGCGCGGTGGAAGCCGTGCGTGACCGCCGGAGGGAGTCCGGCTGCCAATCAGGCCAACGGCGAGGACGCCGCGCGGCGGCCACGCGACCGCGAAGCCACATGACCGCGTCAGGCCACATGACCGCGAGGCCCATGATCGCGAGGCCGGACCGCGAGGCCCCACCGCGAGGCCCGTGACCGCGAGTCCGATGACCACGCGCCCCGCCCGGCGCCGCGCGCGCGTTAAAATCCCGCCATGACCTCTCCCCTCTACGCTCCGCCCGCGGACCCGCTGGTCATCGCGGGCCAGGTTTATGGCTCCCGCCTGCTCACCGGCACCGGCAAGTTCAAGGATCTGGACGAAACCCGCCGCGCCACCGAGGCCGCCGGCGCCCGCATCGTCACCGTGGCCATCCGCCGCACCAACATCGGCCAGAACCCCGGCGAGCCCAACCTGCTCGACGTCCTCCCGCCCGACCGCTACACCCTGCTGCCCAACACCGCCGGCTGCTACACGGCCGACGACGCGGTGCGCACCTGCCGCCTGGCGCGCGAACTGCTCGACGGCCACCGGCTGGTGAAACTGGAAGTGCTCGGCGACCAGAAGACGCTCTACCCCGACGTCGTGCAGACGCTGGCCGCCGCCGAGATCCTGGTCAAGGACGGCTTCGACGTCATGGTCTACACCAGCGACGACCCGATCCTGTGCAAGCGCCTGGAGGAGATCGGCTGCGTCGCCGTGATGCCGCTGGCCGCGCCGATCGGCTCGGGCCTGGGCGTGCAGAACCGCTACAACCTGATGGAGATCGTCGAGAACGCGCGCGTGCCGATCATCGTCGACGCCGGCGTGGGCACCGCCTCGGACGCGTCCATCGCCATGGAACTGGGCTGCGACGGCGTGCTGATGAACACCGCCATCGCCGGCGCGAAGGATCCGGTGCTGATGGCCCACGCGATGAAGCTGGCCGTCGAGGCCGGGCGCGCGGCCTTCCGCGCCGGACGCATTCCACGCAAGCGCTACGCCAGCGCGTCCTCGCCCGTGGACGGGCTGGTCGGCGGTACTGACGCATCCCACTCAAGCTGATGGCGGACCAGGAACAGAAGAAGGCCCCGCCCAAGCCCTTCACCATCGAGGAAGGCCACCGCCGCGTGCGCAGCTTCGTGCTGCGGCAGGGCCGCTTCACCCCCGCGCAGCAACGCGCCTTCGACGAACTGTGGCCGCGCTTCGGCCTGGACTACACCGGTACGCCGCGCGATTTCGACGCCGCGTTCGGGCGCCACGCGCCGCGCGTGCTGGAGATCGGCTTCGGCAACGGCGAGGCCCTGCGCTTCGCCGCCCAGCACGACCACGCCCGCGACCTGATCGGCATCGAAGTGCACGCACCCGGCGTGGGTCGCCTGCTCAATGCACTGGCCCAGGACGGCAGCGACCACGTGCGCCTGTACCACCACGACGCGGTCGAAGTGCTCACCCACGAGATCGCCGACGGCGCCCTCGACGAGATCCGGATCTATTTCCCCGATCCGTGGCACAAGAAGCGTCACAACAAGCGCCGCCTGGTGCAGCCGGAGTTCGCCAATCTGCTGGTGCGCAAGCTCGCGCCGGGCGGACGCTTGCACCTTGCCACCGATTGGCACGACTATGCCGAGCAGATGTGGGACGTGCTTGACGCCACCGCGGGCCTGGTCAACCGCGCCGGACCGCGCGGCTCCGTGCCCCGCCCCGAGTGGCGGCCGCAGACGCATTTCGAGACGCGTGGCCAGAAGCTCGGCCATGGCGTGTGGGACCTGCTGTACGACAAGCCCGGCTGACCGGCCACCGGCGCGCGAGGGCTGAGCGCGCGCGCCGCACCGGAATCGCCGACCCCGCGCAGCCCGCTGCGCGCGTTACGAGAACCAGCGCCAGAGCACCCGATCCCACTGCATGGATACCGCCCTCCCGCTCACCACCGACATGAAGCTCGTGCTCGGGCTGGTGGTGTTCACGATGGTGATGTTCCTGTTCGAGCGGATCCGCGCCGACGTGGTCGCGCTGGTGGTGCTGGTGCTGCTGGGCCTCGCCGGCCTGGTCGAACCCGAACTGCTGTTCAACGGCTTCTCGGGCAACGCGGTGATCAGCATCGTCGCCACGATGATCCTGGGCGCGGGCCTGGACCGCACCGGCGCCCTCAACCGCCTGGCCGGCTGGCTGCTGCGACGCGCCAACGGCGTGGAACAGCGATTGCTGCTGTACACCACGGCCGTCGCCGGCCTCAATTCCTCCTTCATGCAGAACCCGTCGGTGATGGCGCTGTACATGCCCGTCGCCTCGCGCCTGTCCTCGCGCACGGGCCTGTCGCTGCCGCGCCTGCTGCTGCCCATCGCCGCGGCGATCGTGATGGGCGGCGCGCTGACGATGGTCGGCAACTCGCCGCTGATGCTGCTCAACGACCTGCTGGTCGCGGCCAACGCCAACCTGCCCTCCGGCGCGGCCACGATCGAGCCGCTGAAGATGTTCGCGCCACTGCCCATCGGCCTGGTGCTGGTCGGGGCGAGCCTGGCGTACTTCCACTATTTCGGCGACCGCCGCCTGCGCGACAAGGAAGACGAAGGCCCCGGCGCCACGCCCGCGCGCACGCAGAGCTACTTCGCCAAGACCTACGGCATCGACGGCGACGTGTACGAGCTCACCGTCAGCGCCGACAGCCCGCTGGTGGGCATGTCGCTGGGCGAGGCCGAGGCCCTGCGCGGCGCGCCGCTGCTGCTGGCCCTGAAGACCGGCGACGAGTCGCGACTGGCGCCGCCGGCCGACGCCCGCATCTGGGTGGGCAGCGTCCTGGGCGCCATGGGCGACAAGCAGGTGGTCGCCGACTTCGCGCAGAACAACTTCCTGCGCCTGAGCGCGCGGCTGCGCAACTTCGCCGACCTGTTCAACCCCAGCCGCGCGGGCATCTCCGAGGCGGTGGTGCCGCCGACCTCGAAGTTCCTGGGCAAGAACGCGGCCGACCTGGGCCTGCGCAAGAACCTGGGCCTGAGCCTGCTGGCGGTGAACCGCGACAAGCAGGTGCTGCGCGAGGACCTGCGCAACATCATCCTGCGCTCGGGCGACATGCTGGTGCTGCACAGCATCTGGACCGACCTGGCCGAAGCCTCGCAGAGCAAGGACCTGGTGGTGGTCACCGACTACCCCAAGGGCGAACAGCGCCCGCACAAGCTCAAGATCGCGCTGGCGATCTTCACCGTGGCGATGCTGCTGGCCCTGTCCTCGCGGCTGCCGGTGTCGATCGCGCTGATGACCGGCGTGGCCGGCATGCTGATCGCCGGCGTGCTGCACATCGACGAGGCCTACGCGGCGATCAACTGGCGCACGGTGTTCTTGATGGCCTGCCTGATCCCGCTGGGCTGGGCGATGGACTCCAGCGGAGCCGCGGCGTGGGTGGCCGGCCACAGCCTGGAGCAGCTGCCACGCGGCACGCCGATCTGGATGCTGGAGATCCTGGTGGGCGTGCTCACCACCGCGTTCTCGCTGGTCATCAGCCACGTGGGCGCGACGATCGTCGTGGTGCCATTGGCGATCAACCTGGCGCTCGCGGCCGAGGGCAATCCCACGGCGTTCGCGCTGATCGTCGCGCTGTCGGCGTCGAACAACTTCATGACCGCGTCCAATCCGGTCATCTCGATGGTCACCGGCCCGGCGGGCTACACCGCGCGCGATCTGTGGCGCATCGGTGGACCGCTGTCGATCATCTATACGATCGTGATCGTGGCGATGGTGGAGTTGATGTTCTGATTGCTTAGCGCCTTCCCCCGCTCCGCGGGGGAAGGTTGGGATGGGGGGCGACGATCGCCGCGCCCTCAACCCAGGCCGCGCGGTCCATTGAGAAGCCGGACCACCGTCGAGGCGACGGCGGATCAAGACCCGCCCTATGCGCCGTGTCTTGCGTTTGCGGTTGCGGTTGCTCCCACGCATACCAACATCCAGCTTCAACCGTAGACCCGGAGGGCGGCCGGCATGGATGCCGGACGTTTTTTGCCGCGCCATGGATGGCGCGTTGGAAAATCCCGGCGTCGATGATGCGGCCGGTTAGAGTTGGACGTATCCGCACTTTCTTGGTTACTTTCTTGATGAGCGCCGTTGGCGCTCACCCCTTCGGGGCCGGCTCCGCCGTTCGCACTTCGTGCGTGTGCGAGCAAAGAAAGTAACCCGCCGCAAGGCGAGGCGCTTTTCGACAGCGAAGCTGGTCAAGCCTTTGAACTGGCCTGTCCACTCTTTTGCATTTGAACTTGAGAGGCACAGTGTGCGGCGTGGGTTGAGGGCGCCGCGATCGTTGGCCCCCATCCCAACCTTCCCCCGCGCAGCGGGGGAAGGGGCTGATGCGCGGCGATCGTCGGCCCCCCATCCCAACCGTCCCGGCCAGCAGGCACAGCCTGCTGGCGTTCGATGACGCGCGGACCAGTGGTCCGCAAACGCGTCCTCTCAACCCCCGCGAAGCGGGGGAAGGGGCTGATCCGCGCCAATCACTCCGCCAAATACACCCCACCATCCCGCACTTCCACCGCCACCGCACGCAACGACGCTCCACGACACGGCCCCGCCACGCATTCACCGCGCGACAGTTCAAAACTCGCCCCATGCGCCGCGCACACCAGCAGGCCTTCCTTCGTGCGCAGGAACTGCCCTGGCGCGTAATCCAGCCGGCGACCCGCGTGCGGACAGATGTTGAGCCAGGCCTGCACGGCCTCGCCGCGGCGATACAGCAGCAGGGATTCGGCGTCGCCGTCGAGCGTCGCCTCGTGTTCGGCAAACCCGCCGTCCTCGATTCTGTCAAGCGGCAGCAACAGCGTGCTCATATGCGCCAACCTGCCAAACCGGTCTCATTGCTTAACGGAGTTCTCACACTCTGCCCTGTAGCCCGACCGATACTGCGTGCCCGGTCCTCATGCCGGATTGTGTCATCACAGGGGATGTCAGTCGAAATGTTTGCCCACGCCTTCCGCTTCGAGCCGTTCAAGACCGGTGCCTTCCAGGCCCGGATGCGCAGCACCTTCGCGCCGCGCAAGCCGCGCCATCGCGTGCTGCGTATGGTGTTCGGTTTGATCGGCGTGGCGCTGCTCGCGCTGCTGGTGATGTTCGGCCTGTTCGTCGGCGCGGCCATGATCGCCACCGGCATCGCCTACAAGCTGTGGAAGCAGCGCGGCAAGCCTGTCGCGCGCGTCGACGCGCGCCGCGGCGCACTCGACGGTGAATACCGCGTGGTCGGCAGCTCCGCCGCTGCATCGCTCCCGCTGCGCTGACACATGGGCGACGTCATTGCCGCACATGCGGCGCCGCGCGTTCCGGTGCGTGGCGCCGGCCTGGCCGCTGACAGCGCCTTCCCCGTCCACCGCATCTACTGTGTCGGCCGCAACTTCGCCGACCACGCGCGCGAGATGGGCGCCACCGCCCCGACCTCGGCCGCCGATCGCGGCCAGCCGACCTTCTTCCTCAAGCCCGCCGACAGCCTGGTGACCGACGGCGTCGTGCCGTATCCGCCGGGCACGAACGACCTGCACCACGAAGTCGAACTCGTTGTCGCGCTGGGCCGCGACGCGCCGGCCGGCGTGCTTGCGCGCGAGGACGCGATGGCGCTGGTGTACGGCTACGCCGTCGGCCTGGACCTCACCCGCCGCGACCTGCAGGCCGCGGCCAAGGCCAGGAGCCTGCCCTGGGATACCGGCAAGTCCTTCGACCACGCCGCGCCCATCGGCGCCATCGTGCCGGCGGCGGAACTGGGCGAACTCGGCGGCCGCACGCTGTCGCTGCAGGTCAACGGCGCCACGCGCCAGTCGGCATCGCTCCACGACCTGATCTGGTCGGTGCCCGACATCCTCCACGAACTCTCGCGCCTCTACGCGCTGCGCGCCGGCGACCTGGTCTTCATGGGCACGCCCGCGGGCGTGTCGGCGCTGCAGGTGGGCGACGTGTTCGAAGCGCGCCTGGACGACGTGCTGTCGCTGTCCGGCCGCATCGCCCCACCCGTCGCCTGACCATGGCCGCCACCACCGCCGAAGCGGCGCCGCAGCGTCGCTGGCTCGTCGCCGGCGGCTGGGGCCTGGCCATCGCCCTGCTGGCCCGCGTGGCGATGCTGGCCTGGAGCGCCCCGCACTCCGTGCTGCTGTTCCTGTTTCCACTGCCCGCCTGGCACGTGCCGGTGGCAGGCGTGCTCGGCCTGGTGACGGGCCTGTGCGTGTTCTTCCGCTGGCGACGCCCGGGCCGCAGGGCCGTCGTCATCGCCATGGCCATGCTGATCCTGGCGCTCGTGGCGCACCGGCTGATCTTCGACGTGGATCTGGTCAACGGCTGGTGGCCGGGGTTCTGGACGCAGGGGCAGGGTTGAGCCCAGTACCTGGCTGGGTGCTCGAATCCAGTTTTTGTCTTCCCGAATCCAATTCCGGTCTTCCCGAATACTGCTTTGGTCTTCGCGAATCCAATTTCGGTCCTCCCGAATCCAATTCCAGCCTTCCCGAAGCCTGCAGAGGATTCCCGAAGACCGAATCGGTCTTCGGGAAGGCAAATTCCGGATTCCGGAAGACGAAATCTGGATTCGCGAATCCTGTTTCGGGCTTCCGGAATCCGTGACGGCTTGCGGGAGTGCTCCACAGCCTTCCAGAGTCCTCCCCAGCCTTCCGGAGTCCTCCCCAGCCTTCCGGAGTTCTCCCCAGCCTTCCGGAGTGCTTCCGGCCCTTCGGGAATCCTCCCCAGCCTTCCGGCAAGGACTCCAGCCTGCTGGGATGCTCCCACCCGCGGGAAGTCCGTCCCCATTTGCTAGGCTGCGGGCAACGACCGGGAGCCGAGCCGATGGACCGCGACCCCTATGCCGCACCGGACAGCGGCCCCCCTCCCCAGGCGCTTGCCGCGGCGGCGCCTGCGTTCACCCCGCTGCTGCTGCGCGCCATGCTGGCCACGATCGGCGGGCTGCTGGTCGGCGGTCTGTTGCTGGTCGCGGCGATGGTCGCCTACAGCGCGATGGGGCCGGCACAGGGCCAACCGGTCGACGACCCGGTCCTCCTGGGTTTCTTCGCCGTGCTGATCGGCGGCCTGCCGCTGCTGCTGGTCGGCGCGCCCGGGTACGCGTTGCTCGTGCGCTGGGGTCGCGCCAGCGTGCCCAGCGTGGCGCTGCTCGGCGCCGCACCCGGATTGATGTTGCGGGCGCTCGGCGTGCCCGCCGGGCTGGTGCTCATGGTCCTCGGCGTCGTCGTGGCCCTGGCCGCGCATGCGCTGTTCCGGTGGCAGGCCCACCGCGCGAAGGGGAAATCGGCATGAAGACCACGCATCACGTGCTGGCGTTGCTGCTCGCCGCTGCCTGGCCGGGCGCGGCGTGGGCCAGCTGGACACTGGACTTCGGTGTCGGCGGCTACTGCATCGAGATGGAAGTCGGCGACGACGCCGCGCCGGTCGTCGGCCGCGTGCGCTTCTTCGCGCCGGGCGACAGCACCGGGATTCCGCTGCGGCCGCAGGACGTCCGCGTGGATGCGTTCGACGTCGACCGGCGCCAGCTGCACCTGGAGCACAAGGGTTCCGGCGCCGGCGCGCCGGCCTTCGACCTGCGCGTGGACGGCGAAAGCGGCGTGCTCGAGATCGACGGCCAGCAGCTGCCCGCGCCGTTCGACTGGCAGATGTAGCACGCGCTCCAGCGCGTGGACCGGGCCGCTTGCCGGCCCCTGCGGCGACCGGAGTAGAGTGACCGCGACCCGCCCCGCGGCGGCCACCCCCGATGGGAGCACCCCGATGAGCCTGATCTCGGAATTCCGCGAATTCGTCCTGCGCGGCAACGTCATCGACCTGGCCGTCGCCGTCGTCATCGGCGCCGCCTTCGGCAAGATCATCACCGCGCTGGTCGACGGCATCGTCATGCCGGTGATCAGCATGCTCACCGGCGGGGTCAGCGTGGCGGACTGGAAGTTCGTGATCACGCCGGCGCAACTGGATGCAGCCGGCAAGCAGGTCGCCGCCGAAGTCGCGATCCGCTACGGCATGTTCTTCCAGACCGTCATCGACTTCGTGCTGATCGCGCTGGTGATCTTCATGGTGCTCAAGGCCTACAACCGGATGCGTGCGGCGCCCGTCGCGGCGCTGCCGCCGGAAGACGTCCTGCTGCTGCGCGAGATCCGCGACAGCCTGCGCAAGTAGGCCACCCAGGGTCCCGCGCGGCCCGGCATCCCAAACGCCACGTTCGGCAAGCCACAAGCGTGGCTGCGGCCTGTCGCCAAAAATCCTCATCGCAGGCGTGACCGTGCGCGCGCCGCAAGCGGGCCCGGCGCGGGTAAGCTCGCCGCTTCCTTTTCTAGCCGGGACCCGGAAACCATCATGCGTATCGCGCCGGTCGTTGCTACCTCCGTGCTGTTGGCAGGTTCGTTGTTCGCCGGTTCGCCGCACGCGGCGGCGCCCCGCGCCCACGCGCATCCCGCAGGCCGCGATCGATGCCTCGCAGCAGCTGCGCGAACGCGCGCTGGACAGCCGCCTGGCCTACGAGATCGTGGCGTCGCTGACCAGCGAAGTCGGCCCGCGCATGGCCGGCAGCGAGGCCGACGCGCGCGCGGTGGCCTGGGCGCAGGCGAAGTTCAAGGCGCTGGGCTTCGACAAGGTGTGGCTGGAGGAAGTGCGCTTTCCCAAGTGGGAACGGCGCAGCGAACACGCGGCGATCGTGGGCCACTACGCGCAGCCGCTCACCATCGCCGCGCTGGGCGGCAGCCCGGGCGGTACGGCGCAGGGCGAGGTCGTGCGCTTCGCGGACCCTGGCCGCGCTCGAAGCCGTCCCGGCCGGCTCGCTGGCCGGCAAGATCGCCTTCATCGACAACGTCATGGAGCGCGCGCGTGACGGCGCGGGTTATGGCACGGCCTCGCGCATCCGCTCGCGCGGCCCGTCCGCGGCGATCCGTGCCGGCGCCTCGGCCTACCTGATGCGCTCGGCCGGCACGGACTGGCACCGCAATGCCCACACCGGCATCACCCGCTTCGATGAAGGCCTCACGCCGATCCCGTCGGCGGCGTTGTCCAATCCCGACGCCAGCCAGCTCGCGCGCCTGCTCGCGCTGGGCCCGGTCACGGTGCGCGTCGCGCTGGACTGCGGCTGGGATGGCGAGGCGGTGTCGTACAACGTGATCGGCGACATCCGCGGCGCGAAGAAGCCGGGCGAGATCGTGCTGATCGGTGGTCACCTGGATTCCTGGGACCAGGGCACCGGCGCGATCGACGACGGCGCGGGCGTCGGCCTGACCATGGCGGCCGGCGCGCTGATCGGGCAGATGAAGAAGCGCCCGGACCGCACCGTCCGCGTGGTCGCCTTCGCCAACGAGGAACAGGGCCTGCTCGGCGGCAAGGCCTACGCGCTCAAGCACGCCGACGAGATCACCCGCCACGTGATCGCCGCCGAGAGCGACTTCGGCGCCGGCCGCATCTATGCCTTCCGCAGCGGCGCGCCCGAGCGCGCGCAGGGCGCGATCGCGCAGATCGTGCAGGCGCTGGCACCGCTGGGCATCGAGCACAGCCCGACCGAGGGCGGGCCGGGGCCGGACATCAGTCCCTTCGCCGAGAAGGGCATGGCCTGGGCCGCCCTGCGCCAGGACGGCTCGGACTACTTCGATTTCCACCACACGCCCGACGACACGCTGGACAAGATCGACCCGGCGGCGCTGGCGCAGAACGTCGCGGCGTATGCGGTGTTCGCGTACCTGGCGGCGAGCGCGCAAGGCGATTTCGGGAGTGAGGCGAAGGCGGTTGTGACGCCGGATGAGTGAGGGGGGATGCCTCCCTTCCCCGCGTAGCGGGGAAGGAGCTGATCGACGCGATCGTCGGCCCCCATCCCAACCGTCCCGGCCAGCAGGCACAGCCTGCTGGCGTTCGATGACGCGCGGACCAGTGGTCCGCAACGCGTCCTCTCACCCCCCGCGAAGCGGGGGAAGGAGCTGATTCGCGGCGATCTGTTGCCCCGATCCCAACCTTCCCGGCCAGCAGGCACAGCCTGCTGGCGTTCGATGACGCGCGGACCCGTGGTCCGCAAACGCGTCCTCTCACCCCCCGCGAAGCGGGGGAAGGAGCTGATCGACGCGATCGTCGGCCCCCATCCCAACCGTCCCGGCCAGCAGGCACAGCCTGCTGGCGTGATGACGCGCGGACCCGTGGTCCGCAAGCGCGTCCTCTCACCCCCCGCGGAGCGGGGGAAGGGGCTGATCCTCTACCGGTGTCGCCAGCGCGCCAGCAGCACGGCCGTCGCCGCGGCGACGTTGAGGCTTTCCACCGCGCCGCTGCCGGGGATGGAGATGCGCATGTCGCAGGCCTGCGCCAGGTCGCGGTCCATGCCCTCGCCTTCGGCGCCGATGACGTAGACCACGCGTTCGGGCAGGTCGGCGGTGAACACGTCGCGGCCGCCGTGGACCAGCGTGGCGGCCAGGGTGAAGCCGGCGCTGCGCAGCTGCGCGATCGCGTTGTCGGAGCGGCCCAGCCGGACCAGCGGGACGATTTCCGCGCCGCCTTCGGCCACGCGGGCGGCCGCGCCGGACAAGGCGAGCGGCGAATGCTTGGGCAGCAGCACGGCGCTCACGCCGAAATGCGCGGCCGAGCGCAGGATCGCGCCGAAGTTGTGCGGGTTGCCCACGCCATCGAGCCACAGCGCGCACTGCGGACCGGCCGGCAGGTCGCGCAGCCACGGTGACAGCGTCTGCGGTTCCTCGCGCAGCACGTCGGCCACCAGGCCCTCGTGGTGCGTGCTCGCGGCGAGGCGGTCGAGGTCGGCTTCCTCCGCCACCCGGTAACCGACGCGATGGGCGACGCACCATTTCAGCATCGGCTGCACGGCGGGGATGCGCGACTCCAGCAGATAGAGCTTGCGGATCGCCTCGGGGCGGCGGGAGAACACCGCGTTGACGGCGTTCAGGCCGTACAGGCGCAACTCGGTCTGGCGGTGGGTGCGCGCGGCGTGCGCCGCCTCGTCGCCCGGCTCCTCGTGCCGCGCGTCGTGGCGCGGCTCATGCCGCGCGTCGTCGCCATGGGCGTCGTAAGGACGCGCATCGCGTGCACGCGGTTCGTACGGGCGCGCGTGCTGGCGGGAACGCGGGTCGTGCGGACGGGCCTGCGGCGGGCGGCTGGCGTACGGCCGCCCGGCATCCGGACGGCCCTCGCCACGCCGCGTGTCGTCCACGCGCGGTGTGCGTTGCGCCTCGCGGTGTTCGGGGGCCTGCGGTCGGGCGTCCTCGCGCGGCGGGCGAGCACCCGAAGGACTGGAATCACGGCGCGGGCCCCAGGGGTTGCCGCCGCCGGTGCTGCCGCCACCGCCGGGCGGGCGGCCGGGCGGTCTGGAACGATGTTCGGTCATGCGGACAAGCTTACGCCCAATCCCCCGCAGCCCGGCCGTGCAGCGGTATCAGGCGTGGCCGCCGGCCTGCGGCGTGGCCGCTTCCAGCTTGTCCAGTTCGTGCGCCACGGCCTCGGGCGAGCGCGTGTACGGCGCCAGCAGCGTGTAGAACACCGGCACCACGAACAGCGACAGCAGGGTGGAGAACGACACGCCGAAGATCACCACGACGCCAATGGTGGCGCGGCTGGCCGACCCAGGCCCACCGGCGAGCACCAGCGGCAACGCGCCGACGACGGTGGCGATCGACGTCATCAGGATCGGCCGCAGGCGCACCGCGCTGGCTTGGATGATGGCATCGCCCACCTTGCGTCCCTCGTCGCGCAGCTGGTTGGCGAACTCGACGATCAGGATGCCGTTCTTCGCCGCCAGGCCCACCAGCATCACGATGCCGATCTGCGAGAACAGGTTCAGCGTGCCGCCGAACGCCCACAGGCCCAGCAGCGCGCCCAGCACGCCCAGCGGCACCGTCAGCATGATCACGAAGGGGTGGATGAAGCTCTCGAACTGCGCGGCCAGCACCAGGTACACCACCAGCAGCGCGAGGGCGAAGGTGACCAGCACCGCGCCGCCAGCGGCCTGGTATTCGCGCGACTCGCCCTTCCAGTCCACCTGCGCCTGCTCGGGCAGTTCCTCGGCCACGGCCTGCTGCAGCCAGGTGATCGCGTCGCCCATCCGGTAGCCCGGCGCCAGGCCCGCGCTGATGGTGATCGCGCGCAGGCGGTTGAAGCGGTTGAGGCTGCCGGGCTCGGCCATCTCCTGCAGCGTCACCAGGTTCGACAGCGGCACCAGCGCGCCACCGTGCGTGCGCACCTGGATCGCGGCCAGGTCTTCGGGTGTCCCGCGGGTGAGGCGGCTGGACTGCACGATCACGTCGTACTCCTCGCCACCGCGCACGAAAGTGGTCACGCGCCGCGCACCCATCATCGATTCCAGCGTGCGGCCGATCTCGCCCACGCTGACGCCCAGGTCGGCGGCGCGCTGGCGGTCGATCTGCACGCGCATCTGCGGCCGGGTTTCCTTGTAGTCCGAATCCGCGCCGGTCAGGCCCGGGTTCTGCTCGATGCGGGCCAGCAGCTTGTCGCGCCACTGCGCCAGCTGCGCGTAGTCGGGCCCGCCCAGCACGATCTGCACGGGCTG
The DNA here is from genome assembly GCF_016613535.2 of Lysobacter solisilvae. NCBI lineage: Bacteria > Pseudomonadati > Pseudomonadota > Gammaproteobacteria > Lysobacterales > Lysobacteraceae > Agrilutibacter > Agrilutibacter solisilvae. Next base: position 290,288 of record NZ_CP071518.1, read on the forward strand.
GCCGCGGGTGCGCACCAGGCCGCCGGTGACCTGCGCCGAGACGCGCACGCCCGGCAGCTGGCGCAGTTCGCGCTGCAGCTGCTCGGCGACCTCGGGCGTGGCCGCGTCGCGTTCGCGCCAGTCGCGCAGGAACACGCTGATGCGGCCGTTGTGCATGTCCTCGCTGGCGCCGAACGCGCCGGGCACGCGCGAGCTGGCGCGCTCGATCGGGCCGTCCCCGACGTGCTTCATCACGATCTTCTCGGCCTGGGCGACCTGCTCCACCGTGTAGTCGAAGCCCGCGCCCTCGGGCCCGTTGAACATCAGGAAGAACACGCCGCGGTCCTCGGCCGGCGCCAGTTCGGAAGGCACCAGCTTGAGCAGCCCCGCGCTGAGCACCAGCGCACCGAGCATCAGCGCGCCGAACAGCCACGGACGGCCGATGCTGCGCCCGAGCAGGCCGCGGTAGCGTCCGCTCACCCACTCCAGGCCCGCGTTGACCCGGCGCGTGAGCGGGTTGGATTTCTCCTCGCTGTGCGGCCGCACCAGCTTGGACGACATCATCGGCGTGAGCGTCAGCGCGACGAAGGCCGAGATCGCCACCGCGCCGGCCAGCGCGACCGACAGTTCGCGGAACAGCCGTCCCGTGTTGCCTTCCATGAAGCCGATCGGCAGGAACACCGCCACCAGCACCGCGGTGGTCGCGATCACCGCGAAGGCCACCTGGCGCGTGCCGCGGCGCGCGGCCACCAGGCGCGGTTCGCCCAGGGTCGGCGCGGCGCTGGATGTTTTCCAGCACGACGATGGCGTCGTCGACCACCAGCCCGATGCACAGCACCAGCGCCAGCAGGGTGAGCAGGTTGATCGAATAGCCGAACGCGTAGAGCGGGATGAAGGCGGCGATCAGGCACACCGGCACGGTCACCGCGGGGATCATGGCCGCGCGCGCGCTGCCCAGGAACAGCCAGATCACCAGCAGCACCAGCACGATGGCTTCGGCCAGCGTGTGATACACGCGCTCCACCGCCGATTCGATGAACAAGGTGGTGTCGAAGGCGACGAAGATCTTCGTGCCCGCCGGCAGCGTCGGCTGGATGCGTTCGGCTTCGGCCCGCGCGGCGCGGGCGACGTCCAGGCTGTTGGCGGTGGAGGTCTTGATCACGCCCAGGCCGACGTTCTGCTCGCCGTTGCTGCGGTAGTAGCTGCGGCGTTCGGCGGAGGCCAGCTCCACCTTGGCCACGTCGCCCAGGCGCACCACGTAGCCGTCCGCGCCCTTGCGCAGCGGGATCTGCGCGAAGTCCTCGGGCTTCTCGAAATTGCGCGCCACGCGCAGGGTGAAGTCGCGCGTCTCCGACTCGATGCGGCCGGCCGGCAGTTCCACGTTCTCGGCGCGCAGCGCGGCTTCCACGTCGCCGACGGTGACGCCGCGCGCGGCCAGCTCGTCGCGGTCCAGCCAGACGCGCATCGCGTAGCGCTGCTGGCCGCCGATGCGCACCTGGGCGACGCCGTCGATGCTGGACAGGCGGTCGACGATGTAGCGCTCGGCGTAGTCGGACAGCTGCAGCGTGTCCATGTTCGTGCTGCTCATGTTGAGCCACACGATCACTTCGGCGTCGGATTCGACCTTCTCCACTTGCGGCGGATCGGCCTCTTCGGGCAGCCGGCTCTGCACGCGGCTGACCGCCGAACGCACGTCGTTGGCCGCCGCCTCGATGTCGCGGCTGAGGTGGAACTCGATGCTGATGTTCGCGCGGCCGTTGCTGCTGCGCGACTCGATGGTGTTGATGCCCTCGATGCCGGCCAGTGCGTCTTCCAGGATCTGGGTGACGCGGGTCTCCACCACCGCCGCCGACGCGCCCGGGTAGGTCACTTCCACGCCGACCACCGGCGGATCGATCGCCGGCAACTCGCGCAGCGTGAGGCGCGAGAAGGCCATCACGCCCAGCACGATCAGCAGCAGGCTGAGCACGGTGGCGAAGACGGGGCGCTTGATGGAGGTGTCGGAGAGATTCATCGCTCAGCCTTGGTTCGGTCACGCCGCGCCAACGGCGGCGGCGCATGGGCCGGACGGCGCGCCCGCGGGCGGCGTCGCGCGGTCGCTGCCTATCTGCCCGCGGTGCCCGGGCCCTGGCCGGCCTCGACCACATTGCTGCCCGGCCGCAGCTTGCCGGTGCCGTCGACCACGATGCGGTCGCCGGCCTTGAGCCCTTCCAGGATCTCGGCCTTGCCGTCGCGGCGTGCGCCGGTGGTGACCGCGGCGCGCTGCGCACTGCCATCGGCATCGACGCGGAACACGAAGGATTCGGTGCCCACCTGCACCACGGCGATCTCCGGCACCAGCAGCGCCTGGCGCTCGGGCCGCTGCAGGTCGATCTCCAGCAGCATGCCCGGCCGCAGCGCGCGGTCCTCGTTGGGGAAATCGGCGCGCACGGTCACCGCGCGGGTGGCCTCGTCGATGCGCGCATCCACGATGCTGACCACACCCTCGAAGCGGCGGCCGGGCCAGGCCTGGCTGCGGCCGTTCACGTGCAGGCCCGGCGCGACGTGCGACAGCAGCGTCTCGGGCACGGGGAAATCGACGAAAACGCGCGCGGTGTCGTCGAGCGTCGCGATCGCGGTGCCCGGCGTCACCAGCGCACCGGGGCTGACCTGGCGGATGCCGAGCACGCCGGCGAAGGGCGCACGGATCACGCGGTCACTCAATTGCGCGCGGATCTGCGAGACACGCGCGTTGGCGGCGTCGCGCATGGCGCGCTGGGTGTCGAGCGCGGCGCGGGCGATCAGCTGTTGGCGGGCCAGTTCGTCCTGGCGGTTGAACAGGCGGGCCGCTTCCTCGGCGGCGGCCTGCGCTTCGACCAGCGCGGCCTGCTGGGCCTGGCCGCCCAGGGTCACCAGCGGGGCGCCCTTGGCGACCACGTCGCCACTGTCGAAGTGCACGGCCTGGACCAGCTCGCTCACCTTGGCGGTCAAGGTGATCGATTCACGGGCATGCACGGTGCCCAGCGCCTGCACGCTGTCGTTCCACGCCTGCGGACGCACGACCTGCAGCGTCACCGGCACCGGCCGGTCGCCACCCTCGCCACCCTTGGTCGCGGCGTCGCGACCGCAGGCCGCGAGCAGCAGGGTGAATGCGATGATGGCCGCCGTGGCTGGGCGCATGCCCCTGTGCGAAACCATGCCCCTCTCCGAAACCGTCAATCCCCGGATTCTACGGGCCCGGAGATGACGGCCGGATGGGCCAATGGTGTTGCCGGTTCGCGTTGTGCTGGATTGGGGCCGTAATTGCGGCAGAATCGGCAAAGATCGCAGGGGGTTTGCACCAGTGGACATCGAGATCCTCCAGGCCGACATCACCGCGCTCGCGGTGGATGCCATCGTCAACGCGGCCAACTCCGCCCTGTGCGGCGGCGGAGGCGTGGACGGCGCGATCCATCGCGCCGCCGGGCCGGGCCTGCTGGCCGAATGCCGCGCCTTGCCGGAGATCGAACCGGAAGTGCGCTGCCCCACCGGCCAGGCACGCATCACCCGCGGCTGCCGGCTGCACGCACGCCACGTGATCCACACCGTCGGCCCGGTGTGGGGTGGCGGCCACGACGGCGAAGCCGACCTGCTCGCCAGCTGCTACCGCGAATCGCTGCGGCTGGCCGAGGACAACAACATCGACTCGATCGCCTTCCCGGCGATCAGCTGCGGCGTGTACGGCTACCCGGTCGAGTCGGCCGCGCCGGTGGCGGTGGCGACGCTGCGCGAATGGGCGCAGACCCACGAGCGCCCCCGCCGCGTGATCCTGTGCTGCTACGACGCGCGCACCACCACGGTGTTCCGCGAGGCGCTGGGGAACGGCGGGGACTAGGCGGCGGCGCGTGCTGCGCGATGGCAGCGGTCCGCAACGAGCGACACCCCAAAACAAAGACGCCGGCCCCAGGGCCGGCGTCTGCTGTTGCGAGAGGGCGTGGTCGCTTACGCGGCCGACTTCCACTGGCCCAGCGCGGCCAGGCCGTTGTCCTTGGCGCGGGCGAACACGGTCTTCTGCGCGGCGGCGAAGTTGTTCACCAGGTCCTGCGACCACAGCTTGAGCGCGGCGGCCTGCATGGCGCGGCCGTAGGAGAACGACAGCGGCCACGGGTTGGGACCCATCTGGTTCATGGCGTTGAGGTGCGCGGTGGCGTCCTCGTCGGACTGGCCGCCCGACAGGAACACGATGCCCGGCAGGATCGCCGGCACGGTCGACTTCAGGCACTGCAGCGTGGCGGCGGCGACTTCCTCGATGCTGACCTTCTCGCCGCTGGTGGTGCCCGGGACGACCATCGAAGCCTTGAGGATGGTGCCTTCCAGCACGACGTTCTGCTCGACCAGCGAGGCGAACAGCGAACGCAGGACGACCTCGGTCACCTGGAAGCATTCGTCGATGTCGTGGCTGCCGTCCATGATAACTTCCGGCTCGACCATCGGCACCAGGCCCTGCTCCTGGCACAGCGCGGCGTAGCGGGCCAGCGCGTGGCTGTTGGCGTCGATGCAGGTGCCGGTGGGGATGTCCTCGCCGATGTTGATCACCGCACGCCACTTGCAGAAGCGGGCGCCGAGCTTGTAGTACTCCTCCAGGCGGGCGCGCAGGCCGTCGAGGCCTTCGGTCACCACTTCGCCCGGGAAACCGGCCAGGTTGTGCGTGCCCTTGTCGACCTTGATGCCCGGGATCATGCCGTTGTCGGACATGTACTTGGCGAACGGCACGCCGTCGCTGGTGGACTGGCGGATCGTTTCGTCGAACATGATCGCGCCGGAGATGTACTGGTTGAGGTTCGGCGTGGTCAGCAGCAGTTCGCGGTAACGGCGACGGTTCTCTTCCGAGTTCTCGATGCCCACGCCGGCGAAACGCTTGGCGATGGTGGCGGTGGATTCGTCGATCGCGATGATGCCCTTGCCGGCGGCGACCATGGCCTGGGCGGTTTCGGCAAGCTGTTCGATGCTCATGGAGAGAGTCCTGGGGGCCTGGGGAAACGCCAATTATAGCCCGCGCCGCCGGGGGCCCCGCTCCGGCGGGAAGGCCGCGGGGGCTGGGTTTAACCCTTCAGGTGCGGGGCCGCGGCCCGTGGTCGAGTAGCCCGGGGCTTTCAACAGCGAAGCTGGTCAAGCGAAGCGAATTCGGGAGACTTGCCCCAGATCGGGCCGGAGAGCCCCGGGTGCGCTGCGCTTACCCGGGCTACGGTCGCTGCAGGCGGTCATCCTCCGCGGGCCGTCAGTTTCTTCAGGCCGTCATCCCCGCGAAGGCGGGAAGTGCCTTTCAACAGCGTAGCTGGTCATCCAAGGACGTTGCTTGGGCCTACCAATCGCTCTTGCCGCGTATCCCGCTTCAAGGCCAGGTTCTTGGATCCCCGCCTTCGCGGGGATGACGGTTTTCTCGGGTTCGCAGCGCGCTGCGGCGCGTTCAACGCCATCGCGGCTGATGGTTGCCGGTGGCGCGGTTAGAACGCCAGCTGCGCCCGGAACTCGAACACGTCCGGCGACAGCGCCACGCCGCGACGGTCGCTGTCGACGTGGATGTAGTTCGCCTGGAACTTGAAGAACCGGGTCAGGTACCAGTTCGCGCCCAGGGTCCAGTCGCGCTGGCGGCCGCCCGCGCTGGCGCCGTCGTCCAGGTCGAGGTCGGAATAGCGCAGGCCCACCTCGACCGCGCCCGCCGCGCGCGAGGGCTTCGGGTTGCCGAAGGCGCCGGCCTTGTAGGGCCGGACTTCACCCGTCACCACCCAGGCGGTCTGCAGGTAGCCGCCGCGGGCGCGGTAGTCGCCGCCGGCGTCCAGCTCGACATCGGCCTCCAGCCACTCGGCCTGGCTCAGCCACGGGCCGCGCTGCCAGGCGCCTTCCAGGCCGATGCGGTCGATGGAATCCCCGGCCAGGCTGCCGCTGTCGACCAGGCGCACGTCGGTGATGCCCGCCTCCGGCCGCGTGCGGATGCGGTAGGCGCCGTCGTCGCGGTCCTCGCGCGAGGCCGACAGGCCCAGGTGCAGCACCTCCTGCGCGCTGTTGCGGGGCGTGAACACGGCACGGCCGCCCACGCTGTGGCCCTCGTTGAGTCCGTTGAGGTCGCCCCCGGCGAAATAGCCCAGGTTGAAGCGCCAGGCTGCATTGGGCGCGAAGGTCCAGTCGGCGCCGATGCGGCGGCCCTGGTAGACCGCGTTCACCGGGGCGGCGCGTTCCAGGAACACGGTCCCCGCCGAGGACGTCGCCGCCTCGTCCATGCCCACCGGCGTCTTGAACTGGCCCAGGCGGAACTCATGCGCCTTGCCGGCGTTGAACTTGAAGTAGTTGTCGATCCACACCTCGCCGGCGAAGTCGTAGCCCACCAGCGCCTCGAAGGCGCCCGGCTTGCGGATGAAGGCGCTCAGTTCCTCCCGGCGCCAGTCGTGCGCGTCCTCGAAGCGGTGCACGCCGCTGTCGAGCCGGTCGTTGCCGAACTCGTTCCAGTCGTACTGGAAGGCGGCCTTGAGGCCGTATTCCCAGCCGTCGCCGAACTTCCATTGGGTGGGAATGTCGTTGACGCCACCGGCGAACGCGGGCGGGGCAAGGGCGAGCAGCAGGACGGCGGCGAGGCGGGAGCGCTTCATGGGGAATCCGGTCGGGGTGGGGATCTGAGGCCGGCGCGCGCCGGCCGGCGCGGGGGCGTGGAACGATACTGATCTTACGAAGGCCACGGAGGGAATGACGGCGATCAAGAGCATGAGGTTCTGCCTGTTCCGACATGTCCCGGGGCGGGCCACCGCATGGCCGGGCCGCTGCATTGCGGGCGTGCGGCAAACGCCCTAGCCTGCCGGTGTTCCACTGCGACAAGGACCGTTTCGCCATGGCTGCACTCCGCGTCACCCTGATCGCCCTGCTGACCGTCGGCGTCGCGCTGGCCGGCCTGGTGGCGCCCGGCGCGCCGGCCTGGGCCCAGGCGTCGGGGAAGGCCGCCGACAAGGCCGCCAAGGCAGCGGATGCGGCCTGCGCGGCCCAGCCGGCGCCGTCCCGGCAATACGTCGCCACGACGTCCGCGCGGCTGCGCCGATCGCCGCGCGCCGATGCCGCGACGGTCGCCACGCTGCCCATCGGCACGGCGCTGCAGGTCGAATGCCGGGTCTCGGGCTGGGCCCGCGCGGGCAGTGGCGACCCGCCGGCCACGGGGTGGGTGCGCGAGGACCTGCTGCAGGCGGACATGCCCACGCTCGAGGCACTGATCTCGGCCCATGGCCGCGCGAAGGCCGGCGAACGCAAGGCGCTGGCCGAGCGCGCCGTGGCGCTGGCGCCGTTCGATGCGCGCAGCCACCAGCTGATGATCGAGACGCTCGCCGCGCGCCGCGACCGCAAGGGCGCACAGCAGGCCAGCGCCCTGCGCGACCGCATGGTCAACCCGAAGGGCGAACAGCTGGGCAAGGAGCCGTGGACGCTGTTTGCCGTCGAGGACGGCATGGTCAATGCGGTCGCGATCATCGAGGGCCCCGATCGCTTCCGCGACGCCTCGACGTGGACGCCGCCGGGCACCCGCGGTGCGCCCGATACCTCACCGTTCCTGTTGCCCTGGCGCGGCCTCCACTTCTATCGCCGCGGCGGCGCCGACGGCGTGGTGCAGGTGCTGCAGGCGCCTGCGGCCGAAGCGATCGGCTTCTTCTCGCCGGTGCGGCACCCGCCGGCCACGGCGCGCGAGGCCACGCTGCAGGGCCTGGCGAGCAACCGGGTCGTGACTTCGGCCGAAGCGCCGGTGGCCGCGGCCCCCAGCCGCTCCGAACGCAGCCACCTGGACCGTGCGCTGCGCGCGGCGCTCAAGCGCGAACGGGTGCCGGCCAAAGCCATCAGCGCCCTGTTCGCGGCCGGCCCGAACGACGAACGCGGCGGCGTGGAGCGCCACGTGCTGGCCGCCAGCGGCAAGCCCATCCTGCTGATCACGGCGAACTGGCGCCTGCCGGCCCCCGCCGCCGACCAGGAACCGCCGCTGCTGGACGCCGTGCTGCTGATGGAGGCCGATGGCAAGGGCAACTACAAGGTGACCCATCGCCTGGTGCAGAAGACCGTCGGCGACGCCATCGCGCACCACGACTTCGTCGACCAGCTGGACCTGGACCAGGACGGCGTCGCCGAGCTGGTGTTCCGCGTGGGCCACTACGAAGGCCACGACTACGAGATCTGGCGCTGCGACGGCGAGGCGTGGAAGACGGTGTTCCAGGGCGCCTATACGGGCGTGTAGGCCACGGTCCCGTGCGGTCCGTGTCACGTCGTCCCTGACGACCTCCTGCGTGTCGGCCCTGCGCGTGAGCGCTTATCCGCGCGGGCCGATCACAGCTCCCCGAGCCCTTCCGCGCGACCGCCCTCGCCCACCTGCAGCAGGCGCAGGGTGTTGGTGGCGCCGTGGTGCTCCATGTGGTCGCCGCTGGTGAAGATGACGCGGTCGCCGTGTTCCAGGCGGCCGGCATCGAACAGCTGTTTGATGGACTGCCGCGCGGCCTCGCGCGAGGCCATGCCGCGGCTGTCGAAATCCACCGGGAACACGTCGCGCATCATCGCCATGCGCCGGCGCGCGCCGTCGTGGCGCGACAGGCCGAAGATCGGCACGGAGGAACGGAAGCGCGAAAGGAACCGCGCCGTGCCGCCGGATTCGGTCGCCGCCAGGATCGCGCGCACGCCGATGTGCTCGGACAGGAACATGGTCGCCATCGCGATGGCCTGGTCGGCGCGTTCCAGGTTGCGCGGCGCCTTCTCGAAATCGGTGTCCGCCTCGAACTGGCGCTCGGCGCCCAGGCAGATGCGCGCCATCGCCTCGACGGCCTTGAGCGGGTACTTCCCGGCCGCGGATTCCTGCGACAGCATCACCGCGTCGGTACCGTCGATGACCGAATTGGCGACGTCCAGCACTTCGGCGCGGGTGGGAATCGGGCTTTCTACCATCGACTGCAGCATCTGCGTGGCGGTGATCACCACGCGACCGCCTTCCAGCGCCTCGCGGATGATCTTCTTCTGCAGGCCGGGCAGCTCGGCATCGCCGATCTCCACGCCCAGGTCGCCGCGCGCGACCATCACCACGTCGCTGGCCTGGACGATCTCGCGCAGGTTCTCGATCGCCTCGGCGCGTTCGATCTTGGACACCAGCGCGGCATCGCTGCCGGCGGCGCGCGCGATGCGGCGGGCCTCGTCCATGTCGGCCGCGTTGCGGCAGAACGAGACGGCGATGAAGTCCGCGCCCAGGTCGGCCGCGACCTGGATCAGTTCGCGATCGCGCTGCGTCAGCGCACCCAGCGACAGGCCGCCGCCCTGCTTGTTCAGGCCCTTGCGGTCGGACAGCGCGCCATCGTTGAGAACGGTGGTGACGATGCGCGGCCCATCGACCTGCTCCACGCGCAGCTGCATCATGCCGTCGTCCAGCAGCAGCACGTCGCCCGGAATGACGTCGCCCGGCAGCCCGAGATAGCTCACGCCGACTTCCTGCTCGGTGCCCGGCGGCGCGGTTTCGCTGGCGAGCAGGTCGAAGCGCTCGCCCGCCACCAGCTGCACCTTGCCCTGGGCGAACTTCTCGATGCGGATCTTCGGGCCGGGCAGGTCGACCAGGATCCCGACTTCCCGGCCCACCTTGTGCGCGGCTTCGCGCAACGCCTGCGCGCGCGCGACCTGCGCGGCGGGATCGCCGTGCGAGAAGTTGAGGCGGACAACGTCCACGCCGGCACGGAGGATGGCCTCCATCACGCCCGGCGCGTCGGTGGCCGGGCCCAGCGTGGCGAGGATCTTGGTGCGGCGCGATTGGTTCTGCATGGTGGCGTGCGCTGGCTGGATTGAATCACCGAACGCTAGCACAGGCCGGATACACGACAACCGGCCGTGGTGCAGTGAATACGAAGTCAGGCCGCCAGCAGCACCGGCAATTCGTCCGGCCGCGACGCGAGTTGCGCCGCGCCGGCATGGCGCAGCTCATCCGCGCCGCCAAAGCCCCACAGCACGCCGACATTGCGCATCCCGTGGTGGAGCGCGCCTTCGATGTCCATGCGGCGGTCGCCGATCATCCAGCAATCGGCCGGCGCGACGTCGAGCCGGCGCAGGGCCTCGGCGATGAGTTCGGGCTTGTGGCTGCGGCTGCCGTCCACGGTGGCGCCGACGACATCGACGAAGCGATGGCCGAAGGGCAGGTGTTCGGCGATCCTGCGGGCGTGCGGCTCGTTCTTCGCCGTCACCACGGCCAGCCGGTGGCCGGCCGCGTGCAGGGCCTCGATCGCCGCGCCGATGCCGTCGTAGATGCGGTGCTCGGCCCAGCCGTGGGTCTCGAAGCGGTCGCGGTAATGCAGCACGGCCTCTTCGACCTTCGCCTCGTCGCGCAGCAGCGGCGCGAAGCTGGTGCGCAGCGACGGACCGATCCAGGCGCGCAGTTCGTCCGCGCCGGGGACCTGCAGCCCCATCTGCGTGAGCGCGTGCGCCACGCAGCGGGTGATGCCGACCTCCGAGTCGATCAGCGTGCCGTCCATGTCGAAGAAGATCGTGGGCATGGGTTCCCTGTTTTTTTTCGAGCGGGTGGAGCGAGGAAGGCGATACGGGCGCTTCATTGTCCTCGGCCGCGGGCGCGGCCCGGACATGCCGGTTACTTCACCTCAGTCCCGGGCCGGATGCTTCACTTCAGTCCCGGGCCTCCAGCGCCGACACCGCCGGCAGTGCCTTGCCTTCCAGGAATTCCAGGAACGCGCCGCCGCCGGTGGAGATGTAGGACACGTCCTGCTCGATGCCGTACTTGTCCACGGCCGCCAGGGTGTCGCCGCCGCCGGCGATGGAGAACGCCTTCGACGCGGCGATCGCCTGCGCCAGCGCCCTGGTGCCTTCGCCGAAGGCATCGAACTCGAACACGCCGACCGGGCCGTTCCAGACCACCGTGCCGGCGTCCTTGATCATCTGCGCATAGCGCGCGGCGGTCTGCGGGCCGATGTCGAGGATCATGTCGTCGGCGGTGACCGCGTCGACGGCCTTGACGGTGGCCGGCGCATCGGCGGCGAAGGCCGGGGCGACCACCACGTCGGTGGGCACGGGGATCTCTGCGCCGCGGGCGCGGGCGTCGGCCATGATCTTCTTGGCGGTGTCGAGGAGGTCCATTTCCACCAGCGACTTGCCCACGTTGTGGCCCATCGCGGCGATGAAGGTGTTGGCGATGCCACCACCGACGATCAACTGGTCGACCTTGCCCACCAGCGACGCGAGCAGTTCCAGCTTCGTGCTCACCTTGGACCCGGCGACGATCGCCAGCAACGGCCGCGCCGGGTTGTCCAGGGCCTTGGCCAGCGCATCGAGTTCGGCCATCAGCAGCGGACCACCGGCGGCTACCGCGGCGTGGCGGATCACGCCATGCGTGGAGGCCTGGGCGCGATGCGCGGTGCCGAAGGCGTCCATGACGAACACGTCGCACAGGGCGGCGTATTTCCTGGACAGCGTCTCGTCGTCCTTGCCCTCGCCCGGGTTCATGCGGCAGTTCTCCAGCAGCACGAGCTGGCCGGGCTTCACTTCGAAGCCGCCATCCACCCAGTCGCGCACCAGCGGCACCTCGAAGCCGAGCAGCTCACCCAGGCGCTGCGCCACCGGGGCCAGCGAGTCCTCCTGCGTCCACACGCCTTCCTTCGGGCGGCCCAGGTGCGACATCACCATGACCGCCGCGCCCTGCTCCAGCGCGCGCCGCAGGGTCGGCAGCGACGCGGTCAGGCGCTGGTCGGAGGTGACCTTGCCCGCCGCGACCGGCACGTTGAGGTCCTGGCGGATCAGCACGCGCTTGCCGGCGAGGTCGAGGTCGGTCATGCGGACGATGGACATGGAACTCCTGGGGCCGTGGGGGCGGGCGAAAAAAGGGGGCACATTGTCGGTGGGGCGGGCGGGGGATTCAAACGCGACGGCACGGGGAGCGGGATTCCGCCAGGGCCCCACGGCGGTCCGCTCTGCCGGCAGGGATCTCCTTCCAGCGCGTTCCGCCGAAGTCCCCTGCCCGCTTTTCATCATTTGACTTGCCCCGGGGCCGCCCTTACGGTCCCCCGGTCGAGGTGATCATCTCCTCATTGCGATAGAGAGATGTGACAAGCGACCGCCGGGCAGCCGGTGGTTCGCCAGAGGGAATCCGGTGCGGCGCCCCGTGCGTCCATTCCGGAGCTGCCCCGCAGCGGTGTTGGAAACGACCGCCGTCTCAAGCACTGGGCGCAAGCCCGGGAAGCGACGGCCAGTAGGAGGTCCGGGCGTGTCCGCCGGGCCGTGTCCTCAGCCCGAAGACCTGCCCCGACCGGAAGCTCGCTTCCGTCCGACTCCCGGCACGCCGGTGCGCGATCGATTGAACGATCGATCGCGTCCGCAGGCGGCCGGTTCGCCCGCGGGGGCGAAGGTCGAACACCGTCGCCGTCATCGGTTCCTGCCCCACCGGGCGGGCGAGGTGTGCCTTCGTTGCCCTGCGTCTTGCCCATGCAACGCAGGAGATCACCATGCAGCAGTCGCAATCGCACTCGCACTTCCCGTCGACGGACGCCGCGCGCCCGCTCGTCACCCACCTCGGCTTTCCGCGCATCGGCGCACGCCGCGAGCTCAAGCAGGCGTTGGAGGCGTTCTGGAGCGGCGAAACCAGCGCCGGAGCCCTGCAGGACACCGCTTCGGCGCTGCGCCAGCGTCACTGGCAGCTGGCGCGCGAGGCCGGCGCCGACGTCGTGCCGTGCAACGACTTCACCCTGTACGACCACGTGCTCGACACGGCGGTGCTGTTCGATGCCATCCCGCCCTCGCACCGGGCGCTGTGCGAGGCCGATCCGCTGGCCGGGTATTTCGCCCTCGCGCGCGGCCTCCAGCGCGACGGCCACGACCTGCGCGCGCTGGAAATGACCAAGTGGTTCGACACCAACTACCACTACCTGGTCCCCGAGTTCGCAGCCGACCAGACCTTTACCCTGCGCGCCGGCAAGCCGCTGGCCGAACTGGCGCATGCGCGCGCGCTGGGACTGGAAGCCCGGCCCGTGCTGCTGGGCCCGGTGTCCTTCCTCAAGCTGGGCAAGCGCAGCGACGGCGGATGCCCGCTTGAACTGCTCGACGCGCTGCTGCCCGCCTACGCGCAGCTGCTCGAACAGCTCCGGCGCGCGGGCGCGCCATGGGTGCAGATCGACGAGCCCTGCCTGGTGCTCGACCTCACGCCGCAGGAACAGGCCGCCTATCGCCGCGCGTTCGCGGCGCTGGCGCAGGCGGACGCGCCGCAGCTGCTGCTGGCGACGTATTTCGGCGCGCTGGGCGACAACACCGCGCTGGTCGCATCGCTGCCGGTGCAGGGCCTGCACGTCGACCTGGTGCGCGCGCCGGGACAGCTGGAGACCGTGCTCGCGGCGGTACCCGAGCGAGTTGCGCTCAGCCTGGGCGTCGTCGATGGCCGCAACATCTGGCGCGCGGATCTGGACGCGGCCGTGGAGCTGGTCAAGCGCGCGGGAGCGCGGGCCCGATGGATCGCGCCCTCATGCTCGCTGCTGCACGTTCCGGTGGACCTGCAGCTGGAACGCAAGCTGCCCGACCGCCTGCGCGGCTGGATGGCGTATGCACGGCAGAAGCTGGAGGAACTGCGCGTACTGGCCGACGCGCTGGGCGGCGACGAAGCGGCCCGTGAGGCGCTGGACATCGCCGGCCGCGCGCGCGTGGCGCGGCTGCTGTCGCCGATGCTGCGCAATCCGCGGGTGCGCGAACGCGTGGAAGCGGTGACGCCCGACCAGTCGCGCCGGCTTTCCCCGTATCCGCAGCGCGCGCCACTGCAGGCGCAGCGGCTGCAGCTGCCGACGTTTCCCACCACCACGATCGGTTCCTTCCCGCAGACCGGGGCCGTGCGCCAGGCGCGCGCCGACCACCGCGCCGGACGCATCGACGATGGTGCCTACCGCGCGTTCCTGGAAGCCGAGACGGATCGCTGCCTGCTCGAACAGGAAGCCCTGGGCCTGGACGTGCTGGTGCACGGCGAGTTCGAGCGCAACGACATGGTGGAGTATTTCGGCGAGCAGCTGGAGGGCTTCGCCTTCACCGGCCATGGCTGGGTGCAGAGCTACGGCTCGCGCTGCGTGAAGCCGCCGGTGCTGTTCGGCGACGTCTGGCGCCCGGCGGACATGACGGTGGCGTGGGCGCGCTACGCGCAGTCGCGCACGCGCAAGCCGGTGAAGGGGATGCTCACCGGCCCGGTGACGATCCTGCAGTGGTCGTTCGTGCGCGACGACCAGTCCCGCGCGCAGACCTGCCGGCAGATCGCGCTGGCGCTGCGCGAGGAGGTGCTGGCGCTGGAAGCGGCTGGGGTGGGCATCATCCAGATCGACGAGCCGGCGCTGCGCGAAGGCCTGCCGCTGCGGCGCGGCGACTGGGCGGCGTACCTGGACTGGGCCGGTGAATGCTTCCGCCTGGCGGCCAATGGCGTGGGCGACGCGACGCAGATCCACACCCACATGTGCTACGCGCAGTTCAACGACATCATCGAGTCGGTGGCGCAGCTGGACGCCGACGTGATCTCGATCGAGACCTCGCGCTCGCGGATGGAACTGCTCGACGCTTTCGCGCGTTACCGCTACCCCAACGGGATTGGCCCGGGCGTGTACGACATCCATTCCCCGCGCGTGCCCTGCGCGCAGGAGATGCGCGAGCTGCTGGACAAGGCGCTGGACGTCGTGCCGTCCATGCAGCTGTGGGTCAATCCGGATTGCGGGTTGAAGACCCGCGGGTGGCCCGAAGTGCGCGATGCGCTGCGGGCAATGGTGCAGGCGGCGCAGGGATTGCGCGAGGCCGTGGCCTAGCCCGCATGCGTGGGGTGCAGGCGTGCCGCACGCGGCGCGCCTGCATGCCCGCCCGGATCAGATCAATTCAGATGTGATCAGATCAGATCAGATCAGATCAGATCACATCGGGATCAGGGAGAAGGATCGGGTTCTGGCATGGTTTCGGACCCGGGCGGGGCGGGCGCGGCGCCCACCTGCCCCGGCGGACGCGCGACGCGCAGCAGCGTCACCGCGAAGCCCGCGATCACCAGCGCGCCCAGTCCGAGCACGCTCCACAGCAGCCAGGTCTTCCAGTCCCGCTGAGGGGTCACCGCCGCGTCGCCCGCGAGCGGCACGGAGGCTCCCAGGTAAGCCGGGGCCGGCTGCCAGTCCTTGCCAAGACGCTTGCGCAGGTCCGCCACCAGTCGCGCGATCGGCGAGTCCGCGCGCGCGGCGCGCGTGCTGCCCGCGGCCAGCGCGAACGGCGGCGCCCCCTGGGCCAGGAAGACGACCACTTCCGGGCGGTAGCCCAGGCGCAGCGTCGGTGTTTCCAGCACCGGCGCGCTCGCGCGCAGGCGCCAATGGCGATCGCGCACGCGGGCGTCGAGCACGCGGGCGGGAGACTGACCGCCCGTGCCTACCTGGCCCGTGCCTACCTGGTACGCCATCCACGGACCGGCGCGCAGCTGCCAGGCCGCGTCGGCGTCGTCGCGGCTCTCCAGCCGCCATTCGACGGCGTGGTTGCCGGGCATCGCCACGTCCACCCACTGCACGGGAAAGCGGCCGGGCAACTCGAAGGAAAACTCGCGGCCCTCGCCGACGCCGCGCAGCTCCAGCCAGCTGGGCGCCGGCTGCGCGCGCGCGGCGGCGAGTTCGGCCTGCACACCGGTGATCGTGAGCGGCTGCGCGGCGCTGTCCGGCGTCAGGCGCAGGTAGCGCGCCTTCTGGTAGTGCGGCAGCAGTCCGTACAGTTCGATGCGCCGGTGCAGCAGCCGCCGGTCCTCGCGTTGCAGGTCGACCAGACGGCCACGCGTGGCCAATGGCTGCCAGTGTTCGAGGTCGTCGCTGGCTTCCACGCTGTAGCCCAGGTCGAGCGCGTCGACCGGTTGCCAGTGCAGTTCCAGGGCGACGATCGCCTCGCGCACGCGGCTGACATCGATCAGCACCGCGCTGCGCGGCAACGCCGCCACCGCGGTGTCGGTGATGCGTGCTTCCACGCGCCGCAGTCGGCCGTCGGTGTCGGCCTGGCTCACCAGTTCCCAGCCCTGCCCGGCCGCGCCACCGGGCGTGGCGGGCAGCGCGAACCACGGCAGATCGATGCGGGCCGGCGGCCTGGCCAGCGGTTCTTCCGGGATGAAGACATCAGCGGCGACGGCCTGGCCGTCGTGGTTGACCACCACCACGTCGCGCAGCGCGCGGTCGCGCGCCTGCCGGTACACGGCCTCGTCCAGGGTGATCCGGTACGCGCCGGCGTCGTCACGGCCCAGCGTGAGCGGCCACTGGCGTGCGTAGTCGTCGCGCACCGCGGCCGACACCGCCAGCGGGACCAGCGTCAACAGAATCCAGAAGCGCTTCATGCGTCCTTCCCCAGGGTTCGAGCGCGTGCTCATGCGGTTTCCTGCAGCGGATGCGCGGGCGGCGCCGGTGGCGTGCGTCCGTCGTCGGTGCCGGTGTCGGCGTCCGCACGCGGCGGCGCGGGCGCGAAGTAGCCCACGGCGGTGCACAGCAGGCCGTAGGCGATGAACGACGCGATGCCGAGCAGGTTGCCCAGGTGCGTGCGGTCCACCAGCACCAGTTTGGCCAGCACCACGCCCATCAGCAGCGCCCCGGCGAGCCACAGGCCACGCTGGCGTCGGCGCGAGCCGATGATCCAGCCCAGCACGCCCAGCACGCTCCACACGATGGTCAGGCTGGTCTGCACCAGGCTCTGGCCCGCCATGCCGCCGTTCCACGCCACGCCGCCCCAGTGGTGGGTGGCGCGCAGCGTGATCACCGTGACCAGCGCGAACGCGGCGGCGGCGATCAGCGGAATGCGCAGGCGTGCCAGGTCCTCGGGTGCGCCGGGCGACGCCAGCCAGCGCAGCAGCAGCGCCAGCACGGCCACCTGGGCCAGGTCCAGCGGATTGAGCAGCGGCAACCACGGCAGTGGTTCGCTCTGGCCCGGGGCGAACATCGCCGCCGCCGCGCCCAGCAGCAGGGCGAGCAGGATCGAGCCCTGCAGCGGCGCCCGCCATTGCGCGAAACGCGCGCCCATCGGCGCGCCCGCGAGCGTGGGTCGCCACTGCAGCAGCGCCGCGACGGCCAGCCATGGCAGGCCGAATGCCGCGATGCGCCAGCCATCGCCGAGCCGGGCCGCCTGCGTCAGGTCCAGCGCATAGATCGCCAGCACCAGCGGCCAGGTCCACAGCCAGGCCGCGTGGGCGACGGCCGGTGCGTGGCCTTCGTCCTCGCGCAGGCAGCGCAGGCTGCGCCAGCCGAGCGCGGCGAACGCCAGCCAGGCCAGCCCGCCGAGTTCACGGAAGGGATGGTCGTGCGCCGTCCACTGGACCAGGGCCAGCACGGGCGCGGCGACGAAGCCCAGCGCCGCGGTCCAGGCCAGCGCCGGCGCGCGCAGGCGACGCGACGCCTCCGCCGCGAGCCATGCCGTGGCCGTCAGGAAGATCAGCGTGGCATCGACCTGCATGGGTTCGTCGACGAAGCGCACGATCTCGGTGATGCCATTGCCCAGCCACCACGCCAGGCCCCACAGGTAATAGGGCAGCGCCGGCGCGCGCGTGCCGTCGTCGCGGCGCCAGTAGCTCCAGGCGCTGGCCAGGCCGGCGAGCGAGATCAGCAACGCGCCCATGAAGCGCGCGTTGGCGACCGCCTGCAGCGGGTCGTGCGAGTGCTCCACGCCCAGCGCGAAACTGCCGGCCGCCAGCACCTGCATCAGCAGGCCCGACAGCTGCGGCAGGCGACGTCGCTGGCGCAGGCCCAGCCAGGCCAGCGCGGCACCTTCGAGCGCGAACACGCTCGCGGTGGCCTGGGCCGACAGCGCCAGTGGCACGGCCAGGGTCGCGAAGCCCACCGCGAGCACCGCGTAGGCGGTGAGCAGCGGCGCGTAGTGGTCGCGTCCGCGCAGCAGCGCGGCCAGGCCGGCATACAGCGCGCCCAGTCCCAGCGCGCAGAAGGCCAGCGGCATGCGCGCGCCGTCTGCGCCGAAGGTGCCGTGCATGAGGCCGGCCTCCAGCGCGAAGGCCACCAGCGGCGTGCCGAACACCAGGCAGCCGTCGACCAGGTCGCGCCGGCCGGCCGCGCGTCGACGCGCGTACAGCAGCGGGAGCAGCAGGTAAAAGCCGAAGAACAGCGCCAGGAACGGCTGCGTGGTGTCGAACTTGTCGGGCGCGTAGCTCCACGCGCCCCACAGCGCGCCGATGCCGAAGGTGAAGGCAAAGCCCAGCAGGTTCAGCGCGCGCCACGGCCGGAACCAGGCAATGCCCAGGATCGCGGCATCGAGGATCGCGTAGTAGCCGAACAGCGCCACGTGGTTGCCGCTGCCGGTCGACAGCCAGAGCGGCGCAAGGAAGCCCGCCAGGCTGGCCAGCAGAGCCAGTGCGAGCGCGTTCTGCAGCACCGCCAGCACACCGGCGCCGGCGACGATCGCCACGCTCAGGCCGAACGCGGCCGGGGCGGGCAACAGGTGGTAGAGCTTGAAGGCCGCGAACACCACCAGCAGCAGGACACCGACCGCGCCGCCCTGCAGGCTGAGGGCGAAACTCCGGCGCGACTGGCGCTGGCGCCAGCCGAACACCAGGCCGGCCACCGCGGCCAGCGACACGCCGGCCAGGCGCAGTTCGATGGGCAGGGTGAACCAGCCCTGGTCGCTCGCGTACTTGAGCAGCGCGGCGACGCCGGCGAACAGCACCAGCATGCCGACCTTCACCGGCACGTTGCCTTCGGTGAACCAGTGGCGCACGGCGCGCGCGATGACGACCACCGGATCGGGCGACGAACGCGGCGGACGCGGCGACGGGATGCGAGGCAGGGCGGCGGCCGGGCGCGGGGGCAGAGGCGGCGGCGTCGCCATGGCCGGCTCGGGGCGCGGCGGCGTGGGGACGGGCCCGGGTGGGGCGGCGGCCGCAGGCGGCTGGCTGGCCTGGTATTCGGCAGGCTGGGCGCGCGGCGGCGCGGCGGCCGCGGGCGGCGCCTGCTCGCGCATCAAGTCCGCCAGAGTCGGTTCGGACGGCACGGCCTGCGGTTCGCGGGCCCCGTGCAGCTGGGCTACTTCCTCTTCCAGCAACTCCAGGCGGTGGCGCAGCCCGCTGATCTTCACCAGCGCCACGACCACCAGCACCGGCACGGCCAGGACAGCCAGCACCAGCAATACGAACAGTCCTTCCATTGCGCCATGTCCCCGGTTTGGCTGGGGGCAACGGTACACCAGACGGTCGCGGACTTTGCGGAGTCAGGCGGCGCCCCCGGCCGGGCCCAAGTGTCCCCATCCTCACCTTTCCCAGCCAGGCGGCGTCGACTCCCTCCCCCGCTTCGCGGGGGAGGGCTGGGGTTGGGGGCGACGGTCGCGGCGCATCTGAAGCGGAGGCGACTTTCGCTTGTCTCAACTACGCGGCGATCGTTTCCCCCATCCCAACCTTCCCCCGCCAAGCGGGGGAAGGGGCCCAAGCGCCCCCATCCCAACCTTCCCCTGCGGAGCGGGGGAAGGGGCCGCGCTTTGTCTCCCTCCCCCGCTTCGCGGGGGAGGGCTGGGGTGGGGGGCGACGGTCGCGGCGCATTTGAAGCGGAGGCGACTTTCGCTTGTCTCAACTACGCGGCGATCGTTTCCCCCATCCCAACCTTCCCCCGCCAAGCGGGGGAAGGAGCCCAAGCGCCCCCATCCCAACCTTCGCCCGCGGAGCGGGGGAAGGGGCCGCGCCTTGTCTCCCTTCCCCGCTTCGCGGGGGAGGGCTGGGGTGGGGGGCGACGGTCGCGGCGCATTTGAAGCGGAGGCGACTTTCGCTTGTCTCAAGTTACGCGGCGATCGTTTCCCCCATCCCAACCTTCCCCCGCCAAGCGGGGGAAGGGGCCAAAGCGCCCCCATCCCAACCTTCCCCCGCCAAGCGGGGGAAGGGGCCAAAGCGCCCCCATCCCAACCTTCCCCCGGAGCGGGAGAAGGGGCCGCGCTTTGACTCCCTCCCCCGCTTCGCGGGGGAGGGGTGGGGTTGGGGGCGACGGTCGCGGCGCATCTGAAACGGAGGCGACTTTCGCTTGTCTCAAGTTACGCGGCGATCGTTTCCCCCATCCCAACCTTCCCCCGCCAAGCGGGGGAAGGGGCCAAAGCGCCCCCATCCCAACCCGCGGAGTGGGGAAAGGGGGTTGGGGATAAGTGCTCCGCCGTCGGGGATAAGTGCTCGGGGCGCCGAGCAATCTGCTCGGCCTGCCGAACCCGGAGCTCGGGGCGCCGCAATAAATGCTCGGGCCGCCGAGCTCGAAGCTCGGACCGCCGAGTCCGGAGCTCGGACCGTCGAGCTCGAAGCTCGGACCGCCGGGCCCGGAGCTCGGGCCGCCGAGCAGATTGCTCGGGGCGCGGCCTGAATTGCTCGGCGCCCCGCCCTTTTTGCTCGGCACGCCGAGCACTTATCCCCACCGGCCGAGCACTTATCCCCACCGGCCGAGCACTTATCCCCACCGGCCGAGCACTTATCCCCACGACCGGATTTCCGGCCGTCTTCGCCGGTCCCACCCCGCTGAAACGACAAAGGCCCCGCTCGCGCGGGGCCCTTGCGTGACTTCGAGACCGGATTCGAAAACTTCGAATCGCAGCGGCTTACTTGCCCGCGACGACCTTGACCATTTCCAGGCACTTGTTCGAGTAGCCCCACTCGTTGTCGTACCAGCTCACCAGCTTGACGAAGGTGCCGTCCAGGGCGATGCCGGCCTCGGCATCGAACACCGAGGTGCAGGTCTCGCCGACGAAGTCGGTGGCGACCACCTTGTCTTCGGTGTAGCCCAGCACGCCCTTGAGCGCGCCCTGCGACTGCGCCTTCATCTCGGCGCAGATCTCGGCGTAGGTGGCCGGCTTCTCGAGCTCGACGGTGAGGTCGACCACCGACACGTCGGAGGTCGGCACGCGGAAGGCCATGCCGGTGAGCTTCTTGTTGAGTTCCGGGATCACCACGCCCACGGCCTTGGCCGCGCCCGTCGACGACGGGATGATGTTCTCCAGGATGCCGCGGCCGCCGCGCCAGTCCTTGTTGGACGGGCCGTCGACGGTCTTCTGCGTCGCCGTGGCGGCGTGCACGGTGGTCATCAGGCCGCGCTTGATGCCCCACTTGTCGTTGACGACCTTGGCGATCGGCGCCAGGCAGTTGGTGGTGCACGATGCGTTGGAGATGATCGCCTCGCCGTTGTACTTGGCGTGGTTGACGCCGTAGACGAACATCGGCGTGTCGTCCTTCGACGGCGCCGACAGCACGACCTTCTTCGCGCCGGCGTCCAGGTGCTTCTGCGCGGTGGCCTTGTCCAGGAACAGGCCGGTGGATTCGATGACGACTTCCGCGCCGACTTCGTCCCACTTCAGGTTGGCCGGGTCGCGTTCCTGGGTCAGGCGGATCTTCTTGCCGTTGACGGTCAGGGTGTTGCCCTCGACGCTCACGTCGGCCTTGAAACGGCCATGCACGGAGTCGTAGCGCAGCATGTAGGCCAGGTATTCGGGCTCGAGCAGGTCGTTGATCGCGACGATCTCGATGTCGTCGCCGAAGTTCTGCACGGCCGAACGCAGCACGTTGCGGCCGATGCGGCCGAAGCCATTGATGCCTACCTTGATCGCCATTTCGCGGGGACTCCTGGGGATGGAAATTGAACGGGGACTGGACCGGGGCGGCAGGAGGCCCTCCGTGACTGCCAACCGACCCGAAAGCCCGCTATTTTAGCCCCTCCCCCGCCCCCCCGCACTTTGGCGGGGCGAGCCCCGCTTCCGCCCCCGCCCCGACTCCGAGCCCTGCATGCGCGCTATGCCCCGCCGATTCCCCGATCGCCTCGTTTCCGCGGGCCGGCCGCGCAGCTCCAGGCGGCTGCGCGCGGCGCTCCTGCTGCTGCCGGCCCTGCTGTTGCTGGCCCTGGCCGCGCCGGTCGCGGCCTGGAGCGCGCTGGGGCACAAGCTGGTGGGCGCCCTGGCGCAGCGCCACCTGACGCCGGCGGCGCAGCGCGAGGTCGACCGGCTGCTGGCCGGCGAGCCCGACCCGACGCTGGCGGGCGTGGCGACCTGGGCCGATACCCTGCGCGACCGCGATCCGGCCCGCTTCAAGGCGACCAGCCGCTGGCATTACGTCAAGTTCGACGACGGCGGGTGCCAGTACGCGCAGGCGCGCCAATGTCCCGATGGCCAGTGCGTGGTCGGCGCGATCCAGGCCCAGCAGGCCATCCTGGCCGACCGCGGCCAGCCGGACGAGGCCCGCCGCGACGCGCTGAAGTTCCTGGTCCATTTCGTCGGCGACGCGCACCAGCCGCTGCATGCCAGTGCCCTGGAGGACAAGGGCGGCAACGACTACCAGGTGAGCCTGGCCACGCGCATGGAGCCCGAAGCCTATGCGCGCAACCGCTACACCGACGGGGTGATGGGCACCAACCTGCATTCGGTGTGGGATTACTACGTGCTCGGCGAGGCCGGGCTCAGCCTGGAGGACTATGCCGCCAAGCTCGATGCCAGGCCGTGGCCGCCGCGCCGCGAACCGCTGTCGGCGCCTGACTGGGCCGCCGAGTCCTGCCGGCTGGTGGATTCCGAACGGCTGTATCCGACCCGGCGCGGCAAGCCCGTCCACGCCTTCGCGGGCGCGGACTATTCGCTCAAGCACCGCGCGCTGGCCGAACGCCGCATCCGCGAGGCCGGATACCGCCTGGCGGAGCTGCTGAACCAGACGCTGGCGCAGACCCCATGAACGCATCCGTGCAGCCGCAGGTCCATGCCTTCCACCACGCCGACACCGGCACGTGGAGTTATGTCGTCGCCGATCCGTCGACATGGCAGGCCGCGATCATCGACCCGGTGCTGGATTTCGACGCGAAGTCCGGCCGCACCTCGGACACCTTCGCGCGCCAGCTGCTCGCCTGCGTGCGCGAGCACGGCCTGCAGGTGCGCTGGCTGCTGGAAACACACGCGCACGCCGACCACCTGTCGGCGGCGCAATGGCTCAGCGCGCAGTTGCCGGACGCCATGGTCGCCATCGGCCAGGGCATCCGCGAAGTGCAGCGCACCTTCGCCCCGGTGTTCGACCTCGAGGATCGCCTGGCCACGCCGCACGCCTCGTTCGACTGCCTGTTCGGCGACGACGACACGTTTGGCGTCGGTGCGATCAAGGCCATCGCCATCCCCGTGCCCGGCCACACGCGCGACAGCCTGGCCTACCTGATCGGCGATGCGCTGTTTACCGGCGACTCGCTGTTCATGCCCGACGCCGGCACGGCACGCTGCGATTTTCCCGGCGGTGATGCGGCCATGCTGTACCGGTCGATCCAGCGCCTGTTCCAGCTGCCGGACGACACCCGCGTGTTCGTCTGCCACGACTACGGCATCAAGGCCGACGACACCCGCCCCGGCCGCGAGCCGCGCGGGGAAACCACCATCGGCGAACAGAAGCGCGCCAACATCCACGTGCATGAAGGGGTGAGCGAAGCCGAGTACGTCGCCCTGCGGGAGGCGCGCGACGCGACGCTCGCCGTGCCGGCGCTGATCCTGCCCGCGCTGCAGGTCAACCTGCGCGCCGGCGCCCTGCCCGATCGTGCGCCCAACGGCATCCGCTACCTGCGCATCCCGCTCGACCAGTTCTGACGCGCCGGCGCGGCCAAATCTGCAAGGGATTGCGGCGCGGCGCGACACGGCGGCGCCGCGAATGTGCATCGGGACCGGCGGAGCTCCGTGCCGCTGCAGCCTTGCCGGAACTGGCCGCTTCAGGACGCTCCGCGGGCGGCATCGTCGCGCCTGCGCCGGCTGCGGCGGCGGTAGCCGATGCTGTCACGCAGCTCCTCCAGTCCGTCCTGCTTGCCGGCCCCTTCGAGCACGCTGTAGCCGACCAGCGAGGCCATGATCACGTAGTTGCCGAGCATCAGCCGCGTGTCCTGCGCCCGCTCGCCCAGCCGGTGCAGACGCTGCAGGCGGGGGCGCAGGATGTCGAGCGTGCGCATGTCCTCGTTCGCCTGCGCGAGGTCGGACGCGACTCCCCTGTCCCAGGTGCGGATTGAGCAGCAGCC
Source organism: Lysobacter solisilvae (assembly GCF_016613535.2). Lineage (NCBI taxonomy): Bacteria > Pseudomonadati > Pseudomonadota > Gammaproteobacteria > Lysobacterales > Lysobacteraceae > Agrilutibacter > Agrilutibacter solisilvae. The sequence goes on from NZ_CP071518.1 coordinate 314,218, forward strand.
GCATCAGCGTCTGCCGGCAGAACTTCTCCGTGTCCTCGCCCATCTCGTTCATGCCCTCGCGCTCGCGCGGGTCCAGGGAGATGAGCATGAAGAGGTTGGTTTCCAGCGCTTCCAGGGCGGTGTCGATCGCGGCCAGTTCGGCGGCGGTGATGCGCAGGGAGTCGGGTGCCTTGTCCATGGCGGTCCTCGTGAAGTCGGTTGTCGTATGCGATCCATGGCCCGGTCCAGCCGGGGCCGTTCGCACGGGTGTGTCGCGCAGTGGGCGCGGCACGATTGTGCCAGAGCCCGCGGCCGCGACAGGCGGCCCCCTGTCCCGGGGGGCCGGGTCAGCGCGGCCGGTCGTCGTGCCCTGCCCGGCGCGCCCTACTTGAACATCAGCTCGCGCAGCAGCTCCGAACCCATGATCGTGCGCATCGATTTGCGCTTGCCGGAGGCTTCGTCCTGCTCCTTGTAGTTCATCTTGGTCACCTTGGCGGTGATCGGATCGAACTTGGCCTCCGAATCGTCGAGCGCGGCCATGTTGGGATACATGACGACCAGATACAGGTCCGCGTCGTCGGCGTCGTGCGGGCGCGCGGCCAGGACGTGGTAGTCCAGCACCAGGCCTGCGGTCTTGGCTTCCTCCTCGACCTTCCGCCAGGTCGTGTTGAGGAATGCCATGTAGTTCTCGAACTGGCCGTCCTCCAGCTTCACCGAGGTGACTTCCACCACCGGCCCGTCCTTGTAGGGACGCTCCTGCGCGTGGACGATCGAAACGCCTGCCAGCAGCAGGGCCGCACACCATGCACATGCACTTTTCATGGGAAGTCTCCGCATGACCCGAGGGCCGCGCGGTCTGTTCCGGCGGCACGGCATTCGACGATGCCGCATCCGGGACAACGCCTTGCGAGGCGCGCGCCCGGTCAGCGTGGCGCTGACCCGATCAGGGGGAAGGCAGCGTGCACGCGGGAGTGCATGCTGGTTGGCCTTGTCCGCCGCCGGCGCTTCCGACTACCGGGGTGCCGCCACGAACGGACACGGCGCCTCGCGGGCGCCGTGTCGGTATTTGGCACGGTGCGGCCGCGCATGGAACGCGGCGCGGACCGTCGCCGCAGCGTCAGGCCTGTCCCTTGCCGCTGCCGCCATTGGGATTGCGGTGTTCGAAGCGCACCGGCACCTGCACGCGGCCGGCGACCGGCTTGCCGTCCTCGATCAACGGATTGAAGCGCCACTTCCACGCCGCTTGCGTCGCCGCATCGTCGAACACGCCGGCGGGCTCGGAACTGGCCACCGATACGGCGGTGACCTTGCCGGTCGCATCCAGCGCGACCTCGAGGACCACGGTGCCGTCGATCTTCTGCGCCAGCGCCTCGCGCGGATAGCTCGGGGCCGGCAGGTTCTCGACGCTTTCGGACTTCGCCGCACTGCGCACCGGCGCCACCTGGGTGCCGTGCTTCTCGTCGAGCACGCCCATGGCCGGCGTCGCGTCGCCCCACACCGTCACGTCGAGCTCGATGCCCTTGAAGGAACCGCCGACCGCGGTGGCGTCCTCGCCGATCTGGATGCGGCCCGGCACGCCGGGCTTCATCGCGATCTTGGGCGCGGACATCTGCTGGCCATCGCGGGTGATCACGGCTTCGAACATGTGCAGGCCGTCCTGGGTGGGCGCGACCTGCGCGGTCACCAGCCACTTGTGGCCGTTCACCGCTTGGCGCAGCACGAAGGGCGTGTTGGGCGCGGCGACCTTGGTGGCGGTGACCGCGTCCGCGTCGTCGATGCGCAGTGAGGTCTCCACGCGCAGCTGGCCCGCGGGCACCGGTCGCGCGGCGTCGGCCGGTTGCGCCGCCCAGGCGGCGTAGCCGCAGGCCAGCGCGAGGGCGACCACGCAGGTCGCGCCGGCGAGCAGGCGACGGGTGGATGGCATGGGTCGGTTGAGCATGGCGATTCTCTCCTTGAGCGGATGGCTGAAACCCCAGTGACATCCCAGCGGCAGCGGTTGGCTGGCCAGCTGGGTCTTGAGCATGGCCTCGCCATAGCGGCGGCGGGCCTGCGGATGGCGGGCGATGACGCGCTGGTCGCAGGCCAGTTCCTGGTCCTGCCGGAACCTGCGCGCGGCCCAGTGCAGCAGCGGGTTGAACCAGAACGCGCAGCGCAGCAGCGCGACCACGGCGTTGATGGCCAGGTCGCCATGGGCGATGTGCGAGCGTTCGTGCGACTGCAGCAGCGCGCGCTCGTGGGCGTCGTAGCGGCCGTCGAAATCGGCGGGCACGACGATCCGCGGCGCCCACAGCCCGACGGCCGCCGGCAGCCCCTCCATCGAACGCGCCTGGTGCATGCCGTCCTCGCGCAGCCGCAACTCCCCCAGGCCGCGCCGGAACGCGCGCTGCTGGCGGGCGAAGGCGACCACGGTGGCGGCCAGGCCCAGGCCCCATGCGAGCAGCACCAGGAACGGCCAGTCGGTCGCCGTGCGGCCGGCGTCGACCAGCACGCGCGGCGTCACGTCGACGACGAAGGCGCGCACCGGCGCGGGCACCGGCGCGCGCTCCGCGGCCGGCAGCAGGCCGGCCAGCAACGCCACCGGGACGATCCACCACGCGGCGTAGGCGATGCCGGCGCCGCCGAGCCGGCGCAGGGGCGCGCGCAGGGCCAGTGCCAGCAACGTGGCGGCGCTCACCGCCACCGTGGCTTCCAGCAGCGCGCGCAGGAATTCAGCGGCGCTCATCGTCGAGCTCCTCCAGCAGGCGGCGCAGCTCGGCGATGTCCTTGCGGCTGAGCTTGCGGTGCTGGCTGAAATGCGCCACCAGCGGCGCGACGCGGCCACCGAACATGCGCTCGAGCAGCCCCTGGCTTTCTTCCAGCATCCAGTCCTCGCGCTTGAGCAGGGGCGAGTACAGGTAGCGTCGCCCTTCCTTTTCCGCCGCCACCGCGCCCTTGTTGAGCAGGCGGTTCAGCAGGGTCTTGATGGTCGCTTCCTGCCATTGCCGGCTCTGGGCGAGCGCGGCGACGACGTCCTCGGCGCCGAGCGGATGCTCGCGCCACAGGACTTCCATCACGGCGGATTCGGCTTCGCTGATCTGCATCGTTTACATCCGTAATCTTTTCTTCAGATTACGCCTGTAATCGACGATGTCAAGCGGTCCGGGATGGGCAGACAACGGTGGCCTCGGAACCGCGGGATGTCCGGCCGCCACAGCAGCAACGCCAAACAGAAACGGCGCCCGCAGGCGCCGTTTCCAGGGTCACGCGTTCCGGCGCGCCGGTCAGGCCAAGCCGCGCGCAGCCTCCACGACCTTCTCGACGGTGAAGCCGAAGTGCGGGAACAGCTTCTCGGCCGGGGCGCTGGCGCCGTAGCTGTCGATGCCGATCACCGCGCCGTCCAGGCCGACGTACTTGTGCCAGAAGCCGGTGACGCCGGCTTCGATCGCCACGCGCCGGCGCACGCCGCGCGGCAGCACGGACTCGCGGTAGTCCGCGTCCTGGCGGTCGAACACGTCGGTGGACGGCATCGACACGACGCGGACCTTTTCACCCAGCTGCTCGGCGGCCTGCATGGCCAGGCCCACTTCCGAACCGGTCGCGATCAGGATCACTTCCGGCGCGCCGACCGCGTCCTTCAGCACGTAGCCGCCGCGCTCGATGTCGGCCACCTGCTGCGCGTCGCGCGCCTGGTGGGGCAGGTTCTGGCGCGAGAAGATCAGGCAGCTCGGGCCGTTGTAGCGCTCGATCGCCTTCTTCCAGCACACCGCCGATTCCACCGCGTCGCACGGGCGCCAGACGTCGTTGCCGGGGATGTAGCGCAGCGAGGCGAGGTGCTCGATCGGCTGGTGGGTCGGACCGTCCTCGCCCAGGCCGATGGAGTCATGCGTGTACACGTGGATCGCATGCGCGCCCATCAGCGCGCTCATGCGCACGGCGTTGCGCGCGTAGTCGCTGAAGACCAGGAAGGTGGCGTCGTACGGGATGAAGCACTCGTGCAGCCCCAGGCCGTTGCTGATCGCCGTCATCGCGAACTCGCGCACGCCGAAGTAGATGTAGTTGGCGTTCGGATCGTCGGTGGCGACCGACTTGCTGCCCTTCCACAGCGTCAGATTGGAGTGCGCCAGGTCGGCGGAGCCGCCGATGAGCTCGGGCAGCAGCGGCGCGAAGGCTTCGATCGCCATCTGCGAGGCCTTGCGCGAGGCGACCACCGGGCCCTCGGCCTGCAGCCTGGCGATGTACGCATCGGCGGCTTCGATGAAGCCGGCCGGCAGCTCGTTGCGCGAGCGGCGGGTCAGCTCGCCGGCCAGGTCCGGATGCGCCTGGGCGTAACGGTCGAACAGCTCGTTCCACTGCGCCTCGCGCTGCGCGCCGCGCTCGTTGGCGCGCCAGGCCTCGGCGATGGACTGCGGCAGTTCGAACGGCGCGTGCGGCCAGTTCAGCGCCTCGCGCGTGGCGAGGACTTCGTCCTTGCCCAGCGGCGCGCCGTGGCTGGATTCCTTGCCCGCCTTGGCGGGGGAACCGAAGCCGATGGTCGTGCGGCAGCACACCAGCGTGGGCTTGTCGGTCGAGCGCAGCGCGGTGTCGATCGCGGTGCGGATCTCGTGCGCGTCGTGGCCATCGACGGCGCGCACGACGTTCCAGCCATAGGCCTCGAAGCGCGCCGGTGTGTCGTCGGTGAACCAGCCATCGGTGTTGCCGTCGATGGAGATGTGGTTGTCATCCCAGAACGCGACCAGCTTGTTCAGGCCCCAGGTGCCAGCCAGCGAAGCGGCCTCATGCGAGATGCCTTCCATCAGGCAGCCGTCGCCCATGAACACGTAGGTGTGGTGGTCGACGATCTCCAGGCCATCGCGGTTGAAGCGCTGGGCGAGCAGCTTTTCGGCGAGCGCCATGCCCACGGCATTGGCGAAGCCCTGGCCGAGCGGACCGGTCGTGGTCTCCACGCCCGGGGTCATGAAGTTCTCGGGATGGCCGGGGGTCTTGGACTCGAGCTGGCGGAAGTTGCGCAGGTCGTCGGTGCTGATGTCGTAACCGGCCAGGTGCAGCAGGGCGTACTGCAGCATCGATCCGTGGCCGTTGGAGAGGATGAAACGGTCGCGGTTGAACCAGCCCGGGTTGTCCGGGCTGTGGCGCAGGTAGTCGTTCCACAGCACTTCGGCGATGTCGGCCATGCCCATGGGCATGCCGGGATGGCCGGAATTGGCGGCCTGGACCGCGTCGATGGCGAGGAAACGGATCGCGTTGGCGAGATCGCGGCGAGCGGGCTTATCGGCGGGCGTCGGCATGGCAGGCGGCTGGGGACTCAGGCGGGGAGAAGGGGCGGGCCCGGACTTGTCCAAGACAGGGAACCCCTGTCGGGCCGACGCAAGGCGGGCATTGTCCCACGAAGGCGGGGCCGGGGCGCCCTCCAAAGGGCGGGGCTCGACCCGCCGCCGGAGGATCCCACGGTCGGCCCCCGACCGCCTGGCGCGCGCATGGGCGCCACCGGGGCCAACGACGGCGTCCGGGCCGCCTTACGCCTGCGCGGGTGCCCCGACCGGCAGGTCCGCGGGCTCGCCCCTGGACACCATGGCCGCGATCGCCAGGTCGCCGGTGACGTTGAGCGTGGTCCGGCACATATCCAGGAAGTGGTTCACGCCCAGGATCAGGCCGATGCCTTCGGCCGGGACGTTGACCATCGCGCAGATCAGGGCCACCACCGGGAGCGAACCCGAGGGCACGCCGGCCGTGCCGATGCCGCCCAGGATGCAGACGAACATCACCATCACCTGCTGCGCCAGGGTGAGGTCGACGCCGAAGAACTGGGCCAGGAAGATCACCGTCACGCCCTCGAACAGCGCCGTGCCGTTCTGGTTGGCGGTGGCACCCACGGTCAGCACGAAGCGCGAGATGCGCCGCGGCAGGTGCAGCTTCTCTTCGGCCACGCGCAGCGAGGTCGGCAGCGTGGCGTTGCTCGAAGCGGTGGAGAACGCCAGCAGCATGGCCTCCTGCACGCCACGGAAGAAGGCCAGGGGCGACCAGCCGCTGAGCTTGAGCGCGATCGAGTAGCTCACGAACAGGTGCAGCGCCAGGGCGAGCACGACGACGCCGACGTAGGCGCCCAGCTGGATCAGCAGTTCGACGCCGAATACGACGGCCATGTTGAACATCAGGCAGGCCACCGCATACGGCGCCAGGCGGATGACGAATCCGATCAGCGTCATCGACGCATCGAACAGGCCCTGGATGCCGCGCGTCAGCGTGTCGGTGGCTTCGTTGCGGGTCGTGACCAGCCCGATGCCCAGCATGAGGGCGAAGAACATCACCGACAGGATGGTGTCGTTGCTGCCCGCGGCCTTCACGATGTTGTTGGGGATGATCCCCAGCAGCATGTCGATGCCCTGGGCTGTTCCTTGGCGGCGCTGACGACCCCGCGCGCGCTCTCCGCGTTCTCGCTCAGCAGCCTCAGCGCCAGTGATTCCTCCACCCCGGCGCCCGGCTGGAACAGGTTCACCAGGACCAGGCCCAGGACCACGGCGAGCGCCGACATCAGCACGGTGTAGAACAAGGTCCGCCAGCCGACGCGGCCGAACGAGCGGATGTCGCCCATTTCCGACACGCCGATCACCAGCGCCGAGAACAGCAGCGGGATCACCAGCATGAAGATCAGGTTGAGGAAGATCGTCTTGGCCGGCAGGGTGATGTAGGTCATCACCGCCTTCACCCACGACGCGTCCGGGCCCACCGTGTAGTGGGCGAGCATGCCGGCCAGCAGGCCGACCAGGGAACCCGATCAGCATCTTCCAGTGCAGTGGAAGCTTCCTGCGGGCGGGCGTCGCGGTGCCGGATGGGGTCATTGGTCTGGGCTCGTGCAGGTCGAGGGAGCTTAACAAAGCCGCCGTGGATCGGGTTCGGCGGCGGCGCGTTGCTGGCGATCGGTGCCGGCGCTTTCGATCGCGGTCGCGTGCGGGCGGTCGCCGTGCACGCGCATGTGCGGCAGCGCTGGCGCGGACAGGTGCTTGCCGACGCCCGGTGGCGCGTCGGCGGAAACTTCAGCCGGTGGGATAGAGCGGCGGCAGGAGCGAGGGCGCATTGACGACCGGCGCATGCCAGCGCGGACCGCGTGCGAAGGCCTCGCGGAGCAGGCGGCGTGCGCCCACTCCGTCGCCATCGCCCCAGCGTGCGCGCTGCAGGGCGTCCACCGCATCGCGCTGGGACGCGTCGGCCAGGCGCGCGCGCACGTCGTCGACATCGCGGGCCGGGGGACTGGCCATCGCGCACAGGGCCTGGGCGACGTCGCCCAGGTCACCGGTGTCCAGCGCCTGCCGCAGGTCCGCCGTGGCGGTCCCGGACGCGGCGGGCAGCGGCGCGCGGTCCGTGCGCGCAGCCGCCGGGGCGTGGGCGGCGGCGCGACGGTGCAGCCCCCACACCAGCGTGAACAACCACAGGGCCGCGAACAGCAGTGTCGCCAGGATCCAGCCGCGATTGCCGCCGATGGAATCGGCCGCGCCAGGCGACGCGCCCTCCCCGCGCAATGAGTCGAGCGCGCGCGCCGCCCGACCCGGCGCGGGCGTGGCGGCGGCGGGTGCGCCCGCGGACGCAGCCACCTGCCAGCTCATCGGCGGCAACGTGGCCTGGCGGCGCGCGCCGGCGACGACGTCCCACCAGGGCATCGTCAGGCCCGACAAGGTGATCGAACCGCTGCGCGAAGGCACCAGCGAGAAGCGCCGCAGCAGCTTCACCTGCGGCCGCCCGTCGCGGAAGGTCTCGTCGGCCTGCACCGGCTCGGCGAAGACCTGGACGCCCTCGATCGGCGGCAACTGGAGTTCGGGCATCTGCGCGGCGCTGGCGCCGTCGGCCACCACTTCGATGGTCAGTGCGCCTGCGCTGCCCACGCGCAGGTCCTGCGGCGTGCCCGCGTAGCGCAGGCGCAGGTTGCGCAGGGGCAGCCAGGGCTGGGGCGCGTTGGCCGGCGCCGGCAGCACGCGCAACCGGGTGGCGGGCGCCTGCGCGCTCAGCGATGCGCCACGCCCGCCGAACAGGTCGTCGAACAGGCCGCCTGTCCCGCGACCTTCGAACGTCGCGCCCGGGATGACGATCTCGCCGCTGCGTTCCGGAATCAGCTGGTAGCGGCGCTCGACGACCTCGTAGCGGCGACCGTTGATGACGCGCGAATAGCGCGCGTCCTCGCCCACCTGCTGCAGCGACGCACCATCGGGCGAGGCCTGGGTGAGCTGGCCGGAAATCAGCGGGGCGGCCGAGTACAGCCGGACCACCCAGCCGACGGCCTGCTGCACGTACGGATCGCGGTCGTCGGGTTCGCCACGAATGAAGACATCGTCGTCGCCGGTGGCCTGGGCGATCGTGTCGACGATCGTGTCGGTGATCGTGCCCGCCATGCCGGCGGACGCGGACTGCACCGACAGGGCCAGTTCGGACGTGCGGCCGCTGCCGCCCACGCGCAGCGCGGGCACCACCACATTGCCGGCGCGGCGCGGCCGCAGCGCGACGGCAAACAGCGTCTGCTGGCGCATGCGCCCGTTGACCGATTCCAGGCGGGCCCGGCTGCTGTACCCGCTGAGGTCGAAATCGCGCGCCAACGGTGCGTAGTCGGGCGCGCCGCCATCGTCGGACTGGATGTTGAGCGTGACTGTCTCGCCGAGCCGTATCTGGTCGCGATCCAGCCATGCGCGCTGGGCCTGCGCGGAAACCGGCAGCAGCGCCATCACCAGCAGCGCGAGCAGTGCGGCGACGACGGGACGCGCGCGGAATGAAGGCATGGATGCGGTCGTCATGGAGCCCTGCCCTGTGCCTGTCGGCGTTCGTATTCCAGCCGGAACTTGGTGCGCAGCAGGCCGCCCGGATCATCCGGCACGCGGCGCAACCACGCCTCGTTGGCCAGCCGGCGTTCGCGGTCCTGCGCGGTTTCGGTGCGCGCGGGGTCCTTCGCGTCGGCACCCTTCCCCTTGCCCTGCTGCAGCGCGCGCTGCATGCGCTCGCGCTGCGCGCGATCGGCGGCGCGCTGGGCGGTGTCGTCCGCGTTCGCCGGCGGGGACGCGGGTGGGGACTTCGCGGGCTGCCGGGCGTCGGGCGGGGATTGCCTGCGTTCGTCCGGCTCGCCCTCGCCCTTGCCTGCCGATGTGCGCGCGTCTTTTTGACCGGGTTGCCCGGGTTGCTGGCCGCGCTGGCCTTGCCCCTGCTGCCCGGCGCCGCTGCCCTCTCCCTCCGATTTGCGCTTCATCAACGCCATCACTGCGCCCTTGTTGGCCAGCGCGTCGGGCATGCCCGGCTGGCGGGCCAGGGCCTGGTCGTAGGCGGCGATGGCCTCCGGATACGCGCCGGCCTTGGCCAGCGCATTGCCGCGGTTGTATTGCGCGGTCGCATCCTTGAGCGAAGCGTAGCGCTGCTCCGCTTCGTCGTAGTCCCCGCGCCGGTAGGCCTGGTTGCCTTTCTCGAGCTGCGCATGCGCGGCCTGGTCGGCGCGCCGCCACAAGCCCTGCGCGTGCGCGGGCATCCACGGCAGGCAGAGGCCGGCCAGCAGCACCAGCGCGACCCCGCTGCGGCGGCGGAACGCGAACAGCGCCAGCAGCATCAGCGGCGGCAACAGCCAGTAGCCTTCGTCCTGCCAGGCCATTCCATTGCGTCCGTCTTTTCCGCGTCCGTCGAACTGCGTGGTCGCCTGCAGCACGCCCAGCGTTTCCAGGTCGGCGACATCCGCGGTCAACGTCGCGTAAGCGCCACCGCCGGCGCTGGCCAGGCGCTGCAGGACGTCGGCCTCCAGCCGTGCATGCCCCAGCGCACCTTCCGCCGTGGGAAACGGCGCGCCTTCCGCGGTACCCAGCCCCAGCGCGCCTACGCGGAAACCGGCACCCGCCGCCTTGCGCGCGGCATCGATCGCGGCGGGCTCCACCTGCCCGGTCATGAGCACGATGTCGCCGCTGCTGGCCCCGGCGCGTTCGAGCAGCGCGACGGCATGCTCGATGGCGCGATCGCCGCGCATCCCGTCCACGGGCATGATTTCGGGATCCAGTGCATCCAGGAACAGCGCGACGTTGGCCGCGTCGTCGGTCAGCGGCGCGACGGTGAAAGCGTCACCGGCATAGACGACCAGCGCGACAGGGCCGCCGTTGCGTGCCTGCAGCAGGGTGGCCAGTTTCGCGCGGGCCTGCGCCAGTCGCGATGGCGGCAGGTCGCCGGCGCGCATCGTGCCCGACAGATCGAGTGCGACCACCAGTGGCCGCCGGCTTTCCCACAGCGGTTGCGCGGACTGCCGCCAGCTGGGTCCGGCCAGCGCAAGCACCGCCAGCACGTACGCGAACACGGCCAGCACCAGGCCGGCTCGGCTGCGGCGGTTGGCGCCGGGTTCGATCAGATGCGCGAGCAGATGCGGGTCGACCAGCTGGCGCCATGCGCTGCGCGATTGCCAGCGGCGGCGCCACCACAACACCAGCACAGGCAACGCCAGCAGTGCCCACAGCCATTGGGGCCGCAGCAGGTGCAGCCATTGCACGGAATCACGCAGTGCGGCCAGGTCGTTCATGCGCGCCGCCCCCGCCATGCAAAGGCCAGCAGCGCGAGCACGAAGGCCGCACCCAGCGGCCAGGGATAGCGTTCCAGGCGCGGCCGCAACGCCTTGCCCGGGCGTCTGATCGGTTCCATGCGGTCGATCTGGGCGTAGATGCCTGCCAGTTCGTTGGTATCGCGCGCACGGAAGCTCTTGCCGCCGGTGAGTTCGGCCACGCGCTGGAGGGTGGCTTCGTCGATCTCGTCCCCCGCGCCCGGCATCGGCAGCCGGAAGCCGAACAGCGACAGCGAGCCTTCGCCGCCGAACGCGATCGTGTGCACGCGCACACCTTCGCTGCGCGCCAGCTCGGCGGCTTTCAGCGGGTCGAGGATGCCGGCGGTGTTGACGCCGTCGGTGAGCAGGATCAGCACGCGCTGCTCGGCCGGCTGCGAGCGCAGGCGCTTGACCGCCAATGCGATGGCATCGCCGATGGCGGTCTCCTGCCCGGCCAGGCCGACCACGCTGTCGTCGAGCTGCTCGCGCACCGATTCGCGATCCAGCGTGAGCGGCGTCAGCGCGTAGGCGCGGCGGCCGAACACGAGCAGCGCCACGCGGTCGCCGTCGCGACGGGAGAGGAAATCGGCGATCACCGCCTTGGCGGCGGTGAGGCGGTCGACGGCGCGGGAACCCAGCTCCATGTCGATCTCGCTCATGCTGCCCGACAGATCCAGCGCCAGCATCAGGTCGCGCCCCACGCGCGGGGGCTGCACCGGGTCACCCAGCACCTGCGGACGCGCAGCCGCCAGGCACAGCGCCGCCCACGCCAGCCAGGCGAGCCATCCCGGGCCTGCGCCGCGGACACCGCGGGAGGCGCCTTGCGCGACCGGGTCCAGGCGATGGCCGTACGGCACGCGCAGCGCGGGCGAGGACTGGCGCGCAGGCGGCAGCGCCCAGCGCAGCAGCAGCGGCAGTGGCAACGCGAGCAGTGCAATCGGCCAGGCGAGCATTTCCATCGCGGCCTGCCACTGGGCCAACCACGCGTTCATGCGCGGCGCATCCAGGTGAGGAAGCGCTCGCGCGCGAGCGTGCGCAGCGCGGCGACCTCGTCGGCTGGCAGTTCGCGGCGATACCCGCCTTCCAGCAGCAGGCGGCCCGGGCCCCGACTGAAGCGACCATGCTCAGGACGGACATGATCAGCACGGCTTTGATTGGAGCGGCGCCTGTCATCGCTCCCATCCAGGAACGCCAGCCAGGCCTCGCCTTCCAGGAGGTCCGCGCCACTGTCGCGGCGACGGGCCGCACGGCGCAGCAGTTCCGACATCGCCGCCACCTGCGCCGGCAGCGTGTCCGCGGCGGCAACCGCGTCATCGAACAGGGCCTGGATCATGCGTTCGCGCCGGCGGCGTCGGCGTCGCCACCATGCCAGCGCCAGCGCCGCCAGCGCGAGGACGGCCAGCAACAGCCACCAGCCCGGTGCCGGCGGCCACAACGGCGGCGCCGGCGGCTGGTGGATGTCGCGCAGCACGAGCGTGGGATCGGCCATCAGGCCACCAGCGGTCGCGATCGACCGAGCAGTGACAGCCAGGACTCGCTCGGCGCGTCGCTCGCCAGCGCCTGGATGCGGACGCCCCGGGAGGGAAGCATGTCGATGGCGGCCTGCACCGGTTGTACGAACTCCCGCTGCCAGCGTTGGTGCTGCGCGGCGCTGGCCAGATCGAGCTCGACGCGCCGTCCGCCACTGAGGAACGGCAGCGCGGCAGCGGGTGGCGAGACTTCCAGTGGATCGGTCATCAACAGCACGATGACTTCATGGTGCTGCGCGAGCGCGGGCCAGCGGCGGTCCGGGATCGACGCGATGCTCTGCGGGTCAGCCAGCACCACCAGCCGCGAACCGGGACGCAGCAGGCGCTGCGCGTGGTCGAGCGCAACCGCCAGGCCCAGGTCATCCGCAGGCGCGGCGGCATACCAGCGCACCAGCGCGTCGAGCACTCGCAAGGCGCCGCGGGCGCCGGCCGCGGGCGTGATCGGTGCCTCGCGCGTGGTGCCGCGCAAGGTCGCGACGCGATCACCGTCGCGGATGGCGGACCATGCCGCGATGGCGCCGGCGCGGGCGGCCTGCACGGACTTGAAGCGCACGCGCGTACCGAAGTACAGCGCGGGCGCGGTGTCGGCGACGATCAGGGTCAGCCGTTCCCGCTCGGCCTGGAAGAGTTTGGTGTGGGCCCGCCCGGTGCGCGCGGTGAGCCGCCAGTCGATATGGCGCGCGTCGTCGCTGTGGGTGTACTCGCGCGATTCGGCGTACTCCATGCCGCGGCCGCGCAGGGGTGACAGTGCGTGCCCCGCCACGCCGTGGCGGCCGTGGCGGGCCGCATGCCGGCCGGTCACCACGGCGCGCAGGCCCACCAGTTCGCGCAGGGAGGGCGTGACGCCGTCGGTCGCCGGACCGGCCGCTGCACTGCGATCGCCTGGCTCCGTTGCAGCCATGCTCAGGGCAGCGGCACGCGCCGCAGCAGTTCGGCGACCAGGCGATCGCCGTCCCAGCCTTCGGCGGTGGCCTCGTAACTGGGCAGGATGCGGTGGCGCAGCACGTCCGGGGCGATCGCGCGCACGTCGTCGGGCGTGACGAAGTCGCGGCCGGCCAGCCACGCGTGCGCGCGGGCGCAGCGCTCCAGCGCAATCGAGCCGCGCGGGCTCGCGCCCCACGCGATGCGGCGTGCCAGCGCTCCGTCGTAGGGCGCGGCGTCGCGCGAGGCGAGTACGAGTTCGATCAGGTAGCGCTCCACCGCGGGCGCGACATGCAGTTGAAGCACCGCCTCGCGCGCGGCGAACACCTGGTCCAGGCGGATGCGCGTTGGCTGCGCCACGGGCGCGTGCAGGGTCTGCCGGGCCCGCTCGCGCGCCAGGCGCAGGATCTGCGCTTCGGCCGCGGCTTCGGGATAGCCGATGCGCACGTGCATCAGGAAGCGGTCGAGCTGGGCTTCGGGCAGCGGAAACGTGCCCTCCTGCTCGATCGGGTTCTGCGTTGCCATCACCAGGAACAGCGCAGGCAGCGGATAGGTGTGCCGGCCGACGGTGACCTGGCGCTCACCCATGGCCTCCAGCAGGGCCGACTGGACCTTCGCCGGGGCGCGATTGATCTCGTCGGCCAGCAGCAGTGGATGGAAGATCGGGCCGGGCTGGAACTCGAAGCGGCCATCCTGCGGCCGCCACACCTCGGTGCCGGTGAGGTCCGCCGGCAGCAGGTCGGGCGTGAACTGGACGCGCGCGAAGTCCGCTTCCAGGCGCTCGGCCAGCGCGCGGATCGCGCTGGTCTTGGCCAGGCCGGGCGCGCCCTCCACCAGCAGGTGGCCATCGGCGAGCAACGCGATCAGCAGGCGCTCGATGAGGGCGGCCTGACCGACGATCTGCTCCGACAGCGCGACGCGCAGCTGCGCGAAGGCCTCATGCAGCGTACCCGCGCCCGCGGGCAAGGGGGGTGGATTGACGGGGATGGCGTCCATCGCGATCTCGTGGCCGTGCAGGGCGGCCCTTCATGGGATTCTGACCCAAGAATAGCGGCCGGGTTCACGACGCCGCGTGGAGGCTTCAGCCGCGTGACAGGCGCCCATGCCCGATCGCGAGCTCCACGTGGACGCCGGCCTCCGGCACGCCCCGCGGCATCACGCCGGCGACACATCCCCACAAATGCAAACGGGGGCCCGAAGGCCCCCGTCCGTCACTGCATGTGCGCGGCGATCAGCGCTGCGCGACCTGCAGGACCTTGGGCGTCACGAAGATGAGCAGTTCGGCCTTCTCGCGGTTCTTGCCCTTCTTCTTGAACAGGTTGCCCAGGAAGGGGATGTCGCCGAGGAAAGGAACCTTCGCGATGTCGTTGCGATCGCGGAACTCATACACGCCGCCGATCACGACGGTCTGGCCGTCCTCGATCAGCACCGCCGTGTTCACTTCGCGCTTGTTGATCAGCGGCACGCTGCCGATCGACGCGTCGACGAAGCCTTCGATCTCGTCCTTCTTGACGTTCATGTTCAGGAACACACGGCCGTCGTTGGTGATGGTCGGCGTGACCTTCATCTCGAGCAGCACGTCCTTGAACTGCACCGTCTGCTGCAGCAGGCCGCCGGCGGTCGAGTTGCCGGTCGTCGTCACGTAGCCGACTTCCTGGCCCTGGCGGATGACCGCTTCGCGCTGGTTGCTGGTGACCACTCGCGGGTTGGAAATCACTTCGCCGCGGCCTTCTTCCTGCATCGCCGACAGCTCGATATCGAGCGCGTAACCGGCGTTGAGGATCTGCAGGGCCACCGAACCGGCCGGATTGGCGACGGCGAGGTTGCTCATCGCACCCTTGAACAGCTCGAAGCCCGGGGTGCCTTCGATCGCGTTGGTCACGACGCTGTCGCGGGTGGCGTCGTTGTTCTCGATCGTGTCGTTGAAGTAGTACTTGCCGTCCTTGGTGCCGGCGATGCCGAAGCGGGCACCGACTTCACGGGCGAACGTGTCGGTGGCGATGACGATGCGGGCCTCGATGATCACCTGGTCGACCGGACGGTCGATCACGCGAACCAGTTCGCGCAGTTGGGCGACCTTCTTCGGGATGTCGCTGATCATCAGCGTGTTGGTGCGAGCGTCCGCCACGAGCCGGCCGCGCGGCGAGAGAAAGCCGTTCTCGCGGTTGCTGTCGTTGCCGGCGCCGCCGCCCTCGCCACCCTGGTTGCCGCCGATGCCCTTGGCCTCGGTCAGCGCTTTGAAGATGGCGTCGGCGTTGTGATAGTTGATCTGGATGTATTCGGTCACCAGGTCGACGCGGTTGTCGAGCGCGATGCGCGCGTCTTCCTTGTCCTGTTCGAACTTGGCGATTTCAGACTGCGGTGCGACCCAGACGACGTTGCCGCTGCGACGCTTGTCCAGGCCCTTGGCCTGCATGACGATGTCCAGCGCCTGGTCCCACGGCACGTTGACCAGCCGGAGGGTCACGTTGCCCTGCACGGTGTCCGCGGCCACGATGTTCAGGCCGGACTCCTCGGCGATCAGCTGCAGGACGGTGCGAACCGGAACGTCCTCGAAGTTGAACGTGACCGGACGACCGGTGTACGGGCGCGCAGCGGCGGCCGTGGAGGTCGTGGCGCCGACGGCGCGGTTGCTGCTGGTGGCGCCGGTCGCGTTGGCCCGCGGCAGGATCTCGACGATGTAGTCGCGGCCGCTCTGGTACGCCATGGACTCGTAGCCGCCCGCGGTGTTCAGCACCAGCTGGGTGCCGGTGCCGGCCGAGCGGGCCTCGATGCGCTGCACCGGGGTGGCGAAGTCGGTGACGTTGAGCGGCTTCTGCAGGTGTGCGGGAAGCTGGGCGTTGGCCACGTTGATCGTGACCGTCGAACCGGTGCTGCGCAGGTCCGGAACCGCACCGTCGCCGCTGAACCGAAGGATCAGCTTGCCGGCGCCGGCTTCGCCGCGCTTGAAGTCGATGTTGGCCACCGAGATCGTGCCTGGCAGCTGCTTGGCCGGGTCGTTACTCGGCATCGGCGCGGCGGCAGGAGCCACTTGCGCGATGAAGGTCGGCGTGAAACTGCCTCCCTCGGACGGGGGCGCGGCGTGAACCGCGCTGTACCCGGCGAGCAGGCCGATTGCGAGGCCGATGCCGGCGCGCTTGGAGCGTGTGGCGTTGAAAACGGTCATCGTGTATCCCCCAATCAATTATCTTCTAATGCGACCGACGCTGGACGTTCCAGCCAGCCACCCGCGCCATCCGGCACCAGTTCCACCAGTTCGATACGGTCTTCGAACACACCCGTGACGCGACCGTCGCTCTGGCCCATGTAATTGCCTGCGCGCACCCGGTAGGTCACCTTGTCGGGCGCCAGCACCAGGCCGATGACTCCACCCCCACTGCCCAGCGTGCCGACCATGTCCAGGCTGTCGAGCGGGAACTGCTCGAGCGTCTGCTTGCGGCGCTGGCGGTCAGGACGCGGACCGCCGCCCGAACCGTCGTCGGTGAACGCGTTGCTGAAGGGGTCGCGCAGCGTGTGCGCGGTGTATTCGAATGTCTCGAACTGCTGCATCACCGGCAGTGGTTCGAGCGGCGGGGCCGGCTTGGCCTTCACTTCGGCGACGAAGCTTTCCAGGTTGGGGGCGTCCCCAGGCTGGCTGGTGATGCCCCGCGCGCAACCGGTCAACGCCAGCGCGAGGGCCAGGCCCAGCGCCAGGCGCGCCGACGGGAGGATTCCGTGATTACGTCCACGCATCTCAGGTTCCCCCCTGCTTCGGAGCGGGCGGCGTGGCGGTGCCACCCTTGCCCGCAGCTTCTGCGGCCGCTGCTTCCTGAGCCGCCACTTCCTCTTCGTCCAGGTAACGGTAGGTTTTCACCGTACCGGCCAGTTCGAGCGGGCTGTTGGGCGTGATCGGAATGGCCTTGTTGTTCCGGTCCTTGTTGCGTGGCTGCAGCTGGATGTCGTGCATGGTCATGATGACCACGCGCGGCAGCGTGGCCACGCCGCTGACGAAACCGCCGAACTGGTGGTAGGTCCCCACCATGCGCAGCGCGATCGGCTTCTCGGCGTAGAACTCCTTGGGCACTTCCGGACCAGGCTGGAAGAGCTCGTTGGTGATGCCGGTGGCCAGTGCGGTCTGCGAGATGTCCACGATCAGGTCGGGCATTTCGGTCTTGCTGGGCAGCTGGCGGAGCATCTGCTTGAGCTGCTCTTCCATCTGCGCCAGCTGCTGCTTGAGCGGCTCCAGGTTGGAGGCCCGGCCCTGCTTGGTTTCAAACTCCTCGCGAAGCTCGGATTCCGTCTTTTCCAGGGTCTGCAGCTCGCGCAGCTTGTCGCGCACGAAGAAGAACCAGCTCAGGCCGATGATCAGCAGCGCGATGATGACGCACAGGCCGATCTTCGCCTGCTGCGGCCACGCGCCGATGTTGTTGATGTCGAGGTCCCGCAGCGAGATTTTCTTGCTCACGACGAGGCTCCTTGAGTCGCGGAAGCCGCGGATGGGGCGGGAGGTGTGGTGTTGGCCGGAGCCGGAGCCGGAGCGGGAGCCGGAGCCGGGCTGCCGGGCGCGGCCGGGGCGGTACCCGCCGGAGCCGTGCCAGCCGGGGCCGCGGCCGGTGCGTCAGGCACGCCGTCGCCGTCCTCGTCCTTGGGCGCGTTCGGGTTGGCCAGCTTCACCGAGAGCTTGAACTCGTTCGGCAGCGCCCGGTCCTCACCCTTGGCCTCGATGATCGACAGGTCCGGATTGGTCATCCAGCCCGAGCTTTCGAGGTTGCGCATGTAGGTACTGACGCGGGCGTTGGACTGCGCGCGGCCTTCCAGGGTCAGCGTTTCCTGGTCCTGCTTGATGGAGGTCAGGATCACGCCGTCGGGAATGGTGCGGACCAGCGAGTCGAACAGGTGGACCATCTGCGAGCGGTTGGCCTGCAGCTTCTCGATGATTTCCTTGCGGGCGAGGAGCTTGGCCTTCTTCTCGTCCAGCAGCTTGATCTCGTCGATCTGCCGCTGGACCTGCTCGATCTGCGTGGTCAGATAGGCGTTGCGTTCCTTCTGCCCGCTGATCTGGCTGTTGTAGTAACCGACCATCAGGACGGCAATCAGCACGGCGCCCATCGCGGAAAGGCCGAGCAGGATGCCGAACTCCTTCTGCCGCTGCTTGCGGCGTTCGGCACGCCAGGGGAGGAGGTTGATCCGTGCCATCAGTCGAAGCTCCTCAGGGCCAGGCCGCAGGCAATCATCAGGGCGGGCGCGTCCTGCGCCAGCGCGTGCGCCTGCACGCGCGGACCGAGCGTCATGTGGGCCAGCGGGTTGGCCACCAGGGTGGGCACGCCCAGCTGCTCCTCGACCATCTGCGCGATGCCCGGGATGGCCGCGTTGCCGCCGGCCAGGACGATCTGGTCGACCCGGTTGAATTCACTGCCGGCATAGAAGAACTGCAACAGTCGGCTGACCTGCTGGACCATCGCTTCCTTGAACGGCTCCAGCACTTCGTTGGCGTAACTCTCGGGCAGGCCGCCCTGGCGCTTGGCCAGTCCGGCTTCCTCGTAGCTGAGCCCGTAGCGCCGCATGACCTCGTCGGTCAGCTGCTTGCCGCCGAATACCTGTTCGCGGCTGTACAGGCTGCGGCCCGTACGCAGGACATTGAGCGTGGTCATCGTCGCGCCGGAGTCGATCAGCGCGGTCAGGCCGTCGCGCGGCCCGCTGAGCTGGTTGGCCAGCAGCGAGAAGGCGTTCTCGATCGCGAAGGCCTCCACGTCCATGACCCGCGGGGTGAGCCCGCCGATCTCGAGCGCGGAGGACCGCAGCTCCACGTTCTCCGACCGCGAGGCGGCCAGCAGGACCTGGAGCGTGCCGGGATTGTTCGGCATGGGACCCAGCACCTCGAAATCGAGGTTCACTTCCTCGATCGGGTACGGGACGTAGTTGACCGCTTCCAGTTCAACCTGGGATTCCAGGTCGTCCTCGTCGAGATCGGCTGGCATCGGGATCACTTTGGTGATCACCGAGGACCCCGCGACCGCTGCCGCGGCGAACTTGACCTTGGTCCCCGAGCGGTTGACCGCGCGCCGGATGGCCTCGCCCACCGCCTCGACCTCGACGATGTTCTTTTCGACCACCGCATTGGGCGGCAGCGGCTCGACCGCGTAGTGCTCCACCCGGTAGCGGTCGCCCGCACGGGAGAGCTGCAACAGCTTGACGGCCGTCGAGCTGATGTCCACGCCGACGAGGGCCGGCTGGCTTTTTGTGACTATCCCCACGATTTTTCTCCCCATGCCACAAGCGCTTACGCGCAATTCGTGTGGCCCCGCCTTAAATATCGGACTTTTAACGGGCTGGCAACACCCCGGTGACACGAATTGCCAAACCAGACCGCTTTTGAGCACCCAACGGGGAACTCAGGGTCGAGCGGCCGCCGGCCTCATACCCCACCCGGACCCCCGCCCCACCCCAACCACCCCAACACCTTGACTGGCCCCTGCACCGTCCCGCCCGGGGCCGACCCCGCAGCAGTCTGAGACATGCGACGGACACGATCGGGACCAGAACGGGAGACCGGGGCCCGGACTGCGCAGACCGCGCCGTCCGCCCCCCCGGCACGCGGCTCCGGTGCGGAACCGCATCGACGCTGCGGGTTCCATACGTACCGGGGCGCTCACTCGCCTCCTCTATACTCCTCGCCCACAACACCCGCAATCCTCGCTGCACAGGAATCCTGCTTTGATGCCCCGTTTGAGACGCTTGCTGCGCTGGACGCTTATTGCGGTTGCCAGTGTGGCCCTGCTTGGCGCCATTGCGCTGGGCATTCTGTACTACCTGATCGCGCCGAAACTGCCGGACGTCGAGACCCTGCGTGCTGTCGAACTGCAGGAGCCGATGTACGTCTACGCGCGCGAAGGCAGCCTGATCGGCCTGTTCGGCGAGACCCGCCGCTATCCCAGCGACATCAAGGAAGTGCCGCTGCGGCTCAAGCAGGCCTTCCTTGCGGCCGAGGACGCGCGGTTCTACCAGCACCATGGCGTCGACTACAAAGGCATCGCGCGTGCCGTCTGGCTGCTGGCCACCACCAGCGACAAGCGCGTGCCGGGCGGGTCGACCATCACCCAGCAGGTCGCACGCCAGTTCTTCCTCAGCCAGGAATACAGCTACAAGCGCAAGCTGGCCGAGATCCTGCTGGCAATGCGCATCGAGCGCGAGCTGAGCAAGGACGAGATCTTCGAGCTGTATCTGAACAAGAGCTTCTTCGGCCACCGTTCCTACGGCGTGGCCGCCGCGGCGGAGTTCTACTACGGCAAGAAGCTCGGCGAACTGACCCTGGACGAGATGGCGTCGCTGGCGGCGATCCCGAAATTCCCGTCCACCGCCAACCCGCTCAGCAACCCGGTCCGCGCCAAGGAACGCCGCGACGTCTACATCCTGGAGCGGATGGCGCAGCTCAAGTACGTCACCCACGCCGAGGCCGACGCGGCCAAGGCCGCGCCCATGCACGCCTCGCCGCACGAGCGGCCGATCGAGGTCTACGCGCCCTACGTCGCCGAGATGGTCCGCCAGGAGATGGTGGCCCGCTATGGCGCCGAGGCGCTGACCAAGGGTTACCACGTCATCACCACCATCGACCCGGTCCTGCAGACCGCCGCGGATGCGGCGGTGCGCGACGGCCTGCGCGTCTACGACAAGCGACACGGCTGGCACGGCGTCGAGGAACACTTCGACCTGGCCACGGGCGAGGATCCGGCCATCACCCGTGGCCGCATGCGCGACATCCCGCCGCAGGCCGGCCTGCTGCCTGCGGTGGTGCTCGCCACCGATGGCGGCAAGGCCTCGGTGATGCTGCGCGACGGCACGACGGTCGACTTCGCGGCCTCGCAGGGCTGGGGCGGCCGCAGTCCGGGCAGCCTGGTCAAGCGCGGCGACCTGGTCCGCGTGCGCCTGGTCGAGAAGAAGGCCGACAAGGACGCCAAGGACGCCAAGGCCGCTCTCGCGGCCGCCGCCGCGTCCGACGCCGCACCCCAGTACGAGTTGGACCAGCTGCCGCAGGCGCAGTCGGCGCTGGTCTCCCTGGAAGCATCCACCGGCGCCCTGCGTGCGCTGTCGGGTGGTTTCAGCTTCGCTGGCAACAAGTTCAATCGCGCCACCCAGGCCCGTCGCCAGCCCGGCTCCAGCTTCAAGCCCTTCCTGTACGCGGCCTCGTTCGAGCGCGGGTTCAATCCGGCATCGATCGTGCTCGACGCACCGGTGGTCTTCCAGGATCGCCGCGGGCACATGTGGCGTCCGCAGAACGACTCGGGCAACTTCGCCGGCCCGATGCGCCTGCGCGAGGCGATGGTGCAGTCGCGCAACCTGGTGTCGGTGCGCCTGCTCGACGCGATCGGCGTGGACTTCGCCCGCAAGTACATCAGCCACCTGGGCTTCGAGGAGAAAGAACTTCCGCCGAACCTGTCGATGTCGCTGGGCACCGCTTCGCTCACGCCGATCTCGGTCGCGCGCGGCTTCGCGGCGTTCGCCAACGGCGGCTTCCGCATCACGCCGTGGTTCATCGACGAAGTGCGCGATCGCGACGGCGCGGTGATCTTCAAGGAAAAGCCGCCTACCGCCTGCCCGGGCTGCGCGCTGGCGGGCACCGCCGGCCAGCCGGTGCAGACCACGGCCTCGACAGTCGTCGATGGTTTCGACCTCGGACCTGGCGCCGACGCCGCCGCCAGCCAAGCCAAGCCCGGCAAGGGCGGCAAGGACAACAAGGACAGCAAGGACAAGGCCGCCGAAGCCGCCAAGCCCAAGCCGCTCAAGGCCGTACCGGCGGACATGGTGGTGGCGCCCAAGGCGATGGACGGGCGCATTTCCTACCAGATCACTTCGATGCTGCGCGACGTCGTCCAGCGTGGCACGGGCACTGCGGCCAAGGTGCTCGGCCGCGAGGACGTCGGCGGCAAGACCGGCTCGACGAACGACCACCGCGACGCCTGGTTCTCGGGCTTCGGCGGGCCGTACGTGACCACCGTCTGGGTCGGCCGCGACGACTTCAAGTCGCTGGGCTACCGCGAGTACGGCGGCAAGGCCGCGCTGCCGATCTGGATCGACTACATGCGCGTGGCACTCAAGGACCAGCCGCTGGCGATCAACGAGCCGCCCGATGGCATGGTCAAGGTGTCGGTAGGCGCCAACGGCAGCCTGCTGCCCGAGGGCAGCGGCGGCGTGGTCGAATGGGTCAAGGCCGAAGACCTGGATCGCATGGAGACGTCGGTCGACTACGGACCGGAAGAGTCGACGCCGGCCGAGGAATCGTTCGACATCTTCTGATGCCGGAGCGGCCGGGATCCACGAGGATTCCGGCCGCAGACCCCGGGGCGGAGCCGCTGGAACCCCGCGCCGCCGGCGCGGCCGCGGCAAGGCCCTGAGGCGGCGATGCCGGGTTCACTTCGCCCGTGATAGCGTCTGTTCCTGCCGGCGCTCGCCGGCCGCGGCGGAGTGCTTCGCCGTCGTCGTGCCAGCCGCGGAGGACGTTCATGCGCCACGCCCGACAGCACGCCCACCTGCACGCCCAGACCCGCACCAACGAACGCCGGCGCAGCCTGGCGCATGAAGCGGCGCGCCTGATGGCCGAGGGTGGCGTCCGCGACTACCACCAGGCCAAGCTCAAGGCCGCCCAGCGGCTGGGCATCTTCGACGACGCATCGTTGCCGCGGAACCGCGAGATCGAGGACGCCCTGCGCGAATACCAGCGGCTGTTCCAGCGCGAGAACGTTGGCGAGCTGCGCCAGCGCCGCGAGGCCGCGCTGCGCGCCCTGGAATTCTTCGCGCCATTCGACCCGCGCCTGGTCGGCCCGGTGCTGGAAGGCACCGCCGATTCACGCACGCCGGTGAGCCTGCACCTGCACACGGACGACCCCGAGGCCGCGCACCGTTTCCTGGACCAGCAGGGCATTCCGGCCGAATCGCGCAACCGCCGGGTCCGGCTGGACCGCGAGCGCAGCCAGGATGTGCCCGTCTGGGTGTTCGCGGCCGAGGAACTGTCCTTCGACCTCACCGTCCTGCCGCACGACGTGTTGCGCCAGGCGCCGCTGTCCAACGTCGACGAGAAGCCGATGAAGCGCGCTTCGCTGCCACAGCTGCGCCAGTTGCTGGCCGACGAGGAAATCGAAGCTTACGTGGGGACAGCTCCGCCAAGCTGATGCCCGGCGGCTTTCCCGTCCAGCCCGGTAGCCCGGAAACGAAAACGCCCCGCGATGCGGGGCGTTTCCATGACTGCCGGTGACAGGCGATCAGCGGCGGTCGATGCCGACGTAATCGCGCGTGGGTGCACCCGTGTAGATCTGGCGCGGACGGCCGATCTTGTTTTCCGGATCGTCCTGCTGTTCCAGCCAGTGCGCCACCCAGCCGGCGGTGCGCGCGATGGCGAACATGACGGTGAACATCTCCACCGGAATGCCCAGCGCCTTGTAGATGATGCCCGAGTAGAAATCGACGTTCGGGTACAGCTTGCGCGAGACGAAGTAGTCGTCCTTCAGCGCGGCCTCTTCGAGCTTCATCGCCACGTCCAGCAGAGGGTCGTTGATGCCCAGGCTGCCCAGCACGTCGTGGGTCATCTTGCGGACGAGCGCGGCGCGCGGATCGTAGTTCTTGTAGACGCGGTGGCCGAAGCCCATCAGGCGGAAGCCCGATTCCTTGTCCTTGGCCTTGTCGACGGCGGACTTCACGTTCTCCGGGCGGCCGATCTCGGCCAGCATCTTCAACACGGCCTCGTTGGCGCCGCCGTGGGCGGGACCCCACAAGGCCGCCACGCCGGCGGCCAGGCACGCGTAGGGATTGGCACCGGTGGAGCCGACCATGCGCACGGTCGAGGTGGAGGCGTTCTGCTCGTGGTCGGCGTGCAGGATGAAGAGCAGGTCCATCGCCTTGGCGGCGACCGGGCTGAGCTCCAGCGGCTCGCTCGGCACTTCCTTCATCATGTGCAGGAAGCGCGTGGTGTACTCGAGGTTGTTCTTCGGGTACCGGATCGGCCAGCCGATCGAATAACGATGGCAGGCGGCGGCGATCGTGGGCACCTTGGCGATCAGGCGGATCGCGGCCAGTCGACGCTGCACCGGATCTTCCAGATCCAGGTCGTTGTGGTAGAAGCTGGCCATCGAGCCCAGCATGCCCACCAGCATGGCCATGGGGTGCGCGTCGTGGCGGAACCCGTACAGGAACGTGCGGAAGGCCTCGTGCATCATCGTGTGATGCGTGACCTCGTGCTCGAAGCTGTCGAATTCGGCGGCGTTGGGCAGCTCGCCGTTCATGAGCAGGTACGCCACTTCCAGGAAGCTGGAGTTCTGCGCGAGCTGCTCGATCGGGTAACCGCGGTAGAGCAGCACGCCGGCGTCGCCATCGATGTAGGTAATGGCCGAGCGGCAGCTGGCGGTGGCGGTGAATCCGTTGTCGTAGGTGAAGCAGCCGGTTTCCTTCGGCAGCTTGCCCACATCGATGCACGGCGCGCCCAGCACGGGGTGGTGAACGGGCAGACTGACGGTCTTGTCGCCCGCGGTCACGGTGACCTGGTCAAGGCCGGACTTGGTGGACTCGGTCACGCAAAGCTCCTGAAAAAAGCACGCCACAGGGAGGGCCGCGACGTGGTGGGAGAACATCTGGAGGATTCGCGGTGCGCCGCCGCGACATGCGAATTATCGCATAAGCGTTCGGGCACGCAGCCTGGTTTGCAGGTCGCGGCGCCCCACGCGAATAGAGCGACTGCTCCAAAAAACGCCGTGCGGCCAACCATCTCCAGCAGGCGCGCAGCCGCATTGCTGGCCTGCTACGGACCGGGAAGCCGCGGCCCTGCGTTGATGCGCCCCGGCGCATGGGCCGTCCGCCCCACCTGGGAGTTGCCGCCGCCCACGGCAGGTGGCGCGGCGATTGCCGAGCCGGCAAACGACGACGGCCGCCGGACGGCGGCCGTTGAGGACCATCCGGGCGTGCAGGTCAGGTCCGGGGCGGAGCAGCCGTGATGATGGCGAGGTCGAGCCGCACTGACCGACCGGGATCACTCAGGGACTAGCGCTTGCTGCGCTGTACCGGGAGACCGCATCCCGTGTCGCTGCGTAATGGCGAGGGGGCGGCCAGGGTGCCGCGGTCTGCCGGGTGGGCGGCCCGATGGCCGTACCGGCACGCAAACGACAACGGCCGCCTGACGGCAGCCGTTGAGGACCATCCGAACCGGAGCGCGCGGGTCGCGAAGGCGACTCGGTGCGGACGGCCGTGGATGGCGTGGGCGATCCGCGCGGATGCGCGGACCGACCGGGATCACTTCTGGGAGTAGCGCTTGCGGAACTTGTCCACGCGGCCGCCGGTATCCATGATCTTGTGCTTGCCCGTGTAGAACGGGTGCGACGCGGACGAGATGTCCAGCTTGATCAGCGGGTATTCGTTGCCGTCTTCCCACTTGATCGATTCCTTGCTGCCAAGGGTCGAGCGGGTGAGGAACGCGAACTCGGTGGTCACGTCCTGGAAAACGACTTCGCGGTATTCGGGATGGATGCCGGCTTTCATGGCAACGCACCAATTCGTTCGGGAAAGCGGAGCAGTATAGCGGCCCCTTCCGGCGGGGGCAAGTCGAATTCAAGCCGCCGTCAGGGCCGCCTGGATGAGGGCCTCGAACCGGGCCTGGTCGTAGCGCATCAGGATGCGGACGTGGTCCGGCCGACCCTCCTCGCGCCGCCAGTCGACCACGGTCGCGCCGCGGGCATGCCGGCCCTGCAGTTCCACGGCCAGGGCCCGCTCTTCGACCTCCAGCGCCGCTTGGGGGTCCAGCGCATACGCCATGGCCAGGCCGTCGGCCGATTGCCAGTGCGAACCGCGCCGCTCGCCGGCCCAGGCCCGCGTCTGGCGGGAAATGGCTTCGTAGAAGCGCGCCCGGGGCGCGTCGGCGGCCAGCCAGGCGTTGACGTGCGTGTGCGCCAGGCCGTGGGCGAGCGTGGCTTCCCAGTCGCACAGGTCGATCATCGGGAAGGCCTCGAACACAAGGTGGGCGGCCTCCGGATCGAAGGCGATGTTGAACTCGGCGGCCGCCGTGATGTTGCCGTGGGCGGTAACCGCGCCGCCCATCACCACGCAGCGCGCCACGCGCGAGGGCAGCGTCGGATCCAGCTTGAGCGCGAGCGCAAGATTCGTCAGCGGACCCAGCGCCACCAGCAGCAGTCGCCCGGCATGCTCGTGCGAGAGCCGCAGGATGGCCAGTGCGGCGTGTTCGGCCTCGGCCTGGCGGGTGGCCGGTTCATAACCCGTGTCGCCGAACCCGTCGCGGCCGTGCACGTAGGCGGCGTCGCGCGCCGGATGCAGCAGGGGCGCGGCGCAGCCGGCGAACACCGGCGTGTCCACGCCCGCGACCTCGCACAGCTTGAGCGCGTTGGCGACGGTGTGGACCAGACCCACGTTGCCCGCGGCGATCGTCAGCCCGACCACTTCGTGGCGCGGGTCGTTGAAGGCCATGAGCAGGGCCAGCGCGTCGTCCACGCCAGGGTCGGTATCGATCAGCAGCGGGATGCGGGGATTCATGCCGCCATTATGCCGCCGCGACGCCATTGGACGCGGCGGCCGCGCCAACGCGATGCAGGACGCCCTCATAGCGCAGGAGCGTGCCCAGCCCCGGCCAGGCGACGCCGACCTCGAAGCAATAGCGGCCACTGGAATCGATGCGCTTGCATGCGCGCATGCGCGGACGCAGCAGCGCGGGCAACGGCAGCGGCCCGATCCGGGCAGCTTGAAGCTGCCAACACCATCCGCCCCCTGCCTGGATCGACACCGCCAGTTGCAGACGGATGGCACCGGTCTGCTCGATCCAGTGCCCACCGGGAAAATGGCCGACCGGAAGGAACACTGAGCACCGCTCGCTGCCATCGTCGAACGCACGTCCCCAGCGCATGCCGTCGGGCCCGTGGCTCACCCGCACGCGCATTGTGGCCTCGCGGCGATCCAGTGGGAGGCCCAGCCCGCGCGCGAGACGACGCCCGAACAGCCCGGCCAGGCCGCGGCCCAGGGTGATGCGCGCGGGGCCCTCGAGACACCCGCCTTCGCGATGCAGCGCCCGCAGCGCCGGATGCAGGCGGCCCAGATCCGGGCCGAACCAGGCGGCGGCGCTCGTGACCGGCCGGACGGCCATCGGTCAGGCCGACGCGTAGCGCGCGGCGCCACCGACCCAGCGCGCGACGATGCGCTCGGCCAGTACGGGCGCCTGCTCGAGCAGGCGCGCACCGACCTCGTGCACCAGCGGGAGCAGGTCGGCGTCGCGGGCGAGGTCGGCCACGCGGAACCCGGCCAGGCCAGTCTGCCGCGTGCCCAGCAGTTCACCAGGGACCGCGCAGTTCCAGGTCCTTTTCCGCGATGACGAAACCATCGTTGGTCTCGCGCATCGTTTCCAGCCGCTCCCGCGCCAGCTGCGACAAGGGCGACTGATACAGCAGCACGCAGCTGGAAGCCGCACTGCCCCGCCCCACCCGGCCCCGCAGCTGGTGCAGCTGCGCCAGCCCCAGCCGCTCGGCGTTCTCGATGATCATCAGCGATGCGTTGGGCACGTCGACGCCGACCTCGATCACGGTCGTGGCCACCAGCAGGTCGATCGCGCCGTCCTTGAAGGCGCGCATGGTGGACTGCTTCTCCGCGCCCTTCATGCGGCCATGGACGAGGCCGACTCGCACACCGGCCAGCTGCCGGGACAGGTCCTCGAACGTGGTCTGCGCCGCCTGCGCCACGACTTCGTCGGAGTCGTCGATCAGCGTGCACACCCAGTAGGCCTGCCGCCCCTGGGCGCAGGCCTCGCGGATGCGCTCGACCAGTTCCGGGCGCCGCTGGCCGCTCAACGCGACGGTGTGGACCGGGGTACGGCCCGGCGGCAGCTCGTCGATGGCCGAAACGTCGAGGTCGGCATAGGCGGCCATCGCCAGGGTGCGGGGGGATCGGTGTGGCCGTCATCACCAGCTGGTGCGGCACGACCGCCGCCGCGCCCACCGTTCCACCGGCGCCCTTGTCGCGCAGCGCGAGCCGCTGGTGCACGCCGAAGCGGTGCTGTTCGTCGACGATGGCCAGGGCGAGATCATTGAAGGCCACGCCTTTCTGCATGAGCGCGTGCGTGCCGACGACCACCTGGGCCTCGCCGCTGGCGACCGCTTCAAGCGCGCGAGTTCGGGCCTTGCCGGTCACCTTGCCCGCGAGCCAGGCGACGCGCACGTCCAGCGGTTCCAGCCAGACGCGCAGGTTGTTGAGGTGCTGCTCGGCGAGCAGTTCGGTCGGCGCCATCAGCGCCGCCTGCCGGCCCGCGTCGACGGCGTGCATTGCGGCCAGGGCGGCGACGACGGTCTTGCCGCTGCCCACGTCGCCCTGCACCAGCCGCAGCATCGGCGAGGGCCGCGCCAGGGTCCGCACGGATCTGCTCGTACACGCGCTGCTGCGCGCCGGTGAGCGCGAACGGCAACGCCCGGCGCAGGCGGGCGGCGAGCGCGGTGGCCGGCAGTGCGTGCGCGGCATGCGCCTGCTGGGCCAGCCGCTGCCGGCGCAGGCTCAGGTGATGGGCCAGCAGTTCCTCCAGCGCCAGTCGCCGCTGCGCGGGGTGGCGACCGGCCAGCAGCGCGGCAATGTCGTCGCCGGCCTGCGGACGATGCACCGTCAGCAGCGCCTGGCGCAGCAGTGGCAGGCGCAATGATTCGCGCAGTTCCGCCGGCAGCAGCTCCAGCACGTCGTCGCCGGGCAGCCGGTCCAGGGCCAGGCCGATCAGCCGTCGCAGTGAAGCCGGGCCGACGCCTTCGACCGCCGGGTAGACCGGGTCCAGCGCCTCGCCCAGTCCCTCCGCGGCCGCGTCATCGAGGATGCGGTAGCTGGGGTGCACGATCTCCAGGCCATGCTGCCCGGGCCGCGGCGTGCCGTAGCAGCGCACACGGGCGCCCGGCGTGAACTGCGCCACCTGCGTGGCGCGGAAATGGAAGAAGCGCAGCACCACGGTGGCGTGCGAATCGTCGCCGACCGCCACGCGCAGCATCGGGCGATACCGGAAGCCCCGTTCGACGGCTTCCACGCGCCCCTCCACCTGTGCCGCCACGCCCGGCTGCAGCAGGCGGATCGGCGTCAGGCTGGTGCGGTCCTCGTACTGGCGGGGCAGATGCAGCCACAGATCCTGCAACGTCGACAGGCCGCGTGCGGCCAGCTTCTCGGCCACGCTCGGACCGACGCCACGCAGGGTGCTGATGGCTTGCTGGTTGAGGTCGACGGCGGGGCGCGGCGCCGTTCCGCCGCGCGTTGGGTTCGGCATCGGCACAGGATGCCGGGAATGCGCGCCGAGCAAAACCCCAGGGCGCAGGCAGATTGCGGAAAGAGCGGGGCGGTGCCGAGGGAGGGGTGTCCCGGCACCGCCGCCGCGTCAGTACTGCACGGTGACTTCGAAGCCGTAGGTGCGCGGCTCGGTCACGCCGGCCCCGACCACGCCCAGCACGTCCTTGCCGTAGGTGTTCAGGCTCGTGACATAGCGGTTGTCGAACACGTTGTTGCCGTACACGGCCCAGCCCCAATGCCCGCGCGGCGAGGTCCAGCCCAGGCGCACGTCGGTGCGCTGCTGCGACTCGCCGATGTCCAGGGCTTCGTTGACGCCGCAGTTGCCCTGCAGGTTCGAGCCCTCGTTGCAGCGCTGCTCGCCGCGGTAGGCATGGCGCGCGGCCAGGCGCAGGTCGCCGTGGTTGCCCAGGTCGAACACGTAGCTGGCGCCGAGCGAGGCAGTCAGCTTCGGCTCGCCGGTGGGCTCGCCGGCGAGGTCGAGTCCTTCCTGGGTTACGTAGTTCTTGTAGGTGGAATCGATCCACTCCATCTGGAAATCGAAGCCAAAGGCGTCGGTCACCTGCCAGCGGGTGTCGAAGTCCACGCCCCAGGCTTCCAGGTCGCTGGTGTCGATCACGAAGCGCGGGATGTCGCTGGGGTTGGTCGGATCCGGATCGATCAGCACCACGGCCTGGCGGTTGTCGTAGTTGTAGTAGAACACCGACGCGTTGTAGGACAGCCGGTTGTCGAAGGCCTGCTTGATGCCGGTTTCGAAGTTCCACACGTCCTCGTTGTCGAAGGCCGGCCCGATCTGCAGCGCGTTGTAGCCGCCGGCCTTGTAGCCCTTGGCCAGCGAGGCGAACACCATGGCGTCGTCGCTGAGGTGGTAGTCGACGACGAAGCGCGGGCTGAAGTCGCTCCAGCTGGCGCTGTCGCGCACCATCACGCCCTTGTTGGCCATCGCCGGCGGATCGATGAAGGCGACGTCGAAGGTCAGCGCGTCGCGGGTGAGCGGAATGCCGTTGGCGTTGAGCAGGTCAAAGAACCCGATCGCGTCCCAGGAGTGCCAGCTGCGCGTCCAGTCCGTCGGCGGTTCGGTGGTCGTTGAGCCAGCTGAAGTCCTTCTGGTCGTGTGTGTAGCGCATGCCGACGGTGAAGTTAAGCCTGTCGGTGGCGTGCCAGATGACGTCGCCGAAGGCGGCGTACGCGGTCGTTTCCAGGGTGTTCTGGAACTGCTCGTTCCAGCTCTGCCCCATCAGGTTCACCGGGATGCCGAACATCTGCGCCAGCCCGCTGGTGAGGCCGAACAGCCCCTCGGGAGGCGCCAAGCCCATGTTCCGGGCGATGTTGTCGACCGTGTCGGTGTTGGTGTTGACCTCGCTGGTCTGCTCGGCCTCTTCGTTGAAGTAGCTCACGCCCGCCACCCAGTCGAAGCGCTCGGTCGCGCCGGCGAACTTGAACTCCTGGTAGAAGCTCTCGTTGCTCTCGGTGTTGGTCGAGTCGATGTACAGGTCGAAGCGGTTCGTGCCGTCTTCCTCCACCTGGTTGAGCGAGTCGTACTGGCGCCAGGACGTCGTCGACGTCATCGTGCTCCAGCCGAAGCTGTGGTCCAGGATCAGCGACACGCCGTCGAAGGTGCGCCATTCGGCGCTGACGTCCGTGTCGCTGAAGGTCTGCAGGTGACGCGGATCCTGGTAGGCATCCTCGTCGGCCGGCGCCTGCGGAATGCCCGGAAAGGCGGGCAGCGGCACGACACCGGTGGTGGGGCGGCCGTTCTGGTCCAGGCTCTCGTGGTCCCAGCTCAGGTAGGCGGTGGTGTTGTCGCCCGCGCGCACCTGCCAGGCCGCGCGCGTGGCCCAGTTGTCCTCGCCGCCCAGGTCCTCGCCGGTGACGCCGTCCTCGATCCAGCCGTCGCTGTGGTTGACCAGCGCGTTGAGGCGGAAGGCGGAGTTGTCACCGGTGGGGATGTTCCACATCGCCTCGGCGTAGGTCTTGCCGTAATTGCCCACGCGCAGCCTGGCGCGCGCCTCGGTCTCGTTCTGCGGCCGGCGGGTGATCAGCGAGATCGCGCCCGCGGCGGTGTTGCGCCCGAACAGCGTGCCCTGCGGCCCCTTCAGCACCTCGATGCGCTCCACGTCCACGAACGGCAGCAGCACGCCACCGCCGCGGCCGCCATACACGCCATCGACGAAGATGCCCACGGCCGGATCGGTGCCGATGCCGAAATCATCGGTCTCGATGCCGCGCAGCTTGAACGAGGGCTGCGTGGGCTGCACCGAGCTGACCGCCAGGCCGGGGACGAAGCTGTCGATGTCGCCGAGGTCCTCGGCGGCGATGTCGTTGAGCATGCGGGCGTCGACCACCTGCAACGCGATCGGCACGTCCTGCACTTCCTGCTCGCGGCTCTGCGCGGTGACGGTGACGGTGTCGAGATCGGTGGCGGTGCGTTCGACCGCTCCCGCCCCTGGCGTCGGCGCCTGCTGGGCCAAAGCGCGCGGCGCCAGGCCAAGCGACGCACATCCGAACAACGCGTAGGCCAGCGAAAGCGCGAGCCGGTTCTTGCATGGCGACATCGGATTATCCCCCCAGGACGTCCATTGAGTTGTTGGTTCTTTTTATTACGGACGCAGCGCGGTATTGACCGGCCGCGACGCCCCCGCATCGCCCGCGCCGCTGCACTGGCCGACCCAGTCGCGGATCCAGTCGCGGACCAGCGCCACGCCTTCCTCGTCGACGGTGGCGCGGCCGACCTCGGGCATCATCGCGCCCGGGTCGAGACTGTCCATGCGATAGACCAGGATCGAGTCTTCCGGCTTTCCCGGCACGATGTCGAACGTGTGATCGCCGGTGCCCTGGCCGGCCGCGATCGGCGGCTTGCATCGACCCAGGCGGATCGGGTCCTGCGTGCCTGCATCGAGCCACAGCCCGGAGGTATCGGCCGGACCGCGCGGACTGTGGCAATGACCGCAGTTCACGTCGAGGTAGGCGCGCGCCCGGTCCGCTAGCGGCGCGGCCGCATCATCCAGCCGCGCATTGCGCGCGATGCCCGACGCCGGCAGGCCGTCGAGGCGTCCCAGCGCCGCCATCCTCGTCAACTGGTTATCGCCCGGATGCCAGGGATCGTCGCGATTGAGGTGCCGGGCGCGCGGCCCGATCGGCTGGATCGCGCGGGTGCTGTTGTCGGTGGCGTGGCAGCCGGCGCACTGGTTCGCATCCGGCACCTGGTAGTCGAACCGGTGGGCGGGACGACCGTCGGCCACGCGCATCTCCAGCGGCACGCTGTCGCCTGCGCGCGCAAGCACCGCGTCGGTCTGCTCCGCGTTCCACACATAGGGCAAGGCAACCCAGCCATCCTGGCGCCGCACCAGCAAGCGTGTTTCGATCAGTCGCATGCGCGTGAGATCGAGCCCGTCGCGGCTTTCTCCCGGCTGCGTGGGCGCACGCAGTACCGCATCGCTGTCCCCGGCGGCGCGCGGGTAGTAGAAGGTCTTGCTGATGATGGTGCCGACCGGGAAGTCGAAGGCCTCCGTCGCGTCGTACTTCGCCTTCGTGCCCGGCGGCATCCAGATCGTGCGCAGCTTGTGCGCGTAGTCGCTGAACAACGCGGTGTTGAGCGCGTAGGGCTCCACCCCGGCGTTGAGGCGCAGGTGCCCGCCATCGGCGACCAGCACGTGCCAGTCGCTCAACCGGGCCGGCTGCCCCTGCGCGTGGAAGCTCACCGGCGCCGGCGACGGGGCCGAAGCCTTGCCGCAGCCGACGATCGGCAGGACGAGCGCCGACAGCGTGATCAACGTCGCGGCGCGCACGGCCACGCCGGAAAGCACAGACCACTTCATGCTGCGGGCGCCACCTTCGCAGTGGCCGCCACGCCGGTCGTGGGGAGGCTCACCTGCGGCAGCCGCGGCAGGCTGCAGCGCATGGCATCGCCGGCCATGCTCGGGCTCTTGTACTTGTTCGGCCCATCGGCGTTGAGCACGCCGGATGCGCCCTCCACGCAGATCTGCGGGCCCTGGCTGCGCTTGGCGTTGGCGAACCCATCCCACAGCACGTCGGGCAGACGGCCCGACAGGCCGAACATCGCCACCCGCAGCGCCTTCAGGTCCAGGCCGTCGGGGGAGTCGCCCCCGCCCTGGAAGCGGTTGCCATGCACGTAGACCTCCTCCGGGTACGGGTCGTAGTCCTTGGACACGCCGTACTTGTTCATGTACCCGGTCGACCAGTAGCTGGAGATGATCACGTTGGCGGTCTTGTTGTCGCCGATGTCGTTGTCGAAGATCTCGACCTTGTCCGCCGAGTTGAGCACGATGCCCGACCCCGCCGGCACGCTCGCCACCGCGGCGCCCTTGCGGGCGAAGTTGTCGGTGTTGTTGCCGACCACGCGGTTGCCGAACACGCGCGTGCTGTGGCCGCGGCGCGGCAGGTTGGGCATGTCGAAGACCAGGATGCCGCCGGTGTTGTCGATGGCGGTATTGCCATAGACGTCGGCGAACTTGCTGTTCTCGATCTCGATGCCGGCCACGTTTCGTTCGGCGCGGTTGCGACGGACGATGATGGTCTCGGACTGGCCGACGTAGACGCCGGCGTCCGAAGCGCCGATAACCACGCAGTCCTCGATCAGCACGTTCTTCGTCTGCACCGGGTACAGACCATAGGCGCCGTTGTCGGTGTGGGGGCCGCGGGTCCATTCCACGCGCACGCCGCGGATGGTGATGTTCTCGCCTTCGTTGACCTTGAGGCCGTCACCCTTGCTGTCCTCGATGGCGAGGTTCTCGATGGTGAAATCGCTGGCGTTGACCAGCAGCCCCTCGGCGCCGCTCTTCTGGTTCCTGAAGCTGAGCACCGTCTTGTCCATGCCGGCGCCGCGCAGGGTCACGCCGTCCACGCGCAGGCTCAGGCTGCGGTCGAAGGCGAACGTGCCGGCCGGGATGTCGATGACGTCGCCCGGCTTGGCGTCGAGCAGGCGCTCGATCAGCACCTTCTGGTAGTCGCGGTCGACCGCCACGGGCGCGGCCTTCTGCTGGCAGCCCGCCAGCGCCGCCGCGCACGCCAGGACCGCACTTGTCCATGCCATCGACCGCATCCGCATGCTCCCGCCCCCGAAAGTGATGCGCCAGTCTGTGACCAGCGGACCGTGCGGTGGAGGGCAAAGCCGGCATACTGAGGGGGGCAAAACGGACAACCACCACCATGGAGCATCCGGACACGGCGCCGCTCGACGCCGGCTTCGACGAGCTGCAGGCCGTCGGCAGCGATCCGCGCCTGAGCGCAGCCAGCATCAAGAGCACGATCGTCGCCGGCCTGATGGCGATGGCCCGCGAACAGGGCCAGCCGTGCGAGCCGTGGTTCGCCGGGTCACGGCTGAGCCCGACCCAGTTCGAGGGCGGCCCGGCCGAATCCCTGCCCTGCCTTTCCTACCGCCAGGCCAGCCAGATCATCCGCCGCGCACTGCGCAGCCTGCCCGGACAAGGCCATGGCCTGGCGCTGGGGGCGCGCCAGGACATCGGCAGCTTTGGCCTGCTCGGGCTGGCGATGCTGACCGCGCCGGATTTCGAACAGGCACTGCGCCTGGCCATCCGCTATGCGCCGATCACCGGCGCGATGGTCGAGCTGTCGGTCGAGGATGTGCCCGAAGGCCTGGCCGTGGTGGCCACCACGCGCGACCACGACCGCGAGCTGGAGCCGTTCCTGTGCGAGGAATTGTTCGTCAGCTCGCTCGGGCTGTGCCGCGGCCTGCTCGGCCCGGGATTCCGTCCGCGCGTGCTCGAACTGGCCTACCCGCCCCCGGAATACGCCGACCGGTACGCGGCCGCGTTCGAATGCGAGGTGCGCTTCCACGGCCGCGGCCACCGCGTCGTGATCGATCGCGCGTGGCTGTCCACGCCGATGCCCGCACACAACGCGGCGACCGCGCGCCAGGTCCTGGCGCTGTGCGATGGCCAGATGCCCAGCGCCGGCGCCCACAGCGAAATCGCGGTACTTGTCGAGCGCCTGCTCCGCACCCGCCTCGCCGACAACCCGCGACTGGTGGACATCGCCGCCGAGCTGCACCTGACCGAGCGCACCCTGCGCCGCCAGCTGCAGGCGGCGCAGACCAGTTTCACCGCCATCCACGACCGCGTGCGCAGCGAGTCGGCGCGCCGCCTGCTGGGCGAGGCGCGCCTGAACATCGCCCAGGTCGGTGTGGCGGTCGGCTTCCGGGATGCACGCGAGTTCCGGCGTGCGTTCAAACGCTGGACCGGCGTGGCGCCGCAGTCCCTGCGGCGGACCGCGCGGGCAGCACCGGCTGGCGGCTAGTCGGTCGCAGCAGCCGCCGGCCACGCGGGTGCGCGGGCGGGCGTGGGCAGGTGACGCCGGCGATCAGTCGAGGACCATCACCGCATCGACCTCGAACTGCGCGCCACGCGGCAGGCCGGCCACCTCGACGGTGGAACGCGCGGGGTATGGCGCTTCGAAGTATTCGGCCATCACCGCA
Source organism: Lysobacter solisilvae (assembly GCF_016613535.2). NCBI lineage: Bacteria > Pseudomonadati > Pseudomonadota > Gammaproteobacteria > Lysobacterales > Lysobacteraceae > Agrilutibacter > Agrilutibacter solisilvae. The sequence continues at coordinate 349,877 of NZ_CP071518.1, forward strand.
TTGACCGCGGCAAAGTCGCCCAGGTCGGTCAGGTACAGGCCCAGTCGCGCGATCTGGCCCAGCGAGCCATCGGCGGCTTCGCAGACCGCCCGCAGGTTGTCGAAGGCGCGGCGCGCCTGCGTGCTGATGTCGCCCTGCACCAGCAGCCCGCTGTCGGGATCCAGCGGGATCTGTCCCGACAGATACACCGTGTCGCCGACACGCACGGCCTGGGAGTACGGGCCGATGGCGGCCGGAGCGCGGTCGGTGTGGATGATGTCGCGGGACATGGGAGCGGGCCGGAAAGGGTGAGGCGGGCATAGTGGAGCGGGAACGGGGACCTTGGGAAGACCCGCGCGCCCGGTCGTCCCGCTCAGATGCGCGCCACGCCCAGCACCACCTTCAGGCGCCGCACGCGGCGCATCACCTCGGCCAGGTGCTTGCGGTCGCGGACTTCGATCTGGAAACGGATCGCGGAAATATTGGTGTCGCGTTCGATGTATTCCAGTCGGTCGATGTTCGACTCGGCCTCGGCGATCGCGGCGGCGACCTGCGCCAGCGCGCCGGGCCGGTTGTCCAGTTCGATGCGCATGGCGGTGGGGAAATCGCCGGTGACCTTGCGGTCCCAGCCGATCGCCACCCAGCGATCCGGGGACTTGCGGTATTCGGCCAGGTTCGGGCAGTCCAGCCGGTGCACCACGATGCCCTTGCCGGTGGTGTGGTACCCCATGATGTCGTCGCCGGGGATCGGCAGGCAGCATTGGGCGAAGCTGATCACGCCGCGCTCGGCGCCGGTGATCAGGATGTTCTCCTCGCTGCGCGGGATCGGTTCGACCACGCGCGCGGTTTTCTGCCGGGCGGCCTTCTCGCGCACGAGGGCCTGGGCGACCTGGGCCGGCATGCGGTTGCCCAGGGCGATGTCGGCCAGCAACGCCTCCAGGCGCGGATAGCGGTGCTCGTGCAGGAACGCGTCCACGCGCTGGGCCGGCACCCGCTCGAGCGAGGTGGCCTGCGCCTCCAGCGCGCGATCGAGCATCCGGTGGCCCAGCTGCACCGCGTCCTCATGCTCGAGCTGCTTGAGCTGCTGGCGGATCGAGGTGCGCGCCTTGCCCGAGACCACGAACTCCAGCCACTGCGGCTTGGGCGCCGACGACCGCGCGGTGATGATCTCCACCCGCTGTCCGCTGGCCAGCTTGTTGCGCAGCGGCACCAGCTTGCCGTCCACGCGCGCGGCCACGGCATGGTTGCCCACGTCGGTGTGCACGGCGTAGGCGAAGTCCAGCGCGGTCGCGTTGCGCGGCAGCGCGAGGATGTCGCCCTTGGGCGTGAACAGGTAGACCTCGTCCGGGAACAGGTCGACCTTGACGTTCTCGAGGAACTCCAGCGAAGAGCCCGTGGCGCGCTGGGATTCGACCAGGTTGTTGATCCAGCCCTGCGCGCGGCTCTGCGCGCCCGAGGTATTGCCGCCGTGCTTGTACGACCAGTGCGCCGCGATGCCCTTCTCGGCGATCAGGTCCATGTCCTCGGTGCGGATCTGCACCTCGATCGGCGAGCCGTACGGACCGAACAGCACCGTGTGCAGCGACTGGTAGCCGTTTGCCTTGGGGATGGCGATGAAATCGCGGAAGCGCGCGTCGAGCGGCTTGTACGCGGCGTGCACGACGCCCAGCGCGTGGTAGCAGTCGGCCACCGTGCCCACCACGATCCGGAAGCCGAACACGTCCATCACCTGGGTGAAGCTTTTGTGCTCGGCGTGCATCTTGCTGTAGATGCTCCAGGGCGATTTCACCCGGCTCACCAGGCGGTGCTGAAGTTTCTCCTTGGCCAGCTTCTGCGCCAGCTGCGCCTCGATCTGGACCATCGATTCGCGCCGCATCACCGGCTGGGTGCGGATGCGTTTTTCCAGCACGGCGTGGCGCCAGGGGTGCAGGGCGCGGAAACCCAGGTCCTGCAGCTCGGCCTTGATCAGGTTCATGCCCAGGCGCTGGGCGATGGGCGCGTAGATCTCCAGCGTCTCGGTGGCGATGCGGCGCCGCGCCTCGGTGCTCTGCGCGCCCAGGGTGCGCATGTTGTGCAGGCGGTCGGCCAGCTTGATCAGGATCACGCGCAGGTCGCGCGACATCGCCAGCAGCATCTTGCGGAAGCTTTCGGCGTTGGCTTCCTGGCGGTCGCGGAACTGCAGCTTGTCCAGCTTGGTCACGCCGTCGACCAGCTCGGTCACCGTCGCGCCGAAACCGGTGGTGATGGCCTCCGGTGTGAGGGGCGTGTCTTCCAGCGTGTCATGCAGGATCGCCGCGACCAGGGTCTCCACATCCAGCCCCTGGTCGGCCAGCACCTTGGCCACGGCCACCGGGTGGGTGATGTACGGCTCGCCCGACTTGCGGGTCTGGCCGGCATGGGCCGCCGCGCCGATGGCCCAGGCCCGGTGCAGTTGCTCGCGCTGCGCCAGCGGCAGGTAATGGGCCGCCTGCTCCAGCTCGCGCACATAGTCCGGCGGCGCGTCGTCGGACGCACCGGGCAGTGGCGATGCCAGCACCGTCTCGGAAGGGGTCATGACCTGAATATACGGGCCGCGGCGGCTGACGCAATGCCGCGACCTCACCCAATCAGCCCTCGCCCGCGTGAACGGGTGGGCCATCCCCCGTCAGGACGTGGTGTCGACCAGGTGTCGACGTGGCGGGGTGCAACGCCGCCGACGCTTGCATTGGCCTTGCCGGTGCTGGATCCGTTCACGATTCAGGCTCGCGTGCGGCACGGCCCACGGGACGCGCGGCCGGGGGCGACCCGCGATCAAGTTCGGCCCTGCGGGTCATTCCCGACGCCGTCCGTCCCAAACGACACGACCCCGCCGGAGCGGGGTCGTGAAAACGTGCGATGCGGTGACCGATCCCGGGATCAGTCGTCGCCCTTCGACATGTCGTCGTCGGCGACCACTTCGGCCGCGGCCCATTCCAGGGCTTCGCGTTCCTTGCGCTCGCGCTCGGCCTTCTCGACGGCGTCGATGTAGTCGGTGTCGAGGCGACGGGAGGCGATTTCGCGCAGGGCCAGCACGGTCGGCTTGTCCTGGGCCTCGCTGTTGTCGAGCAGCGGCTCGACGCCGTTGGCGAGCTGGCGCGCGCGCTTGGCAGCCATCATGACGAGTTCGAAGCGGTTATCGACCACTTCCAGGCAATCTTCTACGGTGATGCGGGCCATGGGACTCCCGGGCGGCGCGAGGGCCGTCCATGCAGGCTTTTGAGGGGGGAGGGATTGTAGGCGGCCGGGCGGCTCCGGCGCAACTGTCGCCTTATGAATCAGCGATTTAGCTCGCTCCATGGCCTGAAAACAGGGCCGGGCGGGGCCTCGGCCGCCCCGGCGAGCCCGTCATCGGGCCCCAGGGGCCGGCTCCGCGCCTGCCCCGCGCGGCCGCGGACCCTACTCGTCCGCCAGCAGCTGGGTGATCAGCCGCGAATGCCGCGCGACCTGGGCTTCGCGCCGCAGGCGGCTGGTGGTGAAGATCGCGCACATCTCGTCCACCGCCACGGCAAAGTTCTCGTTGACGATGACGTAATCGAATTCGATGTAGTGGGACATCTCCTCGCGCGCGGCCGCCAGGCGCTGGGCGATGACCTCCTCGCTGTCCTGCCCGCGCCCGCGCATGCGGTGCTCCAGCGCCTGGCGCGACGGCGGCAGGATGAAGACGCTGACCGCGTCGGGCACCTTGTCGCGCACCTGGCGCGCGCCCTGCCAGTCGATTTCCAGCAGCACGTCCATCCCCGAGGCCAGCTGCGGCTCGACCGACTGCCGGGCCGTGCCCTTCCAGTCGCCATGCACGAGCGCGTTCTCGAAGAAGTCGCCCGCCTCGACCATGCGCTCGAATTCCGGCGCGCTGACGAAGTGGTAATGCTCGGCATGCCGCTCGCCCGGTCGCGGCGCGCGCGAGGTGAACGAGATCGACAGGCAGATGTTCGGATCGCGCGCCAGCACGGCGTTGACGATGCTGGACTTGCCGGCACCGGAGGGCGCCGCGACGATGTAGAGGGTTCCGCGCATGGGGGCAGGAGTGAGTGATCAGGAGTGAGAAGTGAGTGAAGGCCGTGCGTAAACCGGGTGCGGAGGAGGGCCAGGTGGAAGGACGAGGCTTTGCACTCGTTTCTCACTCCTGATCACTCACTCCCGCCCTACTCGATGTTTTGGATCTGTTCGCGCACCTGGTCGATCAGGACCTTCAGTTCGACCGCCGCCGCCGAACTGCGCGCATCGACCGACTTGGAACCCAGGGTGTTGGCCTCGCGATTGAATTCCTGCAGCAGGAAGTCCAGACGGCGGCCCACCGCTTCCTTCAGCTTGAGCACCCGGCGCGCCTCGGTGATGTGGGAGGTGAGCCGGTCGAGCTCTTCCTCCACGTCCAGCTTCTGCAGCCACAACACCAGTTCCTGCTCCAGCCTTCCCGGTTCCAGCGGCTGCGACAGCTCGCCCAGCCGCGTTTCCATCTTCAGGCGCTGCCCGGTACGGATCTGCGGCATCAGCGCGCGCACTTCCAGGGTGATGCGATCGATGCCGTCCACCCGCTCGGAGATCACGGCCGCGAGCTTGCCACCCTCGCGCTCACGCGCGATCACGAACTCGTCGAGCACCTCGTCCAGCAGCGACAGGGCCTGCTCCTGGAGCAATGCCGTATCGGCGGCGGGCGCCTGCAGCACGCCGGGGAACTGCAGCAACTGGGTGAAATCGGTATGCAGGCCGGGGAAACGCGCGGTCAGGTCGATGGCCAGGTCGCTCAGTTCCCGCAGCCGGGCCGGATCCACCTTGAGGCCCGCGCCGCCTTCGGGGGCACGCAGGCGCAGGGTAAGGTCGAGCTTGCCGCGCGAGATGCGTGCGGCCACGCGTTCACGCAGCGCGGGCTCCAGCGCGCGCAGTTCGTCGTGCAGGCGCACGCCCACTTCCAGGAAACGGTGATTGACCGAGCGCAGTTCGCAGCCGAGGGTGCCCCACGGGGTGGTCCGCTCCCCGCTGGCAAAGGCGGTCATGCTGCGAATCATGGGGGAGTCCTGCGGCGCGGCCGGTACGGCACGGGCCGCGCAGTATGCCACGCGACCCGGCAGGGGCCCGTCCGGGCCGGGCGCGGGCGGTTAAGGCCGCCGGTAACGTAAAATGCGCCGATGAACGAAATCGCCAGACCCAGCGGCCGGGCCGCCGACCACCTGCGGCCGGTGCGCATCGAACGCGGCTACACACGCCATGCCGAAGGTTCGGTCCTGGTCAGCTTCGGCGAGACACGCGTGCTGTGCACGGCCAGCGTCGACGAACGGGTCCCGAACTTCCTCCGCGGCAAGGGCGAGGGTTGGGTCACCGCCGAGTACGGGATGCTGCCGCGCTCCACCAACACCCGCAACGATCGCGAGGCCGCACGCGGCAAACAGGGCGGACGGACGCTGGAGATCCAGCGCCTGATCGGCCGCGCGCTGCGCGCCTGCGTCGACCGGCGCGCGCTGGGCGAACGCACCGTCACCCTGGATTGCGACGTCCTGCAGGCCGACGGCGGCACCCGCACCGCCGCCATCACCGGCGCCTATGTCGCGCTGGTGGATGCGATGCGCTGGCTGCGCACGCGCCGCCTCATCGCGAACGACCCGATCGTCGGCGCGGTCGCCGCGGTGTCGGTCGGCGTCTATCGCGGCGTGCCCGTGCTGGACCTGGACTACGCCGAGGACAGCGATTGCGACACCGACATGAACGTGGTCATGAATGATGGCGGCGGATTCATCGAGGTGCAGGGCACGGCCGAAGGCCACGCGTTCCGGCGCGAGGAACTCGACGCCCTGCTCGGCCTGGCCGAGTCCGGCATCGCCCAGCTGATCCGGATGCAGCGCGAGGCGCTGGCCGGTTGACGATCCAGGCGTCGGTCATGCGACGGACGCCTTCATTTTCCGGTGCGGCCCCAGGCCCTGCCGGTGTTCACTGCTACCGCCTTGCGCGCCGTTGGGCGCGACGCCCTGGCGTTGATCCTGGAAGAAGACACCGATGACGCAAAACCTGGCCAACATCGCCCTGGTCGTGGGCGATTACGACGAAGCCATCGCCTGGTACACCCAGGTGCTGGGCTTCACCCTGCTGCAGGACACCGACCTGGGCGACGGCAAGCGCTGGGTACGCGTGGCGCCGCCGGGCGCCTCGGGTACGGCGCTGCTGCTCGCGCAGGCCGTCACCGAGGCCCAGCGCACGCGGATCGGCGACCAGGTCGGCGGCCGCGTCGGCTTCTTCCTGCACACCGATGACTTTGCCACCGACCACGCGGCGATGAGCGCGCGCGGCGTGCGCTTCGCCGAGGATCCGCGCGAGGAGAGCTACGGCACCGTCGCGGTGTTCGTGGACCTGTACGGCAACCGTTGGGACCTGGTCCAACTCAAGGGCTGAGCATGAAACTGGTCGTGGCCAGCTCCAACCCCGGCAAGCTCGCCGAGTTCCGCGAGCTGCTGGCACAGGCCGGCATCGGCCTGGTGACGCAGGGCGAGCTGGGCGTTCCCGACGCGGAGGAAACGGGGCTTACCTTTGTCGAGAACGCGCTGCTCAAGGCACGCAACGCCGCGCGACTGACCGGCCTGCCCGCGCTGGGCGACGATTCGGGGCTGTGCGTGGACGCGCTGGGCGGCGCCCCGGGCCTGTATTCGGCCCGTTACGCCGGCGCGCATGGCGACGCGCAGGCCAACATCGCCAAGCTGCTGGAAGCGATGAAGGACGTTCCCATGGAACGCCGCGGCGCGCACTTCTACGCGGTGATCGTGCTGCTGCGCCATGCCGACGATCCGCAACCGGTGATCGCCGAAGGCCGGTGGTCCGGACAGATCCTGCATGCGCCGCAGGGCGACGGCGGATTCGGCTACGACCCGGTGTTCCTGGATCCGGACAACCGGATCTCGGCCGCGCAGTTCGATCCGGTGATCAAGAACCGGCTCAGCCACCGCGGCCGCGCGCTGGCGAGCCTTCGACAGAAGCTCGACGGCCTGGAGTGGTGAGGTGTACGTGGTGATCTGGGAGTACGAAGTCCGTCCCGACGCGTCGATGCGCTTCGAGGCGATGTACGGCCCGCAGGGCGAGTGGGTCGCGCTGTTCCGCCGGTACCCGGGTTTCATCGCCACCGAACTGTTGCGCGGCGACGGCGATCGTTACCTCAGCATCGACCGCTGGGAGAGCGGGCAGGCATACGAGCGGTTCCAGCGCCAGGCGCAGGAAGACTACGCCCGCCTCGACGCGGCGGGCGACGCGCTGACGCTGGCCGAACGGCGCATCGGCGCCTACACGGGCGCGGGCGACCGCCCATGAGCACGCCCTCGCCCGACCTGCCGATCCATCCGGAGCAACCCTCCCCGCACGGCCATGCCACTCCCGCGCCGCTGCCGCTGAGCCCGCCGCCGCTGTCGCTGTACGTGCACATGCCCTGGTGCGTGCGCAAATGTCCGTACTGCGATTTCAACTCGCATGAAGGCAAGGGTGCGCTGCCATTTGACGCCTATGTCGACGCGCTGCTGGCCGACCTGGACCACGACCTGCCGCTGGCCTCGGGACGCACGGTGCACAGCGTGTTCTTCGGCGGCGGGACCCCGAGCCTGTTCCGGCCCGAGCACGTCGACCGCTTCCTGCAGGGCGCCAGTGCGCGCCTGCGCTTCGCGCCGGGCTGCGAGATCACGCTGGAGACCAATCCCGGCACCGCCGAGCATGGCCGCTTCGAAGGCTATCGCGACGCGGGCGTGAACCGCCTGAGTTTCGGCATCCAGAGTTTCGACGACGGCTGCCTGCAGCGGCTGGGCCGCATCCACGACAGCGGCGAGGCCCGCGCGGCGGTCCGCATGGCGCAGGATGCCGGCCTGTCGAACCTCAACCTGGACCTGATGTACGCCCTGCCGGGCCAGTCGCTGGCGATGGCGCTGGACGACCTGGAGCAGGCCTTCGCACTGGAACCGGCGCACATCAGCCATTACCAGCTCACGCTGGAACCCAACACGGTGTTCGCCGCGCGACCGCCGGCGGGCATTCCCGACGACGACGACAGCTGGGACATGCAGGAGCATTGCCAGCAGCGGCTGGCCGCGCGCGGCTACGCTCAGTACGAGGTCAGTGCCTATGCACGGCCGGGCCGGCAGTGCGCGCACAACCTGAATTACTGGCGCTACGGCGACTACCTGGGCATCGGCGCCGGCGCGCACGGCAAGCTGACGCTGGGGTTCGACCAGGCCATCCTGCGGCGCTGGAAGCTCAAGCACCCCACCGCCTGGATGGCGGCGGCGGGCAGCGCGCAGGCCATTGGTGGCGACGACCGCATCGATGCGGACCGGCGTCCGTTCGAATTCATGCTCAACGCGCTGCGGCTGGCCGAAGGCTTCGACCTGGCGCTGTTCGAGGCCCGCACCGGCCTGCCGCGCGACGCGATCGCAGCCGCGCTGGCCCGGGCGCAGGCCCTGGGCTGGCTGGCCGTGGACGGCGATCACGTACAGCCCACCGAACTGGGGCGACGGTTCAACAACGACGTGGTATCGCTGTTCCTGTAGTGGCCGACAGGCGCGCTCCACGCGGGCACGGACGGCACTGCGAAGGGCCTGCTGGCGCATGGACGCGCTCCTGCGCCGCACGGGCGGATGCCCGCCGCGGCCCGGGCCGGTTACATTAGGGCCGGGCCGGCCCCTGCTGGCAGTTCTGCCGGGGCGTGAATACGATCACGATCATCTCGATCCGGGCGACCCCGGGAAGGCTGGTATGGCGGTGACCTTTGGTTCCCATGTCTCGTCCCCGCGCCAGACGCTGGCTTCGGCGGCACTGCCGCGCCGCGTCCGGCGATCGCTGGAACAGTTGTACGCGCTGGTGTCGGACGAGATGGCCCGCGCCCTGGAGCGCATGCTGGCCGAGTTCGAGCAGCAGTTGTTCCGGCTGGCCGACCAGGCCGCCAACCCCGGCCTCCAGCAGGCCCACTTCGAAACCCTCCGGCTGGTGCGACAGAACCGCGCGGACCTGATCCCGCAGTTCCTCAGCGCGCTGGAGACCTCGCTGGCAACCATCCGCACACCGGTGTCGGCCGAACCGGCCGACAAGGGCCACCTGCACTTCGGCGAACTGCGCCTGGTGGAGGAGCACGAACTGGACGAAGGCAGCGTGCTGCGCGCGGTCGCCGCCCGCCACGAGGCCCGCTCGAGCCTGGCGCTGCACCTGCTGGGCCAGCGCTTCGGCGTGCTGGCAGGCGCGCCCGCATACGACTCCGAACGCCTGCCCGTCGGCCCGCAGCAGCTGGGGCGCATCCTCGGCCAGGCCAGCCACGTGCTGCAGCTGGACCTCCAGCCCCGCCTCGAACTGTTCCGCTGCTTCGACAATTACGCGCTCAACGGCTACACGCAGCTGGTCGAGGCCATGAACGGCACCCTCGCCCGCGAGAACGTGCTGCCCAACCTCGCCTACGTGCCCATCCGCATCCGCCCCACGCTGCAGTCCGAACTGACGGGCGACGCCGGGCGCGAACGACGCGAAAAAGCCTATGGCCCGCCCGAACCGCCGTTGTCGGGATCACGCCCGCACACGGGCTGGTTCGGTGGGTCCGAACCCGATGACATGCCCGGCGACGGCGAGTTTGAAGGCGGCGTCGGGACGGGTCGCGGTCGCGGTGGCAATGGCGGTCCCGGTGGTGGCGGCGGCGGTCCCGGTGGCGGCGGCGGTGGCGGTGGCGGTGGCGGCGGCGGAGGTACCGGCGCTGGCGTCGGCGCCAGCGGCTACGCCGGTCCCACCGCGCAGGACAGCCAGGCCTTCGCCCTGCTGCAGGAAATGCTGGCCTCGCGTCGCGACCTGCTCGGCAAGCTCGGGCCCGGCCGCAAGCGCAAGCCCAGCCCGATCGAACGGGCGCAACTGAGCACCGACGACGTCGAACAGGCGCTTTCGCGACTGCAGTCGATGGGTCGCGACAGTGGCGGCGCCTCCGGCCTGGCGCGCAAGCCGCGCACCGTGCACGACGTGCGCCAGGCGCTGCTGGCCCAGACGCGGCAGTTGCGCGGTGAGGCCGCCGCGCTGTCCAACGACGACAACGACGCCTTCGAACTGCTGTCCATCCTGCTGGCCGAGATCGGGCGCGAGTTGCGCCAGGACGCGCCCAGCAACCGCCTGCTGCACGACCTGGTCGTGCCGCTGCTGCGGCTGGTACTCAAGGACCGCGGCTTCTTCGTCCAGCACCAGCATCCGGCACGCCAGCTGCTCAACGCCGTCGCCGAATCGGGCGCGTCGTGGATGTCGGACGAGGAGCTCGACCCGCAGCTCACCGACCATCTGAAGCATGCCGTCGATGACGTCGTCGCCCACTTCGAGGGCGACACGAATGTCTTCGAGGCGGCCAACAGCCGCATCCAGCAGCACCTGCAGACCATGGCCCGCCGGGCCGAAGTCAGCGAGCGCCGCCATGTCGACGCGGCGCGCGGCAAGGAAAAGCTCGAACTGGCCAAGCGCCGCGCCACGGAAGCCATCGACGAGGCCGGACGCGACCAGAACCTGCCGCGTTTCGTGCGCACGCTGCTGGCCAGCTCGTGGACCGACGTGCTGACCCTCACGCTGCTGCGCAGCGGCGAGGACTCGGAGGACTGGAAGGAACTGGAAGCCGCAACCCGCGCGATCGTCATGGCCACCAGCCTGGACGCCGCCGTGCCTCCGCCGCCGGCACTGGCCGGGCAGATCGAGCGCGCACTGGCGTTCGTGGGCTACCACGACGAGGAAGCGGCCGACATCGCCCGCCGCCTCACCGCCCGGGTCGACGAGGAATCCAACGATCCGGCCTCGCGGACCGAGCTGGCCATGAAGCTCAAGTCGCGTGGCCGCCTGGGCCAGGAGTCCGGGCCGGAGAAATCCGATCTGCCCCCGCGCTCGGGCCCGGAGCAGGCCGCCTACGAATACCTGCGCACCCTGCCCTTCGGTACCTGGTTCGAGTTCGTCACCAACCAGCAGGGCGACGTCGTGCGCCGCCGCTTGTCCTGGTACAGCCCGATGACCGACCACGCCCTGTTCGTGAACCAGCGCGGCCAGCGCGTGGGCGAGCAGTCGCTGGACAGCCTGGCGCGGATGCTCGCGCAGCAGCAGGCCCACGTGGTCACCGCCGATGACAGCAGCCTGGTCGACCGCGCCTGGCACACCGCCCTCGGCGCGCTGCGCAACTTCGCCCGCACCGAGCCGAACGGAGACGCCGACGCATGAAGGAATTCAGAAGGAGCCGGCGGCGCCAGCCCACCGACACCATCCACATCACCGACACGATGACCGAGGCGGTGATCGGTCACCTGGGCAATATTTCCGAGACGGGCATGCTGGTGATGGCCAGTGCCCCGCTCGTGGCCGACGCGCTGTACCAGCTTCGCTTCATCCTCTCCAACGGCGGCGGCGGCCCGCAGTCCAAGGTCCCGCTGGAAGTGGGCGCGCACCTGCTGTGGCGCGACGAAGCCAGCGCGCCGGGCCAGTCCTGGGTCGGTTTCCGGTTCATCACGATGAGCGACGAGCAGATGCAGCACCTGCGTCGCTGGATCGACGCGCCGGGCAGCCAGTACGCCTGACCGGCGCTTTTTTCGCCACGCGCCCGGCACGGCGCAGTGGGCCCACTACGGTGCGACCGACGTGAAGGCACCGCCACGTTGCGCACGGTACCGCTCAGGTGCGCGGGCCTAGAATGGGCCAACCCCACACGGTTGGTCCGCGCATGAATGTCGCCACTGCTCCCGCCTCCCGCAACGCCGTCCCCCTCGCAACCCTCTACGCACAGCACCTGCAGGTCGTCCGCGACCGCGCCGATGCCGCGTTGCAGCGCGGTGGCTACGACCACCTCGTCGTGCCCAGCGGCACCAGCCATTACCAGCTGTTCGACGACCGCGACTATCCCTACGCGGTCAATCCGCAGTTCAAGCACTGGGCGCCGCTCACCCGCAATCCGGGCAGCTGGGTGATCCACACGCCGGGCCAGCGGACGAAGCTGCTGTACCTGCAACCGTTCGACTACTGGCACGCGGTGCCGCAGGCGCCGTCGGGCCACTGGGCCGAACACTTCGACATCGTGGTCATCCGCAAGCCGGACGAGGCCCTGCAGCACCTGCCCCGCGACGCGGCGCGCTGCGCGATCCTGGGCGAACCGCTGAGCGCGCTGGGCGCATTCGTGCCCAACAACCCGCAGGCGGTGGTCGACTACCTGGAATACCACCGCGCGTTCAAGACGCCGTACGAGCTGGCGCTGATGCGCCAGGCCTCGCGCATTGGCGTGCGCGCCCATCGCGCCGCCGAGCGCGCATTCCGCGCCGGCGCGAGCGAGTTCGGCATCCACCTGGTGTACTGCCAGGCCGCGATGCAGGACGCCAACGACCTGCCCTACAACAACATCGTCGCGCTCAACGAGCACGCCGCGATCCTGCACTACCACGATCGCGACCGACTGCCGCCCGCGCAGTCCCGCAGTTTCCTGATCGACGCCGGCGCCAGCCACCTGGGCTACGCCAGCGACATCACCCGCACCTACGCCCAGGACACCTCGGGCGACTTCCAGGCCCTGGTCGACGCGATGGACGCCGCCCAGCAGGCGATGTGCGCGCAGGTCCGTGCCGGCTTCGACTACCGGCAGCTGCACCTGGATGCGCACCTGGCGATCGCGCGCATCCTGCGCGACTTCGACCTGATCAACGTCGCGCCCGACGTGGCGGTGGAGACCGGCGTGAGCAGCGCGTTCTTCCCGCACGGCATCGGCCACGGCATCGGCCTGCAGGTGCATGAGGTGGCCGGTTTCGCGGCCGCCGACCAGGGCGGCGGCACCATCGCCAAGCCGACGGGCCATCCCTACCTGCGCCTGACGCGCGTCCTCGAGCCGGGCATGGTGGTCACCATCGAGCCGGGCCTGTACTTCATCGACATGCTGCTGGACGAACTCAAGGACAAGGGACTGGGCCCGAGCGTCAACTGGGACCGCGTCGCACAGTTGCGGCCCTACGGCGGCATCCGCATCGAAGACGACGTGGTGTGCACCGACGACGCGCCGGAGAACCTCACCCGGGATGCGTTCGCCGCACTGGGCTAGCCGGCACGCGCTGGCCCCCGGGGCCCAGGGCCATCGACGCGCGGGCAGACGCCCGCGCGTCAGCCGCGTCCCAGCGCGCGCCGCGTCGCCAGCGCGATCGGCAAGCCGAACAGGAACAGGTGCGAGGCCAGGTTGGTTCCCGTGGCCAGCGCGGTGAACCGCACCGGGTGCGGGAACGCCGACAGCGGCAGCACGATGAAGTTCATCAACGCGAACATGCCCAGGCCGAAGGCGAGGCCGGCCTCGATCGGGTGCGTGCGCAGCACCGGCAGCCAGCGCCGGGCGACGGTGTAGAACACCGCGGCCGCCGCGAGCGAGATCAGGAAATGCAGGCCCAGGCCGAGCAGCGCGGTGTTCCAGCCGCCGTCGTAGGCGGCGCTGCCGAGCAGGCCGCTGGCCACCAGCTGCAGGAGTTTTTCCGGCGGCATCCCGCGCCAGGCGGCGAAGCTGATGGCGTAGGCGATGTCGAACGTGCCGGCCAGGCCGCCACCGACCAAGGATGGCGAAGGCCGCAGGGTGACGTTGCATGGAGCGCTCTCGCTTCGAATCCGCCGCGAGTGTGCCTGCGCGACGCACGGGCCGTCCTGAGGATGCTTGGCCTGTACGCGGCGTGCCGCGCCGCATGACGACAACGGCCACGCACGATGGAGGATGGATGGACGCGACACGGCGTCCGCGGCCTCAGTTCAGGCGATCGGCGTCGGTGGAAGCGGCCATGGGCTCCGCGCCGGGCGGCGCTTCATCGCGCGAAAGGCGCTCGTCTTCCAGTTGCTGGAGGTACTCCTCCAGCGTGAGTCCGAGGGCGGCCGCTTCGCGTGTGGCCATCGCTTCCAGCGAGGGCGAGAAGGTCAGCGTCACCGGCTGTCCTGCGGCCTCGCGCAGCGCGACCAGGTGGCGCAGCACGGCCAGGGTCAATGCCGCGCTGTCGGTGCGGGCGACGACCTGCCCGCCCACGACGGTCAACCACTGGCCGTCGCGCCAGCCCGCGCCACCGACGGCCGCGCCCTGGGCGTCGGCGAGCTGCGCATGCGGCTGGATCGGCTGGCCGAGGCGACGGATCGGGCGGTCGGGTTCTTTCTTGCGGCGCGCGTCGCGGCGTGCCTTGGACTGTCGGGACATGCTGGAACCTGTAGGTACGCCCCGCTCTGACACGGGGCTGGAAAGCCGGGGCAGCCGCCGCGGGTGGCTCGCCCTCGACCACCTTACCGCGCCCCGGGGCTTGCGTGCCGCCTGGCCTATTCCTCGGTCAGCATCGAACAGATGCCGCCGATGCAGGCGCCGCTCTGCATGTCCAGCAGCGGGGAATGGCCCTCGCTGCCGTGGGGATAGGGCGCGCCGGGCTGGATCAGGAACAGCACGGCGTCGGCCCCGCTCAGGCCGTCGGGAATCTCGAAATCGCGGGTGATCACGTAGGCCTTCATGTAGCGGGTGCGCTCGTCGAATACCGCGCCGGCCTGCCCGTTGCGCGACTTCCAGGCGGCCAGGTCGCTGGACGTGGCCAGGCGCAGCGTGCCGGCCCGCAACGCCTCCACCACGGCTTTCTGCGGCGAGGGCCGGACGGCGGCCCTAGGGGCCGTGACGGCCGGGCTGGCGGCACTGTCCGGCCGCTGGCGCACCACCCGGTAGGGTTCCGGTCGCGGCGGCGGGATGACCTGGATGACCGTCATCGGCGCCGCCGGTTCGACCGGGGCAGGCGCCGGCTCGGGCACCTCCACCGCCGGGCTGGTGGCGACGGACGCCGGGGGCGACGACGGCGACGGCGCCATCGGGGCGGGAAGCGCGACCGGGGAGCCCGCGACGGGTGCGTCCGGGGCCGCCCAGCCGCGCAGCGTAGCCACCGCGCGGGCGAGCTCGTCCGGGAATGCGTGGGCCAGCGCCGCGGCGACGCCCACGCCCGCGGCGAGCATCAGCCAGCGCGAGGGCCGCCGCCTGTGCGATGCCGATATCACGGCCTCGGCGCTGGTGGCACGGGGTCGGTGGCGCGGGGTGTACGACACGAGGCAGGGTCCAGGAGCGCGGGGGCGCCACGGCCCCGGGGGCGCACAGGATACCGGCGGGCCCAGCGCCGCCAGCGTGCGCGACGTGGCGACATGCGCCGCACGCCGGGGCTGCACAACGGCTTTCCGTGGGCCGCCCGCCTGTCACTCCGCGTGCTTCACGCCCGCGCCCCCATCCTCGCCACATGGACAATCCCGACCTCGTCGGCTGGCTCGCCTCCGCCATCCTGATCGCCACCCTCGCCCGCCAGACCTGGCGCCAGTGGCGCGAGCCCGACCCGCGCGGCGTGTCGCACTGGCTGTTCGCCGGACAGATGGCGGCGTCGATCGGCTTCATCGCCTACAGCTGGCTGCTGCACAACTGGGTGTTCATCGTGACCAACACGCTGATCCTGATCACCGCCGCGATCGGCCAGTGGGTCTTCCTGCGGGCGCAGCGCCGCGTGGCCGCGAAGACCGGCCACACGCGCGGGCACGACCACCGGGCCGGCACGCCGCCCGCCTGATCGATGTCCGATCTCCGATGTCCGCTGCCACGCGCGCGCGCCGCGAACCTCGCCGCGGCCTTCGTTCGCCGGTCGTGACACGGCGGTCGTGACTCCCGATCGTGACTACCGATCGTGACTGCCCGATCGTGACTGCCCATCGTGGCCGCCCGATCATGACGTCCGCACCACCGCCGCCCCGCGACACTGCCCGGCATGTCAGCGTCCCTTGCGACCGCGCGCGGCGAACACTCCGACCTGGTCGTCCTGCGGCCCGAGGGCCTGTACTGCCCCGCCGGCGGTTTCCACATCGATCCCTGGAGGCCCGTGCCGCGCGCGGTGATCACGCACGGCCACGGCGACCACGCGCGCACGGGCATGGGCGAGTACCACGCCGCGGCCGCAGGCATCCCCATCCTGCAGTGGCGGCTGGGCGAACAACGGCTGCACGCGCACGACTACGGTGAAGCCTTCACCCTGGGTGCCGCGCGCGTGTCGCTGCACCCTGCCGGGCACGTGCTCGGCTCGGCCCAAGTGCGCATCGAAGTCGATGGCGAAGTGTGGGTGGCCTCGGGCGACTACAAGCGGCAGCACGACCCGACCTGCGCGCCCTTCGAAGTCGTGCGCTGCGACACCTTCATCACCGAGGCGACGTTCGGACTGCCGGTGTACCGATGGCCGGACACGGGCGAGGTCGCGCGCGAGATCGTGGCGTGGCGGCAGGAGTGCGCCGAGCGCGGCGAGGCGGCGGTGCTGCTGTGTTACGCGCTGGGCAAGGCGCAGCGCTTGCTGGCCGAACTGGCCCGCCATACCGACCGACCGGCCTACCTGCACGGCGCGGTCGCCGCCGGCGTGGAGGTCTATCGGCGATGCGCGGTGCCCATGCTGGACACGCGCACCGTCGCCGACGAGGCCAAGGGCGCGGACTTCGCCGGCGAACTGGTCCTGGCTCCACCGTCAGCCGCCGGCAGCCCGTGGATGCGGCGTTTCCGCCGCGCGCAGACCGGCTTCGCTTCCGGCTGGATGCGCATCCGCGGCAATCGCCGGCGCCGCAACCACGACCGCGGCTTCGTGGTCTCCGACCACGCCGACTGGCCCGACCTGCTGCGCACGGTCCGCGAAACCGGCGCCCGCCGCGTCATCGCCACGCATGGCAACACCGATGCCATCGTCCGCGCACTCAATGAGGAAGGCATCGCCACCGGCGTGTTCGCCACGCATTACGGGGCCGAGGACTGATGCGCCGCTTCGCCGACCTCTACCGGCGACTGGATCGCAGCACCGCCACCCTCGACAAGCGTGCCGCGCTGGTGGAGTACTTCCGCGACGCGCCACCGCGCGACGCGGCCTGGGCCCTGTGGCTGCTCGCCGGCGGCAAGATCGGCGGCGCCCGCGCGAAGATCGCCGGCACGCAGGAACTGCGCGACTGGGTCGCGCAGGCCAGCCACACGGCGCCATGGCTGGTGGAGGAGAGCTACCACCACGTCGGCGACCTGGCCGAAACCCTGAGCCTGCTGCTCGACGATCCCGCGCAGACCGACGAAGCGCCACTGCACGTGTGGATCGAGGACCGGCTGCTGGCCGTGGCCGGCGCCGACGCGGACACGCGTCGCGAAGTGGTGACCGGCGCCTGGGCCCGCCTGGCCTTCGACGAACGGCTGGCCTTCAACAAGCTGCTTACCGGCGCGCTGCGCGTGGGCGTGTCGCAACGGCTGGTGCAGCAGGCGCTGGCGGAGCTGAGCGGCGTCGACATCGCGCGCATCGCCCAGCGCATGCTCGGCGTGTGGACGCCTTCGCCGCAGTTCCTGCGCGACCTGCTGTCGCCGGAGGAACTGCCGGGCGACCGCGCGCAGCCCTATCCCTTCTTCCTCGCCTCGCCGATCGACGTCGATCCGGCGACGCTCGGCCCGGTGGAGGACTGGCTGCTGGAGTGGAAGTGGGACGGGATCCGGGTGCAGCTGATCCGGCGCGGCGCCGACATCGCGCTGTGGTCGCGTGGCGAGGAGCGCCTGGACGGGCGCTTCCCCGAGATCGAACACGCGCTGGCGTCGCTGCCGGCCGATGCGGTGATCGATGGCGAACTGCTGGGCTGGCGCGAGGGTGACGCGCCGCTGCCGTTCACCGCACTGCAGACCCGCATCCAGCGCCGGCGCCCGGGTCCGAAAGTGCTCGCCGATACGCCGGCGCGCGTGCTCGCCTACGACCTGCTCGAACTGGACGGCGTCGACCTGCGCGAGGCGCCGCTGGAAACGCGCCGGGCCCGGCTGGAAGACCTGCTGGCCGCCCACGGCGACCCGCGGCTGGTGACGTCGCCGCGCGTGCGCGTGCCCGACTGGGACAGCGCCGGAGTGCTGCGCGGGCAGGCGCGCGAACGGGGCGTGGAAGGCCTGATGCTCAAGCGCCTGTCGTCCGGCTACCAGGCCGGGCGACGCCGCGGCGACTGGTGGAAATGGAAGATCGATCCGCTCACCGTCGACGCGGTGCTGATCTACGCGCAGGCCGGGCATGGCCGCCGCAGCGCGCTCTACACCGACTACACCTTCGGCCTGTGGGACGCCGACGCGCTGGTGCCCGTGGCCAAGGCCTATTCGGGCCTGGACGACAAGGAGATCCTGCAGCTGGACCGCTGGATCCGCGCGCACACCATCGAACGCTTCGGGCCGGTGCGCTCGGTCGAACCGCTGCACGTGTTCGAGCTCGGCTTCGAGGCGGTCAACCGCTCGGGCCGGCATCGGTCCGGGATCGCCGTGCGCTTCCCGCGCATCCTGCGCTGGCGTCACGACAAGCCCGCGCGCGAGGCCGACCGCCTCGACACCCTGCGGGCGCTGGCGCGATGAACGCCGTGCCGCGCGACGCCGCCGCCGGCCGCGTCCGCCGTCCCGATGTGTCACCCCGGGTGCTGGCGCCACTGAAGGACTGGTTCGCCACGCGCGGCTGGCGGCCGCTGCCCTTCCAGCGGGAAGTGTGGGCGCGCTGGCTGGCGGGTGAATCGGGCCTGCTGCACACCCCCACCGGCAGCGGCAAGACCCTGGCGGCCTTCGGCGGCGCGCTGCTGGAAGCCCTGCGCGATCGCCCGGACAGCGCGCCGCCGGCGCCGGGCAAACGCCCGCGGCGCGCACCGGCCCGTCCGCTCACGCTGCTGTGGATCACGCCGCTGCGTGCGCTGGCCGCCGATACGCTGCGCGCCCTGCGCGAGCCGGTCGACGCGCTGGGACTGGACTGGCAGGTCGGCCTGCGCACCGGCGATGCCAGCGCACGCGACAAGCGCCTGGCGCGCGCCGGACGCCTCGACGTGCTGGTCACCACGCCCGAGTCGCTGGCGCTGCTGTTGTCCTATCCCGACACCGCCGCGCAGCTGGGCGCGCTGCGCGGCGTGGTCGTCGACGAGTGGCACGAACTGCTCGGCAACAAGCGCGGGGTACTGCTGCAACTGGGGCTGGCCCGCCTGCGCGCGCTGGCGCCGGCGCTGCGGGTGTGGGGCCTGTCGGCGACGCTGGGCAACCTGGACGAAGCCCGCGACGCCCTGCTGCCGCACGCGCCGCAGGCCGCGCTCGTGTCGGGCCTGCCGCCGCGCGCACTGACGCTGGAAACCCTGCTGCCGGAGGCCGGCGAGCGCTTTCCGTGGGCGGGCCACCTGGGGCTGGTGCAGCTCGAACGCGTCGTCGCCCGCCTGCTGTCGACGGGCACCAGCCTGTTGTTCTGCAACACGCGTTCGCAGGCCGAACTGTGGCACCGCGCGCTGGCGGCGGTGTGGCCGGAAGACGAAGGCACGCTCGCACTGCACCACGGTTCGCTCGACCCGCGCCTGCGCGCCGCCGCCGAGCAGGGCCTGCGCGAAGGCAGCGTGCGCTGCGTGGTGGCCACCTCCAGCCTCGACTTGGGCGTGGATTTCCCGGCCGTCGACCAAGTGCTGCAGGTCGGCAGTCCCAAGGGCATGGCGCGCCTGCTGCAGCGGGCCGGGCGCGCGCGCCATCGGCCGGGCGAGGCCGCCCACGTGGTGTGCGTGCCCACGCACGCGCTCGAGCTGGTGGAGTACGCCGCCGCGCGCGAGGCCCTGGCGCACGGCCGCATCGAACCGCGTCCGCCGCCGCGCCTGTCGCTGGACGTGCTGGCGCAGCACTGCGTCACCCTGGCGCTGGGCGGCGGCTTCCGCGCCCCGGCGCTGCTGCGCGAGGTCCGCGGCACGCACGCGTTCGCCGCGCTCGACGACGCTGCCTGGCAGGGCGTGCTGGATTTCATCGTCCAGGGCGGACGCGCGCTGTCGAACTACCCCGACTACCGGCGCGTGACCGTCGACGATGACGGCGTGTACCGCGTCGAGGACCGCAAGGTCGCCTACCGGCATCGGCTGTCGATCGGCACCATCACCAGCGACGGCAGCGTCGCGGTGAAATTCCTGCGCGGCGGCGGGCTGGGCAGCGTCGAGGAGGGCTTCATCGGGCGGCTGCGTCCGGGCGACCGCTTCCAGTTCGCCGGCCGCACGCTGGAGCTGGTGCGGCTGCACGAGATGACCGCGCACGTCCGACTGGCCAGGCGCGCCGATGGCATGGTGCCCAAGTGGCAGGGCGGCCGGCTGCCGCTGTCGGGCGAACTGGGACGCGAAGTCGAACGCGTGTTCGCCGGCCCGCGGGACGCACCGGAACTGCGCGCGATCGAACCCCTGCTGGCGCTGCAGCAGCGCCTGTCGGCGCTGCCCGGGCCGGACCATCTGCTCGCCGAATGGGTGCGCGCCCGCGACGGCCGCCACCTGTTCCTCTATCCCTTCGCCGGGCGCGCCGTGCACGAGGGGCTGGCTTCCCTGCTCGCACTGCGCTGGGGCCGCATCACGCCGAACACGTTTTCCTTCTCCGCGAACGACTACGGCCTGGTCTTGTCCGGCCAGGCCGATGCCACGATCGACGCCGGCATCCTGCACGCGCTGCTGTCGCCCGCGGACCTGGTCGACGACCTGCACGCCAGCCTCAACCTGGCCGAACTGGCGCGCCGGCAGTTCCGCGAGATCGCACGCGTGGCCGGACTGCTGCCGCCGTCGCTGCCCGGGCGCGCGCCGCGTTCCCTGCGCCAGCTGCAGGCCTCCAGCGGGCTGCTCTTCGATGTGCTCACCCGCTACGACCCGGACCACCTGCTGCTCGCGCAGGCCCGGCGCGAAGTGTTCGCCCAGCAGCTGGAGGTCGTGCGCCTGGCCGCCGTGCTCGCCGATTGCGCGCAGCGCCCGCTGACGTTGCGGCAGCCGCGCTCGCTCACGCCCCTGTCCTTCCCGCTGTGGGCGGAGAGCCAGCGCGGCCACCTCAGCACGGAGGACTGGAAAGTGCGCGTGGCCCGCGCCGCCGCGCAGCTGGACAGGCGCCATGGCTGAGCGAATGGACATCGTGCTGGGGGGCGAGCCGATGCAGCTGCTGGGCGATCGCGCGCTGTACTGGCCCGCGCGCCGGCGTGTATTCGTCTCCGACGTGCACCTGGGCAAGGCCGACATCTTCCGCCGCGCCGGCATCGCGCTGCCCAGCGGCGGCACCCGCCACGACCTGGAGCGGCTGGCCGCGATCGTGGCGGACACGCAGGCGCTCAGCGTCTGCGTGCTCGGCGACCTGCTGCACGGACGCGCCGACGATCGCCGCTGGCGCGAGGGCTGGGAGGCCTTCCGCGCCGCCCATGCGGCGACGGCCTTCGAGGTGCTGGCGGGCAACCACGACCGGGCGCTGCGCACGGCGGGCCTGGACCTCACCCTGCTCGGCGACACGGCGGAGGAAGGGCCCTTCAGCCTGCGTCACCAGCCCGACGACGCCGCGCCGGGCTACGTGCTGTGCGGCCACGTGCATCCCCGCGTGGCCGCACCCGGCCTGCCCGGCCGCTGGCCGGCCTTCTGGCTGCGCGCACGCGGCTGCGTGCTGCCGGCCTTCTCGGCGTTCACCGGCGGACGCGAACCGGAGCTGGCAGGCGGCGACCGGCTCGTCGCGTGTGTGCAGGGGCTGTTGCTGGCCTTGTGAGCGTCGGGGCCCACGGCGTGCTGCCACCGCGGCATCCGCGGCGCCCAGCGGCGTAACTACACCGGCCGCGCGGCCCCCAGCAGTTGCGCCAGGTCTTCCTCGCCCTCGGGCCGCACGACGCGGCCCAGTTCCTCGCCGTCGCGCATCAGCACCAGGCTGGGCCACAGCTTGATGCGGAAGGAACGGCCCAGCGGCCGGCCGCTGCCGTCCTCGATCTTCAGGTGGGCCACGTCCGGATGGGCCTGCAAGGCGCGCTCGATGAGCGGCTGGGCGGAGGTGCAGTAGCCGCACCACGGGGCGCCGAACTCGACGAGGGTGTAGCCCGGCCGTGCGTCCAGGTCGGCGCGCGCGGGTTCGGTCGGGGCGTAGTCGCGGGTGTAGGCCATGGTCGTTCCTCGGGATGAGGCACCCTAGCGCGGCCGCCGTGATGGGCTCGCCGAGCCTGGCCGGAGTCCCGGGCATCACACCGTTTATACCGGCAAGGCCGGAGCTTGGCCCGCAATACGAGGGAGACAAGCGATGGCCGAGACACGCACCCTGGACCCGGATGCCCTGCATGCCCGCCTGGAACAGTTCGAACAGGAGCTGCCAGGCCTGCACGCACGGCATCCCGGCACGTTCGCGTTCGCCAACATCTGGGCCGAACGCTACGAAGCGATCCTCGCCCAGACGCCCGAGCACCTGAAGCCCTCCATCGAGCGGCGCCTGGAACGCATCGGCATTCGCTGGGGCGTCATGCCCGGAGTACGCGTGACCCGGCAGATGCCGTCCATGCCATCGGTGTTTCTTCGGCGACGCTCGCCGTTCGCCATCGGGTGAGGCCATGACCACCACCTCGCAATTGACCATGCTCACGCCGGACGAACTGTCCTGCCTGCGCGAGTGCGCGCAGGGCCGCAGCATTCCCGAAGACGCGCAGCTGCTCGCCGCGCTCGCGGCCAAGGGCATGCTGTACGACCACGAAGGCCGCTATACCCTCACCCCCGCCGCGCAGCACGTGCTGCATGCCGGCGAGCCGGGCACGGTGCCGGGCATCGACAACTGAGCCTCGCGGCGGGGCCGCATGCCGCCGGTCCGTCCCGCCATCAGGCCTCGTCGCGCAACTCGCCGAGCACCGAAGGCGCCCGCTCGCACGCCGCGGCGCGAGGCGTCTGGGCGTGCACCAGGGCCAGGAAGTCGTCGCCGCTCATGGGCTGCGCGAAGAAGTAGCCCTGGCCGTACTCGACCCCCCAGGACCGCAGCACCTGCACCTGGCTGCCGCGCTCGATGCCCTCGGCGACCATCCCCAGCGACATCCCGTGCGCCATTTCCACGATGTGCGCGGCGATGTGGTTGGTGGCCGCGACGGCATCGATCGAGTCGACGAAGGCCTTGTCGATCTTGATGGTGTCGACATCCAGCCGGACCAGGTCCGACAGGCTGGAGTAGCCGGTGCCGAAGTCGTCGATCGAGACCCGGAAGCCCTGCCCGCGCAGGCGGTTGACCACCACGCGCGCGTGGCCGATATCGGCGAAGCCGCGTTCGGTGATCTCCAGCACGACCTGCGAGGCACTGGCGCCGCTGCGCGCCAGCAGCGTGTGCAGCCGCTGCTCGGTGTCGTCGGAATGGAAGTCCCCCGGTGAGAGGTTGAGCGACAGGTAGGGGGTGTCCTGGTGGCGGGCGAGCACCGCCAGGGTCTTCTCGACCATCCGGAACATCTCCGCAGTGACGAGCCCGATCAGACCGGCGCCCTCGGCGGCCCCGATGAAGCGGTCCGGCGCCACCAACTGGCCGTCGCTGCGTCGCCAGCGGATCAGCGCTTCGGCGCCCACCACCCGCTGGTCCGCCAGCCGCACGATGGGCTGGAACAGGGGGAAGAACTCCCGCCTGCGCAGCCCGGACCGGATGGCCGCCGGCAGCGACATCTGTGTCGCCGCCACCCGCCACAGCAGCCACGCCAGCAGAAACCCGCCGCCCATGCCGATGGGGGCCAGCAACCACGTCGCCGAGGCCAGTTCCTGCTGGTAGTCGGCCTCGTCCAGCGCCGCGACGGCGGCCAGGTCCATGGTGTCGGACCGCACCTGGGCGATCAGCCGGTCACCGATCAGCACGGTCCGGTGGCCGCCGGGTTTGAGTTCCTCGCGGCGGGGCATCCACCGGCGCTCGAAATGCCGGCGCGAGGACAGGACGCGCTGCCCCGCCAGGGAAATGATCGCCAGCGACACGTGCCGCGGAATCGTCGTATCCACCGGGAGCGCCTTGTGGACCACGGCGATGAATTTTCCGTTGCCGATGCCGATGAAGCGCTCTTCGGCGGCGAAGGGCAGCCGCAGGTTGAGCCACTGGTCGTAGCCGTTGCTGGTGACCAGGTCGGGCGGACCGATGCGCGCGGGCGTCTGGCCCGCCGACGAGCAGACGATCCGCCCGTCCTCGAGCACGCCCACCAGCTGGACGTAACTGTGGATCACATCGCTGCGCTGCAGGCGCTGCCGCTCCACCGGGCCGCAACGGGCCTCCACCCCTCCCGCTCCAGCGCGGTGAAGGCGTGCAGGATCTGGTCGCCGGTGTCCTCGCTGCGTCGAAGCACATCGGCGGCGTAGGACAACGCGCGCTGTTCCTGGCGGTGGCGCGCCTGCCCGCGGGCCAGGAACAGCGCCATCACCACGGGTATGAGCGCACCCGCCAGCACGGCCAGGAACATCCACGGCATCAGGTTGCGGCGGTTCAGCGCGTCTGCCTGCATACCTTTCCCCTCGGCAAGGGTTCCTGGCTCACTCCTTTTCCCGTCGGTCACAGCCGGCGGGGCGGGCGACACACACGCACACTCATCAAACGTGCAAGGTGGACTTCATGTGGCCATCATGGAATATCACGCACCGCGACCAGGCCCGTGGCCGGGCGATGCGTGAGCGAGCCCAGGCCGTGCGCGGACTGCCGCAGCTCGCTGCGCGCCGCCACTGGGCGGCCGCGCGCGGCCTGGTGCTGCTGCGTGTTCGAAGCCTGGTCCATGGACCGTGAATCGCAGGTCACGCCATGAGGATCCGTCGCGTCGGCCCAACACGCGATGCGTGATCCCGGCATGTGCAAAGCCGCCGGTCATCGGCGGCAGTGCGAAGGACAGCATCGGGCGGGTCATCGACATCCTCCTAGGCCAGGCAGGGACATCGTGGACCGCGGCTAGCGCACTGGCAACCGGCGCACCCGCGGACGCCGCGCGTCCGGTGGGTGAGGTGCGCCGTCGCACCGGGGCAGTCGTGCCCGGCAATCGTGCCCCGGCGATCGCGCCCGACGATCTGCCGCGGCGAGGAGCCGGCGGTCAGGCGCCGCCCGATCCGGCCATCTTCGCGACGCGGGCCTTCGAGTCGTCCAGCAGCGCGTCGCGCGCCGCGGCCTGCAGCCGCGCCAGCGGTGCCTGGTCGGGGGCCATGCCCAGTCGCGAGGTCAGCTCGCGCACCAGCCGCGCATTGGCGTAGGGATGCGGCGCGCCGGGATCGTCGCCTTGCGCGGTGATGAACCCCTGCAGGCGCTTGCGACCGAGCGCCTCGCCGGCGTAGACCAGCTCGACCAGCTTCGCGCGGTATTCCAGTTCCCAGTTCTCCAGCGACCCGAAGCGGCGCTTGTCGGCGAAGTGCTGCGCCTCGTGCGCCAGGAACACGACGCGAAACGCTTCGCTGTCCAGGCCTTCCTTGTACGAGGGCACGACGGCGAACACCGCCTCCTGCGTCGCCCAGCCACCGTTGGATCCGCGCTCGCAGCGGCCGTACGCGCTCCAGCCCAGGCTGGCGAAATCGTCGAGCAGCTGCGCGTTGACCGATTGCACGCCCTCGGGCAGCGCGACCGGATACTGGCGCGTGGTCTGCGTGCGCCACAGCATCAGCTCGCGCAGCGGCGCGGTGAGCCCGAGCAGCGCGTGGTAGCCGTGCGCCTGCAGCTGCGCCTGCAAGGGCGCTTCGAGTGCGTCAAAGTCCTTCGCCGTCCGGCCGTGTTCGCCCAGCAGCGTGCGCAGGCGCTCGAACAGGTCGGCTTCCAGCGCCGTGCGCCCGGCGGGCGCTGCCAGCGCGCGCCACCAGTACTGCTGGTAGGCGGCCAGGACGTCGCGGACGAAGGGGTCCTCGATGGCGGCGGACGGCGGCGGCGGCGAGCTGCGGTCGAACCGCTCGATCATGCAGGCGCGGTAGGCGGCGTCGGTGTCGTCGAAGGCCTCGACCGGCACCGCGCGCAACACGGCGAGGGCATTGCGGCTGTCGCCACGCAGGACGGCGCCGGTGGATTGCGAGATGGCCTGCCTGGCTTCGGGGGAGGATTCCTTCGCCGCAAGCGCGGGGCCGGCGAGCAACAACAAAGTCGAGAACGCGGCGGTCAGGAGCGGGTGCGGCATGGTCGTGGTTCCGGGCAGCCCGGTGCGGGCCGAGGGTACTAGCAGACCGCAGCGGCCGCGGGCGCGTCTTGAACGGATTTGATCTGCTGGCGCAGCGCCGCCGGCGGGAGGCCGGCGTAGCGGCGCGTCACCCGGGTGAAATGGCTCTGGTCGGAGAAGCCGCAGCGCAGCGCGATGTCGCTCAGCTCACCCTCCCCGTGCAGCAGCGACAGCGCCCGGCGCCAGCGCAGTTCGCGCCGCAGCAGTTGCGGCGACATGCCGTGCGATCGCGCCAGCGCGCGGCTGGCATGGGCCAGGGAGACGCCCAGTTGCCGGCACAGCGCGCCGATGGGCAGCTCGCTGTCGGCCAGCGCCTGCAGCAGTGCGGGCTGCCAGTCCGGCAACTCGACCGGCGTGCAGGGCATGGCCTGCGCGAGGAGTGCCGCGAGCGAGCAAGGCTCGCGCTGGAACATCGCGCGCGCCTCGTCCAAGTGCGGCACGCGCCAGGCGCGCAGGCCGTCGGGCGCCACGCCGTCCGGCAGCGGCATGTTGATCACCCGCGCGCCGCGGCGGCCGAAGCGGTTGCCGTGGGCGTGATAGGCCGGATGCAGCAGCAGGGTGCCCGGCGTGCACTCGAATGCGCCATCCACGCAGGCTTCCAGGTGCTGGCCGTCGATCACCAGCGCCGCGTAGCCGCGTCCGTGGCGATGCGTGGGCAGTACTGCTTCGCCATCGTGGCGGGTCTCGAACCAGCAGGGCGCGTCCATGCAGCCATCCTAGGGCCGGCGGGCACGCCTGCATGTCCCAAAGGTTGGCCGCAGCGGCCGGCGCGGGTTACTTGCCGTCGTCGGGCGGCCGCATCAACGGGACCAGGCTCACCAGGATGGCCATCGCGATGCCGAGCGCCGTTTCCAGCAGCCGGAAATACGCATAGGTCCACGGCTCGACCGCGTGTTCGAGCAGGATGATGCCGCAGACGTAACCGCTCACCTTGGCCGCGCCGCGCAGCTTCAACACGTGGCACAGGAACATGGCCGCCGCGATGCCGATCCCGATGGCCACCGGCCCGTGCGGGAAATAGCTCAGAAGGGCGCCCAGTGTCGCCCCGAGCACGGTGCCGACCATGCGCCACACGCCGAGCTGGCGGGTCTGCGCGGGCACCAGGTCGGTCACAATCACCGCCCCGACCAGGGCGTACATCGGGTGCTCCAGCCGCAGCCACTGCGCCAGCGCCACCGCCAGCGCCGCGGCGAGCGCGGCGCGCAGCGGCAGTTGCAGGTGGGGAAGGACGGAAGAAGCCATGCCACTCCTGCGTGCCACGCACGCCCGCTTGGGCCCGATTGTTCGGCCGCGCGGGCGCGGTGGCAAGTTTCCACGCCGTTCACGCCGCCGGTGCCACAAGAACTCCCTCGCCAACGGACGAACGGATCCCCCATGCGCCTGGTCCTGCTGCTGTTGCTGGTCGTGCTCGCCGGCTGCCGCACGGCCACGCCGCCGCCGGTGGCGCCCGAGCCGACGCCGGTGGTCGAACCGCCGCCGCCGCCCACGACCACGCGCGGCGAGTTCCTGATCGAGGCGGACAAGCTCGATACCTGGAACGCCATCGGCCAGATCGCCGTGCGCACGCCCGGCGTGGAATACGAGGGTCGCGCGCAGATGCTGGACCTGTACGTGCTGCGCTATCGCGGCGTCGGGTTCATGGTCCTCACCAAGGCCGTGCCGCATTCGGAAACGATCCCGCGCCTGACCACCAGAGTCACCGCCACCACGCGCGGCGGCCAGCCGATCGACGACGACGCCGTCGCGGAGCTGCTGGTCCTGTTCCAGCAGGCGCTGCCGGCCGAGATAGACAGCGTGCGCGCGCGGCAGGCGGCGGAGAAGGCGGAGAAGGCGGCCGCGGGGAAGAAAGTGAAGAAGAAGAAGAAGAAGAAGTCGTGACGGATCTGCCCCTCCCCCGCTTGGCGGGGTGGGGGTGGGGCGCAGGTCGCGACGTATTGCCCCCTTCCCCGCTTGGCGGGGGAGGGTTGGGGTGGGGGCGCAGGTCGCGGCGTATTGCCCCCTCCCCCGCTTGGCGGGGGAGGGTTGGGGTGGGGGCGCAGGTCGCGACGCATCCGTGCAAACAGGTGGGGCGAATTTGCGTTGAGGGTTCGACGAAAGGAAAAAGCTCTTGTCGGATTCGCCGCGATCGTCTGCCCCCATCCCAACCTTCCCCCGCATAGCGGGGGAAGGAGCCGTTTCGCGGCGACCTGCGGCCCCCATCCCAACCTTCCCCCGCAAGCGGGGGAAGGAGCTGATCCTCGGCGACCTGCTGCCCCCATCCCACCCGCAAGCGGGGGAAGGAGCCAAAAAAAAAGCCCCGGACAAGTCCGGGGCTCTTGAATCACATCGCTTGGATCAGCGCGCGACCGAGAAGCTCGTGGTCGCGTTGGCGGTCTGGGTGCCGCTGGTGGCTTTCGCGGTCACCTGGTGGGTGCCCAGCGAAGCCTTGCCCTTGGACGTCGCGAACGAGGCACGGGCGTAGCCGCTGGCATCGGTCGTGGCCGTCAGCACGGAGCTGCCGCCATTGGGCTTGACGATGGTGAAGCTCACCTGCGCGCCGGACACCGCGACGCCGTTGGCCAGCACGCGCGCCGTGATCGAGGCGACCTCACCCGGGAGGTAGACCGACTTGCTGGTGCTGACCGTCTCGGTGATCGGCGCCGGAGCCGGGGTCTGAGCGGCGGCCACCTGGTAGGTGCTGGAGGCGTTCTGCGTATGCACGCTGCCTGCCGCGCTGCTCGTGCCCACGCCGATGCCGTAGCTGCCGGCGGCGGCGGTGGCCGGCGAGGTCACCGCCAGGGTGACGGTGCTGCTGACACCCGGAGCGAGCGAGATCGAGGTGGTCGACAGCGTCCCGGTCCAGCCCGACGGCACGCTGCGGGCCAGGCTGAAGCTGGCATTGGCGCAGGCGCTGCTGTCGTTGTTCTTCAGGGTCACCGAGTAGGTGTTCTGCGTACCGGCGGCGACCGTGCCGGTGGGACCGGTCATCGTCAGGGTCGGCGCGGCGTGCGTGCACACCGGGGTCGGCTCCGGCGGCGTGGTGCCACCGGCCTGCATCTCGTAGGCGCCCACGTCATTGGCAGTGCCCGAGGGGCGCGGCGCGAGGACGAAGTCGGTGTTCATGCCGGTGATCATCGCCACCTTGTCCGCGACCGGGCTGCCGGTGAGCGGCTCGGCGTCGAACGCGGCCAGGGTCATGCCGGCCAGCTTGGGATCCTGCGTGCAGGTCGTGCCGGTCGGGCAGGTACGGACCTTCCAGCCCATGTTGCCGGTGAACGACTTGGCCGCCGGAGCGCTGCCGCCCGTCATCAGGGTCTGCGTCGTGGTGCTGGCGTAGTACGGGAAGCCGACGACCAGGTTGTTCTGGACGTAGATCTTGTCGGTGGTCGCGCCTTCGCCATAGGCGATCTGCGCATCGCCTTCGCCGGCGATGGTGTTGTGGCGCACCGTTGCGGTGTCGTTGCCGGTCAGGATCAGCAGCAGCGAGGAACCGTAGGCGCGGCACAGATCGGCCTCGGCCATGTTGTACTTGCCGCGGAAATAGGTGCAGTGACCGACCAGCACCGAGTTCTCGATCAGCGAGTTGCCCTTGATCTTGACCTGGTTGCCGGCGTTGGCGACCGAGTGGATGCGGCGCAGCGTGACGTTGGTGCCGTCGGCGCCGTCCATGTAGCGCAGGTCCAGGCCGTCGGAGGTGTTGTGGTGGATGAAGGCGTCTTCGATCAGCCACTGGCCGCCGGTGTCGACCGTGCCGAAGCCGTCGCCATAGCCGCCGGTGGACTGCGCCCAGCACGCCCAGACTTCACCCGTGGCGACTTTCTCGCCACAGCCGTTCCACGCGATCTCGATCTCGCGCATCACCATCGCGCCGGAGTTGTAGCCGCCCGTGCTGACGTTGCCGTCCCAGCCCGCGCTGCCGTTCTTGTTCATCTTGACGCGCTCGAGCGTCCAGTTGTTCAGGCCGCCGGCGTTGAAGGCGTTCTTGCCCATGCCGTGGATGTTGAGGTCGTGCAGGTACACGTTGCCCGAGGCAGCGGCGTACACGCCCACGCGCGCCCACGGCATCGTGCTGGTGCAGGTGGCGGCGGTATTGGAATGGTTGTAGACGCAGTCGCTGTTGTCGGTGATCTCGAGGTTGCCGATCTCGACGTTCGAGCTGCCGTCCAGGTTGATCACGCGATGCGTGCCGGCGACGCCGACCAGCTTGGTGCCGGCCTTGCCGAGGATGCGGGTCTTCGCGGTCGTGGTGCCGCTGGGGACCTTCTGCATGTAGCCGCCGCTGCCGATCTGGAAGCTGCCGGCGCCGATCATCAGGGTGTCGCCACCGACGATGCGCGCGGTGCCCGAATTGGGCAGGGCGATGTTGGGATTCTTCCACGCGCAGTTCTGCGCGGTGCCGCTGCCCGGATAGGCAGCATCGGCGCGACCGTTGCACTGCGTGGCGTCGCCGCCGTCGGTGCGCACGTAGAAGGTGGTCGCATGGGCAGAGCCGAACGCGAAGCCGACCGTCGGCAGCAGCAAGGAGAGGATGGCTTTGGGCAGCTTGCGGCTGCGGATCGAGACAACAGGCATGGATCGAGGGCTCCGGGAAAACTCGCGGGGGAATTTGCTCGGGCACTCCCTCAAGGCCGGGCGGAGCGGACTGTAGGAATGGGGGGACGGCGCTTTTGTGCGGGCAGCCACACTTCTGGCCGTCGGGCCCGTGGGCGGTCCCAAAGCGAGACGCAGTCGAAGGAAATGCGGCGTTTCTCGTTCAGGCCGCGCAGGTGAACGTGAAAAATGAACGGGGCGGGTGGCTCGACCGTAGCCCGGGTTGCGCAGCTTCCGGCCCGTTTTGGGGCGCAAATCGACGGTGAGGGGCGCAGGGGCGTGGAATCGGACGTGCCAGCTACCGCCCGATGGCCGTCCAGGGATTCCTCACACTGCCCCACTCTCCGGACGGCTGCACGAATGAGGTCGCGTCCGCCGCCCCCCACCAAGCGTCCAATGCCGCGATCCCCGCCCCGGCCCACCCGGCTGCCCGTTGGCCGGGCCGCCCCCCTGCCGCAAGTCCCGTGTTCTTTGGTGTGTTACTTCACTACACTACCAAGACAATCACCCTAGCAGGGACGAAGGACATGGTCGAACTGGCATTGGAATCAGTGGGTTACCGCTACCGGGGCGGCCACCAGGCCGTGACGGACGTGGGGCTGCGGCTGGGCCCCGGCATCGTGGGGCTGCTGGGCCCCAATGGCGCCGGCAAGTCCACGCTGATGCGCGTGCTGTCCACGCTGGCCCGCGCCACCGCCGGCCGGGTGCTCTGGCGGGGCGAGGACATCGCCCGCCGCCCCGACGCCCTGCGCGCCGAGCTGGGCTACCTGCCGCAGGACTTCGGCGTCTATGAAGCCCTGTCCGCCCGCGAATTCCTGGCCTTCCTGGCGGCCGTCAAGAGCCTGCCCGCGCGGGCCGTGGCCGGACGCGTCGAGGAATGCCTGGAGATGGTCGGCCTGCATGACGTCGCCGATCGCCGGCTGGGCGACTACTCCGGCGGCATGCGCCAGCGCGTGGGCATCGCGCAGGCGCTGCTGAACGACCCGAGCCTGCTGATCGTCGACGAACCCACGGTCGGCCTGGATCCGGAAGAACGGCTGCGCTTCCGCCACCTGCTGGCCGAGCTGGCGGGGCAGCGGCTGGTGATCCTGTCGACCCACATCGTGTCCGACATCGAAGCCAGCGCCGGCGAACTGGCGATCATGGCCGGCGGACAGCTGCGCTTCCACGGCACGCCCGAGGTGCTGATCGCGACGGCGCAGGGCCATGTCTGGGACTGGACGGTCCCGGCCGAACGCCTGGCCGACGTCCGCGCGCAGTTCCGCGTCAGCCGTGCGCAGCGACGCGCGCATGGCGTGGAAGTGCGCGTGGTCGGCGAGCGCGCGCCCTCGGCCGACGCCACCGCGGTCGCGCCCGACCTCGAGGACGCGTACCTGTGGCTGCTGCATCGCACCGGAGCCGACGCATGAACCTGCTGCGCGCGACAGGCGCGATCCTGCGCGCCGACCTGCTCCAGCGCCTGCGCTCGCCGCGTTACTGGCTGGTCATGTTCTCGCTGGGCGCCTTCATGTGGTGGTGCCTGCCGCCGGCCGATGCCGACTACATGACGGTGGTGATCGGCGACAGCGTGCGCGGGCGTTATTCGAGCGCGTGGGTCGGCATGGCCGTGGCCCTGGTGTACAGCCCGCTGCTCTCGCTCGCCGGCTTCTACCTGGTCCGCGGCACCCTCACGCGCGACATCGACACGCGCGCCTGGCAACTGCTGGTCACCACCACGATGAGCCGCCGCGCCTACCTGATCGCGAAATGGCTCAGCCACCTGGCGGTGTTCGCCGGCGTGTTGCTGGTCGGGCTGGTCTTCGCCCTGGCGCTGCAGGTGGTGCGCGGCGAAGACCGCCACATCGACCTGCTGGAACTGCTCAAGCCGGTGGTCCTGATCACCATGCCCGCGCTGGCGGTCACGGCCACGCTCGCGGTGTGGTTCGACCTGGTGCCGTGGCTGCGGCGCAGCGCGGGCAACGTCGTGTTCTTCTTCGTGTTCTTCGCCCTCGTGAGCGTGGGCACTTCTCAGGCCAACCGCACGCCGGATGCGACGCCGCCCTTCCCCGGCGACCTGCACGGCCTGGTGGACGTCGAATACGACATGAGCCACCGCTGGCCCGCGGCCAGCGCGGTGCTGGCCGAGGAAATGCGCGTGCGTGCCGCCGCAGAGGCGAAGGCGAAGGCGAAGGCCAAGGCGAGCGCGGAGAAACCAGAACCGGGCAGCCGCGCCGAGCCCGGCGGCGACGCCGCGAACATGGAAACGCCCGGACTGAGCATCGGCAAGCTTGAACTGGAAGGCCGCCGCCCGACGCTGGTCGACTGGCCGCGCTGGCAGGTCAGCGGCGAGATGCTGGTGGGTCGCGCCTTCTGGTTCGGCGGCGCCTTCCTGGTGCTGCTGCTCGCCACGCCCCTGCTCGACCGCTTCGCCTCGCGCACCAGCGCGGTGCGGACCTATCGCGGCGCGTCCCTGCGCTGGCTGGACTGGCTGCTGCGGCCGCTGCAGCACGGCAGCCGCGGCGCCCTGCTGGCGTCGGAACTGCGGCTGGTGCTGCGCTCGCGGCGCTGGTGGTGGTGGCTGGCGATGGCGATCGTCTCCATCGTGCAGCTGGCCGCGCCCAGGGAAGGCCTGGCCATCGCCATCCTGGTCGCCTGGATGCTGTCGCTGGACGTGTTCTCGCGGCTGGTCCTGCGCGAACACGACACCCGCACCGCGGCCCTGGTGTTCACCGCGCCGGGCATGCGCACCACGCTGCTGGTCACCCGCGTGGTGATGGCGATCGGACTGGCCTGGCTGGTCACCCTGCCCGCGCTGCTGCGCCTGTCCATGCAGGACCCGGTCGCCGCCGCGGCCACGGCCGTCGCCGGCGCCTCGCTGGCACTATGGGGACTGGCACTGGGCGCGCTGTTCCGCAACGCCCGCCCGTTCGAGCTGAGCATGCTCGCCGCCGGCTACATCAGCGTGCAGGGCGCGCTGGTGCTCAACACGCTGGTGGCGTCGCAGACGACGCTGGCCTGGCACGCGGCCTCGATACCGATGGCGCTGGCGTTGCTGGTGACGGCCTGGCGGCAAGGCCTGGCCGCGCGCGCCTGAAGGGCGGGCGCGGCCGTGGAGGTCGCGCCCGCTACTCGCGCACGCCGACGCACGCGAAGGCCAGCCGCTCGATCTCGTCGCGGGGCAGGTCGGCCGACTCGCTGTTGATCGCCAGTGCGATGGTGACGCCGGTGAGGGGGTAGTACGCGAGCCAGGTCGAGAACCCGGGCATGTCGCCGGAATGCCAGATGCGGTGCCCGAACGGCGAGGCGTTGATGAACACCCCCATTCCGTAGTCCGCGTCCAAGCCCTCCTGCCACGCCTGCGGCATGCCGAGTTTCGTCGTGCGGCCGTCGTCGAGGTGGCCGGGCGAAGTCATCGTGCGCAACAGCTCTTCGTGCAGGATGCGTCCACCGTGCAGCGCCTGCGTCCAGCGCGCCAGGTCGGCGAGCGTCGTGCGCAGGCCGCCGGCCGCACCCGGCACCGTGGGACTGAGCCAGCGCGCATTGGCGAATCCGCCGGGGGCCTGCTTGTCCCGGCGATACCCCTGCGTGCGCCCGGGAACCACCTGCGTGGGATCGTCGAAGGCGGTGTCGGTCATGCCCGCGGGCGCGAACAGGCGCCGGGCGAACACCGCCTGCAGCGGTTCGCCGCTGACCTGCTCCACCACCTTGCCCAGCAGCACGTAGTTGCTGTTGCTGTAACGCCAGGCGCTGCCGGGTTCGAAGGCCAAGGAAGGCTGGAGCCCCGCGATCCACTGCACCATCTCGTCGGGCGTGCGCGCGACCGCGCCGCTGGTGGCCTCGGCCGGATCCTCGGCATAGTCCGGCAGGCCGCTGGTCTGCAGCAGCAACTGCCGGATCGTCACCCGGCTGGCCTGCGGCAGCGTCGGGACGTACCGGTCCAGCCGGTCGTCCAGCCGCAGCTTGCCGTCCTGGACCATCAGCAACACCGCCGCGGCGGTGAACTGCTTGGTCACCGAGGCCAGGTTGAACACCGCCTGCGGCCTCATCGGGACGCGATGCTCCAGGTTGGCCAGACCGTAGCCACGCACGTAGTCCGGCTGGCCACGGCGATAAATGCCCACCAGCATCCCCGGGCTGCCCTGCTGCATCGTTTTCGCGGCCGCGGCGTCGATCGCTTCGTCCGCGTGCGGGCAGAGCAGGCCAGGCGCGGCGGCGCTGGCGAGTGCGGGCAGCCAGGCCAGTGCCAGCAGGACGCCGCGGGCGCGGGAGAGATTCATGTGCGGCTCCGGATGAAGGCCCGGGAATGGAAACACGGCGCCACGGGCCGCGTCTGCGGCGCCGGCGGGGCCCACCCTGAATCAGTAATCGTCCAGCCGCACCGGCGGCAGCGAGCGCGCCTGGTCCATCCATTCGCGCACGTGTCCGCGCGCCAGCAGCGCCTGCGTCCAGTGCGCGGTGCGCGGCCACTGCGTCAGGTCGGGCGCGTGCGCGAGCAGGCGCACGACGGTCGGTACGAAGCCGAGGTCGGCCAGCGACAGCGCGCCGGCGAGCCATGGGCCACCGCTGCGGGCCAGCGCCTGCTCCCAGGCCTCGAAGATGCGCGCGGCTTCGGCGTACTCGGCTTGCGTCATCGCGCCGCGGTCCGGGTAGAACGCGCTCTCGAACGACAGACGCGCACACAGGCCTGACAGGCCCGCGTGCTGCCAGGCCAGCAGCGCGCGCGCCTGGGCGCGCGGTCGCGCCTGCGTCGGCCACAGCGCGCCGCCGGCCAGGTCGTTGGCGTATTCCATGATCGCCAGCGAATCGAAGATCACCGCGTCGCCGTCAACCAGCACCGGCACCGCTCCGGGCGGGGAGAAGCGCTGGATCCGCGCCAGGTTGTCCAGCCGCTGCGGGCGGCGGATGTCCACGACTTTCTCGTCGAATTCGACACCGGCTTCCTTCAGCGCCAGCCAGGCGCGGAAGGCCCAGCTCGATGCGTTGCGCGTGCCGGTGTAGAGGATCCGGGTCATGGGAATTCCTGGGCGTCGGGGGATGCGAGATTGCCCGCCCATCGCCGCTTGGGAAAGCCCCGCTGCGTCGCCCAACGTTCGCGCGACTCGGAAACGGGACGGGAACGATGCGGGTTGAATGACGCGGGTCGAAGGCGCGGAACGAGTGGATGAATGAAAAGACGCTGATTGCGCGCGCCCAGCGATCGGGCGCCCGCGGACTACAGGCTCATGCAGGCCGGCGACCGGACCCGAAGCACCGCTTCCTGCTGGAACCGCCTCTTGTAGGCATCGACGATCTCCCCGATGGCCGTTTCGCTTCCCGCCCCCGGCGGATGGACCAGGCTGAGCACGTACGAGGGCTCGCGGACCAGGCTTCCCGCGTCCGACCGCCATTGCCCGGACGCCTGCCAGGTGGTCAGGCCCGCCGGAAAGCGCGGTGTCACGGTGTCGGCCAGGAAGTCCGTCCAGTCCTGCGGCGTGACCTGTCCCGCCGGCTTGTCGGCCCCGAAGTAGAGCAGTTCCTGCACGGCCCCGTGCTGGCCCGGCAGGCACGCGGACGGGCGCATCGACGCGCAGCCCGCGGTCGTGGCCACGACCAGGGCCACGGTCACCGCACGGCACGTTCTCAACGCCCGCACGCTCCCTCCCCTGCGCGATGCCTCGACGCGGTGCCGGCGCCCCTCACTCGGCATCGGCCGACATGCGCACGCCCTCGACGCTGTTCTCCACGACCGTGACGATGAAGTCGCGTTCGCCGCTGTGCTTCTTCACCAGCACATCCTCGCCGTCGTCG
The DNA here is from genome assembly GCF_016613535.2 of Lysobacter solisilvae. Taxonomy (NCBI): domain Bacteria; kingdom Pseudomonadati; phylum Pseudomonadota; class Gammaproteobacteria; order Lysobacterales; family Lysobacteraceae; genus Agrilutibacter; species Agrilutibacter solisilvae. The sequence continues at coordinate 386,101 of NZ_CP071518.1, forward strand.
ACTTCCACGTGGTAACGCTTGCCGACCTGCGCCCGCAGCGCGTCGCGCACGTCGCGGGCGACGCCGTTCTCGCTCCGTCCCTTGGTGACGGCCACGGTGGCGGTCAACGGCTCGCCCTCGGACGGCGCCAGCTGGAGGACGATGCGGCCGTCGGATTCGGCGTTGCCGCTGAACTGCAGGCGCCACTTGTTCTCCACGCCCGCGGCGCAGGCCAGCGATGCAGCGAGGAAGAGGCCGAGCCCGAAGAATGGCGTGCGCATGGGGCACCTCCGTCGATGGCATTCGCGAGCGCAATAGCGCTGCGCGGGTTAAGTGGTGGTGAACCCAGTTGCGCGGGACGCTTCGGGGCTAAGGAATCTGCTGGCAATCCGAGTTGTTCGCCGTGCGTCGCGCGCGGCTGCGCGTTCGCGGTCTGCGCGGGGTTTCCATTTCCCCTGGCGCGGTTCCGATGACTGATAGGGCGGGTCTCGACCCGCCGCGCCTTCCGCCGCGGCCCAACTCCGAGAGTCCGCCGCGTCGTCAAGGCGGGTCGAGACCCGCCCTATGGGTTCTTGGGTTCTTCGCCGTGCGTCGCGCGCGGCGGCGCGTTCGATGTCTGCGTGGATTTGGGCTTCACCTTGCGCGGATGCCACCCGCTCGCAGCGAGAAATGCCGGCGCGTCGCGCATCTGGAGGATCTCGCGCAACGCCTCGCGCTTGTCGGGCGCACGCTGGTAGTACGCCTTGGCGATGCGGTAGCCCACCCAGTAGCCCAGCTCGCCCGGCTGTTCGGGCGTGCTGTTGCCGATCCAGTCCGACAGGTCGGTCTTGGCCTGGTCGGCGACAAACCTGGTTTCGATCTGCGCCTCGCGTCCGGCGACCAGCGCCGGCAGGTACGCGTACGCCACGCTGCCGGAGATCAGTTCGGTCGCGAACTCGGCCGAACCTTCCATCAGCGAAGCCTCCAGGACCGTGGGGTTCTTCGCGTCGGTCATCTCCGTGGCCTGCTGCACGTGGACGAATTCGTGCGCGATCACGTGCACGAAGCGGTCTTCCACATCGGGATTGAGGAAGTCCGTCGCGCACAGCGCCTCCAGGCCGATCTGCACGCCGGTGACGGGGCTGCCGATGCCGACCGGCCTGCCGCGCCCCACCGCGATGGTCACCGGCGGAAACCGCGCCGCGGGATACAGGCGGCCCAGCTCGGCCATCGCATCGCCCAGGCGTTCGCGCACGCGCGGCAAGGCGTCCGCGCAGCGCCGGGCCTGCGCGAAGGTGGCGGGCGTCTTCGCGATCGCTTCGGCGATCCGCACGCCGGTGGTCCGGCGCTGCTCGGCGAACACGCGCAGGCCGGGCGAGCCGCCGTCGATGTACTGCTGCAGTTGTTCCGCGGTGGGTTGGCCTGCCGTGGCGTCGTAGAGCCGGTAGAAGCGGGCGACGTCGTCGATCTCGATGACGGGCTCGTGGACGGGACGGGCGGAGCCCACCGGGCGCGTCGACTGCGCGGTCGGCGCGCACGACGCCAGGACCGTAACGGCGGCGAGGGCCGCGGTGAACGCCGAGACGCGGCGTGTCGAGGACAAGGGCTGGCAGGTCGATCCGTCGGACACGTTCGCGGCCTCCATGGAGTTGCGCCGCATCCTAAACCGTTCGCGGCGGCCGGTCGCGGTGCATCCGTGGATCGCAGCGTCATTGCGGAATCGTGTTGCACCTCGCGCCGATGCGTGCACCATGGCCCCATGGATCGGCGCCGATGGTCACTGGCTTTGGATCAGGGCGGCAGCGCCAGTCGCGCGCTGGTGTTCGATGGCGAAGGCCGCGAGCAGGCCTGCGCGCGCGTGGCGGTCGCCGATCGCCGGCCGCATCCGGGCTGGGTGGAGCAGGATCCGGACGAGGTCGTCGACTCGCTGCGGCAGGTCGCGGCATCGGCCCTGGGCCAGCTGGACACGGCGCAGCGCGCGCGCGTGGAATCCTGCGGCCTGAGCTGCCAGCGCTCCAGCATGGTCTGCTGGGACCGCGAGACCGGAATGGCCTTGTCGCCCATCCTGAGCTGGCAGGACACGCGCGCCGCGCAGTGGCTCGCCGCGCAGGCGCTGGATCCCGAGGCGATCCGCGCCAGCACCGGGCTGTATCCGAATGCGCATTTCGGCCTCAGCAAGATCCGCTGGTGCCTGGATCACTTCGACGCGGTGCGGCGCGCGGCCGCGGACGGCCGCCTCGCCATCGGCCCGCTGGCGGCCTTCCTCGCCTTCCGCCTGCTCGAGCAGCGCCCCTGCGTGGTCGACCCGGCCAACGCCTCGCGCACCTTGCTGTTCGACCTGGCCAGCGGCGCCTGGCATCGCGGGATGCTCGAACGCTTCGCCATCGATCCGCAGTGGCTGCCCTCGGTCGTGCGCAGCGATGCGGCCTTCGGCGATCTGGTGCTGCCGCTGGAGGGCTCGCCGTTGAGGGACGAGCGATCGAAAGATCAGCCCTCGCACCGCCTGCCCCTGCGCCTGCTCAGCGGCGACCAGTCGACGGCCGCGTTCGCCTTCGGGCAGCCGCGCGAGGATGTGGTGTATCTCAACGTCGGCACCGGCGCCTTCGCCTACCGCCTGGCCGCGCAGCTGCCCGCCGGCTCGCGCCTGCTGCGCAGCGTGATCCACTGGAGCGACGCGCCGCAGTACGTCGCCGAGGGCACCGTCAACGGCGCCGGCGCGGCGCTGGCCTGGCTGGCGCAGCAGCAGGGCGTGGACGATGTCACCGCCGCGCTGGAGGCCGAATGGCCGGACCCGGGCGACACCGTGTTCCTCAACGGCATCGGCGGCCTGGGTTCCCCGCACTGGCAGGCGCAGTTCCCCTCGCGCTTCATCGGCGCGGCCACGGCGGCGCAGCAGCGCGTCGCGGTGGCCGAGAGCATCGCGTTCCTGGTCCAGCGCAATCTGAGTCTGTTGCGGGAGATCGGCCCGCCCTGCACGCACGTGCTGGTCAGCGGCGGCCTGTCGCACTCGGACCGCTTCTGCCAGACCGTCAGCGACATCAGCGGCCTGCCGCTGCACCGGCCCGCGCAATGCGAAGCGTCGGCGCGCGGCAGTGCGTTCCTGCTCGCGGGCCGGCCCGCCGACTGGGCCGCGCTGCCGGAACAGCGCTTCGAACCGCGGACCAATCCGGCGTTGCACGCCCGCCATCGACGCTGGCGCGACGAGATGGCGGTGGCGCTGGGCGGTTTGGGTTGATCTTCCCTCCCCCGCTTCGCGGGTGTTCGGCTCCCTCCCCCGCTTCGCGGGGGAGGGTTGGGGTGGGGGACAGGTCGCGGCGCATCTCTGCAAGCAGAGTGAATCCACTGATCTTTGCTCTGGTGCTGACATCCAAGAGCTTCGTCCTGTGCGCGGCGATCTGCGGCCCCCATCCCAACCTTCCCCCGCGAAGCGGGGGAAGGGGCTGAGCACCCGCAAGCGGGGGAAGCAGCAGATCGCCGCAAGCGGGAGCAATCGTCGCACCCGCGCCTCAGCTACCCACCCCCGCAACTCCGCCAACTCCCTCTCGAATCTCACCGCCACTTCCTCGTCGAACACGCAGTGCGCGTCGACCAGGTCTTGCAGCGCCTCCCGTTCCGCCGAGGTCAGCACACCGTCGGCGAGGCTGCGCAATGCGTGGTCCAGCAGCGAGGCCAGCCGGTCGGTCCGGGCGCGCATGCCCGGGCCGATCCAGCGGCGCGCCGGCAGATGCACCACGTGGCCCTGCTGCGCGGCCTCCCGGGCGAACGCGAGCACCGTGTCGTAGGCGCCCCGGTACCATTCGGTGCGGCCGCCGAACTGGTCGCGCATGGTCAGCGGCGCGGGACAGTTGTGCTCGCGCAGCAGGCGGTGCAGCGCGGTTTCCATCGCCTGGGCGTCACGACGCAGCTCGGTCTGGATCAGCAGGCTCTGGTCCAGGTCAAAGGCCTCGAACCAGCGGCGATGGAACGCCGACCAGCGCGCGATCGGGTCGTGGGTGAGGCCGACCTTGAGGATGTCCTCGGGGCCGCTGCACGCAGCCACGTAGACGAAGCCGCGCCCGTCGCTGCGCAGGGGCGTCTCATCGTCGGGCAACGTCGATCCGCCGGGTTGTCGGGGGTTGCGGGCCATGACGGACAGCGTGGCACGGACGCGGTCGCGGTCAGGACAACGGCGCGCAAGGTGCAAATGCCGGCGCGGCCGCGGCAGGTGCAACCGCCAACTGCAATTGGCTTGAACGCGCCGCCGCGCGCTGCGAAATTCCCCAACCACAGCGAACCCCCCGCCGCCCCTCCATCCACGAAGCCACTACACCCGCAGCGCATCGCGCCCCTCTCGCCACCCCCCACCACCTTGAATCCCCCCGCTCCCCACCCATCTCCGCTCATCCCACCGTAGACAGGCCACAGCCCCCATGCGCGATGCTTCTGCAGGAAGTCTTTGCACCGCCGTTCTCACCCTCGGTCTGTCGTGGGCGTCAAACGTCTCCGCCGCCACTTGCCCGGTAGGCGTCTACGGACCGGGCGATGGCGACTTCGTGGTCGTGACCTCGCCCGCCTCCCTGCCGCCGCCCGCGCAGCGCTACCTGTTCCGCGACGGGCGCCGCGGCAGCACGACCGACGCGCAGGCGCTGGTCCGCTGCGAGCAGGACACCGCGCTCGTCGGCGGCGAGGGCGCGCGCGCGCAGGCCTGGCCCCGGCTGGCGCTGCTGGAAACCGACAGCACGTTCTCCAGCCACGGCGCGCAGCTCGCCGGCCGCCTGATCGAACCCGCATCCGCCACGGCAAAGGCGCCGCTGGTGGTCATGGTCCACGGTTCCGAACGCACGCCGTCCACGCGATCGGCCTACGCCTACGCGCTGGCGGCGCAGGGCATCCGGGTCTTCGCTTACGACAAGCGCGGCACCGGCGAATCCGAAGGCGAGTACACCCAGAACTTCGAGCTGCTGGCCGACGACGCCGCCGCCGCGCTGGACCACGCGCGCACCCTGGCGGCGGGCCGCTTCGGCCGCGCCGGTTACTACGGCGGCAGCCAGGGCGGCTGGGTCGCCCCGCTGGCCGCGACGCGCTCGAAGGCGGATTTCGTGGCGGTCGGCTTCGGGCTGGTGGTCTCGCCCATCGACGAGGACCGCGAGCAGATGCTCAGCGAAGCCAGCGCGAGCGGCTGGCCGGCCGACGCCGTCGCCGACATCGACCGGCTCTCCCGGGCGACGTCGAAACTGGTGACGTCCCACTTCAGCGAAGGCTACCAGGCCCTGGCGCAACTGCGCACCGAGCTGCAGGACAAGCCATGGACGCAGGCCGTGCGCGGCGAGTACAGCGGCGACATGCTGCGCAGCAGCGACGCGGAACTGCGCCGGGTCGGCCGCGCCCGCTTCGACAATCTCGAACTGATCTGGGACTACGACGCCGCCGCGGTGCTGCAGCGCCTCGAGCAGCCGCTGCTGTGGGTGCTCGCCGAGGACGACCAGGAAGCGCCGATCGAGAATTCGCGCCGCGTGCTGTCGCGCCTGGCCGACGCGGGCAAGCCGATCGATGTCTACCTGTTCCCCGGCACCGACCACGGCATGTTCGAGTACGCGGTGCAGCCCGATGGCAGCCGCCGTTCGACGCGCATCACCGATGGGTACCTGCAGCTGCTCGGTGACTGGATGAAGGGCGAGGTGCGCGGCGGGTATGGGCGTGGGCGCGTGTTGAGTGCGCCGAAGCGGTAGCGGCTGAGGTTGGCGGCGGCGCGCTGGAGTTCGCAGCGCGCTGCGGCGCGTTCAAGGTCTGTCGCGGGTGCGTGTTGCTCGTGGCGCGGCGCGCTGGAGTTCGCAGCGCGCTGCGGCGCGTTCAAGGTCTGTCGCGGGTGCTTGTTGCACGTGGCGCGGCGCGGCGCGCGCGCACTCAGTTCAGATCCTTGTCCTTGTAGTACTTCGTGCCCTTGATCCCCAGTTCGGCGGCCAGTCCCTTCTCGGTGTTCTGGTAGACCCACACCCCCGGCGCGACCGACACCGCGCCATCGATGGCCTTGCCGCCGGCCTTGGCCTTGGCCGACGCCGTCGCCTGGCCGCCGGCTTCCCAGCCCTTGGTGAAGTCGGCCATCGCCTGCTGGGTCTGGAAGACGAAGATCAGGTCGAACTTCTTGATGCCGAACCCGAACCCGGCCGAGCCTTCGACGAAGCGCATGAAGGTCTGCTGGCCGGAGGGCTTGGCGACCATCAGTCCCCTGCCCAGGCCGCCGCCGAGCGGCCCGATCTTCAGGCCCCAGCGACTGAAGGTCGCGTAGCCCTTCGAATTGGCGATGACCTTGCGCGCGGACGGCTTGGCGGCGTAGAGGCGCTCCAGGACCTGCTGCGACTGTTCGCGCACCTTGGCCCGGGCATCGTCGTCCCGGTCCGACGCCAGGGCCAGCCCGGACATGAGCAGCAGGCAGGGCAGGAAAAACCTGAGGGCGCGGGCGGCAGTTCCGGTGGTGGTCATGGCGATCCTTCCTCGACAGTGGGAATCCCCATGGCCTCGCCGACATGGCCGGCACGGTCGAGGTGGGGAGGTGAACCGACGGGGGACTGCCAGGGTGTCGCCGGCCCTTTCGGGCACGGACGACGCGCGTGCACAGGCCCGCTCTCTCATAAGCCAACGCCGGCGCATGGATACGGCGGCCACGGGGATGCCGGGGCGGATCGCGACCGACTGAGCCCCCTCCCCCGCTTGGCGGGGGAGGGTTGGGGTGGGGGACAGGTCGCGATGCCGTTGGGAGAAGAGCGTATCCAGCGACTTCGCTTCTGGCGTTCAGCGGGAAGTCGTAGGCTGGGTTAGCTCCATCAACCCAGCCCCTGCGTATCCGCCCGCCCCCACTCTGCCGGGTACATGCCACGGGCCACCCAATGCTGAAATGACGAGTGCCGCCACTGCCCCGCCGCCTGCACATACCCATGCTTCACGGGATTGAAGTGGATGTAGTCAAGGTGGCTCCGGAAATCTTCCGCATCCCGAATCAAATGCTCCCAGTACCGCCGCTGCCAGATGCCGCGCTCGCCCTTGCGCCTCCGGCTCTCCGACCGGGCTTCGGCGGGGGGCTATCGCCCGCGAGACCCTCGACTTGATCAACCGCCAACGGGTGGCGTAGTCGGCGTCGCCTTCAGGCAAGCGCCACAGGCAGTGAAGGTGGTCGGGCAACACCACGATGGCCTCGACCGTGAAGGGACGCTCGGCGCGAGTTTTTCGGAACGCGTGCCTCAGCGTCTCGATCCGACGTATGAGGAACGGGTCATCGCAACGGTTGGCCAGGACCAGCGTGAAGAAATAGAGGCCACCTGGGGCCCGCGTCCGCAGATAGGTGCGCATGCCCGACAGCGTGGTCGGGCGATGTGATGAGCGCCGTAGGGCGAGGCCGGCCTGGCGGGTCAGCCGAGGGCTTGATGTGGCGTGGCTCCGAACGCTGGGTTGGTGGAGCCAACCCAGCCTACGTCGCTACGGAGTCCCGCCATGCACACCGTAGGCTGGGTTGGCTCCATCAACCCAGCCCATCGTGCGGGACCAGCGTGGAATTCATTCCGCTCGGCCCATTGTTCGGCTTACCAGATCTTCACCCGATCCGCCGGCGCCACAGGTACAGCTGCTCGCCCGGCTTCGCGCCCCAGGCGTCGTACCAGGCGTCGATGTTGCGCACGGTCTGCGCGCGCCAGCGGCCCGGTGCGTGGCCGTCGGTGAGCACGCGCTGGCGCAGTGCGGCGTCGCGCATCTTCGAACGCCACGACTGCGCGTAGGCGAGGAAGAAGCGCTGGTCGCCGGTGAGTCCGTCGATCACCGGCGCGGGCTTGCCGCCCAGCGACTTCTGGTAGGCCAGGTAGGCGATGGTAAGGCCGGAGACGTCGGCGATGTTCTCGCCCAGGGTCTGCTCGCCGTTGATGTGCAGCCCGGGCAGTGGTTCATAGGCGCTGTACTGCGCGGCGAGTTTCGCGGTGGCGTCCTTGAAGTGCCTGGCATCTTCCGGCGTCCACCAGTTCTCCAGGCGGCCCTGCGCGTCGAACTCCGCACCGACGTCGTCGAAGCCGTGGCTGATCTCGTGCCCGATGATCGCGCCGATCGAACCGTAGTTGGCGGCGGCGTCGGCCTTGGGATCGAAGTACGGCGCTTCAAGAATGGCCGCCGGGAAGTTCATCGCGTTCTGCAGCGGCAGGTTCACCGCGTTCACCGTCTGCGGCGTCATCCACCATTCGCCGCGGTCCACCGGCTGGCCCAGCTTGGCGAGCTGGTGCCGGTACTCGTGCTCCTCCGCGCGCAGGCGGTTGCCGAGCGGATCGTCGGCGCGGATGTCCAGCGCGGAGTAGTCGCGCCACCTGTCCGGATACCCCACGCTCACGCGCATCGTCTGCGCCTTGGCCTTGGCCTTGGCCTTGGTTTCGGCGGTCATCCACTCCAGCGTGTCGACGCGCTCACCGAAGGCGGCCAGGATGTTCTTGACCATGTCCTCGACCTGCGCCTTGGACGAGGCCGGGAAATACTTCTCGGCGTAGAGCTTGCCCACGGCATCGCCCAGGGCGTTGTTGGTCGCATCCAGTGCGCGCTTCCAGCGTTCCTTCTGCTTGGGCGTGCCCTGCAGCGTCGTGCCGTAGAAGCCGAAGCTCAGGTCCGCGTAGGCCTTGGGCAGCAGGCCCGCGCTGTGGTCCAGTGCGTGGAAGGTCAGGTAGTCCTTCCACAGCTGCAACGGCTGGCTGCGCACCAGCGCCGACATGCGGGTGATCGCCGCCGGCTGCCAGGCGACGACGGTCGACTGCGCGCCGAGCCCGGCGGCATTGAAATAGGTGTTCCAGTCCAGTCCCGGCGCCTTGCGGGCGAAGTCGGCCATCGCCCACGGATTGTTGGCCTTGTGCACGTCCTGCGTGTCGACGATCGGGGCGTGTGCCTGGGCGATTTTCGTCTCCAGCGCGACGATGCCCTTGGCCTTGGCCTCCGCGTCGGTCACGCCGGCCAGGCTGAGCATCGCGGTCACGTACTCGAGGTACTTCGCCCGCGTGTCCGTCATTTCCTTGTCGCCGGACAGGTAGTACTCGCGATCGGGCATGGCCAGCCCGCCCTGCATCAGCGTGGCCACGTTGTGCTCGGGGTCCTGCAGCCCCTGCGCGACGAACAGGCCGAACAGGTTGGCGGTGTGGTAGTTGGTGGCGTTGAGCGGATCGACGTCGGCGCGCAGCCCCTCGCCGAGCACGCGGGCGAGATCGGCCGGCGTCGCGATCGCGTCGATCTTCGCCAGTTCCGGCTTCAGCGGCGCCAGGCCGCGCGCCTCGATGCCGGCCTCGTCCAGGTAGGCCGCGTAGAAGTCGGCGATCTTGCGCGCCTCGCTGCCGGCGGCGGCGTTGCTGGCGGCCAGTGACTTGATCAGCTCGGCATTGCGCTGCTCGGCCTTCTTCTGCACTTCGAAGCCGGTGCCGATGCTGGAGCGGTCGTCGGGAATTTCCGCGGCCTTGCGCCAGCCGCCGTTGGCATAGGCGTCGAAGTCGTCGCCAGTCTTCACCGACTTGTCGAGGCCGGCCAGGTCGACGCCGGAGATGGGCGCGGCGGGCGCCGCCTGCGCCGGCTTCTGCGGTGCGGTGGCGGTGTCGGTGGAAGGCGTGCACGCGGCGAGGCTGCAGGCCAGGGCGAGGAAAAGGACGTTGCGCTGGAGGGACATGGGCTTGCTCGGATCACCGATGAAGCGGGGATCGTGCCCGGATGGGGCTCAGGCGCATGTGCAGGAAGGCACGTTGGGCTGAATGGGGGCGCGAGGCGCCAGACGCGGTCAAGGTGGATTGGCGCATAGGGCGGGTCTTGACCCGCCACCTGGTCGCCAACAAGGAGGCGTGCCCGGGGGACAAGGCAGGGCTTGCCGATTTCCATCGGCGCGTCTGCGACAACAAACAGCGCCAGGCGTGGGTTGAGTGACGCGGCGATCGGCTGCCCCCATCCCAACCTTCCCCCGCAAGCGGGGGAAGGGGCTGATTCGCCGCGATCGGCTGCCCCCATCCCAACCTTCCCCCGCAAGCGGGGGAAGGGGCTGATTCGCCGCGATCGGCTGCCCCCATCCCAACCTTCCCCCGCGGAGCGGGGGAAGGGGCTATCAGCGACGCGGCGATCGTCAGCCCCCATCCCAACCGTCCCGGTCAGCAGGCACAGCCTGCTGGCGTTCGATGACGCGCGGACCAGTGGTCCGCAAACGCGTTCTCTCACCCCCCGCAGAGCGGGGGAAGGAGCCGATTCGCGGCTCCAGGATGATGCGTTCGCGCGCGTAATCGAACACCACATTGAACCGCGCAAGGAACCGCGCCCCGATGCGGCCGTTCTGCCCGGAGGCGATGACCTCGCGGCCGGTCGCGTATTCCACCGGCGTGGTGGTGGTGGCGCCGGCCAGGCCGAGGTCGATGGGCGCGCCGACCGCGTAGGTCGCGCGGCCGCCGACGAAGCAGGCCTCGCGCGGGCGTGCGCCGGAGGGCGCCTTGATGGCCGGGCTCGAGCCGGGAAACAGCGTCAGGTCGATACCCGCGCCGCTGTCGACGTGCAGGCGTGCGCGATAGACGGCGTCCGTCGACGAGGCCACGGTCGCTTCGACGAAAGGCTGGCGGCCCTCGATCTTCGCCGGCACGATCCGGCCGCGGCCGGTGTAGTGGAACGTCGCCGGATCATGGAGCGTGACGGTGCCGCGGTCGCGATTGACCTCGACGGTGAAGCGCCGGAACAGGTCGTGGCCGATCACACCGTTGAACGGCGCGACGGCCTTCTGCCCGCCCGTGCAGTCCAGCGTGTCGGCCGGGATGGCCAGCGCCGTCTGGTCTTCCAGCGCCAGGCCTCCAAAGTCGATCGTCAGGCCGTCCTGCCGGGCGCCGACGGGCGCGGCGAGGTTGTCGCTCGCGCCCAGGCGGTGCACGCCGCCCATGTCCAGTTGCAGCGGCGCGGTGCGCTGGTCGGCGATCAGCGCCACGACCGAGGCGCCGGTGTCGAGCACGAAGTCGACCGAGGCGCGGCCGTTGACGCGCGCCGGCAACAGCACCCAGCCGTCGACGTCCCTGTAGGGCAAGGTCAGGGGCAGCGGCTTCGCCAACCTGACGGGCGTGCCGTTGTTGGCCAGATACAGGCCCGCCAGCTCCACCTGGTTACAACCGGACAGCAGCAGGCAAACGGCGAGTGCAAGCGTGCACATGATCGGGCGGCGCATGGTGATGCTCCTGGCAAGTCAGGGTGGAAGATGGGCGAGCTGCCGAGTCGGCCGGAACGGCATCGGCGCGCGACCCGTTTCGGTTCAATCCTTGTCGCTGCCGGCCGGGCAGTTCGCGGCGACGCGGCGGCTGGACATCACCATCCGCATCGCGACCGGCTCCGCCCCCGGCATGGGCTGCATCGTCATGCTCATGTCCATCGTCATGGTGGTCGGCGAGTACGTGCCGCTTTGCTTCAGCGTCGAGCGGAAACCCTGGTTGTTGCAGGTCCCGGCAATGGCGAAGCGCCCGCCGGCGATGCTGCGCTGGGTGAACTTGCAGCTCGTGTCCTCGACCACTTCGGCCAGGCGCCACTCCAGCGATTCCTGCCTGGCCTCGGCCGCCGTCAGGCATTCGCGTGTCGTCTCCACGCCGGCGCCTTCGCTGGGATAGCTCACGCGCACCTCGTAGAGGCCGGGCAGGAACGCCGCGTCGGCGCAGGCCACTTCCGCGGCGCACAGGGTCAGCCCGCCCAGCAGGCCGGCGATCAGCGTCTTCCGGTTCATCGTGCGGCTCCCTGCGGCTGCGATGCCGGCATCGGATTCGCCACCCGCTGCGCGCGCACCGCGCGGAAGCGCCAGCCCTCGGCCTGGCGCGACGACAACGTCTGGTTGTGGAATTCGGCCAGCACGTCCCGGCGGCCCTGCGCATCGTCGCGCTCGATGCTCACCCGCGTGTCGACCAGCGCCAGGTCCGGCGTGAGCATGTCGATGTGCTCCACGTGCGTGACGTGCCGCGCCCCGGCGGGCCGACGGCCCATCGTTTCGACGAAGTAGCGCTGCACGGCGTCGCGGCCCTGCACGACCGGGCGGCCGTCCATGCGCAGGCTGCCGTCGACGGCGTAGAGGGCCGAGACCGCGGCGGGATCGCCGGCATCCCAGACCGCGTCGAGGTCGGCGGCGAGCCGGGTGAGCGCGACGCGGTCGGCGTCGCCGGGCGTTGCCGGGCAGGCGGCCTGGGGCAGGAGGGCCGTTGCCGCGGCCAGGAGCAGAATGCGCATCATCGATCGTGTCCTCGGGTGGTTCGGATGGCGACACGGCTGTGCCGATGAGAGGATGCTAGGAACGCCCGCGGCGCTTCGCGAGCGCATTTCGACGGGATCCCGCCGCCCGTCGACCAGGCCGGCAGGCGTCGACCAAAGCCCGGAACGGCGGGACGAAATCCGGGCCCGGGCGGCTGCGTTTCGCTAAGGTGGCGTGCGTCGGAACGAGGGGTGGCGATGGCAAGGTTCAGCGCGGATACGCGGCAGGCAGCCTGGCTGGGCTTCAGCGTGTGGACCTTGTCGTGCGGGCTGTTCGTCCTGCCCACCTGGCTCGGCGCGGGCGCGCTGCCGGCTCGCTTCCTCGAGCACGTCGCCGTGCTGTACGTGGTCGGCATCGCGCTGACCACGCTGGTCCATCTGGCCGCCGTGCGCGTGCGGCAGCGTGCGATCGCGACCAAGCTGGTGGCGATGTTCCTGGCCGTAGCCGCCGCCGCCGTGGTGCTGGGCGTCGCGGATTTCCTGGCCTCGTGGTGGCTGCGGCTGGCGCCGGGCGACGATCCGTTCGCGCTGGTCGCCAAGACGCTCAACAACATCGTCGGCTACTTCTGGCTCTACGGCCTGATCGCCGCGATCCTGGTGGTCATCCAGGTCAACCGCACCGTGCGCGAACGCGAACGCGAACTGGCCGATGCGCGCGCGGCCGAGATCGAAGCGCGCGCACTGGCGGCGAAGGCCGAGGCGGCGGCGAGTGCCGCGCGCCTGGCGGCGCTGCGGTACCAGCTCAATCCGCACCTGCTGTTCAACGCGCTCAACGCCGCGTCCTCGCTGGTGGTCACCCACCGCAACGAACAGGCCGAGGCGCTGCTCGCCAAGCTGTCGGCCTTCCTGCGCCAGACGCTGGTCACCGATCCGCAGGGCACGGTGACCATCGGGCAGGAACTGGCCACCATCGAGACCTACCTCGACGTCGAGGCGGTGCGCTTCGGCGAACGGCTGCGGGTCGCGCTGGACTGTCCGCCCGAACTCGAGGACTGCCTGGTGCCCGGCTTCATCCTGCAACCGCTGGTGGAGAACGCGGTGAAGTACGCGATGGCGCCCACGCGCGACACGGTGACGCTGCGCATCACGGTGGCGCGCGAGCACGACGACCTGGTCATCACCGTCGAGGACGATGGCGACCCGGCCAAGGTCGCCGACGTGCGCCCGGGCACCGGCGTGGGCCTGGCCAACGTGCGCCAGCGCCTGGAGGTGCTCTACGGTGCGCGCGGCACGCTGCGCGCGCAGCCGCTGCCGCACGGCTTCCGCGCCAGCGTGCGCCTGCCGCTGGCCACGCAGCCCACGACGTTGCGCGCGGAGGCCGGATGAGCCGCCTGCGCGTGCTGCTGGTGGATGACGAGCCGCTGGCGATCGACCGGCTGGTCGCCTTGTTCCACCAGCTGCCCGACGTCGAGGTGGTCGGCACTGCGCGCGACGGCAAGGAAGCCACCGACGCGATCGCGGCGCTGAAGCCGGACCTCGTGATGCTCGACGTGCAGATGCCGGAGAAGAGCGGCCTGGCGGTCGCCGCCGACCTGGCGCTGGCCGACCGCCCGGAGATCGTGTTCGTCACCGCCTTCGAGCAGTTCGCGCCGGACGCCTTCGAGGTCGATGCCACCGACTACCTGCTCAAGCCCGTGCGCTTCGACCGCCTGCGCCAGGCGATCGAACGCGCCAAGCGCCGTCGCACGCTGCAGCAGGCGGCCGCAAAACCGGCGGCCGCGCCCGATGCGGGCAGCTATGACGATGCGATCTGGGTGCAGGTGCGCAACGGCTCGCAGCGGGTCCCCATCGACAGCATCGACTGGATCGAGGCCGCCCGCGACTACGTGATGCTGCACACCGCCATGCGCAGCCACATCCACCGCGCGACGATGAGCGCCCTGCAGCGCTCGCTGGACCCGGCCGGACTGATGCGCGTGCACCGCTCCGCCTTCGTCCGCCCCAGCCTCGTCTCCGGCGTGCAGCGGCACGCCAACGGCAGCACGACGCTGACCCTGCGCGACGGCGCCACGGTGCCGGTCGGTCCGAATTACCTGGACGTGGTGATGGAGCGGTTGAAGGTGGGCAGGGGCTAGGGATGCGCCCTGAAGGCGAAGGTCCGCTCTTGACGCTGCGTTTTTGCGGTACAGGCTGCCGATGAAGAGTTCCGTTGCCATCGTCGGCGCTGCTCGCAGCAGAATCTCCGCGGCCCTCCTGCAGTGTGGGTCCGACATCCTGGACTGCGAGGAGGAACTGAGGCGCTCCGGTTTCAGTGCCTTCGATGAGGTGCAACGCCTGAACCGAAGCCTTGCCTGCACCCAGCAAGAGTTGGATGACTTCGAAACCTTTCGCATCGAGCGTGCAAAGGAGGCGCTCAGCTCGAATGTCTTCCCAGGTGGTGAACGCATGGCCGGCGATGGCTACCGGTCTGCATTCCTGGAATCGCTACGGGCCGCCGGAGGACCGGTCGGACTCCCAGGGAAGCTCAGGCAGATTATCGAAGAGGACCCGGACAGACACGAGGAGCTCTGGAGAGGCGTGCGCTCGAAGGCTCAGGAGACGATACGGCGCGAGTCGGCGCGCCATGCCAACGCAGCGCAGGATGTCAGCGCTGATGACTGGACTGGGAGGCTTCAGGGAATCGTGCAGGCGGCTGCAAGCGTTTCAGGCGCAGTCGTTTCCGAATCAAGGCTTGCCGAGCGGCGACCCGTATTCGCGGTGCCGATAGACAACGCGTTTTCGATGTGCGGCCTTCTGGAGGGTGTGGATCGAATGGGCGGCGGATACGCCCAGACCCTTCTCGATTGGAGGCTGGCCGTTGTCAGTGCAACTCCTGCCCAGGCGCTGAAGCTAAGGCTCAGGACACCAGAAGAATTCGTCAGCGTCTGGATCAAAGATGCCGTACTGGGCACAAGGATCTATGGAATGTGCACGAGCGCATCCGAGGCGGCTCTGACCACAGCCTTGTTCGTAACACTGGCCAGTTGGTTGAGCTCTCGCCTGAAGGCGTCGGAGGCATTTGCCGAAGCGAAGAAGTGAAAGGGGCTACGTGACTGCATTTATCCGGTAACCCGGGTAATGCCGCCGGCCGCACCCGGGACTTTCAACAGCGAAGCTGGTCAAGCTCGCCGCGTCACGAAGGGCTCCGGGTTCGCTTCGCCTAACCGCGGCTACGTCACTGCGATTCGGGTTGCGGGGACGAGGAATCAACACCTGCGTCCCCTTCGTACCCGCTCAATCCCGGCAATAGCCCTCGCCCGTCTTGACGGTGAGGCAGTCCTTCTTGCCGGCCAGATGCTTCAGGCCGGTGGCGTCGCCGTCGGTGTGCACGGCGGTCTCCGCGACGCCTTCGCGCATGAATCGCAGGCCTTCGGCGGTGACCGAGCCGTCGAACGTGCCCTTGTGGTCGAGATCCCACTGCATGTCGAGCGTGACGCCACCGCCCGGCTTGGATGCGACGACCAGGTACATGCCCTCGACCCCGGTCCAGCGACCCAGGTAGTCGGCTTCCGGCTTCGCCGTGTCCGGCGTGGCCGGCGGCGTGGCGGGAGGCGCCTGGGTGCCCGTGTCGCTGGGGGCGGGCTCGGGTGCGGCCGGCGTCGTTGCGTCCGCTGCGCGCGGTGCGTCCGCTGCGGGTGTGCCGTCAGCAGGGCTGCGATCGGAGCAGGCGACCAGCACCGCGGATGCGAGGATGAGGGGCAGGAGCTTGGTAGGGGACATCGGCGAGTGCTCGAGTGGCCAAGGGTCCGCGAACCCTACCCACGCGCGCGTCGACAGGGTGTCAGCTTCCGAGGAAACGGCCGTGCGCCCCGGTCCCCATCCATTACGTAGCCCGGGGCTTTCAATAGCGAAGCTGGTCAAGGCCGCAGCCGTAGCCCCCTTCCCCGCTTCGCGGGGGAGGGTTGGGGTTGGGGCGCAGGTCGCGACGCAACTGTGGAAGCAGGTGAACCGCATTTGCCTTTGAGGTTCAGCGAGAACTCTGAGGAAGGCTCTAGTCGGATTCGCGGCGATCGTCTGCCCCCATCCCAACCGTCCCGGCCAGCAGGCACAGCCTGCTGGCGTTCGATGACGCGCGGACCAGTGGTCCGCAAGCGCGTCCTCTCACCCCCCGCGAAGCGGGGGAAGGAGCTGATTTCGCGCGGGGAACTAATTACCTCCGTCACCTTTGTTGGCAGTCACGTAGGCTGGGTTGGCCTCACCAACCCAGCGCCCGCGGCGATTGGGGCGAACGCGATGCTGGGTTGATAAAGCCAACCCAGCCTACGTTCCTTCACTACCGCGAAGCTCGCAGCGCTCTGTGCGCCGCAAAGTACTCGCGCATGACGCGACGCAGGCGGTCGGCCTCGGGCCGGCCCCAGTCGCGCTGCAGTTCGCAGGCCAGCGAGAGCACGGTGATGGGGGCCACACCGGCCTGGACCATGCGCCGCATCGCGCTCTCATGGGCCGTCGTGCTGACGCCGCCGATGGCGTCGGCGACGACATAGACCTCAAAACCTTCGCGCAGCGCATCGAGCGCCGGGAAGGCGACGCACACCTCGGTCCACAGGCCGGCGATGATCAGCTTGCGCCGCCCGGTCGCCTCGACCGCCGCGCGGAAGTCGGGGTCTTCCCAGGAATTCATCGAAGTGCGGTCGATTTCCTCGACGCCGGGCAAGGCCTCGCGCAACTCGGGGTTGGTCGCGCCCATGCCGTGCTGCACGTACACCGTGGACAGCACCACTGGCAGGCCGAACGCAGTGGCCACGTGCCCCAGCAGGGTGACGTTGGCCACCAGCTCCTCCTGCGGCATGGAGCCCACCCCGGCGTACTGCTCGGGCTGGTAGTCGATGAAGGTGATCACCGCGTTGTCCGGCGTCAGCAGCGCATCGGACTTCGGATCACGGATCGGCGTGACACCGGACATGGCGAGCTCCTGGGAGGGGGTGCGCGATTGTCGGCGCAGGGTGCGTTAAGGGGTCATCAATTGCCGCCGCTGGAAGCCGCACGCGAGGAAAGAGGCGGAAAGGAGCTAGACGCAGGCTGGGTTGGCTTCACCAACCCAGCGCCTCGCGTCGATGGGGTTGGGCGCGAGGCTGGGTTGATAAAGCCAACCCAGCCAACGTCTGGTTGCGCTTCAGATACCCGTGCCCTGGACCTTCGTCTTCAGCGCGACCTCGCTGCTGTCGGCCATGTACAGATGGGAGGGAAGCGCATCTTCCTGCTGCGTGACAGCGCTCACTTTCCGCACCTCCCGCTCGGTGCAGGCCGAGCTCAGGCAGAAGACGATGGGAACACTGACGATGGTCGGCACGCTCCGTCCACCGACGATCTCCGGCTGGAACACCCAGGTCTTCAGCGCCTGGGTCGATGTGGCGAAGAATGACTTGCGGTAGCCGTTGGCTCTGCTCTGGTGCCCGTCGAACCGCATGTCCTTGACGCTGCCCGTGCCGTCGGCACCGACGGTCACGTCGACGGTCACCGTCGCACTCACGCCGCCCCGTGCCGCATCGCCCGGATAGCCCGGCGGCGGTGTCTGCAGCCCCATCGGGCCGGTCCTAGCGCTGACGAAGCGCAGGTCGAGGGAACCGTCCGCGCGCGCCTGCGCCTGCAGGTGAACGGCCAGCCCCGTCTGCGTGGGAGCGGGCTTTCCATCGATGGAAGCCGGAATGAACTCCCACGACCTCACCCGCGGCGTGATGCGTTCGGCGATCAACCCATGCAGCGGCGTGCGTGCGTCGCGCCACTCCAGCTGCGTCACCCCGCCCTGCTCGTCGACCCCGATGCTGCCCAGCAGCCAGATGTCGGTCGGCCTGGACTCGGCTGCGGCACTCGCCCCACAGACAGCCGCCAACAACAGTACAACCCATCGAATCACAGTCATCCTTTTCTCCCGGTGGGTGGACCCGGCGGGCGACAGGCCGCATCCGGGAAGCGATGCATCGTAGCTTGAGGTCATCACGCGGACCAGGAGGTCGCGAGTGACGCCCCTCCCCCGCTTCGCGGGGGGTGAGAGGACGCGCGGCGCAGCTGTGGAAGCAGGTGAGCCGGACTTTCCTTTGGGATTTAGCGAGAACCCTGAGGAAGGCTTTGGTCGGATTCGCGGCGATCGTCTGCCCCCATCCCAACCTTCCCCCGCGAAGCGGGGGAAGGGGCTGATTCGCGGCGATCGTGGGCCCCCATCCCAACCGTCCCGGCCAGCAGGCCCAGCCTGCTGGCGTTCGATGACGCGCGGACCAGTGGTCCGCAAGCGCGTCCTCTCAACCCCCGCAAGCGGGGGAAGGGGCCAAGGCAGCCACGTAGGCTGGGTTGGCCTCACCAACCCAGCGCCTCGCGGGGATCAGGTGGGACGCGAGGCTGGGTTGATGGAGCCAACCCAGCCTACGCCACTGCGCCACCCGGCACGATCAATCCGCCGTGCCCGGCGAAGTCGCGCCTTCAACACCGGTCGCAGGGCCCGGCTGTGCATCCACAGTCGCAGTCGCCGTCCTCCCCAGCGACTGCTCCAGGAACCCCGCCACTGCGGTGTACAGCACTTCGGTGTTGTCGGCGGAGAAGCCCGTGTGCCCTTCCTTCGCGAACTCCAGGCCCACCGGGGTTTTGCCCGCCAGGTCGAGCAGGCGCAGCAGGCGGCGGGAGTGCTCGAAGTCGACGCGCCGGTCCTCGACGCCGTGGGCGAGCATGACGGGCACCTGGATCTTCTCGTACTGGTACAGGGGCGAGGTCTCCTGCATCTTGGCCAGTTGCGTGGCCGGGTTGCCCATCACCTTCTCCAGCTCGGCGCGCCCTTCCTTCGTCGCGCCCGAATCGCTGGCGGTGAAGAACAGCAGGCGGTCGCTCACGCCGGCGATGGACACCACGCAGCGGAAGCGTTCCGGCCAGCGCACCGCGGCCACCAGGCCCGAGTAGCCGCCGTAGCTGGAGCCGACCACGCACATGCGCGAGGCGTCCAGCGGGTGGCGGGCGAGGACGTGCTCGACGGCGGCGTCGAGGTCGTCCTCGATGCCGGTGCCGTAGTTGCTGTGGCCCGCTTCGCGGAACGCCTTGCCGTAGGCGTCCGAACCGCGGAAGTTCACCTGCAGCACGGCGTAGCCCAGCGAGGCGATGAACTGCACTTCCGGGTCGAAGCGGATCATGTCCGCCACGCCGATGGGGCCGCCGTGAGGCAACACCACCAGCGGACGCTTGCCCGTGCCGGCGGGCAGGGTCAGGAAGGCCTCCAGCGGCGTGCCGTCCTTCGCGCGGAAGCTGACCAGCTGCGTGGGCGCGAAGCGCACGCCCGCCAGCCACGGCGTGTTGCCGTCGATCTTCCGAATTTTGCCGGTGGCCGGGTACATCACGTGCAGCTGCATCGGCTGGTCGGTGGCTTCGGACCAGACCGCGACCGCGCTGCCGTCGCGGCTGCGCGAGGCCAGATACGTGGTGCGGCCCGGGAAGGCCTTGCGCAGCGACTGTCCGAGCACGTCGCCCGGCTGGTCGATCGACTCGACGACCTGGCGCCCCTGCTGCTGGTAACTCACCGCGACCGGATTGCGCCGCTCGTCGAAGGTGACCGAGTCCACGTCCACGCCGGGCCGCGTGAACACGGTCTGGGTGATGCGCCGGGTGGCGATGTCGTACACCACCAGGTCGCGCTGTCCGCGGTCGGTGTCGGTGATGGCGAAGATGCGCATGCCGTCGAAGGACAGGCCCACCGGCTGGAACCCGAGGTCGCCGGAGAGCTTCATCAGGTCGGTGTAGGCGCCATCGCGGCCGTGGATCCAGTATTCCTCGCCGTTGCGCCAGATCCGGCCCAGCCGCAGCTTGCCCGCGCCGTCGGTCACCCATTCCAGGTCGCGCGTCGCGCCGGTGTTGAGCCGGTCCTTGAAGGCGAACGAATGGGCCTTCATTGCCGCATCGCTGGTGATGTCCACGCGGTGGACCATCAGTTCGTTGCGCCCGGAGATGCTCGAGAACAACACGTGGCCCGGATCGTCCGGCAGCGCGTCGACGATCTCGCCCTCGCGGGGGAACTTCAGGCGGTCGAGCAGCATGCGCCCGGCCGCATCAAAGCTGACGTGCACGGCCCAGACCGTCTGCAGTAACCGGTCGCGGCCCAGCGACACCAGCAGGGTGCGGTCGCCCGACCACTGCAGCGAAGTGAAGGGGAACGCGCTCTTGAACAGTTCGCGCGTGGAGCCGCGCGTGAGGTCGATCAGGTCGACGCGCCACTCGTCGTCCTCCCGCACTTCCAGCGCCATCAGCTCGCCGGCGGGGTTCAGGCTCACCCGACGGAACTTGGGCCCCTTCCACAA
This sequence comes from Lysobacter solisilvae, assembly GCF_016613535.2. Lineage (NCBI taxonomy): Bacteria > Pseudomonadati > Pseudomonadota > Gammaproteobacteria > Lysobacterales > Lysobacteraceae > Agrilutibacter > Agrilutibacter solisilvae. Next base: position 406,536 of record NZ_CP071518.1, read on the forward strand.
CGGTTTCACCGCGACGGGCAGCGCGGCCTGCGGTTTCGGCGGCGCCTTGAAGGCGACTTCGCTGGCCGCGCGCGCGGCCGGATGGAGCGCGCGCTGCGCCTTGTAGAAATCGGGGAAGGGATCGGGATAGTGGCCGCCATAGGCCAGGCCGAAGCGGACGTACAGCGCGGGGTGCTGGGCTTCGAGCCAGTCGATGGCGGCCAGGCTGCGGTTGGCCAGCGTGATGTTGGCGCTGGCCAGCGCGCCATTCGAATACCACGCGCCGGGACGGAACATGAGGTCGCCGGCATAGTTGATGCGGCCGGGCTCGACCTTGAACTTCAACTCGTCATCGTCGCCCAGGCGCCAGAAGGAATAGCCGACGGTGGCATCGTGCCAGGCGTAGCTGCCGGCCTTGGCCTTGAACAGCCGGAAGGTGCGGCCGAGCGGAAGCTCGGACATCTCGGCGGCGCCGAAGACCTCGCCGTTGCGCATCAGGCGCACCTTGCCCAGCGACACGTGGGTGTCCACGACGACGACCACCAGCCCTTCGTCGGGCTCCAGCGCGGGCACCTTGCCGGGCTTGACCACATCGAGGTTGGCATGGGCCGCCAGGCTGACGGCCAACAGCGCAAACAGCGCCAGCACCCGGCCGAAAGCCGAGCGGTTCAGGTTCTTGTTCATGGATTCTTTTCCCCTGCGTGCTTGAGCGCGCCGCTGAAGGGTACGGGGGGAGATGGGAGGCCGCAACGCGGGCGAAGATGAGCGAGTCAGCCGCGTTGGATCGGCCTCACCAAGCGGCGCCTCGGGCGATCAGCCACGTAGGCTGGGTTGGCCTCACCAACCCAGCGCCTCGCGGAGATCAGTTTGCACGCGAGGCTGGGTTGATGGAGCCAACCCAGCCTACGTACCGTCAGGCGATGTTGAATTCATCGGCGAAGCGGCTCGGCATGTCGCCCAGCACCGTCTGCAGATAGGCATGCGGCTTGATTGCGTCGAGCCAGGCGAAATAACGCGCTTCCGACACGTGCCTGCGCGCAGCAGCCAGCACCGCCTCACGACGCTCCGGGGACAACAAGGGCAGCGGCGACGGCGTGGGGTTGTGGACGCCGGAGAAGTCGCCCTTCAACACGTGCGCGCCGTGCCACACGACGTTTGTCCACGGGTCGTCCTCAAGGACGGCCAGCTCGACGACGCGCCCCGCGAGCAACGGATGGGCCGCCAGCAGCCAGCTATGGAGTTGCGTGATCCAGAGCGGGCAATCGATTGCGAATACCGAGTCGAGCCAGCCGTCGAGCTCGTCTTCGCCGAGGTACTTGGCGCAGAAGAACATGCCCGCCGAGAAATCCCCGCAGGCCACGGTCCACTCGAACGCGGCGCGCCGCCCGTCGGCGAACGGGTCCTCGGGCGCCGTGACCGCCAGCCGATCTCCGGTCCAGCGGGACGGATCCATCAGGCAGCGGCCCAGCGTCTGTCTCGCGTCATCGGCGAAACCACCGTATGGCTCATCGATTCCACGCGGGTGCACTGCGATGAATGCAGCCACGAGGTGCTGGTACAGACTGTCGAACGACCGCTCTGCGTGGCGGGGGACAAGCTGTCCCAACAAGTAGCGATACCAGACGGTCCACTCGTCCAGGGGGCCGAAACTGGAGTTTCCGGACGCAATCTCCTCGAGCGGCTCGCGCAGCTCTTCAAGGGAAAGCTCCTCGAGGTTGCCGAGGAGAAGAGGGAACATGCGCCGCTCATCGCCCATGAACCACGCTTCGCCCATCGGTTCTGCAGGACGACGCAGGTGTTCGCGCATGCGCTGGATGCAGCCGGCATGGAGTCCGTTGCCTGGACGCCAGACAAAGCGGGGTGGAATCTCGGGCTTTCGATATTTGCGCGGTGGGGACATCCGGCGATTCTACCGGCCGGGAAATCAGCGACGTAGGCTGGGTTGGCCTCACCAACCCAGCGCTTCGCGGCGATCAGGTTGGGCGCGAGGCTGGGTTGATGGAGCCAACCCAGCCTACGTCACTGAGTAAGGCTCTAGTCGGATTCGCGGCGATCGTCGGCCCCCATCCCAACCTTCCCCCGCAAAGCGGGGGAAGGAGCTGATTCGCGCGGGGGAATTAATTACCTTCGTCCCCTTTGTTGCTGGCCTCACCAACCCAGAGCCTCGCGGCGATCAGGTTGGACGCGAGGCTGGGTTGAAGGAGCCAACCCAGCCTACGTCTGCATAAGTCCACTCTCACTCCATGCCTTGCCCCTCGCTCCCGAGCATTCGCGTCATGTCCTCATCCTTCTCCCGCCACAGACCATTCATCCATTGCTGGAAGCGCGCGCGGAATGCGCGGTCGTTCTGGTAGTCGCCCTGCAGCAGCTCGTCGGGGATCGGTCGCTGGCGCACGTGCACGCGGACTTCGGGGATGCGGTCGGCGAGCAGGTCGGTCATCGAGGGCCTGCCGCCGGGGTAGGCGATGGCCACGTCCAGCACCGCGTGCAGGCCCTCGCCCATCGCGTCCAGCACAAACGCCGCGCCGCCGGACTTGGGCTTGAGCAGGTGCTGGTACGGCGAGCGCTGGTTCGCGTGCTTGGCAGGGGTGAAGCGGGTGCCTTCCACGAAGTTCATGATCGCGACCGGGATCGCGCGGAATTTTTCGCACGCGCGGCGGGTGGCTTCGACGTCGCGACGGGCCAGCTCCGGGCGGCGCGCGATCTGCTTGGGCGTGTAGCGGCCCATGAACGGGAAATCCAGGGCCCACCACGCCAGCCCCAGCAGCGGCACCCAGAACAGCTGCCGCTTCAGGAAGAAGCGCAGCAGCGGGATGCGCCGGTTGAACACCTTCTGCAACACCAGGATGTCCACCCAGCTCTGGTGGTTGGCCAGCACCAGGTAGTGGCCGTCGGCTTGCAGCGCGGCATCCTCCTGCACGCTGACGCGGGTGCGGGTGAAGCGGTCCATCATCGCGCTGTTCACCCCGATCCAGCTTTCGGCCAGGCCGGTGAGCAGGCCGTTGCTGGCCAGCCGCAGCCGGTCGGACGGCACCAGCGCCTTCACCAGCGCCACCACCAGCAGCGGCACCACGTGCAGCACGGTGTTGGCCGCGATCAGCAGGCAGATCAGTAGCAGGCGCAATGGGAGCATGGGAGGCAGGAAGCACGGTGCCCGGGCAAGGGGGGCCAATGTTCCGGGGAAATCCGGGCTACGTCACCCCTGGCCGTTGTGCGCGTTGACCGGGCCCGGCACGGCCATGCCGACGATCCCGGACAGGAGCATGGGCGCGAACGTGCCTGGACGGAGGGCTGCGGCCGCTAGACCAGACCACGAAGCCGCTTTTCGGAGCTGTCCCGGAAAACGGTCTCTGACCCCGACGGCCACATCAACCACGCCCCGCGGGCGTCACCCTGCCCCGCGCGATCGCCTGCACATCGGTCACCGCCTGGATGCGCGTGGAGGCCAGTTCCTCGGCCAGGTAGCGGGCATTCGCGCCACCGAGCCAGACAGGCACGGCGGGCGCCAGCACGCGGTCAAGCTGGCGTAGTTCCGCCAGCGCCGGACGGGCCTGCTCCGGATCCATGGAACTCAGTGCGACGCCGGCCGCGTCGAGCTTGTCCGCCACGCGCGCGATCTCGTCGGCCGGGAGCTCGGTCCCCAGGTAGAGCACCGGCATGCCGGCGTCCTGCGCCTGCAGGGCCGCGGCGATCAGGCCGAGTTCGTGGCGTTCGCCGGGAAGAGTTGCGAAGAGCACCCGGGGCCGCTGTTCGCGCGGGGGAGGGCTGAGCACCGCGAGCAGGCGCATACGCAGCAGGCTGCTGACCAGTCGCTCCTGCGCGACCGCGAGCCGACCGTCGGCCCAGCGCAGCCCCACCTCCCGCAGCAGCGGCATGACGACCCGCGTCAGCAACACCGTCATCGGCAGCGTGGCGATCGCCACCGACAGGTCGCGGTCGAACACGTCGACGCGGTAGTCGGCGATCGCATCGAGCATGCGCGAGGGGAGCGTCTCCACGCCGCCATAGGCCGCCTGCCGGCCGTCGTCCAGCAGACGGTCAAGCGCCTCGTCGTCCAGCGCGGCGAGATCGCGGATCGGATGGCCGCGGTCGGTGAGGCGGTGCAGGCGCGAGAGCCGCTCGATCGTCGCCGGGTCGTACAGGCGCCGCCCCTGGGCATCCCGCACGGGGCGGATCGCGCCATGCCGGCGCTCCCACGCGCGCAGGGTCTCGGTGCTCAGTCCCGCGAGTTCGGCGGCGGCCTTGATCGGGTACATGGGACGCAATGTACAGGGTCTGTACAACGCCAGCTTGTACAGCTGTCTAACGGCCGCAGGGAGAGACTTCGCCCCGTTCCAACATCTTTCCTGGAGAACCGCCGTGTCCTTACCGCTCCCACCCATCCGCCTTCCCGTCCTGGCCGCGGCCCTCGCCCTGGCCTTCGCAACCCCGGCTGTCCTGGCCGCCCCCGCCGGCGGCAACGGCGGCGCCACCCACGGCGCAGCGGCGCAGTCACGCGCCGACATTGTTGACACCGCCGTGGGCGCCGGGCAGTTCAAGACCCTCGCCGCCGCGCTCAAGGCGGCCGGCCTGGTCGACACGCTCAAGGGCGCCGGCCCCTTCACGGTGTTCGCGCCGACCGATGCGGCCTTCGCCGCGCTGCCCAAGGGCACCGTCGAAAACCTGCTGAAGCCGGAAAACCGCAAGCAGCTGATCGCGATCCTCACCTATCACGTGGTGCCCGGCCGCGTGAGCGCGACCCAGGTCGCGAAGATGGATACCGCCACGACCGTCCAGGGCGGCAAGGTCGCGATCGCGGCGTCCGGCGACGCGGTCACCATCAACGGCGCCCGCGTGGTCAGTGCCGACGTGGCCGCCAGCAACGGCGTGATCCACGTCATCGACAAGGTGCTGATGCCGCAAGGCTGAGCAGCCCCGGCCCACACATACGGAGACATGAAATGAAAAGCCTGAATCTCGTGACGCTGGTATTGCTTATCGTGGGCGGCCTGAACTGGGGGCTCGTCGGCGCGTTCCAGTTCGATCTGGTCGCCACGTTGTTTGGCGGCCAGGACGCGATGCTCGCCCGCGTCGTGTATGCCCTCGTGGGCCTGTCGGCGTTGTGGCAGATCATCGCCTTGGCGCGCTTCGCGCCGCATGCGGCTGAAGTACGTCGCGCCTAGCAGGCCCGGGCGCGGAAATGCCGCCGTCGGCCGGGCGAGTTTCATGCACGGCCGACGGCGCCCCCGACCGGAGCCCGCACGCCCCTGCACCCGGAGCCCTGGAGCTCCAATGTGTCACCCCGGCGAGGGTCCGGCGGAGCCCCCGGCGCCTTCGCGCGTCGGTCGGAGCTCCCCGCGAGGAAGTCGGCGGGGTTCGGTCGCAGGTGGAGGGCTGCTCGCGGACTCCGCGAGGGCTCCTCGCACGGCAGTCGCCGGGGTTCGCGAGGACGGCCGGTGGGGTTCGCGAGGGCGCGCACGCTCCCAGCGAGGAGCCCGGGACGGGTGCGCGCACCCGCGGGAGCGCCGCGCGAGGCAGTCTGGGGTGACACATTGGAGCTCCAGGGCTCCGCGCGAGGAGTCCTGCCCGCTCGACCGGGGTCCCGGAAGGGGTCCGCGCGAACCCGCCGCCCTCCCCTCCGGCCCGCGCTAGCTAAACGAATTCTTAACGCTTCTGGCCGGTGCCGGCCGGCGGCTGCGTGACTGTGGGCGATGGCGGAATCGTTCCGCATCGCAGCGCGACCAAGACGGTCGCGTCCAGGAGCTCCACACTTTCACAAGGACAAGGAAGATGAAGCAGAACTACGCGCAGGTGCATTTCAGCGACGAGCAGTGGACGCAGGTGGACCAGGCGATCGACGCCCTCGTCGTCGCCCTCAACCCGATGCTGGTCGCGCTGTCGACCCAGCAGCGGTCGCGGGCGGTGAAGATGGGCGATGGCTCGCAGGCCTTCTGCCGCAAGGCAGTGGAAGTGATCCAGGAATCCCCGCAGCTGATCCCCGGCAACTTCGACACCGCCGAACTGGTCCGCGACCTGAAGACCCACGACATCCTCAACCAGCGCCTGGTCCGCGTGACCAGGCTGCAGGAGAAGATGGCCAACACCGAAATGGCCCTGGGCAGCGACGTCATGGTGGCCGCGCTGGAGGGCTACCACTACCTCAAGCTGGCCGGCAAGCACGAGGGCCTGGATGCGCTGCGCAAGCTGCTGGGCAAGCGCTTCGAGGCGAATGGGCGCGAGGCGGAGGCGCCGCAGTCCAAGGCGTGATGCGAAGGCGGTGAGGTGAAAAGGAAAGGCCCCGCTTCGGCGGGGCCTTTTTTGCGTTGGGTGCCGGGGAGGGCGAAGCTGCCCCCGTTTCCCAGACACGTTTCTGTGTCGGTCAGGCTATGAGTGACCGAAGAAGGAGGGGACGGAGGGGCTATTTGATTGCCTCCTTCCCCTTTAGGCGACCTCGTTAGAACGGTCTCTGACCCCGTTTTTCGAGGCCCGCGAGCCCGCGGCTCACTCTGAGGATCGAGCGGGAACTGGCTAACGAAAATATAACCTAACGTTATGGAAAACAGGGTAAGGGCATAGGTGACAAAATGGCACCGGCCGTGTATGATCGCCTCAGTCCACCAAAAAGGAGAGCGCCCCATGAGATAGCCACCCGACAACTCAACATCGCTTGGTCATAGAGCCAAGCCAACTACTTAAGTAATGAGGAGCAGTACATGCACGCGAACAGTACCGACCGGGGGCGCATTACAGCCCGCGTAACGGCCTACGCGCAGCAGTTGATTGAACAGGCAGCACAAATGACGGCCACGACGACAAACCAGTTCGTCGCCCAGGCTGCGCTGAGAGAAGCCGAGCGGGTCATCGAAGAGCATTCGACCATCCACCTGAGCATCAGGGACGCACAACGCTTCCTTGATGCCATCGACAATCCACAGCCCATCCCAGACCGTCTTGCTGCCTCCCTAAGAAACCATCTGGAGGCAAGACAACATGACACTGGAAGTAGACCTAGTTCCATTCGCTGGAACCCCAAGCCGCGCTGATTTCGATTGCGGCAATGCATCACTGAACGACTGGCTTCGCTCGCACGCAAGCCAGCATGAAAAAAGCGGCATGAGCCGCACCACGCTCGCCGTTCCGAAGAAGGGTACCCTCGCCACTTGGCACGCGGCAGGCTTCGAGGATGTGGACGACACCACAATCCTGGGCTTCTTCAGCCTCTCGGCTGCGCAGATTCCACTGGACCAACTGCCCCAGGGCAAACATCCCAAAAGCGTCCCCGCCATTCGCATGGGGCGCCTGGCAGTACACCGCCTTGCCCAAGGAAGGGGCTTTGGCGAGTTGCTGCTGATGGAGGCCATTGCTCGCGCCGCGGAAACCAGCGCAGCCATTGGTGTCGGCGGACTCTTCGTCGATGCCAAAGACGAAAAGGCGGCCGCCTTCTACGCCAAATACGGGTTCCAGCCCAGCCTGGATGACCCACTCAAACTCTGGTTGTCACTGAAGAACCTCCTTCAGTATTCCAGCGGATAGAACCGCTGCTTCCGAGCCTACGCGCCACGGGCCACCGCTGGCGCGCTGCAACGGGTGTTGTGGCTCCTCGCAACGCCACCTCGTGTCCGCTACTCGCGGGCGCGACGTTGCGCGACGGCGGTGAGGGCCCTGCCGCGTAGGCAATTGATCCCGGGCAACTTCGACACCGCCGAACTGGTCCGCGACCTGAAGACCCACGACATCCTCAACCAGCGCCTGGTCCGCGTGACCAGGCTGCAGGAGAAGATGGCCAATACCGAAATGGCCCTGGGCAGCGACGTCATGGTGGCCGCGCTCGAGGGGTACCACTACCTCAAGCTGGCCGGCAAGCACGAGGGCCTGGATGCGCTGCGCAAGCTGCTGGGCAAGCGCTTCGAGGCAAATGGGCGCGAGGTGGAGGCGCCGCAGTCCAAGGCGTGATGCGGGTGCGGTGAGGTGAAAAGGAAAGGCCCCGCTTCGGCGGGGCCTTTCTGCTTTGGGAGTCCTGCAGCGGGCGCGCTCACCGCTGCGAGCGCCTTGGGTGCGGTGACGGCAGTCAACCCGCGGTGTCATCGATGATGCGTCTCATCGTTGCTTCAACTTCGCGAGCCGGCGTGGCGATGGCCGAAACGACGGAAACCAGGGGTGGCAGGTCCGCTGCACCGACCTGCGCCGTGACCGTTGATCCAGGTCAAACTGCCGCAGGGGAACGCGTGTGATGCTGGCACCCTCGGATCGCAGAATGACTGAGGACGCCCGATGTTGCCGCAGACGACCACCGGCCGCCGGCAGGGCGTTCTCCCACACCGCGAAGCACATCGGTTTGCCCGAATCGGCTGGCTGCGAGCCGGCGTGATGGGCGCGAACGACGGCGTCGTTTCCACGTCCAGTCTGTTGCTTGGCATTGCCGCTTCGGGCGCCCCGATCGCGTCGGTGATCTTCGCCGGTGCCGCAGGCCTGGTGGCCGGTGCCATGTCCATGGCGGCGGGAGAGTACGTTTCCGTGAGCTCCCAGGCCGACACCGAGGCCGGCGACCGCGCGCGCGAAATGCGCGAGCTGGCGGCCGATCCAGTCTCGGAAATGGACGAGCTGACGGGGCTCTACGTCGCGCGCGGACTCGATCCGCTCCTGGCTCGGCAGGTGGCCGAGCAACTTACTGCGCACGATGCCCTGGGCGCCCACTTGCGCGACGAACTCGGACAGTCGGCCCAGACACGCGCCCGCCCGATACAGGCGGCCCTGGCCTCGGCGGCCGCCTTCTCCATCGGTGGCGCGATGCCGCTGCTCGCGGCGTGGGTAGCCCCGTCAGCTCAGCTGAAGTTTGCAGTGGCTGCGTTCTCGCTGGCCTGCCTGTGTGGGCTGGGCGCCACCGCCGCGATCATCGGCGGCACCGGCATCGGGCGGTCGACGCTGCGGGTGGCCTTCTGGGGAGTCCTCGCCATGGTCGTCACCAGCGCCGTTGGCGCGATATTTGGCGCGGTCGGATAGGGCGCGCCGTACGCCTGGGAAAGAAGCGGACGAAGGCAGTCGAGGGGGATGGGCTACGGGGGCCAGAGTCACTTGTCGCGACGAATAAAAGAACCCGACCCCTTCATCGTCGCAACCCCACGGCTAGTCCGCGAACAGGGCCAGGATGCGATCCACGTCCACCGGCTTCACCACGTGGTGATGGAAGCCCGCGGCAAGTGACGCAGCTTCGTCGTGTTCCCGGCCGTAGCCGGTGAGCGCGATGAAGCGCGCGGGGTGGTCGCCGAGGCGGTCACGCAGCCGGGCCGCCAGCTCGTGCCCGGTCATGTCGGGCATGCCGATGTCGAGAATGAAGACGTCCCATTTCGCGCGTAGCGCCATGCAGTCCAGGGCCTCGCGACCGCCCGCGGCAATCGTGACGTCATGCCCGAGCAGCCTCAGCACTCTTGCCAGCATGTCGGCGGCGTCGCGATTGTCGTCGACCAGCAGGATCGTGCGCGCCGCCATCGGCGCCGGCGGCGTCACGGCGGCCGCTACCGGCTCCGAATCCACGACGGTGCGCGGAAGCGTGAGCCGGAACGTGGCTCCGCGGGCGGGTCCCTCGCTCGACGCGGTGATGCTGCCGCCGTGCGCGCGCACGATGCTGCGCGCCAGCGCGAGGCCGATGCCGAGCCCGCCTTGCGCGCGGTCCGGCGTGCGTTCGGCCTGCGTGAACAGTTCAAAGACGTGCGGCAACAGCGACGGCTCGATTCCCACCCCGTTGTCCACCACCTCGACGGCTACATCGCCTTGGGTAACCGTCAGCCCCACGCGGATCGAACCGCCTTGGGGCGTGTATTTGGCAGCGTTGTTCAACAGGTTTGAAATCACCTGGACCAGCCGATGGCGATCGCCCAGCACGAAGGCCGGCCCGCCATTGGTCTCCACCGCCAGCGTGTGTCGGCGCGCCTGCATCGCGGGCTCGGTCTGCTCGGCCGCGGCGGCAATCACGGCCCGCATGTCGACGGGCTCGCGTTCAAACTCGACAAGCCCGCGCGTCACCCGCGAGACGTCCAGGAGGTCGTCGACCAGCTCGGTCATGTGCGCGACCTGTCGGGCGATGATCTGCGCGGCCATGCTGACGCGCGCTTCGTCGCCGGGCGCCAGCCGCAGCAGCTCGGCGGCGGTGCGGATCGGCGCCAGCGGATTGCGCAGCTCGTGCGCGAGCATCGCGAGGAACTCGTCCTTGCGCCGGTCCGACTGTTCAAGCTTTTCGATCAATCGACGCCGCTCCGTGATGTCGATCGATGCACCGACCAGGCCGACCACGTTGCCTTCTTCGTCGAACCATGGCGCCTTGGTGGACAACCACGTCGCAGGCGCCCCGTCCGCGAGCTGGACCTCCTCCTCGATCTTCTCGGCGACGCCGCTCTCCATGATCCGACGGTCATTGCCCATCACCGCCTCCGCCTGGCTCGTGTCGGCGAGCAACTCACGGTCGGTTCGCCCGAGGAATTCCGACGGCGGCACCCCGAGCAGTTCCGCCACGCCGCGGTTGCCGACGACCAGCCGGCCTTCCCGGTCCTTCGCATACACCACGCCCGGGACGGCCTCGGTGAACGTGCGCAGCAGCTCCAGGGCGCGGTCGCGCTCGGCCTCGACGCGGTGACGCTCGTCATGGCCCAGCAGGACACCAGGAAAACGCACGGGCCGCCCGTCCTGGTCTTTCTCGACGCGCCCGTTCGCCTCCACCCAGGCCCAGATGCCGTCACGCGTAAGCACCCGGTACTCGCACCGGTACGGGCCGCCGCGCTGGACTGCGTCGTCGATCGCTGTCCCGACACGCTCGCGGTCGTCGGGGTGAATGGCATCGAATGCCCACGCCAGCGGGATGCCCTCGCGACAGGCGTGTTCGTCCAGCCCGAACAGGTGGGCGAATCGCCCATCGCCGCTGATGCGGTCCTCCGGAATCAGCCAGACCCACGTGCCCAGGATCGCGCCCGCGTCCAGCGCCAGCTGCACACGCTCGGCTGCCAGTTCCGCCGCTTGCGCCTCTTCGCGGCGCCTGGTGATGTCGTGGAAGAACACCGCCAGCCCTTCCTCCACGGGGAAGGCGCGGACCTCGAACCAGCACTGCCGGCCGCTCTCGAACGTGTAGTGGTACTCGATCTTCTCCGGGCGGCCCGTCGCTCGCGCCCGCAGGTACATCTCACCCAGGGGCGACTCCAGCGTGCCGGGAAACAGATCCCAGTGCAGTCGCCCGAGCAGCTGGTCCCGACCCAGCTCGGTCATCCGCTCGGTGACGGGATTGACCTCCACCACGTGGAAGTCGCGATCAAAGAGGACAAATGCCTCATCCATGTTCGCCAGCACCTTGCCGAGCCGCGCATCGCGCGCCGACAGGTCGCTCTGGAGCTGCATCTGCCCGGTAATGTCGGTGCAGGCGCCGAACATTCCCGCCACTACGCCGGACGCATCGCGCACGGGGGCAAAGAAGAACGAGAAATAGGTTTCCTCGGGATGGCCATTGCGGTTGAGCATCAGACGCATGCTGGGAACATGCACCGGGTCGCCCGCCACGGCCGAGGCGATGAGGGGTTCAAGTTCGCCGCGGATCTCCGGCCACACCTCATCGAGGATGTCGCGCCCAAGCGCCCATGGATGCTTGCCGCCGAGAAACGGCGCGTAGTGATCGTTATAGAGGAACGCCCTCGACGGCCCCCAGACGATGTACATCGGCTGGTTGGAGGCCAACATCAGCCCGACCAGGGTGCGCAACGCTTCGGGCCAGGCATCCACCGGCCCCAGCGCCGTGTCGCCCCAGTCCAGGCCACGCAGCCGCTCACCCATTTCCCCGCCACCCGCGAGGACATGCTGCTGCGCGTGGGTTTTCAAGACGGGACTCCTCGGGACGACAACAGGGGTGGGGGTACGGATTCTAGAAAATTTACCCTGCCGGCTGTTTTCACAATGTCCTCTGCGCCCTGCCTTCCGCCCCCACTTCGCCGCACTTCCTGATGGAGCGGCCCCTGCTGTCGGCCCGCTGCGCAAGCTGCGTGGAGGCGCGCAGTCCAGGGCGCGTGATGCGGGCGCGGTGAACTGACAAGGAAAGGCCCCGCTTCGGCGGGGCCTTTTTCTGCGTGATTTCAGTTGCCCTACGGCGTCACGCCTGAAATCGAGCGCGCCTGGTTGCCTTGGCTCCTCCCGCTGGTCTGGTACAGGCGGGTCTGGAAGCTGCCATTGACGTTCGATGCAGCCTGCCCCTGGCTCCAGTCGACCTGCGCTGCGAGGTGACCACCCCATGCAAGCACCGAGGAGGCCTGGTTGGCGGTGAATGTCAGGGTGATCTGCACGGAACTGCGGCCCGAATAGTCACCGATGAAGGTGTAGCCGGAGACCGCGGTGATGGTGCTGCCGAACAGCACGAACACGCCCGGCACCTGCGTGACGCCGGCGAACGCAACCTGGGGGTCCAGCGGGATCGGAAACGTCGTGAACGTGCCCAGGCTGCAACCGGCGACGCCGGAGCACGGGTTGTTGCCCATCACGAGCAGTTCGGTGCGATCGAAGCTGGTGAGGTAGTCGTACGCGTGCCTGCCGCCATCGGTGGTATCCCACTCCAGGGTCACCGTGTTGCCAGTCGAACCGGGCGTGTACCCGCTCAGGACCAGGCGGAAGGGAACGGATTGGCTTTCGGCGTAGTGCCCGGACTTCTTGTTGATGTTGCCAGTGACCCACCCCGTGGCGGCGCACGCACGCGGCTGCGTGGCGGTCCCGTTGGCGCATTGGTGCAGGGTCGCGCTCTGTGCGAGGGCTGCGCCGGACGGCATCAACAGCAAGGCCGCGACAAAGCACCAGGGGTGGGATTGGATGGACATGGGGGGCTCCGGATAGCGTCGGGAAGGCGGCGCGGCCGCGCGTGCCATGCGCCGCGCCGGGACCTGCGATATTTCAGGCCTGCCAGGGAGAACGCCATCCCCTGTCCGGGCGAGTCAGGAGCAATGGCGCGTGCGGGGGATCCCCCGGCGCGGCGACTGCGCCGACGCCAGCGGGTTGCTGCGAGGGCACGCGAGGGCGGTCGCGGTTCCTGCCGGGTGCAGTTCGATCGGCCCCAGGGGAGCGTCGTAGTGGAAGCCGCAGGCCGCCTCACCGTCCTCGCCAATGAGCAGGCCCGTAGGCTGGGTTGGCTCCACCAACCCAGCCCCTTCGCATCGACCCGGCCCCAAGAGAAATCGGAATAAGCGCGACGAAGGCACTACTGATTCCCTGCGTCCCCTTCAGGTCCGGGCAATCGCTTCGAGGCGAATGGACGTGAGGTGGAGGTGCCGCCGTCCAAGACTTGATACGGCGCGGCGGTGAAGTGAACAATGGAGACGCCCCGCTTCGGCGGGGCATTGGATGTCGGGAAGGCAAAGCTGCCCCCCGTATCCAAGACGAGGTTCTGTGTCGGTCAAGCCATGAGTGACCGAAACAACCATGGCAGCCAGGGCGCAGGTGCTACCGCGTTGCGGGGAGGTGTAGGTTTTGCAGCCTCCATTCCTTCCTGCGTGACCTGGCACAAGGTCGGCCCTGATTCCTGTTTTCGGGATGAGAAGGATGGGACGGAGGGGCTCATTGATTGCCTCCGTCCCCTTTGGTCGACCTCGTTAGAACGTCTCTGACCCCGTCAGCGCCCGGCACCTCGTAGGCTGGGTTGGCCTCACCAACCCAGCATTCGCGCCGGCGATCAGGTCGGAGAGAAGGCTGGGTTCGTGGAGCCAACCCAATTCCCTCCGTCCCCTCTAGGTCCGCGCTAATGAACATCGAAAAGCTGGAACAGATTCTTCGAGAAATGAAAACCGCGAAACTGGCTCGCCCTGAAGAAACCGAGCTCGTCCGTCGCTGGGCCGAAGGCATCCAGGCGGCGATCACGGAACATCTGATGGAACAGCTCCAAGGCTCGACCACCCTCGAGGCACCCAGCTTCAGCAGCGAGCCAGGCGGGCATGGCTGGAACGAGGACGACACCTGATAGCAGGGTCCGCATGGCATTCGCGCCGCGATCAGGTCGGAGAGAGGCTGGGTTGGTGGAGCCAACCCAGCCTACGCCACTGCTTTTCATGCACGTCGCTCATGCCGCCGGCGCATCCAGCCGGGCGTGCGCCCGCACCGGGAACGTGCCCATGCCGGCGACCTTTGGCGGCACCGCCCAGAAGGTGAAGCCCTCGTTCGGAAGCCGCGACAGGCCGGTCATGTGCTCGACGATCGGGATGCCCGCGCCGAGCAGCACGGTGTGCACGGGACGCTCGCCGCCGGAGATGTCGTCGATGTTGAACGAGTCGATCCCCACCAGTTCCGCACCCTGGTCGCGCAGGTACTCGGCCGCTTTCTCCGTCAGGAAGGGATGCCCTTCGAAATAGGCATCGGTGCGCCAGTGGCGGTCCCACCCGGTGTGCACCAGCACGGCCCTGCCCTTGACCTGCGTCGCCGCAAACGCGTGCCAGTCGATCGCGCGGTCCGCAGCGCCTTCCAGCCGGACGACGACACCGGGCAGGCCCGAGGCTTTCCGCAGCGGCAGCCCGGCCAGGTCATGGCCGTCCGCATAGCGGTGGAACGGCGTGTCGATATAGGTGCCGGTGTTGGCCACCATGTCGATCCGCCCGATCTGGAATTCGGTGCCTTCCGCATAGATCGTGCGCGATCGCTCGCGCGACAGGTGGTCGCAGATCAGCGGCGCAGGCAGGCCCTTGTAGGTCACCATGCCGTCTTCGATCGTGTGGCTCAGGTCGATCAGCGAGCCGCTGCCGGCGCCGTCGGCCACGTCGGCGGCGGGATGGGCGCTGCGCTTGTGCCGCTCCTCCATGATGCGCTTGTTGAGGATGCGCACCTCACCGACCATCAGCAGGCGAAGGTCGCGGATGATGTAGGCAGCCAGCGCATCGTCGTCGATGTCATCGCCCGCGATGTCCAGGCGGAACCCCTGCCCCTGGATGCCGCCGCCGTTGGAAAAGTCGACCTCGAAGTCAAAGCAGGCGCGTCTGTCGGTCATGTCTTCGCATCCGGTCGGGCGTCATTGCCACGACCCAAAACATACGCCAGCGCCCGGGATTCTCAATTCCCCAAGCGGTGCGGCTGCGTTCCGCGTCTGGATGCAATGGCGGCAGCGGTGCCTGTAGGCGCGACCACGAAAGGATCGAGGGGCAATTTCATGACGACTTAATTACCTCCGTCCCCTTTAGGTCAAATTGCCTTCGTCCCCTCTGGTCGACCTCGTTGGAACGGTCTCTGATCCCGTTTCTCCCCAGCGCCCGGCACCTCGTAGGCTGGGTTGGCTTAACCAACCCAGCATTCGCGCCGCGATCAGGTCGGAGAGAGGCTGGGTTGGTGGAGCCAACCCAGCCTACGCCACTAACGGATTCTTAAGAACCTCCGTTCTGCGCAGCAGCGTGTGAACCATTCCGGAGTTTGCTTGTCTTGTACCAGGCGCGGTTTGCGCGCGCATGGCATCAACCGGGGGATCACAAATGCGAGTTGCGGTATTCGGGTTGCTCATGGCACCCGTAGTGGCGGCGCATGCCGCGAGTATTTCGGACGTCGGGAATTCTCAACCTGTTTCCACGCTCCAGACTGTACTCGTAAAGGGCAGCCAACCCGGGCCCGCGCTGTGGCGTATTTCAAATGGAGAAAACACGCTCTGGATCCTGGGAACGCTGGATCCTCTGCCAACCGGAATGGCGTGGCGGTCCGGAGAGGTAGAAGCAACGATCGCCGCGTCGCAGGAAGTTCTGGGTGTCCCGTTTCCATCGGCGAAGGTCGGCGTGGGCGACATGCTGAAGATGGCCTCCCTGGTGCCCTCGGCACGGCGTTCCCAGTACAACCCGGGCAAGGCGACACTGGAGTCGGTGGTGGGACCGCCACTGCATGCCCGGTGGACGCTCGCGAAGCAGCGCTACGCGGTATCTACGAAAGATTTCGAGAAGCTCAGACCCATGTACGCCTCCCAGGAGCTGTACTGGAAGGCAGTCGAAGGAGCAGGGCTGGACCGTAGCAGTGCCGTTTTCGGCGTCATTCGTGCAGCGGCAGAACGCGCGGGCGTGCCGATCGTTGATACCGGCTTCACGTATCCGTTGGACCTCGATCGCAAGGAGATGAAGAAGCGACTCGAAGAGGTGAATGCTTCGGCCGGTGCTGATATCGCCTGCTTCGGGCAAACGCTGGATGTACTCGAGTCCGACTTGTCGATGATGAAACTGCGCGCCAACGCGTGGGCCACTGGCAATGTGCGCGCCCTGCGCGAACTGTCGACCGGCGACATCCAGCCACCGTGCAAGGACATTGAGAACGCAACCCTGGCATTCATGGGCGCAGGCGAGCTCAAGCGAAAGCTCCGCGACTCATGGCTGCGGGCGGCGCAGGCCAGCCTGGTGAAGAACCCGAGCACCTTCGCAACACTGCCGATCGCGGACCTGCTGGACGCAAGTGGCGTGCTGCAGGACTTGCGTGGGCTCGGTTACGTTGTCGACGCACCGGATGACGAGCCGGTGGAAGAGCAGGCAGACGACAATAGGGACGCAGGTAATTGAGCGGCGCCCCCTGATTCCCTCTGGACTGACCCCCTTACCTGTAGGCCAAGCCCGCAAGGCGACCGGAAGGAGAAGTCAGAGATCTGGATCGTCGATATCAACCCAAAAGGGGCCGGAGGGGATTAGTAATTCCCTCCGGCCCCTTTAATTCGGCGCGTTAGGTCGTCCCCTTTAGCCGGCCTCGTTAGAACGGGCTCTGACCCCGTTTCTGCGGGGCGATGCCACATGCTTGATCGCCGGCCCCGAGAACGGTCTCTGACCCCGTTTTCTCTGACCCCGTCTTCACAATGGCGGCAGCGGTGCCTGGAGGCGCGACCACGGAAGGATCCAGGTCCAATTTCATGAGGACTAAATTGCCTCCGTCCCCTTTAAGTCGGTCGGTCCAGTTCAAGCGATCTGGACATCCACTTCCTCGGTAACCAAGTAGGAGGCCAGGTTCAAAATCGATACCGCCCGCAGGCTATTGATCTCGGTCCCGTAGTTCGGATCGATGCCGTGCAAAACCGCGTGCCGGTTCAGGCCATCGAAGCCGTCCTGCAGCAGCTGTGTTTTGCGGGTCAGCGGGATATCGACATAGAACGCGGCTATGAAAATGGCACGCATGTCGTCCTCTGGTAAACCCGACAACACCTCCATGAGGTTGGCAGTTGGCTTCTTGGAAAACAGTTGCCGCTGGTGTCGGTCGTGGATCACCCCATCGGCTTGGGCCAGTAGCACCGGAATGCTCAGGTAATAGCGGCCCTCGCGGTGCGCCTGGAACGCATCTGCAATGACGGCACGTCGTTTCGGATGCCGTTCGACGAGGGTCTGCTCGATCTCATCGACACGCCCCTTGAAGTAATCGATCAGCCACCGCTGCGCCTCGTCATGCTCGCCCTCTTGGAAGGCCGCGACCAGATCCCGCCCCCAAGTGTGCGGCATCTCGGGATCGAGGCACCATCCTTGGTCCATCAGCACCGTCAGCTGGCCACGCACCTCGTCCGGCAAATCCCGCAGCTGCCGAGCGAAGTCGTCGAACATCGTTGACCACTGGCGCAGGCGTTCTTCTTCTTCGGATCGAAACGCCTTAATCCACGTCTGGGCACCGTTGAAGGGTTCGAGCAGCGCCTTGACCTGCTCAGCAATCGCCTCCTGTCCGGATACGGCCCTGAGCTGCTCGGCAACGCGGTCGAATGGCGCTGTGAACTCCTTCAGCTGTTGTGCGATCGCACCCTGACCGTAGTTGTCCTTTACCCATTCCGGCAGCTGTTCGAGCGGGTCGGTCAGCGCCTTAATGTGCTCCCGGAAGTCCTCCAACGGATCGCGACAAAGGGCCGCAAGTTGCTCTTGGGCACGGAGCATTGGGCTTTCCAGGGCGGCCCTGAACTCCCGCAAGGGGTCGGCCAAGCGGGCAAACCGCTCGGCTTCTTCCAGATGGCGCTTCCAGAAGTCATCGTCCATGGGTCAATCCTAGCCCGATCAGACAGCTAGTAGAAAGACGAACGGCGGCGCTAGGACGGCGGTGTAAAAAGGGGACGGAGGTGATCTAAATTCCCTTCGTCCATTTAGCTCCAGACCGCCGAAGGGGTCAGAGTCACTTAACAAAAGGGGATAAATGAATCTGCCCCCTTTACTCCGCGCTTCTGACCCCGTTTCTGGACCTGATTTATAGAGTCTTGTTCTTGATCTGGTCGTACACGAGAGAGAAGGCCGCGGCTGCTCGCCTTCCGGCTTCTTCCGCGCCTGCTGCCCCGAAGACATTCGGTACCCCCTGGATGAGGGCAACGACAATCTTGGTGGCTTCCTGTGCGAGCGCGACCTTCTTCTCGTCAGTACTGATGGACATGCGATTCCTTTGAGGTCAAATGAAGCAGTGCACTTCACTGCGAAGGTGGGCGTCGCTTGAACACATTGCGACTCTTGCTGGTGCCGGCGCAGGCAGACGGGCAACGTTTCCTAGGAGATCTAGGCCAAGTCGATTGTTGGTCCCCTGCCATTGAGCCGGTCTAGCTTGCGTGCTGTTGCGCTAGAGGGGTCAGAGCTATCTACCGTCGGCGGGTCCTTTCATTCTGGCCTTTCGTCCGCGGGGGATTAACACCGTCCTCTTTGGCTACGATTCGCTAGAACGGTCTCTGACCCCGTTTCTCCGTTTCTCGAGACCCGGCTCAATTACCTCTGTCCCCTTAGATCCATCAATTCCCTCCATCCCCTTTGGTCGACCTCGTTAGAACGGTCTCTGACCCCGTTTCTCTCTTTAGAACGGTCTCTGAACCCGTTTTTGGGGCTTGAAGCCCTCACGTCCGCCCCCCATGATCGATTTTCACATGGCCTAGGACCAGCACGAATGTCACTCGAAACTGAGCTGAAGCGGTTGTCCGCCCTTCTTACCCCGCCGACCGGATATACCAACGACACAAAAGTATTCGCCCCGGAGCCCGGCGATCCGCATGCTGACTTGAAGACGGAGTTATTGGAGAGCGCAAGCAGAATGCGAGGCCTTGGCGAGGCCGCGGTTGGCGGCGCCTCTATGAAGGTCCCCTTCCTGGAGAACAGTACGTATCAACGCCTCGAGGCGCTTCCTTCTGGCGGTCGTGAGGACTTCTTCGAGCTGGCTAACGCTATCCAGGCCGTGGCTACGGAAATCAATCGAAGGAGAAACTGAGCTTTCCGCCACGGAGAGAATCACTTGCTTCATGCAAACAGGCTCGATAAGCCCCTCGATCCCTCGCTCCCTTAAATTCTTAGTGATCTGCTCGCTGATCGACGCCGAGCGCAGGATCGGCCTAAAGCTCGCTCGTTTAGCCCATGAGATCTGGTTCATGCAGCCACGGACCAGCGGTTCGCAGTCCTCACAATATGTCTTAGGAGCCTTGCTTGCCATACCGAATTGATTCCGTCACTCCCGGCAACAACGCGTCAATTGAGCTAGGACAAATCACGGTCCTCGTTGGGCCCAACAACTGCGGCAAGTCCCAAACCTTAAAGGACATTCGTCAGTACACGAGCACCGGACGAAGGGAAGGCCTGGTAGTGCTGGAGTCCCTGCGGGTCACGTTGCCAAGTGAGGCCGAACTCAAGGCAGAGGTTCAGATTCGGCCACATCAGGCCGCGGATCACATCCAGATTATTGGCGTGAAGGACGATCTACAGAGCCACACCAACTTCGGGCCAAACAAGCACTGGTTCTCCCATGTCTATCCTCCTGAGCCAGATGCGGCTTCCCAGGAGCTCCAAATCCTGAGGAGCCTTGGGACCTGCCTAATTGGCTATCTAGGCGCGGAGGCGCGCTTCAAACTTACGGAGAGTTCTCCTGCATTCAACCCAAGGAGCGAAACTCCTTCGAATGCGCTCCAGTCGTTGTACGCGTCAGACCTGAGTGTGATGACTGAGTTCCGTCGCGCATTCCGGGACGCGTTCGAGATGGACATTGGCCTGGACTGGGCAGCTATGACTCGATTCTACCTGCGAGTCGCTAACGATTTTGGTCAGCTACCTGACAGTCGAATTGAGCTGGATTTGCTGATGGCGAATGCGGAGGAGCTTCAGAGTCAGGGGGACGGCTTCCGATCTTTCGCCGGCATTGCTATGGCTCTCTTGACCTACCCGAGCCGGGTGATCCTTCTAGATGAGCCAGAGGCTTTCCTGCACCCCGCTCAAGCGCGGGTGCTAGGACGCTGGGTGGCCACGCAAGCAGCTAGACGTCCTGGTCAAGTTGTGGTTGCTACGCATAGTGCGGACTTTTTGGCTGGAATGGTTTCAGCCGGGGTTGACGCGACGATACTCCGCCTCAATCGCATAAATGGTGTTACCAAGTTTCATCGGATCCCAAAGGCGGCCACGACGGGCCTGATCGAATCGCCACTTCTGTCCAGCCAGCCGGTCTTGGATTCGCTTTTTCATCGAGGTGTTGTTATCTGCGAAGGCGACCCCGATCGCGCTGTTTATCAGACGGTTGCTCACCGCTTCAATGACAACTATCGCGGCGAGGACTTTCTGTTCATTCATAGCAACGGAAAGGATGCTGCGAGGTTCCCTGCAAAGCTGTTGAGGGACTCAGGGACTCCAGTCTGCGTTGTGGCTGACTTTGACGTTATCAGCTCCGAGTCGACTCTCGACGGCATAGTCGAAGGACTGACAGGGAAAGGGCTTGATGAGCGGACGAAGCAACTTCGCACCGTTGTGGCTGACGCGGTGGAAGCGGGTAGCCAAGGACAGTTGCTTGAGGGGCTAGTCGCGAACGTCAAGGCTTGGCTGGAACGCAATGACGTTGACCTGCGAGGGGCGAGACGCAGCTTGGTGGCATGCGCAAGAGGTGGATCGAACAAGTGGGATCAAGCCAAAAAGTCTGGATTTTCAGCTTTGCCCACGCAGGACCAGGGCTCGGCACAAGAGCTAATTGGAAGACTCTCGGCGACAGGGTTGTTCGTTGTCCCGTGTGGTGAACTTGAGTCCTGGCTTGAAAACGGGGCATCGAAGGGGAGCAGGTGGAACCAGCGAGCCTTGCAGGCCCTACACGACAACGAATGTCCTGTTCCTCTCAAGGCATTTGTTGAGCAAATTCTTAGCTTTCTGGCTCCGAGACGTACCTAAAGAATGAACCCTGAAACTCCCTCATGCTGCGTCGGCCGACCATTAGCCGGTTCGCTTGACAACGAAAGGTTCCAGGTTCAATTTCAATGACGCTTGAAGATGAACCTTGGATCCTTTCTTACGAAAAGCGGACGATTAATTCCCTCCGGCTTAAGGGGTCAGTAGAGTAGTGAGCGAAGGAGGCCGCGGGTCGGCCTGACCCAGAAGAACAAAGGCCCCGCAGTTGCGGGGCCATTTGTTTTTGGGGCAAATGCCCCCCTTTACCCCGAGAAAAAGGGGGCAGAGGAGATTATTAATTCCCTGCGCCCCCTTCAGGGTCACTACTCGCTTGGCTTCCTCGAATTTCTCAAGCTTCTAAGCTGATCCATAGCTCCAGGAAGCTCGGCCACCGGAGCTCCGAGGCTAGCCAAGTGCGAAAACCAAGACTTACGAAGCAATTCGAGGAAATGCTCTTCGACGCGGTCGAACTCGCGTCGTCCCGCGGAGTACCACACGTGGAGGTCCATTTCACCTAAAAGCTCGACCTCGTCAGACTCCACCGGCATGTTTACGGTGAAGAACACCACTGAATTGATGTTCGGGAATTCAGCACCACCTAGATGCCTTCCGAGCGACCAAATCACGTGCTTCGGATCAAGTGCAGTGTTGCCGTTATTGACAAGAATCAGTAATCCGAGATGTCCTGATCTATCTAATAGGCGACGAGTGGATTTTATCTGTTCATCGGCGGAACGAATGACTCGGCTGATCGGAACAGCATAGAGGTCCGCAATTTCTCGCGTGAACTCCTCCGGCAAGCCTTCGGTCGAAAGGCGAACAGTCCCAAATGCTTGATGGGAAAGCTTTCCCTCTGATCGATATCGCTCATAGATGGCCGTACACTTTTCCATGAAACGATCGGACGCAATCTGATCGACTTCCAACTCCTTCAACTCGGCAATGACAGAGTGCCGATCAAACAAGAAGTCTGCGTTCTTTTCCGCAGTTTTTCCCAAGATAGAGTCGATACGGACGCCAGAAATTCTCTTGATGGCCCGTGAAAGCTCGGCCTCGACACTGACCATTAGACGTGGCAATCGCCCGGCGTTCTTAGGCATCCCCTCGCGCACATCACCGGGAAAGCCCGAGCCTTCATTAACAATTGCGCCATGACAATGCTTGTAACGACGACCGCTGCCACAGGAGCATGGAGCATTGCGCGGCTGGCTTTCAATCATGTCGGTCTCCCTTGGCCACCGAGCAAAGAGAAAGGGCTAGGTTCATTGCTGACCTAGCCCTTGCATTTCACCGCCGCTTTGCTTGTTCTAGCCGCACTTGCTGTACCCGCAGTTCAAGCAAGTCGCACACCCATCCATGATCACCACAGCCTTCGCTGAGCACTTGTGGCACATGGTCGCGCTGGGCGGGAAGGACGCGCCTTCGCCGGTGACTTCGATGACTTCCTCGGTGCGGGCGTCGGCGTCGGCGCTGATGGCGGACGCCGCGAGGCTTACGTCAGAGTTTTTTTTTGAGCGGTCTTCGTAGGCCTTGCGCTTCTCGGCGATGAGGGCGCGGTGGGCGTCGCTCATTTCCGGGTCGTGCATCAGGCCGATGGACTTCAGGTGCTCCTCGACCACGGCGCCGATCTCGGCGACCAGGGAGGGCATGTACACGCCGCCGGCCTTGAAGTAGCCGCCGCGGGGGTCGAACACGGCGCGCATCTCGTCGACCAGGAAGGTGACGTCGCCGCCCTTGCGGAACACGGCGGACATGATGCGGGTCAGGGCCACGATCCACTGGAAGTGGTCCATGTTCTTGGAGTTGATGAACACCTCGAACGGGCGGCGCAGCTCGTGCTCGGTGCCGGGGTTCAGCACGATGTCGTTGATCGTCACGTACATGGCGTGCTCGACCAGCGGCGTCTTGATCTTGTAGGTGGAGCCGATGAGCACTTCGGGGCGCTCGACGCGCTCGTGCATCTGGATGACGTCGGCCATCTTGGGCAGCTCGGCCTCGGCGGCGGCGCGGCTGACGGACTCGGCCTTCAGTGCGGCGGCGGCCTTGTCGTCGGCGCTGACCACGCTGTAGCCCTTGATTTTCTTGTCGATCTTGACGGTCATCGCTCGGTCCTGTGTCGTGCGGGCAGCAGTGCTTAGGTGCGCAAGTGGTTCAGTGCGGTCGCCGCGCCCGCGCGGGCGCGGCGACCAATCGGGGCTTTCTGTTCTGTTTACTGCGTGACTGGTTACTGCGTGGTGCGGTGCTGCTTAACGTGCGGCCTTTTTCGCGACCTTCCTCGCCGGGCGCTTGGCCGTCTTCTTGGCGGCCTTCCTGGCCGGCGCCTTCCTGGCGGTCTTCTTCACGGCCTTCCGGGCCGTCGCCTTCTTGGCCGTAGCCTTGCGGGCGGTCTTCCTGGCGGCCTTCTTCGCCGGCCGCTTGGCCGTCGACTTCTTCGCTGCCTTCTTCGTGGCCTTCTTGGCGGCCGACTTGCGGGCCGTCTTCTTGGCTGCCTTCTTGGCCGTCTTCTTGGCCGTCTTGGTCACCTTGCGGGCGGTCTTCTTGGCCGCCTTCTTCACCGCGGCGCCCTTGCGGGTGGCCTTCTTGGCGGCCTTCTTGGCAGCCTTCTTCGCGGTCTTCTTCTTGCCGGCGACCTTCGCCGTCAGGGCGGCGGCCTCCTTCTTGGCCGCGGCGGAGGCCGAGGCGAGCTTCTTCTTCGCGGTGCCGACCGCCTTGGTGGCGGCCTTGCGTGCCTTGGTGGCCGTCTTCTTGACCGACTTGACGGCGTCGTCAGCGCCCTTGGCGATGGCGGTGCCCACGTTGGACGCGGTTTCCTTGACGCTGTCGGCGGCCTGGGAAATGGTCGCCGTAACTGAGTTCCCGTTGCTCATATGCCCTCCTTCGGGGCCTGTTCTGTGGTGCTGGTGGCAGGCTTTTGGTAATCGGGACAACGAATCGAACTTGCGTTTGCTTCAACTCAACGTTGTTGCAGGTCGATGCTATACCGGCTGCAAAGGGAATTCATCGTGAATCCAAGCCGTCCGTCGAGCGCCGGGGAATGTCCCCGGCGGCTTGCCCAGCACCGCGCGCGGGGCGCGGCTTCCATCAGAACTTGCCGTAATACCCTTCCTTGAGGGCGTCGAACAGGTTGGCGGCGGTGTGCATCTCGCCGTCGTACTCGATCTGCTCGTTGCCCTTGACCTCCAGCACGCTGCCGTCTTCCAGCTCGAAACGGTAGGTGGTGTTCTCGAGGTCCGCTTCCTTGACCAGCACGCCCTGGAAGGCGGCCGGGTTGAAACGGAAGGTGGTGCAGCCCTTCAGGCCCTGCTCGTGGGCGTAGCGGTAGATGTCCTTGAAGTCCTCGTACGGGTAGTCCGTGGGGACGTTGGCCGTCTTGGAGATCGAGGAGTCCACCCACTTCTGGGCGGCGGCCTGGACGTCGACGTGCTCCTTCGGGCTGATGTCGTCGGCCGAGATGAAGTAGTCAGGCAGGCGGGCTTCGGGCAGCTCGCTGAAGGGCATGGCCTTGGGGTTGACCAGCTCGCGGTAGGCCAGCAACTCGAAGGAATAGACGTCCACCTTCTCCTTGGACTTCTTGCCCTCGCGGATCACGTTGCGGCTGTAGTGGTGGGCGAACGACGGCTCGATGCCGTTGGAGGCGTTGTTGGCCAGCGACAGCGAGATGGTGCCGGTCGGGGCGATCGAGCTGTGGTGGGTGAAGCGGGCGCCGGACTCGGCCAGCTCGTCCACCAGCTCCGGGGCCACGGTGGCGATGCGCTGCATGTAGCGCGAATAGCGGGCGTGCAGCACCTTGCCGGGGATCTCCTGGCCGATCTTCCAGCCGTCGGCCACCATCTCCGGACGCTTGCGCAGCATCTCGGCGGAGACCTCGAAGCGCTCCTCCATGATCGGGGCGGCGCCCTTCTCCTTGGCCAGGGCCAGGCCCATTTCCCAGCCGGCCACCGCCATGTCGCGGGCGATGCGGTCGGTGAAGTCGCACGACTCCTTGGAGCCGTACTTCATCTTCAGCATGGTCACGGTGCTGCCCAGGCCCAGGAAGCCCATGCCGTGGCGGCGCTTGCGCATGATCTCGGCGCGCTGGCGCTCCAGCGGCAGGCCGTTGACCTCGACCACGTTGTCCAGCATGCGGGTGAACACGCGGACCACTTCCTTGTATTCCTCCCAGTCGAAGGAGGCCTTGTCGGTGAAGGGGTCACGGACGAACTTGGTCAGGTTGACCGAGCCCAGCAGGCAGGCGCCGTAGGGCGGCAGCGGCTGCTCGCCGCAGGGGTTGGTGGCGCGGATGGACTCGCACCACCAGTTGTTGTTCATCTCGTTGACGCGGTCGATCAGGATGAAGCCCGGCTCGGCGTAGTCGTACGTCGAGACCATGATCATGTCCCACAGGTGCCGGGCGCGGATGTGGCCGTAGATGCGGCAGGCGACCAGGCCGTCCTCGCGGACGATGTAGTTCTTGTGGGTCGGCCACTCGCGCCAGACCACCTGCTCGGCGTTGTCCAAGTCGACGTCATCCTTTTCCTGGATGTTGACCGGGAACACCAGCGGCCAGTCGGCGTCGGTACCCACCGCTTCCATGAAGCCGTCGGTGATCAGCAGCGACAGGTTGAACTGGCGCAGCCGGCCGTCCTCGCGCTTGGCGCGGATGAAGTCCTTCACGTCCGGATGCGACACGTCGAAGGTGCCCATCTGCGCGCCGCGGCGGCCGCCGGCGGACGAGACGGTGAAGCACATCTTGTCGTAGATATCCATGAAGGACATCGGGCCGGAGGTGTAGGCGCCGGCGCCGGCGACGAACGCGCCGCGCGGGCGCAGCGTGGAGAACTCGTAGCCGATGCCGCAGCCGGCCTTCAGGGTCAGGCCCGCTTCGTGGACCTTCTCCAGGATGCCGTCCATCGAGTCCTCGATGGTGCCCGACACGGTGCAGTTGATCGTCGAGGTGGCCGGCTTGTGCTCGAGCGCGCCGGCGTTGGACGTGATGCGGCCGGCGGGGATGGCCCCGCGGCGCAGCGCCCAGACGAAGCGCTCATACCAGTAGGCCTGCTTCTCGCTGCCCGGCTCGGCGTCGGCCAGGGCGCGCGCCACGCGCTGGTAGGTCGCGTCGATGTCGGCGTCGACGGCCAGGCCGGCCTTGGTCTTCAGCCGGTACTTCTTGTCCCAGATGTCCTGGGACGCCGGCTGCATCGGGATCTCCCCATCTTTGCCAGCCGTGGGGGTCTTGACCGCCTCGAGGCGCACTGTGCTCATGCCTGTCCTGTCTCCTCGTTCCGCCACGGATCGTGCCGTGGCTGTAGTTCTTATGTGTGGGCGCTGCGACGTGGTGTCCGACGTCGATACCGCGAATGCGCATCCCGCGCTGGAAAACTCCGACGGCGCGGCCGGCGATCGTTCTGATGGCTCCTTGCGGAGATCGAGATGACGTCGCCTGGCCTTGTCTCTTGGTGTGGGTTCAGGCCGTTTTGCCGGCCCGTCTGCTCCGCCGGACGCCGTTCCCCAGCGTGATCCGGCTTTTGCCTAGACTCCCCAAGCAACCCCTATGCCTGGGCTCCTCCCGCCTGCGCACCACAAGATGTAGTGGCGGCGGAGGGCCAAGCTACGCCCGGGCCGGGCGGGTGTCAACGGGTTTGTGAGGCCTGAATCACTGTCGCAAATGTCAAGGCCGGATACTCCCGCGAGTTGCGTTTGAAGCGGCCGGAATGCGCGTTCGTCGGCCCGGCGAGCGGCCTCGGCGCCGATGCCACGGCGCGGCAAACGGCTACCGGCGCGTGCCGGGAAAGCAGAAGGGGCGACGCGTTTGCGCGTCGCCCCTTCGCGTCTGCATTGCCATGCACCGGGTTGCGGGCGGGACCGCGTATCGTCGCCGCGGCCGGCCCCGTGCCGGGACGTGCGGGATCAGTTGATCACGTTGCCGCCGCCGTCCTGGCAGCTGGTCATCAGGAACTGGTAGCGCGAGGCGATGTTGTCCTGGCACACGCCATAGTTGGAGCCATGGATGGCCTTGCCGCCGACGAGCGGCGTCTGGGAGATGAAGCGGTTGCCGGTGGCGACGATGCCGTCGGCCATCATCCGCAGGCCGATGGCCGTGCCCGAGCCGCCCGACACCAGGCCGCGCACGCGGTTGCCGCGCACTTCCGTGCCCGGCCCCATCGCATCGATGCCGATGGGGGCGCCGTTGGCGGTGGCGCTGAACACCCCGTCGACCGTGTTGTCGATGATGTCGGCGACGGCGGAGATGCCCGGGATCGTGACGTGGTCCGGCGCGCCGCCGGTGGCATAGACCTGGTTGTTGCGGATCATGCCGGAGGTGCTGAAGTCGGTGAGCATGAAGATGCCGTAGCCCAGCGAGTTGTCGACGCGGTTGTCCTCGACCAGGTGGCCGGCGCCCCGCCACAGGAACACGCCGGCGTAGAAGCCGCGCAGGTTGCAGTGGCGCACGGTGACGTTCTGCCGGTTTTCCGCGTACACCCCGTAGGTCTTGGATCCGTCGCCCGCGGCCAGGCCGCCGAGCTTGAAGTGGTTGCAGTCGATGGTGACGTTGTTGGCCGCGATCTTGATGGCGAAGCCGGTGGCCACCGCGGTGGACAGGTCCTTGCGCAGGCACCAGGTGCCCTGGCTGCTGATCACCACCGGCAGCGAGTCGATGAAGCCGGCGCAGCTGTCGTAGCTTTCGGCGGCGCGGGTGGCGCCGGGGAACAGGGCGAAGCCGGCGAGCAGCAACGCAAGGGCGGGACGCACGAGGTTCATGCGGAAGGGTCTCGTCTGGAAGGGAAAGGGGTCGCCCGATGGTCCGGGCTCGGCGCCGTTCGTGTCCGTACGGGGCGTTCCGATGGGCGCGCACGATCCGGTGTTCGCGATCGCGCGCACAGTGTCGTGAGTTGGGTGACTAAAGTTGGCCGGTTCGGCGGCGATTCGCGTGTCTGCCGCAAGCGGGAGCGCGCCGCCGCCGGGCCGCCGCTGCCTGCGCACGCCGGGCTTGCCACGCGCGGGCGGTTGCGCGAGCCTGCGTGCACGGGGGAACGGGGACGTGCCGGCGATCGGCGGCACGAAGGGGCCACCGCAAGCAGCGATGACGGCGCGAGCGCGCCGGGATTTGCAATGTCCGGTGCAACGGCATCCGGACGGCCCGAGGGATCCGAGCATGTCCGACGCCAATCCACCCCCGTCCGCCCCGCCCTCGCCGGCGCTCACGCCCGACCACGACAGCGCCGGCGTCACCCGCCTGCTGCGCCAGGCGCGCGAGGGCGATGCCGCCGCGGGCGACGCCGCGTACGGGCTGATCTACGACCAGCTGCGCCGCGCCGCCCATCGGCAACTGCGCGGCAACGCCAGCCAGACGCTGTGCACGACGGCGCTGGTCAGCGAGGCCTGGCTGAAGTTGTCCGGCGCCCGGCTGGAGGTGAGCGATCGCGACCACTACCTGGCCCTGGCGACCCGGGCGATGCGGCAGATCGTGGTCGACAAGGCGCGGCGTGCCGTGGCCGACAAGCGCGGCGGCCAGGACGGGCTGCGGATCACCCTGGACACCGCGCTGCACGCGCCGGACGTCGGCGAGGACGTGCTCGCGCTCGACGCCGCGCTTGAACGGCTGGCGCGGGTGGACCCGCGGCTGGCGAAGGTCGTGGAGTGGCGGTATTTCGGCGGCCTGACCGATGCGCAGATGGCCGGGCTGCTGGGGGTCACCGAGCGCACGATCAACCGCGACTGGCGCAAGGCGCGCGCGTTCCTTTATGGGCAGATCGGCGGCGACATGGCGGGCGGCGCGGATGCCGACGGCGGCGGCGGCGGCGGTCCGGCATGAGCATGATTGCCCCATGAGCATCCGCCCGCCCAGCGACACCGACCTGAGCCAGCGCGCGCTCGCGCTGTTCGACGACCTGCTCGATCTGGACGATGCGCCGCGCCAGGCGCGGCTGGACCGCCTCGCGGCGGACGACCCCGCGCTGCATGCGCGCGTGCGGGCGCTGCTGCGCGCCGACGCGCATGCCGCCGGCGTGCTCGAGCATCGTCCCGAGACGCTTTTCCCCGACGCTGGCGACGAGCCCGACGACGGCCTGGTCGGCCATCGCATCGGGCCGTGGCGGATCATGGGCATCGTCGGGCGCGGCGGCATGGGCGCGGTGTACCGCGGCGAGCGCGCCGATGGCGAGTTCCGCCAGGCGGCGGCGATCAAGCTGATCCGCCGGGGCCTGGACCGGCCGGAACTGCGCCGCCGATTCCTGCGCGAGCGGCAGATCCTGGCGCAGCTGCGCCATCCCAACATCGCCACCCTGCTCGACGGCGGCGTGACCGAGCAGGGCGCGCCCTACTTCGCGATGGAGTTCATCGACGGGCTGCCGATCGATGCCTGGTGCGAGGAGCACCGCGCCGACCTGCCCACGCGCGTGCGCCTGTTCCTGCAGGTCTGCCACGCCGTGCAGCACGCGCACCAGAACCTCACCGTGCACCGCGACCTCAAGCCCAGCAACATCCTGGTGACGCCCGACGGCCAGGCGCGGCTGCTGGATTTCGGCATCGCCAAGCTGCTGGAGGACGACGCCGAGGACGCCGACGGCACGACGGTGGACCGGCCCTTCACCCCCGAGTACGCGGCGCCCGAACAGCTGCGCGGCGAAGCCGTCACCACCGCCACCGACCTCTACTCGCTGGGCGTGGTGCTGTATGCGCTGCTGGCGGGGACGCATCCGCTGGGCATCACGTCGCGGGCGGCGGCGCGCTCGCCGGCCGCGCTGCTGGGCCGCGAACCCGAGTCGCTGCCGCGCGCCGCGCAGCGGATCGAGCCAGAGGCCGCGCTCACGCGCGGGCTGAGTCCGAAGGGGCTGGCCGAGGCGTTGCGCGGCGACCTGGCCGCGATCCTGCACCGCTGTCTGCAGCCGGACCCGGCGCGCCGCTACGCGTCGGCCGAGGCGCTGGGCCAGGACCTCAAGGCCTGGCTGGACGGGCGCGCCGTCAGCGCGACGCGCGGCGAACGCGTGTACCGCCTGCGCAAGTTCGCCTGGCGCAACCGGTACGCGGTGTCGGCGGGACTGGCGGCGTTCGCCGCGATCGGCATCGCGCTGGCCCTGGCCCTGTGGCAGGCGCGCGAGGCCCGCGTGCAGGCCCGGCATGCGCAGGCCAACGCCCAGGCCGCGCAGAACCATGCGCGCAATGCCCTGTCCACACGCAACTTCGCGGTGTCGCTGCTCAGCAGCGCCAGCCCGCTCAAGAGCGCGCGCGGCACGCAGACCACCGCGGTCGAACTGCTGCAGGCCGCCGCGCAGCGCGTGGACAACGAACTGGGCCAGGCGCCCGAATCGCAGGCCGAGCTGCGCGCCACGATCGGCGCCAGCCTGTACCAGCTGGGCGACCGCGACGGCGGCATCGCGCTGATCGAGCGGGGCCTGGCGCAGATGGAAGAACTGCGGCTGCGCGGCCTGCCGCGGGTGGAAGCGCTGCAGGCGCGCGCGATCGCCCGCCGCGAAAGCGGCGACGACGACGGCGCCGAACGCGACGTGCGCGCCGCGCTGGCGCAGCTGGCCGGCGTGGGCGGCGACCAGCGCCTGCAGCGGATCAAGCTGCGCACGCTGCTGTCGACCATCACCACCCTGCGGGGCCGCCTGCACGAAGCGCTGGCCCTCAACCGCGACACGCTGGCCGACCGGACCGCGCTGCTGGGCAAGGACCACGAGGAGACGGCCGTCGACTGGAACAACCTGGCCAACGCCCACCTGCGCGTGGACGAATGCGCGCTGGCGCAGAGCGGGTTCGAGCATGCCGACGCGATCCTGGTGCGCCACAAGGGCGTGGATTTCCCCCGCCGCGTGTGGCCCCTGATGGGCGTGGCGGCCGCGCGCATGTGCCGGGGCGACGCCATCGCGCTGGCGGGACAGGCGCTGGACGAGGCCGAGCGGGTCATGCTCGCGGGCCTGGGCGCGGACCATCCGATCAGCGTCAGCCTGCTGGCCAACCGCGGCAGCGTGCAGCTGCGCCAGGGCGACCCGGCCGGCGCGCAGCGCTTCTACGAACAGGCGCTGGCCAAGGCCCGCGTGCACCACGACGCCAACCTGCACCAGCTGCAGAGCCAGCTCGGCATCAGCCTGCTGCAGCAGGGCCGCACGCAGGCCGCGCTGGTGCACCTGGTGCCGGCGGTGGAGGCGATGGCGCATGACCGCGTCACCAGCGAGCCGGCGCTCAACCGTGCGCAGGCGGCACTGGGGCGGGCGCGGTTCCTGGCTGGCCAGCAGGCGGACGGGGAACGCGAGATCCGCGCGGTGCTGGACCGCCTGACGAAGGCCGGCTTCGCCGCCACCGACGATTACGGCGAAGCGGCGAACGACCTGGCCTATGTGCTGGCCGCGTCCGGGCGCACGGTGGAAGCGGCGACGTGGCAGGCGCGTGCGTACGCCACGCTGGTGCGGGTGTATGGCGCGACGCATCCGCGCACGCGGGCGCTGGCGCCGGGCGTGGCCAAGGTCGCGCTGCCTGTGGCGGCGGCGGTGCGGTGAGGGCAAGCGCATTGAGCGCGGCTTGTTTTGAGTTGCGACGCGATCGTCGCCCCACCCCAACCCTCCCCCGCGAAGCGGGGGAAGGGGCTGATCGACTTGCTCCTTCCCCCGCTTTGCGGGGGAAGGTTGGGATGGGGGCAGCAGGTCGCCGCGAACCTGATGGACGCCTTGTCTGAAAAGTTCTCGCTGAACCCCAGAAGCAAAGTCGCCGGATCCACTCGTCTCCCAGGCGCGACGCGACCTGTCCCCCACCCCAACCCTCCCCCGCGAAGCGGGGGAGGGAGTTGATTCCACTCGCCTTTCGAATTGCGACGCGACCTGTCCCCCACCCCAACCCTCCCCCGCGAAGCGGGGGAAGGGGCTGATTCCACTCGCCTTTCGAATTGCGACGCGACCTGTCCCCCACCCCAACCCTCCCCCGCGAAGCGGGGGAGGGGGCTGATCGACTTGCTCCTTCCCCCGCTTCGCGGGGGAAGGTTGGGATGGGGGCAGCAGGTCGCCGCGAACCTGATGGCGGGGGAAGGAGTTCACCCCCACGCTTTCATCCCCGGTTCGGAGGCCGATGGAGACACTCGGCCGGTCGGGCCTGCGGGGCCGCGCGCGCATGCCGTGCGCGTGGAACCCGCCCCCCGCTTGAAACCGGCGCGAACGCCGCGATCTTGCAGGCATCGAGTCACCCGCCTTGTTCCAGCCCTCTCTTCCACCCTTTCCAGCCGAGCCAGCCGCCATGCGCCTGACCCCCGCCCACAAGACCCTGATCGCCCTGTCCTGCGCCGCCGCCTTCGGTGGCTTTGCCGCCACCGCGATGCGTGATGCGCTCGAGTCACCCGCGCTGGCCTCGCCCGGCGCCGCCACGCAGGCCCCCGCCATTGCCGCGCTGCCCGCGGCCGTGGGCACCACGCCCCTGCCCTCGCTGGCGCCGATGCTGGCGCGGGTCACGCCCGCCGTGGTCAGCGTGCACACCAAGCAGCGCGTGCGGGTGAGCCCGTTCGCCGGGGACCCCTTCTTCCGCCGCATGTTCCCCGAGCTGAGCCAGGAACGGATCAACGAGTCGCTGGGCTCGGGCGTCATCGTAGACGCGGCGCGCGGGCTGGTGCTGACCAACCACCACGTGATCGAAGGCGCCGACGAGGTATCGGTGACGCTCAGCGACGGCCGCACGCTCAAGGCCGAATTCGTCGGCAGCGACCCGGATACCGACATCGCGGTGATGCGCGTGCAGGCGCCGAACCTGAGCGCGATCACCTTCGCCGACACCACCGAGCTGCGCGTGGGCGACTTCGTCGTCGCCGTCGGCAACCCGTTCGGGATCGGGCAGACGGTGACCTCGGGCATCGTCTCGGCCGTGGGCCGCAGCGGCCTGCGCGGGCTGGGCTACCAGAACTTCATCCAGACCGACGCGTCGATCAACCCGGGCAATTCCGGCGGCGCGCTGGTCAACCTGGAAGGCGCGCTGGTCGGCATCAACACCGCCAGCTTCAATCCGCGCGGCTCAATGGCCGGCAACATCGGCCTGGGCTTCGCCATCCCGGTGAAGCTGGCCCGCGACGTGATGGGCCAGCTGGTGGCGACCGGCGAAGTCCGCCGCGGCACGCTGGGCCTGGAGACGCAGGACGTCGATGCGCGCATCGCCCAGGGCATGGGCCTGTCCGAAACCCGCGGCGCGGTGGTCACGCGGGTGTTCGCCGGCTCGGCCGCCGCGCAGGCGGGCGTGCGGGTGGGCGACGTCATCCTGGCGGCCAACGGCGAGCGCATCGACGACCGCAACGCGCTGCGCAACTTCGAGGGCCTGCAGGCGGTGGGCAGCCGGGTCACCCTCGACGTGCTGCGCGACGGCAAGGCGCTGCAGCTGGGCACCGGCCTGCGCGAACAGCCGCGGACGCTGGCCGGCACCGAGCTCGATCCGCGCCTGGACGGCGCCACCATCGCCGAGCTGCCCGCCTCGCTGCGGCAGTCCGGCGCCGGCGGCGTGCTGGTCGAGGCCGTGGCCCGCGGCAGCCGGGCGGCCCGCAACGGCCTGCAGAAGGGCGACGTGATCGTTGCCGCCAGCGCCGGCAGCTTCGACGACCTGCCGGGCTTCCGCGCCAGCTTCACGCCGGCCCCGGCACAGTTGGTGCTTCGCGTGGTCCGCAGCGGCCGCCAGGGCGACCTGCTGATGCAGTGAGACACGTATGGGGTTGCGTGGTGGCGCGGGTCACGGGTGGCGACACCCGTGATCGCGGCGCATGCTGGGGCACCCTCACACGGGCATCAGGCGTTCCCGTGTCCGATGCGGGCGACACCCGCTGCGGACACCCGGCCGCGGCCCCGTGTACGCGGCAACGGTGGGCCGGCAACAGCGGCCGCATCAGAGCGTTTTCCCAATGAAGGCTGGTCAGGAGCGTCCCATGAGCAACAGCACCGAAGGCATGAAGTCCAATCTCACCGAGGCCGGCGGCCACATGCGCCAGGCGGCCGTCGATACCGGCGATGCGCTGCGCAACGCGGCCGTGGCCGCGGCCGATGAACTCCGCCTGGGCAAGGCCAACGTCAAGGCCGACCTGGCCGACGGCGCGCTGGCCGGCATCGGCGCGGCCGAGCACGCCGGCGGCGCCGCCCGCGAACAGATGGACGCGCTGATGGACAAGGGCCGCGACCTGATCGACAGCGCGTCCGAACTGATCCGCGAACGCCCGCTCGCCTCGTTCGGCGTGGCCTTCGCCGCGGGCTGGATCATCGCCAAGCTCGCGCGCGGCGGCGACCGCTAAGCGCCGCCAGCGATCCCTCTTCGTGCTGCGACATCCGCGCTCCGCCAGCTGGCCGGGCGCGGCGTCGGCGCGTCGGCCCATCGGGCGGCGGCGCGAGGCATGATCGGAGACGCAAGATCCCAAGGCATGTCCCAAGCGCCCATGTTGTAAAGATGCATGCGTTGAAGAGGCATGCTGTTGAAGAGGCATGCTGTTGAAGAGGCATGCTGTTGAAGAGGCATGCTGTTGAAAGAGCGTGCTCTTAAGCAGGCATGCTCTTGAAAGGGCGTGCTCTTAAACAGGCATGATCACCGCCGTGCCCCCGACTCCTCGAGGCCCCATGCAAGAGCCCGGCCCAGATTCCCCGCAACGCCCGTCGCAAGGGCCTTCGCATGCGCCGCCGAACGAGCCGCCCGCCGGTCCGGCGCCCGACCTGGCCGACTCGCTGCGTGCGCTCGGACAGAGCGGCAAGGCCGGCCTGTCGGCCGCCAACGACGCGGCCAAGGCGCTGCGCATCCTGATCAGCGCCGATATTTCCCTCGCCCGCAGCGCGTTCGGCCGCACCCTGGCATTCACCGGCGTGGCGATCGCCTT
Organism: Lysobacter solisilvae; assembly: GCF_016613535.2. Lineage (NCBI taxonomy): Bacteria > Pseudomonadati > Pseudomonadota > Gammaproteobacteria > Lysobacterales > Lysobacteraceae > Agrilutibacter > Agrilutibacter solisilvae. The sequence continues at coordinate 441,375 of NZ_CP071518.1, forward strand.
CGGCGCTTCGGCCTGGCTGCTGATGATGGCCACCCTGATCGCCGCGCTGCACTTCGGCCTGGGCTGGTCGTGGGTGATGGCGCTGGGCCTGTGCGCGGTGCTGAGCCTGATCGCGACCGGCATCGGCGGCTGGCTGGGCATGCGCTACTTCGAACACACCCGCCTGCAGGCCACGCGCCGGCAGCTGGCGCGGCTGGGCATCGGCGAATTGTCGGACTTCATGCCCGAACCCGGTTCGGGCGCCACCGCCGAGGCCGCGGCCGAAGTGGTCACCGATGCCAGCGACAACGGGGACGCGCCGCCGAAGAAGGGACTGGGGATCGACGTCACGCCACCGTAGCGCTGCCGCCCGCGCCCTGAACACGCGGCGCGGGGCCGGGTCGGCGACGGCGATGCGCGCAGTACGATCGTCACGGACCACGCTTCATCGTCGCGCATGCGACACACGCGGGCAGGGACGCGGGTCCACGCGGCCGATCCTTGCGGCCGTGCGCTGCCGCCGATCCACCAACAGTTCCTGCTCCGCCCGAACCACGACCCTCCGCCGAACACCTGCCGCCAGCGAGCCATCCCATGGGATTCAAGCAACTCATTACCAAGGTGCAGCAGGCCGAAACGGCGCTGGAGGCGAAGGAGCGCAAGGCCAGCGCGCAGTGGGAGCAGATCAAGCTGGAATGGCTGGCGGCGTGGACGCCGGGCCGCATCGTGCTGGCGGGCCTGGCCGCCGGCTTCGTGACCGGTCGGGTGCAGCCGCTCAAGACCGCCGCGCGCAGCGGCCAGATCATGCAACTGGTGACCATGATGTCGGGGCTGTTCGCCGGCGGTTCGGCGAAGGTCGCCGCCGACCAGGCCGAACACGCGGCGGAAACCGCCGAGAACGTGGCCGACGCGGTCGCGCCGGAAGCCGCGGTGGCCCATCCCGATGCGCGGGGCGGACCGATGGGCGGTACCCGCACCGTGACCACCGATCCGCCGCACGCGCCCGACGACCCGCACGCGGACGCCAACGCCGAAGACGCCGTGCGCGATGCCATGCAGGCGGCGGCCGCGTCGGCGCCGACGCCGGCCGACAGCCCCGCGGTGGCGACCGGCCCCGCGGGCACGCCGTCGCCGCAGCGCAGGCAGCCCTGACCGTGGCCGCCCGCCAGGACCACCGCGAAACCCAGGCGCCGGCCGGCCCGGACGCCGGCCCGCCGACGCGCGCACGCACCGCCGAGGCCGGCGAGCCGGCTGGCGCGGACGACGCGGACGATCTGGACGATTCCGCACCCGGTGAGGGCCTGCTCGAAGAGCTGCTGCCGGACGAAGGCCTGATCGAGGGCGACGACGACCGCCAGCTGCCCAACGAGCCGCCGCCGTTCGAACGTCCGCAGTCCTCGCGCGCCGCGCTGCTGATCGCGACCCTGCTGCTGGCCGCCGCGTTGTGGGCGGCGCAGGGCCTGGTCCTGCCGATCCTGCTCGCGCTGTTCTTCTCGCTGGTTGGCAATCCGATCATCCGCACGCTGCGCCGGTTGTGGATTCCCCGCTTCCTGGGCGCGCTGCTGGTGCTGGCCGGCGGCCTGTTCCTCGCCGGCGCGCTGGTCAACCAGCTGATCGAGCCGGCCTCCGAGTGGGTGCGCCAGGTGCCCAAGGAAATGCGCGAGATCACGCCCAAGCTGCGGCAGATGGCCAAGCCGATGCAGGAGGCCAACAAGGTGGCCGAGAACATCGCCACCGCAGCCGGCGGCGAGTCCAAGCCGGTGCAGGTCGTGCGCACGCAGGTGCACGATCCCTACCGCACGCTCACCGAAACCCCGCGCATGGCGGCGTCGATCCTGGCGGTGGTGCTGCTGACCTTCTTCTTCATGGTCTATGGCGAGAACCTGCAGCGCAACGCGATCGCGCTGCTGCACAGCCGCCAGCAGAAACGGCTCACGGTGGAGATCCTGCAGTCGATGGAGCAGGAGCTGTCGCGATACGTATTCACCATCAGCCTGATCAACGCGGTGGTCGGCCTGGTGTTCGCCATCTGCCTGGTCCTGCTGGAGATGCCGCTGCCCGAAGCGCTGTTGTGGGGCACGATGGCGGCGATCCTCAACTTCGCGCCCTACGTGGGCCCGCTGCTGGGCATCGGCATCATGCTGCTGATCGGACTGACCACGTTCGACGACTGGATGGCGCTGGCGCCGGCGGGCATCTACCTGGTGCTGCACACGCTGGAAGGCCAGATCATCACCCCCATCGTCCTGGGCCGGCGCATGCGCCTGTCGCCACTGGTGCTGATCGTGGCCCTGATGGTGTTCGGCACGCTGTGGGGCATCGTCGGCCTGCTGCTGGCGGTGCCGCTGCTGGTGTGCGTCAAGCTGGTGCTCGAACGCATCGAGGGCATGGACGGCTGGGCGCGGCTGCTGGAATAGCACGACCGTAGGCGCCGCGGCGGACGGCTCGACCGTCCGCCCGACGCCACCGCGGCGCGTACCGGCGGCAAAGACCGTGCCAACGGGCTCGGCTAGAATGGCGTCCATGCCGTCACCCGTCCCCGCGCACCCCGACCTCCGGCCCGTCCCCGGCCAGGCCTTCCCGGTGCGCGCCATCACCCTGGACCTCGACGACACGCTGTGGCCCTTCGCCCCGATCGGCGCGCGGGTCGAGACCGTGATGCACGACTGGCTCGCCGCGCACTGCCCGCGCACCGCCGCGCGCTTTCCGCTCCCGGCCATGCGTGCGCTGCGCGACCAGCTCAACGCCCAGCACCCGCACCTGGTCCACGACTTCAGCGCGATGCGCCGGATGACGCTGGAACACGCGATGCGCCAGGCCGGTGACGACCCCGATGTCCACGCCGACGCGGCCTTCGAAGCCTTTTTCGCCGAACGCAACCGGGTGGAGTTCTACCCCGACGTGCTGCCCGCGCTCGCCCGCCTGGCCGCGCACGTGCCGCTGGCCGCGCTGAGCAACGGCAACGCCGACCTGACCCGGATCGGCGTGCACGGCCATTTCAGTTTCCAGCTCGGCGCGCGCGAACACGGCGCGCCCAAGCCCGACGCCAGCATTTTCCTGGCCGCGTGCGAGCGGCTGGGCCTGCCGCCGGCCCAGGTGCTGCACGTGGGCGACGACATCGAGATGGACGTGGTCGGCGCCGCGCAGGCCGGCCTGCGTACCTGCTGGCTCAACCGCGAGGGGCGCGAATGGCCCCTGGCGCAGATCGCGCCCGACCTGCACATGACCTGCCTCACCGCGCTGGCCGACTGGCTGGACTCGACACGCCCTTCCATGGATATCGCCGCCGCATGAACCTGCTGCCCGGTTTCACCCTCGACGGCACGGACGCCCTGCCCCTCCACATCGTGGGGCGCCACGACTTCGCCGCCTGGCGCGACGGGCAACCCGCGGCGACCGCCACCTGGCTGCAGGCGCAGGGATTCGACGGGTCGGCCGGGATGGCGCTGAGCGTGCCCGCGGCCGACGGCGGCATCGCCGCCGCCGTGCTGGGCGTGGGTGACCCGTTCGATCCGATGTCCTACGCGCATGCGCCGTTCGCATTGCCCCCGCGCGACTGGCGGCTGGCCGCCACGCCGGGGGCCGACGCGCTGGCCGCGCTGCAACTGGGCTGGGCCCTGGGCAGCTACCGCTTCAGCCGCTACAAGACGGCGGTGCGCACGCCCGCGCGGCTGGTGCTGGAGGGCGACGCCGCCGACGCGCTGGACCAGGCCGCCGCCTGCGTGCGCGTGCGCGACCTGGTCAACACGCCCACCGAGCACATGGGACCGGACCAGCTCGAGCAGGTGTGCTGCGAGATCGGCGAGCGCTTCGGCGCGGCGATCGAGGTGATCAGCGGCGACGACCTGCTCACCCGCAACTTCCCCGCGATCCACGCGGTGGGACGGGCCTCGCACCGTGCGCCGCGCATGATCGCGCTGCGCTGGGGCGATGCCGCGCACCCGCACGTGGCGATCGTCGGCAAGGGCGTGTGCTTCGATACGGGCGGGCTGGACATCAAGCCGGCCGACGGCATGCGCAACATGAAGAAGGACATGGGCGGCGCGGCGCATGCCATCGCCCTCGCCGAACTGGTGATGGCGCGCAAGCTGCCGCTGCGCATCACCCTGCTGGTGCCGGCGGTGGAGAACGCCGTCGGACCGAACTCGTACCGCCCCGGCGAAGTGGTGGCCACGCGCGCCGGCGTCAGCGTGGAGATCGACAACACCGACGCCGAAGGCCGCGTGGTGCTGTGCGACGCGCTGGCCTGGGCCGCCGAGGACAAGCCTGCGCTGCTGGTGGATTTCGCCACGCTCACCGGCGCGGCGCGCATCGCGCTGGGCCCCGACCTGCCGGCGCTGTACGCCAACGACGATGCGCTCGCGCAGCAATGGCTGGATGCGGGCATCCGCCTGCGCGACCCGCTGTGGCGGATGCCGCTGTGGCGGCCGTACTGGCGCTACCTGTCCAGCACCGTGGCCGACATCGCCAACGCCGGCCCGTCGAAGATGGCCGGCAGCATCACCGCGGCGCTGTACCTGCAGCGCTTCGTGCCGGTGGACCAGAAGTGGGCGCACCTGGACGTCTACAGCTGGAACGACAGCGACCGCCCCGGCCGACCGGCCGGCGGCGAGGCCCAGGGCCTGCGCTCGGCGTACGCGCTGCTCAAAGCGCAAGCCGGGCTCTGAGCCGGGCGAGGTTCGACGGGTAGTCTGCCGGCTGGCAAGAGGCCGGCGGCGGGCAGCGTGGAAGGCCGGACGCGGCTATTGCGCGTGCGACATCCGTCGTGCCGGCGCACAATACGGCCGCCCCGGGTGTGCGTCGTCGTCGGCATCGCGTGCCGTGACAGCGTCGGATGCGCAGGGCACGTGCATCTCGTACGCTGCGCTGCCGGCGGCGGTGCCGCTCGCCGGAAACTGACTTCCGGCAGGTTGGAGCGCGCCGTGCACCGCCGCACACTGGCGGCCGCTTTTAGCCGGCACGATCTGCACGGGCACGATCTGCACCAGCACGATCTGCACCGGCACGATCCGCACCCGGCATGATCCGCCCCGGCATCACGGCGCCGGGCACGACCTCAGGATGAAGGCTCGCAATGAACAACTCCGCTGACCTGCTCAAGGGACTGCGCATCGACCGCAGCGCACCGCCCCCGGCGACGAACCGGCGCGCGCTGTGGCTCGGGCTGGGCATCGCCGCGGGCGTGCTCGTCCTGGGCGGCGTGGGCTACGCGCTGTTCGCAGGCGACGACGCGGTGGAAGTGCGCACCGCGACGGTCACCGCGACCAGCGGGGCCGGCGGCAGCGCCTCCGTGCTGGACGCCACGGGTTATGTCGTCGCCCGGCGCATGGCAACGGTGTCGGCCAAGATCACCGGCAAGGTGCGCGAGGTGCTGATCGAGGAAGGCCAGCACGTGGACGCCGGCCAGGTGATGGCGACGCTGGACCCGATCGAAGCCGATGCGCAGCGCGACCTCGCCGCCGCGCAGGTGGGCGCCGCGCGCAGCCAGATCGGGAACATGCAGGCGCAGCTGCACGAGGCCGAAGCCAACGCCACCCGCCTGGGCGGGCTGGTGAAGCAGCAGCTCGTGTCGCAGGCCCAGTACGACCAGGCCGTCGCCCAGCGCGACGCCCTGCGCGCGCAGGTGATCACCGCGCAGCGCAACGCCCAGGTGGCCGGCGGCCAGCTGCGGCTCGCCGAGCAGGGCGTGGACAACACGGTGGTGCGCGCGCCCTTCGCCGGCGTGGTGATCGCCAAGGCCGCGCAGCCGGGCGAGATCGTCTCGCCGCTGTCGGCCGGCGGCGGCTTCACCCGCACCGGCATCGGCACCATCGTCGACATGGATTCGCTTGAGGTGGAAGTCGACGTCAGCGAGGCCTACATCGGCCGCGTGCAGCCGAAGATGCCGGTCGAAGCGGTACTCAACGCCTACCCGGACTGGCGCATTCCCGCCGAGGTCATCGCCATCATTCCCCACCGCCGACCGCGCCAAGGCGACGGTCAAGGTGCGCATCGCGCTCAAGAGCCGCGATGCGCGGATCGTGCCGGACATGGGCGTGCGCGTGTCGTTCCTCGAGCAGCCCGGCCAGGACGAGGCGAAGGCCACCGCCGCACAGGCCGCCCCGCGCACGCAGGTGCCGGTCGCCGCGCTGCGCAAGGACGGCGGCCAGGACATCGTCTTCGTGCTGCGCGACGGTAAGGCCGAGCGCCACGCCGTGCGCCTGGGCGGCACCCTGGGCGAGGACCGCCAGGTGCTGGCGGGGGTTGCCGCGGGCGACGCCGTGATCCTCGAGCCCCCCGGCGACGCTGAAGGACGGCGACGCGGTGCGGATCGCCGAATCCGAGTAATGACCCGGGGCCCCGTCAGCGGCGCCCCGTGCACGAACAAGCGAACTCTCAAACACCCATCGAGGCCCGCAATGAACGACATGAGTCAGCACGACGCGATGATCCGGATCCGCAACGTCACCAAGTCGTACGAGCGCGGCCGGCAGAAGGTCGAGGTCCTGCATGGCCTGAGCATCGACGTGCCGCGCGGCGACTTCGTCGCGCTGATGGGCCCGTCGGGCTCGGGCAAGACCACCCTGCTCAACCTGATCGGCGGGCTGGATACGCCCAGCGCCGGCGAGATCACGGTGGACGGCCAGCGCATCGACCAGCTCAAGGGCAACCAGCTGGCCAAGTGGCGCAGCCACAACGTCGGCTTCGTGTTCCAGTTCTACAACCTGATGCCGGTGCTGACCGCCGAAGGCAATGTGGAGCTGCCGTTGCTGCTGACGCCGCTGAACGCCGCGCAGCGCCGCAAGAGCGTGGAGATCGCGCTGCAGGTGGTCGGCCTGGCCGACCGTGCCAAGCACAAGCCGCGCGAGCTCTCCGGCGGCCAGGAGCAGCGCGTCGCGATCGCCCGCGCGATCGTGTCCGACCCCCACCTGCTGGTCTGCGACGAACCCACCGGCGACCTGGACCGCACCACGGCCGACGAGATCCTGCGGCTGCTGCAGGCGCTCAACCGCGACCATGGCAAGACCATCGTGATGGTCACCCACGACCCGCTTGCGGCCGAGTACGCCAAGCGCACCCTGCACCTGGACAAGGGCCGTCTCGCCGAACAGGCCGTGGGCGCGTGATGCGCGCCGCCACTTCGCGCGCTTCCCGGAGGATCGGAGCATGACCAAGACCGGATTCGTATTCGCCAACCTGTTCCGCAAGAAGACCCGCACGATCCTGACCCTGCTGTCGGTGATCATGGCCTTCCTGCTGTTCGGCCTGCTGCAGTCGGTGAACCACATCTTCGACGCGGGCGCCGACTTCATCGGCGCCACCCGCCTCGCCACCCAGGCGCGGGTGTCGTTCACCCAGCCCATCCCGCTGAGCATGCTGCCCAAGATCGAGAGCGTGCCCGGCGTGGCGCGCGTGGCGCACATGCAGTGGTTCGGCGGCGTGTGGCAGGAGAACACCCCGCTGTTCGTGTTCGCCGTGGACCCGATGCGCCAGCACGAGGTGTATCCGGAATGGGTGATGCCCGAGGCCCAGTGGAAGGCCTTCGCCAACACCCGCACCGGCATGGTCGCCGGGCGCATCCTCGCCGACCAGTACGGCTGGAAGATCGGCCAGAAGATCCCGATCCGCTCCAACATCTATCCGCAGAAGGACGGCAGCAAGGCCTGGGCGTTCGACCTGGTCGGCATCTACGACGGCTCCGACGAGAACTGGCAGAAGCAGACCAACGCGGTCTTCATCAACCACGAGTACTTCGACGAGGCCAACCAGTTCAGCCACGGCCGCACCAACTTCTTCATGATCAAGCTGGCCGACACCAACCAGGCCGAGAAGGTCAGCCGCACGATCGACGCGATGTTCGAGAACTCGCCCGACGAGACCAAGACCCAGACCGAGAAGGACTTCAACATCGGCTTCATCAAGCAGATCGGCGACATCGGGATGATCGTGCGCTGGATCCTGTTCGCGGTGTTCTTCACCCTGCTGCTGGTGGTGGGCAACACCATGGCGCAGAGCGTGCGCGAGCGGATCCCGGAGCTGGCGGTGCTCAAGACGCTGGGCTTCTCCGACGGGACCGTGTTGTGGTTCGTGCTCGCCGAGGCCGGCGCGTTGTGCCTGTTCGGCGGCCTGGTGGGCATGTCCATCGCGACGCTGTTCGGCGCGATGATCGAGAAGGGCACCGGCGGCCAGTTCGCGCTGAGCGTCAATGGCTGGGTGTGGATGACCGGCCTTGCCACGATCGTGCTGATGACCCTGGCCGTGGGCCTGCTGCCGGCGCTGCGCGCGCGCCGCCTGAAGATCGTCGATGCGCTGGCCGGACGCTGAGGAGAACACATCATGCTGAGCCAAATCATGGCCATCACCGGCCTGAACCTGAAAAGCATCCCCGAGCGCTGGGCCTCGTCGCTGGTGATCGTCGTCGGCCTGGCCGGCGTGGTCGCGGTGTTCACCGCGCTGCTGGCCATGGCCGCGGGCTTCGACAAGACGCTCTCGGCCACCGGCCGCACCGACAACGCGATCGTCCTGCGCGGCGGGTCGGACACCGAGCTTAACTCCGGCCTGGACCGCGACTCGGTCACCCTGATCAAGCAGGCCGCGGGCGTGCGCAAGGGCGCCGACGGCAAGCCGCTGGCCTCGGGCGAGATGATCGTCATCGCCGAACTGGTGCGCCAGGGTGACGAGAAGAACGGCGCCAACATCACCGTGCGCGGCGTGGACGCCAACGCGTTCGCGCTGCGGCCGCAGCTGAAGATCGTGCAGGGCCGCAAGTTCCGCACCGGCCTGCGCGAGCTGATCGTGGGCCGCGGCGTCACCCGCCAGTTCCAGGGCGCGGAGATCGGCAAGACCCTGCGCATGCGCGGCTCCGACTGGCAGGTGGTGGGCGTGTTCGAATCCGGCGACGCGCACGACAGCGAACTGTGGGCGGATGCGGAGGTCGCGCAGTCGACCTTCAGCCGCCAGGGTTTCAGCTCCGTGCTGGTGGGGCTGGACGGCGCCAATGGGCTGAAGACGCTGCAGGACCAGCTCAAGACCGATCCGCGCCTGACCGTGGACGTGAAGGGCGAGCAGGAATACTTCAGCGGCCAGACCAAGAACTTCCGCAAGCAGATCGGCTTCCTGGCCGGCGTGGTCACCTTCATCATGGCGCTGGGCGCGATCTTCGCCGCGCTCAACACGATGTATGCCGCGGTGGCCACGCGTGCCAAGGAGATCGCCACCCTGCGCGCGATCGGGTTTGGCGGCGGGCCGGTGCTGGTGTCGGTGATGATCGAGTCGCTGGTGCTGGCCTTCGTCGGCGGCGCGCTGGGCGCCCTGATCGCCTACCTGCTGTTCAACAACTTCTCGGTGTCGACGCTGGGCGAGAACTTCACCCAGGTGGTGTTCGCCTTCAAGGTCACGCCGGCGCTGGTGCTGACCGGTCTGGTGATCTCGCTGGTGATCGGCTTCTTCGGCGGACTGCTGCCGGCGTGGCGCGCGGCGCGGATGCCGGTGACCACGGCGTTGCGCGCAGGTTGACGCGGGCGCCACTGGAACGACAGAAGCCCGGGCGGTGACGCCCGGGCTTTTTCATTTGGACGGTGGTCGTGCGACACGGGCCCGCGTCGGGCCGACTCACGCGGTGACGGGTACCGCCGGGCGGCGCAGGCGCCACCAGCCCTCGCACGCGAAGATCAGCAGCCCCACCCAGATGAAGGCGAAGCCGACCAGGCGATCGGTGTCGAATGCTTCGTGGAAGACGAACACGCCGCACAGGAACTGCAGGGTCGGCGCGATGTACTGCAGCAGGCCGACCGCGGACAGGGGCACGCGCCGCACGGCGTAGGCGAAACCGATCAATGGCAGCGCGGTGAGCGCGCCGCCCAGGATCAGCAGCGCGTCCGCCCCCGCGCCCCACCCGGCGCCGCCCAGCGGCAGGAAGCCGCCCTGCCCGTGCGTTTCGCCCCACATGACCACGACCAGGGCGGGCAGCAACAGGTAGAGGTTCTCCACGCCCAGGCCGGCCACCGCGTCGATCGCCAGCAGCTTGCGCAGCAGGCCATAGAGCGCGAAGGACAGCGCCAGGCAGATCGCGATCCACGGCGGCTGCCCGAACTGCACGGTCAGCCACACCACGCCCACCGCCGCCAGCGCGACGGACACCCATTGCACGGGCCGCAGCCGTTCGTGCAGGAAGGCCACGCCCAGCACCACGTTGAGCAGCGGATTGATGAAGTAACCCAGGCTGCTCTCGACGACGTGGCCGGCATTGACGGCCCAGATGTAGAGGCTCCAGTTGAAACCGATCAGCGTGCCGCTGAGCGCGAGCATCCACGCCGCGCGCGGCCGCTCCAGCGCGGCGCGCAGCCAGCCGCGGCCCTGCTTCCACAGCAGCCAGGCCAGCACCAGCAACGCGCTCCACACCACGCGGTGGGCGACGATCTGCAGCGAGGGCACGCTCTTGAGCAGGTGCCAGTACAGCGGCATCAGCCCCCACAGCACGAAGGACGCGACGGCGACCCACAGGCCGCTGTGCTCGCGGGGCGAGGAGGTCACGCCGCGCCCTCGCGCGCGTCGGCCGCGTCGGGCCGTCGCGTGGCCGGCGGCGGCGTGGCGGCGCCGGCGCGCGCCTTGGCCAGGGTGATGATCACCACGCCCACCAGGATCACCGCCATCGCGCCCAGGTCGTGCGCGGTGAAATGTTCACCGCCCAGCATCGCGCCGAAGAACACGGCGATGGGCGGATTCACGTAGGCGTAGCTGGTCGCCAGTGCCGGCCGCACGTGGTGCAGCAGCCAGATGTAGGCAGTGAAGCCGAAGATGGAACCGGCGACGACCAGGTACAGCATCGCGGCGGTGGCTTGCGCCGTCGGCACGGCGGTGATGCGCTCGCCGGTGACCAGCGCCGCGGCCAGCATCCACAGGCTGCCCGCGAGCATCTGCGCGGCGGCCGACATGAAGGGCTCCGGCAGGTCCTGGTCGCGGCTCCAGATCGAACCCCAGGCCCACGAGATGGCGGCGGTGGCCAGGCACACCATGCCCAGGACCGAGCCGGACAGTTCGCTGCCGGCGTTGAGCCAGATCACGCCGAGGAAGCCGATGATCGTGCCCACCCATTCGACTTTCGTCGGGTGCCGTCCGCGCAGCATCGCGAACGCGCCGGCGAACAGCGGCATCGAGGCCACCGCGATCGCCGCCAGGCCCGAGCCGACTTCGGTCTCGGCCAGGTTCACCAGGCCGTTGGACAGCAGCACCATGAAGATAGACAGCACCGCCAGCGTGCGCCATTGCCTGCCCGTCGGCGCCTTCGCGCCGCGCCAGCGCAGTACCGCGTACATCAGCGCGCCGGCGATGGCCATGCGGATCGCGCCGAGCAGGAACGGCGGGTAGCTTTCCAGCGCGAAGCGGATGGCCAGATAGGTCGACCCCCACAGCACGTACACCGCGGCCAGCGCCAGGGCGATGGCGAGGGCGGAAGCGGCGCGGGGCGCGTGCGAAGCGGAGGCGGTCATGGTGTGGGGAACCGGAAGGAGGAGAGTCAGGCCGCGAGGCGCTGGGCGTCGATGCGGGACAGCAGCCATTGCAGGCCGGCCAGGTGCTGCTGGTCGTGGCTGCAAAGAAGGTGCACCAGGCCCCGCAGCGTGACCGCGCCAAGACCTTCGAAGGTCGCCGGCCGCGTGAGCTGCGCGGGCGTCAGTGCGGCCAGCATCGCCACCGTCTGGGCGCGGGCGGCGGCGAAGTCGGCGAGTGCCTGCGCGGCGTCATCGCCGACGGCCGTGGCGTAGCCGCGCTGGGCGGCCAGTTCGTAGCTGTCGATGTCGGCCAGCAACGGGCCGTCCTCGTCGCGCGTGCGGCCCAGCCGTACGTGATACCCGATCCGCTCGATGTCGCGCACGTGCAGCAGTTGCTCGATGGGCGTGAAGCGTTCGCTCGGGATGCCCTCCCACGCCGTCGGCGCCCACTGCGCAAAACCGGCGGGGATGGCGGCGTAGTGGTCGCGCAGCACCTGCGGGAATGCCGCCAGGGCCTGCAGGGTGGGATCGAGGGAGGCGACGTTGCTCATGCGGGACGCTCGGGGGACGGGAGAGAGACGCCACGGCGATGGACGGCGTGGCGGGAGTCGCCGGTGTCGGCAGGCGACGGCAGGAGGCTGCGATGGACTGCAGGCGATGAAGACAGTCGCTGCAGCGGGGGCTACAGCAGGCGGCGCGGTTCCAGCGCCATGCGCATCGCCAGGCCGCCCAGGACGCTGCCCATGAGCCAGCGCTGCGTGGCCAGCCAGGCCGGTTTGCGCGCGAACCAGGACGACACGCCGGCGGCGGTCAGGGCGATCATCAGATTGAAGGTGAAGCTGATCGCGATTTGCACCGTACCCAGTAGAACGCTCTGTGCGAAGACGGAGCCGTGCGCGGGATCGACGAACTGCGGAAGGATGGACAGGTACAGCACCGCGACCTTCGGGTTGAGCAGGCAGGTCAGCAGGCCCATGCGGTACAGGCGACCCGTCGGATCCGGCGACAGGGGTGCGGGATCCAGCGGCGATCGCGCGCCGGGCTTCACCGCCTGCCAGGCCAGGTACAGCAGGTAGGCGGCGCCGGCGAACTTGACCGCCTCGTAGGCCAGCGGGACCGCCATGAACAGCGCCGTGAGGCCGGCGGCGGCGGCGGTCATGTGCAGCACCAGCGCGGTGACCACGCCCAGCAGCGACACCACGCCGGCGCGCGGGCCCTGGCTGATCGACCGCGAGATCAGGTAGATCATGTTCGGCCCCGGCGTGAGCACCATCATCAGGGCGATCGCCGCGAAGACCAGGAGTTGTTCGGCTGGGATCACTTCGGAACCTCACGACGGGCCGGCCCCATCCGGGCCGGAGGGGAGCAGGTGCGGGGAAGACGGTCGCGTCGAACCTTGGACTGGCAGGCGGCGGACGCCTTCGACCCGATCCACACTACCGGCGCGGCGAGCATCGCGCTTGAAAATTCATGCAGATAAGCGCAAGAATTTTGCATGGCTAGCGGCCCCCTCGCCCTCGACGAATTCGATCACCGACTGCTCGAGCTGCTGCAGCGCGATGCCGGCGTCACGCTCACGGCGCTGGGCGACGCGGTGGGCCTTTCGGCCAGCGCGGTGCAGCGGCGCATCAAGCGCTACCGCGAGAGCGGCCTGATGCGGCAGGTGGCGGTGCTCGATCCCTCGCTGCTGGGCGCCGTCACCCTGGCCACCGTGCTGGTGCAGTTCGAGCGGGAGTCGGCCCGCAACCATGCCGCGCTGTTCTCGCGGGTCCGCGCGGTGCCGGAAGTGCAGCAGTGCTACGTGCTGGCCGGCGAATGGGATTACCTGGTGATCCTCGCCACCAGTGGCGTCGCCCACTGCCGCGAGGTGGTCGAACGGCTGTTCGCCGGGGACGACAACCTCAAGCGCTACGAAACGCGGCTGGTGTTCGAGCCGGTGAAGCTCGGGCTTGCGCTGCCGACGCGGCCACCGACGGCGCGGCGGCGCAGGTGAGGCCGAAACTCCGTGGCGCGATGGAGTCGACCCGACCTCCTCGGGCGCGCCACGGCCGTCACGCCGCCCGTTCGCGCGCCAGCAGCTGCTCCTTGAGCGGCAGCCCCCAGCGGTATCCGCCCAGCGATCCGTCGCCACGCACGACCCGATGGCAGGGGACGGCGATCGCCACGCGGTTGTGCGCGCAGGCGCTGGCCACGGCGCGCGCGCCGCGCGGCACGCCCAGGGCATTGGCCAGTTCGGCGTAGCTGCGGGTCTGGCCGCGGGGAATCTTCATGAGCGCGTCCCAGACCCGCTTCTGGAAGGCCGTGCCGATCAGGTCGGTGGCGACCTCCGAGGGGCGGCCGGCCAGCGCGTCGGCCACCGCCTGCAGACGTGGCGCGAGGAACTCGTCGCGCCCGGCATCCACGCGCTCAAGCCGCGCCTTGGGGAATTCGGCGCGCAGCGTGGCTTCCAGTGCGTCGGCATCGCGGCCCAGTTCCACCATGCAGATGCCACGGCGCGTGGTGGCGACCAGCGCCTGGCCCAGCGAGGTGTCGAGCAGGCTCCAGCGGATGTCCTCGCCCTCGCCGCCCGCGCGGTAGCGGGCCGGCGTCATGCCCAGACGCGCAGCGCCGGCTTCGTAGACGCGCGAGGGCGACCCGTAGCCGGCGTCGTACAGCGCGCGCGAGACGTCGTGCCCCTCGCGCAGCGCCTGCTTCAGGGTGCCGAGCTTGCGCTGGTCCAGGTACTGGGCGGGACTGATCCCGAAGTGGCGGGTGAAGCGGCGCTGCAACGCGGTCGGGCTCATGCCCACGGCCTGGGCCAGTTCGACCAGGCCGGGCTCGCCGACGTCGAGCATGGCCCGCGCCTGTTCCATGGCGCGGGCATCGGCGGACGCGGACCCCAGGGGGCGAGGCTTGCGCATGGCGGTGTGGAGGTCGGCGCTGAATTCGGTGTTGAAGGTGTCCATGGCCCAAACGGTAACGGGCACCCGAGGGTGCCCGCTATCCGATTCCTGCAGGGCCGGGCCCGGTTATCGGGCGGCCCTCAGTCCGCCCAGTGACCGGGGGTCGCGGCCTGCGGCAGTACCTGCGCCGACAGCGTGCGGTCGGCGTTGAGCAGGCGTACCGCGTCGGCCAGGATCGCCGCGGATTCGCGCAGCAGGGGGTCGGGGCGCTGCTCGGCGAGCTTCTCGCGGGCGGCGTCCTTGGCGATGTCGCGCTCGCCGGCGGCCAGGCCGTCGTCGCTGCTCTCGTCGGCCAGCGGATCGATCGCCAGGCCCAGGGCCTTGCGGGCTTCCTGGCGCTGCTTGCGCTTGACGTCATCGCGGTCGCGCTCGGCGCGGCGCTCGGCTTCGTTGAGCGAGACCGACTTCTTCGCACGCTCGGTGCGGAACTCGGCCACGTCCTCACGCCACCACTGGAATTCCTTGTCCTTGGCCACGCGCTGGGCGTGCAGGGCCTCCAGCTTGGGCAGCAGCGGGGCGAAGTTGCCGTAGCGGGTGTGCTGGACGGAAGCGATACGGGTCCACGGCAGGGCGTTGTCGTAGGTGCTTTCGCCGAATTCGCTGGCGTCGACGGTCACCGGGTAGGCGATGTCGGGCACCACGCCCTTGTTCTGCGTGCTGCCGCCGCTGACGCGGAAGAACTGGGCAATGGTCACCTTGACCTGGCCGAAGCGCGCGGTCTCGTTGGCGGGCCAGCGGTCCAGGTCGAACAGGCTCTGCACGGTGCCCTTGCCGAAGGTGGTCTCGCCGATCACCAGGCCGCGGCCGTAGTCCTGGATGGCGCCGGCGAAGATCTCCGAGGCCGAGGCCGAACCGCGGTTGATCAGCACCGCCAGCGGGCCTTCCCAGGCGATGCCGGCATCGGAGTCGCCTTCGACGCTGACCTTGCCGCCGGACTCGCGCACCTGCACGACCGGACCGCGGTCGATGAACAGGCCGGTGAGTTCGATCGCCTCGGTCAGGGAACCGCCGCCGTTGTTGCGCAGGTCGAGCACGACGCCGTCGACCTTTTCCGTGCGCAGCTTGAGCAGCAGCTTGGCGACGTCGCGGGTGGCCGATGCGTAGTCGCCGTCATTGCGGCGGCGGCCTTCGAAGTCCTGGTAGAAACCGGGCAGCTTGATCACGCCGACGCGGCGCGCGGGCTGGCCGTCGGTGCCGGGGAGCGAGATGACCTCGGACTTGGCCGCCTGGTCTTCCAGGCGCACCTTGTCGCGCACCAGCACGATGCGCTGCGGCTTGCTGTCCAGCGTGGCCTCGGCCGGGATCACGTCCAGACGCACGCGGGTGCCCTTGGCGCCGCGGATCTTGGCCACGACATCGTCGATGCGCCAGCCGATCACGTCCTCCATCAGGCCGCTGGAGCCCTGCCCGACCGCGACCACGCGGTCGCCGGGCTTGAGCTTGGCCGACTTGCCGGCCGGACCGCCGGGGACGATCTCGCGGATCGCCACGACGTCGTCCTGCTTCTGCAGCACCGCGCCGATGCCTTCCAGCGACAGCGACATCGTCATGTTGAAGTTGTCGGCCGTGCGCGGCGTGAAGTAGTCGGTGTGCGGGTCGATCGAGTTCGCGTAGCTGTTGAGGAAGGTCTGGAAGACGTCCTCGCCCTTCAGCTCGGCCACGCCCTTGGCCATGTTGAGGTAGCGCTTGTCGAGCGTCTTGCGGATGTCGTCGGGCTTCTTGCCGGCCAGCTTCAGGCGCAGCCAGTCATTGCGGACCGACTGCTTCCACAGCGCGTCGAGCGCGGCGGCGTCGGCCGGCCACGGGGCGTCCTCGCGGTCGTACTCGAAGCGGTCGGCACCGGTGAACTGGAAGATGTCCTGCTTGAGCAGGCTGCGCGCATAGGCGACGCGCTCTTCGAAATGCTGGCGGTACACGGCGAAGATCGCGTACGCCGGATCGAGCTTGCCGCTCTTGATCGCGTCATCGAACTTCGTCTTGTGGACGTCGAACCGGGCGATGTCCTGCGCGGTGAAGAACTGCTTGCCGTTGTCCAGCGCTTCGAGGTAGCGCTTGTACATGTCGGCCGACAGCGCATCGTCCAGCGGACGCGGGCGGTACGCGTACCGGCTGTCGGACAGCAGGCCGTGGGCCAGTTTCGCGGCCGTGGTCTGGTCGGTGGTCGCCGAACTCGGCAACGCGCGACCGGCTCCCGACTTGATCAGCGAGGTGTCACTGGTCGGCGGCGTGGGCAGGCTGGCCGTGTTCCTGGCGTCGTCCGCGGCGAGTAGCGCGACGGGCGTGGCCAGCAAGGCGGCGATCAGGACAGTGACAGCGCGGGGAGTCTTGGTATTCATCGTGGGGAGCTTCGCGGGCCGTGTTGCCCAGGTCGAGAATGGCAGGGGGTTCGACAACCCCACAGTGCCGGAAGTTGCGGGCCCTGTCACGCATGCGGGACGCGACAAAACGTGCCAAGTGGCCCCGATCGGGGCTCGCGTGCACGACTGCCGGGAAAGGTTCAGCTTGGTGGAGGGCGGGTCAGGAAGACCGTCGTGGCGCGGGCAACGTTCGTGCCACCCCACCGGTACCGGGTGCCGTGCTCACGCGGCCCGGTTCAGGCGCCCGCGAATCGAGTGCGCGGCCCCGCGCGACTCAGGCCGGCGCGAAGCCGGCTTCGATCGCCGAGCGGTCGGCATGGTAGGACGAGCGCACCAGCGGCCCGGACGCGACGTGACTGAAGCCCAGGGCGTAGCCGAAAGTTTCCAGTTCCTTGAACTCGTCGGGGGTCCAGTAACGCATCACCGGATGATGGTGGGGCGTCGGCTGCAGGTACTGGCCGATCGTGACCATGTCGACGTCGTGCGCGCGCAGGTCGCGCAGGGTGGCCTGCACCTGCTCCATCGTCTCGCCCAGGCCCAGCATGATGCCGCTCTTGGTCGGCACCGCCGGGTGCTGCTGCTTGAAGCGCTGCAGCAGGGTCAGCGACCACTGGTAGTCGGCGCCCGGACGGACGTTGGTGTAGAGGTCCGGCACCGTCTCGATGTTGTGGTTGAACACGTCCGGCGGGCCGCCGGCGAAGATCTCCAGCGCGCGGTCCATTCGGCCCTTGCCGCGGAAATCGGGCGTGAGCGTCTCGATCTTCGTCTTCGGGCTGTGCTCGCGGATGGCCCGGATGCAGTCGACGAAATGCTGTGCGCCGCCGTCGCGCAGGTCATCGCGGTCGACGCTGGTCACCACGACGTACTTCAGGCCCATGTCGGCGACGGTGGTCGCCAGGCTCAGCGGTTCGGAGGCATCGGGCGGCTTCGGCCGGCCGTGGGCGACGTCGCAGAAACTGCAGCGGCGGGTGCAGACCTCGCCCAGGATCATGAAAGTGGCGGTGCCGTGGCTGAAGCACTCGTGGATGTTCGGGCAGCTCGCCTCCTCGCACACCGTCACCAGGCGGTTCTCGCGCAGGCGGGCCTTGAGCTGCTGCACGGAGTTGCCCGAGGGGATGCGCACGCGGATCCACGACGGCTTGCGCAGCACGGGCGCGTCGGCGAACTGCACCGGCGAGCGGTTGATCTTGTCGCCGCCCAGCTGCTTGGCGCCCGCCTCCAGGGTCGCGGCTCCCGGAGTCGATGTCGCCACCACGGCGAGCGGGATGGTCTTGGCGGAGGAGTCGGTCATCGGGGCGGGCGTCAGGGGGCCGGGGCGGCGCGGCGGCGTCAGTTCGGCGCCGTCAGGATCCGGAAGCGAAGTCCGCGGCGGGCGCGGGGTCCGTCGCGTCGGCGATGACCACCGCCAGTCCGAACTGTCGGGCGATCTGGTCGATCAGCACCGGTTTGACGGCATCCAGCCCGGAAGGGCCGCCCAAGTCTACCACCGAGGTCACCTGGAGCCCGGCGTAACCGCAGGGGTTGATGCGGTGGAAAGGCGACAGGTCCATGGCGATGTTGAAGGCCAGTCCATGGAAGGTGCAGCCGCGCCGGACGCGGATGCCCAGGGCCATGACCTTGGCGCCACCGACGTAGATGCCGGGCGCGCCTTCGCGCCGGGACCCCTCGATATTCCACTCGGCAAGCGTGTCGATGACCGCCTGTTCGATGCGCTCGACGTATTCGCGCACGCCCACCTTCAGCCGTTTCAGGTCGAGCAGCGGGTACAGCACGATCTGGCCCGGGCCGTGGTAGGTGACCTGCCCGCCGCGGTCGACATGAAGAACCGGAATGTCGCCCGGCATGAGGACATGCTCGGGTTTGCCCGCCTGGCCCAGGGTGAAAACCGGATCGTGCTCGACCAGCCACAACTCGTCGGGCGTGTCGGGGCCGCGGGCATCGGTGAAGGCCTGCATCGCCCGCCACACCGGCTCGTAGGCACGGCGGCCCAGGTCGCGCACCAAGGCCGGCGGAGGTGCGCGATGCGCGAGCTCCGTGACCGGATCGAGGGCGCCTGCCGAATCGCTCATGGCGCGGGGCCGGGGCGTGCGGTCACAGCGTCCACTTCACCTCGGGATGCTCCCGCAACACCTGGTGCGCGAGGTCGTACTGCTCGCGGTTCTCGGCGCGGAAGCTGATCCGGACCGACACGTAGCGCCCGTTGGAGGAGTGCTTCCAGCTCACCGCTTCGTGCACGACCTCGAGGCCTGCATCGAGCAGGAGCGTGGGCAGCACGGTCTCCAGGTCCTTGTCGGCGGTGCCCATGGCGGACAGCTCGAATGTGCCGGGAAACTGGAAGCCGTGCTCGGGGTTGTCGGATCGGATTTCCATGGCCGGATTATGGAGGCGCCGGACCGCCAACCCAAGTGAACGCGGCGGCGCTGGCCGACTTCAGCCCGCTCCCGCGTTTATGCCAGCATTCGGCCCGCGTCTTCGTACCGGCTTCAACCCCGAACCGCCAGCCCACGGGCGCCCGCGACCGGGCCGCCGCGTGGTCGCGCGTCCACCACCGAGGATCACATGACGTCATCGTTCCGCAGCAGCACCCTCACCCTGATTGGCACGGGCCTGGCCATCGCCGCCGTGCTCGCCACGCCCGCCGCCCGCGCCGCCAGCGCGCAGGAAGTGAAGGCGCAGAAGACCGCCGAAATCCCGGTGTGCAGCAAGAACCTGGGCGCGATCGCGGTGATCGAGCCGGAAAACCACTGGTGGAGCAGCTACCAGCTCGAGTCCCCCGCCGCGCTGATCAAGCTGTTCGTCAACCGCTCCCGGTGTTTCACCCTGCTCGACCGTGGCAAGGGCCTGGCCGCCGCGCAGGGTGAGCGCGACCTGGCCGCCAGCGGCGAGCTGCGCGGACGTTCCAACATCGGCAAGGGCCAGATGCGCGCCGCCGACTACGTGCTCGTCCCCGACCTCATCAATGCCAACTCCAACGCCGGCGGCAACGCGATCGGCGGACTGCTGGGCGGCCTGGTCGGCGGCAATGCCGGCGCGGTGCTCGGCGGCATCAATATGAAGAAGAAGTCGGCCGACGTGCTGCTCACCGTCACCGACGTGCGCTCCTCCGAACAGCTGGCGATGGCCGAAGGCCACGCCTCCAAGACCGACCTGGGCTGGGGTGGCGCGGGCTCGCTGTGGACCGGCAGCCACTTCGGTTCCGCCGGCGCCAGCGGCTACAGCAACACCGAGGTGGGCCAGGTGATCACCCTGGCCTACCTGCAGGCCTACAGCGACCTGGTCGCCGAGCTGGGCGGCCTGCCGGCCAATGCCTCGGCCGCCAACGTCCAGCAGGCCGTGAGCATGACGCGCCCCGGTCGCCTGTTCACCAATGCCCAGGGCAAGGGCGTGGTGCGCGACCTGGACCCGGGCATGCTGCTCTACCCGACCGGGCAGAAGCAGGGCGTCATGTGGGAAGTCGAGGACGAACTGGGGAACAAGGGCTGGGTGTCCTCGTCGCTGGTGGAACTGGCGCGCTGAGCCCGGCCACCCGCGGCATGGAAAAGGCCGGCTTTCGCCGGCCTTTCTTTTACATCCGGACCACGGCGTCCCGGGAAGCTCAGTCCGATTCCCACCACATCCAGAACTCGTCCCACAGGCGCTTGAAGAACCCGCCGGCCTCGACCGCGTTGATGGCCACCAGCGGGCGCTGCGCGATCACCTTGCCGTCCAGCATCACCTTCACCGTGCCGATCTTCTGGCCCTTGGCGATCGGCGCGACCAGCGTCTTGGGCAGGTCCATCGACGGCTTGAGCTGCGCGTAACGCCCGCGCGGCACCGTCACCAGCATCGGCTGGGCCACGCCCAGCTGCACTTCGTCGGCCGCGCCCTTCCAGATCTTCTGCTTGGCGATCGCCTTGCCGGCGTCGTAGAGCTTGTGGGTCTCGAAGAAGCGGAAACCCCAGTTGAGCAGGGCCAGCGAATCGGTCGCACGCTGGGCTTCGGACGTGGAGCCCATCACGACGCTGATCAGGCGCTGGTCGCCGCGCTTGGCCGAGGCCATCAGGCAATAGCCGGCGCCGGAATGGTGGCCGGTCTTGATGCCGTCGACGGTCGGGTCACGCCACAGCAGCAGGTTGCGGTTGGGCTGGGTGATCGGCCCGACCGTGAATTCCTTGATCTTGTTGTAGGCGTAGGTTTCCGGGTAGTCCCGCACGAACGCGCGTCCCAGCATGGCCAGGTCGTGCGCGGTGGAATAGTGGCCTTCGGCCGACAGGCCGTGCGCGTTGACGAAGTGCGAGTTCTTCATGCCGATGCGCGCGGCGTAGGCGTTCATCAGCGCGGCAAAGGCGTCCTCGCTGCCGGCGACATGCTCGGCCAGAGCGATCGCGGCGTCGTTGCCGGACTGCACGGCCATGCCCTTTTCCATCTGCTCCAGCGGCGCGGTCTTGTTGACCTCGAAGCCGCTGTAGCTGCCCTCGGTCGCGGCGCCGCCGGTGCGCCACGCGTTCTCGCTCATCATCACCTGGTCGGTGTGCTTGACCTTGCCTCCGGCGATCTCCGCGGCGATGGTGTAACTGGTCATCACCTTGGTGATGCTCGCCGGTTCCAGGCGGGTGTCGTAGTTCTCGCCGGCCAGGACGTTGCCGCTGGCGAAATCCACCAGCACCCAGGCGGTGCCGGTGATCTTCGGCGGTGGCGGCACCGGCAGGGCGTCGCTGGCGGGCCGGGGCGCCGGGGCGGCGGCGGGCGCGGGCGACTGCGCGAGCGCGACGCCGAGCGTCGAGGTCACGAGGAATGCGGCGGCAAGGGCGAGGCGGGCTTTCATGGACTGCTCCGGTGGCCGGGTACAACCGGCCGGCGTGCGACATCGGGTTGGAAATCGATGCGCCGGCGGACCGTCGCACCATCAGATTCGGATCAATCACGCCGGACGGGCCAGCGGGGTGAAGCGGGGCGCGATCCTTCGCGGCGTGCCGGATGCTACTCCCGCACGCGTTGCGGCGGTCCGAAGCCCAGACCCCGGATACGGGCGGCCAGTTCCGGCGCCTGGTCGGCCGCGAGCGGGCCCACGCGCAGGCGCCACACCTTCTGTCCATTGCTGTCGACATCGTGCAGCCGCGCCTGGCCGATGCCCGCGCCCTGCAGCATGGCCAGCGCCCGGTCGGCATTGGCGCGCGCCGAAAACGCGGCGACCTGCAGCGTCACGGCCTCACCGGTCTGCACGGCGCCGACGGCGGGCGTGGAAGGCGCCCCGTTCGCCGGTGCGGCCGCCACAGGGACGGGCAGCGCGACGGTTCGGTCGTCCGGGGTGGCGTCGGTGCTGGCGTCGGCGCGGACGTCCGGGGTGCCGGGCTTGCCCGTCGCCACGCGGACGCGGCGCTTCTTCATCCAGGCCTCGAACTCGTCGGCGGTCATGGTGCGGCCGTCCTGGCGCATGTCGAAGCGGTAATCGCTGGCCTGCGTGCGCGGGCCCGGCGTATCGGCCGCGGCGGCGCGGGCCACGGGGATGGCCGCGACCAGCTTGTCCATCGCGCTGCCCGCGGCGGGCGCGGCGGTGCGTGGTGCCGGCGGCGGATTGTTGCGGGCGCTGGCGAAGGTCGGCTCGGTCTCGCCGGGCGTCAGCGCGCGCACTTCCACGCGCGCCGTGCCCTTGCTGACGTAGCCCAGCTTGGCCGCGGCGGCGTAGCTGAGGTCGATCACGCGCCCGGGATGGAAGGGACCGCGGTCGTTGACGCGCACCACGACCGACTTGCCGTTGTCCAGGTTGGTGACGCGCGCGAAGCTGGGGAGCGGCAACGTCTTGTGCGCGGCGCTGAAGGTGTACATGTCGTAGACCTCCATGTTGGAGGTCCGCCGGCCGTGGAATTTGTTGCCGTAGAACGAAGCGGTGCCGGTCTCCACGAAATCGCGCGCGCTGTCCATCACTTGGTAGCGCTTGCCCAGGACCGTGTAGGACTTGCGGTTGCCGACGGCGGAGCGCGGTTCGTCCGTCACCTCGGGCTCGGGAATGGCATCGACGTCGGGCAACTCACCGGGGACGCTGTCGCGCTCGCCGGGCGCGTACAGACCGCCGGCGACGTAGTTGCCGCGCTTGCTGTGGTCTTCCTGCGCCGGGGCGTAAGGCGAGACCTTGCGGCCGGCGGCGGCAGCGGCCGGGGATGCGGAGGACTTCGCCGCGGGCGGCGGCGCCGATGCGCGGGGAGGAGCGCCGGCGCAGGCCGTCAGGCCCAGCGCCAGCATCATGGCCAGCAGCGCCTTCATGCGCCGGCGGGACCGGGTGCAGGGCTGGCGGGAATGCCGGCGGGAATGCCCGGGGGTACGCCCGCCGACCCGCTTGCCGAAGCGTCCGTGGACTCTTCCGGCGCGCCTGCGACTTCGCGTCCGGCAATCGCCTCGGCCAACTGGTAGACGGCCGTCGCGTAGCGAATCGAGTTGTTGTAACTCCAGATCGCGCGGAAATTGCGGAACGTCAACCAGTGTTCATTCCCGGAGACGCCGTCGAGCACGATCGGTGCGCCGGTGATGCCGGGCGGCAGTGGCGACTGCGGCTTGTAGCCGGCCTGCGCCAGCGTGGCCAGGTCGTGGATCGGCTCGCCCTTGGAATCGACCAGGGCCAGCGTGCCCGGCACGTAGTCCGCGCGCACCATCACCGGCCGGCCGCGCTCCCAGCCGCCCTTCCTGACGAAGTAGTTGGCGACCGAGGCGAACACGTCGTCGAGGTCGGTGAACAGGTCGCGCTTGCCGTCACCGTCGCCGTCCACCGCATAGAGCCGGTAGCTGGAGGGCATGAACTGGCCCCAGCCCATCGCCCCGGCGTAGCTGCCGGTGAGCGTGGCCACGTCCATGCCGGTGTCGCGGCCGAGCGCGACGAGCTGCGCGAGCTCGTCGCGGAAGAAGGCCTCGCGCTGGTTCTCGCGCTCGATCTTGTCCGGCAGGTTGGTGCGCGGGTAATTGAAAGCCAGCGTGTAGAGCGCATCCAGGACGGGCGCATTGCCGGTGTTGCGGCCCCAGCTGGTTTCCACGCCGAGGATGGCCACGATGATCTCGGCCGGTACGCCGTACTGCGCCTCCACTTTCGCCAGTGCGTCGCGATGTTGCGCGAGGAACGCGCGGCCACCTTCGATGCGTTGCGGGGTGACGAAGATCGGGCGGTAGTCGCGCCACGGCTTGGCTTCGGCCGGACGCGCCATCGCGGTGACCGTGCTTTCACGCAGCTGCGCGCGCGCCAGGACGGATTCGACCTGGGCCGGGTCAAGCCCGTACTTCGCAACCGCCTCGCGCACGAACCGGGCGCGTACTTCGGCCGTGGGATGACGCGGCGCCGGCAGCGGCGTGGTGACGGTAATCGGCCCCGTCGACGCGGGCACGGGCGCGGCCGGTGCGGGCGTGACGGCGGGTGTGGCGGGCGGCGCCGCCGCAGCGCGCGGGGCGGGCGGCTTCTGCGTCGCACAGGCGCCCAGGGCGAGCGCCAGCGCGAGCGGAAGGGTGTTGCGCGCGCGGACGTGGATCGGGCTTCGGCTCATCGCGGCCGAGGGTAGCACGCGTTCATATGGGGCAACACCCGCGCGGCCTTCTTCACATGAACGACGCGGTCAGCTTGACGCGGCGCGACGCCCGCAGCGATCGCGCACATCAGCGCGTATGCACCGGCCGGTGCGCCTGCACCGCCATCACCACGCCCAGGCCCGCCAGCAGCGAAACGGCGGACGTGCCGCCATAACTGAGCAGCGGCATCGGCACGCCCACCACCGGCAGCAGGCCCGCGATCATGCCGCCGTTGACGATCACGTAGACGCAGAACGCGAGCCCGAGCGCGCCGGCGATCAGGCGCGAATAGCCGTCACGCGCGCCGGCCGCGATCCACAGGCAGCGGCCGATCACGAACAGGTACAACGCCAGCACGGTGATGACGCCGATCCAGCCGAACTCCTCGCTCAGCACGGCGAAGATGAAGTCGGTCGTGTGCTCGGGGATGTAGTCCAGGTGCGACTGCGAGCCCTCGCCCCAGCCCTTGCCGGTGAAGCCGCCGCCGCCGATGGCGATCTTGGACTGGATGATGTTCCAGCCGGTGCCGAGCGGATCGGATTCGGGATTGAGGAAGGTGAGGATGCGGTCCTTCTGGTACGGCCGCAGCAGCCACAGCCAGGCCACGGGCGCGATCGCCGCCACCGAGGCCAGCGCCGCACCGAACCACCACCACGGCAATCCCGCCAGATAGAGCACGAAGGCACCGCTGATGCCGACCAGCATGGCGGTGCCGAAGTCGGGCTGCATCAGGATCAGCCCCGTGGGTGCGCCGATGATCACGGCCGCCATCAGCACCACGCCCAGCTTGGGCGGCAGTGGCCGGCGATTGAGGTACCACGCGGCCATCATCGGCAGGCTGAGCTTGAGCAGTTCGGCCGGCTGGAAATAGAACACGCCCAGGTTGATCCAGTGCCGGCCGTGCTTGCCCGTGCCCAGGAACAGCACCGCGACCAGCGGCACCAGCGAGATCGCATAGACCCACGGCGTCCAGTTGCGCAGCTGCGCCGGCGGCATGCGCGACAGCAGCCACATGAAGCCCAGTCCGACGCCAAAGCGCGCGCCCTGGGCGATCACCAGCTTCGGCGACTGGTCGCCGGCGCTGTAGAGCACGGCCAGGCCGATGCCCATCAGCGCGAGCAGCGCGCCCAGCAGCGGCAGGTCGAGGGTGCGCGTGAAGCGCAGCACCAAGTCGAACAGCCAGCGCAGCAGGTATCTCATCGCACCGGCTCCGTCGTCGTGGCGGGGCGTGGCGCCGTGTCGTTGCGACCCGCCGCGGCGCCCGGCAACGGCGGGCGCACGACGGGCGACGGGACGGTGGCGTTCGCGCCCGTGTTCGCGCCGACCTTCGCGGCGGCCGCGGGAGTGCCGGTCGCACGGGTGCCAGGTGCCACTGCCGTCGTGGACGGGCCGGTCTGGTGCCCCGCGGCCGTGCCCTCCGGCGGCTCTTCAACCGGTATCAGCGACGCGCCGCCCTGCGGCGAACGGGTGAGGTTCTCGTCGGCTTCCGGCATCGTGCCGAGCAGCCAGGCATCGAATACCTTGCGTGCGATCGGTGCGGCGGCGGTGCCGCCGAAGCCGCCGTGCTCGACCACGACCGCGATGGCGATCGTCGGGTTCTCGGCCGGCGCGTAGCCGACGAACAGGGCCTCGTGGCGCAGGTGGTAAGGCAGCGAATGCGGATCGAAGCTCTGGCTGCCCTTGCGGCTGATCTTCTGCGCGGTGCCGGTCTTGCCGGCCATCATGTAGGGCGCGCCGCGCGCCATGGCGGTGGCCGTGCCGCCGCCGTGGATGGTGGCGATCATGCCTTCCTGCACCGCGCGCAGGTGCCCGGCGTTGTCGGTGATGCGCTCGGGCACCGGCTGCTGCAACGGGGCCCACGGCTTGTCGTAGCCGTCGCGGCGCGCGGCCGCCAGGTGCAGGCGGCGCAGCTCGCCGCCATTGGCGATCGCGGCGGTGCCGCGCGCCAGCTGCAGCGCGGTGGCGACCCAGTAGCCCTGGCCGATGCCGGCGTTCACGGTCTCGCCCGGGTACCAGCGTTCCTTGGACCGCTTGGCCTTCCATTCCGGCGACGGCACCACGCCCACGTTCTCGCCCAGCAGGTCGATGCCGCTCTTCTGGCCGAAGCCATAGCGGTACATGTACTGGTCGAACTTCTCGATGCCCATCTCGTAGGCGAGCTTGTAGTAGTAGAAGTTGACCGACTGCGAGATCGACTTGCGCAGGTCCGTCCACCCCGCGCCGCCGTGGGCATCGCGCCAGCCGCGCCCCGTGCCGGGGAGGTAGAACGTGCCGGTGGAGAACACCTTGTATTCGGGCGTGCGCAGGCCGCTGTCCAGGCCGGCCAGGCCGATCAGCGGCTTCACGGTCGACCCCGGCGGGCCGCCACCGAGCACGTTGCGGTTGAACAGCGGACGCGAGGGATTGGTGGTCAGCGCCTTGTAGTGCGTATGCGAGATGCCGTTGACGAACAGGTTCGCGTCATAGGCCGGCAGGCTGACCATCGCCAGGATCTCGCCGGTGCGCGGATCCACCGCCACCGCCGACCCGTCCTTGTCGCCGAACGCGGTGACCATCGCCTGCTGCAGGTCCAGGTCGATGCTCAGGCGCAGGTCGGCGCCGGGCTTGGCGGGGTCGCGCCCGGCCGAATACATCGGGCGGCCGTCGACGTTGGTGACGATCTTCTCGAAGCCCACCTGCCCGCGCAGCGCCTTTTCGTAGTAGCGCTCCAGGCCGGTCTTGCCGATGTGGCTCAGCGCGGTCTCGCCGCCGCTGAGGGTCTTCATGTCCGCGGCGTCGATGCGGCCGACGTAGCCGATCACGTGCGAGGTCAGCTCGCCATGCAGGTAGCGCCGGTTGAGATAGGACTGCAACTCGATGCCCGGGAAGCGCCAGCGGTCGACCGCGAAGCGGGCCGCCTCTTCCTCGGTGACGCGCAGCTTCAGGGTGACGGGCTTGAAACCCCGCGCGACATGGCGGCTGGCCTGGTAGTTCGCGATGTCTTCCGGCGTCAGCGCGACGATGCGCTGCAGCTGCGGCAGCCAGTCCTCGACCGGGCCGGCCTCCTTGGGCGTCACGTCCAGGCGGAACGCCGGCACGTTGTCGGCCAGGATCCGGCCCTTGCGGTCGTAGATCAGGCCGCGTGCCGGCACGACCGGGCGCAGCTTGATCCGGTTTTCCTCCGAACGCGTGGCGTACTCGCTGTGCTGCCACACCTGCAGGCGGAAGTACCACAGTGACAGCCCGGCCAGGGCGAGGACCACGCCCATGAACGCCAGCGCCGCGCGGCGGCGGAACTGCTCGGCCTCCATCGCCGCGTTCTTGAGCACCCGCCGGCGCGGTCGCAGGGAATTCATGACCCGACCTCAGCGCCTGCGCCAGGTGCCCAGGCGCAGGCTGTCGAGGATGGCGAACACCGGCACCCACAGCACCATGCCGATGACCGGCGCGGCCCAGGCCAGCGGCGGCGACGTGGGCACGCCCAGGGTGAGATGCAGCGCGGCGGTGACGATGCGGTCATTCAACAACAGACCACCGATGGCCAGCGATTGCTGCCAGATCGGGAAGAACCGCAGCCGGGCCCGGAAGCGCTGCAGGATGAAGGTCATCACCACCAGGCGCAGCGCGTGTTCACCCAGCAGGCTGCCCACCACCAGGTCGGCGGCCAGGCCGATGAGGAAGGCGAAGCCCATGCCGGCGTGGTCGGGATCCTCCATCACCCAGTAGGCCATGGCGAGGGCCAGCCAGTACGGGCGCAGCGGCAGCAGCGCCTGCGGCATCGGCAGCAGCATCAGCAGCAGGGCCACCAGCAGGCTCAAGGGCTTGACCCAGGGCGAACGCGGGCGCATCAGCGACGCTCCTGCGAGGTGGCAGCCGGCGCCGGGGTCGGCGCTGGGGTCGTGGCCGCCGGATTGGAGGGCGACGACGGGGTGGTCGACGGGGTGGTCGACGGGGTGGTCGACGGCGTGGTCGACGGCGTGGTCGACGGCGTGGTCGACGGCGTGGTGGCGGGCGGCGGCGGCAGGGCCGGTTCGCGGCGCGGCGGCGCCTCGGGGCTCGCGACGGGGGCGGCCTCCCCCGGGGGCGGCGAAGCCGGCCGGGTCGTGGCCCTCGCCGGCGCGGCAGCGGCGGCGGACGTCGGCGCGGCCGATACGGACCCGGGGCCGGCAGGCGATCCGGCGCCGGATGCCGTCCTCACGCCGGGCTGGCCGGCGCCCTCACCCGGCGTGGCGGCCGGCGGCGGCGCGGGCACGATGACCGGTCGCGGCGGCAGGGTGCGCAGCACCAGGACGTCGCGGCCGCGATCGAGCTGGGCGGCCGGCCTGACGTCGCCCACGAGGAACGCGCGGCTCTCGTCGGGGCGCAGCGCGGTGATGGTGCCCACCGGGAACCCGGCGGCGAAACGCCCGCCCAGCCCCGAGGTCACCAGCACGTCGCCCACCTTCACTTCGCTGGAAAGCGGCACGCTGGCCAGGGCCAGCTGGTCCACGCGCCCGGTGCCGTAAGCGACCAGGCGCACGCCGTTGCGGGCGACCGCCACCGGAATGGCGTGGTCGGGGTCCGTCAGCAGGAGCACGGTGGACTGCAGCGGCCCGGCGTCGATGATCTGGCCGAGCACGCCGCCGGCGTCGATCACCATCTGCCCGGCGCGCACGCCCTCGCCGGCGCCGGCGCTGAGCACCAGGCGCTGGCGGGTGGGATCGAGGTCGACGTTGAGCACCGGCACCAGCTGGACGTCGAGCGCCCCGTCCTCGGCGGCGGCGAGCAGGCCGCGCAGGCGGGCGTTGTCCGCGCTGACCGTGGCCAGGCGCGCCATGCGGGCCCGCGTGACCAGCAATTCGTTGCGCAGGCGGCGGTTCTCGGTGGTCAGCTGGCCCAGCGTGCCGGCGTCATCGGACACCCGGCCGATCAGCTGGCCCGGCACGCCCGCCACGGTCCGCAGGGGCTGGATCACGCCCTGCGCCTGCTGGCGCGCGCGGCTGAGCCAGCCGCCTCGGTGGTCGAGCACGATCAGGATGACGGCCAGCGCCAGGTAGGCCAGCAGCCGCAGGCTGCCGGCGATGTCGCCGGAGCGGCTGGCGGAGGGACCGGCGTAGGAAGGCACTGGGAGGGGGTCAGGAGCGGGAACGGGGGACGGGGAACAGGGAAGCGAACGTCCCCGCGGCGGAAGCCTGCCAATGCTGGGGCAGGCACGCGTTGCAAGCAGGAAGCGGCGTCACAGGAATCGCCGGGAAACGTCCGTTTCCCTGTTCCCCGTCCCGCGGTCCCGCCTTGGCCATCAATACTCTGGCGCGAAGAACTCGTTGCCGTGCATGTCCACCAGTTCCAGCGCACGGCCGCCACCGCGGGCCACGCAGGTCAGCGGGTCGTCCGCCACCTGCACGTGCAGGCCGGTTTCCTCGCTGATCAGGCGGTCCAGGTCGCGCAGCAGCGCGCCGCCGCCAGTGAGCACGATGCCGCGCTCGGCGACGTCGGCGCACAGTTCCGGCGGGGTCTGCTCGAGGGCCAGGCGGATGGCCGCCACGATCCCGGACAGCGGTTCGCGCAGGGCTTCGTGGACCTCGTTGGCATTGAGCTTGACCATCTTCGGCACGCCCTCGGCCAGGTTGCGGCCGGAGACTTCCATGGCGCGCGGGTCCTTCTGCGGCACCGCGCAGCCGATCTCGAGCTTGATGCGCTCGGCGGTGGTCTCGCCGATCAGGGTGCCGTAGGTGCGGCGGACGTAGCTGATGATGGCCTCGTCGAAGCGGTCGCCGCCGATGCGGACCGACTGCGAGTAGACGATGCCGTTGAGGGCGATCACCGCCACCTCGGTGGTGCCGCCGCCGATGTCGACCACCATCGAGCCACGGGCCTCGGTCACCGGCATGCCGGCGCCGATGGCGGCCGCCATGGGCTCCTCGATCAGGTAGACCTCGCGGGCGCCGGCCTCTTCGGCCGATTCCTTGATCGCGCGGCGCTCGACCTGGGTCGAGCCGCAGGGCACGCAGACCAGCACGCGGGGGCTGGGACGCAGGAAGCGCGACTTGTGCACCTTGCGGATGAAGTGCTTGAGCATTTCCTCGGTGTAGGTGAAGTCGGCGATGACGCCGTCCTTCATCGGCCGGATCGTGCTGATGTGGCCCGGGGTGCGGCCGAGCATCTGCTTGGCCTCCGCGCCGACCGCCGCCACGGAGCGGTTGCCGCCGATCACGCGGTCCTGGCGCACCGCGACCACGGACGGCTCGTTCAGCACGATTCCCTGCCCGCGGACATAGATGAGGGTGTTGGCCGTGCCCAGGTCGATGGACAGGTCATTGGAGAACATG
Organism: Lysobacter solisilvae; assembly: GCF_016613535.2. Taxonomy (NCBI): domain Bacteria; kingdom Pseudomonadati; phylum Pseudomonadota; class Gammaproteobacteria; order Lysobacterales; family Lysobacteraceae; genus Agrilutibacter; species Agrilutibacter solisilvae. The sequence continues at coordinate 471,932 of NZ_CP071518.1, forward strand.
CCGCGAAACTTCTTGAACATCAGGAAATCAGCCGTTTCTGCCGGGGGGAGGGGGGCACGAGTGAGCCCGGTAGACTACGCCTGGCCCCTTGTCCAAACAAGGAATTTCTCCGCAGAAACGGGCATTCCGCAGCCCCCGCGGCTGGCCCGATCCCGGTTCAGCGGCTACCCTACCCGCCGCACGGCCGCTGGCGGCCCCGGGGCAGCCCGGCCCGCCCTTCACCCCTGCCCCGCGCCGGGGCCCGACACCCACCCAACCCAGGACCCTCCTGCCGATGTCAGCCCTGATCTGCGGCTCGCTGGCCTACGACACCATCATGGTGTTCCCGGACCAGTTCAAGAACCACATCCTCCCGGACAAGGTGCACATCCTCAACGTGTCCTTCCTGGTGCCGCGGATGCGCCGCGAATTCGGCGGCTGCGCCGGCAACATCGCCTACAACCTCAAGCTGCTGGGCGGCGACCCGATCCCGATGGCCACGGTCGGCCAGGACTTCGGTCCCTACCGCGACTGGTTCGCCGAGCAGGCCATCCCGCTCGACCATGTGAAGGTGATCGACGAGCTGTTCACGCCGCAGGCGTTCATCACCACCGACCACGACAACAACCAGATCACCGCCTTCCACCCGGGCGCGATGATGCGTTCCTACGAGAACCACGTGCGCGACGTGCCGGGCGTCACCTTCGGCATCGTCAGCCCCGACGGGCGTGAAGGCATGCTGCAGAACGCGAAGGAATTCGCGGAGGCCGGCATCCCCTTCATCTTCGATCCCGGCCAGGCGATGCCGCTGTTCAACGGCGCCGAACTGCGCGAGTTCATCGACCTGGCGCAATACGTCACGGTCAACGACTACGAATCCAATCTGCTGCAGGAACGCACCGGCTGGGACGAGAAGGAAATCGCCGCCAAGGTGAAGGCCTACATCACCACGCGCGGCCCGCAGGGCGCGCTGATCTACGCCGACGGCAAGCTCCACGACATCCCGCCGGCCCACGAGCGCCGCGTCACCGATCCGACCGGTTGCGGCGACGCGTTCCGCGCCGGCCTGATCTTCGGCATCGAGAAGGGCTACGACTGGACCACGATCGGCCGCATCGGCAACCTGATGGGCGCGCTGAAGGTGGAACACCCCGGCACGCAGAACCAGCGCTTCGATTACGAAGAATTCGCCGAGCAGTTCAAGCAGCAGTTCGGCTACGCGTTGTGAGGGCCCGGGCCCGCGGCCTGGCAGGACTGCTCCTGCTGGCGGCGGGCCATTTGGCCTGGGCGCAGGAAACGGTCACGCCGCCCGCCGCGGCGCATGACCCCTCGCGGTTGGACGTCGCGGTGCGCCACGCGGTGGCCGAGTTGACCGATATCGTCGCGCGGCGCGATCTCGACGGCTTCAGGCAGCACCTGCGTGCCGACGCGAACATCAGCTTCGGCGGCGACGTCGGGCCGCAGGGCCTGGACCTGGTCTGGGAACCCACGCAATCGGACACGAAGCTGTGGCGGGCGCTGCAAGAAATCCTCGCGCTCGGCGGCGTGCAGGAAACCGACGAATACGGCACGCCACAGTGGTGCGCGCCCTCGCCTGCCTGCGTCGATGTCACAGCCGACCCCGCGCTCACCGGTTACGACGTGGTCGTGGTCACCGGCACCGGCGTCGCGGTGCGCGCACGTCCCGCCGCGGACGCGCCCGTGCTGGGGCGCGCCAGCCATCGCACGCTGGTGCTGGCCGACGACAACTTCGCCCAGGGCGCTCAGGACTGGTGGGCCGTCCAATGGCAGGGCCGCACCGGCTACGTGCGCGGCGACCTGGCGCGCTCGCCGGTCGACCAGCGCATCGCCCTGCGCGTGGATGCGCGGGGATGGTCGGTGGTCTACTTCGTCGCCGGCGACTAGCCGGCCATGGCGCGCGCGGCGCGCTTTTTCGAGTCCGCCCGCGGACCGCGGACACTGCTGGATGGGCCGGACGGCCCGGAGGTAACAGGGATGTGGCTTCGAAATGGGCGTTCAGATCGTTGCTGCATGACGTGGCCGCGCCTGCGCGGCCGGGGGCCCGCAATCCGGCGTTCCGCGACCTGGGTCCTGGCGGGCCTGCTTGCGGTCCTGCTGCCGCCCGCGCACGCACACGCCTCGCCGACATTGCACGTACAGGTCGAGCAGGCGCTGCGTGAAACCGGTACGCCCGGCGCCGTCTGGGCCACGGTCGACCGCGACGGCCGCATCCACGCCGACGCGGCCGGTCTGCGGCACGCGCCCAGTGCCGCCCGCATGCGCGTCGACGACAAGGTGCACGTGGGGTCGGTCACCAAGACGCTGATCGCCACCGGGCTGCTGCAGCTGGCCAGCGCCGGCCGCGTGGACCTGGACGCTCCGCTCGTGCGCTACCTGCCCGGGCTGGTGCTGCGCAATCCCTCGCCAGCCACTCCGGTACGCGTGCGCCACCTGCTCGACCACACCGCCGGGCTCGACGACATGCGCCTGTGGCAGTTGTTCAGCACGCGCGCCACGCCCGATTCACCGCTGAGCGACGCGTTCACCCGCGATCCCTCGGTGCTGGCGCTGCGCTCGCGCCCGGGGGCGCGCGCGTCCTACTCGAACATGGGCTACACGCTGGCGGCGATGGTGATCGAGTCGGTCACGGGTGAACGCTACGAGGACTGGCTCGATCGCGAGCTGCTGCGTCCGCTGGGCATGACCGACAGCACGTTCCACTTCCGCACCCAGACCAGATCGCCGAGCCTCGACACGCCGGACGTCGATGCCCGCGTCATCCCCAGCCTCCACGACGCCGACCCGCGCCTGGCCTGGGGCCACCTCGACATCCACACGCCGGCCCCCGCCCTGCCCGTCTATCTGCGTCCCGCCGGCCAGTTCACGACCACGGCCCGTGACCTGGCCGTCTTCGCCCGCTTCCTGCTCGGCGATGGCCGCGTCGACGGTCGCCTGCTGGTGCGCACGGACCTGCTGCGCGCGATGGGAAATGCGACCACGACGCAGGCCGCCCGCGCCGGCCTGCAGGCCGGCTACGCACTCGGCCTGCGGCGCCGCGACCGCCACGGCGTGGTGGGCCTGTGCCACGACGGGAGCGTGGTCGGCTTCCACGCCATGCTCTGCCTGTTCCCCGAAGCGCGCGGCGGTGGCAGGGCATTCGTGACCGTGCAGAACGTCGACGGCGATGGCGTCGACACTGCACGCTTCGACGCCCTGCTCATCCGTGCGCTGGACATTCCCTTTCCACCGCCGGTGCCGGCGCAGGCCGCCCCCGCCGACGTGCGCGCATGGGAGGGCTACTACGTGCCGGCGCCGAACCGTTTCGCCGCCTTCGCCTACCTGGACTACATCTTCGACCGGTCACACCTGTCCTGGGACGGCGCGGCATTTCGCCTGGCGCCCCTGCAGGGGCCCGTGCGCACGCTCTCGCCCGCGGGCGGGCGACGCCTCGTCGCGCACGACCGGCGCACGCCCTCGCACGTGCTGATGATCGATGCAGACGACGGCCGGCTGCTCGGCGACGGCATGCGCACCTGGCGCCGCGTGGACGTGCGCACCCACGGCCTGGTGGCGGCCAGCCTGGTGTTCGGGCTTGCTGGCCTGCTGTGGTTCCTGGTCGTGGTGCCGGTACGCGCCCTCGTGGGCCGCGAACGCCTGCGCGCACCGGGCGTCGCTGCGGCCTGGCTGCTGGCGGCGCCGGCACCGGCGTTCCTGCTCCAGAGCTACGTGCAGCTGGGCGACCGGACCGTCGCCAGCCTGGCGCTGTACGCGGCCACCGCCGCGCTGCCCGCCCTGATGGCCTGGCAGGCCTGGCGCAGCCTGCGCCATCGCGACGGCCTGGCACGCGGGCGCGTCAGTCTCGTGGCCGCGCTGGCAGTCCTGCAGTGGTGTGCCGTGCTGATCGCCTGGGACATGCTGCCCTTCGCGCTCTGGCGCTGACGCGCGCGCCGGCTACATCACGTGCGCCAGCCACAGCAGTTCGGGCTGGGCGAGCTTCTCGAACTCTTCGTAGGGCATGCGCACCGCATCGGTGTGCGAGCCGGCGTTGAAGGCGATTTCCGGCTGCTGCGCCAGGCGGGAGTCGACGTACACCGGCATGCCATAGAGGTGGCCGAACGGCGGCATCGCACCGAGCTCGCAATCAGGGAAGGCGTCGCTGAATTCGGTTTCGCCCGCCAGTTCGACCATGCCGCCGCCCAGCGCGCGCGACAGGCGGGTCAGGTCGATGCGGTAGGAGGCGGGCATCACCATCATCGCGAGCCTGCCGTCGACCTTGAGCATCACGGTCTTGGCGAACTGCTGGCGCGCCACGTGCGCGGCGGCGGCGGTTTCGTGTGCGGTGACGGTGCGGTCGTGCACCAGCGTCTCGTACGGCGCGTGGCGCTCGTCGAGCAGATTATGCAGGCGTGGGGAAAGCATGACTGCCTCCGCGAGGCATCCGCCGGTCATCCCTCGCGGCGGCGCCGCTGTGGACGTGGCGCACGCGTCCTGCGTCACGCCCTTTCGGCGCTGCAGCCCACCGGGGCGCTGCTGGAACGCCGACGGGGAAACCTTACTCCTGTGCTGTCGGGGTTGCGTTAACCCACCGTGGTGACACCGGCGGGCGCGGCGCGCGCAACGGATGCGCGCGCCCCCCGCTTTCACCACTTGGGTGTGGCCTTCACCACTTCGGCATCTTCGCCGGATCCAGGCCGCCGACTTCGAACACGGCGGTGCGCTTGCCGCCGGCGCGCACCGGGAACTCGATCGCCATCGTCTTCGCGTTCCTGGCGTGCTTCCACAACGCGGCCTCGTCCTCGATGAACATCGCGATGGCCTCGTCGGTCTTGGGGCGCGAGGCCGCCATGGCGCGGGGCGCCTGGTCGTCCAGCGTGACCTGCACGCGGCAGCCGCCATAGCAGTCGAAGTCGCCGTTCTCGAGCACCAGGTAACTGCTGCGGCCCCAATCGGGATGGTCGCGGAAGATCAGGCGCACCGGCTGTTCGGCGCCCCCGCCGGTATCCACCGCAGCCTTGGAATAGATCGCGGCCGACCGCTGGTCGCCCCCCTTCACCGGCTGGGTGAGGTAGTCCCACAGCGCGGCGGTCCTGAGGGTTTCGCGTGCGGCCAGCGCCTTGGCCTTGGCTTCCTCGTACTGCGGCCGGATCCGCGCGGTCACCGGACTGTCGGGATGCAATTGCACCAGTTCCTCGCCCAGGGCGGCCGCCAGGTCCCACTTGCCCTGCCGGTAGTGGCCGTCGAAGGCGGTGCCCAGCTCCTGCGCCTGGCCTTCCTTGGCGGCCACCTGGGTGGTGGTGCCCGATGGAGCCTTGGGCGTGTCGGCAGGCTGGCAGGCCGCGAGGGTTGCCGCCAGGGCAAGCGCGGACAGGTGGAGCGAGGCGGTTCGGGGGGTGGTCTTCGATGCGGTCATGGAGACTTCCGATCAGGGTGTGGGGACGCGGGGGGCGAGGCGGCCGGCACAGCCGCGGGCGCTGTCGCGATCAGCGCATCGACGGCCTGCGCGACTTCGTCGGGGCGTTCGACCAGCGACATGTGGCCGCAGCCGTCGAGCAGCACCTGGCGCGTGCGCGCGATCCGCGCAGCGTACAGTCCCGCCGCGCTCGGATCGATCACGCGGTCCTGCCGGCACCACAGCAGCAAAGTGGGCTGGGCGATCCTGCGCGCCAGCGCTCCGGGCAGCAGCGCCGCGTCGCCCCGGCCGATGCGGTCGAGCACCTGCTGTTCGAACGCGCCGTCGTGCCGGCGGTGGGCGATGAATCCGCGGGACGCGGGCCAGGGAATGCGCGGCCGCGCGGCGGGATCGTGGAACAGGATGTCGAGGTAGTTCGACAGCGAGGCTTGGTCCGCCACGCCGAAGGGATTGCGTCCGGCGACCACGTCCCGGCCGAAGGCGTTGTCGCGGAAGCGGACACCCGACGCCGCCAGCAAGCCCAGCGCCCGCACATCATCGGGATACCGGGCCGCCACGACCGCGGCGATGCCGCCGCCCATCGAATGGCCCAGCAGCACCACGGGGGTGCGCACACCGCGCGCCTGCAGGAAGGCGTGCACGCGCTGCGCCTGGGCGGCGTAGCCGTAGTCCTGCCCGTCCCGCCGCTCGCTCGCGCCCCATCCGGGCAGGTCGGGGATCAGCAGCCGGTACCGCCCATGCAACCGGCGCGCCAGCGGGTACCAGTTCTCCTTGCTGCCGGTGTAGCCATGCAGCATGACCACCGTCGGCGCATCGGCCGGGGCGTCGTCGCTGTACGCATACGACCAGCGATGTCCCGCGGCACGCATGCTGTCCGCCGACAGGCCGGCGACGAGGCGCTGGCGGCCGTACTCCAGCTGCACGAGCCGGTACGGATCGAGCGCCACCGCCGTCACGGCCGCCGCAAGCAGTACGGCCGCCACGAGGGCGGCCGCATGCAGGGAACTTCGAAGGCGCATTGCGCGCGACAGCCGGGACGCAGTCTGATTACGGCTGCGTCGGCTTGCCGCCCGCGGCCTCGGCGATGGTGGCCTCCACCGTGGTGCTGGTGATCGGGTGGTAGCCCGGACGCGCCTTGGCGAACGTGTCCTGGGCGAGCTTGAGCCCGGCGGGCGTCTTCACCAGTTCCTTGTAGGTCGGGATGATCAGCTTGCGCCGGCCCACGCGCTGCAGGAATGCGGAGATGGCCTCATTGGCGGCGGTGTAGCCGCTGCGCACCGCCAGCGGATACCAGCGCTGCGCGATCTCGCCATTGGGCGTGCCGGTGAAGTGGTACGCCGCGTCGAGCGCCGCCAACTGCTCCTGGGCCAGCGTCTTGGGCATGCCTTCGATGAAATGCACCCATTCCTGCGTCGTCCACTTGCCGGTAAGGGACGCAGCCGGCAGCGAGCCGGTGTCGAGCCACACCTTGCGCGCGGCATCGACCGCGTCGAAGCGCGCCGACAACACCTGCGGCGCCGTCGACGGCACGCCGGGCTCGTACAGCCAGGCGTCGAACTCGGCCTGGGTGACCTTGCCCGGATACTTGTCGAGCAGGTTCGCCTTCGCGTAATCGGCGAACTGCTTCGAGGAAATCGACTGGAAGGCGAAGTGGTCGAAGTACCCGCGCAGGAAGGCATCGAACTCCGCCCGGCCGATGCGCTGCTCCAGGAACTGCATGAACCATGCGCCCTTGGTGTAGACCGTCGAACTCAGGTTCTCGTCCGGATCCTTGAGCACGCCCGGCTTGACCGCCAGCGCCTGCAACGCGGTGTTCTCCGGCGTGAACTCCTCCTTCAGCTCGTTGCGTTCGATCACGCTTTCCATGTCGGCGCGCTCGCGGCCGTACAGGTCCTCGATGATGCGGTTCTCGACATAGCTGGTGACGCCTTCGTTGAGCCAGGCATCCTTGGCCGTCGAGAAGGTCACCAGGTTGCCGGACCAGCTGTGCGCCAACTCGTGCGCGATCAGTGCCACCAGCGACTTGTCACCCACGATCACGGTGGGCGTGAGGAAGGTCATGCGCGGGTTTTCCATGCCGCCGTACGGGAACGACGGCGGCAGCAGCAGCATGTCGTAGCGGTCCCAGCGGTACGGGCCGTACAGCTTCTCGGTGGTGTCGATCATCTTCTCGGTGTCGGCGAACTCGGCCACCGCCTTGTCCACCGCGGTCGGTTCGGCCCACACGCCGCTGCGCGGACCGACCGGCTTGAACACCAGGTCGCCGGCGCCGATGGCCAGCAGGTAGGACGGGATCGGCTGCGGCATCTTGAAGCTGTAGTCACCGTCGCGCGCGGCCTTGGGATCGGTGTCGGCGCTCATCACCACCATCGTGTCCTTCGGTGCGAGGACGTGGGCGGTGTAGGTGAAGCGCACGCTCGGCGTGTCCTGCAACGGCACCCAGGAGCGGGCATGGATCTGCTGCGACTGGCTGAACATGAAGGGCGTCTTCTTGCCCTCGGTCATCGCCGCGGTCAGCCACTGCAGGCCCGAGGCCTCGGGCGAGGTGGCGTAGGTGATGCGCACGCGCGCGTTGCGCTGGGGCATCTGCACGGTCAGCTTGCTGCCCAGCAACGGGTCGCGCGGCGCCAGTTCGAACTTGAGGTCTTCCCACTTGCCGTCGGCGCGCTCGCCCAGCACTTTCTCGATGGCCAGGTCGCGGGTGTCGAGCACGAGCTGCGTGGCGCCCTTGTCCAGCCAGTCCAGCGCGAGCGTGGCGCTGCCGGCGAGCTGCTTCTTGTCGAAGTCCAGCTTCAGTTCGAGCGCCAGGTCCTTGACCTTGACCTTGTCCGGCTGCGCGTAGGAGTGCTCGTCGATGCGCGCCTGGGCGTCCGCGGCGGTGGCGGGCGCGGTCGACGCGGTCGGGGCCGTGTCGGCCGGGGTGGTGGCGTCCTTCTTGCAGCCGGCGGTCATGGCGAGCGCGAGGGCCAGGCAGATCGTCAGGGGTGTGTGGCGCATGAGGGGTCCGGCAGGATGGAAAGCGCCGAGTTTAGCGCCACCCCGCCGCCCGGCGTCATGCCGATCGGGCCAGCTCGGCGTGGCCGCCGTCGTCGCACACCAGGGCCCCGCCGCCCCGCGCCTTGGCCTTGTACATCGCCGCATCCGCCTCGCGGTACAGCTGCAGGGCGTCCAGCCCGGGCCGGAAGTGCGCGCAGCCCACGCTCACCCGGATCGGCACGCCGTCCCGGTCGGCGATGGCCAAGCGGCGCAGCCACCGGTGGACCGCCTGGGTGGCGGCCGCGTGCTCGGCGTGCACGCCGACCAGGAACTCGTCGCCACCCCAGCGGCCGATCCAGCCGTCGCCATCGAGCCAGCCGCGCGCACTCGTCACCAGGTCGACCAGCAGCGCATCACCCGCGGCATGGCCCAGTTCGTCATTGACCGGCTTGAGGTTGTCCACGTCGATGACGTAGAGCATGAATGAGCCCGCCTGCTCCCTATCGGTCAGATTTCTTTCGGCGTGCTCCCGTCCGGCGTGCTCCCGTCCGGCATGCTCCCGTTCGGCGTGCCCGCGTTCGGCATGAAGGCGTTCGGCCCGTTCCACGCTGGCCTGCAGAGCGCGATCCGTGCCGCGCCGGCTCAGCGCGCCCGTCAGCGGATCTTCGAGGGCGACACGCTCGAGCTCACGCATGCCGCTGTCGATCTCGCGCAGGCCGCAGTTGATGCCCCGCATGAGCATGCCGACTTCGTCCCCGCCGACCTCGGGCAGGTTCGGCAAGCGGTGCTCGCGGTAATAGTCATGGACGACCTCGGCCATCAGCCGCAGCGGCGACAGCAGCTGGTACACCAGCACCATCGCCACCACGCCACCGACGAGCGTGGCACCCAGCGCGACAATGGAACCGGCCAGCAGGCGCTCGGGCGCCGCGCCGTTGTGGGTCATCAGCCACACCACAAGCGCCGCAAGGGGTGCGACCGTGCAGCCGACCATCACCGCCATCAGCTTTGCGCGGAACGATCGGGGAAACACTCGGGAAAAAGCGCGGTACACCCCGAGTCCGGCCATGGTGTGACTCCGTCCCGGGAGATGTTCCACAACTTACGGCAAAGCCGGTCATGGACGCCGCGACAAACCTGACTCCGCGCCGGCCAGCTCGACCGTAGCGGGCGCTAGACGCGGTAGCCGGTATGGATCGCCACGATGCCGGCCGACAGGTTGCGATAGCCGCAGCGCGCGAAGCCGGCCGCCTCCATCATGGCGCGCAGCTCATCCTGGGGCGGATGCTTGCGGATCGATTCGGCCAGGTACTGGTAACTGTCGGCGTCGCCGGCGAACAGCCTGCCCAGCTTGGGCAGGATGTTGAACGAATGGAAGTCGTAGATCGGCTTGAACCAGTCGGCCTTGACCTCCGAGAACTCCAGCACGCGGGCCTGCCCGCCGACCTTGAGCACGCGGTGCATCTCGCGCAGCGCGGCGTCCTTGTCGGTGACGTTGCGCAGGCCGAAGGCGATGGTCACCAGGTCGAAGCTGGCGTCGGGAAACGGCAGCGCCTGCGCGTTGCACTCGACGAATTCGATCCCGGCCACGACGCCCCGGTCGATCATTCGATCCCGGCCCACCTTGAGCATCTCGCCATTGATGTCGCCCAGCACGATGCTGCCCTGGACCTGCCCGTCCTGGTCGCGCCGCAGCACGCGGTCACGCAGCAGCAGCGCGATGTCGCCGGTGCCGCCGGCCAAGTCGAGCACGCGGTCGCCACGCTTCACCTGGCAGGTGCCGACGAAATAGCGCTTCCACACCCGGTGGACGCCGAGCGACATCAGGTCGTTCATCAGGTCGTACTTGCCGGCGACCGAGGAGAAGACTTCGCCGACCAGCTTCTGCTTCTCGCCCACGGGCACGTCGCGGAAGCCGAAATGAGTGGTGTCGGGGGTGCGGGTGTCGGGCCGGGAGGTGGGTTCGCTCATGCGGGGATTATCGCATTGCCGACCGCCCCGGCCGCACGGCGTGGCAGGCGCGGCGTGAAAGGGCATCATGGATCGACCGCAACCCGCCACCACGCCCATGCTCGAGACACCAGATTACCGCGCCCTGCTCGCCACAGCCGTCGACGAGGCCCGCCGCGGCCTGGCCGAAGGCGGTATTCCCATCGGCGCGGCGCTGTACGCCGGCGACGGTCGCCTGCTGGGCTGCGGCCACAATCGCCGCGTCCAGGAGGACGACCCCTCGGTGCACGGCGAAACGGACGCGTTCCGCAAGGCCGGCCGGCAGCGCAGCTACCGCAGCACGATCATGGTGACCACGCTGGCCCCGTGCTGGTACTGCAGCGGCCTGGTGCGGCAGTTCAACATCGGCACGGTGGTGGTGGGCGAATCGGTCAACTTCCGCGGCGGCATCGACTGGCTGCGCGAGCACGGCGTGCGGGTGGTCGACCTGGCCGACCCCGAATGCATCGAACTGCTGGGCGGCTGGATCGCCGGGCACCCGCAGCTGTGGAACGAGGATATCGGCGAAGACTGAAGCGGCCTGGCGGGCCGGCGACAGGACGCCGGCCTCGCAACGCAACGCATCGGCTACAGGATGTACCGGCTCAGGTCCGGATCCTTCACCAGCTCGTCCAGTTGCGCGTCGACGTAGGCCCGGTCGATGACGACCGAATCGCCATCGCGGTCGGGGGCTTCGAAGCTGAGCGTGTCCAGCAGGCGCTCCAGCACCGTATGGAGGCGCCGCGCCCCGATGTTTTCCTGGCGGTCGTTGACCTGCGCGGCGATCTCGGCGAGGCGATCGATGGCTTCGGGCTGGAAGCCCAGGGTCACGCCCTCCGTGCGCAGCAGTTCAACGTACTGGGTGATCAGCGCGGCCTTGGGCTCGGTGAGGATGCGGACGAAATCGTCCTTGCTCAGCGCGCCCAGCTCGACCCGGATCGGGAAGCGGCCCTGCAGTTCGGGGATCAGGTCGCTGGGCTTGGCCAGGTGGAAGGCGCCGGAGGCGATGAACAGGATGTGGTCGGTCTTCACCGATCCGTACTTGGTGCTGACCGTCGAACCTTCCACCAGCGGCAGCAGGTCGCGCTGCACGCCTTCGCGGCTGACGTCGCCGCCGACAGTGCCGGCGTCGCTGCGCTTGGCGACCTTGTCGATCTCGTCGATGAAGACGATGCCGTGCTGCTCGCAGGCTTCGATCGCCTCGTCGCGCACGTCGTCCTCGTTGACCAGGCGCCCGGCCTCCTCCTCGATGAGCTGCGCGCGCGCGGCCTTCACCGTGAGCTTGCGCTTGTGCGTCTTGCTGCCGGCCATCTGGGTGAACATCTGGCGCAGCTGTTGGCCCATCTCCTCCATGCCGGGCGGCGCCATGATGTCGACGCCGACGTTCACCGCGAAATCGACGTCCACTTCGCGGTCGTCCAGCGCGCCGCTGCGCAACTGCCGGCGCAGCTTGGTGCGCGTCTTGTCGTCCTCGGCGTCCTGCGCGGCGTGCTCGGCCTGCTGTTCGGCCTGCGGATCGCCCTCGAACCCGAACAGGGTGACGGCGCGACGCGGCAGGAGCACGTCCAAGATGCGGTCCTCGGCGCGATCCTCGGCCTGCGTGCGCACCCGTTGCTTGGCCTGCTCGCGGTACATCTTGACGGCCGTGTCGGCCAGGTCGCGCACGATCTGCTCGACGTCCTTGCCGACGTAGCCGACCTCGGTGAAGCGGGTGGCTTCGACCTTCACGAACGGCGCGTTGGCCAGCGTCGCCAGGCGGCGCGCGATCTCGGTCTTGCCCACGCCGGTCGGACCGATCATGAGGATGTTCTTGGGCATGACCTCGTCGCGCAGTTCCGGGTCCAGCTGCATGCGCCGCCAGCGATTGCGCAGCGCGATGGCGACCGCGCGCTTGGCGGCCTGCTGGCCGACGATGTGGCGGTCGAGTTCCTGCACGATCTCGCGCGGAGTCATGGTGGCGGAAATGGAGTCGGGCTTGGGCATGGGGAAGTTTTTTTCGGAGATGGCGCGGGGGTGGTGGAACGGGAAAGCGGATGCGGGAACCAGGAGATGATCAGCAAAGCCGGAGCCAGCGGCGCAAACCGGGTGGGTCGTCGGAGCATCGCGACGCGGGCGTGAGGGCCTTGCCACGTGCGCGCCCTCCGCCCCGCACCCGATTTCCCGTCAGAGCTCTTCCACCACGATGTTTCGATTGGTGTAGATGCACACGTCGCCCGCGATGTTGAGCGATTCGTTGACGATGGTCCTGGCGTCGAGCTGGGTATGCGCCGCCAGCGCGCGCGCGGCGGACAGCGCGTAAGGGCCGCCGGAACCGATCGCAACGATGCCATCCTCGGGCTCGATGACATCGCCGGTGCCGCCGATGATCAGCGAGGTTTCCTTGTCGGCCACCACCAGCAGTGCCTCGAGCTTGCCCAGGCGGCGTTCGGTGCGCCAATCCTTGGCCAGTTCCACCGCGGCGCGGGTGAGCTGCCCGTACTTGTCCAGCTTGGCCTCGAACAGTTCGAACAGCGTGAACGCATCGGCGGCGGCGCCGGCGAAGCCCGCCAGCACCTGGCCTTCCCGGCCGAGGCGACGCACCTTGCGCGCGTTGGCCTTCATGACCGTGTGTCCGAGCGTGACCTGGCCATCGCCGCCGACGGCGACGCGGCCATCACGGCGTACCGACACGATGGTCGTGGCGTGGATGACGTTGGGGTTGCGACTGGGGTCCATGCGGCCTCCGTTATTTCCCACGACGTGGGGGCGTGGCGGGCGCGTTCAAGCACCGGGGGCCGGAATGGGCCGGCCACGCCACGGCGCGGGCACCCGCGGTCAAGGCCGCTTCAGGCCTTGGCCGGCTTGCGTCGCGCGCGCGGGTGCGCGGCGTCGTAGACCTTGGCCAGGTGCTGGTAGTCCAGGTGCGTGTAGATCTGCGTGGTCGCGATGTCCGCGTGTCCGAGCAGTTCCTGCACGCCACGCAGGTCGCCGGAGGATTCGAGCACGTGGCTGGCAAAGGAGTGGCGCAGCAGGTGCGGATGCACGCGCTTGAACAGGCCTTGCCGCTGCGCCAGCTGGCGGATGCGCAGTTGCACCGCGCGCGGCGTGATGGGGCCACCACCGCGACCGGGAAACACGGGCAGCGCCGAGGTCGCGCCCGTGGACGCACGCCAGTCGTGCAGGGCGCGGCGCGCGTGCGAACCGATCGGTACGCTGCGTTGCTTGCGGCCCTTGCCCAGCACGGTCACCAGGCCGTCGGCCAGGTCGAGGTCGCCCCAGCGCAATGCGCACAGTTCCGACAGGCGCAGTCCGGAGGAATAGAACAGTTCGAGCAGCGCGCGGTCGCGCAGCCCCAGTGGTGCGTCGGTCGGCACTTCGACCAGGGCCTGCGCCTCGTCCGGATCGAGCACCTGGGGCAACTTGCGCGGCGCCTTGGGCGCCCGGACGCCCTGGGCCGGGTTGGCGGCAATCCGGCCGTGCCTGAGCAGCCAGGCGAACAGGCTGCGGCAGGCCGACAGGCGTCGTTGCAGGGACTTGGGCCCCAGGCCCCGCCGGTGCTCGGCGGCGATGAAGCCGCGCAGGCCTTCGGAGTCCAGCGTGGTGAACGGACGACCCTGCGCCTGCACCCAATGGGAGAGCGCGAGGAGGTCGCGGCGATAGGCATCGAGCGTATGCGGCGAGGTCTGCCGCTCCACGCGCAGGTAGGCCAGGAAGCCCTCGATTTCGGGCGGCCCGGTTTCCGGCGGCGCGGTTTCCGGTATTGCGGTTTCGGACGGTATGGCGTCCGCGCCGCGTTCGGCGTCGCGTTCGGCGTCGCGTTCGGCGTCGCGGGCGGCGTCGCCGCTGCCGTGTTCGCTCATGGCGCCGGCGCTGGCGCGCAGCGTGGCTTCACGGGCGCTGGCGCGGCTCACCGGTTGTCCCGGCGCCGAGGAAGGCGTTGCTGCGTGGCGCGGTCAGCGCGCATACCTCGCCAGCGCGGCAGTGAGCGCTTCGCCCATCATGCGCAGGAACAGCGTGCCCATGCCCGGGAAGAACCGGTTGGCGTCGAGGCTGCCCACGGCGACCAGGCCGACGCCGCCCAGCGGCAGCAGCGCGGTGGACTGCACGTCCGGCGCGCGGTCGCCGTAAAGGACCTCGTGCTTCTCCGGCTGCAGCCGGCCGCACAGCGGTTCGCCGTCGGCCAGGCAGTCGCGGAAGCTCTGCAGGCGCGGATCGTCCGCCGCGATGTGCTGCAGCCACGGCGCCTCTTCCAGGCCGGCGACCGGTTCGAACAGCACGACCCGCACCAGGTCGCCGTTGAAGTCCTCGGCCAGGCTGGCGGCCATCGCCCGCAGCGTGTCGGCGGCGTTCTCCTGGCGCATCAGCTGCAGCGTGAGCTGGTGCGTGCGCACCGCCAGGCGCTCGTTCTCCTGCGCGTTGGCGAACAGGTCCTGCAGGCGGCGGGCGAGCTCGCGGTTCTTGTCGCGCAGCACGTCGAGCTGGTAGCTGGCCAGCGACGCGGCCGGACCCTCGTCGCGCGGCACCACCAGGCTCAGGGCGAGGTCAGGGAACTGGCGCAGGAACTGCGGATGCCGGCGCAGCCAGGCGGCCACTTCATGCGCGGAAAGGGTTTCCTGGATCTCGCTCATGCCATCCACTCTCCTTCGAATACGAATGCGGCCGGACCGGCCATGGTGATCGGGGCATCGTCTCGCGGCCAGGCGATGCGCAATTCGCCGCCAGGCAGGGCGATGGCGACGTCACGGTCGATGCGGTCGCGCCGCATCAGCACCGCCGCAGCGGCGCAGGCGCCGCTGCCGCAGGCCAGGGTTTCGCCGACGCCACGCTCGTACACACGCAGGCGCACGCGTCCGCGCGATTCGACCTGGGCGAAGCCCACGTTGACGCTGTCGGGGAATGCGGCGTCGCGCTGCAGGCGGGCGCCCAGGGCGTGCACGGGCGCCGAAGTTGCATCGGCAACCTCGATCACCGCGTGCGGGTTGCCCATCGAAACGGCGCCGAACTCGACGGACTGTCCGTCCACGTCAAGCCGGTAGGTTTCCTGAGCGGCAGTGAACCCCCGTAGTGGAACCTGCTCGGGAGCCCAGCGCGGCACGCCCATGGCGATCCGGTAGGTGCCGTCGGGCAGGCGCGTGACTTCATGCGCGCCGGCGGGGCTGTCGACGGTGAACACCGCGTCGCGCGCGACGCCCTCGCGGACCAGCCACGCCGCCACGCAGCGCGCACCGTTGCCGCACTGGCCGGCGCGGGAACCGTCGGCATTGAAGATGCCGTAGCTGGCCACGGCGTGGGGGCTGCGCGGATCTTCGATGGTCAGGATCTGGTCGCAGCCGACGCCGGTGTGGCGGTCGGCCAGCGCGCGGCAGAGCGCCGGCGCCGGTGCGGGCCGGCCATGGCGCAGGTCGATCACCACGAAATCGTTGCCGGCGCCGTGCATCTTGCTGAAGCGCAGGCGCGACGACGCCGCGTCGGCGGGCGCCGCAGCCCGTGCCGCGGCGCGGACTTCAGCCACCGTCGTCCTCGGCTTCCGGTGTTTCGGGGGCCGGAGTTTCAGGTGCCGGAGTGGGTTCTTCGCCCGTGGTCGGGGCCGGGTCTTCGGCGGCCTGGGTCGCGGCGGCATCGGCTGCGCTTTCGGCCGGCGTGGCCGGCGCATCGGTGGCCGGCACGGTGGCCGGATCCAGCGGCGGCGGCGCGGGCGGCAGTACCAGGGGCCCCTTGTTGCCGCAGCCAGCCAGGGTGGCCAGCACGGCGGCGGTGAGTGCGATTCGGACGATTGCGTTCATGGCCCGAGTATAGCCGGGGCGCGGCGCGCCTCTACCCGTCGCGGGCCGGACTGCGGAACCCGGTCGCGATCGCGTGCCGGGCGTCGTCCCGCGGACCGATCAGCAGGGCTCGAAAGGCCCCTCGCTGCGGCGCCCCGTCGTGGCCGGGCCACGACGGGGCCTGCAAGTCATCGCAGTTCCGTCGCGCCCAGCTGGTCGAGCATGAACGCATACAGCTCGGCGCGTTCCTCGTGGCGACGGAAGCGACCCGACTTGCCGCCGTGGCCGGCGGCCATGTTGGTCCGGAACAGCACGGTGCGGTCGGAGGTGTTCACGTCGCGCAGGCGCGCGACGTACTTGGCCGGCTCGAAATACTGCACCTGCGAATCCCACAGGCCGGTGAACACGAACATCGCCGGATAGGCCTGCGGCTTGAGGTTGTCGTAGGGCGAGTACGACAGCATGTAGTCGTAGTACTCCTTCTTTTCCGGATTGCCCCACTCGTCGTACTCGTTGGTGGTCAGCGGGATGCTGGCGTCGAGCATCGTGGTCACCACGTCCACGAACGGGACCTCGGTGAGGATCACCCGATAGCGGTCGGGCGCCATGTTGCTCACCGCGCCCATCAGCAGGCCGCCGGCGCTGCCGCCGTGGGCGGCGACCCGGTCCTTGGCCGCGTAGCCTTCCTTGACCAGGAAATCGGTGACGTCGATGAAGTCGGTGAAGGTGTTCTTCTTCTTCAGCAGCTTGCCGTCCTCGTACCACTGCCGGCCCATCTCCTGGCCGCCACGGATGTGCGCGATCGCGTATACCAGGCCACGGTCGACCAGGCTGATCGCGCCGTTGCTGAAGCCCGGGTCCATCGAGCTGCCATAGCTGCCGTAGGCGTACTGCAGCATCGGCGCGGTGCCGTCCTTCCTGAAGCCTTTCTTGTACAGCAGCGACACCGGCACCTTGGTGCCGTCGCGGGCCGTTGCCCACAGGCGCTCGGTCACGTACTGCGTCGGGTCATAGCCCGGGACCGGGTCGCGCTTGAGCAGCTTGCGCTCGCCGGTGCGGGTGTTGAGCTCGTAGGTGGTGTTAGGCGTGGTCATCGACGTGTAGCTGTAGCGCAGCCACTCGCTGTCCGGTTCGGCGTTCACCGACAGGCCCATCGAATAGGCCGGCTCGTCGGCGTCGACGAACTGGGCGCTGCCGTCCGCGCGCAGCATGCGCACGCGCTCCAGGCCCTGCGAGCGCTCGGCGATCGCGGTGAAGGTGTCGAACAGCTCGAAGCCTTCGATGTAGACGTCATCGCGGTGCGGCACCCAGTCCACCCAGTCGGCACGCGAAGTCGAACCGCTCGGCGCGGTGACGATCTTGAAGTTCTTCGCCGGCACGCCCTTGCCGTTCGGGGCGTTGGTGCGGATGACCCAGCGACCGCCGTGGTGGTCGGCTTCGTACTCGACATCGCGCTCGCGCGGCGACAGCACGACGAACTGCTTCGGGTCCGCGGCCGGTGCGCAGCGCATCTCGTCGGACACGGTGCTGCTCACGCCGATGCAGATGAACTTGTCGTCGCGGGTGCGCGACACGCCCATGTAGAAGCTGTCGTCGTGTTCCTCGTAGACCAGCTCGTCCTGCGAGGACGGCGTGCCCAGCACGTGCTTCTTGACGCGCACGGTGAGCAGGGTCTCCGGGTCGTTCTCGACGTAGAACAGGGTGCGGTTGTCGTCGGCCCAGACCAGGTTCGGCGAGACGCCGGTGACCGTGTCGGGATGGATCTCGCCGGTGGCCAGGTTCTTGAAGCGGATCGTGTACTGGCGGCGGCCGACGTCGTCCTCCGCCCAGGCCAGCAGCTGGTTGTCCTGGCTGACCTCGTGGTCGCCGACGCTGAAGTACTCCTTGCCGGCGGCCATGGCGTTGACGTCGAGCATGACCTCCTCCGGCGCATCCATGCTGCCCTTGTGGCGCACGTGGATGGGATAGTCCTGGCCCGTCTGGTAGCGCGTCTGGTACCAGTAGTCGCGCTCGCGGAACGGCACCGAACTGTCGTCCTGCTTGATGCGCGCGATGATTTCGTCGTAGATCTTCGTCTTCAGCGGCTGCAGCGGCGCCAGTGCCGCGTCGGCGTAGGCGTTCTCCGCCTTCAGGTAGCCGAGCATCTCCTCGTTCTTGCGCGAGTCGTCGCGCAGCCAGTAGTACTCGTCGCTGCGCTGCGCGCCGTGCGGCGCCTTCACCGAATGGGCCTTGCGGGCCACGTCGGGCGGAGCAGGCAGCTCGGCGGCCTGGAGGGAGAAGGTGGTCGTCATCAGCAGCGTCGCCAGCAGGGGAAGAGTCGGATTCATGGATGGGGTCCGCAGGGGGTTGGCGCAATGGGTCGCGGGGCCTGAAACCAGACGCGGGCGCCTGGGCGCCCGCGTGCGGTGGTCCGGCCGGTTCAGGTCACCGGAGGGAGGTCCGGCGGCCGGGCCGCCTTCACTCCAGCCGCCTTACTTCAGGGTTTCCCAGAGGAAGGTGTAGGCCAGCGCGCTCATGTGCGCGGCCTGGGCGTTGTTCGCCGAACCGCCGTGGCCGCCTTCGATGTTCTCGTAGTAGGTCACGTTCTTGCCGGCCTCGATCATCCGGGCGGCCATCTTGCGGGCGTGGCCGGGATGGACGCGGTCATCGCGGGTCGAGGTCATGAAGATGACCGGCGGGTACTTCTGGTCGGCCTTGAACAGGTGGTAGGGCGAGAAGCGCTGGATGAACTCCCAGTCGGCGGTGTCCGGGTCGCCGTATTCGGCCATCCAGGACGCGCCGGCCAGCAGGTGGCTGTAGCGCTTCATGTCGAGCAGCGGCACCTGTACGACGACGGCGCCGAACAGCTCCGGGTACTGCGTCAGCATGTTGCCGGTGAGCAGGCCGCCGTTGCTGCCGCCCTGCACGCCCAGGTGCGGCGTGGAGGTGATCTTGCGGTCGATGAGATCCTTCGCGACGGCCGCGAAATCCTCGTAGGCCTTGTGGCGGTTGGCCTTGAGCGCGGCCTGGTGCCAGCGCGGACCGTACTCGCCGCCGCCGCGGATGTTGGCCACGGCGTAGACGCCGCCCTTCTCCAGCCAGCCCTTGCCGACGCTGCCGGAGTAGCCCGGGGTCAGCGAAACCTCGAAGCCGCCGTAGCCATACAGCAGGGTCGGGGCGCTGCCATCGAGCTTGAGGTTCTTCGGCCGGACCAGGAAGTACGGCACGCGGGTGCCGTCCTGGCTGGTGGCGAAGTGCTGCTCGGCCACGTGGGTGCTGGCGTCGAAGAAGGTCGGATTGGTCTTGAGCACCTGCGGCGCCTGGCCGATGTCGGCCAGCGCCAGCGTGCTGGGCGTGAGGTAGTCGGTGGTGGTCATCCACACCGCGTCGCTCTCGTCCGCGTCGACCGCGCCCACGCTGACGGTGCCCAGGCTGGGCGCGCCGACGAAGGCTTCGCGCTTCCACTCGCCGGCGGCGGGGGTGAGCACGCTGATGCGGTTCTTGACGTCTTCCAGCACGTTCAGGACGAGGTGGTTCTTCGTCCACGAGTAGCCGGACAGCGAGGTGCGCTCGGTCGGGGCGAACAGCACGGTGAACTCGCGCTTGCCGGCCATGAAGTCGTCGAAGCGGGTGGCGATCAGGCTGCCGGCCGCGTAGGTGGTGCCAGCGGCCTGCAGCGGCTCGCGCAGCTCCAGCAGCAGCCATTCCTTGTGCACCGACTTGCTCGCCGAGTTCGGCGCGTCGACCTTGGCCAGCTTGCCGTCGGCGCCGCGCACGTAGATCTCGTCGTTGTAGAAGGCCAGGGTGCGGCTGACGAAGTCGCGCACGAAGCCGGCGGTGGGATCGCGGTAGGCGGCGATGTACATGTCATCGGCCTTGCCTTCGTACACCACCTGTGCCGATTCGATCGGCGTGCCGCGCTTCCATTCCTTGACCACGCGCGGGTAGCCCGACGAGGTCATCGTGCCCTGGCCGAAGTCGGTGTAGACGTAGACGCGGTCGCGGTCGATCCAGCCCAGTCCGCCCTTGGCCTGGGCGCGATGGAACCCGTCCTTCACCCAGCTCTTCGTGCCCAGGTCGAACTCACGGGTGACGTCGGCGTCCGAACCACCCGGCGACAGCGCGATCAGGCAGCGCGTGTAGTCGGGCTTGAGGCAATCGGCGCCGTGCCACACCCACTGCTTGCCTTCGGCAATGCCTTCGGCTTCGTTGAGGGCATCCAGGTCGATCACCGTCTCCCACTGGGGATCGGGCTTGCGGTATTCCTCCAGCGTGGTGCGGCGCCACACGCCGCGCTCGTGCTGCGCGTCCTTCCAGAAGTTGTAGTAGTACGGGCCGATCTTCTCGACCGCCGGAATCTTCGCGTTCGAGTCGAGCACGGCGCGGATGTCCGCCTCGAGCTTGCCGAAGCCCGGCGCCGTGGTCAGTGCCGCCTGGGTGCGGGCGTTCTGGGTCTTGACCCAGTCCAGCGGAGCCTTGCCCTCCACTTCCTCCAGCCAGGCGAACGGGTCGGCGGCGTCTTTCATCCTGGCAGCATCCTCGGCATGGGCGGCGCCTGCGATCGCGGCGAGGCCCGCGGTGAGGAGGACGGACAACACGTGGCCCCGCGGGGCCTGGAACGTTGCGGGCATGGGCGGCGCGGTTGAGTGGAAAGGAGGTCACGCTAGCACAGGGTCGCCGCCGCCCTGCCTGTGCCCGAGGTCATGGATGCGCCGGTCTGGCCGCAGCGGCCCGATTCGGCCAAGCCGGCTTCATGCCAGCGCCTTGGAGCCCCCACCCTGCGGGCCCGCACCTTTGGAGCCTGCACCTTTGGAGCCCGCACCTTTCGAGCCCGCACCCTTCGACCAGGCCGGCCGCGGCCCGGGCCGCACGCGGCGCCGGGCCTGCGGGCCACGGCGACGGGCGGACAACGGGCGGGCCGCGACGGGCGCCGACCCACCCGGTAGCGCGAACCCGTGGACGGCCCACAGCGCGGTCGCCGGCATCGCCAGCAGCCACATCGGCCACCACCCCAGCCATTCGCTGGAGCCCCGCGCGGCCGGCAGCAGCAGCACCAGCATCGCGCCGATCGCCAGCAGGTAGCGCGGCACATCACGCAGGGAGGAAGCGGCAGGCGCGGCTGAAGGGTTCATGGCAGGGCTCCGTTGGACGTGGCCCTACCCTCCGCCATCGTCATCTCAGGGGTTGCGACGCGCAGGGGGCCGGCCCACCGGGGCGTCCGGACGCGGGCATCCGCAGCAGCTTCGGCAGCGGCGACAGCGGGTTTGGCCGCCCGACTCAGGCCGTGCGCGCCAGCTCCGCGCCTTCCTCGGGCTGGCCGGCGCAATACACGCTGACGCGGTTGCGGCCTTCGCGCTTGGAGCAGTACAGCATCCCGTCGGCATGCGAGAGCAGGCGCGTGAGGTCGTATCCGGACAGCGACGCCGTGGTCACCCCGAAGCTCGCGCTGACCCCGAACGTGTGGCCACTGCCCTGGGTGTCGACCGCGGCGATCTTCTCGCAGCACACCTGCGCCATGCGCGTGGCGGCGGCCAGGTCGGCGCCGATCAGCAGGATCGCGAATTCCTCGCCGCCGATGCGGCCGATGCGGTCGTTGCGACGGCAGCACGCGCGGCAGGCCTGCGCGACCTGGCGCAGCACGAAATCCCCGGTGACGTGGCCGTACAGATCGTTGATCTGCTTGAAGTGGTCCAGGTCGAACATGATCAGGCCGACGTCCTGGCCGCTGCGCGCGCAGAAGGCCAGCGCCTCCTCCGCCTGGCGGGTGAAGTGGTGGCGGTTGCTGATGCCGGTGAGTGCGTCGGTTTCGGCCAGGCGGCGGAACGACATCTGCATCCGCTTGGTCTTGTAGGCGAAGTAGCCGATGAAGGCCAGCAGCGTCGCCAGCAATGCCGCGATCAGCTGCGTGTTGCGTGCCGCGGCCCGGTCCACGCGCTTTTCCAGTTCGAGCACTTCGTTGCGGCGGTTGAGCAGCTCGATCTGCTGGTTCTTCTGCAGCGTTTCCTGGCGCACGATCTGGTAGGACAGTTCGCGCGCCTTCACGTCGTTGAGGTAGGCCTTGTCGCTCTCGGCGTAGTTTCGATAGTGATGGAGCGCGGCCACCGGGTCGTTGCGGCGCGCGGCGATGTCGTAGAGGGTCCTGTGCGCCATGACCAGCGGCAGCGAGTTGGCCATGCCCGAGCTCTGCGCGATCGAGGCCCGGGCGTGCCGTTCGGCGCCGTCCACGTCGCCTTCGGCCAGCATGAATTCCGCCTGCAGCGATTCGATCTCGCCGATCAGCCGCGGATAGCGGGTGGCGGCCACTTCGGCGGCATGTTCCTGCAACAGCGCGGCGGCCTTGCGGCGCTCGCCCCTGGCTGCCCACTTGCGCGCCAGGATGGCGCGGCTGAGGTTGGTCCACACCGCCTCGTGCTGCACCCGGCACCGCTCGATGACCTGCATGACCGGCGCGTCCTCCTCGCCCAGCACGCCCAGGTGCAGCGAGGCTTCCAGCTTGAGCATCCCGGCGTAGCATTCGGCCCGCCCGGAGGTCGGCGCGGCCAGGATCTGGTCGGCGTAGCGCAGGCCCAGTTCGTACTGCCCGATCTGGTTGTAGAGCACGGCGGCGACGGCCAGGCCCTGCTGGCGCAGGTCCGGGTCGCCCACCTTGTCGGCCAGCGGCAGCATCTGCTCGAGCTGGCGCAGTCCCTCGACGAACTGCCGCATGGCCGCGTGGCTGTTGACGATCAAGGCGCCCGCCCGGTACTGCAGGCTGACATCTTCGGTCGTCTCGATCAGCCGCTGCGCCTGCGCGATGGCGACGTCGAAATGGCCGGCGTAGGCCTGCGAATAGGCGTTGAGATAGGCCAGCCGGTCGCGCTGCGCGGGCGATGCCTGCGCGATCAGCGCGTTGAGCTGGGCCAGCCGCTTCTGGAAGCTGGCCGGATCCGAACTGCGCACGGCGTCCGCGCGGTCCAGCAGCACGTCGAACTGGCTGGCGGCGCCGCCTGTCCGCGGCACCGCCAACAGGACGGTCGCCAGCAGCGCAAGCCCTAGCAGGCGTGCGGACATGGCCCCGTGGAACTGCAGTGGACGATCAGTCCGCGCGGTCGGTGTCCGGCGACTGTTCGGGGGCCTCGCCCTCGCCCTCGCCTTCGCCGTCGTCGCGCTGCGGTTCGTCGTTCTCGGCGGGCACCAGCCCGAAGAACATCGTGGCACGGCCGCCGAGCAGGTCGTTCAGTGCGGCATGGTCGCGATCGAGCAGCGCGCGCTGCTGCGCGGCGTCGATGTCCAGGCGGGCGACGGTGGCCGCGTACTCGCTGTCCGACATCGCTGCCGTGGACGACGTCCGACCCATGGCTTCCAGAAACTTGAGCACTGCAGACATGGCGCACTCTCCCTGCTTAGTTGAATGCCACGGATCTTCCGTGGTCCCCCAGGCCAGACGACCGGCCGGCGCGGCGACCGCGCGAAAACGCGTGGTGCTGCCTTCAGCGATCGAGGCTCCCCGAAGGCACCATATCGGATCAGCGTTGAATTGCAACCGCGCGGGAACGGCGGTGCGGCCCCGTGCGTGAAGCCGATGGTGGGCGGCCGCGGCCCGCCGACTCAGGCCCCGCCCGGCACGCGGTGCGCGTCCAGCCGGGCGATGCGGTCGAGCATGGCCTGGTTGGGCTGCATCGCCATCGCCGGCGGAATGACCAGGGTCGATTGCAGGTGCAGCGTGGCCTCGACCAGCCCCGACAGCGGCAGGCGCTCCATCCGCGGGGAGGTGATCGGCAGTGTCGCGGCTTCGTAGATGATCACTTCGTGGTCGCGGGGATAGTCCTGGGCCAGCAGGTCGACCAGCAGCGCGCGGTGCTGCGCGTCGGTGGAATAGCGGCGCAGGCTGCGGTCGCCCGCCAGGCCGATCTGCCACAGCACCAGGTAGGCCGAAGGGTCGATGCGGCGCTGGTAGAACATGAACTGGCTGGCTTCGAAATGCGCGCAGCCCACGCGGCCCGGGTCGATGCCCAGGTCCGCATACAGGCAGTCCTCCGCCGACACGCCCGGCTCCATGTGCGCCAGGAAGCCTTCGCTGCGCGCCTGCCCGACCGCATGGTGCGGCACCTGGGCGAACACGCCGGGATGGCCGTAGAACGCGCCGCACACGCGCCGGCCGGCACGGACTTCGACCATCATCGCCTCGACCATCTCCCGATAGGTGTCGTGACGCGATTTACCTTCGGCGTAGAAGGGCTGCAGGCTGCGCACGTCGCCGTGCATGTCCTGCAGCCACAGCTCGACCAGCGCGTCCGACACGGCCGCGAAGACCACATCCGCCTGCTCGATGTAGTTGCGTGCACGCGGGCCGATGTGCGCCCCCAGCATCATGCCCAGGCCCACGCAGGCCAGGCTGCCTTCGGTCTTCGCGCCGGCATCGGGTGCGCGGTGGACCGGCGTGCCGTGCGTGGGCACGCTGTCCTTGTGCATGCTGTCCTTGTGCATGCTGTCCTTCTGCATGCTGTCCGTGTGCGTGCCGTCCTGCAGGGTGCCGGTCATCATGGTCGTCGTTGTCCTGTGCGCTTGCCGCCGCGTGCGGCGGCGTTCCGGAACGGTGGCCTGCTCATGCGCCCGGTGGGTTCCGGCCGCGATGATGTCCAGGCGAATGCTTTTCGGCCGCGAGTTCTTCAGCCATGTATCCACGCCAGGCCGCTGCCGTCAGCTCCCAGCGAAGGTCGAAGCGCGCGTCGAAGCGATCGGTCGGCTCCACGGGAACGGGCCGGAACCCCAGCCGCCGCAGGACGGCGATCGAACCGGCATTGGTCGCGGCGTGCCGTCCAACCAGCATCGGCAGGCCCAGCACCTCGAATGCGTGCGTCGCCAGCTGGCGGAGCGCCTCCACCGTGTAGCCGCGACGCTGCCAGGCCGGCAGCACCATCGAGCCGACGTCGGCGCCCTTGCGCGGCTGCGCGTTCGTCACCAGCGCGGCCAGGCCGATGTCGACGTCCTGCGCGGCTTCGTGCATCACCCACAGGCGCCAGCGCGGCGCGCGGCCCTGCACGATCCGGGTGAAGCAGTCGCGGGCAGCGGCCGGAGGCAGGGGATCGGCGACCTGCGCCATGAGGACCGGGTCGCAGTAGATGCGTTCGTACAGCGCCTCATCGCCCGCCGCCAGCGGGCGCAACCGCAGCCGCGCCGTCCGCATCTCCGGCAGTGCGGGATCCTCCGCGTTCCGGCTTGCGCCCGGCGGCGACAGCGCGACGCCCTCGGGCCGCGCCCTCACGCCTCCTGCGCCCGTGCAACGCGCAGCACGCCGGTGCCGCGGCGATCGAAGATGCAGTAGCAGCCACTGAGCAGCGGCAGGCCCAGGATGCTCTGCCGCGGCCAGCCCGGCAGCTGTTCCAGCAGCAGGAAGAAGCTCTGGCCGGCGTGCAGGGCATTGGCCTGCCAGTAGTCGCCCGGTGTGCAGCTCAGCCGGACTTCCTGGCCGTCCTCGCCTTCCAGGTGGAAATGCAGATCCGGCCAGTCGCGGTGGTCGACCAGCCGGTTGGGCAGGCCGGACTCGGTGCGGAAGGCTTCCTCGAACCGCTGGATCACGCCGGGAAAGTTCGCGTCATGCCGTCCGAAGGCGTCCAGCACCGCCGCGTACACCGAGGCCTCCAGCACCAGGAAGCTGCTGCCCGTGTCGAAGATGGCATTGCTCGCGGCGCGGTCGAGCTCGTCGGCGGCCAGGGCGGGCACCGGGATGCGCGGCTGGTCGCCGACCTGCACCGAGATCAGGTTGGCGTTGTAGTACAGCTCATGGACCAGGCGCACGTTGCGGAAGGGGCCCTCGTACAGGTCCTGGTGTTCCTCGCCGCCGCCCAGGATCAGCACGCCCTGGTTGAGCGGATCGCCGGCCAGCGTGTGCAGCGCGGCCTCGTCGTCGAGCACGTGCACGAGCGAGCGGCGGATCAGCATGGCGAACTTGTCGGTGACCACGTGCGCTTCCCCGGCCGCGGTGAACAGCGGGGTCACACTCACCGGCGGCTGCCCGCGCACGAGCTGGCCCAGGGCGTGCAGGTCCCCGTCCGCCTGCCCGAAGGGCCAGGGCCAGGTCAGCGAGGGCTCGACGGCGCGCTGCGCCAGCACCGCGGACATGTCGTGCGCATGGTTGAGGCCGCCGAACGCCAGCCCGAACAGGCCGTCGTAGTCGCGGAAGTTCTGCTGCTGCGCCTGCACGAACGCGAAGCACGCGCTCGCCAGGCGACGCGCGTGGATGCCCTCGCCCAGGCCCAGCTCGGTGGCCATCACCGGCCCCGCCCAGCCGCCCTGCCCGTAGTTGATCTGCTGCGCCCACGTCGTGGGTTGCAGGCTCGCGTCGCGGGCGGGGTCGTAGGCGCGCGGCAGCACGACCACGGTGCTGCTGCCGGTGTCGAGCAGCAGGTTGGCCTTGTCGCGCTGGCTGCCGAATTCCAGGGTGACCGTGTAGGCGCCCTTGGCGAAGGCCAGGGACGTGTTGAGCCGCAGCGAGGTGGGTGCCATGGTGGAGGCGCGCGGTCTGGACGTGGGCGCCGCGGACGTCAGCGGTCGTAGTTGGCCAGTGCCAGCGACAGCAGCGCGCGGGCCTGTTCGCGCAGCGACGCAGGCTCGAGGATTTCCGCGTCGCTGCCGTAGTGCATGACGTCCATCAGCAGCTCGCGGCCCGAACTGTAGGGCACCTTCAGCTCATAGCGGCCGTCGGCGAGGTGGCGCCCCCTGCTGCTGCGAATGCCAGTGCTCGTCGGCCACCCAGCGCGCGGCCTTCGGGCTGAACACGATCGTGGCCCAGCCCTTGGGCGTGCCGGAGAAGATGCCGTAGCTGGAGGCCAGCTGGCGGTCGAGCTCTTCCTCGGGCACGTCGCGGGCGACGTCCTCGAGCACCTTGGCCGCGCTGATGCGGTCCACCGAGAAGCTGCGCAGTCCGTCGCGGTCGGCGTCCCAGGCATCCAGGTACCAGTTGTCCCGGTAGTGGGTGAGCCGCTGCGGCGACACCGTGCGGCGCGTGCGCTCGTCGGTGGAGCGGGCGCGGTATTCGAAGGCGAGCTGGCGCCGGTCCAGCACCGCGGTGGCGACCATGCGGAACGCGGTTTCGTCCAGGCGGCGCGTGCGATGCGGGACCACCCGCACGCGTTCGACCGGCAGGCGCCGCCCGCCGGCGTGTTCGTCGAGCAGCTTCTCGATGCGCTGCTGCAGCGGCGCCAGCGCCGACGACAGCACGCCGCCCCCCGCTGCGCATCAGCAACTGCTGCGCGGCCAGCAGCGCGTGCAGCTCTTCCGAGCTCAGCCACAGCCCGGGCAGTTCGAAGCGGGTGTCGTCGGCGTCGTAGCGGAAGCCGGCCTCGCCGTTGCCCACCACCGGTGCCATCAGGTAGTCGCGCAGGTAGGCCAGGTCGCGGTAGACGGTGGCGCGCGAACACTCCAGGTCTTCCTGCAGGCGCTGCACGGTCACCGGATAGCGCGCGGCGCTCAGGGTGCGGTGCAGGGCGTGGATGCGTTCGATGCGTTCCATGGCGGGGATTATGGGGGCGGGGCCCGGCCGATGGAGTATGGCGAATGCGGGATGGCCGGACCATCCCGGCTTTGCGCGTTACTCTGGGGCAGTGTCCCTGCCCCGGAAGGCTGCCATGTCCCGAACTCCGCGTCCTGGTCTGTTCCTGGTGTCGGCCTTGCCGATGCTCGTTGCCGTCGCACTGGTGGGCTGCAAGGGCAAGCCGGCCGATTCCGGCCCGACCAGCTCCGGCCCCGACGCCGCCAGCGCCGCACCGGCATCGGCCGCTTCCACGCCGCCGGCGCCGACCCGCAGCGTGCGCCAGTCGCCCCGCGACGCGGTGGACGAGGTCATGGCGCGCTTCCTGGCCGCGACCAGTTACCACGTTGCCATGGACACGCGCGCCGGCGAGCGCGCGATGACACTCGAGATGGACTTCGTAGCGCCCGACCGCTATCGCATGAGCCTGCCTTCGGGCACCCAGTACGTGATCGGCGACACCATGTACATGTCGGCGCAGGGCCGCACCATGAAGGTGCCGATGTCGCCGGGCCAGACCAGCCAGTTCCGCGATTCGGCCCGCTTCGCCGAACACCGCGCCACGATGACCGTCGACGCCCAGGGCAGCGAACCCATCGACGGCAAGGCCGCGCAGAAGTTCGTGATCCGCAACACGCAGCCCGAGCCCAGCGAATCGACCATGTGGGTGGGTGACGACGGGTATCCGGTGCAGGTGTCGGTGACCGGCCAGGCCGGCGGCCAGACCACCCAGACGATGATCCGCTACTCGCGCTTCAACGATCCCACGATCAAGATCGACCCGCCGCAATAGCCGGGGGCGCCGCTGCGCCGGTCAGCCGCCGCGCGGCGGGACCGCCGCCCGCAGGACAGCATGCCCGCGGCTGACGGGACCGGGGGCGAGCCGCGATCGGCGGCCGCCACCTCTTCGAACTGGACAGGAGCCGCCAGCAAGGCGGCCCGCTCGACGCGCAAACCCGTGCCGCGCGCCATCATTCCACGCATGCCCACGGGTGCCGCTCGCCGCGCTGCGCCGCAGCCGGCACAATGCACGGATGCGCCAGCCCGACGAGCCCGTCATCGACACCTCTCCCTCGCCGGGCGACGAGGTCAAGACCACGACCTGCTACATGTGCGCCTGCCGATGCGGCATCAAGGTCTGGCTGGCCGACGGACGCATCCGCTACATCCAGGGCAACCCCGAGCACCCGGTCAACAAGGGCGTGCTCTGCGCGAAGGGGTCGGCCGGCATCATGCAGCACTACTCGCCCGCGCGGCTGGACAAGCCGCTGCTGCGCGTGGGTGAACGCGGCCGCGGCGAGTTCCGCGAGATCGAGTGGGAGGAGGCGCTGACGCTGGCGACCTCGTGGCTGGCGCCGATCCGCGAACGCAACCCGGACGAACTGGCCTTCTTCACCGGCCGCGACCAGTCGCAGGCCCTCACCGGCTGGTGGGCGCAGCAGTTCGGCACGATCAACTACGCCGCGCATGGCGGCTTCTGCTCGGTCAACATGGCCGCCGGCGGCCTGTACACGCTGGGCGGTTCGTTCTGGGAATTCGGCGAGCCCGACTGGGAGCACGCGAAGTACCTGATGCTGTGGGGCGTGGCCGAAGACCACGACTCCAACCCGATCAAGCTCGGGCTGGGCAAGCTCAAGGGCCATGGCGCCAAGATCGTCGCCGTCAACCCGGTGCGCAGCGGCTACGGCGCGATCGCCGATGAATGGATCGGCATCCGTCCCGGCACCGACGGCCTGTTCGCCTTCGCGCTGATCCACGAACTGCTCAAGGCCGACCGCGTCGACCTGGACTACCTGGTGCGCTACACCAATGCGCACTGGCTGGTGGTCCAGAACCCGCACGGCCATGACGACGGCCTGTTCGCGCGCGACGAGGCCGGCCGGCCGCTGTGCTGGGACCGCACCACCGCCGCCCCGGCGCACGCCGAGGCCATCGACGTCTCGCCGGCGGTCGTCGGCGAGGTCACCCTGCCCGACGGGCGCCGCGCGGTGCCGGTGTTCCACCTGGTCGTCGAGCGCTACCTGGATCCGCAATACGCGCCCGAAGCGGTGAGCGAGCGCTGCGGCATTCCGGCCGCCACCATCACGCGGATCGCGCGCGAGCTCGCGCAGGCCGCTTTCGACGAGGCGATCGAACTGCCGATCGCCTGGACCGACGCGCACGGCCGCCGCCACGAGACCATGCGCGGCCGCCCCGTCGCCATGCACGCCATGCGCGGCATCAGCGCGCACAGCAACGGCTTCCACACCTGCCGCGCGCTGCACCTGCTGCAGCTGCTGCTGGGGGCGGTGGACACGCCCGGTTCGTTCCGCTACCAGCCGCCCTTCCCCAAGCCGATCGCACCGCCCAACCGGCCGGGCAAGGCGCGCCAGCCCAATGGCGTGCTCGACGCGGCGCCGCTGGGCTTCGTGCACACGCCGGAAGACCTGGTGGTGGACGCGGCCGGCAACCCGCGCCGCATCGACCACGCGTACTCGTGGGCCTACCCGCTCTCGGCGCACGGGATGATGCACAGCGTGATCCGCAACGCGTGGGCGGGCGATCCCTACCGCATCGACACGCTGATGATGTTCATGGCGAACATGGGCTGGAACTCGTCGATGAACACCCGCGAGACGATCGCGATGCTCACCGACAAGGACGAAGCCGGCGACTACCGCATCCCGCGGATCATCTACGCCGACGCCTATGCCAGCGAGACGGTCGCCTACGCCGACCTGGTGCTGCCCGACACGACCTACCTGGAGCGCTTCGACGCGATCTCGCTGCTGGACCGGCCGATCTCCGACGCCGACGCGGCGATCGACGCGATCCGCCACCCCGTGCTCGATCCGGCCACGCAGCCACGCCGCGAAGGCGGCGGTCCGCGCGACGTGCGCGGCTTCCAGAGCGTGCTGATTGAACTGGGCGCGCGGCTGGGCCTGCCCGGCCTGGTCAACGAGGACGGCTCGGCGCGCTACCGCGACTACGCCGACTACATCGTCCGCCACGAACGCGCCCCCGGCGTGGGCCTGCTGGCCGGCTGGCGCGGCGAGGACGGCACGCTGGAGGCCAAGGGCGCGCCCAACCCGGAACAGCTGCAGCGCTACATCGAGGCCGGTGGTTTCTGGCGCAGCGAGATTCCCGAAGACGCCCGCTATTACAAGATGGCCAACCGCGGCTACCTGGAATGGGCGCAGAAGATGGGCTTCGTGGCCGGCACCGCGCCGATCACGCTGCAGCTGTATTCCGAGACCCTGCAGAAGTTCCGCCTGGCGGCGCTGGGCTTTGGCGAGCACCAGCCGCCGGCGCAGCACCGCGAGCGCGTGGCGACGTACTTCGATCCGCTGCCGATCTGGTACGAACCTTTTGAATCGAGCCAGACCGCCGACTATCCACCCGATCGCCGCCCTGCCGTGTCCGACGAATCCCGCACGGCCATCACTCCCCCTCGCCCGCTTGCGGGAGAGGGACGGGGAGAGGGCCACGCGCAACCCAGCCACCCCTTCCCCCTCAGCGCGGTGACCCAGCGGCCGATGTTCATGTACCACGCGTGGGGTTCGCAGAACGCGTGGCTGCGGCAGATCGCCACGCGCAACTACCTGTACCTGCACCCGGATACCGGCGCGCGCCACGGCATCGCCGACGAGGACTGGATCACGGTGGAATCCCACCACGGCACGATCACCGTGCAGGCGAAGTTCGCCGGCAACGTGCAGCCCGACACGGTCTGGACGTGGAACGCGATCGGCAAGCGCAAGGGCGCCTGGCGCCTGGGCCAAGACGCGCCGGAAGGCCGCGAGGGCTTCCTGCTCAACCATCTGATTTCCGAGATCACCCCGCGCGGCGACTACTTCAACGCCGACCCGGTCACCGGCCAGGCGGCGTGGTTCGACCTGCGCGTGCGCATCGCGCCGGCCGCGCCGGTCACCGAGAGCCTGCCGCAGTTCGCGCCGCTGGCGATGGGCCGGGCGGACGATGCACCCCTGCGCTACGGCGCCGACATGCGCGCGCCGCGCGCGAGAGGAAGACCAAGGCATGAAACCGCGCATCCTGGCCGGCTATGCATGCGTCGCCGCGGGCTTCGCGCTGATCATCGCGCTGGGCATCGGCGCGATCGATCCGATCGGCGTGCAGGTCACGACGGCGTCGGGCACGGGGCTGCTGGCCGCGCTGGCGCCCACCGTGCTGATCGCACTGGCGCTGTTCCTGGCCGGCCTGTGGCTGCTCAAGGGCAGGCGCGCGCCATGACCGCCCTGCCCGCGCCATCGAAGAAGAAGCTGGGCCTGGTCATCGACCTGTGGACACCTGCGTCGGCTGCCATGCCTGCGCGGTCGGCTGCAAGGAATGGAACGCCGGCGGACATGCCGCCCCGCTCACCGACGAGAAGCCGTACGGCAAGGATCCCAGCGGCGTGTGGTTCAACCGCGTGCACAGCTACGAGATCGCGGCGACCGATTTCACCACGCCGCTGCACGACCCGGGCGCGCACGACGCGCTGGGTGTGGGTGCCAAAGCCGCGAAGACCGCCTGCAGCGATGCCGCGCCGCTGGCGCAGATGATGGCGCAGCCGGCGATGACCCTGCACTTCCCGCGCTCGTGCCTGCACTGCGAGACGCCGGCCTGCGTGACCGTGTGCCCCACCGGCGCCAGCTTCAAGCGCGCCGAGGACGGCATCGTGCTGGTCGACGAGGCCAAGTGCATCGGCTGCAAGCTGTGTTCGTGGGCGTGCCCGTACGGCGCGCGCGAGTATTCGGAAGTCGAAGGCGTGATGAAGAAATGCACGCTGTGCATTGACCGCATCTACAACGAACATTTGCCCGAGGCCGAACGCGAGCCGGCCTGCGTGCAGGTCTGCCCCACGCGGGCGCGCCATTTCGGCGACCTGGGCGACCCGGAGTCGAAAGTGTCGAAACTGGTCGCCGAACGCGGCGGCGTCGCGCTGATGCCGGAACTGGGCTACGCGCCGGTCAACCGCTATCTGCCACCGCGTCCGCGCCGCGCCGGCCCGCCGCCGGGCAGCGAACCGGCGCCGCCCGCCGAAGCGCTCGATACCGCGGCGCTGCCGCCGGTGCTGCGCTGGCTCGACCGCGTGCTGTCGCGCTGAGCCCGCCCGTGCAAGTCCGATCGCGCGGGTTCCGTCTCGCTGGTTGCCTCCCACTGATTCGCGTCATGCACCCGTTCGCCAGGACCCCACACCCATGATCACCCGCGACCAGCTGGACACCATGTTCGAGAGCATGGCGACGAACACCGACTGGGACCTCTCCGCGCCGCTGCTGTGGGGCTACTTCTTCACCGACGCCTCGCCCGAGAAACTCGCGCAGGCCGCGCCGCTGCTGGAGGCGCAGGGCTACACCGTGGTGGACATCTTCCAGACCGAGACGGACGAACCGCAGGAGCAGGACCTGCGGGACCTGTGGTGGCTGCACGTCGAGAAGGTCGAGGTGCACACCGCGAAATCACTGGATGCGCGCAACCAGGCCCTGTACGCCTTCGCCGCCGAACACGGCCTGGGCGCCTACGACGGCATGGACGTCAGTCCGCCGGCGATGCCGCACTGATCCCCTTTCCAGAACGACCCGACGATCCATGCATCCCGCCTTCTCCGTCATCTTCTTCACCACGCTGTCCGGCGCCGGGTATGGCCTGCTGCTGTGGAGCGCGGTGGCCGCGCTGCTGGGCTGGAGCCGGCCTTCGACCCTGCTCATCGGCATCGTTCTCGGCCTGGTGCTGTCCACGATCGGCCTGCTCAGTTCGGTGGCGCACCTTGGCAAGCCCGGGCGCGCCTGGCGCGCGTTCTCGCAATGGCGCACCTCGTGGCTGTCGCGCGAGGGCGTTGCGGCGCTGGTGACCTGCCTGCCGGCGCTCGTCCTCGGCGTGCTCCTGCTGGGACCGTCTCTCGCCGCCCACCCGGTGACGCCGGCGGCGTCCGCGTCGCTGGCGAGGATGATCGCGTCCGCGCTGCTGATCGCGTGCGCGCTTGCCACCGTGTACTGCACGGCCATGATCTACGCCTCGCTCAGGCCCATCCCGGCGTGGTGCCACCGGCTGGTCGCGCCGGTCTACCTGCTGTTCTCGCTGCTCACCGGCGGCCTGCTGTTCGGCGCGCTGGTGGCCACGGTCGATGGCGGCATCGACAACCGCGCGGCGATGCCCGGCCTGGTGGCGGCGATCGTGCTGGCAGCGCTGAAATGGAAGTACTGGGGCGACGTCGACGCGCCCCTGCCGCTGGACCGCGGCGCCGCGGTCGGCCTGCCCGGTCGCGAGGTGAGCGTGTTTGAACGCCCGCACACGCAGGCGAACTACCTCACCCGCGAGATGGGCTTCGTCGTGGCCCGCAAGCATGGCCGCGTCCTGCGCGCGATCGCGATGGTGCTGTTCACGGTGCTGCCGGTGCTGGCGCTGTTGCCGGTCGCGCTGGTCGTGCACCTGGATGCGGCGCCGTGGCTATGGGTCGCGGCGCTCGGCGCGCTGACGGGGGCGTTCGTGGAACGGTGGCTGTTCTTCGCGCAGGCGAAGCACATGGTGACGCTGTATTACTAGCTGGCGTGACCGCTTCCCCTGCGAAGCGGGATGTTGGTATGCGTGGGAGCAACCGCAAGCACAAACACGACGCATGGGGCGGGATGCTGGTATGCGTGAGAGCAATCGCAAGCAACAGCCACGACGCATAGGGCGGGTCTCGACCCGCCGGCGCCTCGGCGGTGGTCCGGTCTCGCACTGGAGCTGTCCGGATCCTGCGCCGAACCCACACCACTTCGTTGCAGTCCCGGTCGCGGCTACGACGCGCCAGCGGAAATCGGCAAGCCGCGGCTTCTAGCCGTGCACGGAGCCTTGTTGGCGACCAGGTGGCGGGTCAAGACCCGCCCTATGCGCTGGGGGGCGGGATGCTGGCATGCGTGAGAGCAATCGCAAGCACAAACACGACGCATAGGGCGGGTCTCGACCCGCCGGCGCCCGGTGGTGGTCCGGTCTCGACTGGAGCTGTCCGGATCCTGCGCCGAACCCACACCACCTTCGTTGCAGTCCCGGTCGCGGCTACGACGCGCCAGCGGAAATCGGCAAGCCGCGGCTGCTAGCCGGGCACGGGGCCTTGTTGGCGACCAGGTGGCGGGGCAAGACCCGCCTTATGCGCTGGCGGGCGGGATGCTGGCATGCGTGGGAGCAATCGCAAGCACAAACACGACGCATGGGGCGGGATGCTGGTATGCGTGAGAGCAATCGCAAGCAACAGCCACGACGCATAGGGCGGGTCTCGACCCGCCGGCGCCTCGGCGGTGGTCCGGTCTCGCACTGGAGCTGTCCGGATCCTGCGCCGAACCCACGCCACTTCGTTGCAGTCCCGGTCGCGGCTAAGACGCGCCGGCGGGAATCGGCAAGCCGCGGCTGCTAGCCGGGCACGGGGCCTTTTTGGCGACCAAGTGGCGGGGCAAGGCCCGCCCTATGCGCTGTTGCTGTGCGAGGCGTCGATCAATTCACGCGCGCCCTGGGCCAGCAACTGCTCGGCCACGGCGATACCCAGCGCCTCGGCCTGGCTCGCAGGTCCGCGGCGTTCGGCCCGCACCGCGCGCCCGTCGTGCGGCGCGCCGACCAGGCCATGCAGCTCGAGCGCGTCGCCATCCAGGCGCGCCAGCGCCGCGACCGGGACGTGGCAGCTGCCGTGCAGCGCGCGGTTCATCGCCCGCTCGGCTTCCACGCAGGTGCGCGTGGCCGCGTGGTCCAGCGCCCCGCACAGGGCCTGCGTGGCGCCATCGTCGTCGCGGCATTCGATTGCGATGGCGCCCTGCGCGGGCGCGGGCAGCCACTGTGGGGCGTCCAGGCGGGCGCGGATGCGGGCTTCGAAACCCAGCCGCTGCAGGCCGGCGCAGGCCAGCACGATCGCGTCGTAGTCGCCGGCGTCGAGCTTGGCCAGTCGCGTGTTGACGTTGCCGCGCAGGTCGCGCAGCACCAGGTCGGGGCGCAGGGCGCGCAGCTGGCCCTGGCGGCGCAGCGAGGAGGTGCCGACGACCGCGCCCGGCGGCAGCGCGTCGATCCCGTCGAAGCGGTTGCTGACGAAGGCGTCGGCATGGTCGGCGCGTTCGAGGATGGCGGGGAGCATGAAGCCGGGTTCCAGCTCCATCGGCACGTCCTTGAGCGAGTGGACGGCGCAATCGGCCTGCCCGCGCAGCATCGCCAGCTCCAGCTCCTTGAGGAACAGCCCCTTGCCGCCAATGGCGGCCAGCGAGCGGTCCAGCACCTCGTCGCCGCGGGTGCTCATGGGCACCAGGTCGACCACGAGGCCGGGATGGCGCGCGCGCAGCTGCGCGGCGACGTGTTCGGTCTGCCACAGGGCGAGCGGGCTCTTGCGGGTGGCGATGCGGAGGCGTGCGGTCATCCGGGCATTATCGCCGGCCACCGCGGTCCTGCGGGCGGGGCCGGGGGTTGGGGCGGCCGCGCCAAGCCCGCTAGACCACCTGCCGGACCCCTGAGCGGGTCCCGGGCGTCCCTGTTCCTGCCCGACAGCTACTCTTTTTTGGGCGCGCGCGTGTCTTTTTTGCTCGCGCGCGAGTCTTTTTTGGACGCCCGCGCCTGAATTTTGGACGCTCGCGTCCCGTTTCGGGACGCCGGCGTCTCTTTTTTGCCCGCGCGCGACTCTTTTCGGGACGCGCGCGAGTCTTTTTCGCTCGCGAGCGTGTCTTTTTTGGACGCGCGCGAGTCATTTTCGGTAGCTGGTGATCAGTTTTTGGCCATCCGCGGGTCTTTTTTGGACGGTTGCATGTCCTTGTTGGACTCCCGCGTCTCTCTTTGGGCCTCCCGGAGGTTGCGCCGGCGAACTGGCCGGAGAGCGCCGGGCTACTGTTCTTGCTGCCACGCAAGCCAACGCGTCACGCCGACCGTAAGAGCCGGAGGGCGGCCGGCATGGATGCCGGTCGTAACTGGCCTATCCACTGTTTTGCATTTGATCTTGAGCAGCAGCGAACAGGCAAAGCTCGCGTGGGTTGAGGGCGCCGCGACCGTCTGCCCCCATCCCAACCGTCCCGGCCAGCAGGCGCAGCCTGCTGGCGTTCGATGACGCGCGGACCAGTGGTCCGCAAACGCGTCCTCTCACCCCCCGCAAGCGGGGGAAGGGGCTGATTCGCGGCGACCGTCGGCCCCCATCCCCACCTTCCCCCGCGCAGCGGGGGAAGGGGCTGATTCGCGGCGATCGTCGGCCCCCATCCCAACCTTCCCCCGCGGAGCGGGGGAAGGGGCTGATTCGCGGCGACCGTCGGCCCCCATCCCAACCGTCCCGGCCAGCAGGCGCAGCCTGCTGGCGTTCGATGACGCGCGGACCAGTGGTCCGCAAACGCGTCCTCTCACCCCCCGCACAGCGGGGGAAGGGGCAATGCTCAGAGATGCTTGAGGGTCTCGCGCAGGCCCGCCACGCAGCGGCGGCTGACTTCCAGCGGTTGCTTGCCGTGGCGCAGCAGGGCCTGGACGTGGCCGTCGGGGCTGCGCTTGAGTTCGACGATCTCGTGCCGGGCCACCAGGCAGTTGCGGTGGATGCGCACGAAGCGGCTGCCGAATTCCTCTTCCAGCGACTTGAGCGATTCCTCGATGAGGTCCTCGCCG
Organism: Lysobacter solisilvae; assembly: GCF_016613535.2. Lineage (NCBI taxonomy): Bacteria > Pseudomonadati > Pseudomonadota > Gammaproteobacteria > Lysobacterales > Lysobacteraceae > Agrilutibacter > Agrilutibacter solisilvae. Next base: position 509,088 of record NZ_CP071518.1, read on the forward strand.
CGCGCGTGGTGGACGATGACGTACTTCTCCTCGGCGTGGAGGTAGTGCACGTCCTCGATCGGGATCAGGCGCAGGCTGCCGCGCAGGCGCGCGCACAGGTGCGTGCGCTGCTGGCCCTGCGGCGCGCCGCTGCTGGCGCCCTGCCCGCGGCCGGCGGCGAAGGTGCGCACGCGGTCGATGGCGGCGGCCAGGCGTTCGGGACGCACGGGCTTGACCAGGTAATCGATGGCCTCGGCCTCGAATGCGGACAGCGCATGGGCGTCGTAGGCGGTGCAGAACACCACGGCCGGACGCGGTTCGAACGCGGCCAGGTGGCGTGCGGCCTCCAGCCCGTCGATGCCCGGCATGGCGATGTCCAGCAGCACCAGGTCGGGATGGTGGGCGGCGCAGGCGTGCAGGGCTTCGTGCCCGTCCGCCGCGTCCGCGACCACTTCCACGCCCTGGATGGAAGCCAGCAGGCCGCGCAGGCGTTCGCGGGCCAGGGGTTCGTCGTCGGCGATGACTACCTTCATCGGTTGAGGCTCCCCGTTCCCACCGGCAGCCGGAGGTCCACCTGATAGTAGCCCTCACGCCACTGCGCGACCATCCGTGCCCCCGGACCGTAGGCGAAGGCCAGGCGCTGGCCGATGCTGGCCTGGGCGTGGCGGGTGCCCCCGCGGCGCCGCTCCCCGGGCTCGTCCAGTGCCTGCTGCACGTCCGCCTCGCGCGGCGGCGGGGCCGGATTGCGCACGCAGATCAGCAGTTCCTGGCCCAGCTGGGCCAGTTCCACTTCGATCTCGCCGCCGCCCGGCAGGCGGGACACCCCGTGCAGGACCGCGTTCTCCAGCAGGGGCTGCAGCACCAGGCTGGGCATCGGCATCCGCCAGGGCAGCGGTTCGGCGCGGACCCAGCTCACTCGCAAACGGTCGCCCAGGCGCAGCTGCTCGATCGCCAGGTAGCGCTCGCACAGCTCGATCTCCTCGCGCAGGGTGGACTCCCGGTCGCCGGCGCCCAGGGCGGCGCGGAACAGGTCCGACAGGTCCAGCACCGCGCGCTCGGCCACCACCGGGTCGGTCCGGACCAGGCCGGCGATGGTGTTCATGCTGTTGAAGAGGAAGTGCGGCTTGATGCGCGCCTGCAGCGCATCGACCTCGGCGCGCGCGCTGGCGCGCACCTGCGCCTGCCAGCCGTCGTTGACGTAGAGATAGCGCAGCACCACGGCGACGATCAGCATCGTCACCGCCGCCGAGCCCCACACGAAGCGCAGCATCGATACGTTGTCGGGCACCAGCCCGTAGCCCAGGTTGGTGTCGATCACGTGGGCCATCGACGCGCCCAGCGCCGCGACCAGGCCGCTGCCCAGCAGCGCCACCAGGGTGCCCAGCGGCATCGGCAGGCGCGAGACCTGGGTGCGCGACACGCACAGCAGCACCGCCGCGGTGAGGGCAAGCCAGAGGGAGAAGGCGCTGGCGGTGACGAAGCGCTCGATGTCCCACTGCACGCCGCCGCCCGGCGCCAGCGCCAGCACCACGATGACCAGTTCGGACATGCCCAGCATCACCGCCAGGCGGGGCAGCCGGCACAGGTCCGGCAGCCAGGGATCGCGGGCGGCCGCGGAATGCTTCATGCGGTGCGCGCGCGGGCCATGGCGGGCGTCGGCGGCCTCAGGCCAGCCGCTGCGACATCCAGGCGGCCAGGTCGGCGATCTCTTCGCCGCAGACCTGGTGACCCATGGGATAGGCGTGCCATTCCACCGGCAGCCCCAGCGCGCGCAGCTGGCGCGCGCTGGCGTCGCCGCCGGCGTAGGGAACCACCGGGTCCATCTGGCCGTGGGCCATGAAGACCGGCTGGTTGCGCGCCTGCGGCGTGGCTTCGGCCACCAGCCTCTGCGCCATCGGCAGGTAGGTCGACAGGGCGATGATCCCGCCCAGCGGCGTGGCGCGGCGCAGGGCACAGGCCAGCGCGATCGCGCCGCCCTGCGAGAACCCGGCCAGCAGGATGCGCGAGGGATCGACGCCGCGGGCCTGTTCGCGTGCGATCAGGGCCTCGACCTGGCGCACCGAGGCGTCCACGCCGCCTTCGTCGGCGCGGTTGGCCAGGTTCATGTCGACGATGTCGTACCAGGCCCGCATGCGGGCGCCGCCGTTGATGGTCACGGCGCGGACCGGCGCATGCGGGAACACGAAGCGCAGCGCCGGCCAGTGCGGCCGCACCAGTTCCGGGACGATGGGCGCGAAGTCGTGGCCATCGGCGCCCAGGCCATGCAGCCAGAGCACGGTCCAGGCGGGATTCGGGCCGGTCTCCTGCTCGACGGTGTCGAGGCGGTCGATGGCGGCGGGCGCGGCGGAAGTGTCGTTCATGCAGGCATTGTGGCCGCTGCCCCCGGGCGCTGCCAGCCTTGCGCGTCGCAGCTCCTGCGACGGCCCCATGCGACGCTCGGCCCCTGGCCGATCGGGCGCTGGCCCGTATGCGGGCCAAGCCGGCGCAGCGGCCGTGGTGGGCCGATCGCCTGGCCCGGGGATCGGACCTGAGCAGACCCGAGCAGACCCGAGCAGACCCCGTCAGAACGGCCGGCCAGGACTGCCGGTCAAGCCCCGGCAACCTGGACCGGGCCCGTCAGACCCGGCCCGCCAGCCAGCAAGTTCAGGCCCCGCCCGGGGCGCGGCAGGATAATGATCACCATGGTTGCGCATCAGCTCCCCGATCCGCCCGGCCCCGCCGACGACGCGGTGCTCGCGCGGTTCCACCCGGCGGTGGCCGCCTGGTTCCGGCGCGCGTTTGCCTTCCCCACGCCGGCGCAGCAGCAGGCCTGGCCCGCAATCGGCGCCGGCCGCCACACCCTGGTGGCGGCGCCCACCGGCTCGGGCAAGACACTTACCGCATTCCTGTCGGCGATCGACGGCCTGGTCCGCGAGGGCCTGGCGCAGGGCCTGCGCGACGAAACCGCGGTGGTGTACGTCTCGCCGCTGAAGGCGCTGTCCAACGACATCCACCTGAACCTGGAAGCGCCGCTGGAAGGCATCGCCGCCGAGCTGGCGCGCATGGAACTGCCCGCGGTGGACATCCGCACCGCCGTGCGCACCGGCGACACCCCGCAGTCCGAACGCGCGCAGATGCGCCGCAAGCCACCGCACATCCTGGTCACGACGCCCGAATCGCTGTACGTGCTGCTGGGGTCCGAATCCGGCCGCGCGATGCTGGCCACGGCCCGCTCGGTGATCGTCGACGAAATCCACGCGGTGGCGGCCAGCAAGCGCGGCAGCCACCTGGCCCTCACGCTGGAACGGCTGGATGCGCTGTGCGGCCGGCGGCTGGTGCGCATCGGCCTGTCGGCGACGCAGAAGCCGATCGTCGAGGTCGCGCGCTTCCTGGTCGGCGCCGGGTCGGTCGCGGCCGACGGCACGCCCGACTGCAGCATCGTCGACATCGGCTACGACCGCCCGCGCGACCTCGCCCTCGAACTGCCGCCCACGCCGCTGCAGGCGGTGATGTCCAACGAGCAGTGGGAGCAGGTGTACGCGCGCATCGCGCAGCTGGTCGAGCAGCACCGCACCACCCTGGTGTTCGTCAACACGCGGCGCATGGCCGAGCGCGCGGCACGGCACCTGGGCGAACGCCTGGGCCGCGAACACGTGGCCGCCCACCACGGCAGCCTGGCCAAGGAACTGCGGCTGGACGCCGAACAGCGGCTCAAGCGCGGCGAGCTGAAGGTGCTCATCGCCACCGCGTCGCTGGAGCTGGGCATCGACATCGGCGACATCGACCTGGTGTGCCAGCTGGGCTCGCCGCGCGCGATCGCCGCGTTCCTGCAGCGCGTGGGGCGTTCGGGCCACTTCGTCGGCGGCGTGCCCAAGGGCCGGCTGTTTCCGTCCTCGCGCGACGACCTTGCCGAGTGCGCCGCGCTGCTGGACTGCGTGCGCCGGGGCGAGCTGGACGCGCTGAAGATGCCGCGGGCGCCGGTGGACGTGCTGGCGCAGCAGATCGTCACCGAGGTCTGCGCGCAGGAATGGAGCGAGGACGCATTGTTCGAGCTGTGCCGCGGCGCGTGGCCGTACGCCGGGCTCTCGCGCGAGAGTTTCGACGACACCGTGGCGATGCTGGCCGAGGGCTTCAGCAGCCGCCGCGGCGCGCGCGCCGGCTACGTCCATCGCGACGCCGTCCACGGGCTGCTGCGCGGCCGCGCCGGCGGGCGCATGACGGCGCTGATGTCCGGCGGCACGATCCCGGACACCGCCGACTACAACGTGGTGCTCGAACCGCAGGCGCAGAACATCGGCACGGTCAACGAGGACTTCGCGATCGAGAGCCTGGCGGGCGACATTTTCCAGCTGGGCAACGCGAGCTACCGCATCCTGCGGGTGGAGCCGGGCCGCGTCCGCGTGGAAGACGCGCAGGGCGCCCCGCCGAGCATCCCGTTCTGGCTGGGCGAGGCGCCGGGCCGCAGCGACGAACTGTCGGCCGGCGTGTCACGCCTGCGGGCGGAGGCCGCGCAACTGCTGGCCGATGGTGGCGACGTGGTCGCCTGGCTGCACGGCACCGTCGGACTGACGCCCGAGGCCGCCCAGCAGCTGGGCGAATACCTGGCCCGCCAGCACGCCGCGCTGGGCACCCTGCCCACGCAGGAACAGGTGGTGCTGGAACGGTTCTTCGACGAGTCCGGCGGCACCCAGCTGGTGATCCATTCGCCGTACGGCAGCCGGCTCAACCGCGCCTGGGGGCTGGCGCTGCGCAAGCGCTTCTGCCGCAAGTTCAACTTCGAACTGCAGGCGGCGGCCACCGAGGACGCGATCGTGCTGTCGCTGTCGACCAGCCACAGTTTCCCGCTCATCGAGGTCGCCCATTACCTGCATTCGGCCTCGGCCGAGCACGTGCTGGTGCAGGCGCTGCTCGACGCGCCGCTGTTCGCGGTGCGCTGGCGCTGGAATGCGACCACGGCGCTGGCGCTGCCGCGCTTCGTCGGCGGCAAGCGCGTGGCACCGCAGCTGCAGCGGATGAAATCCGAGGACCTGCTGGCGACCGTGTTCCCCGACCAGGTCGCTTGCGCGGAGAACCTGGTGGGCGAGCGCGAAGTGCCGGACCACCCGCTGGTCGCGCAGACGCTCGACGACTGCCTGCACGAGGCGATGGACACCGCCGGCTGGCTGGCATTGCTGCGGCGCATGGAGGCCGGCGAGGTCACCGTCGCCGCGCGCGACCTGACCGGGCCCTCGCCCTTCGCCGCCGAAGCGCTCAATGCGCGCCCCTACGCATTCCTCGACGACGCACCGCTGGAAGAGCGGCGCACGCAGGCGGTGATGGCGCGCCGCTACGCCGACGCGGACAGCGCGGATGACCTGGGCCGGCTCGACCCGGCCGCGATCGAGGAAGTGCGCGCGCAGGCCTGGCCGGAAGTCCGCAACGCCGACGAGATGCACGATGCGCTGATGGGCCTGGGCGTGGTCACCGCCGAGGAAGCGCGCTGCCATGCGTGGCTGCCATGGCTGGAAGCGCTGGCCGGCCACGCACGCGCCACGCGCGCGGCCCTCGGCGAGGGCCTGTGGTGCGCCGCCGAGCGGCTGCCCACGTTGCAGGCGCTGCATCCGGAAGCGGCGCTGGACCCTGCGATCAGCGCCCCGCCGGCGATGGCGCACGAATCGTGGACGCGCGAGGCCGCGCTGACCGAACTGCTGCGCGCGCGCATGACCGGGCTCGGCCCGGTCACCGTCGCCGCACTCGCGCACGCGCTCGCCGTGCCCGCGCTGGACGTCGACATCGCGCTCGCCGGCCTGGAGAGCGAGGGCTATGTGATGCGCGGACGCTTTTCGTCTGCGGCCACCGAAGGCACGGCGCCCGAAGAGTGGTGCGAGCGCCACCTGCTCGCGCGCATCCACCGCTACACGATCGGGCGGCTGCGCCGGGAAATCGAACCGGTCGAGCCGCGGGATTTCATGCGCTTCCTGTTCGACTGGCAGCGCGTGGCCAAGGCCGCGCGCGTGAGCGGGCCCGAAGCGCTCGCCGGCGTGCTCACGCAGCTGGAAGGGTTCGAGGCGCCCGCGGCCGCCTGGGAATCCGAACTGCTGCCGGCGCGGGTGAGCGACTACTCGATCTCGTGGCTGGACGACCTGTGCACCGCCGGCCGCATCGCCTGGACGCGCCTGCGCGGCGCCAGCACCGAGGCCGCCGGCACGCGCGCCGCGCCGGTGCGCGCCACGCCGATCGTCCTGCTGCCGCGCCGCACGCTGTCGCACTGGTCGGCGCTGACGGCGCAGCAGCTCGAGGACGGGCCGCCGCTGTCCTCGCGCGCGCAACGCGTGCTCGACGTGCTGCGTGGGCATGGCGCCTCGTTCTTCGACGAGCTGTCGACCAGCGCGCACCTGCTGCGCACCGAACTGGAGGACGCGCTGGCCGAACTGGTCGCGCGCGGGGCACGTCACCTGCGACAGCTTCGCGGGATTGCGCGCGCTGCTGGTGCCTCCCTCGAAGCGGCCCTCGCCGATGGGCCGGCACGGGCGACGGCGCGCGGCGCTGATGGGCATCGAGGACGCCGGCCGCTGGACGCTCGCGCGCAGGGCGCCGGTGGCGTCGGACACACCGGCCGCCGCCACCGCCGCGCGCGCCGAGCAGGTCGAACACGTCGCCCGCACGCTGCTGCGACGCTATGGCGTCGTGGCATGGCGCCTGCTCGAACGCGAGGCGCCATGGCTGCCGCCGTGGCGCGAACTGCTGCGCGTCTACCACCGGCTGGAGGCGCGCGGTGAAATCCGCGGCGGGCGATTCATCCAGGGCATGTCCGGCGAGCAGTTCGCCCTGCCCGACGCGGTGGCCGCGCTGCGGCAGGTGCGCCGCCAGCCACCCGACGGCGCCTGGCTCGCGCTGTCGGCCCTGGACCCGCTCAACCTGGTGGGCACGGTGGTGGCCGGCGCGAAGGTGCCGCGCCAGCTGGGTGCGCGCGTGCTGTGGCGCGACGGCGTGCCGGTGGCGACCCTGGTGGCCGGCCAGGTCGAATGGCTGCAGGCGCCGGCGCCCGACGAGGAGCCTCACGCGCGCCAGGTCCTGCTGCGCGAACCCGAATTCGCATTGCCCGGCCTGCTGGCCGGGCTGGGCGTGGCGCCCGCCGCCTGAGCGCACCACCGGCGCGTGGGGCAGAATCAGGCGCCCGCCCCCGCTGGTCCGAGTCCATGCCGTTGCTCCGCTGCTGTGCCTGCGTCCTGTTCGCGCTGCTGTCGGTCTTCGGCGTCGGCCAGGCGCGCGCCGACGAACCCGTCCGCGTGTTCGCCGCCGCCAGCCTGACCAACGCGCTGGAGGAACTGGCCACGCAGTGGCAGGCCGCGGGCCATGCGCGCCCGGTCCTCGCCTTTGGCGCCTCGTCCACGCTGGCCAAGCAGGTGGAAGCCGGCGCCCCGGCCGACCTGTTCGCCTCCGCCGACCAGAAATGGATGGACCATGTCGCCAAGGCCGGCCGCATCGCGCCGGAGTCTCGCGTGGCACTGCTGGGCAATACGCTGGTATTGATCGCGCCGCGCAACCGTGCGTTCAAGGCGACGCTGCGCGAAGGCGCGGCGCTGGCGACGCGGTTCCGCGGCAAGTTGTGCACCGGCGAGCCGGGCGTGGTGCCCGTGGGCATCTACGCGCAGCAGGCGCTGACACATGTGGGTGCCTGGGACGCGCTGCAGGGTCGCATCGTCGGCACCGACGACGTGCGCACCGCGCTGGCCTTCGTCGAACGCGGTGAATGCGGCGCCGGCGTGGTGTACGCCACCGATGCGCGTATCAGCCAGAAGGTGCGCGTGGTGGCGACGTTCCCGGCCGACAGCCATGCGCCGATCGTCTATCCCGTCGCCCTGACCCGCGATGCGCCGGCGCAGGCGCGCGCGTTCCTGGCCTTCCTGCGCGGTCCCGCCGCGGCGAAAGTGTTCCTTCGCCACGGCTTTACCCGAGGCCTCCCATGAGCACCTGGCTGACGCCAGAGGAAACCCAGGCGCTCTGGCTGTCGGCCAAGGTGGCGCTGTGCTCGACCCTGCTCTGCCTGCCGGCGGGCATCGGCCTGGCGTGGTGGCTGGAGCGACGTCGTTTTCCCGGCCGCTTCCTGGTCGATGCGCTGGTGCAGCTGCCGATGGTGCTGCCGCCGGTGGTGCCCGGCTACCTGCTGCTGTTGCTGCTGGGCACGCAGGGGCCGCTGGGCCGATGGCTGGAGTCGCAATTCGGGATCGTGGTGGCCTTCACCTGGAAAGGCGCCGTGCTGGCTTCGGCGGTGATGGCCTTTCCGTTGATGGTGCAGCCGATCCGGCTCGCGTTCCGCCTGATCGACGCGCGGCTGGAGCATGCGGCCGCCACGCTGGGCGCGCGGCCCTGGCGCGTGTTCGCCACCATCACCCTGCCGCTCGCGGCGCCCGGCGTGATCGCCGGTGGTGTGCTGTGTTTCTCGCGCAGCCTGGGCGAGTTCGGCGCGACGATGGCCTTCGTCGGCAACATCCCGGGTGAGACGCGCACGCTGCCGCTGGCGATCTATTCGCTCACGCATGTGCCCGATGGCGAAGCGGCGGCGCTGCGGCTGGTCGTGCTGTCCATCGCGCTGGCCGTGGCCGCGTTGCTGGTGAGCCACTGGCTCGGGCGCCGCGCCGAACGCCGGCTGGGGTTCGCCGACCACCGGAGCGCGCATGCTGAGCTTTGACCTCGAGTACTCACGAGGCGCGGTTCAGAAAGGCGGGTTCCAACTGCAGGCACGCGCACAGCTCGCGGGCGGCGTGACCGGCATCTGCGGGCCGTCGGGCTCCGGCAAGAGCACCCTGCTGCTGCTCGTCGCCGGACTGCTCAGGCCCACGGGCGGCACGCTGCAACTGCACGACCGGATGCTGGTGGACCGGGCGCGCAACATCTTCATCCCGGCCTAGGGCCGCCACTTCGGCCTGGTGTTCCAGGAAGGCCAGCTGTTTCCGCACCTGAGTGTGCGCCGCAACCTGCTGTACGGCCACGATCGCCTGCCGCCGGAGCAGCGCCTGTTCGCACTGGATGCGGTGCTGGAGCTGCTGGAGATCGGCCACCTGGTCGACCGTCGCCCGGCGCTGCTGTCGGGCGGTGAGCGCCAGCGCGTGGCGCTCGGCCGCGCCCTGTTGTTTTCACCGCGGCTGCTGCTGCTCGACGAACCGCTGTCCTCGCTCGACGACCGCCTCAAGCAGCAGATCCTGCCGTTCCTCAAGCGGGTCAAGGACGAGACCAGGATCCCGATGCTGTACGTCAGCCATTCGCGCGCGGAAGTCGAGTTCCTGGCCGACCGCGTGCTGGCGATGGACGCCGGACGCCTGCAGCCGCTGCCGTGACGCGGGCGCGTCGCCTCGTGCCGATGGATCGGGCGCGGGATCGCGGAACGGAGCAGCCAGCAGCGCGCGGCGGGGCCGTGCCCTCATTGCTTGCGGGTCGGCAGCCCCAGTGAGCGGTTGATCGCGTGCTGCAGCGCGATCATGAAGACCGCGGAGGTGACGCCGAACATCATCAGGCCGTCGGAGGCTTCCATGGGGGCAAGCATGCGCGCGCGACCGGTCAGGGTGAAATCGCCGTAGCCCAGCGAGGTGAAGGTCACGCCGGAGAAATACAGGGCGGTTTCGAAATCGGGGAACTGGCCCAGGATCTGGTACAGCGCGGCCCAGCCCGCCATCTGCACGATGCCCGCCACCAGCAGCAGCAGCATGATGTACACCAGCTGCCTGAAGGCCGACAGCAACGGATGCTCTCCGAGCGGCTGCCGGGCGGCGGCGACGTAATAGCGGATCACCTGCACCACCGCCGCGATCTGCACGGCCAGGCAGGCGATCATCATGGCCATGCCCACGCAGATGGTGACGATCATGGCGCGCACCACGAAGAGGCGGATGGCGTCGGCTCGAACCGCAGGGCCATGGGCTAGCGATCCATGATGGTTACGGAGTCGGCCCCGGAGTGGTTTCCACCGGTTCCACCACGACCACCGGCGCCGCTTCGGCCGGCTGCGGCACGTGCTCGTCGACCCACTTCCAGAACAGCTCGTACGCCACGCCGAGCACGACGGGGCCGATGAAAAGTCCCAGCAGGCCATCGGTGATCATGCCGCCCAGCGCGCCGATCAGGATGACCGGCATCGGCACCTCGACGCCGCGCCCCAGCAGCAGCGGCTTGAGCACGTTGTCGGCCAGGCCGGCGATGAAGACGTAGATCGCAAACACGATCGTGCCCGCGCTGGCGCCCTGGGTGGCGAACACGTAGATGATCACCGGGATGGTGATCAGCGTGGCCGGCAGCTGCACGATGCCCAGCATCAGCACCGCCAGCGCCAGCAGGCCCGCGGCCGGGACGCCCATCAGCACCAGCGCCGGTCCGATCAGCAGGGTCTGGATGAAGGCGATGCCGATCACGCCCTGCGCGACGGCGCGGATGGTGGCCGCGCACAGCGTGACGAACTGGTGGCCCCGCAGCGGCCCCACCAGCGAGGTGGCGACGCGTTCGGCGGCGGCGGTGCCACTGGTCCCGTAGGCCATGAAGATGCCGGCGATCGGCAGGGCCGCGATGAACAGCAGGAACCCCGACGCCACGCCCGCCAGCGTGCCCAGCAGCTTCAGCGCGCCCTGGCGGAAGCGCGGGCCAAGCTTCTCCAGGAGCGCCTGCGGATCGTTCGCCGCCAGTTGCCAGGCCTCATGGATGCGCGGGCCCACCACCGGCCAGTCGTCCACGGACGGCCACGGCGGCGGAATGTGGATCTTGTCGCCTTCGAGCATCTTCAATGCGCCCACGGCCGAGGTGAGCAGTGAATCGCCCAGCAGCAGCGCCGGCACCGCCAGGATGAGGATCGCCGCGACGACGATGATCGTCGCCGTCCATCCGTTGCCCAGGCTCCACTTGCGGCTCAGCAGTCGCTGCAGCGGATACAGCGTGACGGCCAGGATGATCGACCACAGCATCAGGCTGAGGAAGGGATGGAAGAAGCGGAAGCAGAACACCGCCAGCAGGATGATCAGGACGGCGCGCAACAGCACGTCCATCAGGACTTCCGGCCACGGGTGATCCGCGTCTGGACTGCGCATGGCGCTCCTTCCTCGTTCCCTTCGGAGAGGATCGTTGCCGGGAACCTGGCGCCGCAGTAGAGCGCGCGGGACAACGGCCTTGCAATGCGACGAAAGGTGCATTGCCAGCCCCGGCCACCTTTGCCACAGTCGGTCGAATGGCGCGCACACGCGTCGTCGGCGGACGTGGCCGCGGCCAGTCGTCCCGGCCCACTGCCCGCGACCTCGCGGTGGCTGCGTCGCGCCGGTCGCGTGCTCGCGACCCTTCATGCGAAACCGGCCGCGTCGCGCTGGCCGAGGGAGGACCCATGGCCGTCACCGCTCCGGCACTGTTCGGCCACGACCCGGCCTTCGAGCCGATGCTCACCTGCGACCGCGCGCTGGGCGGCGTCGGCCGCAAGATCCGCGTGCTCAATGCGATCGCGTGGCCGGTCGAACTGGAGGAACGCTTCCTCCAGGGATGGCGGGCGGGGAATCCCGCGCTGCCCCAGCCAGCCACGATGCCGGTCCCGCTGGATGCCGAGATCGCCACGCTGGATACCCTCATGCGCGGACTGGACCGTGGCCACCCGATCGGCAACTGGCTCTACAAGTCCGCCTGGAGCTACCGCGTCGCCGCGCGCATGCTCGGCCAGATCGGCCAGCCGGGCTTCACCCGCTGCTCGGTGCTGCTGTACGGCCGGCCGGACACGCAGTACCGCAACCAGGTGGTGAACAACGCCGACGCCGCGCGGCAGATGCTGGCCATCACCGACGACCTGATCGACCGTGAACTGCTCACGCCGGTGCCCTGCGACATCCCGGCCGACGTGTTCGCCCAGCGCCTGCGGGAAAAGATCGCGCCGTTCTTCGTCCACGACGAGGTGGAGGTGGTGCTCGACCCCTCGCTGGCCTCCAAGGCCACCGCCAGCAGCAGCCGCGTGCGGATCCGCGCGACGGCGATGTTCTCCGAGGAGGACCTGGAGCAGCTGACCCAGCACGAGGCGTACATCCACACGGCCACGCTGCTCAACGGCAAGCACCAGCCGCACCTGCGCACGCTCGGCCTGGGTGCACCGCGCACCACGCGCACGCAGGAGGGCCCTGGCGACGTTCGCCGAGATCATCACCGGCGCCATGGATATCGCGCGCCTGCGGCGCGTGGCCCTGCGCGTGCTGATGGTGCAGGCCGCGCTGGACGGCGCCGACTTCATCGACGTGTTCAAGGGTTTCCTTGAAGCGGGGCAGAGCGAGGTCGAAAGCTACCGCAGCGCTTCGCGCGTGTTCCGCGGCGGCGACGTGCGCGGGGGTGTGTGCTTCACCAAGGACGGGGCGTACCTGGAAGGGCTCTTCATGGTGCACATCTTCATCCGCAAGGTGCTGCAGGAAGGTCGCGCCGAACTGCTGCCGATGCTGTTCGCAGGCCGGGTCACGACCGGCGACGTGATCACGCTGGCGCCGTACATCGCCACGGGCCTGGTGGGCCGCTCCGTGTACGTGCCGCCGTGGGCGCGCCAGCCGCAGCGCATCCTCGCGCTGATGGCGTTCTCCGTCGCCGCGCAGCAGTTCCAGCTCGACCGGCTCGAGTTGCAGCGGTTCGCCGACTATGAGGACGAAGTGATCGAGGCGGCGGGACTGGACTACTGAGGCGTCGCTGCTGATCCACCGCCCCGGACGGTGGCGGCCCGTCTCACCGCGTCAGCCGGGCTGCCGCGCCGCGGGCTTGGTGCGGTGCCACACCAGCTGCATCGCGCCGACCGCGAACAGGCCGGCCAACGCGAACTGCATGACACGGGTCATCCATTGACCGGGGTCGCCGGGACCGGCCGCGATCGCCGAACTCAGGATGATCAGCATCGCGTTGCAGCCCACGGTCAGCGCGGCGGCGTTGGGGTCGCCGCGCGCGAATCGCGCGCCGATCACGATCCCCAGTGCAAACAGGATGAGCCCCAGCGTGAGCAGCGAAGGCCCCATCAGCAGCACCCAGTAGGCGCCCTGGCCCGTCACGCCGCCGGCGGCGTTGGCCAGCACGCGGCGGACCGCATCCTGCTGACTGCGCTGCAGGTCGAAATTCGCCACCAGCAGCACGGTGCCGATCAGCACTGCCATGGCCTGTGTCGGCGCGAACAGCAGGAACACCAGCATCATCGGCACCACGACGGCCGTGGCGGCGAGCGCGGTCGCGATCGGCGCAGGAGGCGCGGCGGGCGGCGGCGCGGCGCGGCGCGGCAGGCTGCGGGGCCACACGGCGTAGACCAGCCAGATCGCCAGCATGGCCAAGGCGATCCCGCGCACGAGGGCCAGGGGCAGGCGGCCGGCTTCGGTGGGATACGCCATCGCCACGATCGGGACCGTCGACAGGCACACCAGTCCCAGGATGGCGGGCAATGCCGGCCCACCGGTCAGCATGGTCAGGAACAACACGAACAGGCACACCGAAATGGCGCCGAACAGGACCACGGGCGCGTGCTGAAGCAGCGTCGACAGCAGCCAGGAGAACAGCGCGGCGAGGGCCATCGCGACGACCAGCATCGCGCCCACCTTGAACGGCGGACGCCCGGGCAGGTTGACCAGCAGCACGCCGGCCAGAAGAGGCGCGAGGAAGGTTGGCCGCCAGGTCATCGCCTCGCAGACCACGAATGCCAGGCTGACCGCCACGGCAAATCGCAGCGTGGCGTGGCGCGCGGCCAGGACCGTCTCGTCGGGGCGGCCAGGATCGACGCGGCCAGGAGCGGCGCGGGCCATGGCGCTAACGCAGGTAGCTCAGCAGCGTGACCAGCCGGATCCACAGCCACGCCAGTGGATTGAACAACGTTCCTTCGCCCGTGTAGACCACCACGTTCGCCTGTGCGCCGCTGCGGTGCGGCGGCTGCCGTTCACCCTTTTTCACCGGATCGAGCACGATGCGGACCGGGAAGGGCTGCGGTTCGCGCAGCCAGCCGTTGGGGGCGGTGAGGTCGGGCAACTGGCCAGTGGGTGCTTCGCCGCCCTGGGCGACGCCCCAGCCGACGCTGTCCACGCGGCCGGTGAACAGCTCGCCCGGCCGCTCGTCGAAGGCGACCGCCACTTTATCGCCGGCATCGATGTTGCCCAGCTGGTTCTCGCGCATCGCCGCGGTCACCCAGCGCGGGCCGGATTCGATGAAAGTGAGCAGCGGCGCGCCGCGGCTGACGAACTGGCCCGGCACCAGCCGCAGGTTGGTGATGACGCCGTCGGCGGGCGCCACCACCCGGGTGTTGTGCAGGTCGAGCTGCGCCTGGGCGACCGCCGCGCGAGCCTGCCGGACCTTGGCGTTGTTCTCACCGGGTTCGCCCAGGCGACTGTGCGCCCGCTGCAACTCGACCTGGGCGCGCTTCACGTCGGCGGCGCTGATGGCCATGCTCGAACGTGCGCGGATCGCGGTGGTTTCCGACACGGCCTTCTTGTTCGCCAGGCCAATCACGATCGTGCCCAGTTCGTTGTTCGTCGCCAGGTCGATGCGCTGCTTGGCCAGGTCGGCCTGTGCGTAGCGGATGTCCAGCTCGGACACGTCCGCGCCCTGCTCGGCCACGGCCAGGTTAGCCTGCGCCGTGCTCAGGGCGATCTCGAACGGCTCTCGATCGATCTGGAACAGCACCTGCCCCTTGCGCACGCGGGCGTTGTCGCGGACCGGCACGGCCAGCACCTGGCCACTCACCTGCGGCGCGATCTGCGCCAGCGGGACGTCCACCGCGGCCTGCGCCGAGTACGGCGTGAAGCGATCGGCGATGACGTGGTAGGCGAACAACACCAGCAGCACGCACAGCGCGATCAGTACCAGGCGTCGCGCCTGGCCGGCGGGAGGCGCGCCCGCGGGCGCCGGACCGGCGGGTGCACCGGCGGGTGCGGCCGGGCTCGTCGCGCCCGGCGCTGGCGGATCGGCCGCGGCCGCGGAGGCGCGAACCTCGTCCTGGCTGCGCGATGGCGGTGCGGCGTCCGCTGCCGTCGCCACCGCGGCAGCGTCGTCCTTCCCGCTCCGGGTCGTCGGTCCGCGCGCGTTCATGGACGCACCTGCGCCGTGCCCGCGGGCGACGATGCCGAGGCCGTGCGCTGCGCCGCGTCGACCGACCAGTCACCGCCCAGGGCGCGGTACAAGTCGGCCAGCGCGCGGTAGCTGTCGCCTCGCGCCGAACTGAGGGCCAGTTCGGCGGAGAACAGGCTGCGCTCGGTGTCGAGCACCTCCAGGTAGTCGCTGTACCCGTGGTCGTAGCGCAGGCGCGCCAGCTCCACGCCGGTGCGCAGGGAGGCGACGCGCCGTTCGTAGGAGGCCTGTACTTCGCGCGAGCTGCGCACGGTCGCCAGGGCGTCCTCGACGTCGCGGAAGGCGTTCTGGATGGTGGACTCGTAGGCCGACAGCACCTGGTCGCGCCGCGCCTCGGCCTGCCGGTTGGCCGCGTCGATCTGGCCGCCGGCGAACAGCGGCCCCAGCAGCTGGCCCACGAACGACCAGGTGCGCGCCGGCCCGGTGAACAGCTGGCCCAGGTCGGCGCTGGCGTAACCGGCGGTGCCGGTCAACGAGATGCTCGGGAAGTACAGCGCGCGCGCCACGCCGATCCGCGCGTTGGCGGCAACGAGCTGCTGCTCCGCCTCCAGGATGTCGGGACGACGTTCGAGCAGCTGCGCCGGCATGTCGGCGGGCACCGCGGGCAGACCGAGCCGCTCGATGGTCGAGGCGCGCGCGATCGGCCCTGGATTGCGACCGACAAGGACCGACAGGGCATCTTCCTGCTGCGCGATCGCGCCGACCACCTGCGGGATGGCGGCGGCCGCGGTTTCATATTCGGCCAGCACCTGCTGCATTTCGAAATCGGACACCGCGCCGCCTTCAAGGCGCACGCGGAACAGATCGACGGAGCGCTGGCGGCCGGCGGCGGTATCGCGGGAAACCTGCAGTTGCCGGTCCAGGTCCAGCAGATTGACGTAGCCGACGACGATCGACGCCACCAGGGTCAACGCCACGCCGCGGCGCGCCTGGTCGCTGGCCAGAAGGTCGGCGCGCGCCGCTTCGGTCTCGCGCCGGATGCGGCCCCACAGGTCCAGTTCCCAGCTGGCCGACAGCACGGAGGAATAGCTCTCGCTGATGGGGTTGACGCCCGGGGGAAACGGCGTGGCGCCGCGCGTGCTCGCGCGCTGGCGGCTTGCCGAGGCGCCGTAGCCCACCTGCGGGAACGCCTGGCCACGCGTCCCGGACAGGCGCGCGGCGAATTCGTCGACCCGCGCCACCGCCACGCGCAGGTCGCGGTTCTGCGCGAGTCCTTCGGTCACCAGGGTGTCGAGCGCGGCGTCACCGAATCCGTGCCACCACGGATCCACCGCGTCGAGCGTGGCGGCCGGGGCCGCACCCGCGAAGCGGTACTCGCCGGGAACCTCGACCGTGGGGCGTACGTAATCGGGCCCGAGCATGCAGCCGGCGCAGGCACATGCACAGGCGCCCGCCACCACAGCCCGCAAGGCTCGCCCTTTCATGTGCATGACGCGATGCCCCGTGCCCAGCGCCCGGCAGGCGCCGCTCAGTTCAGGTCCTTGTCGCGGTAGTACTTGGTGCCCTTGACCGTGACTTCCGCCGCGAGGCCGTCGTCGGTGATCTGGTAGACCCAGACGCCGGGCGATACCGATGCGGCGCCGGCGGTGCCACCACCGGTGCCGGAGGCTTTCGCCGCCACGGCGGCCTGCCCTCCGAACTCGTAACCACTGTCCACGAACTTGTTGAACGCGCCCTGCGTTTCGAACACCCACACCAGGCGGAATTTCTTGACGCCGAATCCGAGGCCGGCCTGAACCTCGATCATGCGCATGAAGATTTCCTGCCGGTTCTTGTTGTTGACGGCCACGCCCTTGCCCGACCCGCCGCCGGTGATCATGAACTTGGTGCTGAAGTTGCTGAAGACCGCATAGCCAGCGGCGCTTTCCACCTTGCGCCTGGCCTCGGGGTTGCTCCGGTACAGCGTGTCGAGCGTGTTGCGTGCGGTGTCGCGGATGTCCTCGCGCTGCTCGTCGGCGCTGGCCTTGGGCGGCATCCCGACGGTGTCCCGGACCTCTGCGGTGCTGCATGCGGCCAGCAACACGAGAACCCCGCTCATCAGCAGGGTGGCAACGACATGGTGGAGGCGGCGCATGGCATTTCTCCCGGAACCGGTGGACGCGCATGGTCGAAAGCCCGCCGCCTGCTGCCAGGCACGCGGCGAGGAGCGGGCTCCTTGCCTCGGGATTCTGAGCGTGGGTCGCACGAGCCAGTAGTGGACGATGGTCCTAGCTCGACGCGGCGCGCGGTGCGGGCCGCGCGAATGGGCTACGGAGCATTGGTCCCACCATCCAACGTCACGGGACAGGAACGGGATCGAACGCGGGTCCGCCGGCTGTAAACGCAATCCCACGGCAAGGTCGGCCACCCCCGAAATGAAGGGAATTTCCTTCCGACCGGCGGTTATTTCCCGCCGTTCGTTCATGCCTAAACTGAATGTCGGTTCAGGTATGTGCGAGCAGCCGACAGGGGATTCGACCGGGTTACCAGCCCGGATGTCGTAGCAATCAATGCGTCGAAGGAATCACCGCATGGACACGACAAGCGCCATCGTATTCGTGATCGACGACGATGCCTCCGTCCGCCGCAGCCTCGTGCGCCTCGTGCGCAGTGCCGGCTGGGAGGCCGAGGCTTTCGACTCCGCGCAGTCGTTCCTGGAGCGCGAGCCGTTCGACGGGGTGGCCTGCATCGTGCTGGACCTGTGCATGCCGAAGATGAGCGGCCAGGAGCTGCAGGACCGGTTGCGCGAGCGTCATTCGCTCATGCCCATCGTGTTCCTCTCCGGCCAGAGCGACATTCCCACCAGCGTCGCGGCCATGAAGAAGGGCGCGGTCGATTTCCTTCTCAAGCCGGTCGATTCGGACTCACTCCTTCGGGTGATCGGCGAGGCGATGGAACGCCATGCGCAGTGCCTGCGCCAGGCCCACGACATGGCGAACATCGGCGGCCGGCTCGTGCGCCTGTCCGCCCGCGAGCGCGAGGTCCTCGAGCAGGTGCTCACGGGCAGGCTCAACAAGCAGATCGCCAGCGAACTGGGCATTGCCGAGAAGACGGTCAAGGTGCACCGCGGACGCCTGATGGCGAAGATGGAAGTGCGCTCGGTCGCCGAACTCGTGCACCAGTGCGACGTCGTCGGCGTGAGCGCTCCGGAGCGTTGCCGGCTGTGAACCGCCGGGCTCGGCCCGTGGGATCAAGGTCCCATTTGCTCATCGACGATTAAGCCTTAAGGTTCGTCTGACGACGTCGTGCGGAGATCACGCCCTTGCAAGCGGGCACTGGCCAGGTGATCGTGTATATCGTCGACGACGACGAATCGGTGCGCACCGCGCTGGCCAGGCTGATGCGTTCGGCGGGGCTGGAACCGCGCCCCTACGGCGACCCCGCGCGCTTTCTTTCCGAAGTGGGCAACATCGCCAATGGCGTGATCCTGCTCGACATCACGATGCCTCTGCACAGTGGCACCGACGTCCTCCATGGACTTCGCAGCCGGCAGATCGTCCTGCCGGTCATCGCGGTCTCGGCGCGCGACGACGACGACACCCGCAAGAGCGCGCGCGAGGCCGGCGCGCGGCTGTTCCTGCAGAAGCCGGCCGACAACCAGGCGCTGCTCGATGCGATCCACTGGCTCGCCGGCAGCGCCGCGCAGGCCTGAGGCACCGGCGCACAGACGGCCCGCGCGACGCTTGCCAGTGGCATCAGGCTAGAATCGCGGGGCGTTCCCCGTGGAGCCGTCTGCATGGACTGGTCCGAACACGCATGGCGCCTGCTCGCCGCGGCCATCCTGGCTTTCGGCGTCCTGCTGGTTCCGTGGTGGCTGGCGATCCGCCGCAACAGCCGGCGCATCCGCACGCTGGAGGACATCCAGTTCGGGCTGCGACGCGACGAGCATCGCTACCGCGTCGCGTTCGAGGCCTCGCCGACCGCGCAGTTCCTCGTTGACGCGAACGGACGCATCGTTCTGGCCAATCCGCAGGCCAGCCATGTGTTCGGCTACGGCGGCCCGGATCTGCTGGGCATGCCGATCAAGGCGCTCATTCCAGGCTGCCTGTCCGATCCCACGTACCTGGGCCGGGACACCTTCGTCGACGAGCGGCTGGTGCACGGTACCGCGCCCGTCCAGGAGCTGCTTGGTCACCGCAAGGATGGCGGCCAGGTGTCCGTCGCGGTGGGGTTGCGGTCCATCACCACCTCCGAGGGCGCCTTCATCATGGCCTCTGTGGTCGACATCACCCGGCGCGTGGCCCTGGAGCATGAAACCGCCGAGCAGCGCGACGAGCTGGCGCACCTGGCGCGGGTGGGCATGCTGGGCGAGTTGTCGGGCTCGATGGCGCACGAACTCAACCAGCCGCTGGCGGCGATCCTCAGCAACGCGCAGGCGGCCCAGCGCTTCCTCGATCACTCGCCGGCGAACCTGGACGAAGTTCGGGCCAGCCTGGAGGACATCGTGGCCGACGACAAGCGCGCTGGCGACGTGATCCGCCAGGTGCGCGCGCTGCTGAAAAAGCAGGCCGCCGACTACCGTCCGCTGGAAATCAATGAACTCGTCCTCGAAGTCCTGCGCATCGTCCGCAGCGATCTGGTCAACCGCCATGCCACCACGTCCACCGAACTGGCCGCGGACCTGCCGCTGGTGCTCGGAGACCGGATCCAGCTGCAGCAGGTCTTCATCAACCTGCTGTTGAACGCGGCAGACGCGATGATCAGCTGCAGCGAGCCGCGCGAACTGACCATCCGCTCGTCGGTAACCGAGCACGGCTGGGTCGAGGTGTGCGTGATCGACAGCGGCTGCGGAATCCCGCCGAAGAACCTGCTGCGGATCTTCGAGCCGTTCGTGACCACCAAGCGCGAAGGCGTCGGGCTTGGGCTCTCCGTCTGCCGGTCGATCATCGCCGCGCACGAAGGGCGCCTGTGGGCGGAGAACAACCCGCAGCGGGGCGCGACGGTGCACGTGGCGCTGCCGCCGCTGGCGGACATCGCCTACTGATTGGCGGCCATCCGCGCCGCGCATGCGCGCATGGCGCCACGGAGTTCGCTGCCCTCGGCGTGCGAAGACGCCCGGATCATTTCTCCGGCTGGGCCTGGGCCGCCGGCTCGACGATCACGTAGACGATGTCGTCGCCCTGCATCTGCTCGGCGTAGTAGATGCCGTCGCAGTAGTAATACGGATCGGCGTAGGTATGGACCATCGGACAGCCGTAGGGCAACGAGTAGTAGTAGGCACTGGCCAGGGCGGCCGCGCCCGTCGCGATGACCGCCGCCGCGGCGATGGGATGGTGATGGTCGACGTCGACGTCGATCTCCCAGTCCCCCGGACCGCCTTCGATGTCGATGTCCGCGTCGTGCCACCCACCCCAGCCGTCGTGGTCGCCGTCGATGCGGTCACCGCGATTGCCGCTGTTGCCGATGGTCATGTCGCGATCGCGGACGCGATCGCCGCCCACGCCGATGTTGGTGCTGTTGTCGATGTTGATGTCACGCGTGCCCTCGCCTGCCAGCGAGCCGCGGTCGCCCGGGCCACGGTCGCCGGTGCCACGATTGCCGGTGGCGCCTTGGCCGCGACTGCCGCTCTCGCGCGTGCCTGCGGAAGGACGCGAAGACGGCGCCGGCCGGCTCATCGAGCGGTTGGCGCCGCTGATGGAACTGCGCGCCATGCTGCTTCCACCCATGCGCGCGCCGCCGCCCATCCGCCCACCGCCGCCGCGGCCGCGCGCGTCGGCGATGTCGGGCCACACCAGTGCAACGGAGGCGAGCAGAGTCGCCATCAGGACGATCCAGCGCACGGGACGGGGGCCGATCCTGGCAACGGTTGGGATGTTCATGTCATTCCCCTGCGGACGGCGTGCCGCGCATGGAGTGGAACTGGATTTCCCGCGCGCCCTTCGGGGCGGTGAACCGGAAGGTGTCGGCGGGGATCCTGGGCTTCTCGGTCCAGCTCAGGTTCGCCTGGTACTGGGGATCGCCGACTTCGTAGCGCGTGGTGATCAGCAGCTTCCTGGGTTGCCCGTTCTTGGCCACCCACAGCTGCCAGTCGATCGTGGGCTGGCGGAATGCCAGATGGTCGGTCAGTACGCCGTCGATCGTGCTCTCGCCGACGAGCAACCCGAAGCGCACGCCTTCCAGCAGCGAACCCTGGAAGCCCTGCCGCAGGACGTCGATCAGGGGAAGTTCGACCCCGTTGTTGAGCAGGCCGTTCACCACCTCGCCCACGGTCGCGGGTGCCGGCGTGCTCGCGTACACGCCCTCGTCGGGCGCCAGCATGGTGAGCGTCGTGCCGTCGTAGTAGTAGGAACGATGCTTGATGTCGCCGTCGACATCCACGCGCATGCGGTTGGGCCGCTGCACGGTCATGCGGGCGGTTTCGTTGTTCTGCAGCTTGTAGCCGAAGGGCAGCGTCTCGTCGCGCGAGACCTGCGCCTCCACTGTGAACGAGTCCAGGCCGTTGAGATACGCCGTCATCCGGTCGAGCACCGCGCGTGCGTCGCGCGTCACCACTGGCTGGGGTTCGCGGTACACCGCTTCGTCGCTGGCTGGGGGCGCCGGGGCTTGCTGCTGGGCAGAAGCCGGCTCGGCAGGTGCGGCCTGCGCAGGAGCGGCCTGCGCAGCCGGCAGGACAAGCGCGGCCGCCAGCACGGCGGCCAGGGAGATTCCTCTGTGCATGGGCCTGCGCATCCTGGACTCCTCTGCGGCCGGTGGCCTCGCACTCGCATCGGGCTCGGCCACGTTCATGCCGGCAATGCCGGACTTCGTTGCACCGACGGCGGCGATCTCCACGGCGGCGCGGGCTGCCGCGACATGCCACCGCCTGCAGGGATCGTTCCACCCTCCCGCTGGCCCGGCAATTGCCCGAAAGCCTTACTCGGAGGGTGTCGGCACGCTGGCCGGCGTCGCGTCACGCTCGGCGACCCGTCGCGCGTGCTCGCGCAGGATGCGGCGGATCTCCAGGATCGCTTCCGGATTCTCCTGCACGCTGTGGCCGGACGTCACCACGAGTTCCGAGTCCGCGCCCGGCAGATGGGCGCTGGGATACGGCACGATCCCGTCGAAAGCCTGCTCCAGCGGCACGTCGGGGTTCTTCCTGGCGATGATCGAGTGGTAGGTCACGCCTGGCGCGATGTCGAGTTTCGAGGTCATGCGGATGTACGGGCTGTTCTCATCCATCGCCCGGATCGCGTTGGGCGACTGGCGCATGAACTGCGCGTATTCAGGCTGGTCCGCGGCGATCATGTCGGCGAACTGCTGCGTGCGTCCCGCCAGCGTCTTGGGGAGGCGCACCAGCCGCGCCACCAGCGACAGCAGCCAGCCCGAATTGGGCGCGCCGGCGTGCGGGCTGGCCAGGAAAATGGCACGCGACACCCCGGCGGTGGGCCGCAGGGTGAGGTAAGGCTCCAACGCCGCCAGGCGCTGGCGTTTGGGTGAACCCGGTGGCGCATTGAACAGTTCCATCCAGAGCCGGTCGCCGCTGTCGACCACCAGCAGGCGCGCCAGGACGCCACCCATGCTGTGACCGATCAGCACCGTGTCATGGCTGGCCGCCGAACTCCGCCCGGGATCGAGCGACGAACGCGCGGCTTCGAGGAGTTCCCCGATCTCCTTGCGGTTCTCGCCCACCGGCAGGTTGGTCGGGTAGTAGACCTGCCACACCTGGTAACGGTCGCGGAGCGCTTCGTCGCCCAGTACTTCGTTGGCCATGTTCACCCAGGCCTCGGGGCTGCTGGCGATGCCGTGCAGCATGATCACGGTCAGGCGGTTCGGATCGAAGGGCTGCATCATGAACAGCCGTGGCTCGTGGACGCCGCGACTGCCGCCGAGCGCCCCGGCGATCGCCTGCCGACCGAAGCCCGAGCGCGCCAGCCACAGTGCATAGGGCGCGGTGTAGTTCGCACCCAGGGGCACTTCGATGCCTTCCAGCACCACCGTCTTGGTCTGGTAGGGGTCGAGCACCTGGATGCGCGCCTGCCGCGTCACCAGCAGTTCGTCCAGCGAGGCGGCAGGAAAGCTCACCACCATCGTCGCCGGCAGGTAGCCGATATTTTCCCCTTCGGCGTCATCGGCCGCTTCGACGCGCTCATCTGGAACGGCCACCGCCACCAGCGGGGCGCCGAGTCCGTCGCGGCCGTACACGTTGCGCATGCCTTCGATGCTCATGCGCGAAGTCGGCACGATTTCGCTCAGCCGGGCGGCGCCCGCCGACAAGCGCAGATCCATGCGTTCCAGCGTCAGGTTCCAGGTTCCCACCTGCCGCGATTCACGCAGCTCGGGCAGTTCGACGATCGGCTGTTCCTTCTTGCGACGCTCGAACAGGCGAACCGCAAGTTGCTCGACGGCATGGTGGTAGAAGTCCCGCACCGTGGCCTGCCGGTCCTCGAGCGCGCGCTGCGCCGGCGTGTGCTCGCCACGGAACAGGTACGCGTAGGCGTACTGGGCCACCTCCAGGTAGTCCGCGATCGCCTGGTCGCCCCAATCCTGCGTCTTGTCCTTCTCGTGCAGCGCCATGGCATCGGCCAGCGCGATCTCCGCCATGGCGGAGAAGCGTTCCTCGCGCGACAGCACGGCGGACGTCCGCAGCCGCTGCAGGCAGTCGTCCACAGCTTGCTGGCAATGGTCGACATCGATGCCCAGCATCATCAGCGTGCTTCGGGTGGCGCGACCCAGCTCGCCGGTCGTCAGCACATCCCCCGACACCTCGCCGTGGGGCCGGTCCTGACGCACGCTGACGGCGGCGCAGCCGGAAAGCAGCGCCAGGCAGAGCGCCAGCGCCGGCAGGAACGGCATCTTTCGCCAGGCCTTGCGTGGCGCGGCTTCCGGCCGGGAGTGTTCGCCCGTCGTCATGCCCGTTCCGCTGCTACGGCGCGCGCGGCCAGGACATCGACGACCCGACGCTGCCCGGCGCGCGCGCGCGCGGGCGTGATGACCGTCAAGTCCGCGTCGAATCCGAACGCCATGCCCGCGCCCTCCGACGCCGCCGGTGCCACGACGCTAGCGCAAGCGCGCCCGCGCCGTCAGTCGGACCAAAGGCTAATGGCCGCGGCTGGCCCGCCCGCGGCGACCGATGGCCCGGGGGGACGCGGTCATCTGCTGCACGTGGGAGGTGCGATGTTGCCTGCGTGCTTGCGAAGGCCACCGCCGGTGGTGCTGGCGACGATGTCGCCAAGGCGCGCCGGCGCAGGCGGCCGCGGAAAGCGAGGCGGCCAAACGGACCGCCGGGTCGTCGAAACCAAACGTCGAAACCTCGGCGTCGAACCACCGTGGCATCGCACGCACTGGCACCAGGGCGAGTGCATGACGTGGGCCCACCAGGGACTCGAACCTGGAACCAA
This sequence comes from Lysobacter solisilvae, assembly GCF_016613535.2. Taxonomy (NCBI): domain Bacteria; kingdom Pseudomonadati; phylum Pseudomonadota; class Gammaproteobacteria; order Lysobacterales; family Lysobacteraceae; genus Agrilutibacter; species Agrilutibacter solisilvae. The sequence continues at coordinate 533,411 of NZ_CP071518.1, forward strand.
AGGATTATGAGTCCTCTGCTCTAACCATTGAGCTATAGGCCCGCAGCCCGGACATGATAACGGCGCACGCATGGTCAGCGCGCTGGCAGGGCGGTCCTGGCGATGATCGCGCACGGGCTCATCGCGGGGAACCGTGGCGGAGCCGGTAAGCCAGGCTGGCTTCGCCGCCGCCAGGTCACCGGCGTCGCCGTCGCGCAGCCATCGTGCCGCCACCCCCGTGCGCCCATCGCCAGCCACAAAAAAGCCCGCACGCGGCGGGCTTTTCCGGACGACGCAATGGATGCGTCAGTCGATGTCGAGGAAGCTGCGCAGCTGTTCGCTGCGGCTGGGGTGACGCAGCTTGCGCAGGGCCTTGGCCTCGATCTGGCGGATGCGCTCGCGCGTGACGTCGAACTGCTTGCCCACCTCTTCCAGCGTGTGATCGGTGTTCATGTCGATGCCGAAACGCATGCGCAGCACCTTGGCCTCCCGCGGGGTGAGGCCGGCGAGCACGTCGCGGACCGTTTCCGACAGGTTGATGTTGGTGGTGGCTTCCACCGGGGACTCGACGTTCGTGTCCTCGATGAAATCGCCCAGGTGCGAGTCCTCGTCGTCGCCGATCGGGGTCTCCATGGAGATCGGTTCCTTCGCGATCTTCATGACCTTGCGGATCTTGTCCTCGGGCATGTCCATTTCCTTGGCCAGCTCCTCCGGCGTGGCCTCGCGGCCGTACTGCTGGAGCATCTGGCGGGAAATGCGGTTGAGCTTGTTGATCGTCTCGATCATGTGCACCGGGATACGGATGGTGCGCGCCTGGTCGGCGATCGAACGGGTGATGGCCTGGCGGATCCACCAGGTGGCGTAGGTCGAGAACTTGTAGCCGCGGCGGTATTCGAACTTGTCCACGGCCTTCATCAGGCCGATGTTGCCTTCCTGGATCAGGTCGAGGAACTGCAGGCCGCGGTTGGTGTACTTCTTGGCGATGGAGATCACCAGGCGCAGGTTCGCCTCGACCATCTCCTTCTTCGCCTTGCGCGCCTTGGCTTCGCCATAGGCCATCGCGCGGCTGATTTCCTTGATGTCGGCCAGGGTCAGGAAGTTGGCCTGCTCGATGGCGATGGTGGCTTCCTGCTCGGCGACGATCTGGTCCTTGACGTCGCGCAGGCCCGACGACCACTTCTGCTTGCGCTTGAGCACGTCATCCACCCAGCCCAGGTTGGTCTGGTTGCCTTCCCAGGCGCGGATGAAGTCCTTGCGCGGCATGCGGGCGACGCGGGTCGACAGGTCGAGGATGCGGCGCTCGTGTTCCTTCACGCCATTGACCACTTCGCGCAGGCTGCGCACGAGCGTGTCGGTGAGGCCCAGCGGCAGCTTCAGGGTGACGAAGACTTCGGCCATCTCCTCGCGCGCCTTGGCGACGGTCTTGTGTGTCGGACCGTGCTTGGCATAGGCCTTCTCGAAGCGCGAGTACGCATCGGCGATCTTGCCCATGCGGTCGGCGACCTCGGCCGGGTCCGGACCGGTCGGCCCTTCCTCGGCGGCCTCTTCATCGGCGCCGGCGACCTCGACTTCCTCGTCTTCCTCTTCGGCGTCGACCTCGGCCACGACCGGAACCGGGACCGGCTCGGGTTCGGGCTCGGCGTCCAAGAAGCCCACGACGATCTCGGCCAGGCGCTTCTTGCCGGTCTTGTGGGTTTCGTAGTCGCCCAGGATGTGCGCGATGGTGCCCGGGAACGAGGCCAGCGCGGCCTGCATCTGGTTCAGGCCTTCCTCGATGCGCTTGGCGATGGCGATTTCGCCTTCGCGCGTGAGCAGTTCCACCGTACCCATTTCGCGCATGTACATGCGCACCGGGTCGGTGGTGCGGCCGCCTTCGCCGTCCAGCGCGGTGAGCGCGGCGGCAGCTTCCTCGGCGGCGGTGTCGTCGACTTCGCGGTTGCCGGTATTGCCGTCGGCGAGCAACAGGGTCTCGGCGTCGGGCGCAACTTCGTGCACCTCGATGCCCATGCCGTTGATCATGCCGATGATGTCTTCGATCTGCTCCGCATCGACCAGGTCATCGGGCAGGTGGTCGTTCACCTCGGCATAGGTCAGATAACCCTGCTCCAGGCCCTTGCTGATGAGCTGCTTGATGTCGGACGGGGGGGCCGGGCGTTCGTTCGCCATGGACTGGACACCGGAGGTTGAGGCTGGGGAACCAAGCATTATACCGCGCCGCGCCGCCAGTTGGGCCGCAAGGCCGCTGCCATGCGCCACGCCGCGCTTGGGCGATGAACCACGGGGAACAGGGGGCCCGGCTAGGCCTTCAGGAGGAAGGTCACCGGCCCGTCATTCACCAGGCTGACGACCATATGGGCACCGAAGCGCCCCGTTTCCACCCCTCCGGCGTGCTTTTGCCGGCACGTTCGCACCAGATGGTTGAACACCGGTTCAGCCAGTTCCGGCGCGGCGGCGGTGGAAAACCCGGGACGCATGCCGCTGCGGGTGTCGGCGGCCAGGGTGAACTGGCTGACCAGCAGCAGCCCGCCGCCGGTGTCCGCCAGCGCCAGGTTCATCCGCCCCTGCGGGTCGTGGAAGACGCGATACCCGAGCAGGCGCTGGGCCATCCGCGCCACCTGGGCATCGCCGTCCCCCGGCTCGACGCCGACCAGGGCCAGCAGGCCTGGCCCGATCGCGCCGACCGTTTCGTCGCCCACCACCACGGATGCCTGGGTGACGCGCTGGATCAGGGCGAGCATGGAAGTCCACCGGTCGAAAGGCTGGCCAGATTACGGCCTGCGGGGCATGGGGCGAAGCCGCGACAGACGCCGGGACGACGGGGACGCGCCGCTACACTTCCGCGATGACCGATCTCGCCGCGCGACTGCTCCACCTGTTCGCCACCGCCCTCGCCCGCCTGCCCTGGCGCTGGCTGATGCGCCTGGGCGACGGGCTGGCGGCGTGGATGCTGCGGCGGAACACGCGCGAATCACGGGTGGTGCGCCGGAACCTGGAACTCACCCAGCCGCAGTTGCCGGCCGCGGCACGCGACGACCTGCACCAGCGGATCGTGCGCACCACGGCGCGGCAGGCACTGGAGACGCTGCGGATGTGGACGCGCCCGCACGCCGAAAATCTGGGCCTGATCCGGCAGTCGCACGGGGTGGATCTGTTCGATGCCGCCATCGCGGCGGGCCGCGGCGTGATCGTGGCGGCGCCGCATTACGGCAACTGGGAACTGCTCAACCAGTGGCTGGCCGCGCACACGCCGCTGGCGATCCTGTACGCGCCGCCCGAATCGGCGGTGGGCGACGCCTTCCTGCGGCTGGTGCGCGCGGATGACGCCCAGGCCGCGCGGGTGACCCAGGTGCGCGCCGAGGGTCCGGGGGTGCGCCAGTTGTTCAAACTGCTGAAGGACGGCGGCGTGGTCGGCATCCTGCCCGACCAGCAGCCCAAGCAGGGCGACGGCGAATTCGCGCCGTTCTTCGGCGTCCCCGCGCTCACCATGACGCTGCTGGGTCGCCTGGCCCACCGCACCGGCGCCGCGGTGGTGTTCGCGTGGTGCGAGCGGATCGACGCGCACGACGACGGTCCCGGCTTCGCCCTCCACATCGAGGCCGCGCCGCCTGCCGTGGCCGACGCGGATCCCGTAGTCGCGGTCGCCGCGCTGAACCAGACCGTCGAACGCATCGCCCGCCGCGACCCGTCCCAGTACCAGTGGACGTACAAGCGCTACACGCTGCAACCTTCGGGCAACTGGGACGACAATCCGTACAAGGGAATCCGCTGAAATGAACGAACCGCCCGTCCTCCCGGCCTACGCGCCCGCCACGGGCTGGCAGGCGCTGCCTGCGCGCGCGCGCCTGCTCTTCATCCTCTCGCGCGTGCTGCCCGCTACGGTTCCCGCGATGGTGCTGGGAAGCGTCGCGTTCGGGCTGGCGGACCTGTCCCGCGTGGCCGGCGGCGCACTCGGCCTGGGCCTGGGCGTGGCGCTCGGCGCCTGGCTGGGTTCGCGCCAGTTCCGCCACGTGGCCTGGTTGCTGGACGAAGACGGCCTGGCGATCCGGCGGGGCCGGATGTGGCAGCGCGAAACCCGCGTGCCCGCCAACCGCGTGCAGCACCTGGACCTCAATCGCGGGCCCTGGCAGCGCCGCCGGAACCTGGCGACGCTGGTCATCCACACGGCCGGGACCCGCCACAGCTCGGTGACGGTGCCGCACCTGGACGCGGACGACGCACAGCGCCTGCGCGACCTGCTCGGCCGCCAGATCGATCGCGACGATGACGCCTGAGTCCGCCGGCACGCCGGCGTCGATGCCGGAAGCGACCGCGGCGGACGCCGAACGTCGCCTGCATCCGATGTCATGGCTGTTCGTGCTGCTGCAGCAGCTCAAGCAGTTCATCCTGCCCCTGGTCGCGGCGTTCTTCTTCGGTGGCGACCGCAACGAACTGTGGCCGCTGATCGGCGTGGGCGTGCTCGCGCTGATGGCCGTCTGGCGCTATTTCACCTACCGCTACGGCATCGCCGGGGACGCCCTGGTCGTGCGCAGCGGATTGCTGGAACGCAGCCTGCGGGTGATCCCGTTCGCCCGCATCCACAACGTGGCCCTCGAGCAATCCCTGCTGCATCGCGTGTTCGGCGTGGCCGAAGTGCGCCTGGAGTCGGCGGGCGGCAAGAAGCCCGAAGCCGAAATGCGCGTGCTCAAGATGGCCGACGCGCTGGCGCTGGAAGCGCTGGTGCGGCGGCGCGGAAGCATCGTCGCCTCGCCCGCCGATGCCACGTCCGAACAGGCGCCGACCCTGTTGCTGGCGCTGCCGCCCGGCGAGGTACTGCGCGTCGGGCTGGTGTCCAACCGCGGCCTGATCGTGGTGGGCGCCGCGATCGGCGGCCTGTCGCAGTTCCGGCCACGCCTGCTGCCCAACCTGGTCGAGCAATGGGGCCAGTCGTTCGTCATCCGCGTGTCCGACAGCGGCGTGGAGACCGCCGCGCCGAGCCTGGCGCTGTACGCCATCGCGGGCGTCAGCCTGGTGGCGCTGGCCGTACTGGCGCTGCGCGTGTTCTCCGTCCTGCTCGCGCTGCTGCAGTACCACGGATTCCGACTGACCGAACACGCGCGCCGGCTCACTGTCGAGCGCGGCCTGCTGGCGCGCTGGCGCACCAGCGCTTCGCGTGGCCGCATCCAGGCGTGGACACTGCGCGAGGGCATGCTCCATCGGCTGCTCGGGCGCCGCAGCCTGGAGGTCGACACGGCGGTCGCCGAACAGCAGAACCAGCAGCGGGCACTGCGCGAGCTGGCGCCGATCGGGACGCCGGCGCAATGCGAGGCCCTCATCCTGCACGTGCTCCCGCGGAGCGGCTGGACCCGGCTGGAGTGGGATCCAGTGCCAATGCGGCACTGGTGGCGGTTGTGGATCGTCGGCCTTCCCTTCGTCGGGCTCGCCGCCGCGGCATTGACCTGGCAGTTCGGCCCCGTCGGCCTGCTGGCCCTGTTGTGGCTGCCGTGGTCGGCCTACGCCGCGCGGCGGCACATGGCCTCGACCGCGCACGCCACCGGCGACCAGCTCGTTGCCGTACGCGAGGGCTGGTGGCATCGCACCTGGCGCTTTGCCGAACTCGACAAGCTGCAGGCACTGGAGCTCAGCCGCGGTCCGCTGGACCGTCTGTGCGGGACGGCGACGCTGTGGCTGGACACCTCCGGCGCGGCGGCGCTGGCGCCGCCCCTGCGGCTGCGCTTCCTGGCGCACGAGCAGGCGCAGGCCCTGCACGCCCGGCTGGCGCGCACGCTGGCCCGACGTCCGCTGCGTTGATGCCGTGGCGGGCGCGGGCGATCAGGGACGCCAGTAGCCCAGCTCGCGGCGGATCTGCAGGGCGCGGAACTTCGCCATCCACGGCTTGCGGCCCACCTGGCCCAGGCGGCCGCTGAGGAAGGCTTCGGTGGCCGCCAGCACGCGATACGCCGAGTACCCGTCGCGCCACGGATGGATCTGGTCGGCGTAGCTGCGCAGCGCCTCGCGGATTGTCGCCGAAGGCGCGAAAGCACGTTCGAGCATCGCCGGCAGCTGCGCGGCGTCGTTGAAATCCAGCATGTGCGCCTTGGGCGCGCGGTTGCGGAAGGTCACCACCGGCTTGCGCTGCACGACGAATTCGGACACCACCGACGTGGTGTCGGCCAGCAGCACATCGGCCGCGCGCTGGGCGGCCACCAGCTGCTCGGTTTCGACGAAGGCCGCGTTGGGACCGGCAAGCGCGCGGTAGCGGTCGAACAGCTCCGGCGGGCACTTGGGATGCAGGGTCAGCAGCCAGTAGCGGTCGCCGCGTTCGACCTGGGCGCGGATGGCGTCGTACAGCTGCGGCGCCGCGCTCAGGCGCGGGGTGAAGGTCGAGGCGAACAGCACGACCTCGCGCCCCGCCGCCGGCGCGCGCAGCGCGGCTGCCTGGCCGTCGTCGTCGCGGAACAGGGGATCGAGCTTGGACCAGCCGGTTTCCACCACCTTGAAGTGCCGGTGACGCGCGGCCAGCGCCTTGAAGGGTGCAGTGGTCGCCGGACCCTGCGTGCAGTACAGGTCGAACAGGCCGCGCACCCGGAAATGGCCGCGCGCGTCCTCGCGCTTTTCCACGTTGAAGCCATGGAACAGCTGCACCTTGGCGCCGCGGATGAAGGTCGGCACCCAGTTGGCGGCGCTGAAGACGGCATGCGGCCGGAACGCCACGGCCTCGCGCAGGCTCATCATGCGGGCGCCTTCGATCAGGCCGTCCCGGGCGTTGTCCACCAGCAACGCTCCCACCGTGTGCCCCCTGGCTTGCAGCGCATCGGCCAGCGGTTGCAGGATGGGCAGCGCGTAGCGCTCGGTCGCGAACAACAGGTAATCCGCCATTACTGCTTCCCAAACTCCTGCCACGCAAGGCGCGTCCGGCGCACCGCAGACTGCCGCGGGGCCCGTTCACGGGTTGTCGGCGTGCATTATCACGTTCAACGAGGCCGACCGCATCGGCGACTGCCTGGCCTCGCTCGCGTTCTGCGACGAAGTCGTGGTGATCGACTCGCATTCCACCGACGCCACGCGACAGATCGCCGCCGCCGCGGGTGCGCGGGTGATCGAGCGCGCATTCGACGGGTTCCGCAGCCAGAAGGCTTTCGCCGTGGCCCAGGCGCAGCATGACTGGGTGTTGTGCCTGGACGCCGACGAACGGGTGAGCCCGGCGCTGCTTGAAGCCATCCGGGCCGAACAGGCCCGCGGGTTTCCCGAGGCGGCGGGGTACCGGTTCTCGCGCCTGTCGGAGTACTTCGGCAGGTTCCTGCGCCATGGCAACGCCTACCCCGACCGGGTGTTGCGGCTGTTCGACCGTCGCCGCGGCGGCTGGCGAGGCACGCGCGAGATCCACGAGGCCGCCAGCGTGGACGGCGTGGTGCGCACCCTGCCCGGCGACCTGATCCATTACCCGTACCGCTCGCTCGAACAGCAGCTGTCCAAGACGCAGCGCTACGCGCGGATGATGGCCGAAGACGATTTCGCGCGCGGCAAGCGCGCGACGCTGGCCATGCTGGTGCTGGCGCCGGCCTGGCGCTTCTGGCGCGGCTACGTGCTGCGGCTGGGGTTCCTGGATGGCTGGCACGGGCTGGTCTACGCCTACGTGCGGGCCAACTACGTGCGGCAGAAGACCATCATGTTGTGGATGCTGCAGAACGGCCGGCCCGTGCAGGGCTGACGCGCCGGCGCCGCGGGCCGATCGCGCCCGTCAGTTGGCGTCGGTACCCTGGTCCAGCGCGCCGCCCGACGGCACGCAGCCGGCAATCACCGCAGTGGCCGGCACCAGCCACCAGAGTCGGCGATTGGAGCGCCCCGCGACCATGGCCTTGTCGCGGTCGATGCAGTCCGACAATGCCGGATCCTGTACCAGCAGCCAGCGGCGCTCGGGCGCCAGCCGCTGCCAGGCCATGCCGCGTTTGAGCTGCTCGCCCCACGGGACGACGAAACCGAAGGTCGTGGTCGGCCGCGGCGACATCAGCAGGTTCTGCTCCTTCCACGCGACCAGGCCCAGTTCGTTGCGTGGCCCGAGCGTGCGGTCGACACGCGCCATCAGGTCGCGTGCCGAACTGGACGGATTGAGCAACGCATAGCCGACCAGTCCGTAGAGCACCCAGGCCGAGGCCAGCGTGCCCAGCAGCGCGTGGATCGGCTGGCGCCGGCCGAACAGCAGCAGGCTGCCCGCTCCGCAACCCGCGATGGCCAGCAGGAGCCACGCAAAGGGCGCGGCATTGCCGAAGCCGCGCTCCTCCACCAGCGTGCGTTCGAAGCCTGGATTGCCCAATACCATCGCCAGGCCCGCCCCCAGGGCGAGCAGCGTCAGCGCAGCGGCGAAAGCCAGCGCAAGCCGTCGCGGCCAGCGCATGCGTACGATGCCAGGCAGCAGCGGCGCCAGCGCCAGGCAGGCCATCGGCAGCGCGGGCAGGATGTAGACATCGCGCTTGCCGGCCGGGATAGAGAAAAACAGGACGATCAGCGCCCACCACGCCAGCGGCAGCAGGTAGCGCGCATCGCGGCGCTGCAACCTGCGTTTCCAGGCAGGCAGCGCCCATGGCAACGCCAGCATGGGCGGCAGCCACATGCTCAGCATCACGCCGAGGTGGTACCACGCGGGCTGGTGATGGTCCCAGGATTTCGCGTACCGCCCCGCGGTCTGGCGGAACAGGATGTCGTCCATGTAGGCCCGGTAGGCGGGATCGGCATGGCCCAGCGCCGCGGTCACCATCGGCACCAGCCACAGGCAGGCAGCCAGCACCAGCACGACCGGGCCGAGAAGCGCGCGCCAGTCGCGCAGGTGCAGGCCCGCGCGCGGCCAGTCGCGCCACACGGCGAAAGCCGCCGGCACGCACATCATCAGCGCCAGCGCGCCTACGCCCTTGGTGATCGTGCCGATGCCCGCCGCGAACCAGCCCAGCGCCCACATCTTCCAGTCGGGGCCGCGCAGCAGGTGGCGCAGCAGGCCATAGTTCGCCAGCGTCACCCAGAACAGCAGCACCGGATCGATCTGTGCCTTCTTCGCCTGGTAGGTGAAGTGCAGCGTGAACAGCAGGGCATAGCCGGCATACAGGCCCACGCGGCGGGTCCACAGGCGGCGGCCCAGGTCCACCACGCACCACAACGTGCCCAGCGCCGCCAGCAGCGAAGGCAGCAGGAACGCGACCCGCCAGTTGTGGAAGATGGTGTAGGCGCCGGCCTGCAGCCACATGAAGGTCGGCGGCTTGTCGGAGTACAGCTCGGTGCCGCGATGCGGGAACAGCCAGTCGCCGCTCTCGACCATGTGCTTGGCGACGAGCGCGAAGCGTGGTTCGTCGGCGGGCCAGGGGTCGCGCAGGCCCAGCCCCGCCCCTAGCACCATCACCGCCAGGATCCAGAACAACCAGGTTTCGCGGGAAGCTGTCGTCTTGAGCATCCGCGCATGATACGGCGGCATGCGCGGGGCCTGAACCGGCCGTGCCCGGCGATCAGTTCCTGCGCAGGCGGGCGTAGAAGAAACCGTCGCCGCCGCCATCGCCCGGCAGGCGCTGGCGGCCCTGGCCGGTGAGGCGGCCAAAGGCTTCGTGCAGCGGCTGCGGCTGCGCGTCGGGCGTGCGGGCCAGGAAGGCCTCGATCTGCGCCTGGTTTTCCGCCTTGAGGATCGAACACGTCGCATACAACAGCACGCCGCCCCGCGCCAGCGTGGTCCACAGCGCGTCGAGCAGCGCCGCCTGCGTGTGCAGCAGGGGCGCCAGATCCGATTCGCGCCGGTGCAGCAGGACGTCGGGTTGGCGCCTGACGATGCCACTGGCCGAGCACGGAGCATCCAGCAGCACGGTGTCGAAGGGTTCGCCGTCCCACCAGGCAGGCAGGTCCAGCGCATCGGCGGCGCGCAGGCTGGCGCGGCCTTCCAGTTGCAGGCGCGCCAGCGTCTCGCGGACGCGCTCCAGTCGCGCCGCGTCGACATCGAGCGCGGTCAGGCGCAGGGAAGGCTCGCGTTCGAGCAGGTGAGCGCTCTTGCCACCGGGCGCGGCGCAGGCATCGAGCACGCGCGCGCCTGGCGCCGGCGCCAGGGCGGCGGCCACGCATTGGGCGGAGATGTCCTGCACGGAAACGGTGCCCTGCGCGAACCCCGGCAGCGATGTCACCGCCAGGCTGTCCTCCAGCCGCAGCGCGTCGGGCGCCAGGATGTCGTCCGCCGCCTGCGGCAGCGACGCCGCCAGGCCTGCATCGTGCAGTGCGTGCAGGTAGTCCGCGCGCGTCTGGCGCAGGCGGTTGTTGCGCAGCCACAGCGGAGGTGGCATGGCGCTGTGCGTGTAGATGCCGTCCAGGTCCGCCGGCCAGTCGCGGGCCAGGTGCGTGCGCAGCCACTGCGGCCATTGCGCGGACAAGTCGGATGCGGGCAGCCCTTCGCGCTGGGCGCGCCGAAGCAGCGCATTGACCAGGCCGGCCTGGTGGGCGCGGCCGATCCCGCGTGCCGCGTCGACCGTGGCGGCGACCGCGGCGTGCGCAGGCAGCGCCAGTGCGACCAGCTGCGCGAGGCCTACGTGGAGCAGCGCCCGCAGTTCGTCGTCGCGCCGCGGCAGCGGACGCGGGATCCACTGCGCGAGTGCCGCGTTGAAGGCTGCATGCTGGCGCAGCGCGGCGAAACAGATCGCCTCCACCAGCGCGCGGTCGCGCGGATCGGACAACGCCGGCAGCGCGGCCGCCAGTTCGGCCTTCAGCGAGCGTCCGCGGTGGAGCACGGCGTCCAGCACGCGGGTGGCGGTGACGCGGGCCTGGGAACCGGGGGACTGCTTCATGGTGGCCTCGTGCGTGCGCCGCCCGCGGCGTGCATCGGAATCGATCGGGATTCGGGTCGTGGCAATGCGGTCAGCGCGCCAGGTCGCGTCCCGCGTTGAGGTAGTCGGCGGCGGTGATCGCCTTGCCACCGTCGCGCTGCAGGACCCGGATGCGCAGCACGCCCTGGCCACAGGCTACGTCCAGGCCCTCGCGTCCGGCGCGAAGCAGGGTTCCGGCGGGCATGCCGTGCGCCTCGTCCAGTGCGGCCGCGCCGTGGATCCGCAGGCGCTCGCCGGCGACCTGCGCCTCGGCCATCGGCCAGGGATTGAAGGCACGCACGGTATCGGCCAGCACCTGGGCCGGCTGCGAGAAGTCGAGCCGGGCTTCGGCCTTGTCCAGCTTGTGGGCGTAGGTCACGCCAACCTCCGGCTGCGCGCGCGGCGCCGGCCGGATGCCGGCGCGCAGCAGGCCCAGCCCGTCCGAAAGCACCTGTGCACCCAGTGCGGCCAGGCGATCGTGCAGTTGGCCGCCGGTGTCCTGCGCCCCGATCTCCAGCGACTGCGACAACAGGACCGGGCCGGTATCCAGGCCCTTTTCCATCTGCATCAGGCACACCCCGCTCTCGCGGTCGCCGGCCTGGATGGCCCGCTGGATCGGCGCGGCGCCGCGCCAGCGTGGCAGCAGCGAAGCGTGCACGTTCCAGCAGCCGAAGGTCGGGATGTCGAGCACCGACTGCGGCAGGATCAGGCCGTAGGCGACCACGATCATCAGGTCCGGCCGCAGCGCGCGCAGGGCCTGCTTCGAGACGACGCTGCGGAAGTTCTCGGGTTGCACCACCTCGATGCCGCGCAGCAGCGCTTCGCGCTTGACCGGCGACGGGGTCAGTTCGCGCCCGCGCCCGGCAGGCCGGTCGGGCTGGGTGTAGACGGCCACGACTTCGTTGCGCTGCGCGGCGGCGCGCAGGCTGGGGACGGCGAAGTCGGGCGTGCCGGCGAAGACGATTCTCATGCGGGGCATCCGGGGAGCGGATCCGGCGACAGGCGCCAGAACCCGCGTCGCGTGGGGAGCCGGCCCGATGCGGCCGGCGCGGGCGGGCGCGCCGGGGCGCCCGCTACGGTCTGCAATGCGTGGCGTGCGCCGATTACGCCGCGTCGCCGGCCAGGCGGCGCTGCTTGGCGAGCTTCTTGCGGACCATCTCGCGCTTGAGGGGCGAGAGGTAGTCGACGAACAGCTTCCCGACGAGGTGGTCCATCTCGTGCTGGATGCAGACCGCCAGCAGGCCGTCGGCGTGCATTTCGAAGGACTGGCCGTTCCGGTCGAGCGCCCGGACCGTGATCTCGTTGGACCGGGTCACGTCGGCGAAGATCCCAGGAACCGACAGGCAGCCTTCCTGGTAGACCTGGTCACCGTTGCGCGCGGTAATCTCGGGGTTGATGAACACCAGCGGCCGGCTTTTGTCTTCGCTGACGTCTATCACCATGAAGCGCTGGTGCACGTCCACCTGGCTCGCCGCCAGGCCGATGCCCGGGGCCTCGTACATGCTTTCGAACATGTCGTCGATGAGGCGCTGGAAATCCGGGGACGGGATCCGGACGGGGTCGACGGACGCGGCCTGGGTACGCAGCCGGGGATCGGGGAATTCGAGGATGGGAAGCAGGGCCATGGCATCAAAAATGGGGGCGACGGTCACAACGTCAATCACCGGTCCGATTGTAACCCCGCCGGAGCCGTGAAAGGCTTGCATCCGCGCGACTCTTCTGGGCTATAGTGCCCGGGCCTGTGGGGAAAACTGGCAAGGGGAATCAAGTACATGGCCGCCATGCTTAAACCAATCCGCACGGTTCTGACCGCTGCGTTCCTGACCATCGCCACTGCCGGCGTCGCTGCCGAACTGCAGGGCGGGCACCCGGACACCTATACCGTCAAGCGTGGCGACACGCTGTGGGATATCGCCGGTCGTTTCCTCAAGCGCCCGTGGCTGTGGCCCGAAATCTGGCAGGCCAACCCGCAGATCAAGAACCCGCACCTGATCTATCCCGGCGACGTGATTTCGCTGGCGTATCTGGACCGCGTGGCGATGACGCCAGGCCCGCGCGAGGAAGCCCCGGTGACGGGTATCCCGCTGTCGCAGGTCGAGCCCTTCCTCAAGAACCTGCGCGTCGTCGACGAATTCAAGCACCTGCCTTACGTGGTGGGTCTGGAAGAAGACCGCATGCGTGGCACCGTGGGCCAGCTGGCCTACGTGCAGGGGCTGACCGGCGCACAGCCGGGCCAGCGCTACGCGGTCGTGCGGCCCTCGCTGGCGTTCTTCGAAATCGATCCCGAGCGCTGCTGTGCCCGCACGCCGACCCAGGTGCCCGAAGACCTGGATTACCGCGGCGACATCACCCAGGGCATGGAACGGATCTGGAACTACTACCTGCCGCAGGAAAAGGGTCGTCTGCTGGGCTATGAGCTGATGCAGCTCACCGTCGGCACCGTGAGCCGTGGCCCCGCCGGCGAGTCCGACGTCAGTTCGCTGGTGATCGACAGCGTCGGCCGTGAAGTGCGTCGCGGCGACCGCCTGGTGCCGGTCGAAGCGCAGCCCTACGACCTGCAGTTCTTCCCGCATCCGCCCAAGCAGCAGTTCGCCTACGGCAAGGCCAAGGTACTGGCGGTCGCGGACATGCTCTCCACGGGCGGCCCGCGCGACGTGGTGGCCCTGTCGGTCGGTTCGCGCGATGGCGTCGACAACGGGACCGTGTTCTCCAGCTGGCGCGTCGGCAGCACCGCGATCGACCGCGTCCTGGTGGGTGAAGACCGCACCGCGGATACGGTGACCAGCGGCGACGTGGTCCGCCTGCCCGACGAGTTCGCCGGCCATCTGGTGGTGTTCCGCACCTTCGAGAAGGTCAGCTACGCGCTGGTGATGGACAGCATCCGTCCTACCCGCATCGGCTACGAGCTCAAGCACCCCGACGCGCCTTACTGAGGCCCGCGGCATGCAACACGAGGACGGCGCCCCAGGGCGCCGTCTTCGTTTCCGGGGTCCGGCCAGGCTGATCACCCGTGACAGGCGAGACGTTTTCCTACCGCGCCGATCGCGAGGGGACGACGCGACGGAGAACGCGTCCCTCTAGTCTGGCCACATGACCCCCGAAGATTCCCTAGCCCTGCTGAGGCTCGTCGCGATCGGCGGCCCGATCTGGACCCGCCGGACGCTGCTCGAATCCTGCTCCGGTCCCGCCGCCGCCCTCGACGCGGCCGATGCCGACGGGCGCGCCTGCGGCCTGGTCCCGGACCAGGTCCAGGCCCTGCGACGCATCGATGATCCGGCGGTGGACGCTGCGCGATGCTGGCTGGAGGATCCCCGCCATCGCCTCGTGGGCTGGACCGACGACGACTATCCCCCGCAACTCAGGCGCAGCACCAACCCGCCCCTGGCCCTGTTTGTCGCCGGCGATGCCGACCTGCTCTGGCACCCCAGCGTGGCCATCGTCGGCAGCCGGGCGGCGACCCCGGCCGGGGTGGAGAACGCCGCCACCTTCGCGCGCACCCTGGCGGGGAGCGGGTTGGGGGTGGCCAGCGGACTGGCCGCGGGAATCGACACGGCCGCGCATGCGGCCGCGCTGGGCGTCGAGGGCGGCCGGACGTTCGCGGTGGTGGGAACGGGCCCCGACGTTGTGTATCCCCGCAGCAACGCGGCTCTGCACGAGCGCATGACCCGCGTGGGAGCGGTGGTCTCCGAGTACCTGCCGGGAACCCAGCCCCGCCCGGAACATTTCCCCAGCCGCAACCGCATCCTGGCGGCCCTGACCCTGGGCACCGTCGTGATCGAGGCGGCCCACCGCTCCGGCGCCCTGATCACGGCCCGCCTGGCGGCGGAAGCCGGCCACGAGGTGTTCGCCGTCCCCGGCTCGATCCACAACCCGATGACCCGCGGCTGCCACCGCCTGATCCGGGACGGAGCCACCCTGGTGGAGGACGCCACCGAGCTGATCGCCGCCCTGGCTCCGCAGGCCCAACAACTGGCGACCGACTTGCGACTGCGCCTGGCCGGCCCCATTTATGTCGACGCGGCGAAGTCCGGCAGGGGGTCGGAGGCCCCGGCCAGACACGAGGCGGCCAACGATCGCGACTACCAGAGCTTGTGGGGCGCATTGGGACATGACCCAACAGGTATGGACCAGTTGGTCGAGCGGACTGGATTGACGCCCGCCATGGTGTCCTCCATGCTGCTCCTCATGGAGCTTGACGGCCGGGTCGCCACGCAGCACGGCCGGTACTACCGAACTGGTTGAACTGGTGGAGGGAGCGGAGCAAGGCATGGATCTTGCGGCGCATCCCGTACAAGCCCAACCCGCCCATCGCGCCGCCAGCGGCGCAGGCCGAGGGAAATGAAAGAGAGCATCCTGGACGTCCTGCTGTACCTGTTCGAGCACTACTTCACCGAGGACGCTGACCTCGTCCGCGACCACGACTCCCTCCGCAGCGGCCCGCTGTTCGAGGAACTTGGCCAGGCCGGCTTCAGCGCGGCCGAAATCAACAAGGCCTTCGAGTGGCTGGATGCGCTCGCCTCCCAGCGTCCGGCCGCGTCCACGCCTCGGGCCGATGGGCCCACGCGGGTCTATTTCGGCCCGGAACTGGACAAGCTGGACGTGGAATGCCGCGGCTTCCTGCTGTTCCTGGAGCAGCACGGGGTGCTCGACGCGGGCCAACGCGAACTGGTTCTCGACCGGGCCATGGCGCTGGACCAGGACGAGCTGGACCTGGATGACCTCAAGTGGGTCGTGCTGATGGTGCTTTTCAACCAGCCGGGCAGCGAAGCCGCCTATGCCTGGATGGAAACGCAGATGTTTGCCGACGAACCCGAACCGGTGCACTGAAGACGGGATCTCCGGCGGAATGCCGATTGCCCAGACGCAGAGCCTGCGCGCGTTTGACGCCGTACGCGTCGGCGGATCGAACCCCGGGCCGCCAGCCGCTGGCCGGCGGTAGTCCGGATGACGCCCCCGCCGGTCACATATACGATCCGCGGTCTGGGGCGAACCGAATACCGCCCCGCACGCGCTAGCCGCGCTGGGCCGGCTACACGTACCTGGGGAACGCATGACCACCTGGTTTCACCATGACCCGGCCCAAGGCCGGGTCGGACCGTTTTCGACCGAACAGTTGCTGGGACGCTATCGGGACCGCCTGATCCTGGCGGACACGCTCGTGTGGCGGGAAGGCGCGCGCGAATGGCTTCCGCTGGCGCGCGCAGTGGGCGAGATGGAAATCGAACTGCCCCAACCGGACACTTCCCGGCCGCCGCCTCTGCCCATCCATCGGGCGCCTGCTGCCGCGCCTCCGCGCGCCGCCGGGGCGTCGTACACGGCCGCACCTGAGAAGAAGCGCATGTCCGGCTGCCTGATCGCCCTGCTGGTGGCCGCGGGCCTGTCCATCCCGGTGATCGGCATCCTCGCCGCAATCGCGCTGCCGGCCTACCAGGACTACACCACCCGGGCCCACCTGGCACAGGCCATCGCGGAGTCCGCGCCGGTCCGGGAGGCAATGCTCGCGCACGTCGCCAGCACCCGGGCCTGCCCCGGAAACGGCGATCCCGGCTTCGACGATTCCGCACGGTTTGCGAGCAGGCACATCGAAGCGGTCGAATTCGGCGTGACCGGCGCCGGCGCGTGCAGCTACACGATGACGCTGCGCAACTCGAATGGACCGGCCAACGGCAGCACCGTGGTGATGGGGTTGGTCACCACCGCCGATGGCTACGATTTCGACTACCAGTGCGACGCCGGCACCTTGCCCGAACGCGCGCCCATCACCTGCCGCACGGCCGGCAAGGATCCCCGATGACCCAGTGGTACTACAGCGATTACGAGCGCAACCGGCATGGGCCGGTCAGCGCGGCGGACTTGGCCGAACTGCACCGCGGCGGCCAGCTAGCGGACGACACGCTGGTATGGCACGAAGGCCAGCTGCAGTGGCGACCGTGGCGCGAACTCAAGGCGCAGGCACTGGCGGAGGCCGAAGGCCGAACGCTGCCCGTGCAGGATTCGGCGCCCCTGTCGGCCGGGGTCAACCCTTACGCCATGGCCGAACCCCTGACCCAGGCGCCGGCGGCGACGGACGAAACGGGGGCCCCGGGCGTGGCCGCGCAGCGGCGTCCCGTGGCAACGGGGTCGGCGGCCGTTGATCCGTACTCCCCCTACAGTCCGCCGCGGGCTCCGCTGGAGGCGAACGCCGTCGTCCGGGGCGGTGAAGTCGTACTGGCCGGCTTCCTCAAGCGGCTGGCGGCCGCGACAATCGACAGCCTGGTGATCTTCATCGTATTCATGGTGATGGCGCTGGTGGCGGTGGGCGTGGGAATCGGCGCCGCCGCAGGCGCTGAATCGATGATGGACCCGACGGCCTTCGGGGTCGGCTTCTTCGCCCTCGCCTACGGCATCCCGCTCCTGGTCCAGTTCGCGTACTTCACTCTGATGCACGCCTCGACCTCCCAGGCAACGCTGGGCAAGATGGCCGTGGGTATCAAGGTCGTGGGCGCCGACGGCGGAAGGATCTCGTTGGCGCGTTCACTGGGCCGGTTCGGGGGCCGCATGCTCTTCGCCCTGGTCAGCTGCGGCGTGGCCGAGGTGATTTCGGCTTTCACCAGCGGGTTGAGCGAGCGCAAGCAGGGGCTGCACGACATGGTCGCCAGCACCGAGGTGGTCGACCGCTGGGCCTACTCAGCCCATCCGGAACGCCAGCAGCGGGAGCTGGGGACGGTCACCGTGGTGGTCCTCGCCCTGCTGGGCCTGTTCGTCATCGGTTATGTCGGCCTGGTCGTCATCGCCGCCATCTTCGGGGCCCTGGCCGGCGGCTGATGTGCGCGACGTCACGCCGGCGCCCCCCCAGGGGCCCGGGGTGGCGGCCCGCGATCCCGGGCCGGCAACGGTTTAGCTTGACAGCGCCGGCCGCCTCGTGATTCCACTAGAAAAAGAACATTGCAGCGACGCCCACGGTCTCCCGGCCGTGGGCGTTGCCTTCTCCAGCCTCGTTTGGCGTTCATCTGGGATCTCCCCCTTGGACGCCCGGAACCGGATTTCCCCCGCAAATGGCCAAAAACCTCCTCATCGTCGAGTCGCCTGCCAAGGCCAAGACGATCAACAAATATCTGGGCAAGGACTTCACGGTCCTCGCCTCCTACGGCCATGTGCGCGATCTGGTGCCCAAGGAAGGCGCGGTCGATCCCGAAAACGGCTTCGCAATGCGCTATGACCTGATCGACAAGAACGAGAAGCACGTCGACGCCATTGCCAAGGCGGCCAAGTCCGCCGACGCCCTGTTCCTGGCGACCGACCCGGACCGCGAGGGAGAGGCGATCAGCTGGCACATCGCCGAGATCCTCAAGGAACGTGGACTGCTCAAGGGCAAGACGCTGCAGCGCGTGGTGTTCACCGAGATCACGCCGCGCGCGATCAAGGAAGCGATGACCCAACCGCGCGACATCGCCAGCGACCTGGTCGACGCCCAGCAGGCACGGCGCGCCCTGGACTACCTCGTGGGCTTCAACCTGTCGCCGGTGCTGTGGCGCAAGGTGCAGCGCGGCCTCTCCGCGGGCCGCGTCCAGTCGCCGGCGCTGCGAATGATCGTGGAGCGAGAGGAGGAGATCGAAGCCTTCATCGCCCGCGAGTACTGGTCAGTCGAGGCCGAGTGCGCGCATCCCACGCAGAACTTCACCGCCAAGCTGTCCAAGCTGGACGGAAAGAAGTTCGAGCAGTTCACCATCACCAACGGGGACGACGCCGAATCCGCGCGCCAGCGCCTGGTCAAGGCGGCCGGTGGCGCGCTGCATGTCACCGACGTCACCAGCAAGGAGCGCAAGCGGCGCCCGGCGGCGCCGTTCACCACCTCCACGCTGCAGCAGGAGGCCGCGCGCAAACTCGGCTTCACCACGCGCAAGACGATGCAGGTGGCGCAGAAGCTGTACGAAGGCGTCGCCATCGGCGAGGAAGGCACCGTCGGCCTGATCAGCTACATGCGTACCGACTCGGTGGCGCTGTCGCAGGATGCCTTGGCCGAACTGCGCGACGTGATCGCGCGTGACTTCGGCACGCGCGCGCTGCCGGACAAGCCCAACACCTACACCACCAAGTCCAAGAACGCGCAGGAAGCGCACGAGGCGGTGCGCCCAACGTCCGCGCTGCGCACGCCGGCGCAGGTATCGCGTTACCTGTCCGACGACGAGCGCAGGCTCTACGAACTGGTGTGGAAGCGCACCGTCGCCTCGCAGATGGTGCCGGCCACGCTGAACACCGTCAGCGTCGAACTGGCCGCGGGCAGCGAACACAGCTTCCGCGCTTCCGGCACCACCGTGGTCGACCCGGGCTTCCTGGCCGTCTACGAGGAAGGCAAGGACACCAAGTCGGCCGAGGACGACGACGAAGGCCGCAAACTGCCGGCGATGAAGATCGGCGACCGCGTGCCCCTGGACCGCATCCACGCCGACCAGCATTTCACCCAGCCACCGCCGCGCTTCACCGAAGCGGCGCTGGTGAAGGCGCTCGAGGAATACGGCATCGGCCGTCCGTCCACGTACGCCTCGATCATCCAGACGCTGCTGTTCCGCAAGTACGTGGAGATGGAGAGCCGCAGCTTCCGTCCCACCGACGTCGGCCGCGCGGTGTCGAAATTCCTCAGCAGCCACTTCACGCGCTACGTGGATTACGACTTCACCGCCAAGATGGAAGACGACCTCGATGCCGTCTCGCGTGGCGAGGAGGAATGGGTCCCGCTGATGGAGAAGTTCTGGGGGCCGTTCAAGGAACTGGTCGACGAGAAGACCGAATCGGTCGACCGCTCCGAAGCCACCGGGGCGCGCGAACTGGGCACCGATCCGAAGTCGGGCAAGCCGGTGAGCGTGCGCCTGGGGCGGTACGGGCCGTACGCGCAGATCGGCACCGTGGAAGACGAGGAGAAGCCGACCTTCGCCTCGCTGCGGCCGGGACAATCGATGCACACCATCGAACTGGCCGACGCGATCGAGCTGTTCAAGATGCCGCGCAAGCTGGGCACCGACGCCGGCGACGAAGTCAGCGTCGGCATCGGCCGTTTCGGGCCGTTCGCCAAGCGGGGCAGCGTCTATGCCTCGCTGAAGAAGGAAGACGATCCGTACACCATCGACCTCGCCCGCGCCGTCTTCCTGATCGAGGAGAAGGAAGAGATCGCCCGCAACCGGATCATCAAGGAATTCCCGGGCAGCGACATCCAGGTGCTCAACGGGCGCTTCGGCCCGTATCTGAGCGACGGCAAGCTCAACGGCCGCATTCCCAAGGACCGTGAGCCGGCATCGCTCACGCTGGAGGAAGCGCAGGGCCTGATGGAAACCACCGGCAAGCCGATGCGCGGCCGCTTCGGCAAGAAGGCCGCCGCGAAGAAGGAACCGGCGAAGAAGGCGGCGAAGAAGGTGGCGGACGCGGCCGACAAGCCGGCGAAGCAGGCCGCCAGGAAGGCCGTGAAGAAAACCGCGAAAAAGGCCGCGAAGAAGTCGGCGGCCAAGACCCCCGCGAAGAAGGCCGTCAAGAAGGCCGTCAAGAAAGTCGCCAGGAAGGCCGTGGCGAAGAAGGCCACCACCACCTGACCGGCCGCCGCTGGCGCCCGCCCCTATCGGGCCGGCGCCGGCGGGACTCCATCGGCAGGCATCGGGCGGCGCGTGGCATCCGTCCCGCGCCCCGGACCGCGCGCAGCAGGCTCGGCTATCCTCGTCCGCATGACTATCCCCGCCTCGCTTGATGACACGGTGCGCTGCCTGCGCGCCGGCGGCGTGGTCGCCTACCCCACTGAAGCGGTCTGGGGGCTGGGCTGTAATCCCGATGACGAGGCGGCCGTCCTGCGCCTTCTGGCAATCAAGCAGCGCGAGGTCGACAAGGGCCTGATCCTGGTGGCGGCTGAAGTCGCCCAGTTCGACGGATGGCTCGACTGGCCGGCGTTGGCACCGGACCAGGTTCGCGCGGTCCACGCCAGCTGGCCCGGGCCACACACCTGGATCGTACCGGCGCTTTCGCGGGTGCCACGCTGGATCACGGGTCGCCATGCCGGTGTGGCGGTGCGGGTCAGTGCCCACCCGGTGGTCGCCGCGCTGTGTCGCGCCGCGGGCATGCCGCTGGTATCCACGAGCGCCAACCGTGCCGGCGAACCGCCGGCCCATCGCCGCGAGGCGCTCGATCCCCAAGTGCTGGCCGCGGTGGACGCGGTCTGCGAAGGCGAAACCGGCGGTCTGGGCGCGCCCACCGCCATCCGCGATGCCCGCACCGGGGCCACGCTGCGGCAATGACCGGCGACGGCGTGCGCTATCCCGGACATCGGATCGGCATGCGTCGCACACCGCATTAACGCCGGCGGCAGTACCGTCCCGCGGTCGGCCGCACCGCGGCCATCCCGGGAGAGCGCCATGCAGTCCAGGCTCATGCCGAAGCCTCGCCGTCCCCTGTCCGCCACGCTGTGCCTGTGGGCGGCGATGGCGCTGCCGTCGATCGCCGCCGCCCAGGAGAACGCGCCGGCCGCCCCGCCGATGAGTCCCGAGCAGCAGGCCATGATGCAGGCCTGGCAGAAGGCGTCGACCCCCGGTGAACCGCACCAGCGCCTGGCCCAGCAGTTCGCCGGCACCTGGAATACCCGGCAGTCGATGTGGATGGAGCCCTCGGCCGCCCCGTCGATCGAAACCGGCACTGCGGTGAACACCGCCATCTACGGCGGGCGCCAGTTGCGCATGGATTACAAGGGCGCGTTCATGGGGCAGCCGTACGAGGGCCTGGGGTTCAGCGGCTACGACAACATCAAGGGCAAGTACGTCAGCAGCTGGATGGACAACATGTCCACCAGCGTCTTCCTCGCCGAGGGTGACTACGACCCCGCTACCCGGACCTACACCTACCGCGGACAGATGCCCGACCCGATGAAGCCGGGCATCGTCGTGCCCGTCCGCAACGTCGTGCGCGTGGTGGACAAGGATCACCACGTCTTCGAGATGCACGAGACGCGCGACGGCAAGGAGGTCAAGACCATGCAGATCGAGTACACGCGTGCGAAGTGACGGGGCGCCACGCTCCTGAATCCCCCGCAACGCTGACCCCGCCCGGCTTCCCTGGGGCGGGGGCCAGGCGCAAGATGCGGCCATGGCCACACTGCGTTCCTCCGCCCGGATCATCGCCGCCTGCGCGCTCGGCCTGGCGGCGTGGAACGTGGGGGCCGACGATGTCACGATCTACCGCTGCACCGATGCGGCTGGCCGCCTCACGCTGCGCGACACGCCCTGCACGAAGGGCCAGACCCAGCAGGCGCGCAGCATGATCCGTCCCAAGGACGCACCCGCGGTGCCCAAGCCGCGTGCATCCGACGAACGCACGTCCATGGATCGCGCGGATGACGACCACCGCGAGCCGCCGCGCTACGTCATGGTCAATCCCATCCGCCAGATGTACGAATGCGAGGGCCCCGACGGCGAGCTCTACGTCAATGACACCGGTGTCGGCCGCAGCCGCTTCGAACCGGTGTGGTACCCCGTCATTCCCGTGGTGGCCCATCCGCACGCCGCCTTCAACGGCGTCTTCGGCCGCGCCGACTTCCATGGCGGCAACGTCAGCGGCTCGGTCAGCATTGGCGAAGTGCCGCGCCCGCATCCCCACCCCCAGCGCCAGATCGTCCCCGTGATCTCCACCGGCGATTGGGTCCGCGATCCCTGCTACGCCCTTCCGCAGGCCGAGGTGTGCGACCGTATGCGTGATGAGCGCCAGGAACTCAATCGCCGATGGAACATTGCGCAGCCCACCGAGCGCGCGCAGATCGACCTGCAGACCCGCGGCCTCGATGCCCGCCTCGACAGCGATTGCGGCGGGCGTTGATGACATTGCCTGAGGGTTGCCCCGTCGCCTTGCCTCCGCCGCGCCGGCCTCGCCGGTGGCGCCACATCGTGCTGGGCGGCCTGGCCTGCATCGCGTTCGGCGTCGCCGCCACCGTCGCGCAGTCGCAGGTGGTGATCTATCGCTGCACCGATGCCAAGGGCGCGCTGACGATCCAGAACAACGTTCCCTGTCCCAAGGGCAGCCGCCAGAACCGGCGGGTGATGGAAACGCCGCCGGCCGCCGAATCGCCGTTCGTGCCCATGGCCGCTCCGCCGACGGTGGCCGAGCCGGCACCGCCGCCCCCACCTCCACCGCCACCTGCCGCGCCGGCGCGTCCGTCACTGACCGATGAACTCGGACCTTCGACCGTCGCCGACGCCGACCGGCTGCCGCCGCCGGTGCTGTACGAGTGCCGCACCTACGACGACGACCGTTACCTCAGCGAGAACGGCAACCCGGCTCCGCGCTGCGCCACGCTGGCCACCACCGCGCTGGGTGGTTATGGCGAGAGCGGATCGGGCGCGGCCTGCGAGATGAAGACCGACAGCTGCCAGCGTGTGGCCGACGGCGCCCTGTGCGAAGCCTGGCGTCGCCGCCTGCGCGAGGCCGAATCGTCGCTGCGATTCGGCGCGAGCCAGGGACCAGGTCCAGGCGCGGGCGGAATTTGAGCGCATCGGTCGCGCGGTGCGCGACAGCACCTGCGGCCTGTGAGTGTTGCCGGCGGGCGCGTCCCGCGCGATCAGAACCCGTAGCGCAGGAAACCGCCGTCCACGGCGATGCATTCGCCGGTGACGTAGCTGGAAGCGGGCAGGCACAGGAACGCGACCGCCGCCGCCACTTCCTCCGGCTCGCCGATGCGGCCGAGGGGGGGTGCGCAGCAGCACTTCGTCCAGGTAGTCGGGGTCGGCCAGCTTGTCGGACGTCCTGCGCGTGCGGATGTACCAGGGCGCCACGCTGTTTACACGCACACCGTCCTCGGCCCACTCCACCGCCAGGTTGCGCGTCATCTGGTGCATCGCCGCCTTGCTCATTCCATACGGCGCCCCGCTGCGGACGTGGGTGACGCCCGACACGCTGCCCACGTTGACGATGCACGAGGCCGCATGCCGGGTCAGCAACGGGTAGGCGTAGCGCGAGAGTTCGAAGGCCGAGAACAGGTTGATCTCGAAGATCTGCCGCCATTCGTCCTCAGTGTAGTCCTTGGCGCCCTTGGTGAGGTTGCCGCCGGCATTGTTCACCAGGATGTGCAGGCCCTCGCGGAAGTCCTCGACCCAGTCCAGCAGCTCGCGGCGCTGCTCGTCGTCGGCCACGTCGGCGACGAAGGTGTGGATCCCGCGTTCGGGATAGTCCTCGGCCAGTTCGGCGCGCGCCGACTCCAGGCCCGCCGCGTCGCGCGCGGCCAGCAGGACGTCCGCGCCGAACCCAAGCAGCTCGCGTGCGATCGCACGCCCGATGCCCGCGCTGCCGCCGGTGACCAGCGCCAGTTGTCCATCCAGCCGCCAACGTCTGGGGTCCATGCCCTGTCTCCTTGACCGCGCGCCGCATCGCGCAACGGGCGTAGCATAGCCGCAGCCCGATCGAGGACGCCGCGATGCTTGGAATCCTGTGGAGCCTGCTCCTGTGCTGCGCACTGGCGGCCTGCTCGAAGCCCGAGCCCATCGACAAGGAACGCAAGCCCGAGCCGCAGGCGGCGCACGTCGAAGCGGCCGCGGCCCCGCAGACGCCCATCGACCGCGCCAAGTCGGTGCAGGACGAACTGGATGCGGCGGACCAGCGCCAGCGCGACGCCATCGAGGATGCGGGCGGCTGAGCGCCCTGCCACCGCGCGGACCGGCCGCTATTTCTTCCTGACCGGCCGCTGCCAGCCGTCGACTGACATCTGCTTGCCGCGCGCGACGGTGAGCTTGTCGGCCGGCGCGTTGCGCGTGATGACCGAACCGGCACCGACGGTGGCATTCGCGCCCACGGTGACCGGCGCCACCAGCGACGAGTTCGAGCCGATGAACGCGCCGTCCTCGATGGTGGTGGTGGACTTGTTCACGCCGTCGTAGTTGCAGGTGATCGTGCCAGCGCCGATGTTGACGCCGCTGCCGATGACCGCGTCGCCCAGGTAGGCCAGGTGATTGGCCTTGCTGCTGACGCCCAGCTGCGCGTTCTTGGTTTCCACGAAATTGCCGATGTGCACGCCGTCAGCCAGCACCGTTCCCGGGCGCAGCCGCGCGAACGGGCCGATCAACGCGGCACCCTCTACGACCACGCCATCGAGATCGCAATGCGCGCGCACTTCGGTGCCGGGCCCCAGGGTGACGTTGCGCAGGCGGCAGAAGGGCCCGATGCGCACGCCGTCGGCCAGGTTGACCTCCCCTTCCAGCACGGCGTCGATGTCGATCTCCACGTCCATGCCCACGCTGACGCGGCCGCGCACCTCGACGCGCGCCGGGTCGGCCAGGCGCGCACCGGCCAGGCACAGCGCCCGCGCGGCGCGGTGCTGGAAGGCACGCTCCAGCTGGGTCAGCTGCCAGGGGTCGTTGGCGCCTTCGGTTTCCACGGCTTCGGCGACGTGCACCATCTCGGCGGCGTCGAACTCGCTGGCGGCGGCGGCGAAGATGTCGGTGAGGTAGTACTCGCCCTGCGCATTGTCGTTGCGCAGGTGTTCGAGCCAGCGCCGCAGCGGTTCGGCGTCGGCGACGATGATGCCGGTGTTGATGGTGCGGATCTCGCGCTGCTCGTCGTCGGCGTCCTTGTGCTCGACGATGCGCGCAACCCGGCCTTCGGCGTCGCGCAGGATGCGGCCGTAGCCGGTGGGATCGGCCAGCACGGCGACCAGCACCGCCAGGCGACCGGGCGCCTCCAGCAGGCGCTGCAGCGTGGCCGGCAGGATCAGGGGCACGTCGCCATACAGCACCAGGACGCGGGCGTCCTGCGGGACGTTCGGCATCGCCTGCTGGAGGGCATGGCCGGTACCCAGCTGGCGGGACTGCTCGGCCCAGACCAGGTCCGGCTGGTCGGCGAAGGCGTCCTGCACCGCGTCGCCGCCATGCCCGAACACGACGTGGATCCCGGCGGGCTCGAGCGCGCGCGCGCTGTCGATCACGTGAGCCAGCATCGGCCGGCCGGCGATCTTCTGCAGCACCTTGGGCAGGGCCGACTTCATGCGCTTGCCTTCGCCCGCGGCGAGGATGACGACGTGCAACGGTGCGCTCATGCGTACTCCAACGATCATGCGGCCCGGTGTGCGGACGGACCACGGGGCGGGATGGCGCCAGTGTGGGACGCGGGCCCGCAGCGTCGCGTGCAGGGCACACCGCGCGGGACCGGCGAAGACCGGCGTCGACGCAGGGATTCTAGCCGCGTGGCTGCTAGGATTCGGCGGTGCCGGAAACCTCACTGCCTCATTCCCCTGCCCACGTCGCCTTCGAACGCGCCCCCGCTGCGGCGCAGGCCCTGGTGTGGGCCGGCCTGCTGGCCTGTGCGGCGGGTGTGGTGATCCACGGGCTTTGGCGGGAGCTGCCGCTGGGCCGCTTCGGCGAGAGTTCGCTGCTGGCCGGGCTGGTCGCCTTGCTGGCGTGGCCGCTGCGGCGCTGGCGCGAATGGACGTGGGCACAGGCGCTTGGCGCCGTCTGGCTGCTCGCGCTGGCGATGCTGTCGGGTCCCGTGCCGACGCTGGCGGTCATGCTGCTCGTCGGCACGGGGGCCGCGATCGGATCGCTGCTGGTCCCGGCGGACCGGCCTGCATTGGCGACGCTGGTCGGCCTGGCCGTGATCGCAGGCACCGTGGGGTGGCTGTTGCCGCTGCCGGTGCATCACCTCGTCGTATATGCCCTGCTGTGCGTGGCGCTGGTCGTGCTGCGTCGCCACGCGCTACGCGGGATGGCGTCGGCATCGACGCTGGCCTGGCGCGAGGCGGTCGACGCGTCGCCACGCGCCGCCGCGTGGGCCGTGATGGTGGGCGGACTGGCCTCCGCCGGCGCCTGGTTGCCGACGATGCAGCACGACGACCTCGCCTACCACGCGGGCCTGCCCTGGCAACTCATGCTGCACGGCCGTTACGCGCTCGACCCCACCCACCAGGTGTGGGCACTGGCGCCGTGGGCCGGCGACGTGCTGCAGGCCATCGCGCAGGTGATGGCGCGGGCCGAGGCACGCGGGCCGCTCAACGCAATCTGGTTGCTTGCCGGCCTGACCGGGGCCTGGCGCGTTGGCCGGCTGCTCGGCGGCACGCCGGTCGCGTGCTGGAGCGCGGTGGCGCTGCTGGCCAGCCTGCCGCTCACTGCCGGGCTTCTCGGCGGAATGCAGACCGAACTTCCGGCGGTTGCCGGGATGCTGGCGCTGGCTTCCCTCGCGCTCGATGAGGGGCTCGCCGCACGGCGCCGCGCCATCGGCGGTGCGTGCCTGTTCGCCCTGTTGTGTGGGCTCAAGCCGCTGCATGCGCTCACCGCGCTGCCGCTGCTGCTGTGGCTGGGCTGGCGACTGCGCAGCGCGCTCCGGGCACGGGACCTGCTGCTGCCTGCGATGCTGCTGCCGCTGCTGGGTGCTTCGAGTTACGCCTGGGCCTGGTACATCGCCGGCAACCCGGTGCTGCCGCTGTTCAACGAAATATTCGCCTCGCCGTACTTTCCCGCGGCGGCCTTCGGCGATCCGCGCTGGCATGCGGGGCTGGGCGTGGACGTGCTGTGGCGCCTGAGTTTCGATACCTCGGCTTACCACGAGGGCTGGGACGGCGCCGCCGGCCTGCTCTACGTGGCGTTGGGCGGGGCCTGGCTGCTGGCGCTGGTCCATGTCCGCACGCGCGCGCTGGCCGCGTGCGCCACGCTAGCCATCGTGCTGCCGCTGTTGCCGATGCAGTACGCGCGCTACCTGCATCCTGGACTGGCGCTGCTGGTGCCCTGCCTCTCCGTCGTGCTGGATCGCGCGCTCCCGGCGCGCGCGGCCATCGCCGTGGCGGCCGGGCTTTGCGTGTCGCAGCTGGCATTCCAGGCCAATGCCCACTGGTTCCTGCACACGGGCGGCGTGAAACGCTCGCTGGCGGCGCTGGGCCGCGACGAGCCGCTGTTCGCCCGCTACGTGCCCGAGCGCGTGCTGGCCGGCCCGATCCGCACCGCGTCGCCGGACAGCGCCGTGCTGGTGCTCGATGCGCAGGCGCCCTACTACGCCGAGTTCGCCGGCCGCGGCCGCACGACCGACTGGTACGACCCGGCCCTGCACGCACGCGCTGCGAGCGCGGCTTCGGGCCAGGCATGGGCCGCGCTGATCCGCGACACCGGCGCGAGCGCGGTGCTCGTCCGGCCCGAGGCACTCACGCCGGCGCAGGCGCAGGCCCTGCAACTGGTTGGCGCACAGCGTGCCGGCGAGGCAGGCCAGGCGCAGTGGTGGCGGGTTCCGCGAGCAGCGCCGCGATGAACATCTCGCGCCAGGGCCGCCACTACGTACTGATCGGCCTGCTGCAGTACATCGTCGACTGGGGTGTCATGGTCGGCCTGAGCCACCTGGGCCTGAGCGTGGAACTGGCCAACGTGGCCGGGCGCGTCAGCGGCGCCGCGCTCGGGTTCTGGCTGAACGGCCGGATCACGTTCGCCGGCGAGGACACCACCGTGGGCCGGCGGCAGTTCCTGCGCTTCGTCCTGCTATGGCTGTGCACCACCGCCGTCAGCACATGGGCGATCGGCACGATCGAACACATGACCAGCCTGCAGTGGGCCTGGCTGGCCAAGCCCGCCATCGAACTGGTGCTGGCGGGAATGAGCTTCCTCGTGTCGCGCCACTGGGTCTATCGGCGCTGAGTCCGGCAGGTCCTGCCGGAGTGCGCGGACGCGGCCGCAGCAAGGTCGCGGTGTCACGCGGTACGCGCGACCGCCTTGCGCATGCCACCGTAGCGCACTCGGCAATCGGGCTTCCCCAAATGCGAAACGCCGGCTTGCGCCGGCGTTCGCGATGAAACATCCGACCGCGTCGCGATCAGTGCTTCATGTTCTGCCGCAGGCGCTCCAGGGCCGACAGCTGCGCCAGGCTCATCGCAAGTTGCGACTGGGCCTCCTCGACGCTCATCTTCG
The DNA here is from genome assembly GCF_016613535.2 of Lysobacter solisilvae. Taxonomy (NCBI): domain Bacteria; kingdom Pseudomonadati; phylum Pseudomonadota; class Gammaproteobacteria; order Lysobacterales; family Lysobacteraceae; genus Agrilutibacter; species Agrilutibacter solisilvae. The sequence continues at coordinate 562,059 of NZ_CP071518.1, forward strand.
GATCCTTGTTCGACAGCACGCGCTGGGCTTCTTCCATCGCCGCGCGGACGGCCGCTTCGTCGATGTCCTGCGCGCGCACGGCGGTGTCCGCCAGCACGGTGACGACCTGCGGCTGCACTTCCAGGATGCCGCCAGACACGGCGAAATCCAGCTTTTCGCCGCCCGGCAGGGTGACGACAACCTTGCCCGGCTTCAGGCGCGTGATCAGCGGGGCGTGCTTGGGCGCGATGCCCAGCTCACCCTGCTCGCCGGTGGCGACGACCAGCTCGGCCTCGCCGTGGAAGATCTCGGCCTCGGCGCTGACGATGTCGCAACGAATGGTGGATGCCATGTGTTCCCTTCCCGCGTGGGGCGGGCTCAAGCCCGCCGCATCTGCTGCTGTTTCCGCAAAGGCGGGCCGAGGCCCGCCCAGGGGCCGATCAGGCCGCGATCTTCTTGGCCTTCTCGACCGCTTCTTCGATCGAACCGACCATGTAGAACGCCTGCTCCGGCAGGTGGTCGTACTCGCCGTCCACGATGCCCTTGAAGCCGCGGATCGTGTCCTTCAGCGGGACGTACTTGCCCTTCGAACCGGTGAACACCTCGGCCACCGTGAACGGCTGGCTGAAGAAGCGCTCGATCTTGCGGGCGCGGGCCACGGCCAGCTTGTCGTCTTCCGACAGCTCGTCCATGCCCAGGATCGCGATGATGTCCTTCAGTTCCTTGTACTTCTGCAGCGTGGACTGAACGCGGCGGGCGGTCTCGTAGTGCTCGTTGCCGATCACGTTCGGATCGAGCTGGCGCGAGGTCGAGTCCAGCGGGTCGACGGCCGGGTAGATGCCCAGCGAGGCGATGTTTCGGCTCAACACGACGGTGGCGTCGAGGTGGGCGAAGGTGGTCGCCGGCGACGGGTCGGTCAGGTCGTCCGCGGGCACGTACACGGCCTGGATCGAGGTGATCGAGCCGGTCTTGGTCGAGGTGATGCGCTCCTGCAGCACGCCCATTTCCTCGGCGAGCGTGGGCTGGTAGCCCACCGCCGACGGCATGCGGCCGAGCAGCGCCGACACTTCGGTACCGGCCAGCGTGTAGCGGTAGATGTTGTCGACGAACAGCAGCACGTCGCGGCCTTCGTCGCGGAAGTACTCGGCCATGGTCAGGCCGGTCAGCGCGACGCGCAGGCGGTTGCCCGGCGGCTCGTTCATCTGGCCGTACACCATCGCTACCTTGGACTTCTCGTGCTCCTGCACGTTGACGACGCCCGACTCCTGCATCTCGTGGTAGAAGTCGTTGCCTTCGCGGGTACGCTCACCCACGCCGGCGAACACCGACAGGCCGGAATGCTCGGTCGCGATGTTGTTGATGAGTTCCATCATGTTGACGGTCTTGCCCACGCCGGCGCCGCCGAACAGGCCGACCTTGCCGCCCTTCGCGAACGGGCACATCAGGTCGATGACCTTGATGCCGGTTTCCAGCAGCTCGGTCGACGAGGACTGGTCCTCGTACGACGGCGCGGCGCGGTGGATTTCCCACGTGGTGTCGGCCTTGACCGGACCGGCCTCGTCGATCGGGCGGCCCAGCACGTCCATGATGCGGCCCAGCGTGCCAATGCCGACCGGCACCGAGATGGCACTGCCGGTGTTGTCGGCGAGCAGGTTGCGCTTGAGGCCGTCGGTCGAACCCAGGGCGATCGTGCGCACGACGCCGTCGCCCAGCTGCTGCTGGACTTCCAGCGTGATGTCGGTGTTCTGCACCTTCAGTGCGTCGTACACCTTCGGCACGTGCTCGCGCGGGAATTCAACGTCGACGACCGCGCCGATGATCTGAACGATCTTGCCCTGGTTCATTGCCATAGCCTCTTGATAACTCGTAATAACTTGATGTGTTGGTGCGCCGCAGGCTCTGAACGGGTGTTCAGACCGCGGCCGCGCCGCCGACGATTTCGGAGATTTCCTGGGTGATCGCCGCCTGCCGGGCCTTGTTGTAGACCAGGTTCAGGGTGCCGATCAGCTTGGTGGCGTTGTCCGACGCCGCCTTCATCGCGACCATGCGGGCCGCGTGTTCGGAGGCGACGTTTTCCAGCACCGCCTGGTACACCAGCGACTCGATGTAGCGGGTCAGCACGTGCTCCAGCACGGTCTGCGCGTCGGGTTCGTAGATGTAGTCCCAGTCGTGGTGAGCGACCTGCTGCTCGGACGCCGGCAGCGGCAGCAACTGGTCGAAGGCGGCGCGCTGGGTCATGGTGTTGACGAAGTCGTTGTAGGTCAGGAAGACCTTGTCGACCTTGCCGCTGGAATACGCATCCAGCATCACCTTGATCACGCCCACCAGCTGCTCGACGTGCGGCACGTCGCCCAGATGGGTGACCGTGGCCAGCATCTCGACCTTGATGCGACGGAAGAACACCGACGCCTTCTGGCCGATGGTGACCACGTCGACCTCGACACCCTTCTCGCCCCACTGGCGGATCTCGCCCAGCAGCTTGCGGAACAGGTTGTTGTTGAGGCCACCGGCCAGGCCGCGGTCGGACGACACGATGATGTAGCCGACGCGCTTCACATCCTTGCGCTCGACCAGGTACGGGTGCTGGAACTCGGAATTGGCCTGGGCCAGATGTCCGATAACCTGCTTCATCGCGCGCGCGTACGGGCGCGACTGCTTCATCCGATCCTGCGCCTTGCGGATCTTGGAGGCCGAGACCATCTCGAGCGCGCGCGTCACCTTGCGGGTGTTCTGCACGCTCTTGATCTTGGTTTTGATTTCGCGTCCGCCTGCCATCTTTCTTCTCGGTAGGGCGGGCTCAAGCCCGCCATTCGAAATCCAACTTCACCGCGACGGTGGGCCTGGGGCCCACTGATCGCAGTTACCAGGTGCCGGTCGCCACGAATTCCTCGATGCCCTTCTTGAAGGTGCCCTCGAGGTCGTCGTTCCAGTCGCCGGTGGTGGCGATCTTGTTCATCATGTCGCCGTAGTTGTTGGCGAAGTGCGCGTGGAGGGCGGCTTCGAACGGACCGATCTTGGCGACCGGCACGTTGTCCATGTAGCCCTTGTCCACGGCGTAGATCGACAGCGACTGCTCGGCGACCGACATCGGCGCGTACTGCTTCTGCTTCATCAGCTCGGTGACGCGCTGGCCGCGCTCGAGCTGCTTGCGGGTGGCTTCGTCCAGGTCCGAGGCGAACTGCGCGAACGCGGCGAGCTCGCGGTACTGGGCCAGCGCGATGCGGATGCCGCCCGACAGCTTCTTCATGATCTTGGTCTGGGCGGCGCCACCGACGCGCGACACCGAGACGCCGGCGTTCACGGCCGGACGGATGCCGGCGTTGAACAGGTCGGTTTCCAGGAAGATCTGGCCGTCGGTGATGGAGATCACGTTGGTCGGCACGAACGCGGACACGTCACCCGCCTGCGTTTCGATGATCGGCAGCGCGGTGAGCGAGCCGGTCTTGCCCTTGACGGCGCCGTTGGTGAACTTCTCGACGTACTCCTCGGACACGCGGGCGGCGCGCTCGAGCAGGCGGCTGTGCAGGTAGAACACGTCACCCGGGTAGGCTTCGCGGCCCGGCGGGCGGCGCAGCAGCAGCGAGATCTGGCGGTAGGCCACGGCCTGCTTGGACAGATCGTCGTAGATGATCAGCGCGTCTTCGCCGCGGTCGCGGAAGTACTCGCCCATGGTGCAGCCCGAGTACGGCGCGATGTACTGCATCGCGGCCGATTCGGAGGCCGAGGCGGCCACGACGGTCGTGTAGGCCATCGCGCCGTGCTCTTCGAGCTTGCGCACGATGTTGGCGATGGTCGAGTTCTTCTGGCCGATCGCGACGTAGATGCACTTAATGCCGGAGTGCTTCTGGTTGATGATCGCGTCGATCGCCACCGCGGTCTTGCCGGTCTGGCGGTCGCCGATGATCAGCTCGCGCTGGCCGCGGCCGATCGGGATCATCGAGTCGATGGACTTGTAACCGGTCTGCACCGGCTGCGACACCGACTTGCGCCAGATCACGCCCGGAGCGATCGTTTCGACCGGCGCCGAGGTCTTGGCGTCGATCGGGCCCTTGCCGTCGATGGCCTCACCCAGCGCGTTGACCACGCGGCCGAGCATTTCCGGGCCAGTGGGGACTTCGAGGATGCGGCCGGTGGTCTTGGCCACGTCGCCTTCGCGCAGGTGTTCGTAGTCGCCCAGGACCACGGCGCCGACCGAGTCGCGCTCCAGGTTCAGCGCGAGCGCGAAAGTGGCGTTGGGCAGCTCGATCATTTCGCCCTGCATCACGTCGGCCAGGCCGTGGATGCGCACGATGCCGTCGGACACCGAGGTCACGGTGCCTTCGTTGCGCGCTTCGGCGGCCAGCTTGACCTTCTCGATGCGGGTCTTGATCAGTTCGCTGATTTCGGACGGGTTGAGCTGCGTGGTAGCCATCGGTGGTTCCTCAGACCGGCGTCGCCGCCGGTGGATAAATGAAAAGCGTTAGTTGGCCAGAGCGGCCTGCAGGCGACCGAGCTTGCCCTTGAGCGAGCCGTCGATCACCACGTCGCCGGCGTCGATCACGGCGCCGCCGATCAGCGAGGCGTCAACCGCGGACTCGATCTCGACGTCGCGGCCGAAGCGCTTGACCAGCGCGGCCCGGATGCCCTCGAGTTCACCGTTGCCCAGCACGCTGGCCGAGGTGACGCGCGCCTTGACCACGCGCTCGGCTTCGGCGCGCAGCTCCTCGAACAGACCGGCGATTTCGGTCAGCAGCGAGAGGCGGCGGTTGTCGGCGAGCAGGGCCACGAAGTCGCGCATGGTCTGGGTGGCGCCATCGATGGCGAGCAGGTCGACCGCGTCGGCGTGGGTCAGGCGCGGGCTGCCGAGCAGACCGGCGACCTGCGGATCGGCCGCCACGCGCGCGGCGAATGCCAGCGCGTTCGACCAGTGTGCGTAGGCACCGGCGTCACGCGCCAGCGCGAAGGCCGCGCGGGCGTAGGGACGTGCGAGGGTGAGGGCCTGGCTCATCGGCTTCAGATCTCGGCAGCGAGTTCGTCGAGCAGCGCCTTGTGGGCGTTGGCGTCGATCTCACGGCGCAGCAGCTTCTCCGCGCCGGTGACGGCCAGGGCGGACACGTGCTTGCGCAGGTCTTCCTTGGCGCGGTTGGCCGCGGCAACGATCTCGGCTTCGGCCACTGCCTTCTGGCGGTTGGCTTCGGCGATCGCGTCGTTCTTGGCCTGATCGATGATCTGGTTGGCGCGCTGGTGGGCCTGTTCGATGATCTCGTTCGCCTTGGTGCGGGCGACCTTGAGTTCGTCGTTGACCTGTTCCTGCGCCTGGGCCAGCGCCTTCTGGCTGTTGTCGGCCGCGGCGAGGCCTTCAGCGATCTTGCGCTGACGTTCCTCGATGGCCGACATGATGTGCGGCCAGCCGAATTTCATCACCAGCCAGGCGACCGCGAAGAAGGCGATGCCCTGAATGACGAGAGTGAGGTTGGGTAGCATGGTTCCTGCTCCTGACACCGACGGCGGCTGCCGTCGGCGATTGCCTTGACCGCGTTGCTTCGCGAGTGTTGCCGGACGCGAATTAGGCGCCGAGCGCCGCGATGAACGGGTTGGCGAACAGCAGCAGCAGCGCGATGGCGACGCCGATGATCGGCACCGCGTCGAGCAGGCCGGCGACGATGAACATCTTGGTCTGCAGCATCGGGGTCAGCTCCGGCTGGCGGGCCGAGCCTTCCAGGAACTTGCCGCCGAGGATGGCGAAGCCGATGCCGGTGCCGAGGGCGCCGAGACCGATCAGGAGGCCAGCGGCGATGACCGTGAACTTCATCACTTCGGCGATAAGGGCTGCGTTTTCCATGGTGCTCTCCGTACGTGAAACTGTTGAATCAGTGGGTGGATGAATCGAAAGGGTGAAGCGAAATCTTTGCGGCGGAAATCAGTGGCTCTCGGCCGCCATGCTCAGGTAAACGACCGTGAGCATCATGAAGATGAAGGCCTGCAGCGTGATCACCAGAACGTGGAACGCGGTCCAGACGAAGCCGGCGATGAACTGCACGGGCGCCATGACGTAGGTCATTCCGGAGGACAGGGTCGCTCCGAGCGTCATCACGGCGATCAGGATGAAGATGAGCTCGCCGGCATACATGTTGCCGAACAGTCGCAGGCTCAGCGAAACCGGGCGCACGCCTTCTTCGATCAGGCGCAGCAGCAGGTTGACCGGCGCCAGCAGGATCTTCATCACCGTGCCTTCCGCGTGGAACGGCGCGGTGAAGGCTTCCTTGACGAACGTGGCCAGGCCCTTGTGCTTGATGCCGAAGAACTGGATCAGCAGGAACACGCCCAGCGCCATGCCCAGGGTGGTGTTGAGGTCGGCGGTCGGCACCGTGCGCAGGTAGGCGTGGTGCGGATCGTGGCCGGCGGCGGCGTAGACGTTGCTCCACACCCACGGCAGGAAGTCGACCGGCAGCATGTCCATGAAGTTCATCAGGAACACGAGCACGAAGATGGTGACGGCCAGCGGCGCGATCAGCTTGCTGCGGCCGTGGAAGGTCTCGCGCACCAGCCCGTCGACGAAGGTGACGACCATCTCCACGAAGGTCTGGAACTTGCCCGGCACGCCGGCGGTGGCCTTGCGCGCGGTACGGATGAAGAAGAACAGGAAGATCGAGGAAAGCAGGACGAAGAAGAAGATGCTGTCCAGGTTGAGCGTCATGAAATCGCTCTCGCCGACCTTCATCCGGGCGAACTGGAGGTGGTGCTGGATGTATTGGGTCTGTCCGCCTGCCGCGGCTTCTGCACTTTCAGCGCTCACGCTTGATCCTGCCTTCAAAATTCAAAGCCACGAGGTAGACCAGCAAGCTGGCCGCCAATCCGATCAGCGTGGGCAGCGGCGGCAAGCGCCACACCCCCAACGCGATCACAAATCCCGCCAACGCCACCGACCACTTGGTGACCTCGGCCAGCAACAGACGCGCAAATGCCACGCGTGCCGTCACGATGCCCTTGAGGGCGATCCGCGCGGCAAAGGCGCTTGCCAGCACCATTGCCGCTCCACCGGCCGCTGCGCCCAGCGCATGCCGCGGCCCCTGCGCAAGGAAGGCCAGCGCGATCAACGCTGCGCCGGCGGCCTGGACCGCCACCGCTCTGAGCGCCGATCGGCGGCCCGCGGCGATGGGATCGTGCACGCGCGGGACTCGTCGTAAGCGGGGGTCGGGCGAAAATGGCCCAGTGGAGCCGCAAAAGTATAGCAGGCCGGGATTTTCCCGGGCAACCGCGAAAAGGCGGGGGTCACGGGCGGGCGGGGAGGCCAGCGAGCCTTGTCCCGAGGCGCTTCCGCCAGGACGATCTGCCCTGCCCCGTTCACGGAACCTTTCCGGAATCACCGGGTCAGACCCGGCAAGGCCTGCTTCTTCCTCGTCGATCGTGCAGGCCTGCGAAGCCCTGGTTCCGAGGCCGGGGCTTCGTCTTTTCCGGCTTCCCGGATTTCCGCCCGCCCTAGCGCGCCGCTACGCCGCCGCAGGCTCCATGGCCCAGTCCGCCGCCGTCTCGGCGTGGATGCGCGCGGTATCGAACAGCGGGACCGGCGCATCGTCCGGGCCCACCAGCAGTCCGATCTCAGTGCAGCCCAGGATGATGCCCTGCGCCCCCTGCACCACGAGGGCGGCGATGGCCCCGCGGAAATACTCGCGCGACCCGGCCTCGATCACGCCGCGGCAGAGCTCGTCGTAGATCACGGCATGGATGCGCTCACGGGCTGCGGCGTCGGGCAGCAGCACCTCCAGGCCCGCCGCTTCCAGCCGCTCGCGGTAGAACGCCTGCTCCATGGTGAATCGCGTCCCCAACAGGCCGACCCGGGCCAGTCCGGCCGCGGTGATGCGCCCGGCGGTCGCGTCGGCGATGTGCAGCAGGGGTACCGCGGTTGCGGCCTCCACCTGCGATGCGACCGCGTGCATGGTGTTGGTGCAGATGACGATCGCGTCCGCGCCGGCGTGCTCTAGTCGACTGGCGGCCGCGGCCAGCAGCTCCCCTGCCTCGTGCCATTGGCCGCGGTGCTGCATCTGTTCGATCTCCGCGAAGTCCACGCTGTAGAGCAGGATCCTGGCCGAGTGCAGCCCGCCCAGCCGGTCGCGCACGCGTTCGTTGAGAATCCGGTAATAGGGAACCGTCGATTCCCAGCTCATCCCGCCCAGCAGACCCAACGTGCGCATGTTCGCCCTCCACCCGAAGACAAAGCTTAAGCAGAGGCGAAAGCGTGCGCCGGGCGCGCCGGCACGACGCAGCTTTGCCGCCGCGGCGTCGCCGGCTTACTTCTTCCTCGGGATGTACAGATCGGTGATCGTGCCGTCGTACACCTCGCTCGCCATGCCCACCGATTCGCTCAGCGTGGGATGCGGATGGATGGTGTGGCCGATGTCATGGACCTCGCAGCCCATCTCGATGGCCAACCCGACTTCGCTGATCAGGTCGCCCGCGTGCACGCCGACGATGCCGCCGCCGACGATGCGGTGCGTGGCTTCGTCGAAGATGAGCTTGGTGAAACCTTCCGTGCGGCCGATGCCGATCGCCCGTCCCGAGGCTGCCCACGGGAACTTGCCGACGCCGACCTTCAGCCCCTTGTCCTTGGCCTCGGTCTCGGTGACGCCGACCCAGGCGATCTCGGGATCGGTGTAGGCCACCGACGGGATCACCCGCGCCACCCATTCCTTCTTTTCGCCGAACGCGACCTCGGCGGCGAGCTTGCCCTCATGCGTCGCCTTGTGGGCCAGCATCGGGTTTCCGACGATGTCGCCGATGGCGAAGATGTGCGGCACGTTGGTGCGCATCTGGCGGTCGGCGGGCACGAAGCCGCGGTCGGTGACCTGCACGCCGGCCTTGGCCGCGTCGATCCTGCCGCCATTGGGGGCGCGGCCCACCGCGACCAGCACGCGGTCGAATACCTGCGTGTCGATCGACGACTTCGTGCCAACCTTGGCGCTCTCGAAGCTCACCTCGATGCCAGCCTTCTTCGCCGTAGTGCCCGCGGCCTTCGTGCCCAGGTGCACGGCGACGCCCTGCTTCTTCAGGCGGTCGGCCAGCGGCTTGACCAGGTCCGGATCGGCACCCGGCATCAGCTGGTCCATGAATTCCACGACCGTGACCTGCGAACCCAGTGCGCGGTAGACGGTGGCCATTTCCAGGCCGATGATGCCGCCGCCGACGACCAGCAGGGTCTTCGGGATATCGGCCAGCTCGAGTGCGTCGGTGGAGTCCATCACGCGCGGGTCGTCCCAGGGGAAGCCCGGCAGCTTCACTGCCTGCGACCCCGCGGCGATGATGCACTGCTCGAAGCGGACCAGTTGTGTGCCACCCTGCCCTTCGACTTCGATCTCGTTGGCCGACACGAAGCGGCCGACGCCGGTGAGCACGCGCACCTTGCGTTGCTTGGCCATGCCGGACAGACCCTTGGTCAGCTGGCCGACCACCTTGCCCTTGTACTCGCGCAGGGTGTCGAGGGCGATCTTCGGCGCGCCGAAGTCGATGCCGTAGTCCTTCGCGTGCGCCGCCTCGTCGACGACGGCGGCCGCGTGCAGCAGCGCCTTGGACGGAATGCAGCCCACGTTGAGGCAGACGCCGCCGAGCGAGGCATAGCGCTCGACCAGGACCGTGTCCATGCCCAGGTCGGCCGAGCGGAACGCGGCGGTATAGCCGCCGGGACCGGCGCCCAGCACCAGCATTCTGCATTCGACGTCGGCCTTGCGGCCGGTCGCGGGTGCGGCTTGCGGGCCGGTGACCTGGGAGGGCGTCGCTACGGGCGGCGGCGCGGCCTCCTTGCGGTCCTGCCCGGGCTTGGCGGGCGGCGGGGCGTCGGGGGCCTTCGCGGGAGCGGCCGTCTTCGCGGCGTCCGTTGTTGCCGCCTTTGCGACGGGCGCATCGTCCTCGCCCTGCGACTCCAGGATGGCAACCACACTGCCTTCGGACAGCTTGTCGCCGACCTTCACCTTCAGCTCGACGATCCGCCCGGCCGCGGAAGACGGGACTTCCATCGTCGCCTTGTCCGACTCCAGCGTGACCAGGCCCTGATCGCGTTTCACCGTGTCGCCCACGGCGACCAGCAGTTCGATCACCGGGACATCGTCGTAACCGCCGATATCGGGAACCTTGACTTCAATGGTGTTGGCCATGGACGGCATCCATACGTTGTGCAGGGTCGCCGGCAAAGGCCGGCGACACGAGGATCAGGGCGCGTTGGCGACCGAACCGGTATATGCCTCGCGCATGCGGCGCAGGCGGTTGAGCGACGCATCCAGTGCGCGCCAGCGGCGCTGGCGCTTCTCCGGTCCTTCGTCGGTGGCCTCGATCAGCAGGTCCATCTCGTCGCGCAGCAACTCTCCGACGTCGCAACCGGGCTCCAGGCCACTCACGCGCAGGTCGCCGGCAACGAACACCCAGGCATCGTCCTCGCTGAAGGGCGCGGAACTTTCCTGCGGCGCCGCGCCGGCCAGCAGTGCGCGCCATTCCTCGACCAGCCGCTTGGCGACCGTCGCCGGAATCGGCACGTCGCGCACCTCGGGCGCCTGCGTGGTGCGCAGCATCAGCTGCCCGTCCACCCACGCGCGCACGCGCTCGTCGGCCTCGGCGAAGCGCAGAGTCCAGTCGCCGCCGGCCGGGTCGGGCATCAGCCGCACCGCGCGTTCGGCGCCCACCTTGGGCAGCACGGTCACGCTGAGCGCCGCCGGCGTGGACCCTGCAAACAGTGTCTCCACCGCGGTGCCGTAGTTCTCGGTGGCCGGCGGCCAGCCGCGGCCCAGCGCAAGTCGGCAAGTGTCGTCATCGGCATGGGCCGCCGGCGCCAGCATCAGCAAGGCGCACAACGCAGCGGCCAGGCTGGCCTTCTGGCGCGCCATCACAGCAGCACCCGGCGCATGTCGCCCAGCAGTTGCGCGAGGTACGCGGTGAAGCGGGCGGCCGCCGCGCCGTCGATGACGCGGTGGTCGTAGCTCAGCGAGAGCGGCAGCACCAGCCTGGGGCTGAACGCTTCGCCGTTCCACACCGGCTTCATCGCCGACTTGGACACGCCCAGGATGGCGACCTCCGGGGCGTTGACGATCGGCGTGAAACTAGTCCCGCCGATTCCACCCAGCGAGCTGATCGAGAAACAGCCACCCTGCATGTCGGCCGGGCCCAGCTTGCCGTCACGGGCCTTCTTCGCGAGCTCGGAGGTTTCCTGTGCGATCTGCAGCACGCCCTTCTTGTCCACGTCGCGCACCACCGGCACCACCAGCCCATTGGGCGTGTCGGCGGCGAAGCCCACGTGGAAGTATTTCTTGAGGGTCAGGTTCTCGCCGCTGGCGTCGAGCGAGGCATTGAAGGTCGGATACTTGCGCAGTGCCGCAACGCAGGCCTTCATCAGGAACGCGAGCATGGTCAGCTTGATGCCGGCCTTTTCGTTCTCGCGGTTGAGCTCGACGCGCAACGCTTCCAGGTCGGTGATGTCGGCGTCGTCATGCTGGGTGACGTGCGGGATCATCGCCCAGTTGCGGGCGAGGTTGGCGCCGGAAATCTTCTGGATGCGGGTCAGCTCGCGCGTCTCCACTTCGCCAAACTTGGCAAAGTCGATCTTCGGCCAGGGCAGCAGATTGAGGCCGCCGCCGGCGGACGGCGCGGCGCCGGTCGCGGCAGCGCCACCTTCCATGACCGACTTCACGAAGCGCGAGACATCGTCCTTGCTGATGCGGCCGTTGCGTTCGCTGCCGGTCACGCGGGCCAGGTCCACACCCAGTTCGCGTGCGAACAGGCGCACCGCCGGACTGGCGTAGGGAACCTTGTCCGGCATCAGCTCGTCGGCCGTGAAGGCCACCGGCGGCGTGCGCGGTGGCGAGGCCTCGGGGTCGAGGCCGGGACGGCCGTCGATGGCGGCCGGTGCCGCGGCTTCGATGGAGCGCTGCGCAATCTTGTCGGCCTGCGGCGCCACGGCCACCGGCTCGACACGGGCGCCGGTTTCAGCCGTTGCCGCGGGTGCCTGCGCAGCGGCCGGGGGCGGCGACGGCGGCGCTGCAGCGGCCTTGTCAGCCGCAGCGGGCGCCGCGGCGTCGGCGGCCTCGATCAGCGCCACCACGCTGCCTTCGGCGAGGCTGTCGCCGATCTTGACCTTGATCTCGCGCACCACGCCGGCAAACGGCGCGGGGACTTCCATCGTGGCCTTGTCCGATTCCAGCGTGACGAGCCCCTGGTCCTGCTTGACCTGGTCGCCCACGGCCACCAGCACCTCGATCACGGGCACGCCATCGTAATTGCCGATGTCGGGGACGCGTGCTTCCTTCAGCTCAGCCATGTGAGGCTCCGCAATGCGCGAAAGACCCTATTGTGGCGGCTGGGAGCAGGCGCGCCAACCGGCGCGACGCTACCGCGGTCGCGGTTCGGGCGAATCGGTGCCGGCGCGCGGGGTGTCTTCGCGGTGTGGTGTCGCGGGCCGCTCGACCACGCGCGCCTCCAGGAGGTCGAGCTTCCGGCCCTGGTGGCGATATTCCAGATCGTCATCAATGCGGTCCAGCGCCCGCATCCGCCGGCACAGATCCTGCGCACGCACCTTCAGCGCCCGTGCTCGTGGCTGGATCGCGTCCTCGATGCGGGCGTCGAGGTTCTCCAGGCGGCGCAGCCGCTGCGTGTCGCCACCGAAGGCCGCAGCCAGCGCGCCACCGACGATGTCGCCCAACAGGGTGGGCAGTACATCCCTGACCGCCTCGCCGATGCCCCGCCCCAGGGCCTCGTCGTCGAAACGGTTGGCGCTCACCGAGCGCGACAGGCGCGCGTCCAGCTCGCGCCGCGCCTGGTCCAGCGTGGCCCGGGTCGACCGGGGATCGCTGCTGAAGCCGGTCGCCACCTCGCCCAGAGCCGCGAACGCGATGTCCACCGCTTCGGCGCCGATCGCCTGGGCCAGCGGCATGGTTGCGCGCATGTCGCGTTCGAAACGGCTGATCCGCTCGCGGTCGGCGGCGCCCAGTTGCACCCATTCGTCATCGACGAACAGCCTTCCCTGTCGCATCACCAGCGCGCGGGGCGTGCCGGACGCGCGCGTGAGGATGAGGCTGCGCTGGTTGAGCGTGAGGTCGTAGTCGCTGTCGATGTCGCAATGAAGGTCGACCTCTGCAGCGCCGGCGAGCGCTGCGGGCGCGAGCACCAGCAGGCCGAGCAGCGCGACGCAAGGCCATCGAGACCAAGATAGCGGAAGCTTGAAAGACGTTTTCCCGGGTGTTCGCGCAGACCATTGTGCGCCGCACCTGGACGGCCGTCAGCGGCCCGCGACGAGGCGGATGCGCACTCTTCCGCGTTCGGGCGCCGGAGGCCGTCCGGGGGTGGAGGTGGCGGTCGTCACCCCCTGGATTCAGGCTCCGGGAGGCTGGCGTGAACGGGATCTTCACGGAATCTTTCCCTTTGCCCGCTAGCCTGCGGCGTCCAGGACACTGTGGAGGCGCCGATGACCACCAAGCTCGACAAGCCGATCCGACGCGAGATCGAGATCAACGAAAAAGCCTACACGCTCACCATCGACGGCGACGGCCTGAAGCTGGTCGAGAAGGGCCGGCGCAATGGCCAGGAGCTCCGCTGGCGGGACTTCGTCGGCGGTGACGCCGCCCTGAGCGCGGCCCTCAACGCCAGCACGAGCGCCAGCGCCAGCGGCTGATCGGCGCGGGATCGGGACGGATGCCCGAAGGGCCCTCGATCGTCCTCCTGCGCGAAGCCGCCGCCCGCTTCGCCCGGCGCAAAGTCCGCGAGGTCTCGGGCAACAGCCGCCTGGACCTCGCGCGCATGCGCGGTCGCACGCTGCGGGAAGTGCGCAGTTGGGGCAAGCATTTCCTGTTGTGCTTCGACGGCTTCACCCTGCGCGTCCACTTCATGCTGTTCGGCAGCTGGCGCATCGATGAGCGGCGCGAGGCGGCGCCGCGGCTGAGCCTGGCCTTCGCCAACGGCGAGCTGAATTTCTACGCCTGTTCGCTGCGCTATGTCGAAGGCGATCTGGACGCCGTCTACGACTGGAGCGCCGACGTCATGTCGCCGCAGTGGGATGCGGCGGCGGCACGGCGAAAGCTGCTGACGCGGCGCGACGCGCTGGCCTGCGACATCCTGCTCGACCAGGAGGTGTTCGCCGGCTGCGGCAACATCATCAAGAACGAAGTCCTCCATCGCATCCGGGTGCATCCACTGAGCACGGTGGGCGCGCTGTCGTCGCGCAAGCGGGGCGAGCTGGTGACCCAGGCGCGCGATTACAGTTTCGACTTCTACCGCTGGAAGAAGGATTTCGTGCTGAAGAAGCACTACCAGGTGCACACGAAGACCCACTGCCCCCGCGACGGCAGCCGGCTGGCCTTCAGGGCGAAACTGGGACGCGCCCAGCGGCGGGCGTTCTGGTGCGATCTGTGCCAGAAGCGCTACGAGTGAACGCCCTGTCAGGGATGCTCGGCCTCGGTGTGCACGCGCTCGCGGCGCAGCAGGTACAGGCCGCTGGCCACGATGATCGCAGCGCCCAGCCAGGTGACCGAATCGGGCAGCACGCCCCACAGCGTGGCATCGAGCATCACGCCCCAGACAAGCGCGGTGTACTCCAGCGGCGCGATGAGCGAGGCCTCCCCGAGCCGGAAGGCTTCCGTGATGGTGTACTGGCCCAGCGCGCCGGCCACGCCGATGCCGGCGATCAGCCAGGCGTCCTGCGCGCGCAGTGCGACCCAGTCGGGCGCGGCCAACGCGCCTGCGCCGGCCGCCATGAACACCAGCAGCCACACCATCAGCGCCTGCGTGCTGTCGGTGCGCAGGATGATGCGCACGGTGATGGCCGACACCGAATAGCCGAACGCGGCCACCACCACGGCCAGCCCGGCCAGGCTCATCATGCCTTCGCCGGTGGGCCGCAGCACGACGATCACGCCAACCAGCCCGATCGCGATGGCGGTCCATCGTCTCGGGCCCACGTGCTCGCCCAGGAACGGCACCGACAGCGCGGTGATCATCAGCGGCGCCACGAAGAAGATCGCGTAAGCCGTCGACAGTGGCAGCGTGCGCAGCGCGTAGACGAAGCCGGCCATCATCGCGATGCCCAGCACGCCGCGCATGATGTGCAGGGACCAGCGCACGCGCAGCAGCGGCCGCAGGCCTCCCGTCCACAGCGCCCAGGCCAGCACGAGCGGCAGCGAGGACGCGCCGCGCAGCGTGGCCACCTGGAACGGTGGGTAGTGCGCGCTGAGCAGCTTCAGGCCGGCGTCCATCAGGCAGAACAGCAGCACTGCGGCCAGCATGAACATCGCCCCGCGCAGCGGCTGTTGTCCGATCGGCCTGGGAGGGACGGACCTGTCGTTCATTGCTTCGCTTCCTGGTGGCTGCATCGCTCGCTCCTGCCCGAAGCAGCACACCCTGCCCGGGAGCCCACGTGCTGGCAAGCCCACGCGGCCCTCTGGCAGGACCTAGCGACCGAACAGGCGCCGGCGCATGCCCCAGTTGTAGGCGAGGTAATAGCCCAGCAACGCGCCGCCGACGGCGAGCAGGCTGCCTTGCTGGCTGAGCCAGCTCGCATGGGCCTCCACGCGCCAGGCCTGCCAGGCCCGGAACAGCCCCACCCCGATGCGCACGGCGATCACCACGGTCACGCCCAGCACCAGCCAGCGGTTGGGCGTGTAGTAATCCACGGGCGGCCCACGCTCGACGCGGGTCAACGCGACACCGGCCAGGCCCACCAGAAGCCCCGCCACCCAGCCGCACGCGGCCCACGGCACTGCCATCGCCACCCAGTGGCCGGCCAGCCAGGCGCTGAAGAAAAAGACCGCCGTGGAGACGAGCAGCAGCGCGCCATTGAGCCCCATCGCCCAGCGCACTGCGCGCCGTCGTGCGCGTCCGGTGCGGTAGCGCTGCACCAGCGCGACCGGCAGCAGCAGGGCCCATAGCGCCGCGAGCAGCAGGACGAGCAGCGGCAGCAGGAGCAGCACGGGCATGGGGTCGGATCCGCGAGTGGATGGCCCGGCACCACGGCGCGATCGAAGCGCAGGCACCGACAGCGCGGTGGTGCCCGGCTGCAACGCAGTCTAGCTGCCGGATGGCTTCGGCAGCCTCACGTGATCAGCGTGGCGAAGCCATCGCGGCATCGGGATGCCATTTTCGGGATCGCATGGCGGCAATTCCGCGGGATGCCTCCCTGGACGTCACCGCGTACATGTGGGCTTTCGCCCGGACGACACATCACAGCCGGGTCGTCAGGTTCACTCCGACGCCCCATTGCGGGCTGCCGTCGCTGAGACCGGCGGTGCCGTACAGCTGCACCTTGCTCGCATCGCCTGCCGGCATGGTGAAGAAGCCGGTGATCTCGCTGCGGTCATCGGAGTCGTCGGAAGCGGCCTGGCGCCAGTCGTACATCACGCCGTAGCTGCTGTTGCCCGCCGGGCGGCTCACGCCGAGGTTGGTGGCGAACACGCTGTCGACGTCGATGAAGTCCGAATCGCCCAGCACGTTGTAGCTGACGCCGCCAAACAGCGTGCTGCCACCCACCGTGCCGAAGACGTCCACGGCCGCACCGTAATCGTTCGCGCCCGTGCCCAGCCCCTTGTCTTCGTCGGCAGTGGCCAGCTTGACGTTGCCGGTCAGGTCCACGCCCCAGTTGCCCTGGGTCGGGATGGCATAGGTGGCCGACAGCCGCAGGTCACCGATGCCGGAGGTGACACCGGTCGTGGGCGCCGTCGGATCGGGGTTCGGATTCGGGTTGTTGCCATTGCCGTTGCCGCGGCCGCGGCCGTTCGGGTTGCTGTTGTTGACGGTGCCCAGGCCAGGCACGACGTTCGCATCGCCGTCCACCCGCATCCAGGGCAGGCTGCCCTTGAACGTCCAGTCACCCGACTCGTACTTGGCGGAGACGGGGATGGAGAGGATCCGGGTCGTGGTGTCGCTGCCGTAGTCGCCGGAACTGTAGTCCGCGCCGACGCCGAGGCTGAAACCATCTTCGGCCTGCGCGGCGCCCGCGACGGCAAGTGCGCACAGGCATGCTGCAAAACGCTTCATCGAATATTCCTGCTGGAGGGAACGCAAAGCGGGCACCGGTCAAGGTGCCCGCGTGCACAACGCTGGCTGGGCGATCAGGGACGGCCGTGGCGTTCGGGCTTGGCCGGGCGTTCCGGACGCTCCGGACGGCTGGGCCGCTCGACCTTCTGCGGACGATCGACCTTGGCCACGCGGTCAGGCTTGGACGCGCGGTCGGCCTTGCCCGTCGGACGCTCGACCTTGTGCCCCTTCGCGTCGGCCTTCGCGACGACACCATGGCCACCCCGCCCGCTCTTCGTCGCCACCTGGGTTCCGCCCTGCGCGGAGGCGCCGGCACTGCCCTTGCCCTTGATTTCGCCCAGGCTCTTGAAGCCCAGCTCCTTGGCGATCTGGCCCCAGCCCATGCCGTCGGCGCGCATGTCGAGCAGGCCGCCGCCGTAGGTCGTGGTGGTGGTGGTCGTGCCATCGGGATTGGTGACGGTCGTGGTGACCGCCTCGCCCAGCAGGGCCTCTTCCATCGACAGCGCGCTGCCGTTTTCGACCATCGCCTCGGCCAGGCCCAGCGAATGATCCACCTCGCCCCAGCCCATCGGACCATTGGGATTGGGGACGAGGGATTCGATGGCCACCGTCTCCATCACCGGCGTGCCGTCGGGGTTGGTCGCCGGCGTGCCATCGGGATTGGTGACCTGGCGCGTCACCGTGGTGGTCACGGTGAAGTCGCCGCCGGTGCGCAGGGCAGTCACCGCCTCGCCGGCGGCAATTTCGTCGCCCTCGAACAGCGTGTCGGCGTACTCGTCGACCAGGCGGTCGCGCGGCACGCCTCCGTCTTCCACGGTATCGGGCGGCGCGTCCTGCGCCAGCGCCGGAGCACCGATGAGGAGCAGGGCGGCGCTCAGCGCCATGAACAGGTGGGTCTTGTTTGCGGCCATGAATCTCTCTCCCTCGACGTTCGCCGCCAATGCGGCTGCCCCTGGATCCTAGGAGGGTGACGCAATGCGGCAGGTGCTATTCAGGTTCGGCATTCAGGCGCGATTTCGGGAAGTCGCTGGAGCCCGTGACCTGCGCCTCAATTCGGCGACACAGGCATCCAGATCCCCCGCGGGGCCGGCGGTCCGGTATTGGGCGAGAACTGTGATGCCGCCCACGGGCTTGCGCCGTGGCCCACCTCCCGCGACTTGCGCTACCCTCGCGGCCCCGCCCGCAGGCCCATGCCCATGCCCTCCTTCGACATCGTTTCGGAAGTCAACCTCCACGAACTCACCAACGCGATCGACCAGGCCAACCGTGAACTGGCCACGCGTTTCGACTTCAAGGGCGTGGAGGCCGAATTCGTACTGGACGACAAGGTGGTCACCCAGTCGGCGCCCAGCGACTTCCAGCTCAAGCAGATGACCGACATCCTGCGCGCGCGGCTGATCGCACGCAGCATCGACGCACGCTGCCTGGAATTCGGCGACGTGGAGACCAACCTGGCCGGCGCGCGCCAGAAGGTAACGGTCAAGCAGGGCATCGAGCGCGAACTGGCGAAGAAGATCCAGGGCACGCTCAAGGACGCCAAACTGAAGGTCGACAGCCAGATCAACGGCGACAAGCTGCGCGTCAACGGCAAGAAGCGCGACGACCTGCAGGCCGCGATGGCGCTGCTGCGCGGCGTGGAGTTCGAACAGCCGCTGCAGTTCGACAATTTCCGTGACTGACGCCGCGTCGCCCGCGTGAGCGGTCCGCGCCAGCAGGCATCCGGGCCGGGGCCCGGATGCGATCCGATCGCCGACACCCGCCGCTGGCTCGAGCGCGCGGTCATTGGCCTGAACCTGTGCCCGTTCGCCAAGGCGGTGTACGTGCGCGACCAGGTGCGTTTCGTGCTCAGCACGGCGCGGACCGCCGGAGCGCTACGCGAGGACCTGGTGCATGAGCTGGAGGCACTGGCGAGCGCCGACCCCGCCCTCACCGACACCACGCTGATCGTGCATCCGCATGTGCTGCAGTCGTTCGACGACTACAACGATTTTCTCGACGTGGCCGACGCCGCCATCGCGCAATGCGGGCTGGAGGGCGAGTTGCAGGTGGCCAGCTTCCATCCGGACTACCGCTTCGCTGGCACAGCGCCCGACGACATCGACAACTGCACCAACCGTTCGCCCTGGCCCATGTTGCACCTGCTGAGGGAGCGCAGCGTCGCACGGGCGGTGGAGGCGTTTCCCGATCCCGACGCGATCGTCTCGCGCAACCTGGCCACGCTGCGCCGGCTTGGCCACGCCGGCTGGCGGGCGCTGCTGGACGACGAGCGCGCGCCGGACTGATTGCCGCTCAGCCGCCTGCGAACAACCGGGTGCGGTCGGCGTCGTCCAGCATTCGCCATTGCCCGGCCGGCAGGTCCGCAAGGTCGAGTCCGCCGATGCGCGGGCGATGCAGCGCCTCCACGTGGTTGCCCACCGCGGCGAACATGCGCCGCACCTGGTGGTAACGCCCCTCGGTGAGCGTCAACCGCGCGTGGCGCGGGCCCAGCACCTGCATCTGCGCCGGCGCCAGTGGCGTGGTCTCCGCTTCCAGCAGCAGGGTGCCGCTGGCGAACACACCGGCTTCGTCACCGCGCAGGTCCTGTGCCAGCGTGGCCTCGTAGACCTTGGCCAGCTGCGCCTTCGGCGAGACGATCCGGTGCAGCAGCAGGCCGTCGTCGGTCATCAGCAGCATGCCGCTGGTATCGCGATCCAGCCGACCAACGGTCGACAGCAGCGGTGAACGCAGTCGGTAGCGGGGCGGCAGCAGGTCATACACCACCCGTCCGGGATCCTTGGTGGAACACGTGTAGCCGACCGGCTTGTGGAGCATCAGCAACAGGCCCGCCGGCGGATCCAGCGGTTCGCCATCGATGCGGATGCGCGTGGAATCGATCTGGTCGTCGGCGTAGAGCACCTCGCCGTCGGCGTCGGTGATGCGGCCTTCGCGGAACATCCACTGGACGTCCTTGCGGCTGCCGTAGCCAAGGTTGGCGATGAGCTTGACGAGTTTCATGGGGTCTGGGTCCGCGACGGTTCCGGGTGGCGGGCGGTTGTGGCCAGCGACGTGGGTCGCTCGGGGGGCGGGACGGGCGGGGATCAGGGGCGGCGCGCGTGGACCACCTTGAATCCACCCTGTTGCACCACCGTGCGCACCTGCGGAAAGTGCTCCTGCAGCGCGGTCTCGTACGGCAGATGGCGATTGGCCACGATCCACAGCTCGCCGCCCGGACGCAATGCCTGCGCGGCGACGGCGATGAAGCGCCGTCCGATATCCGGCCGGTCCGCGCGGCCCTGTGCGTGGAATGGCGGATTGCTGACGATGACGTCGAACGCGCGCCCCAGGCCAACGGTGACGTCATGCCAGTGGAAGCCCATCGGTTTCGACGACAGGGCGGCCAGGTTCTGCCGCGCCAGGTCGAGGGCGCGACGCTCGGCTTCGTACAGGTCCAGCGAAGTGATCCCCGCGCAGCGCGCGAGCAGCTCCGCCGACAGGAAGCCGAAGCCCGCACCCAGGTCGGCCGCCTCGCCGCGCAGCGTGGTCGGCAGATGTTGGGCCAGCAAGGCCGAGGCGGGGTCGATGCGGTCCCATGCGAACAGGCCCGGGCGGCTGTGGAAGCGGCCGTCGGCAATCGGCCGCGGCGCATCGGCCTGGCGCCATTGCGCCAGCAGCTCCGCGTCGACGCCCTCCTGCGCGAGCGGCGCAGTCCAGAACGCGCGGCACTTGTGCTTGGACAGCTGGCCCAACGGCCCGGCCAGGCGGGCGAGGTCGGCCTGCGCCGACTTCGCGCCTTCATCGTTGGCTACGCAGGCCAGCACGCGCCCACCCGGACGCGCACGATCCACGGCCCGCGCGAACAGGGCCCGCGCCTCGTCCCGCTGGCGCGGCGGCAACACCAGCACCAGGCTCTGCAGTGACAGGTCTCCGTCCGCATCGGCCAGCGCCAGGCCCGATCGCGCCAGGCGGTCAGCCTCCGGCCGGAAGGTCTGTTCGCACAACAGGCCGGGGAACGCACGCTGGTGCAGCGGCCAGCCGTCGCGTGCGCGCAGGAACAGCGCGCCGTCCGCCGGCCAGTCCAGCGGACCGTCGACAATCGGCAGCATGAGGGTTTCCAGCGCGGGATCGGTACCGTCGGGCAGCACGCAGGGCATCCGTTGAACGTGTACGGATTCTATGCGGCCGCGCGCGATTCCGCCCGATTTCCTGAGGAAATCCCGATATTTAACGTGGGACCAACACCGCCGCGGGCATCATCGGCGCTGTCCATAGCACGAGGATCTGTCCATGCGAGCCCTTTTCGTCGGTGGTACGGTCGACAACAGCGAACTCGATCTGAGCGTGGATCGCCCGCCGCTGCATTACCCCGAGAACACCGGCGGCGGCCACTCGCGTTATCGCCTCCACCATGTGGGCCTGCGGGACGAAGGTGAGATCGCCTACGCGGTCTATGCCTCCCCGGAACTCGCGGACGAGATGGTCAGCAATGTCAGCGACGAACGCCGGTACCCCAGCCGCTTCCAGGCCACCCCTGCGCTGATGGCACGCTGAGCCCGCCCGGCCAGCATTGGCCGCCCCACGGGCCCGCCTCAACGACCGACCGGCAGAAGCTCGAAGCTGTCGCCCAGCGGCCGGCCATCCGGACCGAAGCGACGCTCGGCGAAGGCGATGCTTCCCTCACCCACCAGCACGACGGTGCTGCAGCGCGTGCCATAGCGCTCGCCGCGCACGAAGGGCGGCGACAACCAGCGCTCCATCTCCAGGCCGACACCGGTGTCGGGAAGCGCGGCGTCGGGCGCGGGCGTGGTGTCGGAGAGCGCCGCGAACAGCGGCTCCAGCCGGGACACGTCCACGGCCTGCATGGACGACGGGGAATCCAGCCACGCACGCAGCGCGCGCGTGGCGTGCCCACTCTTCGGCCAGGCGGCATCGAAGGCGCCGTTGGACATGGCGTGGATGCCTGGCGCCACGGCATGCGTGTGTGCCTGCGGATGGTTGCTGGCGAAGTGGAGTTCGCTGCCATCCCAGGCCAGCAGGTTGTAGCGGCCAAACTCGGGCGCGATCGGCGTGAGGCTGGCGGTGAATGCGGCGGCCGGCTCCGTCCCGGCCGCGAAGTCATTCACGAGGGCGCCGCGCGACCGCGGTGCCGGCGGTGCATCGCGGCCTGCGCGCACGTTCGTCACCGCCGCCAGGCGACCGGTGGTGGAGGCCAGCAGCCAGGCGCCGCCGGCTTGCAGGTCGCGGCCGCCATGGATCCGCGCGTCCGGCCATGGGCCCGCAGGTGCCGCGGCGCGCGCATGGAACTCGTCGCGGTTGGCGATCAGGGCCAGCGCGAAACGGGGGTGGGCTTGCCAGGCGACTGCGATCAGGCACATCCCGACATCATAGGCGGCGCCCGTCATCGCCGACCGGCGCGGGGATGGGACACACTGGTGGCATGACCGTCTATGTCGACGATGCCGTCCATCTCTGGCGCGAGCGCCGCTGGGCCCACCTGATGGCCGACACCCTCGGGGAGCTGCATGCGATGGCCGGGCAACTGGGACTGCCGCGACGCGCCTTCCAGAACAAGACCAGTGGCGCGCACTACGACGTGGACGCGGTCCTGCGCGAGCAGGCGCTTGCCCTGGGCGCGGTCGCCATCTCGCGGCACCGCGACCGGGCGCTGGTGAAGGCGGTCATCGCGCGCGCCCGCGAGCAGGGCCGCGGCCTGGCGCCCTGATTCAGCGCACCAGCAGCGTGCGCAGCACCGGCAGCGTGGTGACATCGTCGATGCCCTTCAGTGCCACGACCGCCTCGCGCAGGTCAGCCAGTTGCGCAGGCGTGCCGGCCTGCACGAGCACCAGCAGGTCGATGTCCCCGGCCACGCTGTGGCAGGCCTGGACCTGCGGCATCCGTGCCAGCGCGGGCATCACGTCGTCGCAGGTGAAACCATCGGCATAGCGCAGCAGCAGCCAGGCGCGCAGGGGATCGCCCTGACTGCCGAGCCGGACCGTGTACTGGGCAATGACCCCAGCCTCTTCCAGCCGCTGGACGCGTTCCTGGACCGCGCTGCGCGACAGGCCCACCGATTTGGCCAGGTGCACCGTGGACAGGCGCGCGTTGTCCTGCAACAGGGCAATAAGCCTGCGATCGATGTCGTCGAGCGTCTTCATGCAGCGATTATCGCCGCTCCGACCGGCGGAAGGCCGGCCCGCGCCGGCAATCTGCCGGGTTGAGACCGGCGGACGACTGCATCGATAGTGCGCGTCCTCTCTTACTCCCGGTAAATGCGATGACGCTCGATGAACACACCGCCCTGATCCCGATCGACGTGCAGCAGGCCTTCGACCATGCGCCGTGGCCGCCGCGCAACAACCCGGGGATGGAGGCCAACGGCCTGCGCCTGCTCGAGGCCTGGCGCGCCAGCGGCCGGCCGCTGATCCACGTCAAGCACGACTCGGTAGTACCAGGCTCCACCCTGGCCGCCGGCCATCCCGGCAACGCGCAGCGGCCGGGCTTCGAGCCACAGGGCGCCGAGCCGCTGGTCCGCAAATCGGTCAACGCCGCCTTCATCGGCACCGACCTGGACCTGCGGCTGCGCCGACTGGGCGTCACCAGCGTCGTGCTGTTCGGCATCAGCACCGACATGTGCGTCTCGACGACGGCGCGCGTGGCCGCCAACCTGGGCTACCGCACCATCGTCGTCGGCGATGCGAGCTTCTGCTTCGACCAGGCCGATGCCGACGGCGCCGTGATCCCGGCCGAACTGGTCCATCGCGTGCACCTGGCGACGCTGCGGGCGGAGTTCGCGGAGGTGGTGGACACGGACGGGCTGCTGCGGTCGCTGGGCTGAGCCGGCGACAGCGCGGCGGGCAGGGCGCGATTACGGGGGCGCGGCTACAATGCGCCCCAGCCTTTTCCACCGAGCACGACCATGGCCAGCACCCCGCCCGACCGCCTCTGCAACGATCCGCGCAGCAAGTTCTACGATGAGTCCATGCTCGAGCGCGGCATCGGCATCCGCTTCAATGGCGCCGAGCGCCACAACGTCGAGGAGTACTGCATCAGCGAGGGCTGGGTGCGCCTGCCGGTGGGCAAGGCACTGGATCGCCACGGCCAGCCGATGACGATGAAGGTCAAAGGCCAGGTCGAGGCGTGGTTTCTGACCCCGGACGCCGAAGCGCCGCAGGAGTAGACCGGCCGCGGTTTCGCGCGACGCCCCGACGGCCGGCCCGGCGCCTGCCGTCGGCCTTGCCGCCTGCCCGCTCAGGCCTTGAGCCGGTATCCGGTGCGGAAGATCCACGCGACCAGCGTCGCGCAGATGGCCAGGAACAGCACGATCGCCGCCACGCTGACCCCGACGTTGACGTCGGACACCCCGTAGAAGCTCCAGCGCATGCCGCTCACCAGGTACACCACCGGGTTGAACAGCGCGATCTTCTGCCACACGCCGGGCAGCATGGAGATCGAGTAGAACGCGCCGCCCAGGAAGGTCAGCGGCGTCAGCACCAGCAGCGGCACCACCTGCAGCTTCTGGAAGCTGTCGGCCCAGATGCCCAGGATGAAGCCGAACAGGCTGAAGCTCAGTGCGGTGAGCACGAGGAAGCAGGCCATCCACAGCGGATGCTGGATCTCATAGGGCACGAAGAAGCGCGCGGTGGCCAGGATCAGGACGCCCAGGATCAGTGACTTGGTCGCCGCCGCGCCGACGTAGCCCAGCAGGATCTCCAGCGTCGACACCGGTGCCGACAGCAGTTCGTAGATCGTCCCCGACCACTTGGGCAGGTAGATGCCGAAGGAAGCGTTGGACACGCTCTCGGTGAGCAGCGAGAGCATGATCAGGCCGGGAATGATGAAGGCGCCGTAGCTGACGCCGTCCACTTCGCCCATGCGCGAGCCGATCGCGGCACCGAACACGACGAAGTACAGCGAAGTCGACAGCACCGGCGAAAGAATCGATTCGAGCAGCGTGCGGAAGGTGCGCGCCATCTCGAAGTGATAGATCGCGCGCACGGCATGCAGGTTCATGGGCGTGCTCCCGACGTGCCGCCGGCGTGCACCAGGCTGACGAAGATTTCCTCCAGCGAGCTCTCGCTGGAATGCAGGTCCTTGAAGTCCACGCCCGCATCGTGCAGCCGGCGCAGCAGGGTGGCGATGCCGGTGTCCTCGCGTTGGGTGTCGAAGGTGTACACCAGCGAGTGGCCGTCGTCGGCCAGTTCCAGCGGGAAGCCGTCGAGCGCCGCAGGCACCGCCTGCAACGGCTCCTGCAGCTGCAGGGTGAGCTGCTTCTTGCCCAGCTTGCGCATGAGCGTGTGCTTGTCCTCCACCACGATCAACCGGCCCTGGCTGATCACGCCGATGCGGTCGGCCATCTCCTCGGCCTCCTCGATGTAGTGCGTGGTCAGGATGATGGTGACGCCGCGTTCGCGCAGCGCGCGCACCATCTGCCACATGTCGCGGCGCAGTTCGACGTCGACGCCGGCCGTGGGTTCGTCCAGGAACAGGATCTGCGGTTCGTGCGCCAGGGCCTTGGCGATCAGCACCCGCCGCTTCATGCCGCCGGACAGGGCCATGATCTTGCTGTCCTTCTTGTCCCACAGGGACAGGTCGCGCAGCACGCGTTCGAGATAGGCCGCATTGGGGCCCTTGCCGAACAGGCCGCGGCTGAAGCTGATCGTGGCCCAGACCGTCTCGAAGGCGTCAGTGGACAGTTCCTGCGGCACCAGGCCGATGCGGGCGCGCGCGGCGCGGTAGTCCCGCACGATGTCGTGGCCGTCGGCGAGCACCCGCCCGGTGCTCGCATTGACGATGCCGCAGATGATGCTGATCAGCGTCGTCTTGCCGGCGCCGTTGGGTCCGAGCAGGGCGAAGATCTCGCCACGGCGGATGTCCAGGTCCACCTGGTGCAGCGCAACCTGGCCCGAGGCATAAGTCTTGCTGACACCTTGGACGCTGATGATCGGATCCACGTGCACGCCCGCTGCCGGAAGGGTCCGGGGATCGTAAACGGTCGCCCGCGTGGTCGTGTCGAGGGAGCTCACAGGCGCGTGCGGGCGGTCCATGTCAGCCCATGTCGCCCAGTTCACGGGCTGCAGGCGGCTGCGAGGTCAGCCGCGACAGCAGCGTGCGCACCGCCGGAACGGTGACCCAGGCCACCGGAAGGGCGATGACGAACGCCAGCGCCCAGTTGGCCAGCCAGGCCTGGAGCAGGCCCGGGCCCGGGCCGGCATGCAGGACCGTCATGGCCAGGCTGATGACACCTGACATCACAGTGACCATCAGTGGGACGAAGGCGAACTGCGCCTGGCGGGGAGTCAGCATCGACGGGAGCTCTGAAGGGGGAGCGACAAGGCTAGGCCGCCCGGCGGGTTTCGATAAGCCCGTCACGGCTGCACGGAATATCCCGGATGCGGGGCAATGGCCTCTCGCGTCGCCTGGCTGAATGCGGGACAACCCTGTCGCGCCGGAAGGGCGACTGCCGTCAAGGTTCGACAAGGCCGAAGGCAGTCCGCGGTTCCAACGGCCGCTGGCCCACCTACCATCGCAACGCATCCGGTATCGCGCCGGGACCACCACGCACCACACCAAGGGGAAGACAATGAAGCGTCTGTTGCTGGCTGCCTCCATCGCCTGCCTGTGCCTGGCCTCGACCTCCGCGTTTGCGGGCGGCAAGGGGCGCGGCCACGGCGGTCACCACGGCGACCACCATGGTTATGACGACCATCCGCCCGGCAAGCACAAGGGCTGGCACAAGGACAACTGGCGCCGGGGCGACCGCATCGAGATCGTCCACGTCGAGCGCCGCTACTACATCGACGACTACGCGCACTACCACCTGCGCCAGCCGCCGCGCGGCCACCGCTGGATCCGCACGCCGGACGGCAAGTTCATCCTGGTCGCCGTGGCCACCGGCATCATCGCCGACATCCTGCTGCACCACTGACCGCTGCACCGCGCCCGGCGCGCGGTTGCCGCCCACGAAAAGCCCCGCCTCAAGCGGGGCTTTTCGTTGTGGCGGTCAGCGCGGGGATCTGCGCAGTAACGCGCCGCAATGGCGTGCTCGCTGTCAGTCCTTTTCCTTGCCGATCACCTTGCCGTTGACCGGATCAATCTTCAGTTCGACGTCCTTGCCCTGCGGGTCATCGGCTTCGGCATTCCAGATGCCGTCCTCGTAATCGACGTCGTGCACGTTGGTGTAGCCGGCGGCGGCCAGTTTCGCGCGGACGTCGGCCTCGCCGAGGTTGGCGACCTGCTCGTCCGGATAGACCTGACCGGTCCGGGGGTCGATGCGCACGTCGACGCGGTTGCCATTCGCGCTGCGCGCGTCGGCTTTCCACACGCCGTCCTCGAACTTGACGTCGTTGACCCGGGTATAGCCCTGCGCCTCGAGCCGTGCCTGGATCTGCGGCTGCGTGAGCGCCTCCTGCCCCTGGGCACCGCCGGCGACCACTGCCAGCGCGAACACGGCGGTCGACATCATCTTCGCAACCGGCTTGGGTGCAATCAGCTTCATCCACGACTCCTGGTTTTTGAAGGAGCCGGCAGTGTCCGAATCGTCAGGACAACCGCGGATGAAACCCCGGGTGCGCGGGTCAGGACCCGTTGGCGGAGGTCGACGCGACGTGATTCGCCGCGGCGCCCGCCGCGGTCCGCTAGGCCGCCGGCCTGTGCGGCGATGCGCGCAATGCGCGCGCGATCATGCCGATGCCGCCGGCCAGCAACGCCAGCATCATCAGGGTGTTGAACAGGCTGGTGGGCGCGAACCAGATCCGCAGGTTGACCAGGATGCCGGCGAGGATGATCACCAGCGATGCGATGAGCAACAGCCAGCCCACCACGGCGCGACCGTTGAAGAACAGCATCCCGACGCCGGCGATGAAGGGCACCAGCGACAGCCCGAAGCTGTTGTAGCCCCACAGGTGCCAGGCGCCGCCGCTGACGGTGACCTGGTTCATCAGCAGCCAGCCGCCAGCCACCGCACAGGCGAATCCCACCAGGAACAGCCCCAGCCCGCCTTCCGTCCCGCCCGCTCCGCGCATTGCCGTCTCCCGTTGGATGGCCCGGATCATCGGGCCTATGCAGGCGGGCCGCAATCGGCATCTGCCTGGGCAGCACTCCGGCCAAAAAAAAAGCCCGGCCGAAGCCGGGCTTTTTCGTCTTGCTGGTGCGGACTTACGCCGGCTGGACGGCGTCTGCCTGCAGGCCCTTCTGGCCCTTGGTCACGGTGAAGGTGACCTTCTGGCCTTCCTGCAGGCTCTTGAAGCCCTGGGACTGGATGGAACGGAAATGGACGAAAACGTCCTCGCCATTCTCACGGCTGATGAAGCCGAAGCCCTTGGCATCGTTGAACCACTTGACGGTACCGGTTTCACGGTCGGACATGACTTGCTCCTTGGAACAGTTTTGAAAGCGCCGCATTTCTGCGGCAAGGAAGCTGGTTGCAAGGAGGAAGCGGGGTACAACGATGTAGCGGATCTTCGATCTACAGCATCAGGCCACGATTCAAGTGACCCTTGGAACTCAGCGGGCGCACGGTAACCGCTCGTGGCGGCGAGCGTCAATCATCCCGGCATGGGTCGTTCAGTTTCGGCTCCCGGGAACCCTGTGGCCGCCGTCCAGCGGGGTCACCCGGGCTCCGCGCGGCCTTGCGGCGGCCGTCCGGCCCCGGGATCGCGCATGGCGCCGCTGAGCGCGTCCGGGCCACACCCGGTCCTGGCAGGCACGGCCTGATGGCGGGAGGATTGCTCCGGCGTGCGCGCTGGACGGGCTCGCGCGCATGAACTGGGGGCGAGCATGAACCGCTCCGCCCGGCCATGACGGTCGCTGTACGCACTTTTTACCCGACCGGGCGGAGCCTTGCGGGCGTTCCACCCACAGGAGTACCCCGCATGACCCGCAGCTCCCTCACCCTGCTGTCGATCACCGTGGCCATGGCGCTGGCCGCCTGCGCCCGCGACGAGGACCGCACCGCGGACGTCGCGCCGGCCGACACGGCGACCGAGGTCGCCACCACCACGCCTGCCCCGGCCACCGAGGCCGCTCCACCCGCGACACCCGCAACACCGGCAGCCGAGCCTGTCACGACGGCCGATGCGGCCTCCCCGGTCGACAACCACTTCGCCCTGCTCGACACCGACCACGATGGCACCGTGCTCGCGGCCGAACACGCCAGCAGCGCCCACGCCATGTTCAACACCATGGACACCAATGCGGACGGGCGCGTGACCGCCGAGGAGATGGACGCGGCCAAGGGCACGCTATCGGCTGATACGCGCATGAGTTCGGCCGACAAGATCCGCACCATCGACACCAATCACGACGGTGTGCTGACCGTAGCCGAACACGAGGCCGGATCGCGCACGATGTTCGAGAAGATGGATTCAGACAAGAACGGTCAGTTGACCCTGGCCGAGGTCCAGGCCGGCCACGACGCGACGATGGGCGAGCGCCAGTAGACCGCGCTGGCGCGCATCAAGGGCGCCAGGACGCGCAGACCGCATTCAGGGCGCGGCTCCGCAGGATCCGCGCCCTTTTTTGTTGCGTGCGTTGCGCGGGGGCCGCGCGCCATTGCACGTCCGGTCCACATGCCGCGACGTATGTTGGCAGGACTTTCCTGAGGGAGACTGCACGCATGGGTACCAACGACCACGCCCGCGAACGCGTCAAGACCGACCACACCACGCCTCCACCGAAAGGCAATCGCACCCAGGATGCCGACCACGCACTGCGCGCCGGCCAGGATGGCGCCACGCAACGCAAGTCCTCTTCCGGACGCGAACCGTCCACGCGCGACGAAGGCCGCGACGACCGCCGCAGCGGGAGCGACAGCGGCCGTCAGTAGCGCCAGACGCCGGCTGGACACTGCCACGGCAGGAAAAATGCGGCACCCAGCGCCCTCGGGGCGGATCGATCATGCGCCGCCCAGCGCCCGGCGGGGCACGGTGGCGTTGTCCTTCCCGGACGCGCAGAATCAAACCGCATTTCCGCTGTGGAGAGCGCCATGGTTCGCCCCACGACCCCGGCCCGCCTGACCCTGCTGGTGCTCCACGCCTGCCTGGCCTCTGCCTGCGCCCATGCCCCCGCCGTGGCCACCGACGCGCCCTACAGCCTGCCGGCCAATGGCCCGGTCGACGTGCGCTGGCGGGAACCCTCGCAGTTCGAGGAAATGCGCTACGGCCAGGCCTCGTTTGAAGACCGGCGCGGCGAATGGGTCGAGGAGCTGGCCCAGCATCTGCGCGAGCGTGCCGCCTCCCGGCTGGCGCCCGGCGACCACCTGCTCGTGGAGTTCATCGACATCGACCGGGCGGGCGATTTCGAACGCTGGCGCGCCGTCGGCGTCCAGGACACGCGCGTGGTGCGTGACATCTACCCGCCGCGCATGCGGCTGAATTTCGTCCACACCGATGCCAACGGCACTGTCCTCGCCCAGGGCGAGCGGCGGCTGACCGATGCGGGCTTTCTCAGCGGCGCGCGGGGCATCGACAGCGATCGCCTGCGCTTCGAGAAGCGCCTGCTGGACCAGTGGCTGGTGCGCGAATTCCCGCGGTGAAATTGCCGCAGTGAAATTCCCGCGCTGAATCGAGTCGTCCCGCGGCCGGGCGCGCCAATCAGTGCACCGCGCCGACGTCACGCAGCAGCTGCTGGATGCTGTGGTCCTGCAGCGGGTCGAACTCCACCCCCAGATGGTCGCTGCAGACGCGCGTGACCTTGGCCTGCAGCGCGACGATGTCGGCGGCGTGGATCTGGAACAGCACGCGCAGTGGCATGCCCGCCGGCGGCGTCCAGCCGTCTGACAGCCCCACGCGGGCACCGCCCTCCGACAGGTCCATCACATCGGCCAGGTGCTGGTCGCCGTTGGGGGTGAGCATCACTGCCACGACGACGTCGTGGCGCGCGTGGTGCCTGCGTTCCTGCTGCGCGTCCATGGAGGTGTCCTCGGCCAGCGCATCGCGACGGCCGCGACACTCCCCAGGAACAACGCGGATTGGCTCCGCCACAGGCCCGCCGAACGCTTCGATAACAATGTAGTCACCTCGACCTCACCTGCGACCCGCTTCAGGTAGCCGGGCATACGCGCCGCTCACCTCGCCCTGCCTACCGTCGGCCGCAGTCAGCCAGGAGTCCGCCATGCGCCTGCTCGTCGTCCTGAGCTCCCTCGCCATGCCGGCCGTGGCGTGGCTCTCCCAACGCGGTGTGTTCGGCCCCGACAACGGCACGGTGTCCGACCGTTACCCGACGCTGCTGGTCGCGGCCGGATACGCATTTGCGATCTGGGGTCTGATTTTCCTGCTCGACGTGGCGTACGGCATCTGGCAGGCCACCGGTGCGCGTCGCCGGGACCCGGCGCTCGACCGGGTGGCGCCGTGGGCGGCGGGCGGTTTCGCGTTGACCGCAGGCTGGATGCCCCTGTTCTCGCTGGGCGCCGCCACGCCGGGGCTGTTCTGGGTGTGCCTGCTCGTGATCATCGGCGCATTGGCCTGCATGGCGTGTGCGGCGGCGCGTGCCGTCGACGGTGTCGTGCCGGCGTGGGCGCGCAATGCGCTGGCCTTGCACGCGGGCTGGCTGTCGCTGGCCGTGTTCCTCAACCTGGCCCAGGTGATCGTGGCCTTCAGACTGTTGTCGCCGACGCACATGCTCGGCTGGAGCCTGGGGCTGTTCGCGGCCGCCGCGTGCGTGCTGGCGCTGGTGAACCTGAGGTTGCGTGGCCAATGGGGCTATGTGGTCGCCGGGATCTGGGGCCTGGCCGGCGTGTACGTGCACCAGTCGGAGTCGAGCCTGCCAGGTGCAGGGGCCGCCGCCCTGGTGGCCTTCGGGATCGGCGTGCTGATCCTCGCCCAGACGCTCTGGCTGCAGCTGCGGGAACCGGCGTTGGGGGCCCGTACGGTTCCGGCCGAGTAGGCCGTCCCGAGGCGGCATGCGAGATGCGTGCGTCTGGCCCCGGCATGCGCGGACGGCGCGTGCGACGATCGGCAGGTGATCTCCTTCATCCTGCCCGCACATGACGAAGCCGTCCTGATCGGCGCCACGCTGCGCGCCGTGCATGTCGCCGCGCGGGCGCTGGATTGCGAGTACGAGATCGTCGTCGTCGACGATGCTTCCACGGACCGCACCGCGGAGATCGCACACGAACTGGGCGCGCGCGTGCTGCGCGTCGAGCATCGCCACATCGCCGCCACGCGCAATGCCGGGGCGCGTTTCGCCCTCGGCGACCGGCTGGTGTTCGTCGACAGCGACACCCTCATCGATACGGCCGTGCTGGCCGCGGCACTGGGCGCCCTCGCCGGTGGCGCGGTCGGCGGAGGCGCCACGGTGCGGATGACCGGGACGCTGGCCTGGTATGAACGACTGGCGGTGGGCGTCGCCGTGCCCGTGCTGCGGTGGGCCCGGATCGCCCCGGGATGTTTCATCTTCTGCACGCGCGCCGCCTTCGAGGCGGCCGGGGGGTTCGACGAGCGGCTCTACGCCGCCGAGGATGTCGCGCTCAGCCATGCGCTGGCGCGGCGCGGCCGGTTCGTCCTTCTGCGCGAGACCGTCGCCACGTCGGAACGCAAACTGCGCACGTTCGGCGCCGGCGAACACCTGCGGCTGCTGTGGCGGCTGGCGCGCCACGGTCGCGGCGCGCTGCGTTCTCGCGACCACCTGCGGTTGTGGTACGACAAGCGGCGCCACGGCCCGCCCTGAAGCGGATTGCCGGTCCACTTCCGGCACCAGGCCCGCGCGGGCCATCCCTTGCCTGAAGCGGACGCAACGCGGCCCACGTTTCTTCACGCGACGGCCAAGCCGGCTGCAACAGCATCGGTCCATCTTCCAGGAACCGCTGCCATGACCCTTCGCACCTGCTGCCTGTTGCTCCTCCTGCCCGTCGCCGCCGTCGCCCAGACCACGACGCCCCCCGCGAGCCCGCCACCCCCGGCGGGTGACGCGAAGATCGCCGAGTACAAGGCGGCCCAGGGCGGCGGGGAAAAAACCGACCCCGCTGCGCCCCCGCGAGCCGAAGCGCAATCGCAGGCGCCTGCGCCGGCGCCGGCGAAGGACGACCCCGCAATGTCGCCACCCGCGGGCGACGCCGCCATCGAGGCCTACAAGTCGGGTACCGCCGGCACGCCGACGCCGCCTGCATCCACCACTCCGCCGTCGCCGGCCTCGCCGCCTGCCAATGACGGATCTGCGCGGCCGATCGAGCACGACATGCTGCACGCGCAGATCCTGCTGGAGCGTGCGCACTTCTCGCCCGGCGAGATCGACGGCCAGGGCGGCAGCAACACCCGGCGCGCCATCGCGGCCTTTCAACGCTTCCAGGGGCTGACGGCTTCCGGGGAACTGGACGAGGCGACCTGGGCCGCGCTGGAAACCCAGGGCGCCGCGCTGGTGGACTACACGCTCACCGCGCAGGACGTCGCCGGGCCGTTCGCGGCCGTACCCAAGGACATGATGGACAAGGCCAAGCTCACCACGCTGGGCTACGCGAGCGCGGCCGAAGCCCTGGGCGAACGCTTCCGCGCCAGCCCCGCGCTGCTGCAGCGGCTCAATCCCGGCAAGCCGCTGGACGTGGCCGGCACCACGCTCACCGTGCCCAATGTCGCGGACCTGGCGCCGCCGGCGAAGGCGGCCAAGGTGCTGGTGGACAATTCCGACGCCTCGGTCGCGCTGGTCGATGCCCAGGGCCGGGTCTATGCGCGCTACCCCGCCAGCACCGGCAGCAGTCACGACCCGCTGCCGGTCGGCGAATGGAAGATCAACGGCGTCACCGTCGACCCGACCTTCCAATACAACCCCGAACTCTTCTGGGATGCCGACCCGGCCCATGCCAAGGCGAAGATCCCGGCCGGCCCGAACAACCCGGTAGGCGTCGCCTGGGTCGACCTGTCCAAGCCGCACTACGGCATCCACGGAACACCCGAGCCGGCCACCATCGGCAAGACGCAGTCCCACGGCTGCATCCGGCTGACCAACTGGAGCGCTCGCGAACTGGCCAAGGCGGTCTCGGCCGGTCTGCCCGCGCTGCTGCAGGAGTAATCCGTGCGGACGCTGCTGGTGTTCATCGTCGGCCTGCTGCTCGGGGCCAACGCGGTGTATTTCGCGATGACGCGTTACGCGCGTCCGGACTGCCCGCGCGAGTGCCCTGCTCCGTCGGAATCCGCGCGACCGATCCCCGCCTCGCCGACGACCCGGTCGCCGGTGGCGGCCGCGCCGGCGCCGGCCGACAGCCCGGTCGCTACGCTGCCGGCACCAGCACCCTCACCGGCCATTGCGAGCGCGCATGGGGGACTGGGACTGCCCGTGCGGGGCCTCACGGTGGACCAGTTGCAGGACACCTTCTCGGATGCGCGCGGCAGTGAACGCCGCCATGAGGCGATGGACATCGCCGCACCCGCCGGGACGGAGGTGCTGGCGGTGGCCGACGGGCGCATCGAGAAGCTCTTCACCAGCGCCCAGGGCGGCCTGACCATCTACCAGTTCGAGCCCACCGGACAGTACGCGTACTACTACGCGCACCTCCAGGGCTATGCGCCCGGCCTGCGCGAAGACCAGGCCGTGGTGCGCGGGCAGCTGCTGGGTTACGTGGGCAGCACGGGCAACGCCAACCCGTCGGCGCCCCATCTGCACTTCGCGGTCTTCGAACTGGGACCGGAAAAACAGTGGTGGAAGGGAACGGCGATCAATCCGTATCCGCTGCTGGGCGGACGGCACTGACCGCCGGCACCGGCGCCGGGCACAGGGTCGCCATCACCGCATCCAGTTCGTGCGGCGACAACGGTTTGGTCAGATGGGCGTGGAAGCCGGCGGCGAGCGAAGCCGCACGGTCGGAAGGCTGGCCGTAGCCGGTGAGCGCGACCATCGAAGGCGGATCCCGGTACTGCATCCGCAGGACGCGCGCGACTTCCAGCCCATCGATGTCCGGCAGCCCGATGTCCAGGGAACACCAGGTCCGGGCGCCGTCGCGTGACTGCGGCGAGTGCGTCGGCGCCGTTGTAGACGGCGCGCACCCGGTGCCCGCGCGTGCGCAGCAGGGTACTCAGCGTGTCGGCGGCGTCGCGGTTGTCGTCCACGATGAGGATGTCGTGCGCGAGTACCGATTCAGTGGCCGCGGCGCCGGCCTGCACGCCCTCCGGCGGCTCGATCCTCGGCAGACGCACGACGAACTCCGTGCCTTCGCCGGGCTTGCCGGTGCTGAACACGCTGATCTGGCCGTCATGCATCGCGACCAGCTGCTGGACCAGGCTCAGGCCCAGGCCCAGGCCGCTCTGCGGCGAAGCCGGGTCACGCTCCCCCTGCACGAAGGGCAGGAAGATCTCGGCGGTGCGGTGGGCGGGGATGCCCGGCCCGTTGTCGGCCACGGCCAGTTCCACGAATTGCGGGGTGCTGCGCAGCGACGCCACGATGCGTCCGCCGTGCGGCGTGAACTTGGATGCGTTGCCCAGCAGGTTGCTCATCACCTGCAGCATCCGCGCGCGATCACCATGGATCCAGTACTCGCCCGGCGGACGCAGGATCGACAGCGCCTGCCCGCGTTCGACCGCCGCTGCTTCCACTGCCTCCACCGCCTCGGCCAGCACCGAGCCGGTCTCAACCGGATGGAAGTCGATCCGGATCTTGCCGTGCGTGATACGGCCCACGTCCAGCAGGTCGTCCACCAGCCGGGTCATCTGTCCCAGCTGCCGCGCGATCACGTCACGGCACATGCGCAGGCTCTGCGACGCGATCGGCTCCATCTGCATGATCGCCACGGCATTGGCGATCGGTGCCAGCGGGTTGCGCAGCTCATGGCCCAGCATGGCCAGGAACGTGGTCATGCGCCGGCCCTCGTCCTCCAGCGCCACGACGCGACGCTTCTCGGTGAGGTCACGGGTGACCTTGGCGAAGCCGATATGGCGTCCGGAATCGTCGCGCAGCGAAGTGATGACCACGCTGGCCCAGAAACGGCTGCCGTCCTTGCGCACGCGCCAGCCCTCGTCCTCCAGCCGGCCATCGCGCAGGGCCAGTTCCAGCTCGCGCGCGGGCCAGCCGGCGGTCACGACTTCGTCGGGATAGAACACCGAGAAGTGCTGACCGATGATTTCGTCGGCGCGGTAACCCTTGGCCCGCTCGGCGCCCGCGTTCCAGCTGACGACCGTGCCCTCCGGGTCCAGCATGAAGATTGCGTAGTCGCTCACGCCGTCCACGATCAGGCGGAAGCGTTCCTCGCTTCGACGCAGGAGTTCTTCGTGCTCGCGCCTGGCGGTGAGGTCGCGGGTGATCTTGGAGAAGCCGCGCAGCACGCCGCGCTCGTCCTCCAGGCGGGTAATGAGCACGTTCGCCCAGAACCGCGTCCCGTCCTTGCGCAGGCGCCCGTCCTCGAAGCGACCGGTCGCGCGGGCCATGTCCAGCTCGTGCTGCGGCCAGCCCTCCGCGATCCGTTCCTCGGGGTAGAACACGCTGAAATGGCGGCCGATGATTTCATCGGCCCGATAGCCCTTGATGTTCTGCGCGCCCAGGTTCCAAGTGCGGATGATCCCCTCGGGATCCAGCTGGAAGATCGCATAGTCCGGCACCGAGGCGACGAGAAGCCGGTAGATGTCCTCGTCAACCTCTTCAGGGATGGACTGCTGCGATACCTTCACGGGAAATGCGTGGCTCCGGACCAGCGGAAATGGGCTGCGCCGCGCGAAAGCCCCTTGACTCCTCATTGGAGCAGCGCCCGCGTGAAGCCGCTTTCACGCGGGCGCCTCAACCGGCGCGCTTAGCAACGCAGGCCGGCCCCCCCCTCAGCGGCGGTCGTCCGCGCTGGCGTCGCGGGCACCGCGGAACTCGGAGTCCTCGCTCCAGTTCGGCCAGGCCTTCGAGTTGGCCAGTTCATCACCCAGCGTATAGAGGATGGACAGGTCACGCGCCAGGCCGGTGAACGGCCAGCTCGCCTCCCACTGGTCGGCCGGCTGGTGGTAGCGCTGCGCGGTGTAGGTTTCCTGGATCTTCTTGCCCGCCTCGACGCCGCCGTCCACCAGGTCGTTGCCGGTGCCGTAGGAGATGGCGGGGACGCCGCGCTTGGCGAAGGGGAAATGGTCGGACCGGAAGAAGCTGCCCGCTTCCGGACGCGTGTCGGAGGTGAAGGCGAGGTTCCACTTGGACGCCGTCGCGATCAGCCGGTCCAGCAGTTCCAGACGCGCGCTGCCGGAGATGCTGAAGTTGCGCGCCGGCCCCC
Source organism: Lysobacter solisilvae (assembly GCF_016613535.2). Taxonomy (NCBI): domain Bacteria; kingdom Pseudomonadati; phylum Pseudomonadota; class Gammaproteobacteria; order Lysobacterales; family Lysobacteraceae; genus Agrilutibacter; species Agrilutibacter solisilvae. Next base: position 599,152 of record NZ_CP071518.1, read on the forward strand.
AGGGACTGAAGCCGTCCATGTTGATCACGCCCACCGTCTTGCCCAGCGGATACAGCGGGCTGGAGGCGTAGTACTCCGATCCCAGCAGGCCCTTCTCCTCGGCGGTCACCGCCAGGAACAGCAGCGAGCGTTCGGGTCGCGGCTTGGCCTCGGCGAAGGCGCGGCCCAGTTCGAGCAGGGCGGCGGTGCCGGTCGCGTTGTCGACGGCGCCGTTGTAGATCGTGTCGCCCTTGGCGTCGGGCTGGCCGACGCCCAGGTGATCCCAGTGCGCGCTGTAGACGACGTGCTCGTCGGGGCGCTTGCGCCCTTCCACGCGGCCAACCACGTTCTGCGAGGTGATGACCTTGGCGTCGACGTCGTAGTCGGCGGTGAAGGTGGCGCCCTTGAGCTCCACCGGCTTGAACTCGCGCGTCTGCGCCTGCTTCTTCAACGCGGCCAGGTCCAGGCCCGCCTGCTTGAACAGGTCCGCGGCCACGTCGTACTGGATCCAGCCCTCGAGGGCAGGGTGCGAACCGGCCGGGTTCTCACGCACCACGTCGAACATGGTGTTGGTGTTGGAGTTCTTCACCGTCGCCCAGCCGTAGGAGGCCGGCGCGGTCTCATGGACGATCAGCAGCCCGGCGGCGCCCTGGCGCGCGGCTTCCTCGAACTTGTAGGTCCAGCGGCCGTAATAGGTCATGGCCTTGCCGCCGAAGTCGCCCTTGTAGGTTTCCACGTCGGACCGTTCGAAGTCGGGGTCGTTGATCAGCACCACCGCCACCTTGCCCTTCAGGTCGACGCCCTTGAAGTCGTCCCAGTTGCGCTCGGGGGCCTTCACGCCATAGCCGACGAACACCAGCGGCGCATCCTGGATGGCCACGTGCTTCTGGCCGTTGAGCGCGGCGCGCACGGCGACGTCGTCGCCCTGGGCCAGCGGGCGGGCCTTGCCGTCGCGGTTCACCGAAATCGTCGGCTGGCCGGTGATCTGCGCGCGCAGCAGCGGAACCGCCTGCGTCCAGGCGCGCTGGCCGTCCTTGAGGTCGCCGCCGGGCTGCAGGCCCGCCGCCTTCATCTGCTCGATCAGGTAGGCGACGGTCTTGGTCTCGCCTTCCTCGGCGGGGCCGCGTCCGAGGAACTCGTCGGAGGACAACACCTTGACCTTCTCGGACAGCCGCTGCGGGTCGAACGTCGGCGCATCGGCCGCATGGGCCAGGGGCAGCGCGGCGGCGATGGCGAGGGCGAGCAGCGAGGCGGCGAGGGGCAAGCGCTTGGAGGAAGGCTTCATCTTTGACCTGTACGCGAGGTGGCAGGGGCCGCGGGCAGGCCGCGGGGAGCGCCCGATCCTAGCAGCGGCGGCGTCGGACCAACGCGCACGGCTCCCCAGGCCCGGGCTGCGGCCAAACTCCGCAAGGCGGATTTCCGGGGGTTCCCGTGCGATCCGTGCGCCCGGCCTTCACGCCCCACCATGCCCGGGCCGGCCCACACTGCACCGACGGTCCCGCGCCGCGGCGTGGGGGCCGCATCACCCGTGCAGGGAGGCGCGCCATGTCCGCCATTGCGCAGGACCCAACGACCCGCGACGGAATTCTGGCGCCCCTTGCGGCACGCGCCTTGCAGCAGACCGCCTGTCATTCCCCAGCGGCATTTCGTCGCGTGGTCCGAACCCACTTCGCAGTCCGCGCACGCCGCGCACGCCAGTGCCCGCGCGTGGCTGGCACGATGCCCGCCCCCTGAACGAGCCCCGCTCCAACATGTCGACGCTAACTCCCGAACAGGCCCGTGACTACGTCCACAAACTGCTGGCCGCGATGGTGAAAGCCGGCGGTTCGGACCTGTTCATCGCCCACGACTACCCGCCCAGCATGAAGGCCCACGGCCAGATGACGCCGATGGTCGAGCAGAAGCTGACCGGCGCGGTCACCGCCAGGCTCGCGGACGCACTGATGAACGACAAGCAGCGCGACGAGTTCGCCCGCGAGATGGAATGCAACTTCGCCATCGTGGTGCCGGGCGTGTCGCGCTTCCGCGTCAACGTTTTCGTGCAGCAGGGCCAAGTCGGCATGGTGCTGCGCACGATCGCGGCGGAGATCCCCAACTTCGAGAAGCTGCGCCTGCCCGAGGTGCTCAAGGGCGTGGTGATGGAAAAGCGCGGCCTGGTCCTGGTCGTGGGCGGCACCGGCTCGGGCAAGTCGACCTCGCTGGCGGCCATGATCGACCATCGCAACCGCACGTCGGCCGGGCACATCATCACGGTCGAGGACCCGGTCGAATACGCGCATGTCTCGCAGAAGTCGCTGGTGACCCACCGCGAGGTCGGCGTCGACACGCACAGCTGGCACCACGCGCTCAAGAACACCCTGCGCCAGGCCCCGGACGTCATCCTCGTCGGCGAGATCCGCGACGCGGAGACCATGGAGCACGCGATCTCCTTCGCCGAGACCGGCCACCTGTGCCTGAGCACGCTGCATGCCAACAGCGCCAGCCAGACGATGGAACGCATCATCAACTTCTTCCCGGAAGAGCGCCGCACGCAGCTGCTGATGGACCTGTCGGCGAACCTGCGCGCGATCGTTTCCCAGCGCCTGGTCCGCACGCAGGACGGCAAGGGCCGGGTCGCCGCGATCGAGATCCTGCTCAACACGCCGACCATCGCCGAGAAGATCTTCAAGGGCGAGTTCAACGAGCTCAAGGGGATCATGAACAAGTCGCGCGAACTGGGCATGCGCACGTTCGACTGGGCCCTGTTCGAGCTTTACAACGACGATCTGATTTCCTACGAGGAGGCAATCCGCAATGCCGACTCGGCCAACGAGCTGCGCCTGAACATCAAGCTCAAGAGCCGCCGCGGGGAACCGGCCACGGCGAGCGTGACGTCGCTGTCCCTGCACCAGGAACCGACCGAAGAAGAGGTCGAGGCGATCCGCCGCGAGGAGCTGCGCCGCCAGCAGGAAAAACGCGAACAGCTGGAACTGGAACGCATGCAGGCGGCCAAGCTGCAACACACCGGCACGGGCGGCTGACGCGGCGGCCGTTGGACGGACGCCCACATGCCCCCCGCACTCACGCGCCGGAGCCGCCCGGCTTCACCCATCCGCGACCTGCCTGAGTGCCGGCCAACGGATCACCCGCGCATGCACATGATCGAGACAGCAGATTCACGCCGGACAAAGGCCGCGCTTCCTACGCTTCCATCGTCGCCCGCCCGCCCCCGCGCGCGATGCCTTCGCAAGGAGAAGGACGATGCGCAAGCCGATGCTCATAGCTCTCCTGCTGCTGGTGTCACCGGCGATCGCCGGTGCGCAGGAACCGGCGCAGGCGCCCGGCTCCGCCTCCGCGCCGACCCTGCTCCCGGCATCCACTCCGGCGGGCTCCCCGGCTCCGGCGGATACGACCGCGCGGTCGCCGGCGGCGAAACCCGCGCAGTCGGCAAGGTCAGCGGCCAGGTCGCGCAGCGTGCTCGGCCAGGCATTCGCCGATCTCACCCAGGCGGCGGAAAGCCGGCGGGCGGCCGCCACGCCGCATGCCAAGCCACAGGCTCTGGAAGGCTCGGCGCGGCCGGCACCGACGCAGGTCGCCGTCCAGGACCCTGCCCACTGAGACGGTTGCGCCCATTGAGGTCGCACCCCTCGAGCTCGCGACCCTTGAATCCAGGCCACTTGAGGTCGGGTCCATCGGGGCCGCGTCCACTGGACTGCGTTGGTGGTCCGACCTCCTGCCCACCAGATTTCCTGAAGCAGTCATCGCGCGTGGGTCGCAGCCGTCAAAGGGCTTCGCGATCCGCCGATAACCGGGCCGTGGGTCCTGCTCGGGCGCTGGCCCGGCAAATCACATGGCCGCCAGGCAACACCAAGCGGCGCGGTTGAGGGGCTCTTTCCTGGACATCGTGTATCCATCGCTGCGCAGACCCTGGCTGGACGCGCCGTTGCTCGCGGTCCTGGGCGGCGTGGCCGCGTGGGTGACGCTGCGTCTGGCGACCGGCAACGATGCGTTGTCCGCGGTGTGGATCGGCAACGGGCTGCTCACCGGCTGGCTGCTGTCGCGCCCGACGCAGCTGTGGGCGCGCTATCTGGGTGTGGGATTCGGCGCGGAGCTGCTTGCCCGCGTGGTGTCCGGCGACGCGGGTCTGCACGCCGTCGCGCTCGGGGCCTGCGACCTGGTCGAGGTGGTGATCGTCGCCGGCACGATCCGCCGCCTCGTGCCCGACATCGGCGCGCGCGAGCGCTGGATGCCGCTGGCCGGCATCGCCACGGCCAGCACGCTGGTGGCGTGCGCGGTCTCCGGTGTGCTGGCTGCGGCGTTCGCCTGGTGGGTCCACGGCAGCGACGTCGTGGGCTACCTGCTGGCCTGGTACTCCTCGCACGTGGTCGGCATGGTGATCTTCGCCACCTCCACCGTGGTGGTGCAGCACAGCGGCATCCGCTTCCTGGTCGCACGCCGGCACCGGCGGGCATTCGCGCTCAACATGCTGCTGGTCGCGCTGCTGACCGCCGTGGTGTTCGCCCTGCCCTACCCGCTGTTGTTCCTGACCTTCCCACCCCTGCTGCTGGGTGCGTTCCGCCATCGCCTCGCCGGCGTCACCGTCGGCATCTGCCTGGTGACGGTGATCGCCAGCGCGGCCACCGCGATGGGCTACGGTCCGCTCGGGCTGGTCGACGGCCTGGGCAGCACCGGCCGCATCGCCCTGCTGCAGCTCTACATCGCCGCGGCCTGCCTGATCACGATGCCGCTGGCGCTGATCATGGCCGAACGACGGCGGCTGGCCGAGCACGTGCGCGTCAGCGAACAGCGCTACCGCATGCTGGCGGACTATTCGCACGACGTGGTCATGCGCCTGCGCGCCGATGGCGAGCGCCTGTACGTGTCCCCTTCTGCGCACGACGTGCTCGGCTGGGATCCCGGACAACTGCTGGGGGCGCGCTGGGATCTGCTTCATCCCGACGACCGGGGCGCCGCGCTGGACGCGATCGGCGAGGTCATTTCCCTCAACACGCCGCAGACCGCCGTGTACCGGATCCGCCATCGCGACGGCCACTATGTCTGGGTGGAAGCGGTGATGCGGCCAATCCCCAGCGACGATGGACGCGGCATGGAAGTGATCTCGGCCGGCCGCGACATCAGCCGCCGGGTCGCCGCCGAGCAGGCACTTGCCGACAGCCGCGACGAACTGGAACGGTTGGCGCGCGTGGACGTGCTGACGGGCCTGGCCAATCGCCGGCAACTCGACGAACGCTTCGACCTGGCGCTCAAGCGGCTGCAGCGCCATGGGCCGCCGATCGCGCTGATGTTCCTGGACGTGGACCGCTTCAAGCACATCAATGACACCTGGGGCCACGCCGTGGGTGACACCGTGCTGCGGACCTTCGCCCAACGCCTGCGTGAATGCACCCGGGCCAGCGATCTGATCGCGCGGCTGGGCGGCGACGAGTTCGTGGTGCTGATCGAGGACGCGATGCTCCCCGGGTCGGCCGAAGCCATCGCCGGCAAGCTGATCGCGACCATGGGCGCGCCCGTGCTGATCGAGGGCGCCTCGCTGCATGTCACCACCAGCATCGGCATCGCCTATGCCAGCCGGCCGGCGGAAGCGACCACCCTGATGACGGCCGCCGACGCGGCCCTGTACGACGCCAAGAAAGCGGGTCGCAATACCTGGCGGATGCGCGGCGTGGACCCGCCGGCGCCGGGACTGAGCGTGGTGCACGGGCAGTAGGCCGCTCTGGACACCGCTACCTGCGCCAGCAGGCCCGGCCGCAACTCCTGCCGGAGCCAGTGTGCCGGTGAGGCAGCGCGGACTACGGGATCGTGGGCGTCGGCACCGACCAGGGGGACTTCAGTTCGTCCCGGCCGATTATGTCGTCGTCGTTGGTGTCGATATCGCCGAAGCTCTTCTCCACCGCGTTCTCGTGTTCCTCGAGCGAAAGGACGCCATCCTCGTTGGTATCGCGCAGGGCGATCTTCTGCGCGGTGGACATCTCGCCGTCCGCCTGCGGATCGACCTCTTCCATCTCTTCGGCGGTGACGTTGCCGTTGCTGTCGTCATCCATCGCGTCGAATTCGGCACGTGCCTCGGCCCGGTATTCGTCCAGGCTCAGCTGGTCATTGCGGTCACGGTCCCAGGAGGAAAAGCGCTCACTGACGCTCGCCGACGATTGGGCGCTGGCCGGACCGACGGCTACCGCAGCCGTGACGGCCAGTGCGAGCGTGCTGGCCCAGACCGCGTGCGCCAGCAGGGTGAAGCGGGCCTGGCGATCGGCTTCGCGCTGCGCTTCCCGCCGGGCCAAGGCGCGGGCCTGCGCCTGGGCGTGCGCGTGGACGATACGGGGGTGTGCATACACGGGCGCGGCGACGCGGTTCATGGCGGTACTCCAGTGCGCATCTGTCGGGGCTGCGAGGCGAGCGTGCCGCGCACGCGGTGATGCGCCCATCAACGCGGGCAGGCCGTGTTGCCGGTCGGTTCAGCTGGCGCCGGCGCTACGGGCGGCGATCGTGCGGCGCGGCCACTGCAGCGCACGCCGGGCGGGGTAGTGTCCGGGACGCCAGGGCATGCGCGCTGGCCGATTCACAGCCGTCGCAAGATCTCTCGCGCAATGGCGGCGCCGCTTGCCCGACGAACGCGCGGAACCGGTGTTCACCGCGCCGCGACGCAATACCTCGCGCGCTACGCATAGACTCCCCGCATGCCTGGACGCGCCCGCCCCCTGCCGCGAGCCTTCTATCGCCGCGAGACCACACACGTTGCGCGCGAACTGCTCAACAAGGTCCTGCGCATGCCCGATGGCCGCGCGGGGCGGATCGTCGAGGTCGAGGCGTATTGCGCCGGCGTGGACCCTGCCGCGCACACGTACCGGGGCCAGACGGCGCGCAACGCCACCATGTTCGGCGAGCCCGGGCACATGTATGTGTATTTCACTTACGGCATGCACTGGTGCGCCAACGCCGTGGCCTGGCACGGCGTGCCCGGTGCCGGCGTCCTCATCCGCGCGCTCGAACCGCTGCGGGGCCTGCCGGCGATGTACGAAGCCCGCGGCGGCGTTTCCGAACGGCTGCTGTGCAGCGGGCCGGCGCGCTTGACCCAGGCGCTGGGCATCACCGGTGCGCAGGATGGCGCGGACCTGGTGCGCGGCGACGGGCCGCGCATCCTCGACGATGGCACGCCGCCCCCCCTGCACCCGGTGTCCACGCCCCGCGTCGGCATCCGCGTGGGCACTGATCGGCTGTGGCGCTGGTACGTCCCCGCCAATCCGCATGTCTCCGCGGCGCGCGTGCAATCGGTGCAGGAGTAACGTCTCCCCTACGCCCGGCAGGGCCTCATGCCACCCTCGCGAGCGGATGAATCCCCCCTCACGTCGCCGTCGATAGTCTGATTGGATATGCCTGCAGATCGCCGCGCCTGGCTGCGTTACCTGGCTCCACCTCTGGCGATGGCGGTGGCGCTACTGGTGCGCCTGGTCTTCCTGCCGTCCCTGTTCGTCGACGCCACCTTCCTGCCCCTGTTCATGGCGGTGCTGTTCTGCGCATGGCTGGGCGGCCTCGGGCCCGGACTGGCGGCGCTCGGGCTGGGCGTGGTCGGCGCGGCCATGTGGCTTTTCGAGCCGGTGGGCGCGATGTCAGTCCACAGTCCACGCCACCTGTGGCAGATGGTCCTGTTCGTGGTGTTTGCTCTGGCCATCGTGCTGGCCTGCGAATCGCTGCACCGCGAACGCCGGCGTGCCCAGGCGCTGCGCGGCAGCATCCAGGACCTGGAAACCGTGCAGTCGCAGCTGCGCACCCTGGCCGCGCACCTGTCGGAGACGCACCGGCGCAAGGACGAGTTCCTGGCCACGCTCGCGCACGAACTGCGCAACCCGCTGGCGCCCATCCGCAACAGCCTGGAACTGCTGCGCATGGACGACGATCCCGCGCACCGGGAGCAGGCGCGCCAGACCATGGAGCGGCAACTCATCCACCTGGTGCGGCTGGTCGACGACCTGCTTGATGTCAGCCGGATCACCCGCGACAAGCTGCCGCTGCGGCGCGAAGTGGTGTCGCTCGACGGCGTGGTGCGCAACGTGGTGGAGTCCGCGCGGCCGCAGTTCCAGGCCATGGGACACACACTGGAAGTCGTGCTTCCCGACGCGCCGGTCCACCTGCACGCCGACCCCGTCCGTCTCGCCCAGGTGCTGGGCAACCTGCTCCACAACGCCGGCAAGTTCACCCCGGCGGGCGGGCACATCCGGTTGGAAGCCACGGCGTTGCGCGAGACGGTGACCCTGACCGTGACCGACAACGGCATCGGCGTTTCCGCCGGGCTGAAGGATCGTGTGTTCGAGATGTTCCGCCAGGGCGACGCATCGCTCGAACGCGCGCACGGCGGCCTGGGCATCGGGCTTAGCCTGGCGCAGCGGCTGGTGGAACTGCACGGCGGGGAGATCGCGCTGGACAGTGACGGCCCCGGGCGGGGCACCCGCGTCAGTGTGCGGCTGCCCACCGTGCCCGCGTCGTCTGCCGCGTCCGCCCCGCCGGCCGAACCGGTGCCGTCGCCCGAACCGCGCCAGCGCCGGCGCGTGCTGGTGGCCGACGACAACGCCGACGCAGCCGATTCGGTGGCGATGATGCTGCAGCTGCTCGGCCACGAAACCCTGGTGGCGCGCGATGGCCTGGCCGCGGTGGCGCTGGCCGAGCGCGAACGCGTCGACCTCGTCCTGCTGGACATCGGCATGCCCGGCCTCAATGGATTCGAGGTCTGTCGCCGGCTGCGTGCGCTGTCATGGGGGCCTTCGCTGCGCATCGTCGCGGTGACGGGCTGGGGACATGCCAGCGATCGCGAACTCTCGCGCGAGGCGGGCTTCGACGAACATCTGGTCAAGCCGATGAATCCGGCCCAGTTGCGGCGCCTGCTGGAGCACTGGCCGGATTAGATCCGGTCAGTGCCGGCCGCACGTAACCACGCCCGTCGCCCGGCGGGCATGGCCCGGGAGGGAAGCTAGCGTTTCGCTGCCGTCCTGCTGCGTGCGGTTTTCTTGGATGCGGCCTTCCTCGTGACCGATTTCCTGGCGGCCGCCTGCTCCGTCGCTGCCTTCCTCGTGGCCGCCTTCTTCGTAGCCGTCTTCTTCGTAGCCGTCTTCTTCGTCGCCGTCTTCTTCGTCGCCGCCTTCCTCGTGGCCGCCTTCTTAGTCGCCGTCTTCTTCGCAGCCGCCTTCCCGGTGACCGCGGTGCCCGCGCGGCGTGTCAGCGTCTTCCTGGCGGCAGCCTTCGCGCCCGGACCGGCGTCCTTGTGCGATGGCGGCAGCCGCGAGCGTCGCCCGCCTGCCTTCAGGTCGAGCAGGCGGTTCTCGCCCATGACCTCCTCGTCGCGGGTCACCCGGGCGATGACGAAGCTCACCAGCTTGCCCAGCGCCGAGGACGGCCCGTCCCAGTACTCCACCGTGCTCACGCGCACTTCCAGCAGCGCCAGGTTGGGATCCGTGCGGCCGCGGGGAAAGTACGCCTTGAGCGCGTCGCTCCACATCGAATCGATCCTGGCCTGATCGCGGAATACCCGCGCACGGCCGGCCACCGACAGGTAGGTGTTCTTCTGCGTCGAGGCGTAGGCGACGTTCACCTTGGCGTGGCGGGCGATCTCCTCCACCTTCGGACTGTCGGCCTGGATGAAGAACCAGATGCGCTCGCCGTCGAACTCCGCGGTCTGGGTCGACAGGGGCCGACTGACCAGGTAGCCGTCGGGCCCCACGGTGGTGAACATCGCGATGTCGATGCCCTTCATCAGGGCGACGATCTGCTGCGTCTGCTTGCTGGCGCTGGCCATGCATGAGCCTCCGTCGTGCGGGAGGCGCCAGTGTCAGGACGCGCGCGGCGATGCGACGTGAAGGCGCGCCGCGCGCAGCGGCTGCGTCAGCCCTTCGCGAAACGCGTGAACGCGGCCACCGTCCGCGCGACGGCATGGTCGTCCACGTCCAGGTGCGTCACCAGGCGCAGGCGGGTGCCGTAGCCGGCGGCGATGCGGATGCCCTCCGCCTCCAGGCGATCCTTGAGCACGGCGACGCGGCCATCGGCCAGGTCCAGGAACACCATGTTGGTGTGCTGGGCCACGACCTCGATGCCGGGAAGGCCGCGCAGCCCCTGCGCCAGCTCGGCGGCGCGTCGATGGTCGTCGGCCAGCCTCGCGACATGGTGATCCAGCGCGTACAGACCGGCAGCGGCCAGCATGCCCGCCTGCCGCATGCCACCGCCGGCGACCTTGCGCCAACGTCGCGCCTCTTCGATCAGGCCGCGCGGGCCCAGCAGCACCGAACCCACCGGCGCTCCCAGGCCCTTGGACAGGCAGACGCTCACGCTGTCGAACAGGCCGGCAATGTTCCGCACCGGCACAGCCTGCGCCACCGCCGCGTTGTACACGCGCGCGCCGTCCAAGTGCAGGGACAGGCCACGGCGATCGCATAGCGAACGCGCCGCTTCCAGGTAGTCGTGCGGCAGCGGGCGGCCATGCCAGGTGTTCTCCAGGCACAGCAGCCGTGTGCGGGCGAAATGCGGGTCGTGGGGCTTGATCGCCTGCTCGACCGTTTCCAGCGACAGCGTGCCGTCGGCGGCGTGCGGCAGCGGCTGCGGCTGGATCGATCCGAACACGGCCGCGCCGCCGCCCTCGTACTTGTAGGTATGTGCATCCATGCCCACGAGGTATTCGTCACCGCGCTGGCAATGCGAGAGCAGCGCCAGCAGGTTGGCCTGGGTGCCACTGGGCGCGAACAGCCCTGCCTGGAAACCCAGTTCATCCGCCAGACGCTGCTGCAGCGCATTGACCGTGGGGTCCTCGCCATACACGTCGTCGCCCACATCCGCTCGCAGCATCGCCTCGCGCATCGCGGGCGTGGGACGCGTGACGGTATCGCTGCGCAGGTCGATCGGTTGCATGTGCGGATCCATGGGGATGTGGCCTCAGGATAGCGTCCCGCACGGGGCGGGCACTGCGCGTGCGGGAAGCGGGCCTTCCGGTGAGCTGGCAGGGCCGATCACTGCATCGGTGGGGCGCAGGCTGCGTATCAGCACGGGGCAGTGGCTTCGAACACGCACTGGGCCAAGTCGGCGCGGACACGGGACATGGGGAAAGTCCGGAAGCTGAACAGAACCGTCACTCTGGCCACCTCTTGCGGCCAAGCTCCCCGTCGGTGGGACCGGTAAACTGCGCGCCGCGCGGCCGCGGGCCGCGGGGGATTCTCCAAGGGGATGCAATGAACAAGTGGTGGGGCTGGGCACTGGCTGCCCTGGTCGCGGTGGCGCTGCCGGCACGCGCGGACGTGGACCTGGAGCAGTACCTGCGGCGCGAAGGATTCATCCGCGTCAAGATTTCGCCCGATGGCCTGCACTACGCCGCTACGGTGCATTGGCAGGACCGCATCGGCCTGGTGGTGATGCGCCGCTCGGACCAGAAGATCGTTTCCAGTGCCGTGGGCGACAAGGGCTCGGAGATCGAATCGTTCTGGTGGGCCAACAGCGAGCGGGTGGTGCTGTCCACCGCCGAGAGCCTGGGCAGCCGTGACCAGCCCTACAGCACCGGCCAGTTGTTCGCGCTGGGGCTGGACAGCGATCGGCTCAAGCCGCTGACCAGCCCGGTTTCGAAGCTGCAGCTGGCCAAGAACGACAGCAAGTCCGGCTGGCAGGTGGCGACGATGATCGACACGCTGCCCGCCGATCCGCGCCACGTGCTGGTCGCGATGTGGGATGCCACCGACACCAATCCCAAGACCCACGTCGACAGCGTCGACGTCTACAGCGGAAGCCACAAGCGCGTGGCGACGGCGCCCACCCGCGCCGCAACCTTCGCCACCGATACCCAGGGCGAGGTGCGCTTCGCCGTCGGCCACGACAAGGACAACTTCAGCGAGCTGTACTACCGCCAGGACCCCCAGAGCGAGTGGCGGCTGATCAACTCGCAGGCCGAATCGGGCCGGATCGAGACGCCGCTGGGCTTTGCGCGCGACGGCGTCACCGCCTACCTGCAGGTCACCCAGCCCAGTGGGCCGGACGCCATCGTGGCCTTCAACACCGCCTCCGGCGAGCGCAAGGAGGTGCTGCGCCACGCCAGCGCCGATCCGCTGGATGTGGTTTACGACAGCGACGAGCGGACCGTGATCGGCGCGCACTACATGGCCGACACCGTCACCACGAAACTGATCGACGAGACCTCGACCACGGCGCGCCTCCAGCGCGCGCTCGAGCGGGCCTTCCCGGGGTCGGCCGTGCAGATCACGTCGTTCACCCAGGACGGTGGGCTGGCGCTGGTGCAGGTATGGAACGACCGCACCCACGACACCTACCTGTTCGACACCAAGACCATGGCGGCCGCGCCGGTGCTGGCGCAGCGGCCCTGGATGGATCGCGCCCGGCTGGCGCCCTCGCGCCAGGTCGAACTGACCGCGCGCGACGGCATGAAGCTCTACGGCTATCTCACCCTGCCCCGCGGCGCCACGGCGTCCCAGCCGTTACCCATGGTGGTGATGCCCCACGGCGGCCCCTACGGCATCTTCGACCGCTGGAGCTACGACGACGACACCCAGCTGCTGGCCGACGCGGGCTATGCCGTGCTGCGGCTGAACTTCCGCGGTTCGGGCAACCACGGCCGCAGCTACCAGGTCGCCGGCGCGCGCGAATGGGGCGGCAAGATGCAGGACGACGTCACCGACGCCACGCGATGGGCGATCGACCAGAAGATCGCCGACCCGTCGAAGATCTGCATCTATGGCGCCAGCTACGGCGGCTACGCCGCGCTGATGGGCGTGGCGCGCGAGCCGGCGCTGTATCGCTGCGCCGCGGGCTATGTCGGCGTGTACGACCTGGAAGCCATGCACCGCCAGGACTCGCGTGATTCCCGCTACCTGCGGCTTTTCATGGAGGACTGGGTGGGCGAACGCTCGAGCCTGGATGCACGCTCACCGGTGCTGCTGGCCGACCGCATCAAGGTGCCGGTACTGCTGGCCGCCGGCGGCGAGGACCGCGTCGCGCCCATCGCGCACAGCCAGAAGATGGAGCTGGCGCTGCACAAGGCCGGCGTGCCCGTGGAGACGCTGTACTTCGACACCGAGGGCCATGGCTTCTACGCGCAGGAGCACCAGCGCGAGTTCTACGTGCGCCTGCTCGACTTCCTGGGCAGGCACCTTGGCGGCGCACGCGCGGCCGCGGCCGGCACTTCAGGCGCCAAGGGCAAGCCCGGGCGCTGATCGTCCCGTCCAGCGGCCGTGCGCCACGCCGCTGGCGGGCCGTCGCAGGAGGGGCGATTGCAGGCGCATGCGGCCGGTCGCCAACGGGCCGCTCGCGCGACCGTCCACAAGGCCGGCGGAGCCCGGCCTTGATTTCGCGTACACCGGCGGCATCGACACTGGAGTGGGTCCTTCCGCCCCGCCATCCCCCGCCTCATGACCGCTGCTCCGGAATTCGAACGCCAGCGCGCGCTGGATACCTATCGCATCGTCGACACGCTGCCCGAGGCGGCGTACGAGGACATCGTCCGCCTCGCCGCCGCCATCTGCGGCGTGCCCATCGCCCTGGTGTCGCTGATCGATCGTGACCGTCAGTGGTTCAAGGCCCGCGTCGGCGTGGACCTGGCCGAGACGCCACGCGACGAGGCCGTCTGCAACCACGCCATCGGCACGCCGGAAGCCTTGCTGGAAGTCGCCGACCTGGCGCGGGATCCGCGCTTCGCGCACTTCCCGGTGGTCACCGGGCCGATTGGCGCGCGCTTCTACGCCGGCATGCCGCTGGTAACACCGGGGGGCGCCGCGATCGGTACGGTCTGCGTGATCGACCGCGAGCCGCGCGTGCTCTCCGACGACCAGCGCGGCGCGCTGGAGTCACTCGCCCGCCTGACCGTCAACCTGCTGGAAGGCCGCCAGCGCGAGCACGTGCTGGAACGCGCCACCTTCATGAGCCGGGGCGCCTTGCATGCACCCGCTGCGGCGCCGCCGGGATTCACCGTGGCGCTGTTCGAGCTGCAGGGCTACGCGGAATTGGCCACGCAGCGTGGCGAGCGCGGCGCCGAGCAACTGCTGGCGCAACTGGATCGCGCGCTGGAATCACGCCTGCAGGCCAGCCTCGGCGACACCCTCAACCGCTGCACCGGCAGCGCCGAGTTCGTCGCCGTGCTCCACGGGGACGCGGCGTCGACCCTGCGCCAGCTGCGCGAGGCCGCCGACCACGAACAGGGCCGCCACGGCGTGCGCATCTGCAGCGCCGCGGCCGAGGCGGTGGACGCCGCGGAACCGCTGGAGCAGGTGTTCCTGCGTGCCGATCGCGCGCTGAGCCAGGCCAGGCAGGCCGGCTGAGTCCGCGAAGGCAGGCCGGCCCCCGACGCGCGCCGGGGCAGGCGTGCCGTCAGCTGTCCCGGGCCGCTTCCAGCTTGGCCAACACGGCCATGAATTCCTCGCGCACCAGCCGCGTGTCGGCATCGGTGTCGTACTGGTCGAACACCAGGCGGGTTGCCGCGTCATGTTCCCGGGTATCCAGCACGCCGTCGTGGTTGCCATCCACCTGCGCGAGCCGGGCCGCGGTGTCGGTCGGCGGCGTGTCGAGCAGCGTTTCGCGCTCGCTCTCCATTTCCTGCACGGTCACGGCGCCGTCGCCGTCGCGATCCATGCGCGAGAACATCACGGCGGCCGCGATCGCGTGTTCGCTGCGGGCGATCACGCCGTCGCCGTCGCGATCCAGCCGATGCAGCAGCGCCTCCCAGGCTGTCTGCTGCGCCGCTGTCAGCGCCGGCGCGGCGGCCCCGGTCGGGGCAGGCACGGGTTCGGCCGCCGGCACGGTCACCGCCGCGGGCGCGGGTTCCCGCGAACAGCCGCCCAGGATGAGCATGAAGGACAGTGCGCAGATGGCGACGCGACCAGGCATGACGACCTCCGGAATCCAGGACGCCGAGCGTGGGCAGCGTGTGGCCCCCTGTCAATCGGCTGGCGACGCTCGCCGGATCCGTCCATCGGCCAGCCGGCGGCCACGACGGCCGCTGCGCGTGTCCGGCCACACACGGGATGACACCCGGCCCCGCGCGGCGCACGCTAGGGCCTGACCATCGATTGGCGCCGCCATGTCCCTGCCCGACGAATACGATCCCGACGACAACTTCGCCCATGCCTTCGGCGCGGACGCCGACATCGACGAGGAAGCCGCGCTCGAGGCGCTGGTCTGGCAACTGCTGCTGCTGATCAATCCCGGCGACGAGGACGCGGCGCTGCAGCAGTTCGCCGCCTTCCGCGAGGCCCTGGCCGAACGCGGCGATGCCGATGCGCAGGACCTGCTGCGCGAGGCCATCGACTGGAAGTCCGGCTTCTTCGTCCACGAGGACGACCCGCGTGCGCTGGTGGAAAGCCTGGACGAGCTGTCGTCGCGCTGGAACCTGCGCATCGTCTGGGACGAAGACGAGGAGACCCTGGACAGGGCGGAGGTACCCGCGCTGCTGCACACCGCCTACGACCGGCTGCGCGAATACCACTACACGCTGTGGACCTGGGAGACCGGCACCGATCATCACGCCGGCTGGATCACCCGCCAGCAGGACGATGAAGCGCTCCGGCTGGTTGCCGGCGCGCTGGGTTTCCATGTCCGCACCGGCGCCGGTTGAAACCGCGCGGGTCGAACCGCACTGACATGAGCCGCGCTGACGTTGAGCCGCGCGGCTCCTGAGGCGCGCGAAGGCGCCGGCTCAGCGCGTCTTGACGTCGGCGACCGAGACGACCTTCAGCGAAGGACCATTCGCGTCCGCGGCCGCCAGGACGCCGGTGACCCGCGCCTCGATGCCGCCGTTGCCGCCGGCTGCGGTACGCGCATCCACGGCGCGCAGCAGCGCGGCGATATCCGGCTGTTCCGCGGCGGCCGGATCGATGGCCAGCCGCAGGCTGACCGGCGGTTCGACGGCCTGCGTGAGCACCAGCTGCGAACGCGTGGCGCCGTTCACATGCCCGCAGACCGTGACCGATTGGCCCGCCAGCGTCGCGGCCTGTCCC
Organism: Lysobacter solisilvae; assembly: GCF_016613535.2. NCBI lineage: Bacteria > Pseudomonadati > Pseudomonadota > Gammaproteobacteria > Lysobacterales > Lysobacteraceae > Agrilutibacter > Agrilutibacter solisilvae. The sequence continues at coordinate 615,093 of NZ_CP071518.1, forward strand.
ATCAGCTCCGTGACGCTGTGGCAGGGCGCACCGGGCGTGGACTGCATGCAGCCGGCGCCAGTCACCGCCAGCAACAGCAGCAGAAGGCGCGCGGCGCCTGTTCGATAAACACCATTCACGTCGACACCTGCGGCCACCAGTCCATGGGACACACAGCTTAGGCCCCCCGCGTCCTGGGCACCATCGCCACGGCGCGCGACGGGCTCGCGCCGTCTTAACCCGCCAGGGCAACAATGCCCTGGCCCGTCGCGTCGGCGCCCGCCCGCGCGAGGCGTTCCCCGGAGACCGCGTCGATGAAGAATCTCACTCCGCTGGCGCTATACCTCACCGCCCTGCTCCCCGTCGCACTGATCGCCGCACCGCCCGAGCATGCCGGGCACGCCATGGCGCCGTCTGCCCAGCATGTGATGGTGAAAGCGGCGGAGGTGAAGTGGGGCGCCGCCCCGCCCGCACTGGAGCCTGCCGCGCAGGCCGCGGTGCTCGCCGGCGACCCGGGCCAGGCCGATGGCCTGTTCGTCCTGCGCCTGAAGGCGCCGGCCGGCTTCGTCATCGCCCGCCACTGGCATCCCACCGACGAACACGTGACGGTGATGGAGGGCGACCTCACCCTGGAAATGGGCGACGGCGCCAACCGCCACTCCGCCACGTTCGGTCCCGGCGACTACGTGCTGCTGCCGGCGCACATGCACCACCGGGCGTCCACGCGCGGCGGGATGGTCGTGCAGGTCCACGGCAAGGGTCCGTTCGAGATCAACTACGTCGACCCGAAGGACGACCCGCGCAAGCGCGCGCCCGCCGCACCCTGAAGCCGCCGCGACATCCGCCATGGTGCAGCCGCTTGCCTGCCTGCGGCAGGGCAGGCGTATGCTGCGCGCAGGTGGGCTTGGCCAACGGGAACGATCGCAAGGGGACTGCGATGAACTACCAGCAACGGCTCGATTACCTGGTAAACGCGATCCAGAAGCTGTCGATGGTGCGCGACTTCGAAACCCTCGCCGCGCTGGTGCGGCATGCCGCGCGCGAACTCACCGGTGCCGATGGCGCAACCTTCGTCCTGCGCGATGGCGACCAGTGCCACTACCGCGACGAGGACGCGATCGGTCCGCTCTGGAAGGGCCAGCGTTTCCCCATGAGCGCGTGCATCAGCGGCTGGGTGATGCTGCACCGTGAGCCGGTGGCCATCGAGGACATCTACGCCGACGCCCGCATCCCGCAGGACGCCTACCGCTCCACCTTCGTGCGAAGCCTGGTGATGGTGCCCATCCGCACGCTCGATCCGATTGGCGCGATCGGCAACTACTGGGCCGGCCGCCACCGCTCCTCGCCCGAGGAGATCTACCTGTTGCGCGCGCTGGCCGATTCCACGTCGGTCGCCATCGAGAACGTGCGCATGTTCGAGGACCTGGAACCTCGCGTGCTGGGCGACGGGACGCGCGTGGCCTGAGCGACTGCCGGGACCGGTGCCCGCCTCAGCGGCGGGGCGTGCCGCGATACACATCCCGATAGGCGGACTGCACCAGGGCGTGGCCGTAGCTGCGCTCCAGGCGCATGACGATGAAATGCCCGCGCGCCATGTCCTGGTAGTGGCTGGTGAACAGCGTGTTCAAGGTCGCGCCCGCGGCGGCGCCCAGCACCGGCACCATCTGCGCGGCGGTCTTTTCGGTGATCACCACGCCGAAGCGCGCGGCCACCGACTCGATCAGCCGCGCCATGACATGGCCGGCATCACGCGCCGACAGCTTGCGGGTGAACGCCTCGACCGACTTGTCGCCGACCTGGCGCGCCAGTTCGGCGGCGGTGTGGCGGCCCACTTCGGCCACCATGCCGCGCATCGCGTAGTAGCCCGATTCGGCGGCGTCGTCGTCCTCGCTGCGCCCACCAAGCGCGAACACCTCGATGCAGGCGGCCTGGACCGCCGGCTCCTGCAGCGAGAAACCTTCGCTGCGTGCGATGTCCGCCACGGCCCGCATCATGATCGTCGTCGACACCGGCAGTTCGGCGACCAGGCCCGCCCAGCCAAAGAAGCCGCCGACCGCGCCGCTGCCGGCCGCGGCCAGCTTGTGCAGCCGGGTGGAGGCCTGCGCGCGCGGCGCGTCCTTCAGCGTGAACAGCGCCGCATCGCACGCGCGGTACAGCGCGGCGCGGACCGCCGACTGGATCCGCCGCGTCACGAAACCGGGCAGCTTGGAGACGGCCCAGTCCACGGGAGAGCCGATCAGGTTGGCGATCTGGATCGACAGGCTGGGCCGCTCCAGCAGCGCGACGGCGCGGCGGAGCTCGTGCATGTCCTGGGCAGTGATCGGGGTCGGCATGGGCACCTGGTCGCCGGCGGAAGCCTCCCAAGCTGGGGACGCGCGCGCGATTTGGCAAGCGCTCGGCCGTTCGGCCTGCCGCCTCAGGCCTCCACGCTGTAGGTCACCTTCGTCCCCGACACCTTGACCTTGCCGCTGCCCTGCAGGCTCTGCAGCACGGCGTCGAGGGTCGCGTCATCCAGGGCGGGCACGAACATCGCCCGGATCGAGGAGCGCAGCGTGCCCAGGCGCGCGGGGCGGGTGCGCATCTTCTTCAGGCGCGCGACCACCGTCGCGGCGCCGGCGCGGGCGGTCACGACCTTGGCCGGGCCGGGCGGACATTTCGGATCTGCCGGCGCCACCTTCGCCACGGCCTTTGGCGCGGCTTTCGCCACGGCCTTGGCTGCAGGCTTGGGCGCGGCCTTGACCACGCGGGCGGCCTTGCCCGACCGGGCCGGTTTCGCCCCGCCCGCCGCCGGGGCGGCCGCGGCACCCGGCGCCAGGCCGCTGTCGGGGATTTCCGGCAGCCGCTGGCACGCGATGCCCAGCGTGCCCAGGTGCCGCACCAGCGGATCGAAACCGCGATCCTTCGAGATGATGTTGAACGTGGCCTGCGGATGCGCGGCGGCCAGGCGACCGATGTAGAACGCGATGTGGAAATCCACGGCGTCCGGGCCGCTGCCCTGGATCTGGATGTATTCGGCGTCGCTGCCGAAAGGCTGCAGGGCGCGCACGAGTTCCAGCATCAGGCGACCCTGGTGCTGGCCGAGGAACACCTTGATGCGATGCTCGCCGGGACGCAGCCGGTCGAGCGCCTTGGGCTGCACGTTCTCGAAATCGATCAGGAAGAACGGCATGGTCACGGCGGCGATCCTGCATCAGGGGCCTTTGAGTCTACGCTGCCGCGGCGCGAGCCCAGGACGGCAGGCGCCTAGCGCGGGTCGCCTTGCCCGTGCGGCCACAGCGCCAGCAGCAGGCCCACCACCGCCAGGCCGGCGACCACCAGCTGCATCGCGCCCACGCCCGAGGCGCCCGCCAGTGCGAGCGGCTTCATCCCGGCCACCAGCCGGTGGGCCACGAACTGCAGCACGACCACGCAGTACATCAGGGGAATGAGTGCGCGGTAGCGCAGCAGCACTACCAGGAACAACGCGCCCATCAGCAGCTGCTCCAGCCCCATCCGCGCCATCAGCGCAATCACGTTCTGCGCCGCCCCGTCCGGATAGGTGTCCAGCGGCATGCGCGAGATGCTCTGCGCGCCGCCGTCGGCGCGCAGGATGTGCGTCATGCCCAGCGCGAGCTTCATGAACACCTGCGGGACGAACAGCCACACGGCCAGCGCGGGTCCGGGCAGACGGTTGTCGACGACGGCGGGAAGGATCGGCTTGAGCATTTGAAGTCCCCGGTTCGCGTGCGCGCCCACGCTACCGCGTTTGCCGCGCGCAGCCCCCCTGCCATCGGTCGGCCAACCTTCGTCGTGGTCGACGCACGGGCGTCGTGCGCCCACCCCGTGCATGTTGGCGGGATGAGTTCCGGCCCTGCCCACCGCGTCCGGGCGCGGCGACACTGCGCGCCCCACCCAGGAGAACCGCATGATCCGTCCGTCCCACGTGGCCGCCACCATCGCGCTGGCCGCGCTTGCCTGCACCGCTCTGCCCACCCGTGCCGCCGACAGCTACGACAGTTGCGAGGGCCGCTTCATCCAATCCCTGCCGGTCACGATCACCAGCCAGGGAGTGTGGTGCCTGCGCCACGACCTGAGCACCGCGATCGGCGCCGGCGCGGCGGTGACCATCGCCACCAACAACGTCACCCTGAACTGCAACGGCTACAAGCTGGGTGGACTGGCCGCAGGCGACACCTCGCAGGCCACCGGCGTGTACGCCAGCAACCGGCAGAACGTGACGGTGCGCGGCTGCAACCTGCGCGGCTTCAACCATGGCATCTGGATCGACGGTGGCGGCGGACACGTGGTGGCCGACAACCGCCTGGACAACGCGTTGCTGGTGGGCATCCGCGTGAGCGGCGAGCACAACCGCGTCATCGACAACGCCGTGTTCGACACCGGCGGCGCGACCGAGCGCACCGAGGCCTACGGCATCATCGCCAGCGCCGACGTCATCGGGAACACCGTGGCTGGCGTGTTCGCCACGGCCGCCAACACCTACCTGCACGGCATGCTGGTGAACGGGGACGGCCACCAGGTCCGCGGCAACGTCATCCGTGGCCTGGCGCCGGCGGGCTTCGGCGCGGCGCACGGGATCGTCGCCACCGGCAGCGGGATGACGATCGAGGGCAACCGCGTCTCGTCGGCGACGCTGATCGGCGGCAACGGGATCGCCGGGCATGGCGCGGCCGACACCTTCTGCCTGGACAATACGGTGGCCCGGTTCGCCGGCGGGATCACGCAGTGCCGGCCCTCGAGCACCAACGACAGCTTCCTGTAAGCCGGCCGGACCGGCGCGCCGATGCCGGGCGGACCGGCATCGGCCCGGCGTGACCGTGACCGCACCCGCGGCGCGTATGCTGGTCCGCCCGCCTGCCTGCTGCCCATGGAAGACACCCCCGCCCTCCCCGTCCTCAGCGTGGCCGAACTGCGCACGCTGGGTTGCCTGATCGAGAAGGAGGCGACCACGCCCGACGCCTATCCGCTCACCGTCAACGCCGCCCAGGTCGCCGCCAACCAGAAGACCGCGCGCGAGCCGGTGCTGAACCTGGATCCGGGCGATGTCCACCACGCGCTGCGCCAGCTCGAGAGCCGGCGACTCGCACGCCAGGTCTTCTCCTCGCGCGCCGAGCGCTACGAACACACCGCCGCCACCCATTTCAGCCTCCCCAAGTCGCAGGTCGCGCTGCTGGGGCTGCTGTTGCTGCGCGGCGCGCAGACGCTGCACGAGCTGTTCTCGCGCAGCGAGCGCCTGGCGAAATTCGCCGACGCCGATGACGTGCGCCACCACCTGGATCGCCTGATCCAGCGGACGCCCGCCCTGGTCGTGCAGATCCCGCGCGGCCCCGGCCAGCGCGAGGACCGCTACATGCACCTGCTCGGCGGTCCGGTGGACGTGGCGGCGATCGCGGCGCGCGACAGCGGCAATGCCGTCGCCGGCGGCGCCAGCGGCCTCGAAGCCCGGGTCGCCACGCTCGAAGCCGAAGTGGCGGCGCTGCGCGAGGAACTCGCGACGCTGCGTGAGGCGATCGCGCCCGGCGCATAGAGGACGGCCCCCAATGCACGGGCCCGACGCCCGCAATGCGAAGCTGTCCCGCCATCCCACCGGAGTTGCCCGAATGTCCCTCGTCCACCTGCCCGCCCGCATGCGCACCACGCTGCCGCGGGTTTCCGCGGTCCTCGCCTGCACGATCACCGTGGCCGCGTTGACCGCCTGCGCCAGCACCCCTGCGGCACACTCGTCCCCGTGGATCGAAGGTGACCAGGCCACCGTCGACGGCACGGTCACCACGGTCGACACCAGCCCCTGGGCCTACGACGGCAATGCGCGCCTGGTCATGGCGACGCAGGGGCGCGGCGCGGTGACGGTATCGCTGCCGGCGCGCTGGAACCTGTGCAAGGCCCAGGGCATCGACCAAGCCGGCACGTTCAAGGTCGGTGACCGCGTGCGCGCCACCGGCACGGTGGGCGCACAGGGCGCACTGCTGGTCTGCGAGCAGCCCACGCACCGGATCGAACGCCTGGCGAACTGAGTCGTATCGCGCGCACGGATCCGCTCACGTGGCGCACACGCGCCGATGGCCACCATCGCGCGCCTCGCGCCGACTGGCGCCCCGCGACCGGACGCTCCCATGACCGAATTTCCCCAGCTGCGCGGCCTGCGCGTCCTCCTCGTCGAGGACCACTTCCCGCTGGCGGTGAACCTCGCCGACGTGGCCGTGCAATCCGGTGCCGACGTGATCGGCCCGGTGGCCACCGTGGCCGACGCACTGCACCTGATCGAGCGCATGCCCGAAATCGATGCCGCGGTGCTGGACATCCACCTGCAGCACGAGACCAGTTTCCCGGTGGCCGACGCACTGCGCGCGCGCAACGTCCCGTTCTTCTTCGCCACCGCGCACGATCACACGGCCCTGCCGGAGCGCTTCGGCGACGTGCCGGTGTGCACCAAGCCCTTCGGCCTGCAGCGCTTCCGGGCCGCGCTGGGCGAGCTGGCCGCCGCCTGATGCCACTGATCCCGTCCTCCCCAGCGAGCGGGGGAGGACGGCAGCCGGCAGGTCACGGCGACCGGCTGGCGCTTGTAGCCGCTTTCACAGCGGACGCAGATACCGCGCATACACCCAATCGGCGACCTGGTTGCCCGCGCGCAGACCCGCGTAGCAACCCTCGGCGAAATGCAGGCCGGCATACACACGCGACCGGGCCTGTTCGTTCTCGGCGATCGACAGCGAGCCGTAGTGGCGGGTGATCACCTTGGGCGGCAGTTCGGTCATCGGCGCCGGCAGCGGCACCGCGCCGGCGTTGATCGTGCGGGTGAAGTGGATCGCGTTGGTGCCGAAGAAGCGCCGCAGCGTGCCCGCGGCGGCGCCGGTCACGGACGTGGAAGCGCAGGGGTAGTCCGGATAGGGCGGCGTCTGCAGGAACGGACGCCACGCCGGGTCGCTCGCGGTGGCGGGGTTGCCATCGTCGGGCCAGCGGATGGCGGTGACCGGCCGCCAGAAGTTGTAGTGGTACTTGCTTTCCAGGTTATTGATCATCGAGTCGGCCACGGCCATGTTCATCAGCGCGAACATGCGCGCGTGCTGCCAGCGGTCCATGCCGCGCGCCGCGACGATGATGCGCGCGTTGCCATTCCACTCCAGTGCGCCACCGGCCCAGAAGCGGGCGACGTCGCTGTGGTGCGAGTTCGGGAAGGCCCCGCGCACGCGCGCGCTGCCCTGCTGCTTGACCTGGTTGCACGCGTCCGCGTACTGCGCGCTGGCGATGTTGAAGATCGCACCTGGCGGCGAGCGGAACTGCGAAGAGCTGTCGAGCGCGAATGGCCGCACGGCCGGCCAGCCGGTGAACGCCGGCACGGTGACTGCCGGGAACTCCGGTGCGGGGGTGGGCTGGTGGATACCCAGCCCGGCGGACAGCGCGTACGGCGGCGAGTTCGGAGTGCCCGAACCGTCGATGGGCGTCCACACGCCCGCGGTGTTGACGTAGCGCAGCGACAGGATCGCCAGCGCGGCGGCGTCGCCGGTGGCAATGCCGGCGGCTTCGGCCGCATCCGGCGCCCCCGGCCCGATTGCCGCGTCGAAGGCGGCGTTGACGGCCACGATCGCGTTGGCGCGGTTGGTCGCTTCGACGGGCGTGGGCGCCGGCGGCAACGCCCCCAGCATCGTCAGCAGCGTCGTGCGCGTAGCGGCGGCCACCGCGGCGTCGGGTGAGGCGCCGGCGGGCGCGGCGCCGATCGCGTTGTAGGACCGATACCGCGGCTGGATGGCATTGAGCGCGTCATGGACGGCGATCTGGACGATGGCCATGGCGCGGTTCTGCTGTTGCGGCCCACCGAAGCGCGGCAGCACCGCGGGACTGCCGGCCACGGCATTCCAGTCGGTGACCGAGTCGGCCTGCGCGGGGGCCGCGAGGGCCAGGCCAATGGCAATGACGGGCAGCCAGCGGCGCGCGGGCAGGCGGCATGCCAGGGTTGTGCGGTTCATGAGCAGATTCCTTCTTTGGGGGACGAGCAGCCCGCCTGACCACGGGATGCAACGAAATGAACGGGAAAGGGCCGGCCAGAAGACGCTTTTGGCGCATCCCCCTCATGGGTGCCGGTCCGGGTGTCAGTCCTGGTTTTCGAGCGCTTGACCGGATCGTCCCGCGGCGGCCGCGGCGACGCTTCCGGCGATGCGTGATCGCGGCCGGCGTGGCGTTTCATACTGGCCGGCGCAAGCCCACGGGAGCCGAGCCATGTCCGTCACCGACCACCAGTCCGGTACGCACCTTCAGGAAATCAGCGATGGCGTGTACCGCATCAGCACGCCGGTGATGCTGCCCGGCGACGCCGGGGCGTTTTCATTCAACCAGTACCTGATCGACGACGACGAGCCGCTGTTGTTCCATACCGGCCTGCGCCAGTTGTTTCCGGCCGTGCTCGACGCGGTGACCCGGGTGATGCCGGCGCAACGGCTGCGGCACGTCGCGTTCTCGCACGTGGAAGCCGACGAGTGCGGCGCGCTCAACCAGTGGCTGGCGGTTGCGCCCCAGGCCACCGCGCTGTGCGGCACCGTGGCCGCGATGGTGTCGGTGAATGATCTGGCCGATCGCCCGCCGCGGCCGCTGGCCGACGGTGAAGCACTGGCGCTGGGCCGTCACACCGTGCGCTGGCTCGATGCACCGCACCTGCCGCACGCCTGGGAATGCGGATTCCTCGCCGAGGAACGCACCGGCACGCTGTTCTGCGGCGATCTGTTCACCCAGCCCGGGACCGGCATGCCCGCGCTGACGCAGGCCGACATCCTCGGCCCGAGCGAGGCCTTCCGCCACAACATGGATTATTTCTCGCACACGCCGCAGGCCGGCGAGCTCTTGGAGAAACTGGCTCGGCTGCGCCCGGGCACGCTGGCCTGCATGCATGGCAGCGCGTGGCAGGGCGACGGCGCCGGCCTGCTGCGCGCGCTGGCGGCGGAACTGGCGCGTCCGGCGTGAGGGAGGGGACGGCGAGGTCCCAGCATCGCCCGATCAGGCGGCCGCGCGCGTGCTCGACTGCATCCGCACGACCGGGCGCAAGGCCACGGTGGCATCGGTGTCCATCAGCTGCAGCTCGCCGTCCTGGATCATCGCCGTCAGGCGCATGCCGCGTCCGTACAGGGCGGTGATCGCCTCGACGTCACGGGCGTCGAGGTCGAGCACGGTGAGGTTGCGCAGGCGCGCGAGGGTGGACGCGTTGCGGTTCCACCAGGATTCGGCGGCCTGGCCGCCGTAGCTGATCACCACGACTTCCTGCGCGCGTCCACTGGCCTTGCGCAGGCGCGACTCGTCGGGTTGGCCCAGCTCGATCCACTGTTCGATCTCGCCGGTGTAGTCGCGCCGCCACAGCGAAGGTTCGTCCTCGTCGCTCAGGCCGCGACCAAACTCCAGCCGTTCGTGCGCGTGCAGCGCGAACGCCAGCAGCCGCACCATCAGCCGCTCGTCGGTCTCGGAGGGATGCTGGGCGAGGGTGAGGTTGTGCGAGGCGTAGTAATGCCGGTCCAGGTCACTGACCTGCAGTTCGGCTTTGACGATGGTGGCCTTGGGCGCCATGCATGGATCCTGGCACGCGGCCGGGGCAGTAGGGGCGGCCATTCTAGGCCCTGGGCGGGTCGCACGCCGGCGCGACGCAGCGGCCGCTTCGTGAACACGTCACCGGCCGCCTCCGCAAGCCGGCCGCTTCACGACCCGTCACGCCACCTGCTCGACGATGAACCGTTGCGCAGCGTTCATCGCCCGCTGCGCCTGCGTGCACATGCTGCGGCCTAAGGTGCGCTCTGCAACCTCGAAGGAGGCACTGCATGAAAAAGCATCGGATTCTTTCGATCGCCCTGGCCACCCTGGCGCTGGCCGCCAGCCCGGCGTTCGCCGGCGACGGCAAGCACCACAAGGGCAAGCACCACAAGGGCCATGGCGACAATCACCATTACGTCGTCGACGGCCGCCACGACAACGGGCTGCACAAGGGCTGGTACAAGCAGGCCTGGAGGCGCGGTGACCGCATTCCGGTCGCCTATCTGGAGCCGGTCTATTACGTGGATGATTACCGCGTCTACCACCTGAGCGCTCCGCCGGTGGGTTACCGCTGGGTGCGCCCGATGGACGACCGCTACCTGCTGGTCGAACTGGCCACTGGCCTGGTGACCCAGGCGCTGGGCTACTGACCGCGGCGCGCTGTCGCCCGACGTCAGCAACCGGAGGCCCCGCACCACGCGGGGCCTTTTTTGTAGCGGACTGCGCGCGGATGGCGCCATGGCCGTCGACCGCAACCTTGCACCCGCTTCGCGCCAGCGCACCGACACCCACGGCCTACGCAGGCCGCGCGGGTCGCAGGACCGGCGTCCCATCGGCGTTATGCTCCCCTGCAACCTCCGCCGCGAGCGCGTGATGAAGCCGTCCATCCGCTACATCGCCACCGCAGACCAGATCAACCTGGCCTGGACCCAGACCGGCCGCGGCATGCCACTGGTCAAGGCCGCCACCTGGCTCACGCACCTGCAATACGACCTGGAAAGCCCGGTCTGGTCGCACTGGATCCGCTTCCTGGACGAGCACTTCCGCTACATCCGCTACGACGAGCGCGGCTGCGGCATGTCCGACTGGAAGGTGAAGGACCTCGACCTGCCGCGCTGGGTCGACGACCTGGAAAGCGTGGTCGACGCCGCGCAGATCGACCGGCCCTTCGCCCTACTGGGCATCAGCCAGGGCGCGGCCACGGCCATCCGCTACGCCGTGCGCCATCCCGAACGGGTCTCGCACCTGATCCTCTACGGCGGGTACGCCATCGGCAGCAGCCGCAACCCGGCCTCGGCCGAGCTCTATCAGGCGGTGCAGGACGTCGTCCGCCTGGGTTGGGGCCGCGACAATCCGGCCTTCCGCCAGCTGTTCACCTCGCGCTTCGTACCCGGCGGCACGCAGCAGCAGATCGACTGGTTCAACGAGCTGTGCCGCCGCACCACGTCGGTGGAGAACGCCGGCGCCCTGCTCGCCGCGCGCGGCAATGTCGACGTGCGCGAATACCTGTCACAGGTGCGCGTGCCCACGCTGGTGCTGCACGCCAGCCACGACCAGATCGCGCCCCTTTCGCAGGGCCACTACCTGGCCGGGCACATCCCCGGCGCGACCTTCGTGCCGCTGGATTCGCGCAACCACGTGCTGCTCGAGCACGAGCCGGCCTGGCAGCAGTTCCAGCAGGCGGTGCTGGAATTCACCGGCCAGTCGGCGCAGGCCGCACGCGACGCGGTCCTGCAGCAGCTCACCGATCGCGAACGCATGGCCCTGCGCCTGCTGTGCGAAGGCCGCAGCAACGCGCAGATCGGCTGGGAGCTGGGCATCTCGGAAAAAACGGTGCGCAACCACGTATCCAACCTCTACCGGAAGCTGGGTGTGCGCAGCCGGGCCGAAGCCATCGTGCTCGCGCACCGGCAGGCGCCGGCCGAACTGCCGGACTGAACAGGCAGGCCGGGACATTTGTCCCGGTGTCCCGGTCCCTGCAGCCGGCGACCGGGACAAGGTTCCCATCGTGCCGCCCCCGCCAGGTGCACAGACTTGCGGCACGCCAGCGCAGACCCGATCGCATCGGCCCCGCGCACTGGCGTCCCCCGAGTCCGCCCCCGCGAGGTTCCCCATGTTCCGCCTGCTCGCCCTGCTCTATGGCACCGCCGCGTACGCGGTGTTCCTGCTGACCTTCCTGTACGCCATCCCCTTCGTCGCCGGCCTGGGCGTGCCCAGGCACATCGACAACGGGCCCACGACCTCCTTCGCGCTGGCCCTGGCCATCGACCTGGCGCTGCTGGGCCTGTTCGCCGTGCAGCACAGCGGCATGGCGCGCCCGGCCTTCAAGCGCTGGTGGACGCGGTTCGTGCCCGCGCCGATCGAACGCAGCACGTTCGTGCTGGTCAGCAGCCTCACCCTGGCGCTGCTGTTCTGGCAGTGGCGGCCGCTGACGCAGGTGCTGTGGCACGTGGAGTACCAGCCCGCGCGCTGCGCGGTGCACACCCTGTCGGCACTGGGCTGGCTGCTGGTGCTGGCCGGCTCGTTCGCCATCAATCACTTCGACCTGTTCGGCCTGCGCCAGGTGTGGTTCTTCGCACGCGGACGCCACGCGGTCGACGGACCGTTCGTGACGCGCGCCTTCTACCGCATCGTGCGCCACCCGCTGATGCTGGGTTTCCTCGTCGCCTTCTGGGCAACCCCGACGATGACCCTGGGCCACCTGCTGTTCGCCCTGATGACCACCGGCTACATTCTGGTGGCGGTCAAGTTCCTGGAAGAGCGCGACCTGGTGGCCGCCCACGGGCAGACCTACCGCGAATACCAGCGCCGGGTGCCGATGCTGCTGCCCTCGCCGCGGCCCCGGCAACAGGACGATGCGGCCCGGGCGCAGGTGGCCTGGTCGGAGAAGCTGCAGTGAGTGGTGCCTTCATCCGTCCCGCCGGCGCCGGCGACGCCGCGCGCCTGTGCGCGCTGATGCGCGAGACCTTCGTTTCCGCCAACGGCCACTGCAGTTCGCCGCTCAACGTGGAGCGCTTCCTCGACGCGACCTACACCGTGCCGCGGCAGCGCGCGGAACTGGCCGACCCGGGCGTGACCACGCTGGTCGCGCAGGCCCGCAACGGCGACTGGGCCGGCTACGCGCAACTGCGCCGTGCCGGGCCGGCCAAGGACGGCGTCACGCTGGCGCGACCGATGGAGCTGGGCCGCATCTACCTGCTGCCGCGTTTCCATGGCCAGGGGCTGGGCACGGCCCTGCTGGAATGCCTGTCCGACCTCGCCCGCCGCGGCGGCGCCGACGGCCTGTGGCTCAACGCCTGGCAGCAGGCCCACGCGGCGCTGGCGTTCTACCTGCGCCACGGCTTCGAGATCGTCGGCCAGACCGTGTTCACCGTCGGCGACGACCCCAAGCCCAACTGGGTGATGCAGAAACGCTTCGCGGCCGCGCTGGCGCAACCCTTCCGGCGCGCCGGCTGAGGCCGCAGCGGGCGCGCCCGGCCGATGCCTGGTGCGCCCGCTGCACGATGGCGTGACATCATGCGGCGCCAGCACCCGCACGAGTCCCGCGTCATGGCCATGTCCGAATCCGATATCCAGCCGGGCTGGATCTATCGCACCAGCAACAACCAGGAGCGCCTGGTCCTGGGCTGGGACCGCGACGGCCGCGTCGTCTACACCTCCAAGGGCCGCGACGACGCCACGCCCTTCCAGAACTGCCACGTGCGCATCACCGGCAAGAAGTTCGCGCAGCGCGCCATCGGCAAGGTGCGTTTCATCGAGGACCTGAAGCCGTACATCATCGCCAACAAGGCGACGACGGTGGTGAGGCGCTGAAGGCAGGATCGCTGCAATGGCAGGGCCATCGGCGCGACGCCCCGACCTGCGCGCCCCCCGGCGACTCGGGGATCTACGACCCACGTGGTCTGTGCAGCGCTTCCCGGCCGCTGCCTGCCCGGGTCAGCGGCCCAACATCTCGCGGAAGGATCCTCGTCTGGCTGGGCATACTGTTCGCCAGGCCAGGCGAAACAGGGGACAGTGATGCGGATCGGCAAAGGGTGGGCACTGGTCCTGCTGCTGTGCGCGGGGACGGCGAACGCCTGCATCAATGAGGTGGGGACCGACCACCAGGGGAACCGCTTCCACGCGGACTGGCCGCTGGGTGACGGGCTGGCCATCAACCTGACGCGAGCCCCTTCGGACAACTTCTGGCTGCGAGATGCGGACGCGATCGTCACGCGAGCCCGCAGCGAGCCCGATTTCCAGACGTTGACAGCCCTGGGCATCGTGCTGATCCACCAGGGCAAGTACACGCAGGCGATCCGCCTGTTCCTGGCCCTGGAGAAGCGCTACCCCGGCCATCACCAGACGGCGGCCAATCTGGGTACGGCGCTGGAGCTGGCCGGCCACGACGCCACGGCCTTGCGATGGATCCGCCTCGGCATCCGGCGCAACGCCGATGAACACTATGGAACCGAATGGCTGCACGCCCGCATCCTGGAAGCCAAGTTGGCCCAGGCGAAGGATCCGACCTACCTGAAGCGGCATTCGGTGGCCGGCGTGACCTTCGACAAGACCCTCGTTCCCGACGTGCCGCGGCAGCTGCCCTTCGGCAATACGGGCAAGCCGGTGACCCCGCGGGAGCTCGACCAGGCCTTGTCGTATCAGCTGTTCGAGCGCACGACATTCGTGCGGTCCCGGGACCCGGTCGTCGCCAGCCTGCTCGAGGATTGGGCGACACTGAACCTGGCCGGCGGCGCCATCGAGAACGCCGCCGTGCTCTACGACGCGGCGGTGAAATACGGCGCGCCGCGCGATGCCCTGATGCGCAATCGGCAGGAATACATCGCACGGGTCCTCAGACAGGCAGGCGATTCCGAGCCCAAGGCCGACGCGCACTGCGAGATCTGCTGGCGCCAGGAGTAGCGAGCCGCACCCCACGGCGCAGCGACGTCGGGCGGGACGGCCTGCATGTTGCAGCCGGGCCGTTGCGTCCGGATCCGCTGCCACATGGCCCGGTTATTTGACCGAGCCTGACCCCAACCCCGCGATTGCGGGATAATTGCCCCAGCACCGGTAGCAACAGCTCCGGCGCCTGCCGATTGAGCCTCCGGCCGCCTCGTGAAGGCAGGCCCAGCGCTTCGGCCGCGCCACCGCCCCAGCCGGCGGCGCGCCCTGCCCCCCGCCACTTCGCAGCCGCCCAATCATGAACACTCTTTACCGCAAGCCGCTCCCGGGCACGACGCTCGACTACTTCGACGCGCGGGCCGCCATTGAAGCGATTTCGCCAGGCGCCTGGGACACGCTGCCCTACACCTCGCGCGTGCATGCGGAGAACCTGGTGCGCCGCGCGGAGCCGGCGATGCTGGAGGCCTACCTCACCCAGTTGATCGAGCGCCGGCGCGACCTCGACTTCCCCTGGTTCCCGGCGCGCGTGGTGTGCCACGACATCCTGGGCCAGACCGCGCTGGTCGACCTGGCCGGCCTGCGCGACGCCATCGCCGAACGCGGCGGCGACCCCGCGCAGATCAACCCGGTCGTGCCCACGCAGCTGATCGTCGACCACTCGCTCGCGGTCGAGGCGGCGGGCTTCGACCCGCAGGCCTTCGCCAAGAACCGCGCCGTGGAGGACCGTCGCAACGAGGACCGCTTCCACTTCATCAACTGGACGAAGAAGGCGTTCAAGAACGTCGACGTGATCCCGCCGGGCAACGGGATCATGCATCAGATCAACCTGGAGCGGATGTCGCCGGTGGTGCACGCGCGCGACGGCGTGGCCTTCCCCGACACGCTGGTGGGCACCGACAGCCACACCCCACACGTGGACGCGCTGGGCGTGATCGCGATCGGCGTCGGCGGCCTGGAAGCCGAGAGCGTGATGCTCGGCCGCGCCTCGTGGATGCGCCTGCCCGACATCATCGGCGTGGAGCTCACCGGCAAGCCGCAGCCCGGCATTACCGCCACCGACATCGTGCTGGCGCTGACCGAATTCCTGCGCCAGTCGAAAGTGGTCGGCGCCTACCTGGAATTCCGCGGCGAAGGCGCCGCCGCGCTCACGCTGGGCGACCGCGCCACGATCTCCAACATGGCTCCCGAGTACGGTGCCACCGCCGCGATGTTCTTCATCGACGACAAGACCATCGACTACCTGCGCCTGACCGGCCGCGAAGACGAGCAGGTCAAACTGGTGGAGACCTACGCCAGGCACACCGGCCTGTGGGCCGACGCGCTGGTTCGCGCCCAGTACGAACGCACGCTGTCCTTCGACCTGTCGAGCGTCGCGCGCAACATGGCCGGGCCGTCCAACCCGCACAAGCGCCTGCCGACTTCCGAGCTGGCCGCGCGCGGCATCGCCGGCGACCTCACCCAGGCACGCGCTGACGAAGCCCAGGGCCTGATGCCGGACGGCGCGGTGATCATCGCCGCCATCACCAGCTGCACCAACACCAGCAATCCGCGCAACGTGATCGCCGCCGGCCTGCTGGCGCGCAACGCCAACGCGCGTGGCCTGGTGCGCAAGCCGTGGGTCAAGACCTCGCTCGCGCCCGGCTCCAAGGCGGTGCAGCTGTACCTGGAAGACGCCAAGCTGCTGCCAGAACTTGAGAAGCTGGGCTTCGGCATCGTCGGCTTCGCCTGCACCACCTGCAACGGCATGAGCGGCGCGCTGGATCCGGCGATCCAGAAGGAAGTGCTCGAGCGCGACCTGTATGCCACCGCCGTGCTGTCGGGCAACCGCAACTTCGACGGCCGCATCCATCCCTACGCCAAGCAGGCCTTCCTGGCTTCGCCGCCGCTGGTGGTGGCCTACGCCATCGCCGGCACCGTGCGCTTCGACATCGAGAAGGACGTGCTGGGCATGGACGCGGACGGCCAGCCGGTGCGGCTCAAGGACATCTGGCCCAGCGACGAGGAGATCGACGCGATCGTCAAGGCCAGCGTCAAGCCCGAGCAGTTCCGCCAGGTGTACGAGCCGATGTTCCGCGTCGGGGCCGACCACGGCGAACGTGTCAGCCCGCTGTACGACTGGCGCCCGCAGAGCACCTACATCCGCCGCCCGCCGTACTGGGAGGGCGCGCTGGCCGGCGAACGCACGCTGCGCGGCATGCGGGCGCTGGCGGTGCTGGGCGACAACATCACCACCGACCACCTCTCCCCGTCGAACGCGATCCTGCTCGACAGCGCCGCCGGCGAATACCTGGCGAAGATGGGTTTGCCGGAAGAGGACTTCAATTCCTACGCCACCCACCGCGGCGACCACCTCACCGCGCAGCGCGCCACCTTCGCCAATCCCAAGCTGCTCAACGAGATGGTGCGCGACGACAACGGCAACGTCGTCCAGGGCTCGCTCGCACGCGTGGAACCCGAAGGCCAGGTCACGCGCATGTGGGAGGCGATCGAAACCTACATGGAACGCCGCCAGCCCCTGATCATCATCGCCGGCGCCGACTACGGCCAGGGATCCTCGCGCGACTGGGCCGCCAAGGGCGTGCGCCTGGCCGGCGTGGAGGCCATCGTGGCCGAGGGGTTCGAGCGGATCCACCGCACCAACCTGATCGGCATGGGCGTGCTGCCGCTGGAATTCCAGCCGGGCACCAACCGCACCACGCTCGGCCTGGACGGCACGGAAAGCTATGACGTCGTCGGCCCGCGCACTCCGCGCGCCACGCTCACCCTGGTGGTCCACCGCCGCGACGGGACGCGCGTGGAGGTGCCGGTCACCTGCCGCCTGGACACCGCCGAGGAGGTGTCGATCTACGACGCCGGCGGCGTGCTCCAGCGTTTCGCCAACGACTTCCTGGAGTCCGCGCAGGCCGCGTGACGCATGGCTGCCGTTCCGTGGATCCGTTGTCCGGGCAAGGCCATCGGCCGTACCCGGGGATCCACGGTGACCGGCACGAAGAACCCGGGTGCGCTGAGCATGCCCGGGCTACGGTAGAAAGAACCCCCCACGCAAAGGAGTAGCGACATGACCGGTACCGTCACCCTGCACCGCGTGCTCAAGGCGCCCGCCGAGCGCATCTACCGCGCCTTCCTGGATCCCGATGCGATGGCCAAGTGGCTGCCGCCACACGGCTTCACCGGCAAGGTCCATGCGATGGACGCGCGCGTGGGTGGCAGCTACCGCATGTCGTTCACCAATTTCTCCACCGGCAACAGCCACAGCTTCGGCGGCACCTACGTCGAGCTGGTCCCGAACGAGCGCATCGTCAACACCGACCGCTTCGACGACCCGAACCTGCCCGGCGAGATGCGCAACACCATCACCCTGCGCCCGGTGATGGGCGGCAACACCGAACTGCAGGTCGTGCAGGAAGGCATCCCCGCCGTGATTCCGGTGGAGATGTGCTACCTGGGCTGGCAGGAGTCGCTCACGCTGCTGGCGCAGCTGGTGGAAGCGAACATTCCCGACAACCCCTGAGCCATCCGATTGCCGTCATCCCCTCGAAAGCGGGGATCCAGTGTCTTGCGCCATTCGATCGTGAAGTCGCTGGATTCCCGCTTTCGCGGGAATGACGGCTTGTCCCGAACCGTCCATAGGTCTCCCCATGCCCCACGCCCCCCAACTCCGCATCCCCGCCACCTACATGCGTGGCGGCACCAGCAAGGGCGTGTTCTTCCGCCTGCAGGACCTGCCGGTCGCCGCGCAGGTCCCCGGTGCGGCGCGCGACGCGCTGCTGATGCGCGTGATCGGTTCGCCCGATCCCTACGGCAAGCACACCGACGGCATGGGCGGGGCGACCTCCAGCACCAGCAAGTGCGTGATCCTGTGCACCTCAAGCGTGGCCGACCACGACGTGGATTACCTGTACGGCCAGGTGTCGATCGACCAGGCCTTCGTCGACTGGAGCGGCAACTGCGGCAACCTGTCTTCTGCGGTGGGCCCGTTTGCCATCGCCCACGGCCTGATCGACCCCGCCCGCGTGCCGCGCGACGGCATCGCGACCGTGCGTATCTGGCAGGCCAACATCGGCAAGACCATCGTCGCCCACGTGCCGATGGCGAACGGCCAGGTGCAGGAAAGCGGCGACTTCGAACTGGACGGCGTGACCTTCCCCGCCGCGGAGATCCAGCTGGAGTTCCTCGATCCGGCCGACGAGGGCGAAGGCGGCGGCGCGATGTTCCCCACCGGGAACCTGGTAGACACGCTCGAGGTGCCCGGCGTGGGCACGCTGCAGGCCACGCTGATCAATGCCGGCATCCCCACCGTGTTCCTCAACGCCGCCGACCTGGGTTACACCGGCGCGGAACTGCAGGGCGCGATCAACGACGACAAGGCCGCGCTGGCGAAGTTCGAGGCCATCCGCGCCTACGGCGCGGTGCGCATGGGCCTGATCGCCGACGTCGCCCAGGCCGCCACCCGCCAGCACACGCCCAAGGTCGCCTTCGTCGCGCCGCCGCAGGACCACGTGGTGTCCAGCGGCAAGGCCATCGCGGCCGGCGATGTCGACCTGCTGGTGCGCGCGCTGTCGATGGGCAAGCTGCACCACGCGATGATGGGCACCGCCGCCGTCGCCATCGGCACGGCGGCGGCCATTCCCGGCACGCTGGTCAACCAGGCCGCCGGCGGCGGCGCGCGCGAAGCCGTGCGCTTCGGCCATCCTTCCGGCACCCTGCGCGTGGGCGCGCAGGCGCGCCAGGTCAACGGCGAGTGGACGGTGACCAAGGCGGTGATGAGCCGCAGCGCGCGCGTGCTGATGGAAGGCGCCGTGCGCGTGCCGGCCGATCCGGCTTACGCGGAGTAGAACAGCCCCCTGCTGCGGGACGGTGGGATGGGGACCGCCGATCGCCGCGTCGCTTTTAGCCCCTTCCCCCGCTCTGCGGGGGGTGAGAGGACGCGCTTGCGGACCACTGGTCCGCGCGTCATCGAACGCCAGCAGGCTGTGCCTGCTGGCCGGGACGGTTGGGATGGGGGCCAACGATCGCCGCGCGCCCTAACCCTCCAGCGTCCGCTTCATCGCCGCCAGCCCCTGCTCGATCATCGCCGCCACCTTCGGCTCCAGCTCGCTCGGCAGCAGGTCGGCGATCCACACCAGGCGCGTTCCCCCACTCTCGGCGAAGGCCTGCAACGAGGCGTTGTAATGGGTGAACGGCGCACCCACCGCCGACCACGCCACCCGCCGCCGCGTGTCGTCGATGGAGATGATCTGCTCGCGCGCGCTCATGCCACTGGCGAAAGTGACCACGCGGGTATCACCTTCCATGCGGCAGTCGGTCACGAAGCCCGGCACCAGCCGCTCATGGATGT
Source organism: Lysobacter solisilvae (assembly GCF_016613535.2). Classification (NCBI taxonomy): domain Bacteria; kingdom Pseudomonadati; phylum Pseudomonadota; class Gammaproteobacteria; order Lysobacterales; family Lysobacteraceae; genus Agrilutibacter; species Agrilutibacter solisilvae. Next base: position 634,798 of record NZ_CP071518.1, read on the forward strand.
GGCCCACATCGCGCATCGCGTCCCAGACGCCGTCGGTCGCGGCCGCAACCTGCACTTCCCGATGGATGGAGGCCATCTGCGTGCTCCTCGCCGGGGACCGCCCGGCTCCCGGAGCAGCCTAGCGCCGCGCGGGCGCTCGCGTTGGACACAAGTCGACGCTTCCGCACGCGCGCAGTGTCCGCCGCGCCCGTACTTCGCCCCGCGTCCCGCATGCGGCATCATCAGCGCTTCCCCACCACAGGCGATCCCATGCAGTTCCTGATGCTGGTCTATACCGATCCCGCCCTGCTGGAAGCCCTCGACGAAGACGAGTACGCCACGCTGATGCGCGGCTGCCTGGAGCATGCCGACGAGCTGCGCGAACAGGGCGTCCTGCTCGCCTCGCAGCAGCTGGAGGCGGCGGCCACGGCGCGCAGCTTCCGCACGCGCGGCGGCCGTACCCAGGTATTCGACGGGCCCTTCGCCGAAACCAAGGAAATGCTCGCCGGCTTCAACATCCTGGAGGCCGACAGCCTCGATGACGCCGTGCGTATCGCGCAGGAGTTCCCGTGGTCGCGCACCGGCAGCATCGAGGTACGGCCGGTCCGCGACATCGACGGCGTGCGCCGGCAGGTCGGCGCGCGGATGCCGGCGGCGGCCAATACCTGATTTCGCGTCGGCACGAGCGCCGGCATGGCTGAGTTCGTCGCGGCGTTGCGGGCGCGCTCAAGTTGAGCCGGTCCGAGCGCCTCACGCGCCGCCGAAGCGGCGCAGCTGTTCCACCGTTTCGAAGAATTCCTCCGGTTGCGCAGCGCGCAGCGCGTCGGCGTGCGCGTAACCCCAGCCAACCGCGCCGAAGGCCACGCCGGCCGCGCGTGCGGCCTCGCCATCGCTGAGCTGGTCGCCGACGTAGATCGCGTCCGTGGCCGCCGCCGGGGTCCCGCTCGCCGCCGCGCGCCGCACCAGGCGGGCGATGCGGCGCTGCTTGCCGAGCATGTGCGCGCCCCCGTCGATCAGTTCGATGGCGGCCATCAGCGTGTCGCCGAGCACGCGGCGCACGTTGTCGACGGAATTGGAGGTCAGGATCGCCAGCCGGACCTCGCGTTCGCGCAGGTGCAGCAGGGTGTCGGCGATGCCCGGAAACAGCGGCACCGGGGGCGCTTCACGCATGGCGCGGATGAAGTCGGCGGCCACCACAGGCAGCTTCCAGGCCGGCACCGCCAGTTCGCGCATGATCTCGCGGGGCCCGAGCCGGCGCAGGTCCTCGATTCGGTCCTCGGCCACCGCCGTGAAGCCGTGCCGCTGCGCCAGCACCTGCTGGGCCTGGAGGAAGAACGGGAACGAGTCGGCGAGCGTGCCGTCGAAATCGAAGATGACGAGCGGATATTTCATGGGTCCGGTCCGTGGCGCCGCGCGTTGCGGATGATGACCGGTCCGGCCGCCGACGGCGAGAGCGCAGGCCCGGCCAGCGGCCACGCGCGGGTACCCCCCATCCGGGTGAATGACAGCCCGGCCACGCCTCCCGGCAAATAGCCCTGTCACCCGAAGCGCTCCGCGCCCGGCCACGTCCCCCGAGGTGTCCGATGAACCTGATCTATTCGCACAGCTACGCCAGCGCGCGCACCTTCGCCCTGCACCACGACTTCATGCCGGGCGACTGGAAGTGGATCCAGGATTCCAACATCGTCCGGCAGAACCCGCGCGCCGACGTGTACCGCGTGCCCAAGTGGGAAGCCAACCCGAAGCGGCAGAAGATCGACGAAGCACTGGAGCAGGCGCGCAGGGCCCGGCGCCTGGGCACGGTGACCGACGCGGACGGATCGCCGGGCACGCTGGGGATCTCGGGCGCCTGAACGCGTCCTGCGCGGGCCGCGCGGCGGCCCGACGTCCTGCATCGCCCCCCGGCTACCGCGCCGCTACAGGCCGTCCCTAGCGGCACCCCATCAGCGCGCGGATGTCACCGCCCTGCGCGATCAGGTAGTCCGCCTGCGCCAGGGTCAGCTGCCGACCGCGCTGCGCGCGCGCCAGCTGGCGGAAGCTCTTCATCGCCAGGCAGGCCACGCGGGTGTTCTGCACGCCCAGGCCCACCAGCGCCAGGCTCAGCCGCGCCCGCAGCGCGCGGCGGATGACCACCCCGGGCAACTGCGCGACTTCGGCGCGCAGCTCGCGGATCGCCTGTTCCGGCGACAGCGCATCGCGCAGCGCGAGGTTGTGGAAGCCGCACGCGGCAATCGCCGTGACGCCGATCAGCCCGGCCGGAATGCTCGCCTGCCCGTCGCTGTCGAAACCCCACGCCACCAGCGTGCCGTCGGCGCGCAGGGCCAGGCTGTGGCTCACGCCGCCGGCGATGGCCACGACGTTGGTCAGGCCCGCGGGCGTTGGCCGGGGGCTGTCGAAGTCGCCCCAGCTCGCCACCGTGCCGTCCGCGCGCAGGGCCATGCTGACCAGGTTGCCCGCCGCGATGGCCACGACGTTGGCCAGGTCCGACGGAACGTCGAGCTGGCCGTTGATGTTGTCGCCCCAGGCGACCACGGTGCCGTCGCCCTTCAGCGCCAGGCTGTGGAAGCGGCCGGCGGCGATGGCGGTCACGCCGGCCAGGCCCGCGGGCACCGTGGACTGGCCGAACAGGTCGCTGCCCCAGCCCACCACCGTGCCGTCGGACCGCAGGGCCAGCGTATGCAGGCCCCCGGCCGCGATCGCGGTCACGCCGGCCAGGCCCGCGGGCACCTGCGCCTGCAGGTCGGCATTGCCGCCCCAGGCCACCACGGTGCCGTCCGACCGCAGGGCCACGCTGTGGAACAGCCCGCCGGCGACCGCGGTCACGCCGCTCAGGCCCGGGGGCACGTCGCACTGCCCGAAGCTGTTGCTGCCGAAGGCCGAAACGGTGCCGTCGGCATGCACGACCAGGCTGTGCAGGTGGCCGGCACCGATGGCCACGACGTCATTTGAATTGGCCGGGAGGGTGGTCTGGCCGTCGATCCCCAGCCCCCAGGCCGCGACGGTGCCCTGCGCGAGGACGGCCGCCGGCAGCAGGCACAGGCCCGCTGCCAGGAGCCACGCGCGCCAAGGCCACCGGCGAGCCGGGCGTTCATGGTTGCCGGATGCGGGTTGGCCAGGTGCGCCGACCCGGAGCTGCCTTGCTGTTTCGCGCGAAATCATCGCGTGCCTCCCATGGCGTCGGTCGGCGGCGGCGCTCGACTGACTCGACTACGAAGATGTCCGCCCTCTCAGGATCACGCGAAATTCGGACATGGTCGGTCAGGCCATTCGGGTCAGCCAGATGAACACGGCGGTCCGGCGCCCGCCTGCCGCCGCACCGGCCGGCGTTGCTACCCTGCGGGGAATTCCGCTTGTTTCCGCAGACATGCGCCGCACGATCCAGGCCACCGTTGCGATCCTCCTGCTCGGCGTCGTCGCCGTCGCCGACGCCGCCCAGCCCCCGCCCGGCTCACGCGCCGACCCGCAGGTCGCCGTGGCCGGCACGACCCTGCATTACACGGGGTTGCTCAACCGGGTCGGGCTCGAGCGGCTGCGCACGGTGCTGGCGCAGCATCCGGAGCTGGTCGAACTGCAGGTGAACTCGTCCGGCGGCGAAGCCCTGCCGGCCATCGAGATCGGCACGCTGGTCCGCGCGCGGGCGCTGTCGATCCGCGTCGAACAGCGCTGCAACTCGGCCTGCGCCAATTATCTGTTCGTGCCCGCCACGCGCCGCACGATCGCGCCCGGCGCGATGGTGGTGTGGCACAACGCCTGTCCGCAGAACCTGCCGGCCGACCTGCGCTTCTCGCAGGTGCTGCAGGGAAAAGTGGAGAACGTGGGCGGCATGGCCTACGTCGACGGCAAGGCCAGCACGCACACGCTGTCGCGCCGGCAGGCGCAGGCGCTGGATCGCGACATGCGGCGCTATTTCCGCCAGTACGCGCAGCGGCACACCGCGTTTTTCGCCGGCCTGGGCGTCGACAGCCGCATCGTCTGCCTGGGTGATTACGTCAACCTGCCCAAGGGCAAGGGCCAGGCGTACACGATGTCGGTCGAGGACATGGCGCGATTCGGCGTGTGCGGCGTCACCGCCGAGCCCGATTACCTCGCCCGCGTCGAGCGTGCGCTGGCGCGCGACGGCAAGTCGGCCACGGGCGGCGTGATCCGGCTGGCCGATTTCCCGCAACTCAAGTTGCGCCAGCCCCAACCGCGAGCCGCCTGCGCACCGGCCAGCGCACGCGCGGCGGCGCCGCCGGCCCTGCCTGCGGGCCGTCCGCGCAGATGAAACGCCGCGTGGCTCCGGGCGTGCCGGGAGCCGGCCGCATCACCACCCCTGGCCAAGTCGCCCGAAGCGCGTGCGGCGACGGCGAGCGTCCCCGAGTGGTTCAGCAGGGCCCGTCCTGCACCCAACCGTTGTCGACCCGACGCATGCGCTGGCCGTTTTCGCAGCGCACGCGATCGGTCTGCCGGGTCTGCTGCGCCTTGCGCGCCAGCTCCTGCGCGCGCAGGCGCTCCTGCATGCGGATGGTGGCCTCCCGTGCTTCGCGCCAGTTCGCCTCGCGCGTGCCGGCATCGGCGACCACCGTCGCGGGCGCTGCAGGCGCAGCCGGAGTCGTGTCGGCGAGATCGGTGTTTCCAGCCGTCGCCTCCGCGGGCAACGGCGCCGCGCTCGCGACCGCCATCGACGGCCCGGGTGCCGTGGCCGTGGGTTGCGGCGTCAGCCAGGCGCGCATCGCCATCGCGCCGCCTGCCACCAGCGCGCCGAGCACCACGACGGTGAGCAGGCGCCCACCCCTCCCAGACCTGCGTCGCCTCATGCTGTCCCCTGCACCCGGTGCCTGCGCCGGAACGGCGCGCCGCCGCCTTTGTGCTTCAAGGCGACGGCGGGATCAAGCCCGCGCCGGACGGACGGCGCCGCCGGGTGCCGCAACTGTGACGCGGTGCGGCGCTTGCCCGTGATGCAGGGCAGCCAGCAGCGATTTGCCGCCCCAGCGGCTACTTCAACTCGATCACCAGGGTCCGCGTGGGCTTCTTGCCGGTGTTCTTCGTCTCGTGGGTCGCCGGCCCGCTCCACATCACGTCGCCCGGCTTGCGGTCCAGGGTCTTCGTCGAGCCGTCCGCCTGGGTCTGGGTCGCCGACCCGCCCGACAGGAACACCACCATGCTGTCGCCCTCGTGCGAGTGCACGCCCGTCGTGGCGCCGGGGGGCATGTTGAGCTCGATCACCCGCACCTTGTCGTTGTCGAGCACCACCTTGGCGTTGCTGCCGGCGGTCACGGCCATGTCCTGCGCGCTGGCGAGCGGCGCGAGGATGAGCGAGGCCAGCAGGCCGGCGGCGAGCAGACCGCCACCCAAAAAGTAGTCGCGCTTCATGGGGCATCTCCGTTCCGAGGGGATGACCGTTAGAGCATTCAGGCTTGTGGTCGGATATCCCCCGGGTGGGGGTGGCTCACCGGTGCTGCCGCGCCCGGCACCGCAGGCGGCGGCGCTGCCCCCGCCTGCATGCCGGCCGTGACCCTACATGCGCGACGCCGTCAGCTTGATGTCCGCGTTCTGCCAGGCCTTCGCGAAGCGCGCTTCCACCTGCGCGGCGTCGGCATCGCGCTTCTGCGCGCGCAGCGCCTGGGCCAGCCCGTACAGCGACCAGCCGTTTTCCGGGTTGCGCTGCAGTTCCTCACGGTAGACGGCCTCGGCCTCCTTCGGCTGCCGGTTGGCCAGCAGCAGGTAGCCCAGCGTCTGGCGCGTCGGCGCGTGCCAGCCCGGCGGTTCGTCGTAGGGAATGCGGTCCTCGATCGTCACCGCCTCGCGCAGCGCGGCGATGCCGGCCGCGCGATCGCCGCGCGCGGTGGCCAGTTCGCCGGCGACATTCAGGCGGGCGATGCGGACCGCGTGCGACAGCGGGTAGCGATCCCAGACGGTGAGCGTGTCCATCACCGGATCCGCGGCGAGCTTGTCGAGCGCGGCCAGGTGTCCGGCGGCGGCGTCCAGGCGCTTCTGGCGCACGGCGGCCATGCCCTGCGCGTAGTGCCAGATCGCGGTGACGTAGGGCAGGTCGGGCGCGGGGTTGGGCTCGGCGACGATCTCGTCCCAGCGGCCGAAACGCACGCGCTCGAACCATGGCGTCAGCCAGAAATGCTGCAGGCCGGCGAAGCCCGGCTGGCGCATCAGCTCCGGCAGGTTCGTGCGCGTGGCGGTATGCGCGGCGGCGGACTTCGACAGCGCGCTGGTGCCTTCCATGCTCGAGGCGAACCACAGGAAGTGGTGGTTGTGCGGCACGTAGCCCAGCGGATAGACGCCCTTGGTATTGCCGCGGCACAGGGCCAGGTACCGGTCGTCGGCCTCGATCGCGATCTGGTTGGCCAGCACGGCGTCATGCCAGCGCCCCACGCGCGAATAGATGTGCGCCGGCATGTGCACCAGGTGCCCGGATGCCGGGATCAGCGTGCGCAGGCGGTCGGCGGCCGCGGCACCGCGTTGCGGGTCGGACGAGGCTTCCACCGCGTGCACGTAAAGGTGCAGCGCGCCGGCGTGCCCGGGGTCGCGCGCGATCACCTTCTCCAGCGTCGACACCACGCTCGCGGTGTGGCCCTTGGGCTTGAGCGCCGCGTCGTAGTAGTCCCAGGGCTGCGTGTCCATCATCGCTTCGGCGTGGAACGTGGCGGCGTCCAGGTCATCGGGCATCTGCGCGGCCAGCTGGCCCATCGCCTGCGCGTACGCCTCGTCCAGCGCCTTGCGATCGGCCGGCGGCTGCTCCGCGTAGCGCGCGGACAAGGCGCGGATGAAACCCTGCTCGCGCGCGGTGGCCTTGGGCGCCAGCGCGATCGCCTTCTGCAGGCGGCTCCACGCCACCGGATTGTTGGCCGGGTCCATGCCCGCGTTGACGTGCGGGCCGATCACCAGCGCCGCGCCCCACCAGCACATCGCGCAGTCCGGATCGAGCTCGGTCGCGCGCAGGAAGGACCGCTCGGCCGCGTCGTGGTTGAAGCCGTAGGTCAGCATCAGGCCCTGGTCGAACCAGCGATTGACCTCGGGATGGGCGGTGGTGATGGCGAAGTGGTAGTTGCCTAGGCCCTCGAGCAGCGTGGCGCCGACGGGCGCGGTCGCGGTCGGGGGCGGTGCGGAAGTCGCGGCAGGCACCGGCTCGCGCGCGGTCTGCATGCAGGACAGGGTGAAGGCGGCGAGGAAGGCGGTCACCGCAACGGCCAAAAGACGTTTCATGGGAATTTCCCGTGTCTGGGCGCCGATCTGTTCTACGCCGCAGCGGCGGGGGAAGCAATCTGCAGTGCGGGGTGAAGCCCCTTCCCCCGCTCCGCGAATCTGCTCCTTCCACCGCTCCGCGGATCTGCCCCTTCCCCCGCTCCGCGGGGGGGTGAGAGGACGCGTTTGCGGACCACTGGTCCGCGCGTCATCGAACGCCAGCAGGCTGTGCCTGCTGGCCGGGACGGTTGGGATGGGGGCCAACGATCGCTGCGTCGCTGCAATTAACCCCTTTCCCCGCGGATAGCAGAGAGGGGAACAAAAAAATCACGGAATCAAAAAATTCCCACCCGCATCCAGACAGTTGCCATCGAGCCCACCACCCGACTCCAGCGTGTTGTCCTTCGCCACGCCGCCGCCGGCGTCGTCGCAGTCCAGGGCCCAGCTCGCGCCGGACAGGCTGTTGTTCACCACCCGCACGCGATCGGCGCTTGCATAGAGCACCACCGCTCTGTTGCTCGTGCCGCCCAGGCCGCTGACGCGGTTGCCGATCACCGTGCCGTCCACGTTGTCGCCCACGCCAATCCCGGTCGTGGTGGTGGCCGTCACCATCGGGGTCGTGCCCCAGACGGTGTTGTCGATGATGTTGGTGGCGCCGCGGCTGTCGATGCCCAGCGTGGTGGCCAGGCCCTGGCCCAGGTTGGTGCTGCCGCCGGTGGCGAACACGAGGTTGCCGCGGATCAGCGAGCCATCGCCGCTCACGTGCACGCCGATGTAGGTATTGCCGTCGAAGCGGTTGTTCTCCACCACGTGCCCGCCGCCGGTCCCGGCGAGGTTGATGCCCTGGCGGAAGCCGCGCACGTTGCAGTTGCGCACCGTGATGTTGAGCCGGTTGTTGGCGTAGATGCCGGCGGTCATCGTGTTGTCGCCCGCCGCCAGCCCGCCCAGCTTGTAGCCGTTGCAGTCGATGGTGACGTTGTTGGTGGCGATGCCGATGGCGAAGCCGCTGGTGATGGCGGTCGACACGTCCTGCTTGAGGCAGTACACCCCCTGGGTGGAGATCGTCACCGGCAGGGTGGTCAGGTTGGTGCAGTTGACGGTTTCGGCGTGCGCGGGAAACACCCCGCAGCAGGCGAGCAGGAAGAAGGCGACGATGCGGTTCATGGACTCTCCGGAGGGACCGGCCCGAGGGGGGCCGATCGTTGGGTTAAACCTCTTTGACGCAATCCGGACCCCGGCCCGGCCGCGCCTGCCGATGGGCACCCGCGTTCCACCGCGACCGCAAACGAAAGTGGCCGGCACCGGGCCGGCCACTTCCGATCACACTCGATCGCGGTCGTCGCAGCGCACCCGCCGCGACGACTGCTCCCCGCGCATCACCGCATGCGCAGCTTCTTGCCCTGGTAGTTCGTTTCCTCGGCCTCGCGCAGTTCCTGCATCAGCAGGGCCTTGGTGGGATTGGCCAGCGCGCTGCACGCCGGCGCCTTGTCCGGGTTGCCCTGGTTGATGCAGATCTCCTTGGCCCAGTACTGCAGGGACTTGAAGGGGAAGTTCATCGCGTAGTCGGTCGCGGCCAGCACCTGCCGGTTGGCCGGGTCCTGCGGCTGCGTGCCGGGGCGGCTCTGGAACCAGCGCATCCAGTCGTCCGAGCCTTCCTGGAAGAACACCAGGTTGCCCTGCACGTTGCCGGGCACCGGCTGGCCGGTGGCGTTGATCTTGGCCAGCGGCGTGGGCAGCAGGAAGGAGGCCATCGCGTACTGCGACACGCCGTGGCAGCTCATGCACGAGGACATGGCCATGTTCGGGCCACCCACGTCGACCAGCTTGCAGGTCGTCGGGTCCTTGCAGATCGTCTTGGGATTGCAGCCCGCGCCGGTGCAGGTGTAGTACGGCGGGTTCTGCACCGCGCCGTCGTTGGGGCCCGACAGCCGGCCGCCCCAGCCCAGGGTCTCGGTCGCGTACACGGGCGCGGCGGGATTGATCCAGTTCTCGTTGAGCGTGTCGCCGGCCTTCGTCGCCTGCGGGTCGTTGCCCCACATCGCGCCCAGCGGCACCATCTGCGCCCACGCGTCGCTGGCCGGCGTGCCGCCCGGTGCCTTGACGGCGTTGTCGAAGGTGAGCGTGCTGAACACCCAGCCGGTCTTCGGCGCGGCCTTCGTATCCTTCACGATGATGTCGAACTGGAAGAACGACACCTGGAACTGCGAGGGCGTGCCGGCCTGCGTCTGCGAGGCGCAGTCGAAGGTGGGCAGGTAGATCGTCCATGGCAGCGCGCCCTTCATCGGCGGCCAGGTGCTGGCATCGGCGGTGGAGAACGCGGCCTTGACGACGATGGAGCCCTCGTCGAACTGCGAGGCGTTGTTGCTCAGGTCCGGCGCCAGCGAGGCGCTGCCCCACACGCGCTGCAGCGAGCGCGCGGCCACGTCGTTGTAGAACACCAGCACGTAGGTGGTGAACGGCTGCGTCAGCCCCGACTTGGGAAACAGCACCGGCGAGAAGCAGGTGGATCCGGTGTAGGCGCCGTGGATGCCGTCGCGGATCGGCGACAGCCAGGGCTGGTTGAACCAGCCCAGTTTCGCCGGATCCCAGGTCGAAGGCTGGCTGGTCGTGCGCGGGTCGGACAGCAGCGTCACCATGTCGTCGGTGATGTACTGCTTGAGCAGCTCGACGTACTGTCCGGCCGTCTGCGGCGTGATCGGCTGGCCGTTCAACGATTGCGTCCACGGGTAGCCGCCGGCCGGTGGCGGCGGTGTCGTGGTGGGATAGGCATAGCTGCCGTCGAAACCGCGGAACCCATCCGGAACACCGGTGGCGGGCGGCGCGTACGGACTGGCCGGCGCGGCGGCGGCGCCGACCGTGCCCTTGGCGGCGACCGCCTGCGTTGCTGCACTCTTCACGACCTCGCCCTTCTCCGGGCTGGCCTGCGCGATCTTCCAGATACCGGCGGCGGCGACGGCCGCCAATCCCACCAACAGCAACGACCTGATGTGCACGTGCATGAGCTGTCCTCCTTGAAGCAGACGAATGTTCCGGCGTACCTGCCGGCATGGCACGGGGTGGCGCGAAGTGGTGGTTGGTTGCCCTCGATGGCCAATGGACGCAATCGCGTCGCGGTTACCGGTGTGCACACCGCTTCGTGGCATCGCACAGCCGCGCGGCCTGCAAGGCCCGCATCGGCTGCGAAGTGCGACGTATCGGCGCTTTCCCCTGCCTGCTATATACGCCGCCGCCTGGCGGGGGGCAACCGCGGATGGCGGGTGGCCTCGTTCCGGGGCGGTGGTCGCCACGCAATGACGAAGGCGCGCCGCATCATCGGATCACGACGAACGGCGCGGCACCACGGAGATCTTCCCGTCGTTCTCCAGCGTGGCGTCCTTGATGGCGCCCATCGAATCGATGCCCTGCGTGAAGCGCGCCGACATCAGGATCTCCTCCTCGTCGACGCGCGCCTTGTCCATGTTTTCCTTCAGCAGCTTGCCGTCGCGCACCAGCGGCAACGGCAGGCCGTCCAGCCACCGGCTGACGCGGGGCGAACGATGCTTGACGATCGACAGCAGCACGCTCATGCCGGTGAGCGTCATGATCAGCAGGAAGGCGTTGGTGACCGAGTGGTCGCTGTCCACCATCGCCTGGTTGGTGACCTCGGAGATGATCAGCAGCAACACGAGTTCGAATGGCGTGGTCTGGGCCAGCGTCCGCTTGCCGGAGATGCGGAAGATCAGCCAGAGGAAGACGTAGACGGTGACACCGCGAAAGACCGATTCCATGGGACACCTCAGGGATAGGCGTACTGCTCGATGAGTACCCGGTGCCTGCCCTCCACCGACACGCCGCCGCGCATCTTCCCGAAGGTCGCCGGCGCGAAACGGAACTCGATCGCCGCTGGCGTGGTGCCCGCCGCGGTGTTGAACAGGAACTGGGTGTAACCGGGCCCGGCCTGCTGGCGTTCGGGCCCCGGCACGATGCTGTCGATCTCCATCCGGTCGACGAGCGCCTGGTCGATCCGCAGTTGCAGCACGCCGCTCGGCGTCACGGAAGGATCCACTCGGATGCTCAGGGCGGTGGGCGCGCTGGAGCGCACCAGCCGCTCGTACTCGACCTCCAGCGTCCCCGCCGAGCCCCGGCGGGCATGGCTGAGCGGACCGTCGCCGAACGCCCCCAACAGGGTGGCGGCCAGGGCGAGGGCCCCCACGGCCCAGCCCACCCGCTCCACGCGCCAGGCGGCGCGATGGTGCCGCATGACCTGCGCGCGGTCCGCCTGGCCTGCCGTTTCCGCGGACGCCGACGCCCGGGGTGATCTGCGCTGGCCTGGCGTGCTGCGCGCCATCGGGGGTTTACCGGGTGATGGACCTGACCGTGCCCTTCAAGCCGGCCTTGACCTTCTCCGCCACCAGCAGCGTCTGCGCGGCGGAGGAGTCCTTCCAGTTCTCGTAGCGCTCGTCCAGGTCGGCCAGTTCTTCGGCCGAGAACATCTTGCGCGCCATGGCGAACATGGTCTTCTCTTCTTCCTTGGCGTGGTGGTCGATGAACTCGCCGAACACCTTCACCCGGCCGGCGAACTCGGGCGTTCCCGGGTCTGCGGCGTGCACGTCGGGGATCACCGAGGTCTCAACCGCGTGGTGCTCGGCGAGCGCTTCGGCGTGCGTCTGCAGCCCGTCGCGGTCCGCGCGCTCCATGAATTCGGGATAGAACACCTGCTCTTCCCACTTGGCGTGCGGGATGAGGCTGGCCTCGATCTTCTCGAGCAGCTCGCCACGCGTCTTGACCGCGCGATCCGTGGTGTCCTTGATTTCGTCGAACAGGGCGCGCAGCACGTCGTGCTCACGCTTGAGGGTCTTGAGGATGTCGCGAGCCATGGGGTGTCTCCAGGTGTGGAGCGCCATGGTGTTCGCCGCATCGTCAATGGGGCGTGTTGTGCGACTGACCAACGTGCGCGCGCACCGCCGCGCGCATTCAGCACGCGGGTGTCAACGCCGCGTGGGTGCGCGCCCGCTCGATGAACCCTTCAGCCACGCGCCGCATGCGCGCGGGTGGGCATTTCCGCCGCTAGGCCGCACCGCGACGCGGCAGCCTCCAGTCTGGGCGCGCGAAGTGGCAGGTGTAGCCACCGGGATTGCGTTGCAGGTAATCCTGGTGCTCAGGCTCGGCTTCCCAGAAATCGCCCGCGGGCGCCACTTCGGTCACCGCCTTGCCGGGCCACAGGCCGGAGGCGTCGACGTCGGCGATGGTGTCCAGCGCGATGCGCTGCTGCTCCGGGGTGGTGTAGTAGATCGCCGACCGGTACGAGGTACCCAGGTCGTTGCCCTGCCGGTTGCGCGTGGAGGGGTCGTGGATCTGGAAGAAGAATTCGAGCAGGTCGCGGTAGCTGATGCGCGCCGGATCGAACACGATCTCCACCGCCTCGGCGTGCGTGCCGTGGTTGCGGTAGGTGGCGTTGCGCACGTCGCCGCCGCTGTAGCCCACGCGCGTGGCGAGCACGCCGTCCTTCGCGCGCAGCAGGTCCTGCACGCCCCAGAAGCAGCCGCCGGCGAGGATCGCGGTTTCCGTCGTCATCGCACGTCCTCCACCTGGTCGAGGTAGTCGCCATAGCCGGCCGCCGCCATCTCCTCGCGAGGGATGAAGCGCAGCGACGCCGAATTGATGCAGTAGCGCAGCCCGCCCCGGTCGGCCGGGCCGTCTTCGAAGACGTGGCCCAGGTGGCTGTCGCCATGCACGGAGCGCACTTCAGTGCGCAGCATGCCGTGCGAGCTGTCGCGCAGCTCGCGCACGTTGGCCAGCGGCCGGGTGAAACTGGGCCAGCCACAGCCGGATTCGTATTTTGCCGACGAGGCGAACAGCGGTTCGCCCGAGACGATGTCGACGTAGATGCCCGCCGCCTTGTTCTGCAGGTATTCCCCGGTGCCGGGGCGTTCGGTTCCGCTTTCCTGGGTAACCCGGTACTGCTCCGGCGTGAGCCGGGCAATGGCCTCGGGCGTCTTGCGGTAGTCGCTCATCGGGGGCTCCTGTGCGGTGGGCCTGGCGTCTGGGCGACGCCGGGGGTCTTGCTGGTGAAACCGTGTTCGCCGAATCGTGCTCCCGGAATGACGCTCCCGGAATCGTGCTCCAGAGATGGGCCCGAAGGCGCGCAGCGCAAGACCCGGCCGGGCGCTTCCAGCGCCCAGGGCCGGCAAGGCCGCCGACGCGGCCGGCGACACGGCCCCGGCAGCCGACGGATGAACCGCGATCCGCCCACGCCATGACAGCTTCATCGGCACGGGTGTACAACCGACCCGTCACCCCCCGGAGCCCGCGGCCATGACGCGCCTGCTTGGGACCCTCGCCTGCGTGATCGTACTGGCGGCGTGCGACCTGTCGCTGCGGTCGGGATCCGTCGAGGGCGGGACCGACGACGCCAAAGCCAACCGCGCCACGCTTACGGTCGAGCCGGGCACGGCGTCGGCGCTCGCCGCGCCCACGGCCGACGCCGCGTCCGCCCCGGCCGCCTCGACGCAGACCGCAGTCGTCTTCCGCCAGACCGGCGGCCCGCTGCCGCCCCAGCGGCTGCCCAACCCGCCCTTCCAGCCCGCCGAGATCGCGCGCTTCCACGAGCCCTGGGCGATGACCTTCCTGCCCGACGGCCGCCTGCTGGTGACCGAGAAACCCGGCCGGCTGCGGCTGCTGAACATCGCGACCCGTCAGGTCGGCGACATCGGCGGCGTACCGGCCGTCGCGTACGGCGGCCAGGGCGGCCTGGGCGACGTCGTGCTGCATCCGCAGTACGCGAGCAACCATCTGGTCTACCTGAGCTACGCCGAGGCGGGCGCCAACGACACGCGCGGGGCCGCCGTCGTGCGCGGCACGCTGACGCTCTCCGGCAGCGGCGGCAGCCTGACCGGCCTGCGCCTGATCTGGCGGCAGGTGCCGAAGGTCAGCGGCTACAACCACTACAGCCATCGCCTCGCGTTCGACCGCGGCGGCAAGCTGTGGATCAGCTCCGGCGAGCGCTTCACCTTCACGCCCGCGCAGGACCTGCAGACCAACCTCGGCAAGATCCTGCGCCTCAACGACGACGGCTCGGTCCCCGCCGACAATCCCTTCGTGGCCCGCGGCGGCGTCGCCGCCCAGGTCTGGTCGCTGGGCCATCGCAACGTGCTCGGCATCGCCTTCGACCCGCAGGGCCGCCTGTGGGTCGACGAGATGGGACCGCGCGGCGGCGACGAACTGAACCTGATCGAGCGCGGCTCGAACTACGGCTGGCCGATCGTCTCCAACGGCGACAACTACGACGGCACCGTCATCCCCGATCACCCCACGCGGCCGGAATTCAACGCACCCGAAGCCTGGTGGACGCCGGTGATCGCACCCGCGGGCTTCATCATCTACACCGGCTTGCGATTCCCCTTCTTCCACGGCCGCGGCCTCATCGGCGGCCTGGCCTCGCAGGCCCTGATCGTCATCGAGTTCGACGGCGTCCGCGCCCGCGAAGGCACGCGCTATCCGATGGGCCGGCGCATCCGCGAAGTGGAGCAGGGGCCGGACGGCACGCTGTGGGTGCTGGAGGACGGGGTGGATGCGCGATTGCTGAAGCTCAATGAGCGGTTTTGAGGTTTGGGTAGGGGGCGACGATCGCCGCGAATCAGCCCCTTCCCCCGCTTCGCGGGGGAAGGTTGGGATGGGGGCCAACGATCGCCGCGCTGTCCAGGCTGCTGGCAGAGCAGCGAAGGCGCCAACTCACCGCGGCTGCAACCACGCCGGCAACAACGCTCCCGGCTCCACGCGCACGCCCTCATCGCAAGCCACGCCCTGCGCCTTCAGCATCGCCTGCAGCCGGCCCTCCTTCGCCAGGTCGAGCGTCTCCGTGCAGCCGCCGATCCACTGCCCGCCGACGAAGACCTGCGGGATGGTCCGCTTGCCGGTGCGCGCGGCGAGCACCGCGCGGATCTGGCCGCCGCGGTCGTCGCGCTGGTACTCGGTGGAGTCCAGGTCCACCGACCGATACGGCACGCCGAGTGTCGCGAACAGCTTGCGCACGGACCAGCAGAACTCGCACCACTCCAGCGCGAACAACACCACCGGCTGCGCGGCATCGGCGAGCAACGCCTCGACGAAGGCTTCGACATCTTTCGATACCGGCGGCGCGACGGGCTGCTGCGCCGGTGCGGCCGGCGGCGGCGGCGCGGCCGCGTCGAAACGCGCGCCGGGCGTGGAGCGCGAGATCGCGAGTTCCTCCTGCGTCATGTCGATGCCGATCCCCTCGAACAGCGGCGTGCTCAGGTAGCGCTCGCCGGTGTCGGGCAACATGCACAGGATGGTGGCGCCGTCCGGCGCTTCCTCCGCGATCTGCAGCGCACCGGCCAGGGTCGCACCCGCCGAGATGCCGGCGAAGATGCCTTCCTGCTGCGCCAGCTCCTTCGCCCGCCGGACCGCATCGGCGCCGTTGATCGGCAGCACGCGGTCGATCCAGTGCGCGGTTATTGCGTCCTGGGTGAGCTTGGGAATGAAGTCGGGCGACCAGCCCTGCATCAGGTGCGGGCGGAAGGCCGGATGGCTCTCGCCCGGCGTGCCGTCGGCCGCGCGCGGTTGCGGCAGCCCGCTGCCGAGGATGGGCGAGTTGTCCGGTTCGCACACGACGATGCGCGTATCCGGCCGCGCCTGCCGCAGCACGCGCGCCACGCCCTTGAGCGTCCCGCCGGTGCCGTAGCCGGTGACGAAATAGTCCAGCCGCTCGCCCTCGAACGCCGCCAGGATCTCCGGCGCCGTGGTGCGCGTGTGCATGTCGGCGTTGGCCTCGTTCTCGAACTGGCGACACAGGAACCAGCCGTGCGCCTGCGCCAGCTCCACCGCCTTGGCGAGCATGCCGCTGCCCTTCAGCGCGGCCGGCGTGAGCACGACCTTCGCGCCAAGGAAGCGCATCATCCGCCGCCGCTCGACGCTGAAGTTCTCCGCCATCGTCACCACCAGCGGGAAGCCCTTCACCGCGCACACCATGGCCAGCCCGATCCCGGTGTTGCCGCTGGTCGCCTCGATCACCGTCTGCCCGGGCTTGAGCGCCCCGCGACGTTCGGCGTCCTCGATCACCCCGAGCGCGAGCCGGTCCTTGACCGACCCCATCGGATTGAAAGCCTCCACCTTGGCGAACACGTTGACGCGCGCCGGCGCCAGCTTGTTGATGCGCACGATCGGCGTGCGTCCAACCGTACCGAGGATGTCGTGGAAGCGGTTGGCGGCCATGGCGTTCCTCCCGCGCGCCAGTGTGCGCGGGAGATTGTTCGTTTTGCGATAAAGGGATCTGCCGGTCGCCGCGAATCAGCCCCTTCCCCGCTTCGCATGAGCCCCTTCCCCCGCTCCGCGGGGGGTGAGAGGACGCGTTTGCGGACCACTGGTCCGCGCGTCATCGAACGCCAGCAGGCTGTGCCTGCTGGCCGGGACGGTTGGGATGGGGGCCGACGATCGCCGCGAATCAACCCCTTCCCCCGCTCGGATGAGCCCCTTCCCCCGCTCCGCGGGGGAAGGTTGGGATGGGGGCAGCCGATCGCCCCGTCGCTCAACCCACGCCGGGCGCTGCTTCACCGCTGCACAGGATCAAGTGCGAAAGAGTGGGCATCCATGCCGGCCGCCCTCCGGGTCTACGTTTGAAGCGGGATCTTGGCCTGCGTGGCAGCAACAGCAGCCGCAACAGGTCCCTAGCCCGGGCAGCGAAGCACACCCGGGCTACCCTGCTTCAATTCCTAGTGTTTTCCATCCGCAGCGCGCGGCGGCGCGTTCGAAGCCCTCGCCGGTTTTTGTTCCGTCTGGCGCGGCTCGAACAGCTCGATCGGATTGCCGTCCGGATCCTCGATCTGCACCTGCCGGCCGGCCGGGCCCGACTCCATCTCGTTGCGGAAATGCAGCCCGCCTGCTTCAACTGGGCGATGAACCCGGGCAGGTCCTCGACCTCGAGCACCACCCGGTTCCACCCGCCCGGCTCCTGTTGCTGCCCGTCCGGCATCGGCCGCGAGCCCGATGCCTCCGGTCCGCTGAGCAGGACGTGTTCGCCGCCCAGCACGACGCTGGCGAACGCGGGCGGCTGCTGATGCTCCAGCGTGAAACCCAGGCGCTGCGTGTAGAACTCGACCGCGCGCGCGATGTCCCGCACCTGGTAACGCACACCGTGGAAACCCTTGACGAACGCGTGCTGTTCCACGCCACGGGATTGTGTCTTCTGGACCATGGGATCCTCCTCCTGTCGGGACCCGCGCGGATGAGCCACCGGCGGGATGCGAATGGCACAACCCCATGACGCTAGGACGGCACCGATCCCTGCGGGGTGAAAGCGTCCGTCGAAACCAACCACGTGGATCTCGCAAACGGCGACGGGCCGCCGTCCCTCGCAGACAGGCAAATGAACCGGCGCGCACAGCGCGTCGTGCGTGGCGACGCCCCGGAAACCGGGGCGTGCCCGCGGTACGTCAGAGGCTGGAGCCCGTACCACCACAACCGCAGCCGCCACCGCCGCACTTGCAGCACCGGCAGTCGACGCAGCGACACTCGACGCACTTGCAGCAGCCGCACGGGGTCGCGGTGGCGGCCTGGGAACCGGTGGGGAACAGGAACTTGCGCATGGGAATACTCCGAAGGGATGCGGCCGATTGCCGCGACGCGCACACTGGGGCTTGCCCCCATGGCAAGGTCAACCGCCCCATGACGACCGGGCGATGCCTTGACCTTCCCACGAGGGCAGGCTTCACCCTCCATGCCGATCAGCGTCGCGATTCCGCCACGCACTGTCCGCGGAGTTTCCCCATGGCCAAGCCCTCCCTGCGTCCTGAACTGGCCCAAGCGCGCCAGCAGGGTTTCCACAACATAGGCGAGGCCGCCGACGACACCGGGGTCAGCGCGAAGATGATCCGCCACTACGAACGCAGCGGCCTGATCCCACCGGCGCAGCGCACCTTCGCGGGCTACCGTCTGTACGCCGACAGCGACCTGCACCGGCTGCGCTTCATCAAGCGCGCGCGCGTGCTCGGCTTTTCGATGAAGCAGATCGAAGTGCTGCTGAACCTGTGGAACGACCGCCAGCGCGCCAGCGCCGAAGTGAAGGCCCTGGCCCAGGCACACGCCGCCGAACTCGGCCAGCGCATCGCGCAGATGCAGGCGATGCAGCACACGCTGGAGAACCTCGCCCGCCACTGCCACGGCGACGACCGCCCGGAATGCCCCATCCTGCAGGACCTGGCCGGGACGGCGCAGGCGGCTGCGCCGTAGTACGGGTCGCCGTAGTCAGCATCACCGTGCGCTTGCTCGGCTTCGCTTTGCTGTTGCTGTCACGCAAGCCAGCACGTTGCGCCAACCGTAGACCCGGAGGGCGGCCGGCATGGATGCCGGGCGTTTACCGCCGCGCCATGGATGGCGCGTCGCCGGCGACAATGATGCGGCCGGTTAGAGTTGGACTCACCCGCACTTTCATTGGTTACCTTCTTGATGAGCGCCTTTGGCGCTCACCCCTTCGGGGCCGGCTTCGCCGTTCGCACTTCGTGCGTGTGCGAGCAAAGAAAGTAACCCGCCGCCAGGCGAGGCGATTTTCAACAGCGAAGCTGGTCAAGCATTTGAACTGGCGTGTCCACTCTTTTGCATTTGATCTTGAGAGGCAGGGTGTGCGGCGTAGGTTGAGGGCGCCGCGATCGTCGGCCCCCATCCCAACCTTCCCCCGCAAGCGGGGGAAGGGGCTGATGCGCAGCGATCGTTGGCCCCCATCCCAACCTTCCCCCGCGGAGCGGGGGAAGGGGCTGATTCGCGGCGATCGTCGGCCCCCATCCCAACCTTCCCCCGCGCAGCGGGGGAAGGGGCTGATTCGCGGCGATCGTTGACCCCACAGGCGAAGGCGCCAAAGCTCAGCGCGCCTCATGCTCCCTCAGCACCTGCGCGACCGCATCGTGCCCGTTGCCCTGCGCCATCATCAGCGCAGTCCACTGCTTTTCCCCGGAGCGGGCGTCGGCGTCCGCACCCGCGTCCAGCAGCGCGCGGGCGAGCTCGGCGTTGTCGTACTGGGCCGCGGCCATCAGCGAGGTGAACCCGCGCTCGTCGGCGTGGTTGACGTCCGCGCCGCCCTGGATGAGCACCCTTGCCGCCGCGGTGTGGTTCCTCGATGCCGCCACGTGCAGCGCCTCGCCGGCGGCGGCGGCCTCGAGCTCGCCCTTGCCCAGCAGAGCCTGCACGTTGCCAGGCCTGTTCTCGCTGGCGGCCAGTATCAGCGCGTTGGCGTCGTAGGCGTTGCGCGCGCTCGTGGAGGCGCCCTGGGCCAGGAGCCAGCGGATGTCGTCCGGTTCGCCGCAGGCGGCGGCGGTCATCAGCGCGGTGTTGCCCTTCGGGCCGGGCGTATCGATCGACAGGCCCGAGCGCAGGAAGGCCAGCAGCATGCGTTGCAGGGCCTGATTGCCGCCGACGGTGCAACCCGCGGCCGCCATCACTTCCTCGGGACTGCCCGCCACTTCCGCCTCGCGACGGGCCTGCGGCGCCGCGGCAGGGTCCTGCTCCAGCCGCTGCGCCCAGCGGGCGTACAGGGCCATGATCCGCGTCAGCTCCATCTGGCGGTTGCCGCGCAGGGCCATCGCGCGGCCCACCATGTCGAGCGCCGCGTCGATGTCGCCCGCCTCGCGCAACAGGTACTGCGCGTAGTTGCCGTGCATGAAGGCCGATTCGGGGAAAGCCGCGATCGATTCGCGATATGCGCGCAGGGTGCCGGCGCGATCGCCCATGCCGGTGTACAGATTGATCCGCGCCGCGACGGCCAGCTTGCCGCCGCACACGCGCAGCTCCTGCTGGCCCGGCTTGCAGGGCGGCACGCGTTCGAGGCTGGCCTGCGCGCCCTGCCAGTCGCGGCGCTCGATCTGCAGCAGCGCGCGGTGCACGTGCAGCTGCGCGTCGGTGGCTCCCGCCTTCCCGGCGCGGTCGAGCGCCGCGGCCGCCTCGTCGTAGCGCCCCTGCTGGGTGTGCACGCGGCCGAGCTGGATGAGCGCGTCCACCTGCGCCGGGTCTTCCTCCAGCGCGATCTTCAGCTCCGACTCGGCCATGCGCAGGTGCTGCTCGTCCGCGGTCATCGTGCAGGCGCTGCCGCGGATGAGATGCAGCCGCGCGGTCTCCACATGTGCCGCGGTGTTCACGGTCGACGCCGTTTCGGCCGCGACCTTCGCCTGCTGCAGCAGATCCCCGATCAGCATCAGCTGTTCGTCGTCGTGGCAGGCCACCGCATCGAGCATGGGCCGGGCCTGGGCGACTTCGCGGTCGCCTGGCCTGCCCTCGCAGGCGGTCGTGGCGAGCGCCAGGGCGAGCAGCGCGAGGTGGCGGAAGGGGACGGGCATGCGGTGGTTCCTTGGGCAGGCAGCGTGGGTGAGGTGAGGCGTCATGTTGGAACGTGGGATCAGCGCGTCGCATCCGCGCGTGCGCAGCGCGCCGCGCCACGCTCGGGATGCACCGCCGCTCAAGTGGCCGGCGGGGCCCCGAGCGCCTTGACCAGTTCAACGCACAGCTTCTCCAGCGCCTCCGGATCGAGCGGCACCGGCGTGGGCGGTTCGGCGACCTTGTCCTGGAACGCCGCCGCATCCCACCAGCGGGGATCCGCGCGCATGCGCGCCGCCGACGCTTCGTCGAGCATCGACAGCAGGACCTCGTTGTCCAGTTGCGTCTCCGAGAGGATCCGCGCGATCCATTCGGGCGAGAGCACCCACGGCGTCGTGCCCGCGAGTTTCAGTTTCGACAGCACGAAATCGATCCGGCCCGCGTGGGCATGGGGCCGCAGCTCGCGATTGCGCTGGAACAGGCGCAGCACGTCCCCGGGCAGGCTGGCGTTGACGAAGGCCGTCTCCTCCGGCGGTTCCACGTCCAGGACGTGGCTGTACATGTCGGCCACCACGTCGTCGGGCAGCAGGCGTACGTTGACCGACCACACGCCGGGCACCGACCGCCACTCCTGCATGCGCGCGCCCCACAGGCTGCGCCGCAGCCGGGTCGCCATCCATTCGTCGAAGGGCTTGTCCTTCCACGCGCCCCATTGCCACCACGCCGAATTCAGCAGCGGCACCTGCGGCCTGACATAGGCGAACACCTCGGCGTCCATGCCGGTGCGCTGGAGGATGTCGGCCCAGTGCTCGGCCTGGTAGATCCACGCTTCCTCCGACAGCACCACGTCGTGCCCCACGTCCTGCAGCGCGCCGGCGAGCGCGGCCAGGTCCATGTCCCGCATCGGCCGGGCCGGCGGCGACGTCCGGTAGCCCGCGATCCCCGCGCTCTCGCGCAGGCGCTCGCCGCGGACCAACTGGCCCTGGCGATCGATGGCGATGTATTCGACGGTCGAACCATCACGGCGCTGAAAGCGCGGACGCTGCGTCAGCGCGGCCTGGATGGCGCTGGAACCGCACTTGCCGGCGCCGATGTGGAGGATCAGGGTCATGGCGGCATGATGCCGCGCCTGGGGGAGCGCAGACCAGCCCGGGCAGCGAACGCGCTGCGTGCAGCAGCGTAGCCCGGGTAAGCGAAGCGCACCCGGGGCTCTCCGCACAGATGAGGGGCTGCGTAGCTTCCCCGCTCGCGCATCAGCTCCTTCCCCCGCTCTGCGGGGGAAGGTTGGGATGGGGGCCGAAGATCGCCGCGCCCTCAACCCGCGCCGCGTGCCCGCTGCTCAAGATCAAATGCAGAAGAGTGGACAGGCCAGTTCCAAGGCTTCCGCCTTGCGGCGGGTTACTTTCTTTGCTCGCACAAAGAAAGGTAACCAAAGAAAGTGCGGGGAGGTCCACTTCTAACCGGCCGCATCGTTGACGCCGGGATTTTCCGACGCGCCATCCATGGCGCGGCGGAAAACGTCCGGCATCCATGCCGGACGCCCTCCGGGTCTACGGTTGGCGTGACGTGTTGGCTTGCGTGAGAGCAAGGACCGTAGCCCGGGCAAGCGAAGCGCACCCAGGCGGCACGGCGCCCCCCCTTTCCTTTGGCACTCCTGCCCCCCAGCCATATTCCCTATGTTCCTGCGATCCCAGCACCGGAGTGCCGTATGCGTCGCGCCGCCCTGTTCGTTGCCGTCTGCCTCGCCCTGTCGCCTGCGGCCTTCGCCGGCGCGCCTGCCAAGCACGCTCCCGCCAAGCCCGTGCCCGCCGCCGAACTGGCGCGCAGCGTCGACATTCCCTCTGAATCATTCACCCTCGACAACGGCCTGCGCGTGGTCGTGCATACCGACCGCAAGGCGCCGGTGGTGGCGGTGCAGGCCTGGTACAACGTCGGCTCCAAGGACGAACCGCAGGGCAAGACCGGTTTTGCGCACCTGTTCGAACACATCGGCCTGTTCAATCCGACCGAGAACCTTCCCGGCGGCCTGATGCAGCCGCTGCGCGCGATCGGCGCCACCGACTGGAACGGCACCACCTGGTTCGACCGCACCAACTTCTTCCAGACCGTGCCGACCGCCGCGCTCGAGCAGGCGCTGTACATGGAGAGCGACCGCATGGGCCACCTGCTCGGCGCGCTCAACCAGGAGCGGCTCGACAACCAGCGCGGCGTGGTGCAGAACGAGAAGCGCCAGGGCGACAACCAGCCCTACGGCCTGGTCGAGTACGCGCAGCTGGAGACGCTGTTCCCGCCGGGACATCCCTACCACCACTCCACCATCGGCTCGATGGCCGACCTCGACAGCGCCAGCCTCGAGGACCTGCGCCAGTGGCATCGCGACAACTACGGCCCGAACAACGCGGTGCTGGTGCTGGCCGGCGATGTCGACGTCGCCACCGCCAAGACCCTGGTGCAGAAGTACTTCGGCGACATCGCGCGCGGCGCGGTCAACGAACCGGCGCCCGCCGACGTACCCACGCTGCCGGCGCGCGTGGACAAGACCCTGCACGACCGCGTGGCCAACACGCGCCTGTATCGCACCTGGATCGTGCCCGGCCTGCTCGACGCGACCGCCGCCGACCTCGACATCGCGGCCACCGTGCTCGGCGGCCTGGCCAGCTCGCGCCTGGACAACGCGCTGGTGCGCGGCGACGAGAGCGCGGTGGCGGCCACCGCCAGCTACCAGCCCTTCCATCGCCTGGGCATGTTCGAACTGTCCGTCGACGTGAAGCCGGGGCAGGACGTCGCCGCGGTGTCGGCCAGGCTCGACGCGCTGGTCAACGACTTCATCGCGCAGGGCCCGACGCAGGACGAAGTCGCGCGCGTGACCGCCACGCGCATGGCCGAGCGCATCCGCGCGCTGGAGCCGGTGGGCGGCTTCACCGGCAAGGCCGTGGTGCTGGCCGAGGGCCAGCTGTACGCGGGCGACCCGTCGTACTACCGCCGCGAACTGGCCGCCTACGGCGAGGCGACGCCGGCCTCCGTGCGCAAGGCGATGGCGCAGTGGCTGAGCCGTCCGGTACTCGCCATCACCGTCGCCCCCGGCGAACGCGAACCCTACGCCGAAGCCGCCGCGACGCGGCCCGCGCCCAAGCCGCCCGCGCCGCTGGCGATCGCGCCGCGCGCGCCCATGCCCGGCGTGGGCGTGATGAAGGCGCTGGACTTCCCCACCGTCGAACGCGCGCACCTGCGCAATGGCATCGAAGTGGTGTACGCGCGCTCCGGCGCGGTGCCGATGACGCAGGTGGCGGTGGAATTCGACGCCGGCGTCGCGGCCGATCCGGGCGACGCGCTGGGCACGCAGAAGCTGGTGCTGTCGCTGCTCGACCAGGGCACGGCCTCGCGCAACGCGGTGCAGATCGCGGAGGAGAACGAACGCCTGGGCGCCACCCTGGCCACCAACGCCGGCCTGGACCGCACCGCGGTGATGCTGGGCGTGGTCAGCCCGAACCTGGCCCCGGGCCTGGAACTGCTGGCCGACGTCGTGCGCAACCCGGCCTTCCGCGCCGAAGACCTGGAACGCATGCGCGCGCAGCAGCTGGCCAACATCGACCAGGAGAAGACCTCGCCCAACGGCATCGGCGGCCGCGCGCTGCCGGGCATCCTGTACGGCGCCGCGCATCCCTACGGCCGTCCGTTCTCCGGCCTGGGCGACCCCGCCGCGGTGAAGACGCTCACGCGCGATGACCTCACGGCCTTCCACCAGCGCTGGCTGCGCCCCGACAACGCGCGCGTGTTCGTCGTCTCCGACCGCCCGCTGGCCGAACTGCAGCCGCTGCTGGACGCGCAGTTCGGCGCGTGGGCCGCACCGGCCACGCCGAAGGGCCAGAAGGTCTTCCCCGATGCCCTGCCCGCGCCGACCCCGCGCATCGTGCTGATCGACCGCCCGCAGTCCCCGCAGTCGCTGATCCTCGGCGCGGCCGTGCTGCCGGTCTCCGGCCGGGACGACCTGGTCGCCTTCAACGCCGCCAACGAAGTGATCGGCAACGGCTTCCTGTCGCGCATCAACCAGGACATCCGCGAGACCCGCGGTTGGTCGTACGGCCTTAACGGCCGCATCACCCTGGCGCAGCAGCGCTCGCCGTACATCATCAGCGCCCCCGTGCAGGCCAACCGCACCGGCGAATCGATCCAGGTGCTGATCGACCAGTACCGCCACTTCCTCAGCGACCAGGGCGTCACCGCCGCCGAACAGGAACGCACCATCAACGGCAACGTGCGCTCGCTGCCCGGCGGCTTCGAGACTTCGGCCAACGTGCTCAACGCACTGCGCACCAACGTCCTGTTCGAACGCCCCGACGACTACTGGGAAACCCTCGGCCCGCGCTACCAGGCGCTGTCGACCCAGGCCATGGACGACGCCGCCCGCCGCATCATCGACGACGGCGACTTCGTCTGGGTGGTGGTCGGCGACGCGGCCTCGGTGAAGCCGCAGCTGGAGAAGCTGGGGTTGCCGGTGGAAGTGCGGCAGGCGATGTAGTTGCGACTACTCCCTCCCCCGCTCGCGGCGGAGGGCTGGGGTGGGGGCCAAGTCGCGGCGAACGCATTTACCCCCTTCCCCGCTCCGCGGGGGGTGAGAGGACGCGCTTGCGGACCACGGGTCCGCGCGTCACCGAACGCCAGCAGGCTGTGCCTGCTGGCCGGGGCGGGGCGCAGCCACGTAGGCTGGGTTGGCCTCACCAACCCAGCGCCTCGCGGCGATCAGGTTGGACGCGAGGCTGGGTTGAAAGAGCCAACCCAGCCTACGTCACTGATTCGCGGCGATCGTCCGCCCCCATCCCAACCTTCCCCCGCGGAGCGGGGGAAGGGGCTGATCCGCAGCGGGGGAAGGGGCGAGGCTACTTGTACGCCACCCCCGCACTCGCCGGCCCACCCAAGCCGATCACCTCGGTGCGACTGAACCCCGCCTCCCGGCACCAGCCCGCGAAGTCGCTGCCGGTGAAATCGAATGCGTCGCCGAACTCGATCAGCATGTTCAGCGACATCAGCAGCCCGAACGCATTCTCCCGGCGCGCGTCATCGATCAGGTTCTCCACCACCACGAACGCACCGCCGGGCGGCAGCGCCTCGAACGCCGCGCGCACCAGGTGCCGCTTCGTCTCCAGGTTCCAGTCGTGCAGGATCATCCCCATCGTGATCACGTCCGCGCGCGGCAGCGGGTCGCGCAGGAAATCGATCGACTGCACGGTGACCCGGTCCGACAGTCCCGCCGCGGCGATCTCGCGCGCGGCGATCGCGGTGACCTCGGGCAGGTCCGCCGATATGCAGCGCATGTGCGGATGGCGGCGCGCCACGAACATCGACAGCTGCCCCGTCGCCCCGCCGACGTCGCACAGCGTGGTGTAGCGCGAGAAGTCGAACGCCTCGGCGAACGCGCGGAAGTTACCGGCGGAGATCCCGCTCATCGCGCGCATGAACTGCTCCAGCCGCGCCGGGTCGCGATAGAGCTCGGCGAACATCGACGCGCCGGTGCGCTTGATCTCGTTCTGCGGCTTCCCGGTGCGCAGCGCCTCGGTGAGATCACCCCAGAACGGATACAGCCGCGCATTGGCCATCTCCAGGAAGCCGCCGATATACCCCGCCCGATTACGGTCGAGGAACGCCGCCGTCTCGGGCGTGTTGCGATAGCGCGCCGCCGGGCCGTTGCCGTCGCGCTCCAGGAAGCCCAGCGCGAGCAGCGCATCGAAGAAATCCGGGTTGGCCCGCGCATGCAGCCCCGCCGCCGCCTGCAGCTGCGCACCCGTCATCGGCCCTGCCCCCAGATGGGTGAACAGTTCCAGCTCCACCGCCGACAGCAGCGTCTTCGCCGGCCAGAAGCCCATGCCCACCTCCATCAGCCGTGCGGGGGACAAGTCGTTCATGGCGGGCTCCTGCGTCGGGGTGACGAAGGAATAACGGGGCGGTTTGGCGAGTGCGGCCAAGGGTTCGCCGCGATCGTCGGCCCCATCCCAACCTTCCCCCGCGAAGCGGGGGAAGGGGCGCATTCGCCGCGATCGGCGGCCCCCATCCCAACCTTCCCCCGCAAGCGGGGGAAGGGGCGGATTCGCGGCGATCGGCGGCCCCCATCCCAACCGTCCCGGCCAGCAGGCACAGCCTGCCGGCGTTCGATGACGCGCGGGCCAGTGGTCCGCAAGCGCGTCCTCTCAACCCCCGCGAAGCGGGGGAAGGGGCTGTTCACCCCGCCGGCCGCTCCTTCCGCGCCCCAATGCGGAAGCGGCACACATTGCCGCCGCGCACCATGCATTCCATGTGGTGGATGCGGCGCGCCGACGCTGCCTCCATGAAGGCGATGTCGAATCGGCACACGTCGGGATGCTCGCGTGCGAGGGCGTGGAAGACGCAGTTGTAGGCTTCGACCTGTGCCTCGCCGCCGCGTTCGGTGGCGATGGCTTCGTAGCCCAGTTCGTCGAGGCGGGCCGCCAGGGCGCTGGCGATGGCGTCGGGCGGGGCGTCCGGATCGGGCGCCGGTTCGGCGTGGCCCAGGCCCTGGCCGAGGCTGACCAGCATCTCGCGCGCATCGTCCTCGCCGAGCCTGTCGATCACGCCCTGCATCAGCGCGCCGGCGATCTGCGCGTAGTTGCGCGGGAACAGTTCGTGCGCGGCCGCGGTGAGGCGGTAGCGCGCTTCGGGCCGGCCGCCGGTGGGGCGCGGCGCGATGCGTTCCACGCAGCCCTTGGAGATCAGCGCGGTGAGGTGCTGGCGCACGGCGTTGTGGCTGATGCGCAGGCGTTCGCACAGCGCCTCCACGCCGATGCCGTCGGGCTGCTGCAGCATGTGCCGCAGCAGCGCCTGTTGCGTGGTGCCCAGTTGACGCAGGTCGGCCATGTGTCCCCGCTCAGCTCACCTTGCCCGGAAACTGCTTGGCCAGTGCGCCGGCCATCGCGTCGGCGATCACGTCCATGTGCGCCTGCATCGCCGCCCAGGTCTTCGCCTCGGCGGCACGGTCGCCGCGCATGAGCTGCTCGATCTGCGCGGCGTGGTGCGCACCGTGCGCGAGCAGCAGGCCGCGCACCGCATCCTGCGGCAGGTAGGGATTGGCGCTGGACAGGAACACGGCGATCTCGCCGGCGTTCTGCGTCAGCGTCGCCATCGCCGCTTCGCCTGCGGCGCGATTGCCACCGTGCCCGGCATCGGTCATCGCCTTCACCGCGCCCCAGTGGCCGGCCAGCAGCGCCAGCATGCGCTCGCCGGCCGGCGCGCCGTAGAAGCTGCCGACGGCGTCCGCCAGCTGCCTGGCGTTGGCGACGACGGCGCTCGCCGCCGCTTCACTGCGCCTGGCGTCGTTGGCGTGGACGGCCAGCGCGTATTGGCGCGTTCTGTCGACGTGCCCGTGCCAGAGCGTGCGCAGCGTGGCCTGCAACTTGGGCGCGGGCGTGGCTGCGGTCGCGGCCGGCGCGCCGTGCGCAGCGTCGTGCGCCTGCACGCCCGGCGGGACCAGCAGGCCCGAGATCAGCAGAAAGGTCAGGTACTTCATGGGTTCCGCTCCTGTTCGGTCGCACACCGCGACAGGGGGATTCGGACAGGGATTGAGGGTATGGACAAGCTAGATATGTGTAAAGCGCGACGGTGGATCTTTCTGTTTCCACCGCGCGGGGGACAGGTCGCGGCGCAGTGGCCCCCGCGTGGGGCCCGGTCGCGGTGATCAGCCCCCTCCCCCGCTTCGCGGGGGAGGGTTGGGGTTGGGGACAGGTCGCGGCGAATCTTAGGAAGCAAGGGGGCTTTGCGTTTGGGTTGAGCGAGGCTTTCAGGAAGAGCTTTGGTCTGGTTCGCGGCGATCTGCGGCCCCCATCCCAACCTTCCCCCGCAAGCGGGGGAAGGGGCTGATCCGAAGCGGGGGAAGGGGCTGATCCGAAGCGGGGGAAGGGGCTGATCCGAAGCGGGGGAAGGGGCTGATCCGAAGCGGGGGAAGGGGCCAGGCACTGTCCAGCCACATCGTCCGCTCCGCACCCCACAGCCTTTGCACATGCCATCTCGCCGGCGATTCCGCCCCGGCGTAGCGTCCGGTGCATCCCGGCAAAGGAGAACCACCATGCCCCGCACCCCGCTCGCCGTTCTCTCCTGCGCGTGGCTGTCGACATTCGCATCGGGCTGCGCCCAGGCCCCCGCCGCGCCCGGCCCGGCGGCGTCCGGCCAGGCGCTGTCGCCGGCGATGATCGCCGAGGGCCAGCGCATCTTCCGCTTCGACACCTTCGGCGACGAACAGCTGTGGACCGACCAGCTGCAGATGCACCAGGTGGTCGAGACCGCGGTCGATCCCACCACCGCGCTCGCCGTCGGCCTGAAAGTCGACGCCGACGCCCTGCCGCCGGGCATCCTCGGCACCGTCGATCTCACCAGCCCGGCAACCACCGTCGCGCTGCTGAAGTTGAATGCCGTCGTCGGCCTGCAGGCCACCGTCGATGCGGGCAACCACATCACCAAACTCGGCGTCACTTGCGCGCTGTGCCATTCCACCGTCGACGACTCAGTCATGCCCGGCATCGGACATCGCAAGGACGGCTGGCCCAACCGCGACCTCGACGTCGGCCGCATCATCGCGCTGTCGCCGGCGCTGCCGCCGGCCAAGAAGGCCGTCTACAACGGCTGGGGCCCGGGCAAATACGACCCGCGCTACAACATCGATGGCTTGAACACGCCGCTCGTGCTGCCACCCGCCTACGGGCTGAAACACATCAGGAACGAGACCTACACCGGTGACGCGCCGATCTCGTACTGGAACGCGTATGTCGCGGTGACCCAGATGGGCGGCCAGGGCAACTTCGCCGACCCGCGCCTGGGCATCAACGTCACCCATACCCCCGACCTGGTCACGCCGAAGTTGCCCGCGCTGCGCGCCTACCAGCTCAGCCTGCGCGCGCCGGCGCCGCCGGCCGGCAGCTTCGACAAGATCGCGGCGACCCGCGGCCGCGCGGTGTTCGGCCAGCACTGCATGGGCTGCCATGTGGGCGCCAGCGGCTCGGACAACAACGGCGGCAAGCTGCACGCGCCGACCGAAACCGGCATGGACGGCGCGTACGCCGCGCGCACGGTGAACAAGGCATACCGCACCACGCCGTTGCGCGGCCTATGGCAGCACCCGCCGTATTTCCACGACGGCAGCGCGGCGACGCTGGCGGAGGTGGTGGCGCATTACGACACGGTGCGCGGGCTGCATCTGACGCAGGCCCAGCGGGATGATCTGGTGGAGTATTTGAAGACGCTTTGAGCGCCCGACGCCCGACCGCGTTTCCACCAACATAGGGCGGGTCTTGACCCGCCACCTGGTCGCCAACCAGGATGCGTACCGGCGGGTCAAGACCCGCCCTATGCGTCGTGGCTGTTGCAGTTGCGGTTGCAGTGGTTTTCACGCATACCAACATCCCGCTTCAAACGTAGACCCGGAGGGCGGCCGGCATGGATGCCGGACGTTTTCCGCCGCGCCATGGATGGCGCGTCGGAAAATCCCGGCGTCAACGATGCGGCCGGTTAGAAGTGGACCTCCCCGCACTTTCTTTGGTTACCTTTCTTGATGAGCGCCTTGGGCGCTCACCCCTACGGGGCCGGCTTCGCCGTTCGCACTTCGTGCGTGTGCGAGCAAAGAAAGTAACCCGCCGCCAGGCGAGGCGCTTTTCAACAGCGAAGCTGGTCAAGCATTGGAACTGGCCTGTCCACTCTTTTGCATTTGATGTTGTGCAGAGGCGAACAATCAAAGCTCGCGTGGGTTGGGCGCGACGCGACCGTCGGCCCCCATCCCAACCTTCCCCCGCGGAGCGGGGGAAGGGGCTATCAGCGACGCGGCGATCGGCTGCCCCCATCCCAACCGTCCCGGCCAGCAGGCACAGCCTGCTGGCGTTCGATGACGCGCGGACCAGTGGTCCGCAAGCGCGTCCTCTCAACCCCCGCGAAGCGGGGGAAGGGGCCAATCCGAAGCTGGGGAAGGAATTACCGCTGCCCCGTTAGAGCGTCAGCCCTCATACCCTCGCGGATTATCCCGCTCCCACCGCCACGCATCGGCACACATCTCCTCCAGCCCGCGCCGCGCGCGCCACCCCAGCCGCGCCTGCGCCGCGGTGGCGTCGGCGTACATCTCCGCGATGTCGCCAGCGCGGCGCGGCATCAGCTGCCGCGCGATTGGCCGCCCGCAGGCGTGCTCGAACGCGTGCACGAGTTCGAGCACCGAGGTGCCCTGCCCCGTGCCGAGGTTGTACGCCTCGAATCCAGCGGCGGCATCACCACCGACCAGCGCCGCCACATGCGCCTCGGCCAAGTCCATCACATGGACGTAGTCGCGCACGCCGGTGCCGTCGCGGGTGGGGTAGTCGCCGCCGAAGATCGCCAACTGCGCGCGCCGGCCGGCCGCGACCTGGGTGATGCAGGGCATCAGGTTGCCCGGCCGGCCGAACGGGTCTTCGCCCAGCAGGCCGCTGGCGTGCGCGCCGACGGGATTGAAGTAGCGAAGCGCGTGCACCGACAGTGCGGCGTCGGCCGTGCAGGCATCGCGCAGCAGCGTCTCGCACATCGCCTTGCTGCGGCCGTAGGGGCTGGCGGGCGCGAGCGCGGCCGACTCGTCGACCGGGCTGGCCTGCCGCCCGCCGTACACCGCGCAGGAGGAGCTGAACACCAGGCGGGTGACATCCGCCTGCTGCATCGCGCGCGCCACCGCGATCGTGCCGGCGACGTTGTTGGAGTAATAGCCCAGCGGATCGAGCGCCGACTCGCCGACGATCTTGCGGCCGGCGAAATGGATCACCGCCGCGACTGCGTGGGCACGCATCGCGGCCAGCACCGCGGCCTCGTCGCGCACGTCCGCGCGCACGAAGGCGGGGACCTCGCCGGTGATGCGCCCGATGCGGCCGAGCACGGCCTCGCGGCCGTGGCTCAGATCGTCGAGCACCACCGGGCGATGGCCGGCCTGGATCAGCGCCAGGCACGTATGCGAGCCGATGAAGCCGGCGCCGCCGGTGACCAGTACGACCGCCATCCGCCTCAGGTCGCCAGCGCGGTGTGCGACGCGCGCGCGGCCAGCATGGTGTCGAACATGCGCGCGTAGTGCTGCGCCTGCTGGCGCCAGTCCCACTCCAGGATCGAAGCGCGGATCGACGCGCCCCACTGCGCGGCGAGCGCGGGCTCATCGCGCAGCCGCGCGAGCTTGTCCGCCAGGCCCTGCGCGGTGCCGTCGAAGAAGCAGCCATTCTCGCCGTCGACGATCAGCTCGGGCATGTTGCCGACCCGCGTGGTGACGACCGGCACGCCGCAGGCGGCGGCTTCCAGGCAGGGATTGGGCGTACCTTCGTTGACGCTGGCGCACACGTACACATCCAGGTCGCGATAGAAGACCCGCATTTCCTCGCTGTTGCGCCACTTCTGCTCGCGGATCGCGGTGACCAGCGTGACGCCCGGCAACGCGGCGACCGCGGGCTGGATGACGTTGGGAAAGCCGCGATGCTCGGCGCCCATGTTGCCCAGGCTGCCCGCCCAGCCCACGCGCAGCTCGCCCGGCGCGCGCACGCGCGGTGTGGCGGCGGGCTGGTAGAACGTGGTGTCGACGCCGTTGGGCGTGTAATGCACCGGCACCCGGATCAAGGGCGCGAACTCGCGCTGCAGCAGCGCGTTGTTGGCGAACACGCAGCGCGGCAGGCGGTTGAGCGTCGCCAGACCCTCTTCGCGCAGCGGGCCCGACAGTTCGTAGTGGCTGCAGATGCCGATCATCAGCCGGTCCGCGTAACGCGCGAGCGTGGCTTCCGGGATCTGGATCTTACGCAGCTCCAGCCAGTAGAAGATCAGCACCAGGTCGGCGGCGTCGAGGTCGTCCTCGCTGACTTCGTGCTGGTAGCGCACGACGAGGTCGAAGCGCCCGGCCAGCTCACGCGCCAGGTTGCGCGCCTTGTTGTCGATCGCCCAGCCCGGCCGGTCGGCGATCGCCAGCACCCGCGGCAGCGCGGCGTCGCTCACGAGGCCGCGCACTGGTCGAGCCAGTGCTTGGTCCACGGGCTGGTGGAATCCAGGTCGTCGTCGTTCGCCGTCGTGCGCAGGTGCGCGGCGCTGGGCAGCGCGATCTGCTCGGTGCGCAGCCGCGGACGCCAGCCGTGCCAGCGCAGGCGGTTGACCTCGTCGTC
The DNA here is from genome assembly GCF_016613535.2 of Lysobacter solisilvae. Classification (NCBI taxonomy): domain Bacteria; kingdom Pseudomonadati; phylum Pseudomonadota; class Gammaproteobacteria; order Lysobacterales; family Lysobacteraceae; genus Agrilutibacter; species Agrilutibacter solisilvae. Next base: position 667,380 of record NZ_CP071518.1, read on the forward strand.
GTGGTACTTGCGCCCCGGGTACTTGCGCGAGGCGTGGTCCGCGCTGAGGAAGATGTAGTGCTTCATCCGGAACTGTTCCGGGAACAGCGGCGGCTGGACGGGCTTGCCCGGCGCCTGGAAGCGCACGTGGTGCCCCCCGGACCAGGCGATCTCCATCGGCACCGGCTGCTTGCGGAACGCGCGCACGCAATGCGGCGAGCGCGGACGGAACGGGTAGTAGGTGCGCAGCTGCTGCACGAAATCGGGATGGTCGTGGTCGGGCGCTTCGCGCGTCGGCAGGAAGGTGAACTCGGCGAACTCGACCGCCTCATAGCCCTGCGCATCGGCGGCGGCGATCGCGGCGGCGATCGACGCATGGCCCGGCGGCGGCAGGTGGATCTCGTCGGCGTCCACATGCATCAGCCAGTCGGCGTCGAGTTCGCGGAACAGCGCCTCCTTGCGTTGCAGGATGCGCTCCCACTGGTAGGTGCCGTCGAACGGGATGTGCTCGATGCCGATCACCCCCGCGCCCAGGTAGGCCTTCGCGATCTCCACCGTGCGGTCGGTCGACCCGTTGTCGCAGACGTAGACCTCCACACCCTGGCGGAAGAGGTTCTCGAGGCAGGTTTTGAGGAAGCGCTCTTCGTTGCGCGCGGCGAGCACCGCGACGATGCGCGGAAGCCGCGACGGAGCCGAAGCGGGGCTGGGGACGTCGCTCATGGAATCACTGGAATTGGGGGGTCGCGGTGCGAAAGGCACCTGCGTCCGGGGCGCGACAGGATACACGGCGGTCATGAACGGCCCGGAGGGCGCGGCGTGTGACGTGGCCTGTGAAGTAGTGAAGCTGGTCGCGTTTTCACGGGCGTTTGTTGGGTGCGACAGAGGCTGCGGGGCCGGAGGCGGGCGTCGCGGAAATGGGGTGTGCCGATTGAGGTGAGTGGTGTGGTGGAACTGGCTTGTCCACTTTTTTGCATTGATCTTGTGCGGCGGCCAACGAGCAGAGCGCGGCGTGGTTGAGGGTGCGGCGATCGTTGGCCCCCATCCCAACCTTCCCCCGCGGAGCGGGGGAAGGGGCGCATTCGCCGCGACCGGCGGCCCCCATCCCAACCTTCCCCCGCAAGCGGGGAAGGGGCGGATTCGCGGCGATCGTTGGCCCCCATCCCAACCTTCCCCCGCGGAGCGGGGGAAGGAGCTGGGGAAGGGGCGAAGGCCCTTAATCCCTCACGACATGCAACGGCACCGCATCCCCGACCACCGCGCCAGCGGCATCGGCCGCCGGCAGCGTCAACTCCACCAGCTCCGCGGTCCAGTCCTCCGCCCGCACGCGGCAATGCTCCGCCAGGTACTCGCTGTCGCGCGCGTGGGCGGCGACGGGGCCGGAGCCGGCGTGGTCCAGGCATTGGTGCCAGATCGCCAGCAGGCGCGCGGGTTCCGGATGCGTGGCGACCAGGGCGCGCAGCACCAGTTCCTGCACGTGCACCTGCGCCTGCAGGCTGCACAGGGCTTCTTCGGTGATTCGGTCCATGGGGTGCTCCATAGAACGCGGCGGCGGCCAGGCCTGCGCCCGGCCGCCGCCAGCGTGGATCAACGCTCCGGCGAGTTGCCGACCTGCGCCGTACCCACGTAGGTCGTACCCGCCTGGGTCGTGCCCACCTGGATCCGCCGCGGCGTCGACTCGGGGCGCTTCGGGATGCTGATGGTCAGCACGCCGTTGAGGCCGGAGGCGGTGATGCCCTCGGCGTCGGCGCTGTCGGGCAGCGCGAAGCGCCGGTGGAACAGGCCGTGGCGGCGCTCGATGCGCGAATAGCGCTCGGTCTCGCTGGCGCGCTCCTCGCGGCGTTCGCCCTTGATCGTGAGCATGCCCTTGTCCATCTGCACCTCGATGTCCGCCGGATCCACGCCCGGGATGTCGGCGTGCAGCAGGAAGCGATGCGCTTCCTCCTTGATGTCGACGCGCGGCACCCACTGGCTGGTGACGACCGCGGACTCGTCGGTCGCGTTCTGGAACAGGTTCCCTTCGAACAGGCGGTCGAAGATCTGCTTGACCGGGTCCTTCATCCCGCCCTGCAGGGGCCACTGGTGATTGCGCACCATCTCGTTCATGGCGAAGTCTCCAATTGGGTGGACGGCCATCCCGTCCCTGCGAGGGTGGATATGTTCGCGGCGGCTGTTTTCAAGGGGTTTGGGGCGGGGGCCTTCGCGGATTAAATTTCGATTCAGGGTCGCGGCGCCGGCGGAAACCCCGGCCGGGGCGCGAGCTCCCGCGCGCCCGCAGGCGTGCCGCGACGACCTCGGCGCCGGCCCCAAGGCGATCGATGTGGCGGGGTGTCCGGCCGCCACCCGCACATCCCGATACATGGATACAAAACGACACAAAATTCTCCCCGGATTCCTGACCGGATCCGCGCCCCGCCCGCGTATCTTCGGCATGCACGGACACTCGTGCAGCGCGCGCTCGCCGCCCCGTCGGCCCGCACCAACCCGCACGGACCGCGGGTGCGCATGGACCCCCGGCCACTTCCGGGATTTGCCAAGGACCGTAAGGACACACGCACATGCAGAATCTTGTATCGCTACAACTCTCCGCGCAGGACCTCACCGATTTCGACGCCGCCCTGGCGACGCTGCGCCGGCTCACCGCCAACATGCGCGCGCTGCCGGCCAACACGCGCCGCGATCTCAACAAGATGGGCGAAAAGTCGGAATACTTCTGCCGGCAGACCCTCAACGTGCTGGCCGCCAACCCGCAGATCCTGCCGTCCACCCTCGACCTCGCCGAGGCCCAGCGCGACATGCTGGCGGTCGAACAGCTGCGCCCGCGCCTGCAGCAGCTCGAGCAGATGGTGGAGAAGCTCGACGACACCGTGCTGGCGCTGGGCAGCGACGTGATCAACTGCGCGCTGGAGGGCTACGCCCTGCTCCGCGTGACGGGCAAGAGCGAAGGCCTGAAGGCCGCCCGCCGGGAGCTGTCCGCGCGATGGTCCAAAGGGCCCGCGCGCGGTGTCGGCGGAGGAGCAGGAGCCGCCGAACCGCTGAGCCCGGCCGGCGCTCGCAATAACCTGAAGTGATGGAACCTGGGCCCGGTGTCCGGAGGCGAGCAGCCCCGGGGCACCGGGCCTTTTTTTTGGGCCAGGCAACCTCCGCCGGCCGCGCCGCGTGCGGGGTCTTCACACGTTTGGCGAATAGGGCTGCGAGCCCTGGCGATAAGGCTCCCAGGATCATTCCGCCAAGGCTCAAAGCCCTGGCGTTGAGGCTCAAAGCCTTGCCGGAACGGCACTCCAGCCTTGAGGGCCAAGGTGTGGAGCCTTTCGGCCAAGGCTTTGAGCCTTGACGGCAGGGCACCGGAGCTTCAAAGCCAGGGCTTTGAGCCTTGGCGGAATGAAGCAGAGCCTTGCCGTCAAGGCTCGTTTCCCTCTCCCGAAAGGCTCGGACACATTCCGCCAAGGCTTCGAGCCTCAGCGTCAGGGCCTGGATCCTCAACGCGGCGGCGCTTCCCGCAGCCCCGTAGGCTGGGTTGGCTTCACCAACCCAGCGCTTGTTGTGTCCTCGCCGCGCCGGGTTCGGCGGGTGCTGGGTTGGTGAGGCCAACCCAGCCTACGAGATTGGTCGTCCGTCCGATCGCCGACGTTTTGCTCGCTCCCGCGCTGGCCCAGCCCGTAGGCTGGGTTGGCTCCATCAACCCAGCGCTGCCCTGGACGAGGCGCTACTCCTCCAGCACCGCCCGGATCATCGCCTCCGAGTAGAACGCCCCGCTCGCCTCGCTCCTGGCCATCAGCGCCCGCCACAGCGGCACCGGTGGCATCGCGTAGCCGTGGAAGCGCTTGAAGCCGCAGGCGTAGAGGCCGCGGTTGACGTTCACGTCGTCGTGGAGCTGGTCGCACTCGGCCAGCAGTTCCTGTGCGTACTGGTCGCTGGCCTGCGCGGTGTAAAGGCCGGTGGCGCGCAGGGCCTCCAGCATGACGGCTTCCGCGCCGCCTTCGTGGACCCAGGGGTCGGTCTCGCCGATGCCGCCGCGGGTGAGGTTGAGCTGCCACAGGTGCGCCATTTCGTGCGCGACCAGGCGCGCCATCAGGGCGCGCTTCTTCGGGTGGTCCTCGACCCAGGCCCGCGCCCTCGAGGCGGTAGGCGATGCCGCCGCCGACCGCGCCGCCCTTGATGCTGATGCTGCCCGGCTTGCCGTCGAAGCCGACCAGCGCCACCGAGACCAGCGGCGTGTCGATCATCTTCCGGCCGAAGGCCTGCTCGTAGAACCGCGACACCTTGGCCGTGGTGTCGTCCAGCACTTCGCGCAGCCAGGCCGGCGCCTGCGGATCGATGATGACGTCGACGCTGCCCATCCGGGCCGGGCGCTGCGGCCCGAAGTAGGCGTAACCCGCCAGATCGCTGCCGGCCTTCGCCGGCGCCAGCGCGGTCTCGCCCGGCAGGCCCTTGAGCTGCAGCGCGACGTCCATCGCGCGCGCGGTGCCGTCCTGGCGCAGCGCACCGTGCAGGAAGCCGACATAGACATTCCGCCCGCCATCGGAGAAGCGGTTGATCGGCGCGTACTGCCCCTCGGGGAAATCATCGTAGGCGCTGATCTCCACGCTCAGCCGCGTGAGCGGCGCCGCACTGAACAGCGCCTCGTTGTCGCCCTCGGCCACCAGCGCCACGCCCGGCGTCAGCGGATGCCAGGCCTGCGTGCGGTAGGCGCCGACCTGCGCACCGAGTTCCACCGCCGTGACCGGCTCGGCGAAGACGTAATCGGCGCGCCACTTGTCGGCCGCGACATGGGTGAGCGTCAGGTCGGTGTGCAAGGGCGCGGGCGGGGCCGCGTTCGCCGCGCCGGCAAGCGCCGCCAGCAGCGCGCCGGCGAACAGGACGATCGAGTAGCGCCGCGCGCGTTGCGCCGACGCGTGTCCGCGATGAAGGGAAGTGCGCACGCCGGGCTCCATGCTCGATCCAGTGGCAGGCATTGTCGGCGGGACGCGCGGCGCGCAGGAATGTGCAGGAGGTCACCGTGTCATAGCTCCCTCCCCCGCTCCGCGCGAGCCCCTGCCCCGCTTTGCGGGGGGTGAGAGGACGCGCTTGCGGACCATTGGTCCGCGCGTCATCGAACGCCAGCAGGCTGTGCCTGCTGGCCGGGGTGGTTGGGGTGGGGCCAACGATCGCCGCGCCTCCCCGAAGCACCGCAGCTGCGTAGGCTGGGTTGGCCCCATCAACCCAGCGCTCCTGGTTCCCCCAACTCAACAACACGACACGCCCGCGAAAACCGCCCCGTTCTCCCATTCACCCGCACCGCGTTAACGCCACATCACCCCCACGCAAGCACCCCGCTAACACCCCCATTCGCACACTCACCAGCGCCCATTTACGGCCGCACCCCCGCGGCCCCGAGGAGGCCAGGCATGAACGAAGCAATGCGCAACACCTTCCGCCCATGGCGCATGGTCGCCGCCTTGTCGCTGGCGCTTTCCGCGCCCGCGTGGGCCGGCGGCGGCCACGCCGGCGACAAGTTCAAGGACATGGACGCTGACCGCGACGGCATGGTGTCGGCGACCGAATACGCCGCGTCGGTGAGCCGGATGTTCGGCGAGATGGACGCCAACCACGACGGCAACGTCACCGCCGCGGAAATGGACGCCCGCCACCACGGCAAGAAGATCGCCGCCGTCGAGTCGAAAGAACCGGTGACCTACAACGACGCGGCGACGGACGAGGGCCCCATGCGCCCCGAGCTGTCCTCGGCCGACAGGATCGCCAGGCTCGACGCCAGCGGCGACGGCATGCTCTCGGCCGCCGAGCACGAGGCCGGCGCCGAATCGATGTTCAAGGAGCTGGACAACGACGGCAACGGCAACCTGTCGCAGCAGGAAGTCGCCGCCAGCCACGCGTCGATGCATAAGGACAAGACCAGCAAGCCCACGTACAAGACGCCATGACGGCGACGCACGATGAGTGAGCGAACGGGCACCGGCGGCACAGGGAGCACATGCATGAAGGCACACACCACCCCGCCGGTGCCGGGCACGCCCGACGCGCCCGCCCCGGGCCCGCAGCGGCCCGACACGTCGGCACCCAAACCGGAAACCCCGACACCCGCGCCGGCACCACCGCAGCGCGAGATCCCCGTGCAGCCCGTGCCGAAACCGGAAATGCCGCCACCCGAAGCGCCACCGCCCGACGTGCCCGAGCCGGTGCAACCGCCGATGCATGATCCGGTGCCGCCCGCGCCGATCGATTAGGGCGGTTACGGCGTCGGGCATCGAACTGGGATCTGCAGTGCACACTTGCCGCGGCGTGCAGACGGCGCAGCCGCCCTTGCACCCTGCACCGCAACCCCGTTTCCGCCCCACTCCCGTTCCACTGGGATATCCCGCCTGCCAACCGCCCGCCCCATGCCCACACCCGCCCGCGTCGCCCGCCAGTTCCTGCTGCCCATCGCCTGCCTGCTCGCGCTCTCCGCCTGCGCACACTGGAGCGGAAACAGCCCCGGAACCTGGGCCGGCCAGTACGAACTCGGCACCGACCGCCTGCACCTGCTCCCGTCCGGCGAGTTCACCTACGACGGCGGCTACTGCATGCCCGAAGACACCGACGTCGGCCTGGGCGACGCCTTCGCCGGCCGCTACCGCGTGCACGCCGGCTGGATCACCCTGGAACCGCTGACCGGCGCACCCGGCTGCAGCTCCCTGGGCCTCAAACTCCACGCCCTGCGCATCGACGGCCACCGCTACCTGTTCGACGAGAAGTACCTGCGCTTCATCGTCAACGAAATCCGCAGCGGCAAGACCCGCGACAACTTCCCGACCTGGCACCCCACCGGCGAACCCGCCGCCTTCACCGCGCCCCCGACCGAGTGGCTCCCGGCCCCGTACGCGCAATGGGCGCGGCAACCCGCACCGTCCGGCCACGTGATCGCCATCGGCCCCACCTCCACCCGCACCCGCTACGGCTCCGCCGGCCTCGTCCTCGGGGAACAGCTCTCCGCGCGCCTCACCGTCGACATCGGCCGCCGCGACGGCGCGTTCGAAGGCATGCACATGTGCGTCCCGGGCGGCACCTGGAAGCTGGCGCTCGACAGCGTCGCGGAAGAGCAGGCGACGCTGGCCTGGTCGTGGGCCAAGGAGGGCGGCAACGCGCCGGAAGTGGGCATGCGGCTGGAGGGACGGTGCCCGTAGGCTGGGTTGGCTCCATCAACCCAGCCGTTGGAAGCACAGGATCCCGGCGCGGTGCCCACCAGCATCGAAATTGGTCTGGACCCTACCCCGCTTTCGACCAGAAGCGCTCCCCGCATCCCGCGTAAACGTGCGCAACTGTTGTGCCGGGGACGAAGTCACTCACCCACGCGCAGTAGCCAGGCATCACGGCTGACATCGCGACCTTCGCCGCTACGACAGCCTGCCACCTGGATCGTTGTTACTTCCGGCGGAGCAACAAACTCACCTCGTCATGGCCAGCATCGCGTCGTCGATGCTGGAGGCGAGGTCGGCGAAGGTGTAATCGGCGTCGTGGCGAACACCATTGACGAAGAACGTGGGCGTGCCGTTGACTCCGCTGCGCACACCACCCATGAAATGGGCCTGCACCTTGGGTGCGTGCAACCCCGAAGCCAGAGCTTCCTGGAATTCCTCGGCGGGCAGCTCAAGTGCGCTGACCAGCGTCAACAGCAACTCGGGACTGAGACGCGGCTGGTTGGCGAAGATGGCGTCATGCATCTCCCAGAAACGCCCATATCCTCCTGCGAATTCGGCCGTCTCCGCAGCCATGCCCGCCATCGGATGGACCTCGGTCAGCGGAAAATGCCGGAACACGAGACAGATCCTGCCGCCATAGTGCGACAGGATCTGCTTGACCGGCAATTGCGCGGCGGCGCAATGGGGACACTGGTAGTCGCCGTACTCGACCAACGTCACGGCACCACTGGAGGCGCCGAGGATGTGATCAGAAGTTGTCACGGGAACCTTGAGGCTGGCCATCGTCATTCTCCGGTCGTCGGCATCGCGTCGAGCGCATCAAGAATTCCATCGGCGCCAGGGTTGACTGCGATCGGCGAGCAGTAGCTCCAAGCTATTGCCTGGTTCTCGTCGATCACGAACAGCGCACGTTCGCAAACGCCTTCCGACGCCCGGTAAGCTCCGTAGGCACGCGCCACATCGCCCTTGGGCTCGAAATCCGCGAGCAGCGGAAAGTGCAGGTTCCTGGCCTGCGCGAATGCCTGATGGCACCACGCACCGTCCACCGAGATGCCGAATATATGGGCACCCCGACTGCGGAACTCCGGAAGTACCTGGTTGTACAGCGCCATCTGGTCGCCACACACCGGACTCCAGTCCGCCGGGTAGAACGCAAGCACAATTCGTTTGCCCCGCATCTCGTCCAGCGAGAGCACCTGGTCCGGAGTCACGTGGAGCCTGAAGTCTGGCGCCCGGGCGCCGGCAGCAAGAATCGTCGACATGTCGTGTCCTCAAGAGAGTGCCCGAGCCAAGGCGGCTGGCTGACCCTCTTCGCGCCATTTCCTGAGCCGGAATGCCAGCAGCAGTGCGACCCCGAACGCGAACGAGTATGCACCCGCCCACCCGCGGCCATGGTGACGGGCTTGCCACCAGGATGGGTGCATCGCGTGCCAACCACCAGGCAGGCACTACGGCACCATCACTGCGCTGCGAACAACACCACGCCGCATACCCCGACAGTAGACCGCCCGCCACCATCAACCGGCGGCCGGGCGCGCTCGTGAGGCTTGATTGCAGCGGCCGGCAGCAGAACGCCGGATATCGGCGATGACGAAGTACCGCACAGTCAGGTTCGGCCAGCGGCACGTGCCGAATGACGCATTCGGCCGTCAGCGAACTTCGATGTTAGGTTGATCGCATGATGAAGCCGCCGTCTACTGAAGTGGGCTGGCCGGTGACGTAGCTGGCTGCGTCACTTGAGAGCCAGAGAACCACGTCGGCAATTTCGTTTGGCTCGCCGCAGCGTAGTCGGCGTTGAATCGACTCCAGTGGTTCGATAGCCGACCTGCGCCAATCGATCTGCTTGGGCCTGCGTCTTGAGTTGCTCCGGATTCTTCCGCGTTGTGAAGCGCAGGGTGCCCGTCCGGGCCGCGGGCTTTGATCCGACCAAGCGGGCAATGCCGATGGCCGCGCTCGCGGACAGCCTTCATGCCGGGCTCACGCTGCATGCCACAGGGTTTTGTGCACTGCAGCAAGCGCAACATCAGGAAGTCCCTTGTCCCTTTTGTCCGAGCTTTTGACCCGCGCACGCCTGGCACTTGCCAAGCCCCAGTCACACACCGGCAGCGGAGCGCTGCAGGCGCAGGTCAGCAAGACGATCAACGATGCGCTGGTGGCCGCGGGCCTGTCGCCGCATCCACCGTCGGCGCCCCCGCAAGCAGAGGAGCTACCTGCGCAGCGTCCGCGGGAGGACCGGCCCGCCCGTGGATCCAACCGCGCGGCAAAGTCGACGTCGCTGCCAGGCACATTCGTGGAGCATTCGTTTGCCCACGCCGCCGGTACGCGCCGCTACAAGCTCTACACCCCGTCGCACTACCTGGCGGACGCGCAGGCGACCTCGCCGTTGCTGCTGATGCTCCACGGCTGCACGCAGTCGCCCGACGATTTTGCCGCGGGCACGCGCATGAACGAACTCGCCGAACAACACGGCTTCCTGGTCGCCTACCCAGCGCAATCGGCGAAAGCCAACCATTCCAGATGCTGGAACTGGTTCCGCCCGGGTGACCAGCTGCGCGCCGGCGGCGAACCCGCACTGCTCGCCGCCCTCGCCCAGGACATCGCCCACCACCACGCCGTCGACCCGACGCGCATCTACGTGGCCGGCCTGTCCGCAGGCGCCGCCATGGCCGTGATCCTGGGCGCCACCTACCCCGACGTCTTCGCAGCCGTCGGCTCCCACTCCGGCCTCCCCTACCGCGCCGCCCACGACATGCCTTCAGCCTTCGCAGCGATGGGCGGCCGGGCAGTCGCTCGCGCGCCCGTCGAGAACGTGTCAGCGGCAGGGTTGCCTGTCACCCCATTGATCGCGTTCCAGGGCGATTGCGACAGGACGGTCGCGGCTAGCAATGCCGACACCCTGGTCCGTCACGCGATCCGGGCCGCGGATTTGCTGTCGCCGGAACGTCGCGTGAGCACAGGCGAAGGCACCGGTCGGGCCTATACACGAACCACCTACACGACCGCGCAGGGCGATCCCCTGATCGAGTTCTGGCAGATCCACGGTGCCGGCCACGCGTGGTCGGGAGGCAGTCCGAGTGGTAGTTACACGGACGCGCAGGGGCCTGATGCTTCGGCTGAGATGGTGCGGTTTTTCTTGCAGGTCAGGCGGCGGGAGATCAGGGCGGCGGCATAGGGTGTAAGGGGGTGAGCGCAGGCTTTAACCCATGTCCCATGGCGACGATGCAACATTGGGAATCCAAGCGCGTCCTCGACCGCAGCGAATACCCGCGCGATCGAACTGCCCCATCGCCATCGGTGACTTCAGAGGGCGCGGCACCAACTTATCCACAACCAGTCTCATCTCGTGCGTCACGGCTGCGGTTTGATGCCTTCTGCCCCTTCCCCCACGGGACAGAAACGGACAATATGCCCACGTGCCTCCTGGAGCCCTGATGGACACCCACGCCCTGATCGACTACGCGCTTCAGCGCTACAGCCCACGCGAGATTGCCATGGCACTCGGTGTGGACGCCCGGACCATCCGCCGCTGGCATGCCCGGGAAAGCGACCCGCCGCCCTACGTCAACGACGCCATCCGGCAGCGGCTCCTGCCCCTCCAGGGCCTCGAGAAGGACGCCCCCGCTGATTTCACCTTCATCGACCTGTTTGCCGGCATCGGTGGCCTCCGGACGGCGTTCGAGAAGCAGGGCGGCAAGTGCGTCTTCACCAGCGAGTGGGACGCGTACGCCCGCAAGACCTACGCGGCCAACTTCCATGACGGACCGGATCACGTGTTTGCGGGCGACATCACCGCCGTGCATGAAAAGGATGTCCCCGACCATGATGTCCTGCTGGCCGGGTTCCCGTGCCAGCCCTTCTCGATCGCGGGTGTGTCCAAGAAGAACGCACTCGGTCGTCCGCATGGCTTCGCGGACAAGACCCAAGGCACGCTGTTCTTTGACGTGGCCCGGATCATCGCGGAGAAGCGGCCGAAGGCGTTCCTGCTGGAAAACGTCAAGAACCTCGTCAGCCACGACAAGGGCCGCACTTTTTCCACGATTGTCGACGTGCTGAAGAACGAGCTTGGCTATCACGTCAAGACCAAGGTCATCAACGGCAAGCACTTCGTCCCGCAGCACCGCGAACGCATCATCATCGTCGGGTTCCGGGACAGCGAGGAGTTCGACTGGCAGGGCCTGTCCCTGCCCGCCTTCGATACGGGTCCGAAGCTGGCAAGCATCCTGCACAAGCAGGACGGAACCGAACCGGCCGAATGGCATTGCCTGGAGGGCAAAAAGGGCAAGGTGACTGCCAACTACACCCTGTCGGACAAGCTCTGGGAGTACCTTCAGGGCTATGCCGCCAAGCACCGCGACAAGGGCAATGGTTTTGGGTTTGGCCTGGTGACCGGCAAGGACACGACCAGAACCCTGTCCGCGCGGTATTACAAGGATGGCTCGGAAATTCTGGTGTCACAGGGACCGAAGCGGAATCCCCGACGTCTCACGCCGCGCGAGTGTGCCCGCCTGATGGGGTTCGACGACAACTTCCGCATTCCGGTCTCGGACACCCGCGCCTACAAGCAGTTCGGCAATTCCGTGGTCGTCCCCGTCATCGCCGAGGTCGCGCGCGTGATGGCCCCCTTCATCAAGGAAGAGAACGCCGCGCCACGGAAGCGCCCCAAGAAAGCCGCATGATCGTTGGCTGACATCCTCACCCCCGAGCAGCGGTCCGCGCAGATGTCGCGGATCCGCGGGTCTGATACGAAGCTGGAACTGGTGGTGCGCCGGGCCCTGCACGCCCGGGGCCTCCGGTATCGGCTGGGTGGGGCGGGGTTACCGGGTCGGCCAGATCTCGTCCTTCCCAGACACAAGGCCGTAGTGTTCGTCCACGGGTGCTTCTGGCATGGTCACGCGTGCCCCCTGTTCCGGTTGCCCAAGACACGACCGGAATTCTGGCGTGCCAAGATCGAGTCCAACCAGCGTAGGGATGAGCGCGTGCTGGAACAGCTTGAGCTGATGGGATGGCGGGCGCTTGTGGTGTGGGAGTGTTCGCTGCGGGGCGTGAAGGAGCCCGGTCGCGAACGCGTTTTCGATGATCTCGCGCGTCAGGTCCTTTCTGGCCTGCACGGCATTCCGGGTCAGGCACGCGGAGCAGACGAATGCACCCAGTCGCGCAAGAAGAGTCCGTCTGGCCGAAGGTAGAGGAACTGGCTGCCAGGAGCAGCCAGCTTTTCCTGAAGAAGCTGTCCCGTAATGACACGTCTTGGGCTGACGACAGCAGCAAACACCAGGCTGGCTTCTACATCCCGCGCCTCATCAGAGAGTCCGGCTTCTTCCCCGAGCTTGCCGCGACGAATCCGGACAAGCCGCATATCTTTTACGCCCCCTGTGTATCCCTGTGGCCGCAGACCGGCGAGATCAAGCAGTCGGGCATGCGGCACTACAGCAACAAAGGGCCCGAGACGCATTTCACGGTGATTCCCCATGACCTGTTCTCGGGCCTGAGCCCAGCATCGCTGCTTCTGGCCGGGCGGTTCCGCGAATCTGCAGGCGATGCCACGCACTGGTTCATCCTGCTGGACTCCACGAGCGAGGACGCGGAGATCCTGGAGACGGCGCTCAACATTCCGTCCGACTTTCACTTCGATCTGTTTGACCCGGATCAGCTCGCTGTCGCCAATGCCTTGGCTGTTGACGAGGCGGCGCAGCTGATCGATGAACTTCGCCATGCGATCCGCACGGGCACTCTGGATGCCTTCATGGCGGGCGTGTCCCGCATCCCCTCGCCTGACACGATCGCCGAGGAAGCCAGGCAGCGCTACTTCGCCGCAACGGGGCGCACCAACCTCGATCCTTACGAGATGGACGCCCCCGGCGACGCCATCATGCGGATCAGCCGGGACATCGAGTACGAGGTGTTCAAGCATTACGAGCTCCGGCGCCGCGGCTCGGAGATCGTCAGACTCCTGATCGGCGAGCAGGACCTGATCTCCGCTGTGATAAGGGGATTCCCGGTCCTTGACGCGGTGTTCCTGAGTGCCAGCCAGCAGCGGAAGACCCGGGCAGGTCGGTCCTTCGAGAATCACCTGGCAGCCACGCTGCAGGGCGGACGGATCAGGTTCCAGGAGCAGGCGGTACTTGGCGGCCGGCGGCCCGACTTCGTCCTTCCCGATGCTCCAACCCTGATGCGACGGGAGGCCCGCCCGTTCAACGACGCACTCGTACTGTCCGCCAAGACGACGCTTCGTGAGCGGTGGAAGCAGATCACCCATGAACGGTTCAACTGTGCGCTCTTTCTCGCCACGGTCGATGACCGCGTTTCCCGACAGGCACTGGACGAACTCCAAGCAGCCGAGATTGTCCTGGTGGTTCCAGAATCCCTTAAGGGCAACAGGGAGAGTGAATACGTCGGGCACGCGAACGTGATTTCCTTCCGGGACTTTTTCGAATCCCAGGTCAGGCAGACACGCCCGTTTCTGATCGACCCCGTGGGCGCGACCGCCATAGTTGAAGAGCGCGCCCGGGGCTTGTTCGACTGATCCAAACTACTGTCCTGGGACCCCATGGCACGAACAATCTACGAAAAGGCGACGCGGGCCCTCCTCGCAGACATGCTGGTGGATCTGGGGCTGAAGCCCGGCCAGGTTTTCACTACGTCGCGGGCCATCGAGTGGTTCGAACAGCACTATCCCAAGCTGCAACCCAGCAGCATTCGCGCCCATCTCGTTCAGGCCTCCACGAACGATCGGAGTCGCCTACACCATTCATCAATGAATGCGTCCGACGATCTGCTGTTCAAGGTCGACTCGGGCCTGTTCCGACTGTACGAACCGGGCAAGGACCCGGCGCCGATTCACGAACTCGTTCCCGGCGATGTCGCCCGCGAGGAGGAGATCACCGCTGCCATGGAGGACGACGATGAAGATCGTGGGGCGCTGGTCGGCTCATCGGAGTTCCTGCTCGAGCGGGACCTGCAGCGCTATCTCGCTGAGAATCTCGAATGCATCGAGCCTGGCCTGAAGCTTTACGAGGCGGACGGCGTGCGTGGCATTGAGTTCGAGGCCGGTGGCGGCCGGCGAATCGACATTCTTGCTGTCGACCGGACTGGCGCGTTCGTCGTGCTGGAACTGAAGGTTTCGAAGGGATACGACCGCGTCGTCGGGCAGCTCCTGCGATACGTCAACTGGGTCCGCCAGAATCTCGCCGAAACGGGCCAGCGGGTACGGGGCATCATCGTGTGCAGGACGATGTCCGAGGACCTTCGACTGGCCTGCGCCAGCATTCCGGACGTCGACCTTTTCGAGTATCAGCTCTCGGTCACCGTCAGCAGGGTCGCCGCTCTGGACGTCCATGAAGGTCGCCGCGCATTGGGGGGCGAGCAAAACTAGATTGCCGTCGAAACTTTTCCGGCGATCCGCGCCATGTCATCCCCAAAATCAGAAAGGCTCCTGAAGAGAGGACGGCCGTTGATGTTAATTGCATCGCTTGTGGTGTTATTTGCCTTCAAGTGATTCAGGATCGCTTGGAGCGTGCTGTCTGGCATGTAGATGGCGACGAACCCCCAGCGCTTCATGAGATTCATTCGGCTCGACGTCCAGAACTCATCGGGCTCTGCGAAGAACCCAAAGCCCACCGATTCCAGCCTATTTCCTGAAACTATGAAGCGTTCTCTCGCAGCCTCGCTCTTGACGGAAATGAGGAGATTGTGGGGAGCGCATGGAATTAAGAAGTCGCCGTATAGCTTTAGCTGCCGCAGCTTTCCGGTGTTGAGGGAGACGTGGGCTCGAGATGACCAGGTCGGCCAGCCTTCAACGTCCAGGCTCATGTGAGGCACGCCATGATTGGAGAGCACCTCAGAACACAACGCTTCCATGATGTCACCGCCAGCCGTTGCGGCAACGAGTGGTGGGTGAAGAAATGGAGTATGGGGCATGCCTGGGTGTTGGACTTCGAACGCTTTGTAGACGTTCGCCGACACAATCGGCGCACCTAGAGTCACCTCGCAAAGGTGAACCACTGCCGGTGCAGTAGCGCGAATCGGCAACTGAGCGTAAAGGCAAGGACTCGACTGCAGCAACCGCTTGAAGACCTGCGTCTGTAGAACGCTCGGAGGCACAGCTCCGACTGTCCCCAGAGGCCCACAGGCAGCAAGTGCTCCCAGGAGCGCGGCCTTGTCCGTCGCTCTGACCTTAAGCTCGGGAACTTCGAGCACTTCGTACCAAGAGACGAGCCCACCCTTCCCAGGACAGTGTGGATGCAGGCATTGCACTGACTTCTCCAACAGCAGCCGACAATCTCAGCCAGTCACGGAGGCTACGTCAGTGCGCCTGGGTTTCGCGAGCTTTGCAGAGGTGCATGCCTGGCAAGGTGGAAGATGACTTATTCAGGTTCTGCGATAGACACTCCCGTTGGGAGTCCCAACAGTGCTACGTTCCCCAAGTCGCACCAGGGAAGGGGGTCCCATGACGACGACGGCACGGGCTGCCTTGCTCGGCCTGTGTGCATTGGCCACGAATGCGGCGGCCCATGGCGGGGGATTGAACGCCGAGGGCTGCCATAACGACCGCAAGAATGGCGGCTACCACTGCCATCGCGGTGGCGAATCACCCGCACCGGCTCCAAAATTGATTGCCCCGAAACCCGCTGACGGTCACCGCTATGACGGTGGTCGCGGCGGGTCCGGGACTTATTACGCCAACTGCAGCGCCGCGCGTGCTGCCGGGGCCGCCCCGGTGCGCCGTGGCGATCCGGGCTATGCGGCACATCTGGATCGAGACAACGATGGCGTCGGCTGCGAGTAGCACCCGCACTTGACCTGTTCCAAGGATCGGAGACTCAGCATTTGACTGCTCTACTGCTTGTCGTCGCGTTCACCTTCATGCCCAGCCTTCTGATGGTCGGCCTGTTGTGGGCGTATCGGAAATGGCAGGACCGCGAGGGCCGTCGCAGCCCAATCGAGAAACGGGCCATCTACGGTGCTGGCGAGCAGCTGCGCGTGCGGATGGACAAGCACATGGACCAGGTGATGGTGTCGTTCGTCGCCCTGTTCTTCATGGGGCCGTACTTTCTGGCCTATTGGGCCATGAGCCGCATCAACCTTGCCCAGGTGCGGTTTGGCTTCGGCGACTATCTGCTTCTCGTGCTCTTCCTGATCATGGTCGGCGCTGCGACCTGGTGGCTGATCAAGCACGGCAGCGCCCGACGAATTGCCAACGCCGGCCTCCAGGCCGAGCTGTACACCGCACAGGAGCTCAACCGGCTGATGGCGCTGGGCTGCACGGTGCTTCACGACGTGCCCGCCGACGGCTTCAACCTCGATCACGTCGTCATCGGCCCCACTGCGGTGTATGCCGTAGAGACCAAGTCCGTGCGGAAGCCGGCTCCCACAGGAGGCAAGGACCACTTCAAGGTGACCTACGACGGCCAGTGCCTGCGCTTTCCTGACTTCAGCGACAGCAAGCGCCTGAAGCAGACGAGGCGCCAAGCCGACTGGCTTGCCGGTCATCTCCGCCAAGCACTGGGTCGGTCCATCCCCGTTGTGCCGGCATTGGCGTTGCCCGGATGGTGGATCGAGACCCAAACCTCGGCCGCCGCCACCGATCTGCGGGTGTTCAACCCGGCCGGTCGCGGTTCGAACTTCATGGCGGATGCCCGAGGCGGGCACGCGATTGCGCCAGAGATTGCTGCCCTCGTGGTGCAGGCACTGGTGATGCGATATCCGACGCTAGGTGCGAAATCCTCGTGAGTCGGCGACCGAGTGGCAGTTAGGCGATTGCCCTAGGGCGGCTGATCGATCGGCGGACCTGGGCGGATGCAATGCTGAAAATTGCGGTCAGAGGTGCCTTCTTCGAAGGTGAAATCGGCCCCTGTTCTGTCGTGAGAATCGGTTCTACCCCAACTTCCGCCTTGTGATTGGCGAAGTACGCTGCGCTCCATACCTGCGCGTAGTCACTGAAGGCACGGCGCCATTCGCATTGTGCCGTTCGCGTCCACCAGCAAGGAGGCGTCGCCGACGCTCACCTGCAACTCGCCGCCCTCCACCAGCCATGACTCGTCGGGCGCACCCGGCAGGGCCCGCCACGGATGGGCGGACCATCGGCCGGCGGCATCGCGGACCAGTTCGTACAACATGCCCTCTTGCATGAACAAGTGTCCCAAGCCGGTCACGGCGACCAGGCGCGAACCCAGCTTGTAGATGTCTTCCACATTCTTTTCCAGGAGCGTCTGCCGAACACCTCGGTCGTCGAGGAAGATCAGTTCGCCACCCCATTCGCCGCGATTGGAGCCGGCCAGCCAACCCCCCTCCACGCGCAGGGCGACGTTGGGTTCCTGTAACACG
This sequence comes from Lysobacter solisilvae, assembly GCF_016613535.2. Lineage (NCBI taxonomy): Bacteria > Pseudomonadati > Pseudomonadota > Gammaproteobacteria > Lysobacterales > Lysobacteraceae > Agrilutibacter > Agrilutibacter solisilvae. The sequence goes on from NZ_CP071518.1 coordinate 684,851, forward strand.
GTCTGGCGATGCTCGACCATGTTGTCCTTCGTCACCGCGATGAGTTCGCCCGGCTTGGCAGTTCCATCCCTGTCCTCGGCGGCGCCGTAGCTCAGGATGGTTGCGGCGAAAGACAATTTGGCCAGCCGTTCTCCGGCTTCCGGCGCGCGCAGCTTTTGCTGGGGCGACTCGTCGACCCTGGCCAGCGCCGGGACAGAACAGGCCGGCACGTCGTTGGCAATGTGCTGGTACTTGAAGAACTCGGGCATGAAGGTGTCGTCGTCGGCGGCATACGGCGTGCCGTCGCGGATTGCAGCCAAGGCCTTGGCCGCGGCCTGCCGCACCGGTGGAAACCAATGCGCCTGCGCCGCCCGCTGCAATGCCGGCTCGGCAGAGGCTGCATGCAGGCGACCGAGCGATTCGGCGGCGGACCAGTTGATCCGTACGTCTTCGGAATCATCGAGCAACGCGGCCAAGGCTTCCGCCGATGGCTCGTAGCCGATGAAGCCCAGCGCGCGCGCTGCGCCCAGGCGCACGTCCCAGTCCTCATGGCCAAGCAACTCCACCAGCAAGGGTCCCGCCGGCCGGCCTGCCCGGCCGGTCTCGGCCAGATCGCGGAGTACGTACAGGTCCGCCTGCTCGCGCAAGCGCGCGGTGAAGATGGTGCCCGCTGCGGAAGAACCGGTTCCGACCAGGGCTTCGTCCACTGCCGGTGCCAATAGCGGTGCGCGCTGCCGCAGTGCGATCAGCTGGGTTTCCAGCGAGGCACCGTCGCTCTGAAGCCTCCCGATCATCTGCAAGGCGCCTGCCGCCACCTCTGGGAGCACGCTGGGGTCAGCCGCCAATGCCATTAGACCCGGCGCCGCAAGCGCGCGCACCTCACCCATTTCGCTCAGCACATAGCCCAGGTAGTAGTGGTCGTTCGGACCACAGCCGTTGGCGCATCGGGCGGCCTCGATGATGAACGGGATGGCGCGCTTGCCCGACAGCTGGACGGCGTAGGCTTCCTGGTTGTGCGGCGCGCTCTTCGACACCAGCAAGCGCGCGACCGCCTCGCGTGCAGCCGCGTCGCTGTCCATGTGGCCCAAGGCGGGCGCCAGCCATTTCAGTTCGCGATCCAGCCCTGCCTTGACCTGAGGCAGGTAAACAGGATCGATGGCCTCCGCATCTCGCAGGCCCTTGGCCCCCATGACTGCCACGCGCTTGTCCGCGTCGGCCAGCAGGGCCACGAGGGCGGGTATGCCCTCATCAAAGCTGCGCACCCGCGCCAGCAGATCGGCCTCGGGACTCTGCATTTGCTCCGCCCGGTGCTCGGGGCGAGTCGCCAGTGCGCGAAGCTGCGTCAGGCAGGCCTGTAGCGATGCACACTCGCCGGCGGCTTGGGCGGGACCGGCCGCGAACGTGAGCAGCAGAAGGAGGGACGGCAGACGCATGCGGGTCGATCCTTGATGGACGTGCGAGTTGCAGAGCGGGGCGGCAACCGCAGCTTAGTTGGTCGCGCCGATCCCGCCTACAGTTCTACAAAGCGGCCTCAGAACGATTCACTCAGAGCTGGCTTGGGGCAACATTGGCGAAGGCCCACGCCCACGCCCAGCGACGGAGTTCCCAATGTCCACCCACAATCCACCCCCCGACAACGCCAAGCTTGACCGCATCGTCGCCGAGGCCCGGCGCCAGGCGAAGGAGCGTGAGCAGGGCTACCGCGAGCGGGCGTTGAAGATGTACCCGTGGGTCTGCGGGCGCTGTGGGCGCGAGTTCACGCGCGCGAACCTGCAGGAGCTGACGGTGCACCACCGCAATCATGACCACGACTTCAACCCGGCTGATGGCAGCAATTGGGAATTGCTTTGCCTGTACTGCCACGACAACGAGCACTCGCGCTATACCGACTACACGGGTGTCAGTGCGTCGGCTGCGGAAGATGCGCCGGCGGCGGCCACGGGGACGCCGTTCGCCAATCTGAAGGCGTTGTTGAAGCGTGGGGATTGAAACCCTCAGGCCTGCCCGGTGGCGATGTTGAATGTCTGATACGCGCCAGCCAGGGTGAGAAAGCCGCTGGCAAGCGCCAGCACGCGCAGCGTGGGCTTGATCTTCTCGTAGTCACCATAGGATGCCGTCACCCGGCGTCTGCCGCCGGCTGTGAACAGGCCGAGCAGCGAGGTGATGAAGGCAAACAGGCTTGCCACCACCATGGCGAGTGAGCCGGGAAGTGTCTCGATGGGGCCGTAGCCATCGAAGTAGAGGCCGATCCCGCAGAGGACATTCCAGGCCACGATCCACAGCCCTGCCGTCAGCAGGTTCACGTTCTTGAAGAGATCAATCATCGTCACGCCCAACGCTTGTTGCGAAAGTGGGGAAGTGGGGCCTGCGTCTGCAGGTCAGTTCGGTGCAGCCAGCTGGATGCTCTCCAGCGCGTCCTGGATCTGCGCGCGGGTTGCGGCGTCGCCCTGCGTGTACCCCGCACCGATCATGAAGAAGTAGTCGCCGGCCGGGACGATCCACATTTCCGACGTGGTGGGGAACTCGCCGCCTTCGGCCGAGCGCAGGGTGTAGTTGATCACCAGGTGGCCCGCCGGGCGCGCGGCGACGGTGGCGTCGGTGGGGGGTGTGACCACTTCGAGGTTGGCGAACTGCTGCCGGAACGACGGCAGGATGGCCTGCAGGATCGCCTTGCCGTCGCGCGGCATGGCGCCGAAGGGCTTGAGGTTGACCTTGAAGCTGGCGTTGAGGCCGTCGTAGGGCTCTTCGTGCTGGGCCAGGACCACCAGGGGCGCGGTGGTGTACTTGACGAGGTTCTGCTTGAACTCCGCGCTGCCGAAGTCGGTGCGCTTGAGGTTCTCCAGGTTCTGGGCGGCGCTGAGGTAGTGCCAGCCGTCGGGCTTGGTGAGCTGCAGGCCGACGGTGTTGTTGACGTAGTGGCTGTCGGCTTCGGCGGCGGTGGCGGCGCCGGCGACCAGCAGCAGGGCGGTCGCGATGAGGTGCTTGAACATGGGGATTCCGCTGGCGTGGATCAGAAGATGGTAGTCGGGTGGCCTTCGCCGCAACTGCAGCAGGCGCGGGGGAACTGGGCCCGGCAGGGTACTAGGACCGGGATAGCGGCGGGAGTGCGCCGGACTTGAACGTGTTCAGCTGCCCCTGCCCGGCTCCACGGGCCAGGCGCCTGCCTCAGCCCCACCGCCGCAGGTTGAGAAACTCCCGCCGCGTCTTCGGGCCGTACGTGGCAAAGCGCGGGTCGGGCGCGTTGCGGTAGTCCTCGCGCAGGCGGGTGACGGCATCGCGCGCGAGGTGCTTGTCGAGCACTTCCTTCGGCACGGGATACAGCTTGAGGGCATTGCGGCCGAACACCTTGGCGCGGATCGCCGGGGTGATTTCCGGGTAGCCGTAGCGCTCGCGGAACTGCGGCGAGATCTGGAACGCGCGGAAGGCCTGGATCTGGTCCTGCGGGCTGCCGTACCAGATGGAGTCGGTGCCCCACAGCACGTTGTCCGCGCCCAGGTGGGTGAGCAGCTTGCCCAGTGCGTGCGCGGCGGCGTCGGGGTCGCGCATCAGGAAGCGCCAGGTGGAGCCGAGCTCGGCATACACGTTGCCGCCCTGGCCGATGCCGTTGTCGCGCAGGGAGGTGATGAGGGCATCGATGCCGTCGCTGCGATTGGCGTCATACGGGCCTTCGCCTTTGTCGGTGACGAAGCCGGAGTGGTAGATCAGGAAGTTGACGTCCGGATAGCGCCTGGCCACGCGGCCGATGTCGACGCTGGTGCTGTGCTCGTAGGAACGCTGGCCGAAGGGCAGGCCCTTGTGGATGGCGATGTTGCGCACGCCCAGGCGGCGCGCTTCCTCGATCATGCGCAGGCCGGGTTCGTCGTCCATGAAGAAGCCGCGCCCGTCCGGGCCCCACTGCGTGTAGGTCTTCCAAGCCGCGATGCCGAACTGCCTGGCCAGCCGCTCCATGTCTTCGACGTCGCCGGGCTGGTTGGGGTTGACGCGGCCGTGCAGGTACAGGCGGTGGGTGCCTTCCATCTTCTCGACCAGCGCGGCGGTGGCCGCGGCTTCCTCGATGGTGAGCGGCTCGCCCGCGCGCGTGGAGGGGACGAAGCTGAGCACGGTCAGGTCGGTGTCGGAGTCGAGGAAGATGTCCTTGATGAACTCGTCGCGGCCGACGCATTGCAGGTAGCTCAGGCCCGGGCCCTGCGCGGCGGCGCAGCCTTCGGTGTTGACGAAGCCCAGGGGTCTGGCGTCGTTCGGCAATTGTTTGGTCCAGGCGCCGCTGGGATTCACGAAGTGGCCCTGGACGTCGAAGATGAATTCGTCGCCGCTGAGGACGCTACTGGCCGCGGCGGGGTCGAGGGCGGCTTCGCGCGGCAGCTCGTAAGACGCGCCGCGCTTGCAGCCGGCGAGGAAGGCGGCGTTCATTGCCAGCAGCGTGCTGGCGGCGCCGCACAGGGAGACCATGAAGTCGCGGCGGGAGAGGCCGAGGCGACGGGCGTTGTGCGTGGCGTTTTCAAAGGCGAGGCGGCGGGCTTCGCGGTGGACGGGTTCGAGGGGGACGGGGACGAATTCACCGTTGCTGGTGCTGTCGAGCTTGATCGGCAGGCGCAGGCCGTCGGGGTCATGCCGGGAGCGATGCGGGCGCATGGGGTCCTCGCTTGTCATCACGACGGGGGGAACGTAGCGCTGTGGGTGGGGTGGGCCAAGTGCCGGGGGCTGGGGTGGTGCAGGGTTGGGTGATAGCAACCGGCGCGTTGGTAGGGCGTTTGAGCTGGGCACTGGTTGGTCCGTGGCGATCGTTGGCCCCCACCCCAACCACCCCGGCCAGCAGGCACAGCCTGCTGGCGTTCGATGACGCGCGGACCAGTGGTCCGCAAGCGCGTCCTCTCAACCCCCGCGAAGCGGGGGAGGGAGTAATACGCGGCGGCACTGTTGGGTGCGTGGCGATCGTTGGCCCCCAACCCAACCCTCCCCCGCAGAGCGGGGGAGGGAGTGATTCGCCGCGGCTTCTTGTGATGCGTGGCGATCGTTGACCCCTACCCCAACCACCCCGGCCAGCATGCACAACCTGCTGGCGTTCGACGACGCGCGGACCAGTGGTCCGCAAGCGCGTCCTCTCACCCCCCGCAGAGCGGGGAGGGAGTGGTGTGCCGGACGTCACCGTGACCGTTGGTTTGCTTCCGGCTTCGGCCAAATGATGCCAAGGAGATTTGCAGGCGCGTTGTTAGTTTTCCCGGCCACTGGCCTGACAAGGAGAACCCATGAAAGCGCTGTATCTGCTGGCGGCAACCTCGGTGATCTTCCTCGTTCCTCATGGCGCGCACGCGGCCGAGAGTTACGACAACTGCACCGGCTACATCACCTCGGTGCCCACCACCATCACCACGCAGGGCACCTGGTGCCTGAAGAGCGACGTGTCCGCGGCGATCGCCAGCGGTGCGGCCATTACGGTGGGCGTCAACAACGTCACGCTGGACTGCAACGGCTTCAAGCTGGGTGGGCTGGCCGCGGGCGTCGGCACGCTGGCCAAGGGCGTGCATGCCAAGGACCGGGTGGGCGTGACGGTGCGCCACTGCAACATCCGGGGCTTCCACTATGGCGTGCTGTTCGAAGGCGGCGCCGGGCATGTCGTGGAGGACGACACCTTCTACGGCAATACCTTCGCCGGGGCTTCGGCGACGACCGTCGACAGCGTGATCATCCGCGACAGTGTGTTCACCGACACCGGCGGCAGCAGCGTGACCAGCTGGCCCAATCCCGTGCAGGTGGTCGGCGGGTCGGGTGCCATCGTCAGCGACAACGTGATCAACGGGGTCGTACCGGGCGGCACGAGTGGCAATGTCGACGGAATCCAGATGTCGTCCACGGCCAGGGGCGCCGTGGTGTCGGGCAATCGCATCTTCGGGCTCAACGCCGGGACCAACGGCACCGCCACCGGCATCACGCTGAGCCCTTATGGGAAGTCGCTGGACAACATCGTGGACGACATCAACAGCGGCGGTGGCGGCAGCAGTTCGCGTGGCGTGTTCTGCCTGAGCGGCACGGCCTCGGACCAGGGCATCGTGCGGAATACGGTGGTCACCCGCACCACGAACTTCTGGGCGGGCAGCTGCGTGGAGGCTGGCGGTAACGTGCATCGGCCGTAACGCGACAGCGGTACCCGGCACGTTGGGCTGGCGCACCAACCCCCAAAAAAATGGCGGCCATTGGCCGCCATTTTTTCGCTTGCGTTTCCGTTACACGGTCACGGGATTGGGCTTTTCGCCGTCGATCTTGTACTGCTTGATCGCGCGCGCCACGTCCTTCGCCGTCATCTTGCCTTCCGCCGCAAGCGCCGCGATGGCGGCGTGGGCGATGTGGAAGCGGTCGACTTCGAAGTGGCGGCGCAGGTTGGCGCGGGTGTCGCTGCGGCCGAAGCCGTCGGTGCCCAGCACGGTGTAGCGCATCGGGACGAACTCGCGGATCTGGTTGGCGAAGGTGCGCACGTAGTCGGTGGCGGCGATCGCGGGGCCCTGGCGGCCTTCCAGCAGCGAGGTGACGTAGGGCTGGCGGGCGGTCTTGGCTTCCGGGTTCAGGCGGTTGAAGCGGACGGCGTCCTCGCCGTCGCGCGCCAGCTCGGTGAAGCTCGGGCAGGACCAGATGTCGGCGGTGACGCCGAAGTCCTTGTCGAGCAGTTCGGCGGCGGCGATGGCTTCGCGCAGGATGGTGCCGGAACCCAGCAGCTGCACGCGCAGTTCGCCCTTCTTCGGCTTGCCGGCGTCCTTGAGCAGGTACATGCCCTTGATGATGCCCTCGGCCGCGCCCTCGGGCATGTCCGGGTGGGCGTAGTTCTCGTTCATCAGGGTGATGTAGAAGTACTCGTCGCGCTGTTCGGCGAGCATGCGCTGCATGCCGTACTGGACGATCACGGCCACTTCGAAGCCGAAGGTGGGATCGTAGCTGCGGCAGTTCGGGATCGCGCTGCTGAGCAGGTGGCTGTGGCCGTCCTCGTGCTGCAGGCCTTCACCATTCAACGTGGTGCGGCCGGCGGTGGCGCCGAGGAGGAAGCCGCGGGCGCGCATGTCGGCGGCCTGCCAGCAGCTGTCGCCGACGCGCTGCATGCCGAACATCGAGTAGTAGATGTAGAACGGCAGCATCGGCAGGTCGTTGGTGCTGTAGCTGGTGGCGCAGGCCATCCAGCTGGAGAACGCGCCGCACTCGGTGATGCCCTCTTCCAGCACCTTGCCGGCCGCGTCCTCGCGGTAGTACATCAGCTGGTCGCGGTCGACCGGCTTGTACTTCTGGCCGAACGGGGCGTAGATGCCGATCTGGCGGAACAGGCCTTCCATGCCGAAGGTGCGCGCCTCGTCGGCGACGATCGGCACGCAGCGCGGGCCGACCTGCTTGTCGCGCAAGGTGATGTTGAGCACCTGCACGAAGGCCATGGTGGTGCTGATCTCGCGGTCGCCGCTGGACTTGAGCAGACGGTCGAAGGTTTCCAGCGCGGGCACTTCCAGCGTCTGCGTGCTCTTGCGGCGACGCTGCGGCAGGTAGCCGCCCAGGGCCTTGCGGCGTTCGTGCAGGTATTCCACTTCCGGCGAGTCCTTGCCGGGGTGGAAGAACGGCACGGCGCTGTCTTTCAGCTGGTCGTCGGTGACCGGGATGTTGAAGCGGTCGCGGAAGATGCGCACGGCATCGTCGTCGAGCTTCTTGGTCTGGTGGGTCGGGTTGAGCGCCTCGCCGGCCTGGCCCATGCCGTAGCCCTTGACCGTCTTGGCCAGGATCACGGTGGGCATGCCGCGGGTTTCGGTGGCCTGCTTGTAGCTGGCGTAGACCTTGTGCGGGTCGTGGCCGCCGCGGTTGAGGCGCCAGATGTCGTCGTCGCTCATGTTGGCGACCAGGGCGGCGGTTTCCGGGTACTTGCCGAAGAAGTTGTCGCGCGTGTACTTGCCGCCGAAGGCCTTGCAGTTCTGGTATTCGCCGTCGACGGTTTCCATCATCAGCTGGCGCAGGCGGCCGCTGGTGTCGCGGGCGAGCAGCGGATCCCAGTAGCTGCCCCAGATGTTCTTGATGACGTTCCAGCCGGCGCCGCGGAAGCCGCCTTCCAGTTCCTGGATGATCTTGCCGTTGCCGCGCACCGGGCCGTCCAGGCGCTGCAGGTTGCAGTTGATGACGAACACCAGGTTGTCCAGGCCTTCGCGGCCGGCGACCGAGATCGCGCCCAGGCTCTCGGGCTCGTCGCACTCGCCGTCGCCCATGAAGCACCAGACCTTGCGGTCGGTCTTGGGCATCAGGCCGCGGCCTTCCAGGTACTTCCAGTTGCGCGCCTGGTAGATGGCGCTGATCGGGCCCAGGCCCATGGAGACGGTGGGCGTCTGCCAGTAGTCGGGCATCAGCCAGGGGTGCGGGTAGGAGCTGATGCCGCGGCCGTCGACTTCCATGCGGAAGTTGTCGAGCTGGTTCTCGCTGATGCGGCCTTCCAGGAAGCTGCGGGCGTAGATGCCGGGCGAGCTGTGGCCCTGGATGTACAGCAGGTCGCCGGGGTGGTCGTCGGACGGGGCGCGCCAGAAGTGGTTGAAGCCGACGTCGTACAGCGTGGCGGCCGAGGCGAAGCTGGCGATGTGGCCGCCCAGGTCACCGGGCTTGCGGTTGGCGCGCACGACCATGGCCAGCGCGTTCCAGCGGATGATCGAGCGGATCCGCCATTCCATCGCGGCGTCGCCGGGGCTCTTGGCCTCCAGGTGCGGCGGGATGGTGTTGATGTATTCGGTGGTGGGCTGGAACGGCAGGTGCGCGCCGGCGCGGCGGGTCACCTCGACCATGCCCTCCAGCAGTTGGTGGGCGCGGGGCGCGCCTTCGCGCGCGATCACGGCCTGCATCGATTCGATCCACTCGCGGGTCTCGGTGGGATCGGGGTCGTTGAGGAGCAGCTCGTTCAGCCAGTTCATGGGGGTGGGGGCTCCGCGCGGCGCATCGGCCACGCTCTATGGGGGCATTGGAGTTAGAGCCGGAATTCTAACCTCCCCGTCCGCGGGGCTGGTCGCGGGGCCGCGAGGGCGGGATCGCGCGTCCGGCGCGGGCGGCGGCACCGGCCTTCATGTCCAAATCGTTATGTGAACCCGTGCCCGGAAGGGCCTGTCCACGGCCCGTGAAGGCTTACCGCCAGACCCGGCAAAGGGCATGATGGCGGCCCGCCAACCCGGTGGCGCCCCAGGCGCCTTTCGATGATCAAGACCCTGGTGACCGGCGGTGCCGGATTTCTCGGCTCGCACCTGTGCGAACGCCTGCTGCGCGACGGCCATGACGTGCTGTGCGTGGACAACTTCTTTACCGGCTCCAAGCAGAACATCGCCCACCTGCTGGGCAATCCCTATTTCGAGCTGATGCGGCACGACGTGACCTTCCCGCTCTACGTGGAGGTCGACCGCATCTTCAACCTGGCCTGCCCGGCCTCGCCGATCCACTACCAGTTCGACCCGGTCCAGACCACCAAGACCAGCGTGCATGGCGCGATCAACATGCTGGGCCTGGCCAAGCGGCTGAAGGCGCGCATCCTGCAGGCCTCCACCAGCGAGGTCTACGGCGATCCGGAAGTGCATCCGCAGACCGAGGACTACTGGGGCCGCGTCAATCCGGTCGGTATCCGCTCGTGCTACGACGAGGGCAAGCGCTGCGCCGAGACGCTGTTCTTCGACTACTTCCGCCAGCACGGCCTGGACATCAAGGTGGTGCGGATCTTCAACACCTACGGGCCGCGCATGCACCCCAACGACGGGCGCGTGGTCAGCAACTTCATCGTGCAGGCGCTGCGCGGGCAGGACATCACCATCTACGGCGATGGCAGCCAGACGCGCAGCTTCTGCTACGTGGACGACCTCGTCGAAGGCTTCGTGCGGATGATGGAGACGCAGCCCGGCTTCACCGGCCCGATCAACATGGGCAACCCCGGCGAGTTCACCATGCTGGAGCTGGCCGAGAAGGTGGTGGCGCTGGTGGGCGGGCAGTCGAAGCTGGTGTTCAAGCCGCTGCCGCCGGACGACCCGCGCCAGCGCCAGCCGGACATCTCGCTGGCCCGCGACAAGCTGGGCTGGCAGCCGAAGGTGGGCCTGGAAGACGGCCTGCGCGAAACCATCGCCTATTTCCGCCGCACCCTGGAGCTGTGAGATGGTGACCACCACGCTTCCCCCCGCGCCGGAGGCCAGGACCATGGCCGCGCCTGACAAGACCGCCGCCACGACCGCTGCCCCGGCGGCGGCGTCCACCGCCGCGGCGCCGGCGACGACACGTTTCTCGGTGATCGTCACCTGCTACAACTACAAGGCCTTCGTCGAGGAAGCGGTGGACAGCGCGCTGGCGCAGACGCACGCGCCGGCGCAGGTGATCGTGGTGGACGACGGCTCCACCGACGGCAGCACCGAACTGCTGCGCGCGCGCTATGGCGACGATGAGCGCGTGACCCTGCTCTGCGGCCCGAACGGCGGCCAGCTGGCGGCCTTCGTCCGCGGCGTTGAGGCGGCCACCGGCGAGGTGCTGTGCTTCCTCGATGCCGACGACCGCTGGGAGCCGGGCTACCTGCAACAGCTGGCGGCGGTGTACGACACGCGGCCGGACGTGGGCTTCGTCTTCAGCGACATCCACCTGTTCGGCCAGGAGACGCGTCGGATCGGCTATGCCGACCGCGCGATCGACCTGGGCTACACCGCCATCGCCACCTATGCGCTGACGCACTGGTATGGCGCGCCGACGTCGGCCCTGTCGCTGCGCCGGGCCTGCGCGCAGCGCTGCCTTGACCTGCCCGCCGACCAGGCGCGCATCTGGCGCCTGTCGGCCGACAACTGCCTGGTGTACGGCGCCAGCGTGCTGGGCGCGCGCAAGTATTTCCTGCCCACCGGCTGCGTGGGCTACCGCATCCACGGCAACAACGGCTGGTGGTCGAAGCGGTCGGCGACGAACAACTATCACAACCGCCTGGCCTCGCGCGCGCTCATCGCGCACTACGCGCGGGTGGCGGGGATCGACGAGTCCTGCCTGGAACTCACCAGGCTGGAGTACCGGACCAAGCCCGATCCGGGCTGGGACGAGACCAAGCGCTACGCTACATTGGCGCTGCGCGGGCAGGCGCCGTGGTGGAAGCGCCTCGAGCGCGCGCTGAGCGTGCTCAGCACGCGCCGCCGCAAGCGCCGCGGGTCGCAGCGCGGGTAGGACGCGGGTAGCGACGTCATCCTGGCGTTCGCCGGGAGAGCTGCGTTGAAGATCCTCTTTACGAATTTCCACGAAGGCGACGGCGGTGGGCACACCACCTACGTCGTCGCGCTGGCACGCGGGCTGGCCGGCCGCCACGAGGTGCACGTCGCCGCGCCCGAGGGCAGCCGCCTGCTGCGCGAGGCGCGCGAAGTGCCGGGCGTGACCGCGCTGGCGCAGGCGTTTCCGAACGGGCTGCGGGAACTGGCCGCGCGTCGGCGGGCCTTGCAGGCGCTGGCCGCGCGGCTGCGCGCGGAAGCCTACGACGTGGTGCACGTCAACGGCTCGGCCGACCACCGGCTGGTGCTGGCGGCGATGGGCGGCCTGCCGCGCCGGCCGAAACTGGTGCTGACCAAGCACAACTCCAAACCCCTGGGCGGCTTCGGCCATGCATGGCGGGCGCGGTCCACCGACCAGGTGATCGCGGTGTGCGATTTCACCCTGCGCCAGTTGCGGCAGTCGGCGTACCGCCGCTGCGCGCTGGCGACGGTGCACAACGGCATCGACGTGGCGCATTTCTCGCCGTGGCCGGAGCAGCAGGCGCTGGCCGAACGGCAGCGGTGGTTCGGCGACTTCGGCGGGCTGGTGCTGGGCAGCACGGCGGGCACGGCGGCGTACAAGGGCTGGATGGACCTGGTCGAGGCCCTGGCGCTGCTGCCGGCCGATGCGCGCGCGCAGGTGCGCGTGCTGATGGCGGGCAAGCCGCCGGGCGCGGAACAGGTGGCCCGGATCGACGCGCTGGGGCTGGCTTCGCAGGTGGTGTTCACCGGCCTGCTGACGGACGTGCGGCCGGCGGTGGCGGCCATCGATGCGGGCTTCGTGTTGTCGTATGACGTGGAGACGATCTCCTTTGCCTGCCGCGAGATGATGGCGATGGGCAAGCCGGTGCTGCTGAGCGACTACGCGGGGCTGCCGGAAAACGTCGCCGAAGGCCGCGAAGGCTGGGTGGTGCCGGTGCGCGACCGGCGGGCGATTGCCGCCGCGGTGGAGAAGATCCTGGCGCTGCGGCCGCGCCTGCCGGCGATGGGCGCGGCGGCGCGCGAGCGCGCGGCGCGCGAGTTCGGCATCGAGCTGTTCGTGGAGCGGACGCTGGCGGTGTATGCGGCGGTGCTGGGGATGTCGGCTGGGTAGCGGCGGGCGGTGGGCGGTTTGAGGACGCGGCGATCGGTGGCCCCCATCCCAACCGTCCCCCGCGGAGCGGGGGAAGGGGCTGAGGCGCGGCGATCGGTGGCCCCCATCCCAACCGTCCCGGCCAGCAGGCACAGCCTGCTGGCGTTCGATGACGCGCGGACCAGTGGTCCGCAAGCGCGTCCTCTCACCCCCCGCGGAGCGGGGGGAAGGGGCTGAGGCGGGCGCAGCGCGCGGCGGCGCGTTTGGAGACTGCGGCGGTTTGCGCTCACCCCGGCGCGGCGCGGCGCGGCGCGGCCCTGTCACTTGCCTTCTGCCGTGATCCATTACAGGGTGGCCGGGTCGTGGCCGTGGCTGCCCTGGCGCGATGACTGACGCCTTCAGGCCGCGGGCCCCGCCCGCGGCGCTGCCACCGCAAGGGGGTTCGCGAACGGATGAGCGCGCAGGTGTCCCCGGACCGGCCCATCTCGGCCTCGGTGGCGAGAGTCTCGCTGCGCCGCAGCGTGCGTGCGCGGGTGGTGTTCTGGGGCGCGCTGCTCAATGCGCTGCTGCTGTTGCTGGTGCTGGCGGCGTCGTTCTTCATCGCCCGGCAGATCCTGTGGAACAACGCCCAGAACCGGGTCCGCCAGCAGACCGACCAGCAGGCCGAGCGGATCGGCGCGACCCTGCGCTCGGTGGCCATCAGCGCCGGCATCGTCAACCTGCTGGCCCGCGAGCATCCGACCGACACGCGGCGGCTGGTCGAACTGCTCAATGCCTCGGTGGATGCCGATCCCGACGCCAGCGGCGGCCTGATCGCGCTGGAACCGGGCGTGGCCGACCCCCGCGGATTCGCCTACTACGTCGGGCCCCGCGGCAGCCGCGACCTGACCGGACGCTACCTTGACCGGGCCTGGTACCGCCGCACGCGCGACGGCAAGGCCGCATGGTGGTCGGAGCCCTACCTGAGCCAGAACGCCGGCAACACCTGGGTGGTGACCTACAACCACCCGCTGCGCAGCGAGGAAGGCCGGCCGCTGGGGATGATCAGCCTGGACGTGCCGGTGAGCCACATCCAGGAGCTGATGAAGACGGTGCTCAACCGCAATGGCCTGCGCGCCGTGCTGATCGCGCCGGGCGGGACCATCGCCGTGCATCCGGTCCCCGGCGTGGCGCTGCGGACCACCCTGGACCAGCTGATCGCCCGCGGTCGCGAGGACCTGCGCCCGCTGGCGACGGCGCGCACGCGCGGGCAGCCGCTGGAGTTCGACCACCTGGACCGCACCCTGGACGAGCGCCGCTTCACCGTGTTCACGCCGATCGACGACACCGGCTGGAGCGTGAACCTGTCGCTCTCGCACCGGCTGGTGCTGGCCGAGCTCACCTCGGCGACGCGCTGGCTGCTGGTGGGTGCGCTGCTGGCCCTGCTGGTGAGTGCGCTGGGGCAGCTGCGGCTGGCCGAGCGCCTGACCCGCCCGCTGGAACAGGTGACCGAGTCGGTGCGGCATTTCAGCCAGGGCGAATACGACGAGACCGTGCCCCACCTGGCCCGGCAGGACGAGGTCGGGGTGATGGCGCGCGCGATGGAAAGCGCGCGCACGTCGATCAAGCGCCAGCTGGGCGAGATCGAGGCGATGGGCGCGGCGCGGCAGAAGCTGGAGAGCGAGCTGGCCATCGCCCGCGACATCCAGCAGGCCATGCTGCCGCTGGCGCCCACGCTGACCAGCCGCGGCCGCACGCTGCACGTGTACGCGGCGCTGGAACCGGCCAAGGCGGTCGGCGGGGATTTCTATTCCTTCTCGGTGCGCGGCGGGCGCTGGCTGTGGTTCGCCATCGGCGACGTGTCCGACAAGGGCGTGCCGGCGGCGCTGTTCATGGCGCGCGCGATCACCGTGCTGGAAGTGGCGGCCGGCCTGGGCGGCTCGCCGGGCGATGCGCTGTACACGGCGGCGCAGCGCCTGGTGGAAGGCAACGAGACCTGCATGTTCGCCACCGTGCTGTGCGGCGTGCTGGACGTGGAAAGCGGCGAGCTGCAGCTGGCCAGCGCCGGCCACGAACCGGCCGTGCTGCTGCGGGCCGACGGCGCCACGCAGCTGCTCGACGTCGAGTCGGGCGCGGCCCTGGGCGTGGGCACGGACGACATCTACCCGGTCTGGAGCGGCATCATGCGCCCAGGCGATACCCTGCTGGCCTATACCGATGGCATCACCGAGGCCTTCGACACCGGCCAGGTCGCCTTCGGCATGGACCGCCTGCTGGCGGCACTGGTGCCCGGGGAAGAGCCCCAGCGCATCTGCCAGCGTTTGCTGGACGCGGTCCACCGCTTCTGCGAGGGGGCCGCGCAATCGGACGACATCACCGTGCTCGCGCTTTGCCTGCAGGTGCAGTCCACGGAGGAACGCTGATGCATTGGCGGATCGAAGTGCCCAACGAGCGCCATCGCCTCGGCGCGCTGCTGGATGCGATCGAGCACGCGCTCATCGCCCACGGCATCGAACAGGGCGTACGCGACGACCTGCGCCTGATCGCGGAGGAAGTGGTGAGCAACGCGATGGATTACGGCGGCAGCCCACCGAGCGAGCCGCAGCACCAGATCGTGGTGGACATCCGTCGCCACGAGGACCGGCTGCACGTGGAATTCAGGGACAGCGGACAGCCGTTCGATCCGTTCTCCCAGGCGCCGCCGGATCTGGATGCCGACCTGCTCGACCGCGCCATCGGCGGGCTGGGCGTGCACCTGGTGCGCGAGATCGCCGAGTCGGCCAGCTACGAGCGCGAAGAACCCTATAACATCGTGCGCGTGGTACTGCGCGCCGTTTGACTCCCAGGAGCGAGCATGGACCTGCAGATCCGGATCGGCCCCGTGGTACAGGGCAGCCAGCGCGTCTCCCTCAGCGGGCGGCTGGACACGAACAGCTACGACAGCCTGGATGCGCAGCTGGCCCCCGTGCTGGCGGGCGATATCGAATCGCTGGTGCTCGACCTGGCCGGGCTCAGCTACATCAGTTCCGCCGGCATCCGCTCGATATTGAAGGCGCGCAAGGCGATGGCCGGACGCCAGGGCAAGGTGCTGGTGGTCAATCCGCAGCCGCAGATCCAGAAGGTGTTCGACGTGGTGAAGGCGGTGCCGATGGGCGACATCTTCGCGTCGGTGGAAGAAGCCGATGCGTACCTGGATGCGATGCAGCGCAAGGTGTTGCGGGGGGATGAGGAAGATGAGGGGTGAGCTGGGGCTGGTGAAGCCGGCTTTTTCGGGAGTGCGGCGATCGGCGAGCCCGGTTCCGACCTTTGCCCGCCAGGGGCTGGTTCGCGGCGATCGGTGACTCCCCCATCCCAACCTTCCCCCGCGGAGCGGGGGAAGGGGCTGATGCGCGGCGATCGGTGGCTCCCATCCCGACCTTCCCCCGCGCAGCGGGGGAAGGGGCTGATGCGCGGCGATCGGTGCCCCCCATCCCAACCTTCCCCCGCGGAGCGGGGGAAGGGGCTGGTTCGCGGCGATCGGTGACTCCCCCATCCCAACCTTCCCCCGCGGAGCGGGGGAAGGGGCTGGTGCGCGGCGATCGGTGGCTCCCCCATCCCAACCTTCCCCCGCGGAGCGGGGGAAGGGGCTCATCCGAAGTGGGGGAATCGACTCCTGTGGAAGGGGCTGACCTGATCAGATTTTCCGGGCGGCGCGGATCTGGGCGTCGACCGCGGCGATCGCGGTCATGTTCACCACGCGGCGCGGGGTGGAGGCGGGCGTCAGGATGTGCGCGGACTTGTCCAGGCCCATCAGGATCGGGCCGATGGCCACGCCTTCGGTCATCACGCGGACCATGTTGTAGGTGATGTTGGCCGCGTCCAGGTTGGGCATCACGTAGAGGTTCGCGCGGCCCTTGAGCGTGGTGTTGGGGAAGATGCGGTGGCGCAGCTCCTCGTCCCAGGCGGTGTCGGCCATCATTTCGCCGTCGATTTCGAGCTTGGGCACGCGCTCGCGGATGATCTGGTAGGCGCGGCGCATCTTCGCGGCCGACGGGTTGTCGTGGCTGCCGAAATTGGAATGCGACACCAGCGCGACCTTGGGCTCCACGCCGAACAGCTTGAGGCGGTAGGTGGCCTGCAGGGTGGCCTCGGCGATCTGTTCGGCGCTGGGATCCACCTGCACGTGGGTGTCGAGGAAGAACCACACGCCCTGGTCGTTGATGACGCCGGTCATCGCGGCGGTGCCGACCACGCCCTTCTCGAAGTCGAAGATGCTGCGCAGGTAGCCCAGCTTCTTGTGGAAGCGGCCGACCAGGCCGCAGATCATCGCGTCGGCTTCGCCGCGTTCGACCATCAGCGCGGCGATCAGCGTCGGGCGCGAGCGCAGCAGGTTCTTCGCGGCGGCCGGCGTGACGCCGCGGCGCTGGGTGACGGCGTGGTACTGCTGCCAGTAGTCGTCGAAGCGCGGGTCGGAGTTGATGTTGGTCAGCTCGAAATCGACGCCGGGCCGCATCCGCAGGCCCAGGCGCTTGATGCGCGATTCGATCACGTCGGGGCGGCCGATCACGATCGGGAAGGCCAGCTGTTCGTCGATCACCGTCTGCACGGCGCGCAGCACGGTCTCCTCTTCGCCTTCGGCGTAGACCACGCGCTTGCGGTCGGCGCGCGCGCGGTCGTACACGGGCTTCATCAGCAGGCCGGTGCGGTAGATGAACTGGCCGAGCTTTTCCTCGTAGACCTTCATGTCCGCGATCGGGCGCGTGGCCAGGCCCGAGTCCATCGCGGCGCGCGCGACGGCCGGCGCCAGCATCACCAGCAGGCGCGGGTCGAACGGACGCGGGATCAGGTAATCGGGGCCGAACTTGGGCACGTCGCCGCCGTAGGCGCTGCCCAGGTCGGAGGCCTCCATCCGCGCCAATGCGGCGATGGCGCGTACCGAGGCCAGCTTCATCGCCTCGTTGATTTCCGTGGCGCCGACGTCGAGCGCGCCGCGGAAGATGTAGGGGAAGCACAGCGCGTTGTTGACCTGGTTGGGGTAGTCCGAACGGCCGGTGGCGATGATGCAGTCGGGACGGACCTTCTTGGCGTCCTCGGGCAGGATCTCCGGATACGGATTGGCCAGCGCCAGGATGATCGGGCGGTCGGCCATGGTGGCGACCATCTCGGCCTTGAGCACGCCGCCGGCCGACAGGCCCAGGAAGATGTCGGCGCCGGCGACGATGTCGGCGAGCGTGCGCTTGTCGGTGTCGCGCGCGTAGCGTTCCTTGTCGGGGTCCATCTTGCCGCGGCCGGTGTAGAGCACGCCGTCGCGGTCGACCGCCAAAATGTTCTGCGGGTTCATGCCCAGGGCGACCAGCATGTCCAGGCAGGCGATGCCGGCCGCGCCCGCGCCGGAGGTGGCCAGCTTCACCTGGCCGATGTCCTTGCCGACGATCTCCAGCGCGTTGAGCACGGCCGAGCCGACGATGATCGCGGTGCCGTGCTGGTCGTCGTGGAAGACGGGGATGTTCATCCGCTCGCGCAGCTTGCGCTCGACGATGAAACACTCCGGCGCCTTGATGTCCTCCAGGTTGATGCCGCCGAAGGTGGGCTCGAGCGAGGCGATGATGTCGACGAGCTTGTCGGGGTCCTTCTCGTCGATCTCGATGTCGAACACGTCGATGCCGGCGAACTTCTGGAACAGCACGCCCTTGCCTTCCATCACCGGCTTGCCGGCGAGCGGCCCGATGTCGCCCAGGCCCAGGACGGCGGTGCCGTTGGAGATGACCGCGACCAGGTTGCCGCGCGCGGTGTACTGGCTGGCCAGGGTCGGGTCCCGGGCGATTTCCTCGCAGGCGAAGGCCACGCCCGGCGAATAGGCCAGGGCCAAGTCGCGCTGGGTGACCATCGGCTTGGTGGCGCTGACCTTGATCTTGCCCTTGGGTTCGACCGAGTGATAGTCGAGCGCGGCCTGTTTGAAGTCTTCGTCGTGATTGGACATGGGGGGCGTGGGGGCGCGGTGAGGCTAGTGGGGGATTGATTCTAGCGCCGGGGTGAGAGCAGGCGCGGGAGTGCAGCTCCCTCCCCCGTTCCACGTGGGAGGGTTGGGGCGGGGGCGACGGTCGCGTCGGACTCGATGGGGTTGGCTCGCTGGATCATGGGGCGCGGCGATCTGTGGCCCCCATCCCAACCTTCCCCCGTGGAACGGGGGAAGGGGCTGATTCGCTGCGATCTGGAGCCCCCATCCCAGCCTTCCCGGCCCGCAAGCGGGGGAAGGGGCTCTCATGTCAGATGTCGTGGAAATCGTCCTGCTTGCCCACCGTGTCCAGCCGGATGCGGTTGGCGAACAGCGAGAAGGCCAGCATGCCGGCCAGGCCGTTGGCGCGGACGACCCACTGGGGCAGCCAGCGCGGGGGCACGATGATGCCGGCATCGAACAGCGGCTCCAGGCGCTGCACGTCGCCCAGCGTCATCTTGCCGGCGAACAGGCGCCGACACAGCAGCAGCTTGCGCTGGCGCAGGGCCCAGCGGAAGAAGGTGTGCACGCTGATCAGGCCGCGCAGGTACACCGTGTCCTTGGTGAAGGCCGCGCCGCCGGTCAGCGGCACGCCGCGGAACACGCGCTGGGCCGAGGTGAAGCTGTCGACGTCGTTCTGCCCGGCGCTGCGGAAGTAATGGAACACCTGCAGGAAGTCGGCGCCGTTGAGCGCCATTTCCACCGCCTCGATGCGCAGGCTGATGCGCTTCATGCGCTCGATGTCGATCGCACCGGTGATCTGCTCGGCGAAGGTCGCCAGGCCTTCCTGCGTGGCGGTGGTGCGCGGCGAGGACAGCGCCAGGCTGGGGAAATGGGGCTGTTCGCGCCCGTTGAGCGCGGTGAGCGAGTGCACGAAGGCTTCGTGCTGCACCAGCTGGTGGCGGTCGTAGTCGCTGAAGGCCGCGCCGTGGCGCAGGCGGATGCGGGTGGCGCCGGCGGCCGCCTTGGAGATCAGGTCGGGGTCGAGCACCACCTCGATCACGCGCTCGTTGAAGAAATCATCGAGCACCGACTGCAGCTGCAGCTGCAGCGCGGTGGCGGAGATGGGCACGCACTCGGCCGGCGACAGCAGTTCGCGGTCGAGTTCATCGGCGATGTCGATGAAGTGCTGGGCGGCCTCGGTGGTGGTGGGGCCGTTGCCGGGCAGCGGGTCGTCGGGACGCCCGTACAGGCGGATCGAGTGCGTGGCCACGGCATTGGTGCCCAGCGATTCGAGCAGCTCGGCCGCGATCGACCAGCTGCGCGCCGAACCCAGCAGGTACTGGCCCATCGGGTGGCCGTGCTCGGCCTCGTCCATCACCGCGTCCAGTTCGCGGCGCGCCTCGGCGAAATCGAGCTTGGGGTATTCGATGACGGGCAGCGCGTAGCGGTTCTGCGCGGCTTCGTTGAGGAAATGCTTCTGCGCGCTGGCCGGCCAGCTGACCAGGGCCAGCAGTCGGATGCCCCGGACGGCCCGCACCATGCGCTGATCGAGCGCCGAGTGATGGGCGATGTCGGGGGCGAGGTCGGTCATGGCGAGGCGCGGAGATCCCTGCGGAGGCGCGAACCCATCGAGTTTACGTCGGCCAGCGCGAGGACGGACGCCCTGGGATGACCGGAGCTGCGCCTGGTGCCGCCACACCTCCGCCGGAAGGACGAGCTTCGGCGGACCCGCGCGCGCCGGAATGACCGGCGGCGGTGTCCGCGCTCGCGATGGGCGTCTGCGCGACGAGCACCGGGATAGCCTGGCCGCGGCACCGACGGGATTTCACATGCCCGTGGTGGCTGGAGCGTCGGGAGCGGCCTCAGCGCCGCCCGTGTTTCTCGGCTGGCCGCTTGGCCGGCGCCTTGCCCGGCACCTTCGCCTTCTCGTCGGCCTTCTGTGCGCGCCGGCCGGCGGCCTTGTCGGCGGCGGCGGCGACTTCGCCGCTGAGCTTGAGGAAATTGGCGAAGCGCTGCGGGTCGAGGCGGCCGGATTCGATCGCGGCGCGCACGGCGCAGCCGGGTTCGCGCTGGTGGGCGCAGTCGCGGAAGCGGCACTGCTCGGCCAGTGTCTCCACGTCGGTGAAGTTCTCGGCGACGTCTTCCTCGCCGGTGGGCTTGAGCTCGCGCATGCCCGGCGTGTCGATCAGGCAGGCGCCGGTGGGCAGCGGGATCAGCGCGCGGTAGGTGGTGGTGTGGCGGCCGCGCGAGTCGCTCTCGCGGACCTCGCTGGTCTTCATCTTCTCCGTGCCCAGCAGCGTGTTGGTCAGCGTGGACTTGCCCGCGCCCGAAGAGCCGACCAGGACGGCGGTGCGGCCGGGTTGCAGCCATTCGTTCAGGGCCGCGACGCTGGCGGAGTCCTTGGCGTTGACCGCGCGGACCGGCACTTCCTGCGCGGCCAGTTCCACCAGCGCGGCCAATGCGTCGTCGACCGCGCTGGCGCTGCCGCCGCCTGCCAGATCGGACTTGGTCAGCACCACCACCGGCTCGGCGCCGCCGCGTACCAGCAGCAGGTAGCGCTCGATGCGGCGCGGATTGAAGTCCGCATCCATGCCGCAGACGACGAAGACGGTGTCGATGTTGGCGGCGATCAGCTGCTGGCGGTAATGCTCGCCGGCGGCGGCTCGCTTGATCGAGGTGCGGCGCGGCAGCAGTTCGACGATCTTGCTGTGCTTGGGCGTGTCGCCCTCGATCAGGACCCAGTCGCCGACCGCGGGCCGGTCTTCCGGCGCGGTGCCGCCCTTGCGGTAGTTGGCCGGGCGCTGCCATTCGGGCAGCGATTCGACCGGAAAGCTGTGCTCGGGGCCGTCGGCGACGATATATCCGGTGCGGTGCTGTTCGACGATGCGGGCGGGGCGGGCCTTGGGGCGCAGGGCCAGGGCCTCGCGCCAGACCGGGTCGGAGGGCAGACCGTCTTGCGCGAGGGGCCATCCGATGGCCTGCAGGGCGTCGGGCGTGGTCAAACGGAAGGGTCAGCGGCGGTCATGGCCGGATTCTAGCGGGGGGATGGCGGACGGGAAGGGAAACCGCGGTCGGCCGCACGGGAAACGCAGGCGGGCCGTGGCACGCGGTCCGCCGGGTAGTGGCCGACCTCGCCTGCCGGGCGCTCAAGTGCGCGAAACCTGCCGCATTTCCGGCCGGCGCGCTCCCTCCATTCGCCGCATTTGAGCTAGTCTGGCCGGCCCCTCGTCCTGCTCGTGCGCCAATGTCCCTGCCCCCCGTGAAGACCCGCGAACGCCTGTCCGAAGTCCGTTACGAGATCCGCGGCGAACTGGCCCGGCGCGCCCGCGAACTGGAGGCCCAGGGCCGCAAGCAGATCAAGCTCAACATCGGCAATCCCGGCGCGTTCGGTTTCCGCGCCCCCGAGCACCTGCAGCGGGCCATCGCGCAGCGCATCGACCAGACCGATCCCTATACCCACCAGCAGGGCCTGCCGGTCGCACGCGAAGCCATCGCGGCCTTCCATCGCCAGCGCGGCACGCCCAACGCCTCGCCCGAGCGCGTGTTCGTCGGCAACGGCGTGAGCGAACTGATCGACCTGTCGCTGCGCGCGCTGCTCAACCCGGGCGACGAAGTGCTGCTGCCCTCGCCCGACTACCCGCTGTGGTCGGCCGCGACGATCCTCAACGACGGCCGGCCGGTGTACTACCGCTGCCGCCCGGAAAACGGCTTCCTGCCGGACCCGGACGAGATCGAGTCGCTGGTGTCCCCGCGCACGCGGGCGATCGTGCTGATCAACCCCAACAATCCGACCGGCGCCGCCTACCCGCGCGAGCTGCTGGAGCAGATCGTCGCGGTGGCCGCGCGGCACAAGCTGCTGCTGATGAGCGACGAGATCTACGACTCGATCCTCTACGACGGCGCACAGTTCACCCCGGTCGCGCCGCTGGCCGGCGACCTGCCCTGCCTGTCGTTCGGCGGCCTGAGCAAGGTGCACCGCGCCTGCGGCTGGCGCGTGGGCTGGGCGGTGCTCAGCGGCGATCCGCTGGCCTGCGGCGACCTGCACCACGCGATGGACCTGCTCGGCGCCCTGCGCCTGTGCGCCAACGTGCCGGGGCAGTTCGCGATCGAGGCCGCGCTGCACGGCGAAGACACCATCGCGCCGCTGTGCGCGCCCGACGGCCGCCTGTACGAGGCGCGCCGCGCGGTGATGGATGCCGTGGCCGCGAGCCGCCACCTGGAACTGGTGGCCCCCGCCGGCGCGCTCTACGCGTTCCCGGCGGTGGCTGGCGATGCCGCCGTGGGCTTCGACGACCACCGTTTCGCGCTGGAACTGCTGGAAACCGAAGACGTGCTGGTGGTGCCGGGGTCGAGCTTCAACGTGCCGTACCGCAACCACTTCCGCGTGACCCTGCTGCCGCAGCCGGACGACCTGCGCGAAGTGTTCGACCGCATCGAACGGGTGCTCGACCGCTACGCGGAAACGGCGCAGGCACGCCGCAGCGCGGTCGCGTAAGGCGGGCGCAGGCCCGTCGCCGCCACCCGGCGCGCCCGCCTGGCGCGCGGGGCTCGCGTCCGGCCGGTCATCAGACAGCAGTCACGCCCACGCCGGCAAGCCCGGCGCGTGGCGGCACGCGTCATCCGGCGTAGACGCGGCCGCCCCGGGCGCGCCCTACAATGCGGACATGGACGCATCCGACACCGGCAACCGCCTGACCTACCTCGCCCTGGGTGACAGCTACACCATCGGCGAGAGCGTGCCCGAGGACAGCCGCTGGCCGGTGCAGCTGGTGCGCGAACTGCGCGCGCAGGGCGTGGCGCTGGATGATCCGCGCATCATCGCCACCACCGGCTGGACCACCGACGAGCTGGAATGGGGCATCGACTCGGCCGAGCCGCTGGGCAGCTACGACTTCGTCTCGCTGCTGATCGGCGTCAACAACCAGTACCGCAATCGCAGCGCGGTGGCCTACCGGGGCGAGTTCCACACCCTGCTCAAGCGCGCGATCCGCTATGCGCATGGCCGCGCCGACCGGGTGCTGGTGCTGTCCATTCCCGACTGGGGCGTGACGCCGTTCGCCCGCGACGACAAGCGCGACGTGGCGACGATCGCCGCCGAGATCGACGCGTTCAACGCGGCCGCGCGCTCGGTCTGCGAGGCCGAAGGGGTCGCGTTCGTCGACATCACGCCCTGCTCGCGCGAGCACGGCGCCACGCTGCTGGCCTCCGACGGCCTGCATCCCTCGGCGGAGATGTACACGCGGTGGACGCAGCAGGCGCTGCCCGTCGCACGGTCGCTGCTGTCACGATGACCGCTGTGTCCCGATGACCGCTGTATCCCCATGACTTCCGTGCCGATGACTTCGGCCGCGCAGACGCCCCCGCGGCCGCTGCCGCGCGAACAGGTGCGCGCGATCGCCCACGCCTTCCTGCCCGACCGGCCGTGGGGCAACCGCTGGGACCACTACTACACGCGCAGCAAGCTGGGCAGCGACCCGCTGTACCCGGGCGTCTGCGAAGCGTTGCGTGCCACGCAGGCGCCGCTGCTCGACCTGGGGTGCGGGCTGGGGCTGCTGGCGCACGCGCTGCGCGCACAGGGCCTGGCGCTGCCCTATCGCGGCGTGGACAACGATGCCGGCAAGATCGACCGCGCCCGCCTGGCCGCGCAGCGCGCGGGCCTGGCCGACACCGGTTTCGAGGTGGTGGACCTGTCCCGCGAATACCCCGCGCATGCCGGCAGCGTGGCGCTGCTGGACGTGCTGCAGTTCATTTCGCCCGAAGCGCAGGCGCGCACGCTCGACGCGGCCATCGCGATGCTGGTGCCCGGCGCGAAGCTGGTGATCCGGACCGGCCTGGAAGACGGCAGCCGGCGGGCGCGGGTCACGCGCGCGGTGGATGTGTTCTCGCGCGCCCTGGGCTGGATGAATGCCGGGCCGTCGCGCTACCCCGAGGCGGCCGCGCTGCGTGCGCGACTGGAGTCGGCGGGTCTGGCGGTGGAGTTCACCCCGCTGTTCGCGGGCACGCCGTTCAACAACTGGCGGGTGGTGGCGACGCGGTAGGCATCGGCCTGCCGCAGGCTCGCGAGATGGACCGCACCACCGGGGACAGACACCCGCGATGGCGTTGAAGGCGCCGCGCCGCGAACTTCCGTCCCCGGCAAGAACCGCCGGCGCGATCTGACCGGGCAGCCCCGGGTGCGCTTGGCCTGACCAGCTTCGCTGTTGAAAGCCGCGGGCTCTGTGGCTGAACGATCCGGCCCGGAATGCGAGCGGGTCAGCCCGCTTGCGCGGCGGCGGCCGGTTCGGTCGCGGGGCCTTCGTCTTCGAGCGCTTCGGGCAACAGGGTGGAATATCCCAGCGCATCCAGCCTCTGCAGCAGCAGGCCCAGGCTCTCCACGTTCCGGCCATGTCGCGCGCCTTCGTGCAGCAGCACGATGGCGCCGGGGCGCAGGTCGCGTTCGATGCGGGCGACCACGCGGGTGACATCCGCGGCGAGGGCGTCGAAGCCGCGCGCCGTCCAGGCGACGCGTGCCAGGCCGTGCGCGCGCAGCGGAGCGGAGACGAAGGGATTGGCCATGCCGACCACGGCGCGGAACCAGCGCGGCGTGGTGCCCGTGATGGCGCGGATCGTGGCCTGCGTGCGGGTGATCTCCTCGCGCATGCGCCCCGGGCCCAGCGCCCAGAACCAGGCTTGCGGATGGCTCGCGCTGTGGTTGCCCACGCCGTGGCCACGGCGGACGATCTCGCGCAGCAGCTCCGGCCGTGCCGCGGCGCGGTCGCCGACCACGAAGAAAGTGGCGCGCGCGCGGTGGCGGTCGAGCAGATCAAGGATGGCGGGCGTGTCGTCGCTGGGACCGTCGTCGATGGTGAGCCAGACCTGGCGTTGCGTCGTCGGGAGCCGCGTCAATACGGGGCTGAACAGGCGCGAGCCGGGCTTGAGCGTGCCCCACCAGAACACCGCGTGCGACGCGAACATGACCGGCAGGCCCCAGGCCCAGCCCCAGCGCCAGAACACCGCCACTACAAGCAGCTGCGACAGCAGCAGGGCGCCGATCCAGGCGTGCGGACGGCGCGGTGGGCGGTGGAGGGCTTCGGGCATGAACCGATCATGCCACGCGCGCCGCGGCGACCCGGCCGCGGGGCGTAAAATGCGGGGCTTCTCCCCTGCCGTACGCCCCCATGTCCCTCGATCCCGCCCTGCGCTCGCGCATCGACACCCTGCTGCATTCCAACCGCGTCGTCCTGTTCATGAAGGGCGAACCGCGCGCGCCGCAGTGCGGCTTTTCGGCCAAGGCCGTGGGTGCGCTGTCCTCGCTGGGCATCGACTTCGCGCACGTGGATGTGCTGGCCGATCCGGAAATCCGCGAGGGCATCAAGCAGTACGGCGACTGGCCGACGATCCCGCAGCTGTACGTCGGCGGCGACCTGGTCGGGGGCAGCGACATCATCGAGCAGATGGTGAATTCCGGGGAACTGCAGTCACTGCTCGGCATCGCCGCCCCCGACCGCACGCCGCCGCAGATCACCATCACCCCCGCCGCGGCCGCGATGCTGCGCGAGTCGCTCGCCGACGCCGGCGAGGGCTACGCGCTGCAGGTGGAGATCGACGCCCGCTTCGAGACGCGCCTGCAGCTGGCCGCCTTCGATGAGCGCGCGATCGCCGCCGAAAGCGAAGGCGTGCGCGCCCAGTTCGACCTCGCCAGCGCGCGCCGCGCGCAGGGCCTGCGCATCGACTGGGTCGACGACGAACGTGGCCGCGGCCTCACCATCGACAACCCCAATGCGCCGCCCAAGGTGCAGCCGCTGTCGCCGACGCAGGCGCGCGAGCGCGCCGCCGCCGGCACGGTGACCCTGGTCGACGTGCGCCCGCCGGACGAGCGCGCGCAGGCCGCGATCAACGAGCCCTTCAGCGTCTTCGACGACGGCGGCTCCACCCGCCTGGAAGCGCTGCCCAAGGACACCCCGCTGGCCTTCCTGTGCCACCACGGCGGCCGCAGCGCGCGGGCGGCGGAGCATTTCCGCGGCCTGGGCTTCACCCAGGTGTTCAACGTGGAAGGTGGGATCGAGGCATGGGCGCTGGATGCCGACACGCACGTGGCGCGCTACTGAGAGCGGACCCGGCGCGGGCCTGTCCGCAATCCCGGGCCCGGCCTTAAACCCGGAACGGGACGCCGGCATCTGACCTCGACTGCACGGAGGTTTGCGATGACCCGTTCCCGTTGGACCCTGCTGTCTTCCACCGTCGCCGCGCTGGCGCTGGCCGGCGCTATCTGCGCCGCCCCGGCTTTCGCGGTCCTGCCCGCGGTGCCGGCGCCCCCCGCGCCGGCGGATTTTCGCGGCGGCCTGTACCAGGGCCTGATCGACGGCGCCGGCGAGCTCAATCCGGCGCAGGTGCAGTTCACCGCCAGCGCCGACGGCGGCTGGCAGGCGCAGGTGCGCATCGCCGGCCGCGCCGAAGCCCTGCCGGCCACGGTCGGCTTCCAGGGCCAGCGCCTGACGCTGGCGCTGCCCGGGCCCGCGGGTCCGCTGGCGTGCGCCGGCGACGTCAGCGCGGCCGCCGTGGTCGCGCCCGCCGACCTGCCGGGCTGCCGGCTCGAGCTGGTCGCCGCGCAGGAAGGCCCGCTGGCCCAGTCGCTGGCCGGCGCCTGGGTCGATGCGCAGGGCGGTGTATACGCGATCGCCCGCAGTGGCGATTCGCCGCAGCCGATATGGATCGATTACCGCACCGGCGCCTGGCGCGGCCTGGTCGAACGCGACGGCGCGCTGCATTTCGGCCCGGGCACGGCCACGCCCTGGCCGGAGCAGGCCACGCTCGCCCCGAAGGACGGCGCGCTGTACCTGCAGGCGTCCGGCGGCCCGAAGGAAGGCACGCGACTGCAGCGGCTCGCCCTGCGGGAGCAAGCGCTGGAATGGCAGGCCGGTGACGCCGTGCTCAAGGGCACGCTGATCCTGCCGGCCGCGGCGTCGGCGGGCACCGGCACTCGCACCACGCGCTGGCCGGCGGTGATCCTGACCCACATGTCCGGGTCCGGCGACCGCGACGCCTACCGCCAGTTCGCCTACTTCTTCGCCGCGCAGGGCGTGGCCGCGCTCATCTACGACCGCCGCGGCGCCGGCCAGTCGGGTGGCGATGAAGCTTCGGCAGGCATGCACCGCCTGGCCGACGACGCCGTCGCCGCCGCGCAGGCGCTGGGCGCCGTGCCGCAGATCGACCCGGCGCGCATCGGCACGTTCGGCCACAGCCAGGGCGGCTGGGTGGCCCCGATCGCCGCGGCGCGCTCGGATGCGATCGCCTTCGTCATCGCGCAGGCCGCGTCCGGCGTGTCGCCCGCGGAGCAGGAGCTGTTCCGCGTGGAGCACAACGCGCGCGATGCCGGCCTGGACGAGCAGGAGATCGCGGCCGCGGTCGATTACGAGCGTCGCCTGATGGACTGGGTGCGCACCGGCGAGGGCCGCGACCAGATCCACGCCCTGGCCCGTGCGAACCGGGACGCGCGCTGGGCGCGTTTCGTCGAGCTGCGCGAAGACCTGCCCGAGCGGCCGGCGGCGCGCAGCCAGTCGTTCTGGTGGTTCGATCCCGCGCCCGACCTCGCGCGCGTGCGCGTGCCGGTGCTGGTGATCCATGGCGATCGCGACGGCTTCGTTCCGGTCGAGCGCAGCCGCGAGATCCAGCGCACGGCGTTCGCCCAGGCGCAGCCGACGTTCGTGCTGCTGCCGCGCACCGCGCACGGCATGTGGACGGGGGAGCGCGACAGCGCCCGCGAAGCGATGCGCTCGCCCGGTTCCGCGCCCGAATACTGGGCACAGCTGCGCGCGTGGCTGCGGGCGCAGCACCTGGCGCAGTAGCAGCCCCTGCGCCCGGTGCGCGTTGCTGACGAACCGCGTCCGGACTCGCGGCTCCGCGCGCGCCGCCCTCCCCTGCAGCGGCACTAGCGTGACGCGATGCGCGGTTCGCGACGCGGCCACGGCGGCCGCGGCCGCACCGCGGATGCCGCCCCTATACTCCGCCCGCGGCCTGGGCGTCCGGGACACGGAAAGCCGCATCCGTCGGCAGCCTGGCGTGCCCGCGTGGCTGCTTCATCGAAGGGAATCCAATCAGATGCTGCGACCCATTTGTGCTGTGGCCGTACTGGCCACGGCGTGCCTGACTTCGCCCGCGAAGGCCGAGACCACGCTCTGCACCGAAATCACCACCCTGCCCACGACGATCAACGTCCAGGGCACCTACTGCATGAAGGGCGACCTGTCGACCAGCCTGGCCGCGGGCAGTGCGATCACCGTGGCTGCCAACAACGTCACCATCGACTGCAACGGCCGCAAGCTGGGCGGGCTCGGGGCCGGCGTCACCACCCGCGCGTCCGGCATCCAGGCCACCAACCGATCCAACATCACGGTGCGCGGCTGCAATATCCGCGGCTTCTATCGCGGGATCGTGCTGGAGGGCACCGGCTCCGGGCACGTGGTGGAACACAATGCGCTGGACGGCATCACCTACCTGGGCATGCGCGTCCATGGCGCGGGCGCCACGATCCGCGGCAACCGCATCGTCAACGTCGGCGGGACCGACGACACCAACGGTACCTACGGCGGCATCCTGCTCAATGGCAGCGGCGGCCGGATCGTCGACAACGATATTTCCGGCCTGAGCACCACCGGTCCGTCCAGCCTGCGCGGCATCCTGGCCACCGGCCCGCGCAACGTGATCGAGTCCAACCGCCTCAGCGACCTGGTCGCGCCCAACGCGGGCCAGGTCAAGGCGATCATGCTGCTGGGTTCGCCCGACACCGAACTGCCGATGCAGGCCGTGCTGCGCGAGAACTCGGTGCTCGTGCCGCCGGGCACGCAGGGCTATGCGGTGTGGGTGAAGACCGCCTCGAGCGTGTGCCGCAACAACGACCTGCTCGGCTTCGACGGCAGCTGGCTGGAAGCGCAGGCCAGCTCCGCGCTGGACGCCTGCGGCGACGCGGGCGGCAACGTCACCAAGTAAGGCCACCCGGCAAGAAGGCGCCCATTGCAGGCGTGCGGCGACGGGCCGGGGTCACTCCGGCCCGTTGCGTTGTCGGCATCAGCCGGAAAAGCCACCCTGCGCGAGGAACTCGCGTTCCTCGCGCGTGCTCTCGCGCCCCAGCGCGGCGTTGCGATGGGGAAAACGGCCGAAGCGCCGGATGATGTCGTGGTGGTGGCGCGCCCAGCGATCGGCACCGGCGGGCAGGCGGCCGAACAGTTCCAGTGCGCGCTCCTGGTCGGCCATCGCCTCGGAGTGCTGGAAAGGCAGGTAGAAGAAGCTGCGCAGGGTGAGGTCCACCTGCGTGTCCAAGCCCAGCTGCAGCGCGCGTTGCGCATAGTGCCGGGCCAGCGGATCGGTGGCGTAGGCGTGGCCGCTGCGGCGGAACACGTTGCGCGGAATCTGGTCCAGCAGCAGCACCAGGGCCAGCGCACCTTCCGCATTCCCGAGCCAGTCCTCGAACTCGCGACGCGCGGCGCGCAGGTGCGCTTCCAGGAAACCGTCGCGGCACTCCAGGTCGAAGCGGTCGCCGCCGCCAAACCAGCGCTCGGGGCCGGCCTGGCGCCAGAAGTCGACGACATCGGCGGCGGTGGTCATGGCAGGTCTCCTTGCGCGGGTGGTGCGGCGGTGGTCACCAGGGCGGTGGCTTGAAGACTGTGGGCGTCAGGCCAGCAGCCTTCAAGACCGTCCGGCTGCCGGCTTCAAACCGGCTCCAGCTCGAACTCGTCGTGTCCCAGCTGGGTCTCCAGTTCGGCGATCCACGCCGCGGTGATGCTTTCCAGCGTGACCGCATGGATCAGCGGCTGGATCGCGCCCGCCGAATAGGACTGGGCGATGAAGCGCGCGTAGCGTTCGCGGAAAGTCAGCCAGGCGATGTGGACCTCGTCGAAGGCGTCCTGGTGCGGCCCGTCCAGCTGCGCCCGCAGGTGCACCACCAGTTCGCCCAGGCGGGCATCCAGGGCGCGGAACTCGTCCACGGCCTGGGCGCTGAGTTCGTCGTGCGCGAGCAGCGCCGCATCGCCCTGGCGGGCGACCTCGCCGGCCTGGGTGACGTAGCGGCCGGCGATCTTCACCGCGGCCTCGGCCTTGCCGATCAGGCGGCTTTCGAACTGGCGCAGTTCCTCCAGGCTGGTGCGCGCCTGCTCCATGCCCTGCTTGAGGTTGAGCAGCTTCTGGTTGCGCTCGATGGTCTCGTTCGTGCGGCGGCCTTCCAGGCGGCGCTGGATGAAGTACAGGCCCCAGGTGATCGCGGCGCCGATGAGCAGGTAGAGCAGCTTTTCCATGGTCTCTCCCGTATGGGGTGACAGTGTGCCTGCACGGGGTCGCAGGGACTGCGATTGCGGGCTTCTCCCTCCGGCTTGCGCCCCTCAGCCCGGTGGTTTCAACAGCGGGTCAAGCGCAGCGCGCCCGGGGAGAGCCGCCGCGATCGGGCCGGAGAGCCCGGGTGCGGGCCTGTGGCGTGCCACGGCGTGCGGGCGGCACCGCGGCCGTTACAGGTGCCGGGTTTCGGCCGGGGCTTCCATCCAGTTGTTGTTGCGGCCGTCGCAGCAGCGCACCGGGCCTGAGAGCAGTTCGTCCACCGCGGCGTCATCCAGGCAGGCGACCTGCACCGACACGTAGTGGCCGCCGATCTGCTCCACGAAACCGCGGCCGAAGGGGCGCACGCCGCAGGTCCTGCAGAACAGCCAGTGCGTGCTGAGCGTGCCGAACTGGTAGTCCGACAGCGCGGACTCGTCGGTGAGCAGGCGGAAGGCGTCGGGCTTGATGGTGATGCCCCAGTTGCGGGTCTTGGTGCAGATCGAGCAGTTGCACTTGCCGGTGCCCGCGGCGAGGTCCAGGTCGGCTTCGAAACGCACGGCGCCGC
The DNA here is from genome assembly GCF_016613535.2 of Lysobacter solisilvae. Taxonomy (NCBI): domain Bacteria; kingdom Pseudomonadati; phylum Pseudomonadota; class Gammaproteobacteria; order Lysobacterales; family Lysobacteraceae; genus Agrilutibacter; species Agrilutibacter solisilvae. The sequence continues at coordinate 715,888 of NZ_CP071518.1, forward strand.
AATGGCAGCTGCCGGAGTAGGTCCGGGTCGTCATGGTCAGTCCTTTGGTCAGGGCGGCACAGGTTAACGTCCCGGGCTGCGCGGAGGACACCGGACCCGGGGGGCCGCCCACACGGCGCATCCCGTGCTACAACTCCGCCCCAGGGAAGTTCCACGCCATGGACAGGGGAGACAAGGACATGCGATCGATCGTGGTGTTGTGCGTGCTGGCCGTGGCTTCGGCCGGCTGTTCGCAGATGGACCGGATGACGCGGCCGCGCGATGCGGCGTACCCGTATCCGGACGGCCAGCAGACGCAGTACAGCGAAATGCTGGCAGCGGACCTCACGCTGGAAGTGCGCTGCATCCAGTCCGGGCGCAGCCAGCGGGAAGCGGGGGCCAACGCGCAGGACGGCTGCGCCTACAAGAGCGTCAACGAGGCCAAGACCGCCGATGGCGCCAAGGTGTCCGCGCTCAGCAAGTATTTCCACGCCTGCGGCCAGCCCGGCACGCGCGCGGATGCCGAGTGCATCGCAACCCGCAACCGCGTGGTGGACCTGCTGCTGAAGGTGACCGACGAGAACTGCTCGACGTTCCTGCAGCGGACCTTCCTGACCAAGTCGACCAGCGACTCGGCCTATGCGTTTGGCCGCGACATGCTTACCGGCGGCACCGCGGCCGTCGCCAGCGCCTCGCCGCCCACGGCGATCGGTTTCAGCTTCGCCAACCTGCTGCTGGGCTCCTACGAGACTGTCAACGGGACCTTCTTCCTGAACTCGGCGTTCCAGTCGCTGGAGACGGCGATCAACTTGGAGCGCGAGACCCGCCTGACCGCGCTGCGCGACGAGTGCACGCGCCCCGGCACGACGACGGCGGGCTACAACGACTGCACCATCCACGAGGCCCTGCGGCTGGTGAAATCCTACGGCGACGCCTGCTCGCTGCGCACCGGCGTCAACAAGCTGCAGTCGCTGGTGCACCTGCAGCAGACCAACCAGGAGAACGTGAACGTCAAGGCCGATCTGGAGAAGACGAAGAAGGAGCTGGCCGCGAACAAGGCGGATCTGCAGGCCCAGCAGGAGGCGATGAAGACGCTGCCCGTGGAGGCCATTTCCCGGCGGGTGCGGGAAGAACTGCTGGCCGACTTCAACGAGCTGCGCGAACGACTGCCGAAGCAGACGACCACGACGCCGCCCGATCCGAAACCGTCCACGACGCCAACGGTTCCACCCGATTCCCAGCGGTAGCCCGCGGCGGCCGCCGGCCGCCTACTCGTCGAACCGCAGGTGTCGCACCGACTTGCCGTGGCGGCGGATCAGGCGCAGCGCTTCGATGCCCACCTGGATGTGGTTGTCGACGAACTCGCCGGTGACCTTGGCGTCGGACGATTCGGTCTTGACGCCCTCGGGGATCATCGGCTGGTCGGACACCAGCAGCAGGGCGCCGCAGGGCAGGCGGTTGGCGAAGCCGGCGGCGAAGATCGTCGCGGTCTCCATGTCGATGGCCATGCAGCGCAGGCGTCGCAGGTAGTCCTTGAAGTTCTCGTCGTGTTCCCAGACGCGGCGGTTGGTCGTGTAGACGGTGCCGGTCCAGTAATCGTGGCCGAGGTCGCGGATCATGGTGGACACCGCGCGCTGCAGCGCGAAGGCCGGCAACGCCGGCACCTCGGCGGGCAGGTAGTCGTTGGACGTGCCCTCGCCGCGGATCGCGGCGATCGGCAGCACTAGGTCGCCGAGCTGGTTCTTCTTCTTCAGGCCGCCGCACTTGCCCAGGAACAGCACGGCCTTGGGCATGATCGCGGTGAGCAGGTCCATCATCGTGGCGGCGTTGGGGCTGCCCATGCCGAAGTTGATCATGGTGATGCCGTCGGCGGTGGCGCTGGGCATCGGGCGATCCAGGCCGACCACGGTGGCGCCGGTCAGGCGCGCGAAGGTGTGCAGGTAGCCGCTGAAGTTGGTCAGCAGGATGTGCTCGCCGAATTCGCCCAGCGGGACGCCGGTGTAGCGCGGGAGCCAGTTGTCGACGATCTGTTCTTTGTCTTTCATGGGGGCGACGGCGATGGGGGAGAGGCAGCGGGGCGCGGTGATGCAGGGGACCGCGTGATCCGATGAATCTACGCGACCGCGGGCCGGCATGAAATCGGTCCGGCGCGGCGCGGATGGCAGCGGCGACCTTGCCGACCTTGGCGAGCTTGCCGCGCGGGCAACCCGCCCGTCGCCCGTGACCGTCGCCCTGCTTCCCCCGCCCTGCCCCAGCGGCTACCGTCGGACGGTTCATTCCGCATCCATCCCGGGGAAAACCATGTCCATGAGACCCGTCTGGGCCGGCGCCGCGCTGACCCTGCTGGTCGGTGCGGCGCAGGCCGCGCCGCCCGATTCCACGCCGCCGCAGCCGTCCGCCGCCTCGACGCCGTCGCGCTTCGTGCAGGACCCGTATCCGAGCACCTACCGGCGCATCGCCGCACCGCCCGTGCTGATCCAGCACGCCACCGTGCTCACCGGCACCGGCCTGCGGCTGGACGATGCCGACGTGCTGATGCGCGAGGGCCGCGTCGTGGCCGTCGGCACCGCGCTGGACGTACCCGCCGACGCGACCCGGGTCGACGGCACGGGCAAGTGGGTCACCCCCGGCATCATCGACGTGCACTCGCACCTGGGCGTGTATCCGAGCCCGGGCATGAGCGCCCACAGCGACGGCAACGAGGCCACCTCGCCGGTCACCGCCAACGTCTGGGCCGAGCACTCGGTGTGGCCCCAGGACCCGGGCTTCAGCACGGCGCTGGCCGGTGGCATTACCTCGCTGCAGGTCCTGCCCGGCAGCGCCAACCTGATCGGCGGCCGCGGCGTCACCCTGAAGAACGTCCCGGCCACCACCTATCAGGCGATGAAATTCCCCGGCGCGCCCTGGGGCCTGAAGATGGCCTGCGGCGAGAACCCCAAGCGCGTGTACGGCCAGAAGGGCGGCCCGGGCACGAGGATGGCGAACGTGGCCGGCTACCGCGCGGCCTTCATCGACGCCAGCGAATACCTGCGCAAGAGCACGCCGAAGAAGGCCGCCGCGAAGAAGCGCAGCTGGTGGCAGTTCGGCAAGGGCAGCAGCAACGGCGAGGCCGACAGCGAGAAGGACACCGGCGGCAAGCGTGACCTCAAGCTGGACACGCTGGCCGGCGCGATCAACGGCGACATCCAGGTGCACATCCACTGCTACCGCGCCGACGAGATGGCCACGATGCTCGACCTCGCCAAGGAGTTCGGGTTCAAGATCGCCGCGTTCCACCACGGGGTGGAGGCCTACAAGCTGGCCGACCGCCTGGCCGCTGAAGGCGTGTGCGGCGCGCTGTGGGCCGACTGGTGGGGCTTCAAGATGGAAGCCTTCGACGGCATCCAGGAGAACATCGCCCTGGTCGACCGCCCGGCGGGCAGCTGCGCGATCGTCCACTCCGATTCGGAGGAAGGCATCCAGCGCCTCAACCAGGAGGCGGCCAAGGTGATCGGACATGCGCGCCTGGCCGGCATGGAGATCGCCCCCGAACGCGCGATCACCTGGCTGACGCGCAACGCCGCCAAGGCGCTGGGCGTGCTCGACCAGACAGGCACGCTGGAGGCCGGCAAGATGGCCGACGTCGTGCTGTGGAACGGCAACCCCTTCAGCGTGTACGCCAAGGCCGAGCAGGTCTACATCGATGGCGCGCGCATCTTCGACCGCGCCGATCCCCAGCGGCAGCCGGAGTCCGACTTCATGCTGGGCCAGGGCGTGAGCGGAGGTGTGCGATGAGCGCGCGGAACATGACGACCACGACGATGAAGGCGCTCGCCGCCGCGGTGATGCTGTGCGTGGGCGGCGTCGCCGCGGCGCAGGGCCTGCCGTCGGGCACCGTGCTGATCCGCAATGCCACCGTGCACACCGCAGGCGCGCAGGGCACGCTGCACAACGCCGACGTGCTGGTCAGCGGCGGCGTGATCCGCGCCGTCGGCACCGGCCTGCCGGCCACGCCGGACGCGCAGGTGGTCGACGCGAAGGGCGCGCCGCTGACGCCGACGCTGTTCGGCGGCATCACCGAGACCGGGCTGGAGGAAGTCTCCGGCGAAAAGGCGACGGTGGACGCGTCGTTGGGCCTGGGCGCGGCGACCAAGGAAATGTCGGTGCGGCCGGAGTTCGACGTCACCCTGGCCTACAACCCCGACTCCGTGCTGTTGCCGGTCTCGCGGGTGGAGGGCATCGGCTGGACGCTGCTGGGCGCCAACACCACCGAAGGCGGCTCGATCATCGGCGGCCTGGGCGGCGTCGTGCGGCTGGACGGCAGCCCCGATCCGGTCGGCGCCCGCGTGCTGTTCGTCAGCCTGGGCAGCCGCGCCGCCGCGCTCACCGGCAGTTCCCGCGCCGCGCAGTGGATGCTGCTGGACCAGCTGATCGACGAGGTGCGCGGCCGCATCTCGCCCGACTCGCACGCCGCCCTGCTCACGCCGGCCGGACGCGCGACGCTGGCGCGCTACATCGGTGGCGGCGGGCGGGTGATGGTCAACGTGCAGCGCGCGGCCGACATCCGCCAGCTGCTGCGCTGGTCGGCGCGCCACAACGTGCGCGTGGCCATCGCCGGCGGAGCCGAGGCCTGGATGCTCGCGCCGGAGCTGGCGCGGGCCAAGGTGCCGGTGTTCGTCGATCCGCTGGCCAACCTGCCGGCGAGCTTCGATGAGATCCACTCGACGATGGAGAACGCCGCGCGCCTGAAGGCCGGCGGGGTGGACGTGAGCTTCGCGCAGGGCGGCGACGCATCGCACAACGCGCGCAAGGTGCGCCAGCTGGCCGGCAACGCGGTGGCCAACGGGCTGCCCTGGGAAGACGGCCTGGCCGGGCTCACCCGGGTGCCCGCGCAGGCGCTGGGCGTCGGTGACCGCATGGGCACGATCGCGCCGGGCAAGCGGGCCGACCTGGTGCTGTGGAGCGGCGACCCGCTCGAGGTCAGCTCCGTGGCCCTGCAGGTGTGGCTGGACGGGCGCGCGATCCCGATGCGCAGCCGCCAGACCGAGCTGCGCGACCGCTACCTGCGCGCCACCACGCCGGCCGAGGCCGGTGGCATGCCGCGCGCGTACCCGGCGCAGGACCGTTGACGGCCTGACGAAGGCACGGCATCGCGGCCCGTCCCCGACGGGTCGCGATGCATTCGGATTCGACCGACAAGCCGCTTCGCCTGCGCCCGCGCATGCGTCGGGCAATCGCCGCACAGTCGCCCGCCGCGGGTAGGGCTACCCGCGCGCCGAATCGAGCACGACCACCCGGTTGCGGCCTTCGTGCTTGGCCTGGTACATGGCCTCGTCCGCGCGCTGCACCAGCGACCCGGCGCCGTCGCCCACGCCGCTTTCGACCACGCCGACGCTGAGCGTGAGCCCGACCGGCGCCTTGCGCACGCGCGCGCAGGCCACCTCCACCAGTTCACGGATGCGCTCGGCCAGGTCGCGTGCATGGCGGCGGCTGTAACCGGGCATCAGCAGCAGGAATTCTTCGCCGCCCAGCCGGCCCAGCTTCTGGTCGGGCTGCATCTCCTCCCGGATCGCCTCGGTGACCGCGCACAGGCAGGCATCGCCGATGGCATGGCCGTGGGTGTCGTTGATGCGCTTGAAGTGGTCCAGGTCCAGGAACAGCACCGACAACGGCACGCCCTCGCGGCGGCATTCGGCGATGGCGTGCTCCAGGCGCCGCATCATCCCGGCGCGGTTGAGCACGCCGGTGAGGGCGTCGTGTTCGGCGTCCTGCTTGGCCGCGTCGCGTTCGCGGCGGAACGTGAGCATGCGGTAGGCCAGGCCCAGCACCAGCACCACGGCGGCGAAGGCCTGCATCAGCGGCAGGCCGTATTCCAGCCACGGACTGAGCGGCTGGCCGGACACCAGCTGCAGCGCGCGCGCAGTGGAGACCACCACCAGCGGCACCCAGGCGATCAGCACCAGGCCCGCGTGGCGGCCGCCCCGACGCCAGGCGGTGAACAGCGAGACGATCGCCAGCAGGTTGGCCAGCAGCAGCAGCGCGTTGCCGATCGGCGGGAACCAGCGCTTGTCGGCCGGCCACGGCGACAGCAGCACCAGCAGCAGCACGGCCGGCACCAGCGCGCCGACCACCCACAGCACGCGGCTCAGCCAGGGCGTGCGCGGGCGCAGTTCGGCCAGTTCGATCAGGAAGTACACCGAGACGATGGTGGAGGCGGTCGCCACGCACCACACCCCGACCACGCCAAAGCGCCCCAGCCAGGCCAGCGGCGCGATCGCATAGACCTCGCCATAGGCCATCAGGATGTACAGCGACTGCAGCAGCATGGTGGCGGCGAACAGCAGGTACACCCGCTCGCGCAGCAGTGTCCAGAACAGCAGCGTCACCAGCGAGACGCCCAGGAGGATGCCCATGCTCAGCCACAGCACTCGCACGTGGCCGTGGTCCTCCACGCTATAGGCGTGCGGCGTGCGCAGGGCGACCTGCAGCGGATAGCGGGCGTCCACAACACCGATGTAGACCGGGCCAGCCGCGCTGCCGGGCACGGCGAAGGCCAGCGCCCGCCGCGAGTGCCCGGCATCCAGGCCGGGATCGAAGATGGACGCGCGCTGCGGCCGGTAGTCCGGCGGGACCAGGACGGTCAGGCGGGCGCTGTAGGGGTGGTAGACCAGCAGCAGGCGATCGACGTCGCCGCTGCGTAGCGGATGCACGCGCCACCAGCCGCGACCCGCCTGCGCGCCGGCCAGCTGGTGCGGCTGCTGCGACGGGATCCACGCACTGCTGGCCAGCTTCGGCATCTGGCTGGCGGGCGTGTCCAGCGCGGAGGCCTCCATCCGGTCGATGCCCAGGATGCCGTTGACGCCAGTGTCGTGATCGAAGGCGCCGGCGGGCCCAGGCAGCAGGCCCAGCAGGCCGCACAGGCAGAACAGCCCGATCAGCCCCAGGAGCAGGCCCGGTCGCGCGTTGACGGATACCCGCTTCCCCGCCGCCATCATCCTCCCCTGTGAGGAATGACTCCTTCCGCAGTGTCGGTGCCGGTCGCCAACACCGCAACCCCCTCCGGGACGTATGCTCGCTCCCGGAATCCACAGGGGAGCACTCCATGTCGTTCGACGTCAACTGGCTGGCCGTCGTGGCCGCCGCCGTGTCCGCCTTCATGCTCGGCGGTATCTGGTACGGCCCGCTGTTCAAGAACGTCTGGTGCCGCGAGGCGGGCGTGGACCCGCAGGGCAAGCCGGGCCATCCCGGGCGCGTCTTCGGCAGCGCCTTCGTACTGGCACTGATCGCCGCAGTGGCCTTCGCCCTGCTGCTCGGCCCGTCGCCCTCGCTGCACCTGGGGCTGCACCACGGTGTGCTGGTCGGCTTCGCCTTCGTGGCCACCAGCTTCGGCATCAACTACGCCTTCGCCCAGCGCAGCCTCAAGCTGTGGCTGATCGATGGCGGCTACCACGTGCTGCAGTTCACCCTCTACGGCCTGATCCTGGGCCTGTGGCACTGAGCCGCGCCGGACACGCCCGAGCGACGGCACCACCCTGGACACATCCGGTCACGCCATGAACGCGCTGCGCTGGTACTTCGACTTCATCTCGCCCTTCGCCTATCTGCACTGGCAGAAGCTGCGCGCACTGGAGGGCACGCTGGACATCGAGCCGGTGCCCGTCGTGTTCGGCGCCGTGCTGGCTGCGCATGCCCACAAGGGGCCGGCCGAGATACCGGGCAAGCGCGAGTTCACCTACCGGCACGTGCTGTGGCAGGCGCAGCGGCAAGGCGTGACGCTGCACTTCCCGCCCGCGCACCCCTTCAACCCGCTGGCCGCGCTGCGACTGTGCGTGGCGGCCGGCAGCCGGCCGGAGGCCGTCACCGCGATCTTCGACTGGATCTGGGGCCAGGGCCGCGCCGGCGACGACGCCCAGGCCCTGGCGCCCGTGGCCGACGCCCTGGGCGTGGGTGCGGCCGCCCTGGCCTCACCGCAGGTCAAGGACGCGCTGCGCGCCAACACCGACGCCGCGCTGGCGGCCGGCGTGTTCGGTGTGCCGACGTTGGCGGTAGCGGGGGAACTGTTCTGGGGCAATGACGCCCACGAGTTCGCGCTGGCGGTGCTGGCGCAGCCGGAGCTGCTGCAGACGCCGGAAATGCAGCGGGTCAGCCGCCTGCCCCAGGCGGTCCGGCGCATCTGATCACGCCTGGTTGACCTTCGCCGTGGAAGCTGGCCGCAGCTGGCCGATCCCCGGCAGAAACTGTGGCAGGGGTCGGTGATGGCCGCCCGGGCGTATCCTGTCGCCCACTTACGTATCCCGCACCGGGTGGAGGGCCCATGCGCATCGGTCTCGTAGTCGACTCGCCATGCGACCTCCCGGAGGACTACCTCCGGGCCCATAACGTCTCCATCCTGCCCACCACGGTCCGCATGGGCGCGGCGGTGATGGCCGACTACCGCAATCCCGAAGCTTCGCTGCAGTTCGTGCAGACGCACCTGGCCGAACGCGGCTGGGAGGCCGAGAGCAGTCCGTTCTCGGTCGAGCAGATCCGCGAGCTCTTCCTGACCCGGCTGGTCATCGACTACGACTACGTCTTCTGCCTGACGATCACCAAGACGCGCAGCCAGATCTTCGACAACGCGCAGCAGGCCAGCTTCGCGATCCTCAACGAATACAAGGCGCCACGCGCGGCGGCTGGCAACACCCTCGCCGTTCGCGCTGCGCGTGATCGACACCCAGAACCTGTTCGCCGCGCAGGGCGTGATGGCGGTCGAGGCCATCCGCCTGCGCGAGGCCGGCGAAGGCACCGCGAAGATCCGCGCGCGCCTGGAGTTCCTGGCGATGCACACGCAGGGCTTCCTGATCCCGCGCGACCTCAACTACATGCGCGAACGCACCCGCATCCGCGGCGACCGCAGCGTGAGCTTCCTGGCCGCCAAGCTCGGCACGGCCTTCGACATCAAGCCGATCCTGCACTGCAACCGCGGGGAGACCGGCCCGGTGGGCAAGGTCAAGGAGTTTCGACGCCGCCGCGCAGAAGCTGTTCGACCACGCGGTGCGCCGCGTCGAGGCGCGCGAACTGCTGACGCCGACGATGTGCATCAGCTACGGCGGCGAACTCGACGAGCTGCATGCCCTGCCCGGCTATGCCGCCCTGCGCCAGGCCTGCGCGGCGAACAACATCCAGATGTTCGAGACGGTGATGGCGCTGACCAGCATGGTCAACATCGGCAAGGGCGGACTGGCGCTGGGCTACGCGGCGGAGACCGGCCGGATCGAACTGTAGTAGCCGCGCGCGGCGACCGGCGCGACGCCGCGCGCTTCACGTGCATGCCATGCGCGCGGCCCTATCCTGCGCCTACCCCGAATGGATGCAGTCCCATGCCGACCCGCTACTACCTGAGCCTGCGTGACCCCGAACGCGCGCGTGGCAGCGATCCCAGCCTGGCCTTCAGCGCGCACGGCGCGGACGAATTCGCCGCGCAGCTGCAGGACGCGCTGCGCACCACGGCCCTGTTCGAACGCTGGCGCGCCAAGCAGGACGATCCCGACGCGGTCGACCCCGCGCTGGGCGCCACCGATCCGCAGACCACCGTCACCGGCGCGCAGGACGACCTGCACGTGGACCTGGTGGTCACCTCATCCATTCCGGGTAGTGTGCTCAAGCACCGCCTGCGCCTGCTGGCGGGCAGCGGCTGGGAACTGAGCGACGTGACCTCGGCCTGAGGCGGGGATCGCCCCGGGCGCGGCGCGTACGCAACCGGACCGCGCACGCCTGGACCCGGATCACCGGGCTCCAGGCGCCTAGATCCGGATCACCTCATCGGCGCCGTTGGTGTGCGCTTCGGGGCGGTGCAGGGCCAGCAGGGCCACGCGTCCGCTGATGCCTTCGCGCTCGAACACCTGGTGCAGGTGGCTCTTTACCGTCTCCGGACTGATGCCCAGCCGGCGGCCGATCTGCTTGTTGCTCATGCCCATCGCCGCCCAGTGCACGATTTCGCGCTGCCGGTCGGTGAGGTGCGAGAGGTTGTCGACCGGCGCCGGCGCGCGGCGTTCGGCGGCCAGGGCCCGTGCCAGCAGCGCGCTGTCCACGGCGAAAAGCCCGGTTTCCACGGCGCGCAGCGCGCGCAGGATCACTTCCGGGGCGGCGTTCTTGTCCAGGCATCCCGAACCGGCCAGCCGCGCGCAATGGCGCAGCGCCGACACATCCGGCTGCGTGTAGAAGTAGATGCGCGCCGATTGCTGCGCGTCGCCCCGCAGGTGCTGGCAGCGGATGTCGTCGCCGTCGAGCAGCCATATCGCCCTTCCGGGCCGGGCGCCTTCCATGGCCTGCGCGGACAGTACGCCGCGCCAGTCGAACTCGCCCCGCTGCACCAGCACGCGTTGCAGATGGGAAGCCCAGCGACGGTCACGACCGAACGCGAGAACGGGCAAGCCTGCCATGAGGGAACCCCCGTCTGCGCGCTGAGGAACGCACATTCGTACAGGCATCAACGCGGCGTGTATGAATTGTCGGCCATCGACGCTTCGTCACCCGTGCGGGCGATTCACTGAGCACCGCAGTCAGGCAGAAGCTCAAGCGGCCGCGACAGCCGCCCCGCTTGCCGTGCGCACCCTCCCCCACCCGCCTGGAGCGCCGTCATGGCCTTCTTTTCCCGATCAAAATGGCCTGCGGCAACGCTGGGCCTGACCCTAGGTGCCGTACTCGGCGCTACGGGCCTGCTGTCTACCGCACTTGCGGTACATGATCCCGCCGATCCGTTCGAACTCGACGGCGACCCGACGCAGACCACCGCCGACGACGACTGGAACAACGTCTTCAACCTGTCCACGCCTTTCCCGACCCCGCGGGGAACGCCGAGCGCCGGTGGCGGTGAAACCTTCGTTCCCGATCCGGCCAACCTGCCCGGCGGCAAGGAAACCACCGCGTGGAAGGGCAGCAACAAGGACATCGACCTGATCAATACCTGGGAGTACGAGTCCTCCAAGGTCACGCCCGACAAGGACAACATCACCAACGCCTACGCCAAGGCCTACCCGGTCGAGGGCTTCCCCGGCGGCGACCTGCCTGGCCATCCAGCCGTCGCGCACTCCCACCTGATCATCTACTTCGGCGCGGACCGCTTCGCCAACAACGGCGACGCCGCGCTGGGTTTCTGGTTCTTCAAGGGCGATGTCGGCCTGGATGACAACAACCAGTTCTCCGGCGAACACCAGGTCGGCGACGTGCTGGTGCAGGTGGACTTCGTGTCCGGCGGCCGCAGCAGCGAGATCCAGATTTTCACCTGGGTCGGCAGCGGTGGCGACTTCGGTGCGCTGGAGGAAATCCTGCCACCGACCTCGGCCAACGGCTTCACTGTCTGCGACGCCAACGACCGCGCCTGCGCCACGACCAACAACGCAGCCACGGCTTCGCCCTGGGCGTACACGCCCAAGTCCGGTGTCTCGGGCACCTTCCCGGCCGAGAGCTTCTTCGAGGCCGGCATCGACGTCACCGCGCTGGTGGGGCAGGTCTGCTTCTCCAGCTTCATGGCCGAGACCCGCAGCTCGCACTCGGAGACCGCGGAGTTGAAGGACTTCGCGCTGGGTGATTTCGACCTGTGCTCGATCAACGTCGAGAAGGTCTGCTTCAGCGACGCCGGCGCCACCAGCCCGGTGTTCAACCCGACCGCCGAGACCTACACCACCAAGCACACCGTCACCATCACCAACGATGGCTTCGGGCCGATCAACGACGTGGCGCTGCGCGACAACGCGGTGACCTCGACCAAGGTCTGCTCGATCCGGTCGATCACCGGTGGCGGCACCGGCATGACCACGGTACCCATGGGTGGCATCCTGTTCGCCAACAACACCTCCTTCCAGGCGATTGCGTCCGGGTTGCCCGCGGGCAATTCGATCACCGTGAACCTGGTCTGCGTCACCGACGACAACCCGTTCGTCAACTCGGTGACCGCGAGGTCCTCCGCCTCCGCAGGCGGCACGGCTGACGTGACCGATACCGACGTGGAGAGTTCGCTCGTGCCGGGCGACGGCCTGGCCGGCTGCACCAAGGAGCTGTTCGCCGGGCTGAAACTGCTGAAGTTCTGCCAGGGTGATCCGGGCGCAGCGCCCGATCCGAACACGCAGTACCAGGCAGGCGACCTGTCGGTCGTGCTCAACGCGGCCACCGGCTACAAGCCGCGCGTATGCGTCGACATCGCACTGTCCAACACCACCAGCAGCCAGAAGATGGTCGTCGACACGTTCAGCGACTCCGACCTGGGCAACCTGATGCCGACGGGTGGCATCACCCTGGAGCCGATGGGCACCACGGGCGACACGTACTACCTGTCGCGGTGCTATGACCCGGTTGCCCCGGATGGCAACGCCACCAACCCGGCCCTCGCCCAGTACACCGACGAGGTCAGCGCGACCGGCCACGGCAAGACCCAGGCGATTCCCGCCACGGCCACGCCGAAGACCGCCACGTGCAAGCTGTGCCCGACCTGCCCCAACTGCCCACCCAGTGGCTGACACGCAACCGCAGGTCGTGAAGTACCGCCGCGTCATCGTCCCCGCACGGTGGCGCGGCCACCTCGCCCTCGCGCAGCACTTCCCCCGTTCCGCTGCGTGATGGCAGGGGCGGTGCGGTCGCAAGACCGCACCGTCCTCCCGCGTCGCGCCGCGCCGCGGGCAACCTGCAGCGGCAGTGGAACTCAAACGCGCCGCAGCGCGCCGCGTAAGCCAGAACAACCTCTGAGCCCTCACCGTCCCCGGACGAAGAGTCCCGGGCGCGCAGCGCTTACCCGGGCTCGTGCACGGCGTCACTGCAGGTGGCGATCCTCCGAATAAAAAAGGCCCGGACATGCGCACATGTCCGGGCCCTCGCTTGCGGTACCGCCGAAAGCCGCATCGCCTCTTCCCTGGAGACCGGATGCCGCGGGGGCCGAGCCCGTATCGCTGCCTCTTCCGGTCACCAGGCGATGCGGCCTGGTCGACTCGAACGATGGTGGCTCCGCCCCTGCCGGACACCACGATCGCGTTCCCCCGTGTCGAACCTTTCGACGGCACCGGCTTTACGCGGTGCCTGCCTGGAGTGCTGTATCAGCCAGGCCTGATGCTGGATGCCTGCGCCGCCGTCACTTGACGGCGAAGGCGGTGCTTGTGGTCGCGGTCGCGCCGTTACCGGTGGCGTCGGCGCGCAGGCCGTAGTTGCCGGCGGCGGACTTGCCCTTGGCCAGCCGGTAGGTGGCGCGGGCGTAGCCGTCGCTGCCGCTGACGGCCATGATCACGACCGGGCTGCCGGCGGGCAGGCTCACCGTGAACTTCACGCTGGCCGCATTCAACGCCACGCCGGCGCTGGTGATGCGCGCGCTCATGTACACCGTCTCGCCGCGCAGATAGTTGAGCTTGTCCGTGCCGAGGGTCTGGCTGAGCGCGCCGCCCGTTGCGGCGACCGAATACGTGGCCGACGCGCTGGCGGTATGCAGGCTGCCCGCGGGGCTGCCCGTGCCGACACCGACGGCATAGCTGCCGGCCGCGGCGGACGCGGGCGAGGTCACGCCCAGCGTCGCGGTGCCGGTGGCGCCCGGGCTCAGCGTCAGGCTGCTGCCGGACAGCGCGCCGGTCCAGCCGGTGGGCAGCGTGCGGGCGAGGTTGAAGGTGGTCGCGGCGCAGGCGGCGCTGTCGTGGTTGGCGACGCTGATCGTGTACTGCGCGGTGCTGCCGGCGGCCATCGCCGTGGTCGGCCCGGACAGGCTGACCGAGGGTGCCGCACGCGTGCAGGTCGGCGCCGGCGCCGTGCCACCCATCTTCACTTCCACGACCGCGCCGGCGGCGCTGGCCGACTTCAGCGTGAGCGTGATGCCGTTGGCATCGGTCCAGCTGCGGCCGGCCATCAGCGCGGCGTCGCGCGTATCGGCGTAGGTGGACGAGGCGTCGCTGTTGGGCGTCATGTCCAGCAGGACGCTGTTGGCGCCGTCCAGGTGCACCAGCACGCCCTGCGCGAGGTTGCCCAGGCTGGCCAGCGTCGCGTCGAAGCCGGTCGGCTGGCGATATTCGATGTAGTAGTAGCCGGGCTGGCCGGTGGCCGCATCGATGCCGCGCGGGACCTTCAGCACCTTCAGGCCGGCGGTGCCGGTCTCGAAGGGGGTCAGCGTGTACGTGCCGGTGGTGGACACCGTGGCGACGCGCGCGGCGTCCAGCCAGCCCATGCGGTCCTTGTGCACCGCGCTGAAATGGTTGACGTAGCCGCTGCCCATCGTGTCGGCGAGGTCGCCGTAGCTGTTGCTCGTGCAGGCGGGGCCGAGCACCGCGCCACCGCACTCGGTGGTGCCCGAATGCAGCAGGCCGAAGTTGTGGCCCAGTTCGTGGGTGATCAGCTGCGCGTTGAATTCGTTGGCCGTGGCGAACATGCGCGACGGCAGCGCGGTGCCGGAGTTCGCGCCGCCGTCCATGCAGGCCTTGCGCGGCATGAGGTAGATCAGGCGCGAGTACTGCGCCAGGTTGATCCCGGCCGCGGCGGCCATCCTGTCGGCTTCCTGCGCGAAGCGGTTGTTGTCGCAAAGCGACTCGCTCAGCGGCAGGGTGAACCAGCCCAGTGTATCGCCGGACAGGAACGTCTTGCCGTAGGAGTTCTCCCAGTAGAAATCGCTCACGGTGCCGAACACCATCGCGTGGGCGGCGGCGGGCGTGATCGGCTGGGTGGGCAGGTCCTGGAAGTTGACCAGCACGACGGCGGTCTTCTGCTCGCCCGTCGTGGCGGCGTGGGCCGCGTTGGGCAGCCACGGGGAAACCAGGAGCAAAGCGGTGGCGCAGAGCCCGCCAAGGCGGACTGTCGGGGAGAACGGCATGATTCGCTAACCTCGAGTGGACCGCCCCCGGCCTCCTGGCCGGTGCCGCGGACCTGGGCCCGTGGCGGGGCAGGTACTCGCGACTGCGATCGCAGTGGATTCGCCGAAGCATCCCTTCGTCGACCATCGCCGCGCCCTCCCCCGAAGACGCTGCGACGGGCGCATCCTCGCGATCACCGCGCTACCGAACCGGGACCGCCGCCACAGTTCGGCATCCGCATGGGGGACGGCATCGCCATGCGTGCCACGGGTCACAGTTCGGCACGCGCCCCGCCCCGGGTAAGCTTTGTCAATGAACCCATTTCCCGCCGGTCGTACGCCGATCCTCGTGTCCCTGGAGCGGCGGCAAGGACGCGGCCTGGACGCTGCACACGCTGCGACAGGACCCGCGCTGGCAGGTCGTCGGCCTGCTCACCACCGTCACCGACGGCTATGAACGCATCGCCATGCACGGCATCCGCCGCGAGATCCTGCTCGCCCAGGCGCGGGCCGCGGGGCTGCCGGTGCTCGAAGCACGCATCCCGCAGGCCTGCGACAACGACACCTACACCGCGTCCTTCGCCGCCGCGCTGGCGCAGGCCGCGCAACGCTGGCCGGGCTTGTCGACGATCGCGTTCGGCGACCTGTTCCTGGCCGACGTGCGCGCCTGGCGCCAGGCCCTGTGCGCCGGCCTGGGCTGGGACATCCAGACGCCGCTGTTCGGCGCCGACACCACGCAACTGGCCGCGGCGATGATCACCGGCGGCCTGCGCGCGCGGCTGTGCTGCGTGGATACCCAGCAGCTGGACGCGGACTTCTGCGGGCGGGAATTCGACGCCGCGCTGCTGCGCGACCTGCCCGCCGGGGTCGATCCCTGCGGCGAGAACGGCGAGTTCCACACCTGCGTGCACGCCGGGCCGATGTTCGACCGCGCGCTGGCGCTGGTGCCCGGAGAACGCGTGCTGCGCGAAGCGCGCTTCGAGTACGTCGAGCTCAGCCTGGGCTGACACTGCCGCGTTCAGTTTCCCGCGCGGCGCGCGGCGTGGCCGCCCCCCGCCTTCCCCGGTAGACTTCGCGCGCCGCGTGAGCACTCCCGCGGTGTCCAACCGCAAGGCTCCAGGGGGAGTTCCACATGCCGTTTCTGGGAATTGGCCTGCACATGGCCATCGCGCTCTATTTCGCCACCCATGCCATCCGCAGCGGGCAGGAGCGCTACTGGCTGATGATCCTGTTCGCGTTCCCCGGCCTGGGCAGCCTGGTATACGCACTCACGATCTGGCTGCCGTCGATGCGCCACAGCCGCCAGGGGCGGCAGGTGGTGCAGGGCGTGCGCAAGGTGCTGGACCCGATGCGCGAGCTGCGCCTGGCGCAGGACGATTTCGACGGCGCCGCGACCACCGGCCACCGCCTGCGGCTGGCCGATGCGCTGATCGACGCCGGCCGCGCCTCCGAGGCTGTCGTCCATTACCAGGAATCCCTGCGTGGCATCCACGCGCAGGACCCGGACATCCAGGTGCGCCTGGCGCGCGCCCTGCTGGAATCCGGCCACGCGACCGCCGCGCGCGAACTGCTGGACGAGGTGATCGCGCGCCGGCCGGATTACCGCTCGCAGGAAGGACACGTCACCTACGCGCGTGCCGCCGCCGCGGAAGGCAACCGCGCCAAGGCGCGTGAGGAATTCGACGCCCTGCTGGAATACGCCAACGGCTTCGACGCGCACGCGTACTACGCGCCCCTGCTGGTGACCTGGGGCGACCAGGCGCGCGCGCTGGCGGTGTGCGAACAGGTACTGGCGCGGGTCAAGCGCATGCCGGGCTATGCCCGCGGCCTGCACAAGGCGGAGATCGCGCAGCTGCGCAAGCTGCACGCGGAGCTCACCCGCGCCTAGCCCGTGTTCTGGATGCCGGCGGCGATGCCGTTGATGGTGGCGATCAGCGCCTGCAGCAACGCGTCGTCCTCGCGCCCGCCGGCGCGCCAGCGCGCCAGCAGGTCGACCTGCAGCACGCTGATCGGATCGACGTAGGGGTTGCGCAGGCGGATCGACTGCCGCAGGCGGGGGTCATCGGCCAGCAGCTCGCGGCGGCCCTTGATCGCGAAGACCGCTTCGCGCGTGCCTTCGAACTCGGCCGTGATCCCCGGATGGAAGCGCGCGTGCAGCGCGCCGGCCAGCTGCGAGTAGTGGGCGAAGATCCCCAGGTCCGACTTGGCCAGCACCATCTCCACGTCGTCGACCAGCGTGCTGAAGAAC
This sequence comes from Lysobacter solisilvae, assembly GCF_016613535.2. Lineage (NCBI taxonomy): Bacteria > Pseudomonadati > Pseudomonadota > Gammaproteobacteria > Lysobacterales > Lysobacteraceae > Agrilutibacter > Agrilutibacter solisilvae. The sequence continues at coordinate 732,885 of NZ_CP071518.1, forward strand.
GGCCAGTCGCGCGCCATCTCCGCCAGCGCCTCGACGCCGTGCCGCTGCAGGCCGTGCGCCAGCGCGGTGCCCACGCCGTACCAGGCGGTGAGCCCGGACCGGTTCTGCGCCCAGGCGAACACCCACGGAATCGCGCGCAGCGTGCCGATGCCAGGCGCGCCTTCGCCGCCGACCGCCGCCGCGGCGCGCTTGCTCGGGCGCGAACCGATGCGCAGCCGCTCGATCACGTCGATCGGCGTGGCGCTGCGGAAATAGTCGGGGAAGCCTGCCGCTTCGTGCACCAGCGCGCGATAGTGGCTGCGCGAATGGTCGGACAGTTCCGCGGCGATGGCGCGCCAGCTTTCCTCGCGCGGCTCGGCGCGACGCGGCCGCAGCGTGGCATGCAGCACCGCGGCGGTGGTCTGCTCCAGGTTGCGCAGCGCGATGGCGCGGATGCCGTACTTGCGGTGGATCACCTCGCCCTGCTCGGTCAGGCGCAGGGTGCCGTCGACGGAACCGCGTGGCGCGGCATCGATGGCGCGCGCAGTCTTGCCACCACCACGGCTCACCGAGCCGCCACGGCCGTGGAAGAACGCGATGTGCACGCCGCTGTCCTGCGCCAGCCTCGTCAGCGCCACCTGGGTCTGCTGCAGCGACCACCGCGAGGCGAGCAGGCCCCCGTCCTTCGCGCTGTCGGAATAGCCCAGCATGACGACCTGGCGATCGCCGCGGCGGGACAGGTGCGCTCGGTAATGCGGGTCGGCGAACAGTGCGCGCAACGTGTCGGCCGCGGCGTCCAGGTCGTCGATGGTTTCGAACAGGGGTGCGATGTCCAGCGGCACCGCGCCGTCCTCAAGGCACCCGGCCACGCGCGCCAGGGCAAGCACCGCCAGCGCGTCGGCGGCGCTGCGGGTCATGCTGATGATGTACGGGCCGAATGCGTGCGCCCCGTAACGCGGACGCAGTTCGGCGACCGCGGCGAAGACGTCGAGCGTCGCGCGCGCGGCGGCGCCGTCCATCACCGCCGACGGGTCTTCCAGCAGGCCATGCAGGCGTGCCGTGCGCGTGGCGACGTCGCGCGCCGCCCAGCCGGCGTCGCCGAGCAGGGCGGCGAGGGCGGCGTCGTGGGTGGCCGAGTCCTGGCGCAGGTCCAGGCTGGCCAAGTGGAAGCCGAAGCAGGCCGCGCGGCGACGCAGACGGCGTACGGCAAAACCACCCGCGTGCTCGCCCCGATGCGCCTGCAGGCTGTCCTGGATCAGCGCAAGGTCTTCCTCGAACTGCGCCGCGTCCGCGTAGCCCTCCGCGCGATCCTCCGCAGTGGCCTGCAGTCGCGCCTGCACGAGCGCGAGCAGGTTGCGGTACGGCATGTCCTCGTGGCGCGGCTTGAGCCGCGCGGCCGCCGCCGGCAACAGCTCGCGGTACCGGGCGATGCGGGCCAGCAGCGCGTCCGACACCTGCACGCGCGTGAGTGACTGCGACAGCAGTTCGGCCAGCGACGCCAGGTCGCGCCGGTAGGCGGCGAGCACCATGGACCGCTGGCCGGCCAGCGTGGCGCGCACGGTATCGGCGCCCACGTTGGGATTGCCGTCCATGTCGCCGCCCACCCAGGTGCCGAAGCGCAGCACGTCGGGCAGAGCGATTTCATCAGCGCAAGCCGCGCCGTAGTGGTCGCGCAGGGCGTCCTCGAACACTTCGAAGAACACCGGCAGCACGCGGTACAGCACTTCGGTCAGGTAGAAGCCGACGTGCTGGAATTCGTCGGCCACGCTCGGCCGCGCGGTCGCCGCTTCGCTGGTCTGCCAGCTGGTGGTCAGTGCCAGGCGGATGCGTTCGCGATCGGCGCGGCGCTCGGCCGGCGTGCGGCCGCGGTCGATGTCGGCCACCAGGCAGGTGACGATCTCGCGTTCCTTCTTCAGCAGCGCGCGCCGCACCGCTTCGGTCGGATGCGCGGTGAACACCGGCTCGACCCGCAGCCGCGCCAGCAGCGCCTGCAGTTCGTCCGCGCCCACGCCCTGGCCCGACAGCCGCTGCACGGCTTCGCGCAGGCCGCCAGGTTGCGGCGCCGCGCCCTGGCGTTCGTAGTCGCGGCGACGGCGGATGCGGTGCACGCGTTCGCCCAGGTTGACGGCCTGGAAATAGGTCGAGAACGCGCGCACCAGGTCACCGGCCAGCTCGAGCGGCACTTCGTGCAGCGCCTGCGCCAGCGCGGCCACCGGTGCGTCGGCCTCGCGTCGCGCGATGGCCGCGCGGCGCAGCTGTTCGACCTGGTCGAGGAATCCGGGCGAGCGCTGTTCGGCGAGGATCTCGCCCACCAGCGCGCCCAGCATGTTGACGTCCTCGCGCAGCAGCGCGTCGGTGGCGGCGAACTCGACCGTGCGCAGCGGCGCGGCATGGGGGGCGGGCAGGCTCATGGCCCCAGTCTAGGACGCGCGGATGACGGCCGTCAGGATGATTTCGTATGCAGCGCGCGCGACGGGAAATGAAGCACGCAATCCGGGCGCGGGGGCTGGGCAGCTCCGGGACCGGTCACCCGATCCCGACGTGGGCCGCACGCGCCGTCAGTACGCGAACTCCTCGAACACGCGGTCGATGTTGCCCTGCCAGGCGCCATGGAACAGCGCCAGCTTGCGTTCGGCCGGCGTCTCGTTGGCTTGGGCCAGTTCGATCAGCGGCTCCAGGAACCGGCTCTCGTCGGCGCCCGAGGCATTGCGGCGCGCGCGGCGCTGCAGGCCGGCGGCGGAGATCTTCAGCGCTTCCAGCGCGAGGTCGCGCACGGTGCCGCCGCGGAATGGGAGCTTGAGCGCGTGGCGTGGCACGCCGTCGCGCAGCGCGTTGCGCTCGGCCATGCTGAAGTCGCGGACCAGGTCCCAGGCGGCGTCGAGCGCGGCATCGTCGTAGAGCAGGCCCACCCAGAACGCGGGCAGCGCGCACAGCCGCCCCCAGGGCCCGCCGTCGGCGCCGCGCATCTCCAGGTATTTCTTCAGGCGCACTTCCGGGAAGGCGGTGGTCATGTGGTCCGACCAGTCGCGCATCGTCGGCCGCTCGCCGGGCAGCGCATCCAGGCGTCCGTGCATGAAATCGACGAAGGAGCGCCCCGACAGGTCGACGTAGCGGCCGTCGCGATAGGCGAAATACATCGGCACGTCGAGCAGGTAGTCGACGTAGCGCTCGAAGCCGAAGCCATCCTCGAACACGAAGTCGAGCATGCCCGTGCGGTCGGGATCGGTGTCGGTCCAGATGTGCGAACGGTAGGAGAGGTAGCCGTTGGGCTGGCCCTCCTTGAACGGCGAATCGGCGAACAGCGCCGTGGCGATGGGCTGCAGCGCCAGCGACACGCGGAACTTCTTCACCATGTCGGCTTCAGACGCGAAGTCCAGGTTGACCTGCACCGTGCAGGTGCGCGTCATCATGTCCAGGCCCAGGTCGCCGCGCTTGGGCATGTAGTCGCGCATGATTTTGTAACGCCCCTTGGGCATCCAGGGCATCTCCTCGCGCTTCCACTTGGGCTGGAAGCCCATGCCCAGGAAGCCGAGCTGCAACTCTTCGGCGACCGTCTTGACCTCGGCCAGGTGGGCGTTGGTCTCGCGGCAGGTGTCGTGGATGGTTTCCAGCGGGGCGCCTGACAGTTCCAGCTGGCCGGCCGGCTCCAGCGTGACCGAGGCGCCGTCGCGGATGAGCGCGACCGTGCGGCCGCGGCCTTCGCCCGAATGCTCCTGCACCGGCGTCCAGCCGAAGCGCGTCAGGCCGGTGAGCAGGGCCTCGATGCCGCGTTCGCCGTCGAAGGTGGGCGGGCGCAGGTCGTCCAGCCGGAAGCCGAACTTCTCGTGCTCGGTGCCGATGCGCCACTGCTCGGGAGGCTTGTTGCCGTCGGCCAGGTACTGGACCAGTTCCCGGCGATCGGTGATGGGGGATTCGGCGACGTTGCTCGGGCTCGACATGGGCCGCTCGCGGCTGGACTGCGTGGGGGAACGAGCGCGGCATCGCGCTCGGAGGCTAGGGCGATATGGGGCCGGTGGCCTACCATCGCAACGAATGAAGCATAGCCCGGCCCCATGACGCGTTTGTCCGCCTGCCTGCTGTGGCTGTGTTCCAGCGCTGCGCTTGCCCAACCGGCCCTGCCGGGCGACCTGCCGCTGGAGCGCGGCAATGGCCCGGAGCCGGCGACCCTGGACGCGCACCGCTGCCAGGAAGTGGCCTGCGGCAACGTGCTGCGCGACCTCTACGAGGGCCTGGTGACCGAGGACGCCCACGGCCGGCTGGTGCCCGGCATGGCGCAGGCATGGTCGGTTTCCGCCGATGGCCGCGTCTGGACGTTCCGCCTGCGGCCGGGCCTGCGCTGGAGCAATGGCACGCCGCTGGACGCGCCGCAGATCGTCGCCAGCTTCCGCCGCGCGTTCGCACCCGCCACCGCCGCGCCCTTCGGCGAGCTCTTCGAGGCCCTGCACAACGCGCGCGCCGTGCAGGCCGGGCAGGTGCCGCCCGCGCAACTGGGCGTGGCCGCGCCGGACACGCGCACCGTGGTGTTCACCTTCGACCGCAGCGCGCCGGTCCCGGCGCTGCTGACGCTGCCCATCGCCTTCCCGGTCTACCTGCCCGGCGTGGCGCGTTTCGGCGCGCAGCACACGCGGCCGGGCCACCTGGTCGGCAACGGGGCCTACCGGCTGGCGGCGTGGACGCCGCAGGCGAACCTGGTGGTCGCACGCAACCCGCATTTCCATGCCGCATCGACGGTGGCGATCGCGCGGGTGCGTTTCCACGTGACCGAGGACGCGTCCGCCGAGCTGCAGCGCTTCGCCGCCGGCGACCTGCACATGACCGAGGTGGTGCCGCCGCAGCCACTGACCTCGCTGCGGGCGCGTTTCGGGGACCAGTTGCGGATCGCGCCGTACCTGGGCGCATTCTGGCTGGGCCTCAACCTCACCACGCCGCCGCTGCGCGACGCGCCCGGCCTGCGCCGGGCCCTGGCGCTGGCAGTGGACCGCGACAAGCTCACCGCCCACGTCACCGGCCTGGGCGAACAGCCCGCGCACGGCATCGTGCCGCCGGGCATCGCCGGCTACGTGCCGGCGCGCACGCCGTGGTCGGCACTGGACACGCCCGCGCGGGAGGCGCTCGCGCGCCGCCTGTATCGCCAGGCAGGGTATTCGCGTCGGCATCCGCTGGTGATCGAGCTGCGCTACAACACGTCCACGCCGCACCGGCGCATGGCGCTCGCGGTCGCGGCGATGTGGCGGCAGGTGCTGGGCGTGCAGGTGCGGCTGCGCAACGAGGAGTGGAAGGTGTTCGTCGGCAACCGCAAGCAGCGCGTGATCACGCAGGTGTTCCGCGGCGGCTGGATCGGCGACGTCCCCGACGCGCGCAACTTCCTCGCCGCCTTCGGCAGCGATGGCCCGCTCAACTGGACGGGCTACGACGACGCCGGTTTCCGCGAGCGGCTGGCGCGCGCCGATGCCGCCACCTCGCCGGCCGCGCGTGACGCCTGGCTGCGCGCCGCCGAGCAGCGCCTGCTCAATGCCGACGCGGTGGTGCCCCTGTACTTCTACACCTCCAAGCACCTGGTCGCGCCGCAGGTGCAGGGCTGGCATCCCAACGCCCTGGACCGCCACGCGAGCCGCTGGTTGCGCCTGGGGTCGGCGACGCCGCCGGCCGCACGATCGGCCGCGCGATCGGCCGCATCTCCGGCCGCGCGTTCGACAACAGGCACGGCCGCACCATGAAGGCCGCGCTCAAGGTCTGGAGCGGCCGCCTGTTGGAGGCGCTGCTCACCCTGTGGCTGCTGGCGACGCTGTGTTTCGTGCTGCTGCGCGCCGCGCCCGGCGGGCCCTTCGACGCGGAGAAGGCCGCGCCGCCGGAAGTGCAGGCCGCGCTCGCGCAGCAGTACCGGCTGGACCGGCCGCTGCTGGCGCAGTACGGCGCCTGGCTGGGTGATGTCGCGCGCGGCGACCTGGGCCCCTCGTTCCAGTACCCCGACTACACCGTCAACCAGCTGGTGGCGCAGGCCCTGCCGGTGTCGGCGCTCAACGGGGGGCTGGCGCTGCTGCTGGCGCTGCTGCTGGGCATCCCGCTGGGCGTGCTGGCCGCGCTGCGCGCCGGGCGCACGCTCGACCGCGCACTGATGTTCGTCGCCGGCCTGGGCCTGGCGGTGCCCAAGTTCGTGGTCGCGCCGCTGCTGGTGCTGCTGTTCGCAGTCACCCTGCACTGGCTGCCGGCCGGCGGCTGGGGCGAATGGCGGAACCTGGTGCTGCCGGTGGTGGCGCTGGCGCTGCCCAACGTCGCCTACTGCGCACGCCTCACCCGGGCCAGCCTGCTGGAGACGCTGTCGGCCGAATACCTGCGCGCCGCACGCGCCCGCGGCTTGTCCGAAACGCGGCTGCTGTTCGCCCATGCCCTGCGGCCGGCGCTGCTGCCGGTGGCGGCGTGGCTGTCGCCGGCGCTGATCAACGTGGTCACCGGCTCGGCCGTGGTCGAGCAGGTGTTCGGCATCCCCGGCATGGGCCGCTACTTCGTGCAGGGCGCGCTCAATCGCGATTACACCCTGGTGCTGGGCGTGGTGCTGGTGGTCGGCGCGGCGATCGTGGCGATCAACGTGCTGGTGGATGCGCTGCGCGGGTGGATGGATCCGCGGCTTCGGGCGGCAACGGCGTGAAGCGCCTGTCTTCTGATGCAGTCCCGTCGCCCGTAAACGTCCGCCGACCGATGCCTTACAACTCCAGCCAGCGCGCGATCACCGCGCGCGCTTCGTCGACGCCCTGCTTGGACTCACCCGAGTAGGTCTGCACGCTCACGGTGTCGCCGAACGCGCGCGACAGTTCCATGCGCACGGCCTGCAGGGTGTTCATGGCGGCGCCGCGGCTGAGCTTGTCGGCCTTGGTCAGCAGCACGTGCGCGGGCAGCTCGCGCTGCACGGCGTAGCCGAGCATCTGCCGGTCGTAGTCCTTGAGCGGATGCCGGATGTCCATCACCACCACCAACCCCTTCAGCGCCTGGCGGGTGTTGAAGTAGCTCTGGATGAAGGCCTGCCAGTGCGCCTGCAGCTCCTGCGGCACCTTGGCGTAGCCGTAGCCCGGCAGGTCGACCAGGAACTTGGTACCCGGCTCCGGCGATCCGGGCGGCACCAGGTCGAAAAACACCAGCTGCTGGGTCCGGCCGGGCGTCTTGGAGACCCGGGCCAGCGCGTTCTGCTGGCAAATCGCGTTGAGCGCGCTCGACTTGCCGGCGTTGGAACGGCCGGCGAAGGCCACCTCATAACCGCCGTCGGCGGGGAGCTGGCGCGGGTTGTGGGCCGCCAGAAGATAGTGGGCGCGGGCGAAGGGATTGGGGGTAGCCATGTGAACAGGATCGCATGGCGCAAGGCGCATGGTGGAAAAAAGGCCCAAGGCAGAGCCCAAACGCGCCGCCGCGCGTTGCGAAGGCAAACTGAGGTGGCTTTTCCACGAATGTCCGGGCCCAAACGCGCCGCCGCGCGTTGCCAACGGGAAACCATCCCCCGCGCCCCCCGCCACGCCGGCTTCCGCCCCCCGCCCCACCACCCAAGGCGCCCGGTGCACCCGGCCTCCCCGCCCCGCCCGACCGCACCCCGGTGACGCCGGCGCGACCCCTGCCCGGTCCACCCGCGCCCCGCCCGCCACTGCTTGGTTTGACCCGCCGTCGGCCGGCAACCATAATTTCCCGGTTTCGGCGCCCGAATTCCTTAGGCGCCCTGTCAAGCAATCCCGGAGCCCAGCTCATGCGCCACGCCCGCGTCCTCGGCCTCGTCGGCCTGTCTGCCTTTGCAGCAGCCGCCGTTGCCTTCGCCCAAGCCACGGTCACCCCGGTGCCGGACAACGCACCCGTGCAGACCGCGCCGCTGGTCGAGAAGCCGGCGACCTGGGGCGACGTGAAGGCGGGCGCCACCAAGGCCGGCACCTGCGCGGCCTGCCACGGCCTGGACGGCAACCCGACCGACCCGCAATACCCGCGCCTGGCCGGCCAGAGCGAGCGCTACCTGGCCCACCAGATCGCCCTGTTCAAGAGCGGCGAGCGCAACACCGGCATGGCGGCCGTCATGAAGCCCTTCGCCGACGCGCTGACCGCGCAGGACGCCCGCGACCTGGGCGCCTACTTCGCCACCCAGAAGCCGGGCGCCGGCATCGCCGACGACATGGTCGTCAGCGCCGGCACCTACAAGGACAAGAAGTTCTTCGAGATCGGCCAGCAGCTGTTCCGCAGCGGCGACAAGGCCCGCGGCCTGCCCGCCTGCATGGCCTGCCACGGCCCCGCCGGCGCCGGCAACCCCGGTCCCGCCTACCCGGCGGTCGCCGGCCAGCAGTCGGCCTATACCCAGCGCCGCCTGGAGGAATACCGCGCCGGCACCACCACCCAGGCCAATCCGGCCCAGTTCCAGATCATGGCCTCGATCGCCGGCAAGCTCAGCGACGAGGAGATCCGCGCGCTGTCGAGCTACCTGCAGGGCCTGCACGCCCGTCCGGCCGGCGTCGCCGCGACTCCGGCCGTCGCCCCCGCTACCGGCGGCTGAACTTAAGGACGCCGTGCGCGGTCACAGGCTGCCGCACTGAGGTTCAATACGCCGACCGTGTCGCCACGGTCGGCGTTTTTGTTTGGCACGACTTGTTTTGATGCGCCGCCAATCCGCCCGCCACCCGCGCGGGGTCCGGCGAACGCCCCTCCCATGCTCCGACAGGCTTCCCATGACCGCACGAATCGCCCTGCTGCTGGCCCTGCTCCTCTCGACCGCGCTCTCCACCGCGCTCGCCCCGGTGACGGCGTACGCCGCGCCTGCCGCGCCGGCGGCCCCGGCCCTCGTCGAGGGCCAGGACTACACCGTCATCGCCGACGGCCAGCCGTATGCGCCGCTGGCGGGCAAGATCGAAGTGGCCGAGATCTTCCTCTACACCTGCCACCACTGCGCCAACTTCGACCCGATGGTGCAGGCGTGGAAGGCCAGGCTGCCCAAGGACGTGCGCTTCAGCTACGTCCCGCTGGTGTACGAAGCCGACGACGCGCTGGGCCAGGCCTACTTCGCCGCCGAGAGCATGGGCGCGCTGGGCACGACCCACGCCCGCACCTTCCAGGCGATCCACGAGGCGCACACGCTTCCCCGCAACGCCACCCTGGGCGAAGTAGCCTCCTACTACGCCGAACTCGGCCTGGACGCCGGCCGGTTCACGGCCGCCGCCGCCAGCCCCGCCGTCGCGGCGAAGATGGCGCGGGCCCGTGAGTTCGCGCTGGGCAGCGGCCTGGAAGGCACGCCGGCGCTGGTGGTGAACGGCCGTTACCTCGTCACCGGCCGGACCTTCGAGGACCAGCTGCGCATCGCCGGCCAGCTGGTCGCCCGCGAACGCGCGGCCGCCAAGCGCCGCCGCTGAGCGGCGCGCCCAACCACGCCACCCACAAGACGGCACGCACACGTCCACGGGTCCACTGTGGGCCCTATGCTTGCCGGCAGCCCGGTCGCGCCGAGCGCGACCGTCCACCGTCCGGGCGCACCACGCGCCGCCCCAGAATCCTTTCGCGGAGAAACTCCATGAGCTTGCGTGCCACCCTGCTGCTGACCCTGCTGTTGCCGCTGGCGGCCTGTAACAAGGACGCTCCGGCACCCACCGCCGAGACCGCGCCGGCCACCACGGAAGCCGCCACCCCGGCCGCTCCGGCGACCGATGCACCGGCTACCGCGGCCACCCCGGCCGCGCCTGTCGCCGAGTCGGCGGACATTCCGCCGGCCGCCAGCCCCGACGTCCCGGTCGGCCCCGCCCCGGTCGCGGGCATCGACTACGAGGAGATCGCCGGTGGCCAGCCGTTCGAGCCGGGCAGCGGCAAGATCGAAGTGGTCGAAGTCTTCAGCTACACCTGCCCCCACTGCGCCGCGTTCGAACCGCTGGTCCGCGCCTGGCGCGCCCGCCAGCCGGCCGACGTGAAGTTCACCCCGGTGGCGGGCCCGTTCGGCGGCAATCCCGAGCCTTTCGCGCGCGCCTACTACGCGGCCGAATCGCTGGGCCTGCTGGGCAAGACGCACGAGGCGATGTTCCGTGCCGTGCATCTGGACCACAAGATCGACATGCACGACGCCAACGCCGAGACCATCAGCGCCTGGTACGCCGGCTACGGCGCCGACGCCGCCCAGTTCGCCAGCACCATGGGCAGCTTCGCGGTGGACGCCAAGTTCAAGCGCGCCCTGCAGTTCATGCAGCGCAGCGCCGTCGACTCCAGCCCGAGCGTGGTGGTGGACGGCAAGTACAAGATCAAGGGCAAGACCCTGGAAGACACCCTGCGCATCGCCACGCACCTGGTGGCCCAGGAGCGCGCCGCGCGCAGCGGCGGCTGATCGCCAGGAAGCGACGGACGCCCGCGGTGGCCACGGCAGCACCCCTGACTGGCCACCGCCGGCTGCGCCTGCTGAGCGCCAACATCCAGGCCGGCTCGAGCACGCGCCGCTACAGCGACTACGCGATGCGCAGCTGGTCGCACGTGCTGCCGATGGGCAAGCGCCTGAGCCTCGACACCATCGCGCAGCTGGCCGGCGAGCACGACATCGTCGGCCTCAATGAAAGCGACCCGGGCAGCCTGCGCTCGGGTTTCACCAACCAGACCCACTACCTCGCCCAGCGCGGCGGCTTCCACTACTGGAGCCACCAGCCCAACCGGCGCGTCGGCGGCGTGGCCTCCAGTGCCAACGGGCTGCTCAGCCGCCTGGAGCCGATCGAGGTGATCGACCACGCCCTGCCCGGCCGCATCGCCGGCCGCGGCGTGCTGCTGGCCCATTTCGGCAACGACAACCGCGGCCTCACCATCGCCGTCGCGCACCTGTCGCTGGGCGCGGCCTCGCGCGCCTCGCAGCTGTCCTTCATCGCCGAACTGCTGCACGACCATCCCAACGCCGTGCTGATGGGCGATTTCAACTGCGACCTGGAACGGCCGGAAATGCAGGCGCTGTTCAAGCGCACGCGCCTGCAGCCGCCCGACAGCGTCGTCGCGACCTTCCCCAGCTGGCGACCGCAGCGCGCGATCGACCACATCCTGCTGGGCGACGGCCTGGTCCGCCACCACGCGCGCGCGATGGCCGCGGCGGCCTCCGACCACCTGGCACTGTCGCTGGAACTGGACGTGCCGGAGACGGCGCTGCGAAGGTAGGACGCAGCGCGGATGGCGGCCGTACGCGGTCGCAGGCTTGTCGGGGAACATTTCGCTTCAAGCGCCGTCGCCGGCGACCTTCCCGAGGGCCGCTTTGCCGACCCGGATACCCGGTTCGGCTTCGCGAAGCCGAAAAGGGTCTTCCCGAATGCAGATCCGGTCTTCGCGAATCCAGTTTTGGTCTTCCCGAATCCCAATCCGGTCTTCCCGAATCCCAATCCGGTCTTCCCGAAGCCTGCAGAGGACTCGCGAAGGCCAAATCCGTCTTCGGGAAGGCCGATTCCGGATTCCGGAAGGCGAAATCCGGATTCGCGAATCCAATTCCGGCCTTCCGGAGTCGCTGGCGGCTTGCCGGAATCCTCCCCAGCCTTCCGGAGTCGCTGGCGGCTTGCCGGAATCCTCCCCAGCCTTCCGGAGTCGCTGGAGGCTTGCGGGAATGCTCCCCGGCCTTCCGGAGGACCTCCCTGTCTTTTGCAATGGAGGGGAAGGTGCCAAATGAAGAAGCCCCGCATGAGCGGGGCTTCGGTGGGTTACGTGCTTTCCAAAATCGAGTGGTTTCCCCGATCGCAGATCTCAACCAGCCGTCAGGGCGACACCCAGTGCCGCTTCACCACGACCCTGCGGTTTGCGTCCAGGTCGACCGACCAGGCCTCCAGGTCGAGACCTGGTCGATGCTCGAACCATAAGCGTTCCGCACAGGGCGACCTGCACCCCTCGTCGCTGTAGCGATGAAGGGGCGGGTCGCCTGCCATCTCCCGAACCGATGGCCGTCCGAAGGCGAGGATCACCTCCTGCTCCGGATCACCGAGCTGGATCTGGTCGAACGCGGCCGCGTTCTTCCGCGACGAATACGCGCACGTCGCGAGATGGAGCACAGGCAGCAACAAGAGCGCCCATCCAAGCACCCGGCCGATGCGCGGACGCCTGTCGTTTGGTCGGGGCTCAACGCTCATGGTGATCGGGGCTGGAAAAGCCTGAGCTTACCCGGGCGTGCGTACTGCGATCGCCCTCTCCACGCAAGGAAAAACGGCCGGTGGAATCCACCGGCCGTTCCTTGTTTCCCGATCAGACCGCGACCATCAGGCCGCGTCGATCAACCGCATGTATCGACCCGCATTGATCAGAAGCGTAGTGATCAGAAGCGCAGGTCCGCACGCACGTACCAGAACTGGCCGTCCGGGATGTCGTAGGTCGACGCTTCGTACCCGTTGAGCGAGCACGAGGTGCAGACCGGCGGATCCTTGCTGAACATGTTGTTGACGCCGACCGCGATTTCCAGGCCCTTCATCCAGTTGAACTTGTAGCCCACCTGCGCGTCGTTGTAGGTGATCGCGTCGATCTTGTTGGTGGTCGGGGTCGTGCAGAAGATCGCCGGATCGGCGGCCAGGCAGGCCTCTTCCATGTCCGAGATGTGGCGCACGGTCCACGAGGCGAACCAGTTGTCCATCTTCCAGCCGAACACCGCGTTGCTGGTCCACTCGGGGATGGCCGAATCGTTCACCACCACGCCCACGCCCTGCGGCTGCAGCTGGCCGGCGGCGCCGCGTGCTTCGTAGCGCGTCACGATGGTGTTCTGCCAGCTCAGCTTGAACTGGCCGAAGCTGGTTTCCGGCAGCGTCCAGAAGATGTCCGCGTCCCAGCCGTCGGTCTTGATCGAACCCAGGTTGATCAGGAAGTTGGCGAACTCGTCGATCTCGCCCGAGGGCAGACGGGTGATGCCCGTGCAGTACTGCGGGCTGTTGGTCTGCGCGCACAGGTTGAGCTGGGTCTGGGCATCGATCGCCTGGATCGCGCCTTCCAGGTTGTGGCGGTAGAAGGTCACTTCGAAGTCGAGGCGTTCCGACCACGAGGCGCCGGAGGCGAAGCCCGGGCTGAACACCATGCCGGCACTGAAGCTGCGGGCGCGTTCGGGTTCCAGCGCGGGGTTGCCGCCGGTCAGCACGGAGATCTGCGGATCGGTCTGCTGCGCACCCACCGGGACACCCGGGCAGGCGATCGGGGCGACGCTGCCCGGGGGCGCGGTCGGCGGCACCAGGCAGGGGTCGGTGATCAGCGCATCGAAGCGGCTCTGCGAGCCGAACAGCTCACCGATCGACGGGGCGCGGAAGCCTTCGGCGTAGGTGGCGCGGAACAGCAGCTCGTCGGCCACCTGCCAGCGCAGGCCGTACTTGGGCGTGAATTCGCCGCCGAAGGTCGAGTAGTCCGAATAGCGGCCGGCCAGGCTCAGGTCCAGGCTCTTGCCGAAGGCCGAATCGCGCATCAGCGGCACGTTGAGCTCAACGAACAGCTCGTTGACGTGGTAGCTGCCTGCGGTCGGCAGCGAGGGCACGCCGTTGTACTCGCCACGCACGGTCTGCGGGTCGGGGTTGTAGGCGCCCTCATACTTGCGGTACTCGAAGCCGGTCGCGAACGACAGCGGGCCGGCCGGCATTTCGACGATGTCGCCGCTCAGGTTGGCGGTGAACTGGGTCAGTTCCTGTTCGCTGCGGTCGCGGAAGACCGGGCTGATCCACTCCAGCATCGCCGGCGTCATCGTGCCGAAGCCGAAGATGTCCAGCGGCGTGCAGCCCGGGGTGGCCGCGCAGACCGCCGGGTCGCCCAGGGCGAGGGCGATGTTGCGGGAGTTGTAGCTGCCGCGGTTGGTCTGGTCGGCTTCGTTCTTGCTCCAGGCCGCGTTGACGTCCCAGAAGAAGGTCTTGTCGCCGCCGAAGGAACCTTCCAGGCCCGCCGCGATGTACTGCGTGTCGACCTGCTGTTCGAAGATGCGCGGACCGCCCTCGAGCGGACGGCGGCGGATGGTCAGGATGTTGCCGTCATTGCCGCCAACCAGGTCGATGCCGAACGGATTGAACGGATGGTTGGCCGGGATGAAGACATCCGAGCCATAGGTCGTGCCGGCACCCGGACCGAGGTCGATGGGTTCGGGCGCGGCCTGGTTGGTCGACTCGCGACGGTTGAACAGCGCCTTGGCGTAGAAGCCCAGGCCGTCGTTGATGCGGAAGCGGTACTGGCCGAACACGCCGGCGCGCTTGGAGGGCGTGATCACCAGGTTGTACGGCGCGTAGTTGAACGCGTCGGTGGCGAAGTCGAAGCAATGGAAGTCGTCGGTGCGCGCCACGCCCGAGTCGCAGTCCGGCAGGCCCGGCGTGTACACCGGGTTGTTCAGGCCGGGATTGGTCGTCAGGTCGTAGACGTTGCCGGCGTCGTCGACGAAGGCGAAACGGCCGCCGGGCACGCGCGAGCTGCCGCCCTGGATCGGGATCGCGCTGATGTCGCGGTCGGAGGCGCGCACTTCGTCCTGCTCGGTGTAGCTCAGGCTGAGGAACAGGTTGCTGCGGTCGGTGTTCATGCCCCAGGCGAGGTCGGCGCCGTTGATGTCGCCGTCGCCTTCGCTGTACTGGCCGTGGTTGAGCGTGACCTGCCCGCCTTCGAAGTTGCGGCGGGTGATGATGTTGACCACGCCGGCGATGGCGTCGGAGCCGTAGATCGAGGACGCGCCGTCCTCGAGCACGTCGATGCGCTCGACCAGGGCCAGCGGGATGGTGTTGAGGTCGACCGCGGCGCTCACGCCGGAGGCCGAGGACTCGTTGACCCAACGCATGCCGTCCACCAGGACCAGCACGCGCTTGGGACCCAGGTTGCGCAGGTCGACCTGCGCCGAACCGGCGCCGACGCCGTCGCCGTTGGGCGAGAAGCCGAAGTTGCCGGAGGAGTTGAACTTGGTGTTGAGGGCGGAGCCCGAGCCGGTGAGGTTCTGGACGATCTCGCCGATCGAGGTCAGGCCGGTGCGCTCGATGTCCTCGCGGGTCAGCGTCTGGACCGGCACCTGGGTTTCCAGGTCGGCCTTCTTGATGCGCGAACCGGTGACGGTCACGGTGTCGAGGGTGGTGGCGCCCGGCGCCGGGGCGTCCTGGGCGGTCGCGGCAAGCGGCAGACCGAGCAGGAGGGACAGCTGGATGGCCTGGGCCAGGGTACGTCGGTGCAGCGCTTTCATCGACTCTCTCTCCTTAAGACTTCTCAGAACGGGCTTTTTTAAGAACGGCTTCTTGGAATCGGGCGTTTCTCAAAACGGGGCGCGGGACAGCAATCAAGGCGCCGATGCCCTTTGCGGAACATGGCGTCAAGGGTTTGTAAACAATTAGTGAAGCGACGACAAGGCGTCGGAGGTCCTGCTGACCAGCGGCACCCCTATCCCTTGAGCATCAGGCTGAGGCCGACCAGCACCAGGAACACCGCGAAGACGCGCTTGAGCGTGGTCCCGTGCAGCCGATGCGCCAGCCGGGTTCCCCACGGCGCGGCGAGCACCGAGGCGGCGGCTACCCCAATTGCGGCAGGCAGGTACACGTAGCCCACGGAGAATTGCGGCAGCGCACCATCGGGTGCGTGCATGGCGTAGCCCACGGCGCTGGCCAGCCCGATGGCCACGCCGCAGGCCGAGGACGTCCCCACCGCGCGGACCGGGGCGACGCCGCGCCAGACCAGCAGGGGGACCGTCATGCTGCCGCCGCCGATCCCGACGACGGCCGAGACCGCGCCGATGGCGACGCCCGCGGCGCTCATGGCCGGGCCCCGCGGCGCCAGGTCGGCGCCCACGCCGGTCCGCGGGCGGGAGAAGGTCAGCTGCGCGGCGGCCAGCAGGCAGTAGCCGGCGACGATCCAGCGCAGCGCGTCGCCGTCGATGCGCACCGCGACCCCGCTGCCCAGCCAGCCACCCAGCAGCAGCCCCGGCACCATCCAGGCCACGGTCGGCCACAGCACGCTGCCGCGGCGGTGGTGCGCGCGGGCGGACGCCGCCGCGGTCAGCACGATGCTGGCCAGCGAACTGGCCAGTGCGGCGTGCATCGCTGCTTCCTGCGGCACGCCGAGCGTGGGCAGCAGCCAGGCCAGCGCCGCCACCAGCACCAGACCGCCGCCGACGCCGAGCAGGCCGGCCAGGACGCCGGCCACGGCACCCAGCAGCAGGAAGATCAGGATCGAGGCAGCCACGGCAACTCCGTCGAATGAGGGCTGGCGATGGTGGCACAGGATCCGGGCTGCTCAGCCGGGTCGACCCGCGGGGGTGGCCGGTGCCGACGCGGGGTGCCGACGCGGGGCGCCGACGTCCGGAGATGGCCCGCGAGTTACTCTTTTTTGCACGCGCGCGTGTCTTTTCCGGACGCGCGCGTCCCGTTTTTGCACGCGCGCGTGTCATTCCAGGACGCTCGCGTCTCTTTTTTGGACGCGAGCGTCCGAAAATCACTCGCCGGCGTGTCTTTTCCGGTCGCGCGCGTCTCTTTTTTGGACGCGCGCGTGCAAAAACGGGACGCTCGCGAGTCTTTTTCACTAACTCGCGGGCGAAATCCGGACGGCGAGCTGCGGCGCGCGCGACCGATCATGCAGCCAGCGGCCGTGCGTTGTGCGGCGGCGTGCGTGCACACGCGTCCTCGCCGCGGTGGCGACCTGCTGTTCACGATGCTCCGTTATAGTCCGGCGCTATGTCCCCCCGACTGTTGATCACCACGCTGGTGACGCTGGCCGCCTGCATCGCACCGGCCGCCATGGGCCAGTCCACGCTGGCCTGGCCCGCGCGCAACGCCGCCCAGGGCGGCGCGTCCGCCAGCACCGCCGCCGTCCGCCCCGATGCGCAGCTGCCGCGCGTGCGCAGCGCCATCGAGGCCGCCGAGCGCGACGGCTTCGACGCCGCGTCGTTCGCCGACATCGCCGGCCATCCGCTCTATGGCTGGGTGGAATACGCCGGCCTGCGCCACGACATCGACAGCGTTTCATCCGAACGCGCCAATGCCTTCCTGCAGCGCTACGGCGGCCAGGCCGCGGGCGAAGCCTTCCGCGAGATGTGGGTGGCGGCGGCGGCGCGCCGCAAGGACTGGTCGACCGTGCTGGCGGCGTGGAAGCCCGCGCTCGGCGCGCGCAGTTCCGACCTGCGCTGCGTGCAGCTGCAGGCGCGCCAGGTGCTGGGCAGGGACGACGCGCAATGGATAGAGGATGCCAAGGCGGTGTGGCGCGCCGGCGGCAAGCCGCTGCCGGCCACCTGCGACCCGGTGTTCGACGCGCTGGCCGCCAAGGGCGCGCTCAGCGGCGAGCTGCGCTGGGAACGCATCGAAAAGGCCGCCGAGGAGTGGCAGCCGGGCGTGATGCGCGCCGCGGCGCGCGGCCTGCCGCCCGAGGAACTGGCCCTGGCCAACGACTACGCCGCCTTCGTCGACGCCATCCATCCGCGCGCGCTGGACTGGCCGAAGACGGCGCGCAGCCGGCGCATCGCCTCGCACGGCCTGGCCCGCCTGGCCAAGTCGGCGCCGGCGACCGGCGAAACGCAGCTGCCGAAGTACGCGCAGGCGCTGGGCTTCACCGACGAGGAGCGCGGCCGGGTGCTGTACCAAGCCGCGCTGTGGACGGTGGCGTCCTATGAACCCGAATCGGCGCAGCGGCTCAACGCCGTGCCGGCCGCCAGCTTCGACGATCGCCTGCACGAATGGCGCGCCCGCGAGGCGATGGCGCGCTCGGACTGGCCCGCCGCGCTGGCGGCGATCCGCGCGATGGGCGCCAAGCAGCGCAACGACGCGCGCTGGCAGTACTTCGAGGCGCGGCTGGCGCAACGCACCGGCGACAAGGCCGCCGCGCAGCGCCTGTTCGCCGAAGCGGCGAAGAAGCCCGAGTTCCATGGTTTCCTGGCGGCCGACGAGATCGGCGCGCCGTACACGCTGTGCCCGTGGATGCCGGAGGACGCGCCGGCCGACGAAGCCGCGGTGGCGCGCGACCCGGCGATCGTCCGCGCGATGGGCCTGTACCGGATCGAGCGCAAGGGCTGGGCGACGCGCGAATGGGACGAGGCGCTTTCGCGCTTCACCGACGCGCAGCGGCGCATGGCGGTGGAAGTGGCGCAGGCCAACGGCTGGTTCGACCGCGCGGTGTTCGCGCTGGGCAAGGATCCCAAGGGCGAGGCGCGCCCCGACGAGCTGCGGTTGTACACGCTGCGATTCCCGCTGCACCACGACGCCACCATCCGCCGCGAGGCGGCGGCCAACCGGATCGACCCGGCCTGGGTGGCGGCGGAGATCCGCGCCGAGAGCGTGTTCGATCCGCGCGCCCGCTCGCAGGCCAACGCCATGGGCCTGATGCAGGTGCTGCCCGGCACCGGCGCCAGCGTGGCCAGCAGGCTGGGCCTGCCGTGGGGCGGCGCCGACTCGCTGTACAACCCCGACACCAACATCGTGCTGGGCACGGCCTACCTGCGCCAGCTGCTGGACCAGTACGGCGGCCAGCCGTACTTCGCCATCGCCGGCTACAACGCCGGCCCCGCGCCGCTGTCGCGCTGGCGGACCCAGCGCCCGGGCATGGACCCGGACTTCTGGATCGAGACCATCAGTTACAAGGAAACGCGCGAATACGTCGCCCGCGTGCTGGCCTTCAGCGTCCTCTACGACTGGCGCCTCAACGGCGACGCGCTACGCCTGACGGACCGTCTGCGCGGCCGCACGGAAGGCCCGCGCAAGAAGTTCGTCTGCCCGATGGCCACCGCGCCCGCGCCCACCGCGGCACCGCCGGCCGCCGCGCCGGCGAAGCCGGCGACGCGGCGGAAGCGGCGCAGCTAGAGCGCCACCGGCAACGGGCACCCGCGAGGGGCCTTGAACGCGCCGCAGCGCGCTACGGCCCCCGGGCCCGCTGCGGCTTGCCCACATCAAGAACGTGAGCTCCCTCCCCCGTGGCGCGGGGGAGGGCTGGGGTTGGGGTGGACGGTCGCGTCGTACTCGAACGAAGCGGGCTCCTCTCGGGACAACGGTTGCATCGGCATCCGGGCGAGCCTCGGCCCCCATCCCAACCATCCCCGTAAACGGGGATGGAGCTGTCGGCCCGCGCTGCACCGCTCTTCCGCACTCAAACTGGCACACTCACTTCCCCCACTTCGAGGAGGTGCCCATGGGCCTGATCGACACCCTGCTGGGCCACGCCAGCGAAAAGAACCTGGACAAGATCGCCGAGGACTTCGCGCCGCTGCTGGCGCCGGGCGAGAACGTGCAGCGCGCGTTCGGCCTGATCCGCGACCTCATCGTGTTCACCGACCGCCGCCTGATCCTGACCAACAAGCAGGGCGTGACCGGCAGCAAGGTGGAATACCTCAGCGTGCCCTACCGCAGCATCGTCATGTTCTCGATCGAGACGGCGGGCCACTTCGACATGGAGTCCGAACTGCGCATCTGGATCTCCGGCCAGGCCGCGCCGATCGAACGCAGCCTGGGCCGCGATGCCGGCGCGCGCGACATCGTCGCGCTGCTGGCGCAGAAGGCCTAGCGTTCCGAAGCCGGCAGGACCGCGCATGGACATCTACCTCGTCGGCGGCGCCGTCCGCGACCGGCTGCTCGGGTTGCCGCACGGCGACCGCGACTACGTCGTGGTGGGCCAGACGCCCGAGTCGATGGAGGCGGCCGGCTTCAAGGCCGTCGGCAAGGACTTCCCCGTCTTCCTGCATCCGGCCACCGGCGAGGAGTACGCGCTGGCGCGCACCGAACGCAAGTCCGGCCGCGGCTACAAGGGGTTCACCGTCAGCGCCGACCCTTCGGTCACGCTGGAGGAAGACCTGCAGCGGCGCGACTTCACCATCAACGCCATCGCGCAGGCGCGCGGGGGCGGCGGTTCTGCCGGCGATCCTTCCGGCGAACCTCCCGGCGAACATCCCCGCGATCCGGAGGCCGACTTCGACGGCCCGCTGATCGACCCTTATCACGGTGCACGCGACCTGGAACTGCGCGTGCTGCGCCACGTCAGTCCCGCCTTCGGCGAGGATCCGCTGCGGGTGCTGCGCGCGGCCCGCTTCATGGCCCGCTTCGCGCACCTGGGCTTCACCGTCGCCCCGGAGACGATGGCGCTGATGCGGCAGATGGTCGCGAGCGGCGAACTGGCCGAGCTCACCGCCGAGCGGGTGTGGCAGGAACTGCGCCGCGCGATCACCAGCACCACGCCGTCGGCCTTCCTGCGCACCCTGCACGACTGCGGTGCGCTCGCCGTCGTGCTGCCCGAGGTCGAGGCGCTGTACGGCGTGCCGCAGCGCGCCGAATACCATCCGGAAGTCGACACCGGCGTGCACGTGGAACTGGTGTGCGACATGGCCGCCGCGCTGGCGCCGGGCGACGAGCTGGTGGGTTTTGCCGCGCTCACCCACGACCTGGGCAAGGCGCTGACGCCCGAACACGTGCTGCCGCGCCACATCGGCCACGAGAAGGCCGGCCTGGAACCGCTGGACGTGCTGTGCGCGCGCCTGAAGGTGCCGGTGGAACACCGCCAGCTCGCGCGCTGCGTGGTCCGCGACCACCTCAACATCCACCGCATCGACGAGATGCGGCCGCAGACCGTGTACGAGCTGCTCGAACGCTGCGACGCCTTCCGCCGCCCCGAGCGCGTCGACCGCATCGCCACGGCGTGCGAGGCCGACAAGCGCGGCCGCGCGGGACTGGCGGACGTGGCCTACCCGCCCGGCGACCGCTTGCGCGAGATGCACGCCGCCGCCATGGCGATCAAGGCGCGCGATTTGCCCGGCGAACTGCAGGGCGAGGCGCTGGGCGCGGCGCTGCGGCGCGCGCGCATCGCCGCCATTGCTGCTGTCAAGGAACGCAGGCCGTAAAAGCGGCGGGCAAAAAAAACCGGACGGTCCATGACCGTCCGGCGGGTTTGCGTCCTGCGACGACCGTCCTGGAGCAGTGCCGCTCCAGGACGAGTCTTGGTTTTACCACTTGAAGCCGACGCGCGTGTAGTAGAAGCCGCCGTTGAAGCCGTACGGCGAATGCACGGGGTACTTCGCACCGGCAATGCCGCCCCACGGGTTGTCGCTGGGCACCTTGTCGAACAGGTTCTGCGCGCCGACGTTGACGTACAGGCCCGAAGCGAACTTCCAGCCGATCTCCGCGTCGACCGTAACCGCGCTGCCCTCGTCGATCGGCAGGCCGCCGTCGTCCAGGTGGTCTTCGAAGAAGCCGCCGTACCAGTTCAGGCGGGCATTGGCATGGAACACCTCGCGCTGGTGGTCGACGCCGATGTAGCCGCGGTAGGCCGGCAGCGACTCTTCCAGCTTCTTGACGCGCATGTCGCTGATGATGGCCTCCGTGCGGTCGGTGACCTCGGTGTGGTTCCAGTTGGCCGCCAGCGAGTAGGTCGTGTGGCCGCCGAAGTGGTCACCCGTGTAGCTGCCGACGACGTCCAGGCCGGAGGTCTTGGTGTCGAAGTCGTTGACGAAGAACTGGACCTCGCTGATCGAGGCCGCCTCGGGATGGCCGGCTGCCACCAGCGCGGCGCGGTCGGCGTCGCTGACGGTGAAGAAGTTGCTCAGCGCGATGCGGTCTTCGGTCTTGATCAGGTACCAGTCGGCCGTGGCCAGCCACGGACCGCTGTTCCAGACCAGGCCCAGCGAGTAGTTGGTCGACTCCTCGGGCGTCAGCGGCTCGGCGCCGTAGAACGCGGCGATGGCATTGGTCGGCGCCAGCACGGCGGTGTCGCGCAGCTGGCCGTTGATGAACGAGGTGGTCACCTGCTCGGCGTTGGCCTGGCCCGGCGTCGGTGCACGGAAGCCGGTGCTGATGGCGCCGCGCAGGGCGAAGGTTTCGGTGAAGTCGTAGCGACCGGTCAGCTTCCAGTTGGTGGTGCCGCCGAAGTCGCTGAAGTCCTCATAGCGCACCGCCGCCGACATCCGGAACTGCTCGGTGAAGGGCGCTTCGGCATCGACGTACACCGCCCAGTTGTCGCGGCTGTGGGCGCCGGCCGTACGCGGGTTGAAGCCGTTGAAGCCGTTGGAGCCCAGCGAGAAGCCCTGGTCGACCAGCGGCCCGATCGCGTACGACGAGTAGTCGCCGGCGCTGATCTCGAACTCTTCGTCGCGCCATTCGGCACCCATCGCCAGGGCGATCGGCCCGCCGTGGGTGAAGCCGGTTTCGATGTCGTGGCCGACGTCGAAGTTGAAGCTGGTCTCGGTCTGGCGGTTGCCGCCAGGCGCGAACTCGTTGCTGCCCGGCTGCTCGGGGCCCATCGAGGCGTTGATGGTGTTGAGCATGTAGAACTTGATGTCGTTGCGACCGTAGCTGCCGCTCAGGTCCCAATGCCAGCCGTCGCCCCACACGCCCTTTACGCCCAGCACCAGCGAGCTGTCTTCCATCCGGCCGCCGAACTGGGGCGTGAAGCCGCCCGGGAACTGCGAGAGGAAGGTGAAGCATTCGGCCGGCAGCGCGCCGACCTGGGCGCTGACCGTGGCGTAGTCGATCAGGTTGCCGGCGCCGTCGCGCAGCGCGATGGTCGGGCAGGTCACCGCGTTGGAGGTGTCCAGGTCGCCGATCAGCAGCGTGTTGCCGCCGTCGTTGGAGAACACGCCGCTGCGGGTGGTCGGGTTGCGGTAGTAGAAGCCGCCTTCGACGTCGCGCTTGGCGTAGTTGCCGAAGCCGTAGAAGTCGATGTTCTCGCCGGACAGGCCGAAGTTGGCGACGAACTTCATGTCCTCGTGGGTTTCGGGCGAGCCCCAGATCTGCGCCGGATCGCGCACGCCCGGGTAACCGGCGGCGGCGACGGCGGCGGCATCGTCGCGCTGCACGCTGCGCGAGGTGGCATCGGCGCTGCGCCATTCGGCGGTCAGCGTGAGGAAGCCGTTTTCGGTCACGGGCAGGCCCTGCTGGACGCCGTACTGCTGGGTGAAGCCGTCGCCCTCGTAGAACTGGCCGAAGAAGGCCTCGGCGGCTCCGCCGTGGTCGCTGCGCTTGAGGCCGAAGTTGATCACGCCGGCGATGGCATCCGAACCGTACTGGGCGGCGGCGCCGTCACGCAGGACTTCCACCTGCTCCAGCGCCATCGACGGGATCACCGAGATGTCCGGGCCCTGGGCGCCATCGGCCACGCCGTGGCCGAGGAAGGTAATGACCGCGGCGCGGTGGCGGCGCTTGCCGTTGACCAGCACCAGGGTGTTGTCCGGCGGCAGGCCGCGCAGGGTGGCCGGACGGACCAGCGAGGCCGCGTCGTCGATCGGGATGGTGCTGACCACGAACGAGGGCACCAGCGTGCGCATCTTGTCGAGCATGTCGACGGACGGCTCGTTCTGGAATTTCTCGCCGTCGAAGATGTCGATCGGCACCGCCGAGCTGGCCTCGGTACGCGGCTTGGTACGGCTGCCCAGCACCGACACCGTATCCAGCGTCGTGGCTTCTTCCTGCGGTGCCGGCGCGGGCGTGGTTTCCTGCGCGTACACGGTGGTCGTGCCGGCCAGTGCCATCACGGCGCTACCCCAGAGCGCTCGACGGATGGCGACGGCCATGGAATGTCTTGTTGCGCCATGCAAAACGGACTTCATTCGAGCACTCTCCAAAAGGTCGCGTGGCTGTCTGAGACGCTTGGATCCCTGCGTCTCGCGTCACCGGGCGGCACGCCGCAAACGGCTGAACGCGTTCTTAACAGATTAGGCGCGATGTTTGCAAAGTTTGGCCGCGCAATTTGCTGATCAGGGCCACGCAAATGCCCGCCGACGACGATCGCACCTCGAGCTTTTGGAGGCTTGCGTATGGACTTGCGGAGGCAGCAGCCCGGGCCAGCTGGAGCGGCTTGGACGTCCTGCGGGCCGGCCACGACGAGTGCTCGATCGTCCGTGGTGGCGGGTCAAGACCCGCCCTATGGAGGCTGTTGAATTCATGGGTGGAGCTTCGCCCGCCGGACGCGCCCCAGCCCCCAATGCGGCGGGTCGAGACCCGCCCTATGGAGGGCGGTGGATTCATAGGGCGGGTCTTGACCCGCCGGACGCGCCCCGACCTCCCATGCAGCGGGTCGAGACCCGCCCGACGCCTGCGCTACGGCCCCAGGCGTGAGTCCAGGCGCTGCAGCCAGGTGGCCGCCGGCGTCGCGGCCACCGCCAGCCCCAGCAGCACCCCCACGGCATTGGCCAGGGCGTCGGCCGGGTCCGCCAGACGGGTGGTCGTGAGCGCGCCCTGCGCCCATTCCAGCGCGACCCCGAGCGCGACCAGGGCCGCGGCGGCGCGGCACTGGCCGCGCATCCCCGGCGAACAGCCAGACCGCGCCCACCGACAAGGCGGTGTAGCCCAGCACGTGCTCGAGCTTGTCGAACCCGCGTGGCACGGACACCGGCGGTGGCGGCAGCAGGCAGACGACGATGGTCACGGCGATCGCGGCCAGCCACAGGACCACCCAGAGCGCCGGCCGGCGAAACGGGCGCAGCAGCGGCCCCGGCGGTTTGCGCACCGGTCTCACGGCGAGGCCTCGCGGCCCGCGCCGCGGGCGAGCAGGACCGGGCGCCTCACAGGCGGAAGCTCAGGTCGCCGGCCAGGAAGGCCGCGCCGAACTCCACGTCCTTCTGGAAGCCCATCACCTGGAAGCGTTCGCCCATCTGGCTGGGCAGGGTGAGCGTCTTGACCTCGTTGCGGCGCCGCTGCTGCTCGAGCGGATCGTCGATGCGCTCGATGCGCTCGAGCACCCCAGCCAGGCCGTTGCCCAGCAGGAAGCTGGCCTGCGAGCAATAGCCGGTGAAATCGAACCCCGCGGCGACGCCGGCTTCGGCCAGCGCGGTGAAGTCGACCGACGCGGTGAGGTCCTGCAGCCCCGGCCACTGCAGCGGCGCTTCGTGCATGTGGTGGCGGTAGTAGGCGCGCAGCGTGCCGTCGCGGCGGTCGGGCAGGTAGAACTCGCTGCGCGGGTGGCCGTAGTCGATGAGCAGCATCGCGCCGCGGCGCATGCCGCCGGAAACGGCCTGGATCCAGTACGGCAGCTGCGGCAGCACTTCGGAGCGGTAGCCGTCCTCGAAGGGGCGGTCCAGGCCGCGCTCCAGGTGCCGTACCGCGTTGCCGAGGAAGGCGTCGGCCGGGCGCAGGGTGATCGCGAAACCGTCGGCGTCGGTGGTGACGTATTCCTCGTAGACCTCGCCGTCGCGCAGCGCGAAGCGCGGCGTGGGCAGGGCGTCGATCACCTCGTTGGCGAACAGCACGCCGTTCCACTCGTGCGGCAGCGGTCCGTCGGGCCATTCCATCAGGTCGAACAGCGGGCCGGGCAGGTGCTGCTCCAGGCGCGCGCGCTGGCGCTGGCGCAGGTCGGCGCTGGGCTCCAGGATCAGGTAGCGGTCGGGCAGTGCGTCCAGGTCGAGCAGGCGCTTGAGTGCGGTCTGCGCGAACGCGCCGCTGCCGCCGCCCAGTTCGAGGAACACCGCCTCCGGCCCGATCTGCTGCATCACCGGCGCGACGGCTTCGGCCACGCACGCGGCGAACACGGGACCCAGTTCCGGCGCGGTGACGAAGTCCCCGCCCTCGCCGAACTTGTGCGCGCCGGCGCTGTAGTAGCCCAGGCCCGGCGCGTAGAGCGCCAGTTCCATGAAACGGGAAAACGGGATCGCGCCATCGCTGGCGTCGATCTCGTGGCGGATGAGGTCGGCCAGGCGCGCGCTGTGGGCCAGCGCGTCGGCATCGGGCGGGGGCAGTGTGGACATTCTGCTATTTTGGCCGAAAGCCGCCGCCGGGCGTTCACGCGCACATCGCGCGCCGCCGGCCGCAGGCAGGAACCCGGGCGGAGACCAGCACATCCATGGCGGCCGTGATCGACCTGGCAGGGCAAGTGCGTCCGGTGGCGCTGGTCACCGGCAGCGCGCGCCGCATCGGCGCGGCCATCGCCCGCTGCCTGCATGCGGCGGGCTTCGACCTGGCGCTGCACTGCCATACCTCGCGCGCCGAGATGGACGCGCTGGCGGCGCAGCTCGATGCCCTGCGGCCGGGCAGCACACTGGTGCTGCAGGCCGACCTGCGGCAGTTCGATCGCCTGCCCGAACTGGTGGCCCACACCGTCGGGCGCTTCGGCCGGCTGGACGGCCTGGTCAACAACGCCTCCGCGTTCCATCCCACCCCGCTGGGCCGCACCACGCCGGCGCAGTGGGACGACCTGTTCGCCAGCAACGTGCGCGCGCCGTTCTTCCTCGCGCAGGCGGCGGCGCCGCACCTGGCCGCCACCGGTGGCGCGATCGTCAACCTGGCCGACATCCACGGCGAACGTCCGCTGCGCGCGCACAGCGTCTATTCGATGAGCAAGGCCGCGGTGGTGATGATGACGCGGGCGCTGGCGCTGGAGCTGGCGCCGGCGGTGCGCGTCAACGCGATCTCGCCCGGCGCGATCCTCTGGCCGGAAGCCGGCGGCGGGCTGGAGAAGGACGAGGCCGAGAAGGCCGCGATGCTGGACCGCACGCCGCTGCAACGGCTGGGGTCGCCCGAGGAGATCGCGCAGGCCGTCTTGTGGCTGCTGCGCGATGCGAGCTACAGCACCGGCCAGGTGCTGCGGGTGGATGGGGGGCGGTTGCTGGAGACTTGAGGGGGTGGGACATGGTGACCTGATCCCCTGTCCCAACCGTCCCCCGCGCTTTCAACGGCCGGGCTGATACGCGGCGATCGGCGGCCCCCATCCCAACCGTCCCGGCCAGCAGGCATGGCCTGCTGGCGTTCGACGACGCGCGGACCCGTGGTCCGCAAACGCGTCCTCTCACCCCCGCGCAGCGGGGGGCACATCGTCAGATCATCACGGTCGCGAAGCGGTTGCCGCGCTCGGGATGCGAGGCCCAGACGTCGGCCACAGGTGGACGCCACGCACGGGGTCGACGAAACCCGGTGCGATGTCCACCAGCGGCTTGAGCACGAATGCATGCCGCAGTTCCGGGCGCGGCAGCTGCAGGCCGCCGGGCATGTCGAGCACCAGGTCGTCGAAGAAGATGATGTCCATGTCGAGCGTGCGGCTGGAGTTCTTGACGTGGCTGCGGATGCGGCCGTGCGCGTTCTCGATGCCGTGCAGCCAGCGGGTGAGCGCGAACGGGTCCAGGTCGCTGTCGATGATCGCGGCGGCGTTGAGGAAGTCGGGCCCATCGAAGCCGACCGCGGGCATGCGGTACACGGGCGATACGATCACTTCGCCGAAGCGCGCGCGCAGCGCCATCAGTGCCGAGCGCAGGTTCTGTTCGGGCTCGATGTTGCTGCCCAGGCTGAGGTAGGCCGGCCGCGTCGTGCGCCCCAGGTCGGCCGCGGGATTGCGTGGACGCGGCGGCGGCGGCGGCGCCTGGCGCGGCGTCGGCTCGGCGCGCACGGGCGCCACGGCGGCGGCGAACAGCAGCGGCCGTTCCGCCGCGGGTGCGCTGGCGGACGTGGTCGGCGGCGCGGGCGCCGCGGATTCGGGCTCGCCGGCCCCCGCGCCGGTATCGGCCGGTGCTTCCGGCTCCGTCGTGCGCTGCGTCGCCTGTTCGGTTGCGATCTGCGCCGGCGCGGCCAGCGCGGCGTCCGCGTGAGGCGAACTCCCCGCCGCGATGCCGCTCGTATCCGGAGACTCGACCAGGTCGATGCCCTGGATGATGGGCGCTTCGTCGAGGAAGTGCATGAAATCGGCGCGTTCGCGCGGCGTGGCGACCTCGCGGGACTCCGACGCCGCCTCCGCTTCCATGGTGTCCGCGCCCTCGCCTGACGCCAGGTCGCTGGACTCCTCGGCGCCGGTCTCGGCGGCCGCAGTCTCGGCGATCGCAGCCATCGTCTCGGGAACAGCGGCTTCGTCGGTGGCGATTGCTTCGGCGTCCGCGGATGCCTGCTCCGAGACCTGCTCCAGGGGTTCCCGCTCCAGGACTTCCGGTTCCAGCGCTTCCGGCTCCAGTGGTTCCTGCTCCAGCGGCGCCCCGTCCACGTTCTGCTCGAATCCGCCTGGCGGTTGCGTGCCGGGGTCATCCGCCGAAACACCGGCCGTCTCGATGTCCGCGGGGCCCTCGCCGTCGGCGAAGCCGGTGTCGGCGCTCGCGTCATCCGCCGTCGCAGCCATGTCCTCGGAGAGCGCGGCGCGTGCCAGCCGGAGACGGCGGCCGACAGCGCGGCCTCGAAGGGTGACGTCGACGAAGCCGTTTCGCGCACCTCGGTGGCATCGGCGGCCGACGCGGTGATCGGTTCGACCTGCGTCGCCAGCACTTCGGCCGCGGCCGGTGCGGCGACGGTCACGGCGGGCGGCGCG
Organism: Lysobacter solisilvae; assembly: GCF_016613535.2. Classification (NCBI taxonomy): domain Bacteria; kingdom Pseudomonadati; phylum Pseudomonadota; class Gammaproteobacteria; order Lysobacterales; family Lysobacteraceae; genus Agrilutibacter; species Agrilutibacter solisilvae. The sequence continues at coordinate 760,971 of NZ_CP071518.1, forward strand.
ATGATGGTGTCCTCGCCCGCGTGCTCGCGGATCACGCGGGGCGCGCCGGCCACGCGGGTGCGCTCGATCATGACGCCCACCGCGCGCGCGCCGCGCACGGCGCCGGGCTTGCTCAGCTTCAGGCGCACGTGTTCGACCGCGAACTCGTCGAGGATGATCCCGGCCACGCGTTCGGCGAGGGTTTCCACCAGGCCGAACTGGGACGCGCCCACGTATTCGATCACCCGCTTGCTGACGGCCTTGTAATCCAGCGTGTCGGCGATCGCATCGGACGCGGCGGGGATGCGGTTGTCGAACTGCATCTCCAGGTCGAACACCAGCGGCTGGCGGATGCGTCGCTCCCAGTCGTAGATGCCGATCAGGGCTTCGATCTCGAGGCCTTCAATGAAGACTTTGTCCACGCGCGTTATCCCGTTCTTGTCGGCGAAGCGGGGGCGCAGGTGCCGCCGCGCTCCCCAGTGCGCAGCATCGCCCCCTGACTGGCAGGGTCCAGTGATCGTAACGGGATACGGCACGCAATGGCGGTCGCCCGCAACGCAGGCACCCGGCGCGGGCGGCTTCATCGAAATGGGCAGGCCCATCGCCCGCAGGGACGGCGGCCGGTTCGCCGGCGGCGCGCCGCTTCAGCCGACGGCGTCGAGCGTGGCCATGTCCCAGCGCGGGGTGACCCGGACGGCGGCGTCGCCGTGTTGTCCGGCCGCCAGGCGCAGGGCACCGGCGAAGGCGATCATCGCGCCGTTGTCGGTGCAGAACACCGGGCGCGGGAAGCTCACCCGGCCACCACGCTTTTCGGCCATCGCCTGCAGCCGCGCGCGCAGCCGGCGGTTCGCGCCGACACCACCGGCGACCACCAGGGTGTCGCAGCCGGCGGCCTCCAGGGCGCGCTCGCATTTGATCGCCAGGGTGTCGACCACCGCGTCCTCGAAGGCGCGGGCGATGTCGGCCCGGGTCTGCGCGCTCTTGTCGCTGTCGCGCCAGGTCAGCAGGACCTGGGTCTTGAGCCCGCTGAAGCTGAAATCCAGCCCCGGCCGATCGGTCATCGGCCGCGAGAAGCGGTAGATGCCGGGCCGGCCCTGTTCGGCCAGCGCCGCCAGCTGCGGCCCGCCCGGGTACGGCAGGTCCATCATCTTGGCGGTCTTGTCGAAGGCCTCGCCGGCGGCATCGTCCAGCGTCTCGCCCAGCAGCCGGTAGCGGCCGATCGCCTCCACCGCCACCAGCTGGGTATGTCCGCCGGAGACCAGCAGCGCCACGAACGGCGGCTGGGTGGTGGCGTCCTCCATCAGCGGCGCCAGCAGGTGGCCTTCCATGTGGTGCACGCCGATGGCCGGCACGTCCAGCGCCCAGGCGAGCGAGCGGGCCACGCCGGCGCCCACCAGCAGCGCCCCGACCAGGCCCGGGCCGGCCGTATAGGCCACGCCGTCGATGTCGCCCGTGCCCAGGCCGGCTTCGTCCAGGGTCTGCCGGATCAGCGGCAGCAGCTTGCGGACGTGGTCGCGGCTGGCCAGCTCGGGCACCACGCCGCCGTATTGCGCGTGCAGCTCGATCTGGCTGTACACGGCATGGGCCCGCAGCCCGACGCCGATGGCGTAGACGGCCACCCCGGTTTCGTCGCAGCTGGTTTCGATGCCGAGGATGTTCATGGGGGAAGCGGGACCGGGACGGCGATAATGGGGGACCGCGGAAAAGGCGGAGCCCGGGGAGGATCTGGCGGGGCGCGGAAATGGCCCGGAACCCGCGAATCGACGCCTCGCCGGGGCCTGGCCTTGGTTTTCCGCTCCACCAGTTGCACCGCCACCGGAGCGCCCGCTATCATACGCGGCTCCCCGGCCGGACCGGGTCGGTCCCTCAACGAGATTACGTATGCCCAGCGTCAAAGTCCGCGAAAACGAGCCCTTCGAGTTTGCGCTCCGCCGCTTCAAGCGCACCTGCGAAAAGGCCGGCGTCCTGGCCGAGACCCGCAAGCGCGAGTTCTACGAGAAGCCGACGCAGGAACGCAAGCGCAAGGCTGCGGCCGCGGTGAAGCGTCAGTCGCGTCGCACCTCGCGCGACGTCACCAAGCGTCAGCGCCTGTACTGATCGACCGGCGGGCAACCCCCGCCCGGGATCGCTGCACAGGCAGAAGCCGGCCGCGCATTGGCGCCGCCGGCTTTTTGCATTTCTGCGCGGTCCGTTCCAGCACCGCGCCCGGGCCATTCACTCCCGCACCCCTTTGCCGCCGGCGCCCCCCGCGCGCGCTGGCGCCTTCCCCCCAAGGAGCACGCCATGTCCCTCAAGCAACGCCTCACCGACGACATGAAGGCCGCCATGAAGAGCGGCGACAAGCACTCGCTCGGCGTGATTCGGCTGATGAACGCCGGCATCAAGCAGCGTGAAGTCGACGAGCGCATCGAACTCGACGACGCCGGCGTGATCGCGGTGCTGGAGAAGGCGGTCAAGCAGCGCAAGGACTCGATCAGCCAGTTCGAGGCGGCGGGCCGCGAGGACCTGGCCGCCATCGAGCGCGACGAGATGGTCGTGATCGAACGCTACCTGCCCGAAAAGATGGGCGAGGCCGAAGTCCTGGCCGCGATCGACGCCGCCATCGCCCAGACCGGCGCCGCCGGTCCGGCCGACATGGGCAAGCTGATGGCGGTGCTCAAGCCGCAGCTGGCGGGCCAGGCCGACATGGGCCAGGTCTCGGTCCTGGTGAAGCGGCGCCTGGCGGGCTGAGCCGATGTTCGGGCGCTGGTTTGGTCGCGCCGGCCCGGCCGTCCACGACCGCGTCTGGCGTGATGCGGCGGCCTGCGACCAGGGCCTGGCGGCCCAGATCGGCCTGGCGCTGGATCAGGGGCAGGCGGTCCTGCTCCTGCTGCGGTCGATGGTCGACTTACCCGTCCATGCGCAGACGTTGGCGGCGCGAAGGCCGCAGATCGCCGACGATGGCTACGCGGTCTCCGACCTGCTGACGGCCCTGGTGCAGCCCTGGGGCGCTGGGCCTGAGCCGCACGGACGTCCTGCGTCCGGTGGCGCCGGCGCAGAACTTCGCCCGCCGCGTGCCGCTGGAGATCCACGTCCGCGGCCGCGACGCCCGGCGCAGCGCGGACGACCGCCTGCTCGACCTGCTGGCGCCCTTCGCGCCCACGACCATCGTGTTCCACCACGCCCTCGACGATGACCTGCTGCGCCAGCACGCCCGCCAGCTCGAACCGATGCTGCGCGCGCTGGGCATGGACCCGCGGGAAGCCATCGAGAGCACCCTGCTCACCCGCGCCCTGCAGCGCGCCCAACGCCCCTGAGGCCCGGCCCATGATGCCCAGCGACGCTACCCCGCCCGCCCTCCCGCCGGCGGCTGCCCCTGACATCGCCACCGCCCGCCCGGGCGTGACGCTGCGGCCGGCCACGCGCGACGATCTCGGCCTGATCCTCGCCCTGATCCGCGAGCTGGCCGTCTACGAGAAGGAACCCGACGCGGTGCTTGCCGACGAGGCCACCCTGGCGCTCCAGCTGTTCGGCGAGCGCCCCGCGGCGGAGGTGGTGATCGCGCAGGCGGACGGCCACCCGGCCGGCTTCGCCCTGTTCTTCCACAACTTCTCGACCTGGCTGGGCAAGCGCGGCCTGTACCTGGAAGACCTGTTCGTCCGGCCGGAATTCCGCGGCCGTGGCGTGGGCCAGGTGCTGATGGCCTACCTCGCCCGGCTGGCCGTGGAACGCGACTGCGGGCGATTCGAATGGTCGGTGCTGGACTGGAACACGCCCGCGCTGGACTTCTACCGGCAGCTCGGCGCGGTGCCGATGGACGAATGGACCGTGCAGCGCATGACCGGGCCGGCGCTGCAGGCGCTGGCGGACAGCTTCGACGCCGCCGCGGCGCGCGGCTGATGGCCCTCGTGCGCGGGCCCGTCCATTCCGTGGAATCCTAGCGGCCTATGGCCCGCATCCCCGACGCGTTCATCGACGACCTGCTCGCCCGATCCGACATCGTCGAGATCATCGGCACGCGCGTGCCGCTGAAACGGCAGGGCAAGGAATACTCGGCGCGCTGCCCGTTCCACGACGAGCGTTCGCCCAGCTTCACGGTGTCGCCGACCAAGCAGTTCTACCACTGCTTCGGCTGCGGCGCGCACGGCACCGCGATCTCGTTCCTCATGAACTACGACCGCCTCGAGTTCCTCGACGCGGTGGAGGAACTGGCGCGCAGGATCGGCGTGGAAGTGCCGCGCGACACGCAGCAGCGCAACGTCAATCCGGATACGCAGGACATCTACACCGCGGTCGATGCCGCGGCGAAGTTCTTCCGCAAGCAGCTCTACGACAGCCCCAGGGCGCAGGCCTACCTGGAGGGCCGCGGGGTCAGCCCGGCGATCGCCGAACAGTTCGCGATCGGCTATGCCCCCGACGGCTTCAACGCGCTGCGCGACGCGCTGGGCAGCGACCCGCGCCGGATGTCGCTGCTCGAACGCGGCGGCCTGTTCTCGAAGAACGAACGCGGCCATGTGTACGACAAGTTCCGCGACCGCGTGATGTTCCCGATCTTCGACCGCCGCGGGCGCGTGATCGCCTTCGGCGGACGCGTCATGGGCGCGTCGGCCGACGGCAAGGACGCCGGCCCCAAGTACCTCAATTCGCCCGAGACGCCGCTGTTCCACAAGGGACGCGAACTCTACGGCCTGTGGCAGGTGCGCCCAGGCGCACCAGAAGATCGCGCGGCTGATCGTCGTGGAGGGCTACATGGACGTGGTCGCGCTGTTCCAGCACGGCGTGGACACGGCCGTGGCCACGCTCGGCACGGCGACCACGCCCGACCACGCCGAACTGCTGTTCCGCAACGCACCCGACGTGTTCTTCTGCTTCGACGGCGACCGCGCCGGCCGCGCCGCGGCGTGGAAGGCGGTGGAGTCGGTCCTGCCGCGCATGAAGGACGGACGCCAGGCCTTCTTCCTGTTCCTGCCCGAGGGCGAGGATCCGGATTCCATCGTGCGCCAGGAGAGCCGCGAAGGCTTCGAGGCGCGTTTGCAGGACGCCACGCCGCTGTCGCAGTTCTTCTTCGACTCGCTGCAGCACGAAGGCGTCAACCTGGCCACGCTGGAAGGCAAGGGACGGCTGGCCGAGCGCGCCAAGCCGCTGCTGGCGCAGATCCCCGACGGCGCCTTTGGCGACCTGATGAAGCAGCGCCTGACCGAACTGACCGGCGTGGGCGCGCGCGCGGGTACTCCGGACACCCCGGCGCCGGTGCAGCGCGCGAACGCGCGTCCCGGTTCGCCCGCCGCGAACAAACCTTCACTGGTGCGCACCGCGATCACCCTGCTGCTGCAGCAGCCGTCGGTGGCGCTGGCGCTGCCCTCGTCGCTGCACTTCGCCTCGCTCGACCAGCCCGGCGTTGAACTGCTGGTGGAACTGATCGAAGTGGTGCACCAGCGGCCCGAGATCTCGACCGGGCTGATCCTGGAGCATTTCGCCGACCGCCCGGAAGCCCCGGCGCTGACCCGGCTGGCCATGGCGCCGGCGGTGGAATCGACCGCCGCCACGCTCGCCGATTCGCGCGCGTTCGAGGACGAGGACAAGCGGCAGCAGATCTTCCTCGACACGGTCGGGCGACTGGAATCGCAGGCCATCGGCCAGCGCATCGAAGGCCTGCAGACGCGCCTGTCGAGCCTGGTCGACGCCGAACGGCAGGAACTGCGCGAACTGCTGGTCCTGCGCGGGCAGCTGGGGCTGCGCTAGGCGCTGGCGCACCACGCGCAGACACCGGCGCACTTGGCAAGGCGCCGCGCCGGCGTGGATGAAGCGTCTTCGGCTTGCAACCACCCGCACTGAAGTGGGTGACCCGCCGCCAGGCGAGGCGCCTTTCAACAGCGAAGCTGGTTCGAGCCTTGGACTTGGCTTGTCCACTGTTTTGCATTTGACGTTGGGCAACGCGGCGATCGTTGGCCCCCATCCCAACCTTCCCCCGCGGAGCGGGGGAAGGGGCTGATTCGCGGCGATCGTTGGGCCCCATCCCAACCTTCCCCCGCGAAGCGGGGGAAGGGGCTGATTCGCGGCGATCGTTGGCCCCCATCCCAACCTTCCCCCGCGGAGCGGGGGAAGGGGCTGATTTGCGGCGATCGTTGGCCCCCGTCCCAACCTTCCCCCGCGGAGCGGGGGAAGGGGCTGAACGCGGCGACCGTCGGCCCCATCCCGCTTTGCCGATCCCACGCATCGGCCCCGCCACCCCTCCTCCCATGACTTCCTTCCGACCGACCGCCGCCCTCGCCCGGCTAAGCTCGGCGCAGCATCCATCCGGGGAACCCCGTCCATGAACCTGCGTACCGCCCTGACCGCCTCCGCTGTCGCCCTCGCCTTCACCGGCTCGGCCCTCGCCGGCCCTGCACCTGCCCAGAGCGCCCCCGTGCAGCGCGAGCAGGTGGGCAACCGCATCAGCGAGAACATCCCGGCCATCCCCGATGCGCTGCGCGAGCAGCTCAACCGCTACCAGAACACGCGCGGCGCCGGGTTCGCCGGCTGGACGCGCGAGGGCTGCCTGCTCATCGAGACGCGCTTCGCCGAAACCTCGCAGGCGCACCGCGTGTGCGAACCGATGGGCATGCGCGAGCAGCTCACGTTCTATTCCGAGCCGGTGGCCGGCCTGGCGGTCGCGCCCGCGGCCTCGACGCTGGACGGCTTCGTCTTCAGCAAGGACAAGGGCGGCGACGAGTTCTCGCAGCTGCACTGGTTCGACCTGGCCACGCGGCAGACGAGGCTGCTCACCGACGGCAAGCGCACACAGAACGGCGGCGCGCTGTTCTCGCGCGACGGCCGGCAGATGGCGTACGCCGGCACCGCGCGCAACGGCACCGATCGCGACGTCTACGTGCGCGACGTCGCCAGCGGCCAGGCGCGGATGGTGGTCAGCGAAGGCGGCAGCTGGAGTCCGATGGACTTCTCGCCCGACGGCAAGCGGCTGCTGGTGATGAAGTACGTGTCGGCCGCCGAGTCGTATCCCGGCGTGGTCGACCTGGCGACGGGCAAGCTGGAGCTGTTCCCGGTCGATGGCGGCAAGGCCGCGTTCGGCGGCTTCGCCTTCGCGCCCGACGGCAAGTCGGTGTACTTCGTCTCCGACGAACCCGTGCAGGGCCAGGCGCAGGAGTTCCAGACGCTGCGCTTCCACGACCCGGCCAGCAATCGGTTTGAAGTGCTGACCCGCGACATCCCGTGGGACGTCGACAACTTCAATGTCGCCCATGACGGCCGCCACCTGGCCTTCGTCACCAACGAGGACGGCATCTCGAAGCTGCACGTGCTCGCCCTGCCCTCGCATCGCGAAGTGAAGCTGCCGGCGCTGCCGGTCGGCGTGATCGGCGGCTTCGACTTCTCGCCCGACGGCAAGCGCCTGGCCCTGAGCCTCAACAGCGCGACCTCGCCTAGCGACGTGTACGTCGTCGACCTGGCCGGCGCGAAGCTGGCGCGCTGGACGCGCAGCGAGGTCGGCGGCCTGGACGCCAGCACCTTCGTCGCGCCCACGCTGGTGCGCTACCCGACCTTCGACCAGGTCGACGGGGCGCCGCGCAGCATCCCTGCCTTCTACTACCGCCCCGCCCACGTGCCGGCCGGCCGCAAGCTGCCGGTGGTGATCAGCATCCACGGCGGCCCGGAGAGCCAGGCGTTGCCGACCTTCAATCCCACCGCGCAGTTCCTGGTGCGCGAGCTGGGCGTGGCGGTGCTGGTGCCCAACGTGCGCGGCTCGTCGGGCTACGGCAAGAGCTACCTGGCCCTGGACAACGCCGACAAGCGCGAGGACTCGGTGAAGGATATCGGCGCGCTGCTGGACTGGATCGCAAGGCAGCCCGAACTCGACGCCTCGCGCGTCGGCGTGCAGGGCGGCAGCTACGGCGGCTACATGGTGCTGGCCTCGCTGATGCACTACAGCGACCGCATCCGCGCCGGCGTCGACCTGGTCGGCATCTCCGACTTCACCACCTTCCTCACCAACACCGAGAGCTACCGCCGCGACCTGCGCCGGGCCGAGTACGGCGACGAACGCACGCCGCAGATGAAGGAAGTGTTCGCCCGCATCTCGCCGGCGCTCCACCCGCAGCGGATCGCCTCGCGCCTGTTCGTCGCGCAGGGCAAGAACGATCCGCGCGTGCCCTACACCGAGGCCGAGCAGATCGTGAAGGCGGTGCGCGGGAACGGGCAGCCGGTGTGGTACCTGCTGTTCGACGACGAGGGGCACGGCTTCAAGAAGAAGTCGAACGCCGATTACTACGGCGCGGCGACCGTGCTGTTCTGGCAGCAGAACCTGCTGGGCGGGACCGAATAGGAACCCGGCCCGGTCCGCGAAGCATCAAGCCCGCCGCGAGGCGGGCTTTTTCGTGGGTGCGGCTTCGTCCGCGCCACGCGCACGCATTCACCGCGCCGCCAGCGCGTGCCGCTCGCAGGGCGAGAACAGGTCGAGCTTGCGCACGTACTCGGGCGTGCGCACCTGCATGAGCCCCAGCACGGAATGGAACAGGCTGTCGTGGCTGGCCGGGGCGTCGCTGCGGGCCTTCATGCACGCGACGTCGACGCCGCGCGCCGCGGCGAAGCGTGGCGACATCCACATCACCATCGGTACGTGCAGCTGTGCCTCCGGCGCGATGGCGTAGGGCACGCCATGCAGGTAGATGCCGTTCTCGCCCAGCGATTCGCCGTGGTCGGACACGTAGATCAGCGCGGTGTCGCGGTCGGCCTGGGCGGCGAGCCAGTCGATGGTGCGGGCCAGGAAGTCGTCGGTGTAGAGCACGGCGTTGTCGTAGGCGTTGACGATTTCCTGCTGGCTGCAACGGCTGAGGTCATCGGTCTCGCAGGCGGGCGCGAAGCGACGCAGGCGCGGGGGATAGCGCCGGAAGTAGGCCGGGCCGTGGTTGCCCAGCTGGTGCAGGACGACGACCGCGTCACCCGGACGCTGGCCCAGGCGCTCGGCCAGGCCATGCAGCAACACTTCGTCGAGACAGCCGTCGGCGGTGCAGGCGCCCGGCACGGAGGCGTGTTCGAAGGACTCGAACGGCAGGCCCTCGCACACGCCCTTGCAGCCGGTCTGGTTGTCGCGCCACAGCGTGGCGATGCCGGCGTGGTCGAGCACGTGCAGCAGCGACTGCGAACCCTCGATGCGGTCGCGGGCGTAGTCCGCCCGGCCCCAGGGCGAGAACATGCAGGGCAGCGAGACTTCAGTACTGGAACCGCAGGCCTGGACCTGGGTGAAGTTGATCGGTCCGATCCGTGCCAGCGCCGGCGTCGTGTCGCGCGCATAGCCGTCCAGCCCCCAGTTCTGCGCGCGCACGGTCTCGCCCACGACCAGCACCAGCAGCCGCGGTCGCGAGCCCACGGGGCGTGGCTCGGCACGGGCCTAGGTGCCCACCGGCATGCGCGGGGCGGAAGGCCCGCCGTGGGTCGTCGAGGCCACCTGGACCAGCGACACCAGGTAGTTGCCGGGGGTGATCAGGTAACGCAGTTCGTGATGGTTGCGGATCAGCGCCGAGACGCTCTGGTACGAGGCGAGGATGGCGGCGGCGGCCACCAGCAACGATCCGATGAGCAGCAGCGCGCGCCGCAGGAGCGCTGCGGACAGCGAGCGCTCCGCCAGGCGCAGCCGGCATACGGCGATGCTGGGCAGGACACCGAAGCACAGCACGTCCCGCAGCAGCCCGCCGGTGAGCAGCTCGCGCGATTCCTTGGCGTCGGTGTGGAGGATGTTGCGCAGCATGTCCGTGTCGAAATACACGGTGTAGGCGGCCATGAAATGCGCCGCGGCCGCGTTGGCCAGCAGCAGGGCCACCAGCACCGGCCGGGCGGTCCAGCGGTTGAGCAGCACGCCCAGCAGCAGCGCGTGAAGAGCGGTGACGGCGGCGAACAGGCACAGCAGCGTCATCAGCCCGCCGGGCACGCCCACCCGCACCACCGCATGGAAGAACGCGCCGTTGCTCGCCACGGTCATGAACACGCTGGCGGCGATGGCAAGCGCTTCGACGCTGACGGTCGGCCGCAGCGCCCATGCCCGGCGCCAGGGGAATTCAAACCCGCGGGTGCGCGGAAGCGAGGCGACGTTCATGCCGACGCCTCCGTTTCGCGGCGCCGGGTCGACGGCGGCCAGAACGCGGCATGCACGCCGAGGGCGACAGCCCAGCACACCGTCGCGGTGGCCAGGTCATGCGAAAGGAAGTGCGCGCCGCGGACCTGCTGCGCGCCGCCGAACAGCAGGCCGGCCACCAGCGCGACCGCCAGCCCCCGCCACCGCCACCGCGGCCGCACGCGCGCCAGGAAGAAGTACAGCGCCAGCCACATGTAGCCGGCGCTGGCATGGCCGGCGGGGAAGCAGGAGGCATGCCCCCACGTCGCCGGGCGCGTCTGGAACAGCCCCAGGTAGGCGTGCGTGCCGCCATAGCGGGCCAGGTCCCATGGGCAGTCCATGTTCGACCAGGACTTGATCCAGGCGACGCTGGCGGCTGCCAGTGCCGAAGACGACAACAGGTAGAGCCACGGTCGGCGCCAGGCCGCCAGGCTGCCGCGTGCGCAGCTGACCAGCCAGGCGGCCAGCACGCCGAGCCAGGCCAGGGTGCTGAGGTCGCGTCCCAGCAGGTGCAGGACCTGCTGGGTCAGCCGCGCATCGCGCAGCGCCCAGCGGTGGCCCTCCAGCGCGTAGAGGCGGTCGGCCAGTCCCACGTCGCCCTGCCCGGCCCACCACAAGGCCGCCAGGGCCGCGGCGCCGACCAGCACCAGGGCGTGGCGGCGATGGAAGCCGGGGTAAGGACGGGCGACGGCAAGCGTCGGCCGGACAAGCGGAATCGCTGGCGGGGCCAGTTCGCGGGCGTTGGGCGGGCAGGACATCGACAAAGGCACGGGACGGTAGAGCGGAGGCCGTGGCGATGGTTGGAGCGCGGGCGTCGGAGAACGGTGGGAATCGCATTCGCGTCGCGTTAAACCGGGGTGCGCGTCGCGGATGGGTTCAGTCGCCGGCCGGCCGGTGTATCGTCCGGACGGGATTCCCACACGATTCCGACGTCGCGGCCGGCAGGCTGTGCCGTTGCGCAGATGCTCATGCAGACACAGGGTTCCGGGATGCGATTGCTCGTGGTCGAGGACAACCGCAACCTCGTGGCGAACCTGTTCGAGTATTTCGAGGCGCGCGGCCACAGCCTGGACGCGGCCCCCGACGGGCCCACCGGACTGCACCTGGCCCTTACGCAGGACTACGACGCGATGGTGCTGGACTGGATGCTGCCCCGCATGGACGGCCGCGAGGTGCTGCGCGAGCTGCGTCGCGCCGGCCGCGAGGTGCCGGTGTTGATGCTCACCGCGCGCGACGAGCTGACCGACAAGATCGAGGGCTTCCGCGGCGGCGCCGACGACTACCTCACCAAGCCCTTTGCCCTGGGCGAACTGGAGGTGCGCCTGGAAGCACTGGCGACGCGGGCCCGGGGACGCGGCCGGCGCGTCCTGCAGGTCGCCGACCTGCGCCTGGACCTGGCCACGCTGGAAGCCACCCGCGACGGCCGTCCGCTGCACCTGTACCCGGCCTGCCGCAAGCTGCTGGAGATGCTGATGCAGGCCAGTCCCGCCGTGGTGTCGCGCGAACGGCTCGAACGCGGCCTGTGGGGCGAGGATCCCCCCGACGGCGACATGCTCCGCTCGCACATCTACGAGTTGCGGCGCAGCGTCGATGGGCCGTTCGCGCAGAAGCTGATCCGCACGCTGCCGCGCATGGGCTACCGGATCGCCGCCGGGGATCCGCCGGAGGGCAGTGACGATGCATCGTGATTCCCGCAACGGCGCATCGCCGACCACAACCCCTGAAACGGCGGGCACTGCCGCGATGAAATCCGCACCTGAGATTGCGGCCGCGGCCGCGACTCCAACGGCCGCCTCCGCCAAGCGCGCCTCGAGCCTGCGCGAACGCATCCTGTTCGCGCTGCTGGGCTACGTGCTCCTGCTCACGGTGGTCGTCATCGCCCAGGGTTTCTTCGCGCACGAGCGCGCGGAAAGGCTGGTATGGGAAGCGATGCTCACCTCCGAGCTCGACGATGCGGTCGAGCGGATGCACCGCGACCCGGACTACCGCTGGATCGACACCCACAGCATGGTGCTGTACGACCCGCACCGCGGCACGGAGCTGCCCGCGCCGCTGCGGGGCCTGGCACCCGGCATGCACGACGACGTGGTCGTGGGCGACCGCATCCATGTCGTCCTGGTGCGCCAGGTCGACGACCGTCCGCTGGTGCTGGCGCTGGACATCACCGATTTCGAGCGCAGCGAAGTGGACACCGCGCTGCTGGTCGCCGGTTCGACCGCCGGGCTGCTGGTGCTGCTGGGCCTGGTCGTGGCGTGGGCGGCGAGCCGGCTGGTGCGGCCGCTGGGCCAGCTGGCGCAGGACATCGGGGCCCTGCGCCCGGACCAGCATGGCCAGCACGTGCCGTTGCCGACCCGGGCCAGCTCGGAGCTGCAGGTCATCCGCGAGTCGGTGAACGACTACCTGCAGCGGCAGGATCGCTTCGTCGAGCGCGAGCGCAAGTTCATCGCCACGGCCAGCCATGAGCTGCGCACGCCGATGGCGGTCATCGCCGGCGCCACCGAACTGGCCCTGCAACAGCACGACCTCGCGCCCACCACCCACCACCAGCTCACCCGCATCCAGCGCACCGCGGGCGAGGTCGAGCGGCTGATCGCCTTGCTGCTGGTGCTGGCCAAGGATCCGGCGCGCCTGGCGCAGTCCTCCGACCACATCGCCCTGGACCGGCTGCTGCCGCGCATCGTCGAGGATCACCTGTACCTGACCGAAGGCAAGACGCTCGGCGTCAGCCTCGGCGCGTTGCCGCCGTGCGCCATCGATGCCCCGATGCCCATCGTGCAGGCGGCGATCGGCAACCTGCTGCGCAATGCGATCGAGAGCAGCGACCGCGGCGAAATAGTGGTGCGGCTGGAGACGCCGGCCACGGTGGTCATCGAGGATCCCGGCCACGGCATGAGCCCGGAGGAGATCAGCGCGATCTACGCGCGGGTGGCACGCGGCGGCGGCAACGGGGACGACGGCATCGGCCTGGACCTGATCGCGCGCCTGTGCGAACACCTGGGCTGGGCGCTGGCCTTCACCTCGCAGCCCGAACGCGGCACCACGACGACGCTGACGTTTCCCACCTGAGTTCCACCGCCTGACGGCCGCGCCACGGCGGCCGCCGGTGGTCGGTCGACGGCCTCGCCTCAGGGCGCGCGGGTGTCCTTCACGACCTCGCCGCCCTTCATCACGAAGGGCACCGATTCCAGCACGGTGACGTCGGCGGCGGGGTCGCCCGGCACGGCCACCAGGTCGGCGAAGCGGCCCGCTTCGATGACGCCGACATCGTCGCGGCCCAGTGCCTGGGACGCGTTGACGGTGGCGGCCTGGATCGCCTGCACCGGCGTCATCCCGTAACGCACCATCCAGTTCAGCTGCCGCGCGTTGCCGCCGTGCGGATAGACGCCCGCATCGGTGCCGTAGACCATCTTCACCCCGGCCGCGTGCGCCCTGCGGAAGCCTTCACGCTGCAGGTCGGCCACTTCGCGGTCCTTGCGCAGGTTGTCCTCGAGCACGCCGTTCTTCTTGCCTTCGCTCTGGGTGTACTCGGTGTTGTAGATGTCCATCGACAGCCACGCGCCGTGCTGTTTCGCCAGGCGGATGCCTTCGTCGTCGATCAGGCTGGCGTGCTCGATCGTGTCCACGCCGGCGCGGATCGCATCCTTGATGCCGGCCGTGCCGTGCGCGTGCGCGGCGACCTTCAGCCCCCACTGGTGGGCCTCGTCGACGATCGCTTCCATCTCGCGCAGGCTCAGCTGCTGCTGGCCGGGCTCGGTGTTGCGCGAGAACACGCCGCCGGTGGCGCAGATCTTGATCACCTGCGCGCCGTACTTGCGCACCTGGCGCACGCTCTTGCGGCCCTCCTCGGGGCTGTCGGCGTTGTACGGGTTCTTCTCGTCCATCGACGGCGGGAAGTAGGTCGAGTCGCAATGGCCGCCGGTGGCGCCGAAGGCATAGCCCGCCGGCACCACGCGCGGGCCGACGACCTTGCCCTCGTCGATGGCCTGGCGCAGGCCGACGTCGTTCCAGGCGTCGCTGCCGACGTTGCGCACGGTGGTGAAGCCCGCCATCAGCGTGCGGTAGGCATGCGGGACGGCCAGCATCGACCAGAACCGGTCGCCGAACTGCAGGCTGGTGTAGCCCCCGTAGGTCGGATCGTTGTCCAAGTGCACGTGCATGTCGATCAGCCCCGGCAGCAGGGTCATGCCGGGCAGGTCGATCCGGCGCGCGTTCGCGGGCACCTCGTCGCCGGCGCGTCCGACCGCGACGATGCGGCCGCCGCGCACCTGCACCTGCGGGTTGTCCAGCATGCGGCCGGTGCGCACGTCGAGCAGGTGCGCAGCGGTGAGCACGGTGGTGGCGGCGGGGTCGGCCGGCATCGGCGCGGCGGGCATCTGTGCCAGGGGCGCCAGCGCCGGCAGTGCCAGGGCCAGTGCGCCGGCGAGCGCGCGCGGCTTCAGGGTGCGACGGATACCGCGCGAACGGTCAGGGAACAGCCGGATCTTGGGCATGTATGCCGCGTCCTTGGAAAGGGAAGGGCGCGGCCGGCGTCAGCCGATCCGCTGCCAGGAGAAGGGCGCCGCCGGTTGCAGCACGGGCAGCAGCCAGTGGTCGATCAGCAGGAAGGCGAACAGCGCCATCAGGTACACGATGGAATAGTTGAACACCTTCATCGCGTACAGCTCGTCGGGCGGGTCCATCAGCTTCCAGGCGTGGCGGATGAACACGATGCCCAGCGCGAGCGCGCCGCCCAGGTAGAACCAGCCGCTCATGCCGGCGGCGAAGGGCAGCACGGTCACCGCGACCAGCAGCACGGTGTAGAACAGGATCTGCCAGCGCGTGTACTCCACGCCGTGGGTGACCGGCAGCATCGGCACCATCGCCTTGCGGTAGTCCTCGCGGCGGAAGATCGCCAGCGCCCAGAAGTGCGGCGGCGTCCACACGAAGATGATCAGCACCAGCAGCAGCGCGTGCGCCCAGTCCCACTCGCCCTGCATGCCGGTGATCGAGGCCCAGCCCAGCAGCGGCGGCGCGGCGCCGGCGATGCCGCCGATGACGATGTTCTGCGGCGTGGCGCGCTTGAGGAACACCGTGTAGACCACGGCGTAGCCGATCAGCGAGGCGAAGGTGAGCAGGGCGGTGATGGTGTTGACCCACAGCACCAGCACCGCCATCGAGGCCGCGCCGAGCACCAGCGCGAACATCAGCGCGCGCGCGGGCGTGATCTGGCCGGCCACGATCGGGCGCCACGAGGTGCGCGCCATCTTGGCGTCGATGCGCGCGTCCAGCAGCTGGTTGATCGCCGCGGCGCTGCTGGCCGCCAGCCAGATGCCCAGGAACCCCAGCAGGCCGCGCCGCGTTTCCTCCATCGTCGGCACGCCGTCGATCGCCAGCAGCATGCCGACCAGCGCGGTGAACACGATCAGCGCGACGACGCGCGGCTTGGTGAGGTCGAAATACTGGCGCAGAGTGGACATCAGGTCGCAACGCGAAAAAGGGGGAGATGAAGCGTGGTGCCGTAACGAGGGGGCGTCGGCGCCGCCGCCGGGCGTGTGGCAACGAGCAGTGTCCGGGGAGCAGGAGCCCCGCACGCAGCGTGCGCCATTTCCGATGACCGGTGCCCGATGCCCATCACTCAATGCTCCGGCGCGCGCAGCCGCGCGACCAGCGACACCAGCAGGAACAGCAGCAGCGCGGCGCCCGCGTTGTGCAGCACGGCCACCGACAGCGGCAGGCTGAGCTTGACGTTGGCGATGCCCAGCGCCACCTGGGCGACGGTGAGCACGGACAGGAAGACACCCCAGCTGCGCATGCCCGGCGTGCGCAGCAGGCGCACGGCCAGCCACAGCAGGTAGGTGAACACCACCACCGCCATCATCCGGTGCGCGAGCTGGATGGCGATGCGGGACTGTCCGTCGAGGATGCCGCCTTCGTAATCCACGCCGATGCCACGCCACAGCACGAAGCCCTCGCGGAAATCGTGCTGCGGCCACCACTGCCCGACGCATTTCGGGAAATCGTTGGCGCAGGCCAGCGCGGCATAGTTCGCGCTCGTCCAGCCGCCCAGCGCGATCTGCACGGCCAGCACGGCCACGCCCACCATCACCCAGCGACGCAGCCAGCGCGCATCGGCCTGGCGGATCGGCAGATGGGTGGCGCGCCAGGCCATCCACACCAGCAGCGAGAAGGTCAGCAGGCCGCCCAGCAGGTGCGACATCACCACGATGGGCTTGAGCAGCCAGGTCACCGTCCACATGCCCAGCAGGGCCTGGAACACGATCACGGCCAGCGTGAGCACGGCCGCGCGGCTGAGGTCGGTGTTGTTCCAGCGCAGCGCGGCCAGCAGCAGGATGGCCTCGCCCGCGATGGCCAGGCCCGCGGCGGCGCTGTGCTGCCCGCGCATGTACAGCGGGATGGCCAGCGCGACCAGCACCGCCGCGACCACCACCTGCAGCACGCCCAGGCGGCGGCGCCGTGCCGCCAGCAGCGCGAGCGAGAGCACCAGCACGCCCAGCAGGCCGGCGATCATGCGGTGGACCTGCTCGCGCCAGGCCTTGGAATCCTCGAAGGGGCGGATCACGCTGGCGGCATGGCCGCTGGCCTCGTGCACGGCGCCCGGCCAGGTGGCGCGGCCATAGCAGGTCGGCCAGTCGGGGCAGCTCAGGCCCGCGTTCGACAGGCGCACGAAGGCGCCGAACACGATCACGCCGAAGGCGAGCGCGAGCGCCAGCCAGGCGATGCGGTGGAAATGGCGGTAGACCGCCGGTCGTGCCGCCGATGCCCGGGTTGGATTGGTTGTTGCGCTCATGCGGGGCCTTACTTCAGCTTCAGCAGCTTGGACAGGTCGTAACGCAGGTCACCGGGATCCGAGCCGGCAGCGTAGCGCAGAATCACGAACCCGTTCGGATCGATCACGTAGACGGGCACGCCGCGTCCCTTCGCGTGCGTGGTCTGCTCGACCCGGGGCAGGCGCGCGCGCAAGGCGGCGTCGGGCTGCAGCAGGCGCAGGTTGTTGATCGCCGGCGCACCGGCCGGCAGCGCGCAGGCCGGCTGCGGACACAGCCACAGCACGTCGACGCGGGTGGCCTCGCGACCGAGGACTTCCCACACGGTGTGCACGTCGTGCGCCACCTTCGTGCATTCCGGGCCGCAGTCCGCGGGCGGCGCGACCACGATCCGCCAGGTGCGCGCGACGGGATTCCAGGGATAGGCGCGGCCGTCGAGCAGCGTCGGCGTGAGCTGGTGCACGTCGACCGGCGGCGCGAGCATTTCGCCGCGGTTGACCCGGCCATGCGGCTGCCAGCCGCTGAAACGCAGGAGGCCGGCCACGGCCAGGGTGCCGAAGAAGATCGCGAACAGGCCGATCAGCATCAGGCGGTTGCGCCGGCGCTGGAGCGCGGCGTTGTCGGGGGACTCAGGGACGTCGTTCATGGCGGGCCTTGCGGAAAGTGAGGACGGTCGCGGTGATCAGCACCGCCAGGGCCAGCGCGAACCACTGCACGGCATAGCCGCGGTGCTTTTCGGGCGGCAGGGTGTTGGCCAGCAGCGCCAGGTCGCGCTCGTAGCCCAGGGGCAGGGCCGGGTCCAGTCGCAGCACGCGCGGGGCGAGGGGAACTCCCAGCTCCTTCGCCATGGCCATCAGGTCCACGCGAGTCATGAGTTTGTAGTGGCCAAGCTCCGCGTACGGCGGCCCCATCCGGAGCCCGCTGGACGGTGGTGGCGCGAGCAGGCCACGAACATGCCGGGTCACTTCAATGGGCCCACCGCGGCGGACCCGGCCGAGCAGATGCGAAATACGTTGCGGATCCAGCCGCCGATCTGGCGGCAGCGCCACCCAACCCAGATCCACGAGCACCGCGGTGGATCGCGGAGGCGGCGGAGGGACGCCTGGATGAGTGGTCGGTTCCGGCGGCAAGTGCGCAAAGAAGACACCGTAGATTCGGAGGCCTGCGACGCCACCCCTGATCTGGTTATCCAGCAGCCAGCGCTGGCCCTCGACAAAGGCGCCATCGCCCTCGGCCCACGTGTAGTCATGCGCCTGGCGGGCATCGGCCGCCGCGTCCCATAACGGACGCGCATCTCGACGCGCCAATACCCGCGCCGCGGCGTCCAGCATTGCCTGCTTCTCCAGCGCGCGATGCAGCTGCCAACGGCCGAGACTGGCGAAGCCAGCGATCACCAGCGCCGCCAGCACCCAGCCCACGACCAGGGTATGGCGCCGGCTCACGCACGCCCCCCGCACGGCTGCGATAATCCGTTCACGGGCGCGCCGCTGCGGCGCCGGAGGCTGTACATGAAGACCCTGATCATCGTCGGCGTCCTGCTCCTCATCATCTGGAACCTCGGTGCCGGCCTCTATTACATGATGGTGGACAAGGACGACGGCAAGCGCATGGCGCGCGCCCTCACCCGCCGCATTGCGCTGTCCATCGCGCTGTTCCTTGGCGTGGTCCTCGCCGCCAAGATGGGCTGGATCGACTTCCACGGCGTGGGACGAAATCCCTGAGCCTTGGCGTACCTTCGCCGCGGCGGCGTGAACACGGTGCTGTGGACACGTCGGCCCGGATCACCCGCGTGAATCCACCGGGGCTTGAATCACGCGGGGCGTGAATCACCTGGCTTCGATCACCCAACGGCCCGAAGCGCGGCCTGAATCGTGGCCTGAATCGCCGGTGGCGAGAAAGGCAAAAGCGCCGGTGGCGAGAAAAGCAAAAGCGACGGGAGACCGTCGCTTTTTGCCGGGTGCCCGATCCGGCCCGCTCGCGCCGGCCGGATCTTGCGTGCTTACAGCACGTACACGAACAGGAACAGGCCCAGCCAGACCACGTCCACGAAGTGCCAGTACCAGGCCACCGCCTCGAAGGCGAAGTGGTGTTCCTTGTTGAAGTGGCCGCGCGCGCAGCGCAGCCAGATGATCGCCAGCATGATCGTGCCCAGCGTCACGTGCGCGCCGTGGAAGCCGGTGAGCATGAAGAACGTGGAGCCATAGATGCCCGAGCCCAGCGTGAGGTTCAGGTGCTTGTAGGCCTCGACGTACTCGGTGGCCTGGAAGTACAGGAACGTCGCGCCCAGCAGGATGGTGGCGCCCCAGGAAGATCATCAGCTGCTTGCGGTAGCCGGCGATCAGCGCGTGGTGCGCGATGGTGACCGTCACGCCCGACGACAGCAGGATCATCGTGTTGAGCAGCGGCAGGCCCCAGGCCGGGATGGTCTGGAAGGAGCCGCCGATGGCGGCCGGGCCATTGGTCGGCCAGCCCGCGGCGTAGCCGTTCCACAGCACCGCGTTGGTCATCACGCCGTCGCCTTCGCCCGACAGCCACGGCAGCGCGTACTGGCGGGCGTAGAACAGGGCGCCGAAGAACGCGGCGAAGAACATCACCTCGGAGAAGATGAACCAGATCATCCCCATCCGGAACGAGGTGTCGACGTGCTTGTTGTAGTAGCCCTTGATCGACTCGCGGATCACGTCGCCGAACCAGCCGAACAGCACGCCGCACAGCAGGGCGACGCCGAAGAAGAACACGGCCTTGCCCCAGCTGGCCTCGTTGAACCAGCTGGCCAGGCCCACCATCGTGGTGAACAGCGCGATCGACCCGAGGAACGGCCAACGGCTGGAGTGCGGCACGTAGTAGTGATTGGCGTCTGGGGCGTGAGCTTGGCCCATGGCGGTCGTTCCGTTTGGCTGTGTTGCGAAAGGTCAGGGCGCCGCGCGCGAGCCCGGGGCATTGCCCGGCAGCTTCGCGCTCAACGCGTCGTTCTTGAAGAAGGTGTAGGACAGCGTGATCGTCTGCACGTCATCGGGCAGGTTCGGATCGACGATGAAGCGCACGGGCATCGCGCGGCGCTCGCCGGCCTGCAGCGTCTGCGCGGTGAAGCAGAAGCATTCGGTCTTGCTGAAGTAGCCCGAGGCGCGCGCCGGCGCCACCGAGGGCACGGCGCTGCCGACGATCGCGCGCTTGCTGGTGTTGGTGGCGGTGTAGGTCGCGTCGTAGGGCTCGCCCACGCGCACCTGCAGGGTCAGCTGGTCGGGCTTGAACTGCCAGGGCAGCTTGGAATTGACGCCGCCGTCGAACAGCACGGTGACCATGCGGCCGCGCGCCGACGCCTTGGTGGCGGCCGTCTCGTCGGCGGCGCCTCGCTCCAGGCGGATGCCCAGCACCTTCTCGCAGGCGATTCGATAGAGCGGGATCAGGCTGAAGCTGAAGGCGAACGCGGCCAGCGCGACCGCGACCATCTTCAGCAGGCCGCGGGTCTGGGCGCGCGCGGCGTCGTGGCCGGGCGCGCTCATTTCGACAGCCCCACCAGGGCGATGAAACCCACGTACACCAGCGCCGCGGCCACGCCGATCCACAGCGCGAGCCGGCGCGCGCGCTTGCGGCGTGCGTCGATCTCCTGCGGTGGCAGCGTGGGGCGGTTCATCGGATCAGGATCCTGCGGAGGCGATCGTCACGCTCAGTGCGTGATGTCGCCGTGGGCCAGGTCGCCGTCGCGGATGATCGGCGGCACGGTGAAGGTGTGGTGCGGGGCCGGGCTCGGCACCGTCCACTCCAGGCCGCGGGCCGATTCCCACACACGGGCCGTTGCCGGCGCGCCGCTCTTGAGCGAGCGCCACAGGATGAAGCCCATCATGAAGGGGGTCAGGAACATGCCGAAGGCGCCGATCGAGCTGACCAGGTTCCAGTCCGCGAACACCACGTTGTAGTCCGGGATGCGGCGCGGCATGCCGGCCAGGCCCAGGAAGTGCTGCGGGAAGAACAGCAGGTTGACGAACACGATCGTCCACCAGAAATGGAACTTCGCCATCGACTCGTTGTACATGCGGCCGGTCCACTTCGGCCACCAGTAGTACACGGCGGCGATGATGGAGAACAGCGCGCCGGTCACCAGCACGTAGTGGAAGTGCGCCACCACGAAGTAGGTGTCGTGGTACTGGAAGTCCGCCGGGACGATGGCCAGCATCAGGCCGGAGAAACCGCCGATGGTGAACAGGATCACGAAGGCGATCGCCCACAGCATCGGCGATTCGAACGAGATCGAGCCGCGCCACATGGTGGTCACCCAGTTGAACACCTTCACGCCCGTCGGCACGGCGATGAGCATCGTGGCGAACATGAAGTAGAGCTCGCCGCCCAGCGGCATGCCCACGGTGAACATGTGGTGCGCCCAGACGATGAACGACAGGAACGCGATCGAGGCGGTCGCGTACACCATGGCCTGGTAACCGAACAGCGGCTTGCGGCTGAAGGTCGGGATGATCTCCGACACGATGCCGAACGCCGGCAGGATCATGATGTAGACCTCGGGGTGCCCGAAGAACCAGAAGATGTGCTGGAACATCACCGGGTCGCCGCCGCCGGCCGCGTTGAAGAACGAGGTGCCGGCGAACTTGTCGGTCAGCAGCATCGTCACCGCGCCGGCGAGCACCGGCATGACCGCGATCAGCAGGAACGCCGTGATCAGCCAGGTCCAGCAGAAGATCGGCATCTTCAGCAGGTCCACGCCCGGGGCGCGCATGTTGAGGATGGTGGCGATGATGTTGATCGCGCCCATGATCGAGCTGATGCCCATCATGTGGATGGCGAAGATCGCGAAGGCCACGTTGCTGCCGCCCTGCAGCGACAGCGGCGGGTACAGCGTCCAGCCGCCGGCCGGCGCGCCGCCGTCCAGGAACAGCGTGCCCAGCAGCAGCGTGAAGGCGAACGGCAGGATCCAGAAGGACCAGTTGTTCATGCGCGGCAGCGCCATGTCCGGCGCGCCCACCTGCAGCGGCACCATCCAGTTGGCCAGGCCGACGAAGGCCGGCATCACGCCGCCGAAGATCATGACCAGCGCGTGCATCGTGGTCATCTGGTTGAAGAACATCGGGTCCTTCAGCTGCAGGCCCGGCGCCGCCAGTTCGGTGCGGATGTAGACCGACATCGCCGCGCCGATGATGAACATGACGAAGCTGAACAACAGGTACAGCGTGCCGATGTCCTTGTGGTTGGTCGAGAAGAACCAACGCTCGATGAAGCCCTGCTTGTGCTCGTGGGCGTGGTCATCGTGGTGCACCGGGGAGTGCGTGGCTTCGTATTGCGTGGACATGGGCGTGTCTCGGTAAATCGTTCGAATCAGCCGGCTGCCGCTTCGGCGGCAGGAGCGTCGGTAGAGGGTGCTGCTTCGGGCACCGTCGGGGCGGCCTCGGGCTGCGCCGGGGCAGTACCGTCGGCAGGCGCCGCGTCGGCAGGGGCGGCGTCAGCAGGCGCAGCGGCGGCCGGTGCAGCGGCGGCCGGGGCCACCGGCGCGGGCGGCGCGTTCTTCGCCTTCTGCTGATCCATCCATGCGGCGTACTCGGCCTTGGGCAGCACGCGCACGACGATCGGCATGAAGCCATGGTCCTTGCCGCACAGCTCGGCGCACTGGCCGCGGTACACGCCCGGCTGCTTCACCTCGGTCCAGGCTTCGTTGACGATGCCCGGGACGGCGTCCTGCTTCCAGCCCAGCGCGGGCACCCACCAGGCGTGGATCACGTCGTCGGAGGTGATGACGAAGCGGACCTTGGTGTCCGCCGGCAGCACCAGCTCGTTGTCGACGTCGAGCAGGTAGTTGGCGTGGTTGGCCTCGCGCGCGTCGGCGCCGCTCTGGCGGATCTCGTCGCTCTTGCGGGCCAGGCGGCTGGTGATGGTCACGCCATCGGCCAGGTAGTCGTACTTCCACATCCACTGGAAGCCGGTGACCTTGACGGTCATCTGCGAGTCGCGGGTGTCGTACATGGCCACCAGCTTGCTGGTCGCCGGGAAGGCCATCAGGACCAGCAGGACGATCGGGACCACCGTCCAGACGATCTCCAGCTTGGTGCTGTGGGTGAAGTCGCGGTCGGGCACCGCACCCTTGGAGTGGCGGAACCTGAACATCGCCACGGCCATGGCGCCAAACACCAGGATGCCGATGACGACGCAGATCCACAGCGCCAGCATGTGGGCCTCATAGGCATTGGCCGACTGCGCGGTGACGCCTTCGCCCATGTTGAGCTGCCAGCGGTGTGGCGCGTTGGACCACGTGTCGCCGGACTGCGCGAGCGCGAGGAGGGGGAAGGCCATCGCGGCCATGCCCATCACCCACCGCCCCGCGGTCCACAGCTTGCTACGACCGGCTTTCATCTGTTCGAGCCCCGATAGATCAGTTGATTCGTATGTCGATCCGCGGGCTGCCTCGGTCCGGCGCTGCAAAACGGCAGCATCGGCTCCGGCGGGGGAGCCGCGCGGAAAAAGGTGGCTGGCGGGCCCCGGACCCTGCGAATAACCGGTCCGAGCCCATCACGCCGGAGTCCTCCCTGCCGGGGGCACTCACGGGCGCTACGGAATAACCGCGAAATGGTAGCGACCGGGCCGTTCCGGGGCAACCCGCACGACCCCGACGCCCCGCCCGCTCCGGCCCGCAAATGCGGTATTCCGACTCGAAATGTGCCGAAACCGGCACGGGGGACACTGGGTTGGCGTGCAGGCTCTAAACTAGCGGGCTTCCCCATCGCCCCCGTGGCCCGATGACCCCGCATACCGCCCCTGTAGCCCCGGCCGGCGCCGACGCGAGCGTTCCGCGCGCGCCCGGCAGCCCCGCCCTGATCAGTCCCGAGCTGCCCTCCCCGCCCTCCGGGCCCCGCGCGGCGATCACCGCCGGCTGGGTCCGGGATGAAGCCGACCATGTCCGCGCCCTGCTCGAGCAGGCCCGCCTGCCCGAGGCCGACCGCCAGGCGGCCCAGGCCACGGCCGCGGACCTGGTCCGCCGGGTCCGGGCCCGCGCCCACGACCAGGGCGCGATCGAGGCCTTCATGCGCCAGTACGACCTGGGCAGCGAGGAAGGCGTGCTGCTGATGTGCGTGGCCGAGGCCCTGCTGCGCATTCCGGACCAGGACACCGCCGACAAGCTGATCCGCGACAAGCTCGGCGATGCGGACTGGAAGAAGCACATGGGCCAGTCCGACTCGGTCCTGGTCAACGCCTCGACCTGGGGCCTGATGCTCACCGGCCACCTGGTCGACCTCAACGACGAGACCAAGCGCGACGTCCATGGCGCCTTCAAGCGCCTGCTCGGCCGCGTCGGCGAGCCGGTGATCCGCCTGGCCGTGCGCCAGGCGATGAAGATCATGGGCCACCAGTTCGTCATGGGCCGCACCATCGGCGAGGCCCTGGCCCGCTCGCAAAAGGGCGACAACGCCAACTACCGCTACTCCTTCGACATGCTGGGCGAGGGCGCGCTGACCACGAAGGACGCGCAGCGCTACCTGCAGGCCTACCGCGACGCGATCCACGCGATCGGCAAGAGCGGCGACTTCAAGGGCCGCGAGGTCTTCGGCGTGCCCTCGATCTCGGTGAAGCTCTCCGCGCTGCACCCGCGCTACGAACACGCCAAGCGCGCGCGCGTGCTGGCCGAGCTCACCCCCGGCGTGCTCGAACTGGCGCAGCTGGCCCGCTCCTACGGCATCGGCTTCACCATCGACGCCGAGGAATCCGACCGCCTGGAGCTTTCGCTCGACGTCATCGCCGCCGCCTATGCCGACCCCTCGCTGGACGGCTGGGAAGGCTACGGCCTGGCCATCCAGGCCTACCAGAAGCGCGCGCCGGAAGTGATCGACTTCATCGCCGACCTGGCGCGCCGGCATGGCCGCCGCATCCCCGTGCGCCTGGTCAAGGGCGCGTACTGGGACAGCGAGGTCAAGCGCGCGCAGGTGGACGGCCAGGTGGGCTATCCGGTGTTCACCCGCAAGCCCAACACCGACGTCAGTTACCTGGCCAACGCCCGCCGCATGCTGGAAGCCGGCGACGCGATCTACCCGATGTTCGCCACCCACAACGCGCAGACGATCGCCACGATCCACCAGCGCGCCAAGGCGATGGGCCGGGCGAAGCATTTCGAATTCCAGAAGCTGCACGGCATGGGCGACGACCTCTACGCCGAGGTCATTCCCGCCAACCGCCTGGACGTGCCCTGCCGCGTGTATGCGCCGGTGGGCTCGCACGAGGACCTGCTGCCCTACCTGGTGCGCCGCCTGCTCGAGAACGGCGCCAACTCCAGCTTCGTCAACCGCATCACCGACGAGGACATCGCCATCGACGACCTGATCAGCGATCCGGTCCAGACGGTGTCCGCCTTCGAATCCATCGCACATCCGCGCATCCCGCAGCCGGTCGACCTCTACCGCAGCTACGGCCTTGATAGGAGCAACTCCATGGGCGTGAACCTCGCCAACGACGACCAGCTGCGCGCCCTCGCCGGACAGGTCAATGCCGCCGTCACCGGCGACTGGCGCGCCGCGCCGCTGGTGCCGGGCGCGACCACCACCGGCGCCGCCCTGCCGGTCACCAATCCGGCCGACCGTCGCGAGACCGTCGGCCAGTGGCAGCCGGCCGACAGCGCGACCGTCGAGAAGGCGCTGGCCAATGCCGTGGCCGCCCACGACGCGTGGAACGCCACGCCGGCCGCCTCGCGCGCCGCCATCCTGGAGCACGCCGCCAACCTGCTCGAGCAGCGCATGCCGCAGTACCTGGCGCTGTGCACCAAGGAAGCCGGCAAGACCATCCCCGACGGCGTGGCCGAAGTGCGCGAGGCGGTCGACTTCCTGCGCTACTACGGCGCCCAGGCGCGCGTGCTGTTCAAGCCCGAGGCGCTGCCCGGCCCGACCGGCGAGTCCAACACGCTGCAGCTGTCCGGCCGCGGCGTGTTCGTGTGCATCTCGCCCTGGAATTTCCCGCTGGCGATCTTCCTGGGCCAGGTCTCCGCGGCGCTGGCCGCCGGCAACTGCGTGATCGCCAAGCCAGCCGAGCAGACCAACCTGATCGGCCATGCCGCGGTGAAGCTGATGCACGAGGCCGGCGTCCCCGAGGCCGTGCTGCAGTTCCTGCCCGGCGACGGCGCGACCGTCGGCGCCGCGCTGACGCGCGACCCGCGCGTGGCCGGCGTGGCCTTCACCGGCTCCACCGACACCGCGCGCGCGATCAACCGCGCCCTGGCCGCGCGCGACGCCGCCATCGGCGTGCTGATCGCCGAGACCGGCGGCCAGAACGCGCTGATCGCCGACTCGTCCTCGCTGCCCGAACAGGTCGTCAAGGACGCGATCGCCTCGGCCTTCACCTCCGCCGGCCAGCGCTGCTCGGCCGCGCGCGTGCTGTTCGTGCAGGACGACATCGCCGACAAGGTCACCCACATGCTGGCCGGCGCCATGGCCGAGCTGAAGGTCGGCAACCCCGGCCTGCTGTCCACCGACGTCGGCCCGGTGATCGACGAGGACGCGCTGGGCATGCTGCGCGACCACGCCGCGCGCATGGACAAGGAAGCCACGAAGATCGGCGAGGTGGCGATGGATGCCGACGCCGCGCACGGCAGCTTCTTCGCCCCGCGCGCCTACACGATCGGCTCGCTGGACGTGCTGCACAAGGAGATCTTCGGGCCGGTGCTGCACGTGGTGCGCTGGAAGTCGGGCCAGCTCGACGGCGTGATCGATGCGATCAACGCCACCGGCTACGGCCTCACCCTGGGCATCCACTCGCGCATCGACGAGACGATCGAGAAGATCGCCTCGCGGGTGAAGGTCGGCAACTGCTACGTCAACCGCAACCAGATCGGCGCGGTCGTCGGCGTGCAGCCTTTCGGCGGCCAGAACCTGTCCGGCACCGGCCCCAAGGCCGGCGGCCCGCACTACCTGCCGCGCTTCACCACCGAGAAGACGATCACGATCAACACGACGGCGGCGGGCGGCAACGCCTCGCTGCTGACGCTGGGGGATTGAGCTCCACGCCGGTCAAAAGTGGGATACACCTGCGGCGCCGACCGGGCTGATGCTTCGGTAAGGTGACCGCAGTTGCCGCAGAAGGCCCCGCGCAAGCGGGGCCTTTTTGTTTTCGGGTTGCGGGCGATGTCGATGGCGACGGCGAGGAAAATCGCGGCGACATCGCGGCTCGCCTTCGCCCCGCGCGTTCCCGCCCAAAAAAAAGCCCCGCCGAAGCGGGGCCTTTTTCTTCAACAGTTGAAGCTTAGAAGCGGTACTGCGCCGACACGCCGAACAGGTTGGCGTTGCCGTCGAACGCACCGACCAGGCGCGAGCCGCTCGAGGACGGGATGTTCACTTCCGACGAGTCGATCTCGATGCGCTGGTAGGCGGCGTCGAAGCTCAGGTGCTCGGAGAAGTTCCACGTCAGGCCGATCGAGTACAGCATGCGGTCGTCGTCGGGCAGGCGCGGGGTGCGCGTCTCGATGTGGGTCGGCGTCTCGTCCATCGTGATGCCGCCACGCAGGGTGAAGGCGTCGCTGATGTCCCATTCCGCGCCCAGCGCGTACATCTCGGTGTCGTTCCACGCGAAGGGTTCGACGGTGTTGGGCTGGAACGGATTGGCGTAGTCGATGTTGACGCTGCGCAGCGAGCTCCAGTCGGTCCACTGGGCGTCCGCCATCATGCGGAAGCTGTCGGAGAACGCGTAGGTGACGCTGAGGATGTCCACGCTGGGCGTGGTCAGCGGGGCGCTGATGTCGCTGTCGACGAAGCCGTTGCCCAGCACCAGCAGCTGCGCGCGCTGCGCCGGCGGCAGCAGCGGGTTGGTGGCGGCCAGGCGGTAGAGCGACTGCGCGGCGGTGAACTGCGCCGGCGCGGTGAAGTCGGCGTCGCCTTCCAGGTCGTGGTCGATCTCGGAGCGGTGCGAGTAGCCGATCGACAGCGAGTCGGTGGGCTTGAACTGCGCGCCGAACAGCCAGCCGATGCCGCTGGAGTCGCCGGACACTTCGGCGAAGCCGTCGTAGCCCTGCGGGATGCCACCGGCCGCCGGCGGCAGGCCGGTGCTGGCCATGATCGTGCCGAAGTCGACGGCATTGGAGAGCGTCACGTCGGCGCGCTCGTAGATGAAGCCCACGCCCAGCGAGAACTTCTCGGTCACCGCGACGGCGGCCGACAGGGTGAAGTCGATGGTCTTGAGGTCGGACTCGACGGCGTTGTAACGGCCGACCCAGTCGCGGTCGTATTCGGTCTTCAGGCCGAAGGGCGCGCCAACGCTGGCGCCCAGGGTCAGGCCTTCCAGGGCACCGTGCATCGGGAACACCGCGGCCATGTTCGGCACTGCGGTCGCATCGCCCGGGTCGCCGCCGTCGCCGCCGGTGAGCGGGGTGCCGGCGCCGGAAACGCCGCCGCCTTCGAAGTCAGCCGAGAGGTCGATCACGGTCAGGTCGACCTGCAGCGTGTTCTTCTCCCAGGTTCACCATGGCCGCCGGGTTGTTGGTGACGACCGAGGCGTCGTCATCGGCAGTGGCAACGCCGGCCTGGCCGCGGCCGAGGTTCTTGACGCTCTGCTCGCGCAGCTGGAAACCGGTGGCGTGGGCCTGGCCGAAGGCCAGAACGCCCGCGATGCCCAGGGCCAGTGCGGTGAAACGGTTTGCTTGGTTCATGCGTGTACTCTCCAATGGACTTGTGTATTTCTTCTAAGTCTTCCCTGGTCGTTGAGCGCGGCGCCGGCCTGGCCGTTGCCGTCACGCGCCGAGACCCCTCCCGACGTACGACACCGTATGCACTATAGCGTGGGCATTAACCGGATGCTAACAACCCGGAATGCGGGGCTCCCGCGGCCGCCTGAACAGGCAGATGGCGCTGCCGCATGAGCATGTTCGTGTCGATCCCGTCGCGCGAGAAGGCGCCGTTCCGCTGGGCGGTGCCCGTCCTGTTCGTGCTGCTGTGGATGTGCTTCCTGGGGTTCACCGTGCTGCCCGATGCCGGCCAGCAGCGCCTGATGCTGGACTGGGGCGCGCTCTCCGGGGCCCCCGCAGGCCGCGGCGGAGTGGCTGCAATGGCTGATCGACGGCCGCATCCTGCGGCTGTTCACCGCGCTGTTCCTGCACGCCGACTGGGCCCACCTGCTGGGCAACCTGGTGTTCCTGCTGATCTTCGGGCTGTCGGCCGAACGGGCGATGGGCCCCTGGCGGCTGCTGGCGCTGTTCCTGCTGGGCGGCGCGGTGGCCAACCTGGCGGCGGTGATCGCCATCGGCACGCCCGACCGGCTGATCGTGGGGGCCAGCGGCGCGGTGTCGGCGCTGATCGGCGCCTACCTGTTCCTGTTCCCGGGGGCGAAGCTGGGGGTGGTCCTGCCGCTGGGGCTGTTCCTGCAGTTCGTGCGCGTGCCGGCGCCGCTGCTGATCGGCGTGTGGGCCCTGCTGCAGCTGGTCTTCACCTTCATCGGCCCGGCCTTCGGCGCCGTGGCCTGGTCTGCGCACCTGGCCGGCTTCGTGTTCGGCGGCGTGTTCGCGCTGATCGCGCGGGCGGGCATCGCCCGGCGGATGCGGCGCAAGCGCGGGTTCTGACGGCGCGCGCAGGCGCCGTCGATCCTGGCGTCGGGGTCCGGGCGAATCCTGAAACGCTCGGCAGCCGCCAGCCTGGTCCGGTCGGGGCTGGAAAATCGGCGCAAGCTTGAAATCGCCGATGGACAGCCGCATCCCGACGTCACGGCCGCCGAACCTCGTGCGCGCAACGCTGTCGTCCACGCCTGTCGAAATTCGCCGTCCGCCCGTTCCTTCGGTTTCCCCCCGCCCATGAAGCCCCTCTACAAGATCACCTTCCTCAATGCCGGCAAGATCTACGAGCTCTACGCCCGCAAGGTCAGCGCCGGCACGCTGTGGGGGTTCACCGAAGTGGCCGAGCTGGTGTTCGACCTGCACGACGGGCTGGTGATCGACCCGACCGAGGAGCGGCTGCGCGACGAGTTCGGCGCCACGCGCGTGCTGCACCTGCCGATGCAGAGCATCGTGCGGATCGAGGAAGTCGAGCGCAAAGGCCAGTCGGCGATCCGCGACGCGGCCACGGGCGAGAAGGTGGTGACGCCGTTCCCGCTGCCGGCCAAGCCGCGCTGATCGCCAGGCGGGCACCGCGTCTGGTCCGATAGCCCGGCAGTAGGGGCGGCTTCACGCCTGCCTGGCAGCTCAGCTACTCGGGCCTGCAGGGCGACGTGCGCCAGGCGCACGGGCTCTCTCCTTCCGAGGACGCATATGCGGACCATGGGTCCGCGCGTCATCGAACGCCAGCAGGCGGTGCCTGCTGGCCGGGACGGTTGGGATGGGGAAGGGACAGCTCCTTCCCCCGTTTCACCGGGGAAGGCTGAGATGGGGAAGGGACAGCTCCTTCCCCCGTTCCACGGGGGAAGGTTGGGATGGGGGCGCGCCGCGCAGCGGCGCGTCAGATCGCCGCGCCAGACTCCGGCGATCGGCGATCGGCCGCAGTCGAAACCTGTGGGAACCGCCGTCTGCGCATAGCGATCAGTCGCCTGCCGAAAGACCCTCCGCGTCTTCCGGAAGCCGTGTCGCGCCTTCGGGAATCCCTGCAAGGATTCGGGAATCCGTTTTCAGCCTTCGGGAATCCGGTTTCAGTCTTCCGGAAGCCGATTTCGGTCTTCCGGAATCCGTTTCGAGCCTTCCGGAAGCCGCTCCAGCCTTCCGGAATCCAATTTCGGTCTTCCCGAATCCAATTTCGGTCTTCCGGAATCCGTTTTTTGTCTTCCGGAATCCGTTTCGCGCCTTCCGGAAGCCCCACCAGCCTTCCGGAAGCCCCGCCGGCCTTCCGGAATGGAATCCCCGCGTCAGCCCTTCGGCGGCGGCGGGGTGCCGGCGACGACCTTCTTCAGCTCGCCCAGCGCCGCGGTGATCGGCTCCTCGCCCTCGAGGACTTCGCCGGCGTTGGTGCCGGGCACGTCGTCCTCTTCGCCGGCCAGGTGGCCGCGCAGGCTCGCCTCGGTGTAGCCCGGCCGCGCGTTTTCCGCGTCCTTGGAAGGATGGATGGTGACGTCGGGCACGATGCCCAGGGCCTGGATCGACTTGCCGCTGGGGGTGAAGTAGCGCGCGGTGGTGAGCTTGACCGAGTCGCCGTTGTCCAGCGGCAGCAGCGTCTGCACCGAGCCCTTGCCGAACGTGCGGCTGCCCACGATGCGCGCGCGCTTGTTGTCGCGCAGCGCGCCGGCGAGCACTTCCGACGCGCTGGCCGAACCGGCGTCGACCAGCACCACCACGGGGGCGCCGCCGCTGCGGTCGCCGGGCGTGGCGCCGAACTGCGCGTCGCTGATCGGCACGCGGCCGCGCGTGCTGACGATGTCGCCCGATTCCAGCAGGCTGTCGGCGATCTGGACCGCCGAGGTCAGCAGGCCGCCGGGGTTGCTGCGCAGGTCGATCACCAGGCCGCGCAGCTTGCCGCCGGCCTGCTCGTTGAGGCGATCGAGCTGGCGGTCGAAATCGGCCGCCGTGTCGGCCTGGAAGGAGGCGATGCGCAGGTAGCCGTAGCCGGGTTCGAGCATGCGGCCGCGCACGCTGACCACGCGGATGGTCTCGCGGACCACGGTCACTTCCAGCGGCTTGGTCTGGCCTTCGCGCAGGATGGTGAGCACGACCTTGCTGCCGGGCGGCCCGCGCAGCGGGCCCGAGCTGTCGCCCTCGTCGGGCTTGAAGGGCTTGCCGTCGATGGCGGTGATCACGTCGCCGGCCTTGATCCCGGCGCGCGAGGCCGGCGTGTCGTCGATCGGCGCGATCACCCGCAGGCTGCCGTCGGCCTGGCGCTGCAGCTCCACGCCGATGCCGTCGTAGGCGCCGCGCGAGCTCTCGTCGAAATCCTCCGCCGCGCTGCGGTCCAGGTACACGCTGTGCGGGTCCAGGTCGAACAGCAGGCCGCGGATCGCCGCCTGCATCAGTTTGCGGTCGTCGATCGGCTCGACGTAGGCCTCTTTCACCGCGTTGTACACCGCGACATAGCGGCGGATCTCGGCCAGCGGCACCTTGGAGGCGTCGGCGTCCTCGGCGTCGGGCGACTCGATGGGCGCCGGATCCTCATCGCGCTGCTGCGCGGAGGCCGGCACGCAGGCGCAGGCCAGCAGGAGCGGAAGGGCTAGGCGGGATACGGCAAGTGAGGCCGGCGGGCGCGCGCGCATGGGAGAACTCCGGGGAATCGACGACGGTTGGACCGCGCGCCGCGGCGCGGGTTCGGTCCGATTATGTCGGCATCGCGGCCCCGTGGGCCGTCCGGGCCGGAACGGGGCCTGACCGTACGGGCGATGGAGTGCGCAGCGCGTCGGCACGCCGTGACCTGGAGCGGCCGCGCGCGCGGTTCAGCGACGCAGCCAGCTGCCCGGATCCACCGGCTGGCCGTTGCGGCGCAGCTCGAAATACAGGGCGGGGCGGCCGTGGCCGCCTGAACTGCCGACCGAGGCCAGCGTGTCGCCGCGCTTGACCGCGTCGCCGGCGTCCTTGAGCAGGGCGTCGTTGTACGCGTACAGGCTCATGTAGCCGTTGCCGTGGTCGACGATCGCCAGCAGCCCGTAGCCGGTCATCCACTGCGCGTACACCACGGTGCCGTCGGCCACCGCCTTGACCGGGGCACCGGCGCTGGCGCCGATCAGCAGGCCCGCGCTGGGACGCCCGTCGGGCATGCGGGCGCCGTATCCGGCCAGCAGCGCGCCCGACAGCGGCCAGCCCAGTCCGCCGACCTGCGGCGAAGGCGTGGCGGCCACCGCGACCGGTTCGCGCGGCGGCGGCCGGGGCGCGCCAGCCACGGGGCGCGGTTCGCTGGCCTTCTTCGCCGCGGCGGCCCTGGCGGCCTTGGCGGCTTTCGCGGCGGCGGCCCGGCGCTGGGCCTCGGCGCGGGCCGCGGCCTTGCGCAGCTGCACCAGCAACCGTTCCAGGCCCTTGGCATCGCGTCCCAGCGCCTGTTCGCGGCTGCGCCGGTCCTGGTATTTCTCGTCAAGCTGCGCGACGACCACCACGCGGCTGCGGCGGTCCTTCTCCAGCTGCTGCAGCTGGCCCTGCTGGATGGAGCGCGTGCGGTCCAGGGCCTCGCGGCGGGCGAGGATCTGCGCCTGCAGCGCGTCGACTTCGCGCAGCTCCTCGCCCAGCTGCGCGATGCGGCGCGCACGGTCGGCCTGCACGTAGCGGTGGTAGGCCAGCACGCGCTGCGACTGGGCGACGCTGTCGGGGGCGAGCATGGCCTTGAGCGCGGGCGCTCGGCCCTGCGCCTGCGCGGCGCGCAGCAGGCGCGCGAGTTCGGCGCGCTTGTCGGCCAGGCCGGCGTCGAGCTCCGCGCGCCGCTGCTGCAGGTCGCGCAGCGCGGCCTGGTCGCGCGCCAGCTGGCCCTGGATGTCGCGCAGTTCGCGCGCGGACTTGCCGACCTGTTCGTCGGCGTCGCGCAGGCGGCGGGCGGCGTCGCCGCGCTGGTCCTCGATGCGGCGGCGCTCGGCGGCGATCTGGTGCAGTTCGCGCTTGACGTCGGCGAGCCTGCGCTCGGCCTCGCCCGCCTGCGCCCGCGCCGGCGCAGGCCAGGCGGCGCACAGCAGCAGCAGGGCGACCAGGCGCAGGAGCATCCGGTCAGCCGTTGCCGGCGGCGGGGGCGCTGTCGACGAGCGGGTCGACCAGCAGGCTGTGCCCCGTCATCTCCCCCGGCTGCGGCACGCCGAGCAGGTCGAGGATGGTCGGCGCGACGTCGCGCAAGGCCCCGCCGGCACGCAGGCGCGCCTGGCGCGGGCCGCAATAGACGAAGGGCACCGGGCCCACGGTGTGCGAGGTATGCGGCTGGCCGGTGACCGGGTCGCGCATCATCTCCACGTTGCCGTGGTCGGCGGTGACCAGCAGCGCGCCGCCGGTGTCGCGCACGGCCTGCAGCACCGCGCCGATGGCCACGTCCACCGCCTGCGCGGCCTGGATGGCGGCGGCGAGGATGCCGCTGTGGCCGACCATGTCGGGATTGGCGATGTTGCAGATCGCCACGTCGATCTCGCCCGAACGGATGGCGTCGGTCAGCCGGCGGGTCACTTCCGGGCAGCTCATTTCGGGCTGCAGGTCGTAGGTGGCGACCTGCGGGCTGGGCACCAGCACGCGCGACTCGCCCGCGTAGGGGTCCTCGCGGCCGCCGCTGAAAAAGAAGGTGACGTGGGCGTACTTCTCCGTCTCGGCGATGCGCAGCTGGCGCAGGCCGTGCGCGGCGAGCACTTCGCCCAGCGTGTTGCGCAGGTCGTCCGGGCCGAAGGCCAGGGGCGCGGGCAGGCGCGCGTCGTATTCGGTGAGGCAGACGAAGCGCGACAGCGCCGGACGGCGCGCGTCGTAGCCGTCGAACCCCGGAGCGACGAACGCGGCCGTGAGCTGGCGCGCGCGGTCGGCGCGGAAGTTCATGAACACCACGGCGTCGCCATCGCGCATGGGCGTGCCCGCCCCGATCACGGTCGGCGCGACGAATTCGTCGTTCTCGCCACGGGCGTAGGCGGCTTCGAGCGCGGCGACGGCATCGGGGGCCACATGCGCGGCCGCGGATTCGACGATCGCGTCCCACGCGCGGCGCTGGCGGTCCCAGCGCTTGTCGCGGTCCATCGCGTAATAGCGGCCGCTCACCGTGGCGATGCGCGCGTTGCCGGCGACCTCGCAGGTGGCCTGCAGGCGCTGCAGGCTGGGCAGCGCGGAGCGCGGCGGCATGTCGCGGCCATCCAGGAAGGCGTGCACGGCGACCTGCGGCACGGCCTCGCGGCGGGCCAGTTCGATCATCGCCAGGATGTGGTTCTCGTGGCTGTGCACGCCGCCGGGCGAGAGCAGGCCCATCAGGTGCAGGGTGCCGCCGCCATCGCGGGCGGCCGCGCAGGCGGCGCGCAGTTCGGCGTTGGCGAAGAAGCTGCCGTCCTCGATCGCCGCGTCGATGCGGGTGAGGTCCTGGTAGACGATGCGGCCGGCGCCCAGGTTCATGTGGCCGACTTCCGAATTGCCCATCTGCCCGTCCGGCAGGCCCACGTGGCGGCCTTCGGTGTGGATCAGGGTGTGCGGGCACTGGGCCAGCAGCTGGCGCCAGTTCGGGAGTTCGGCCTGGGCCAGGGCGTTGTCGGTGGGGTCTTCCCGGTGTCCCCAGCCGTCGAGGATGAGCAGGACGACGGGCTTGGGACGCGGATGGGACGACACGGGCGGCTTCCGGTGACTTCGGGCAGGGGCAAATTGTAGCGGAGCGGGTTAAACCTGATGCCGGGGCTGCGCATCCAAGCCCATGAACATCCAAGGAGCACCGCATGAACCGCAACCGCATCCTCCCGGCGTCCCTGGCCGTCGCCCTGGCGCTGGCCGTCGCACCGGCCGTGGCCGCCACCGGCGACGTGTCCAAGGTCAACGGCAGCATCTCCGTCGACGACGGCGAGCAGGCCGGCGCGCTGGAGACCGTCAACGGCAGCATCAACATCGGCGACCGCGCCCGCGTGGGCAGCGCCGAGACCGTCAACGGCAGCATCAAGGTCGGCGACACCGTCAACACCGGCACGCTGGAAACGGTGAACGGCAGCATCCGCACCGGCCGCAACCTCACCGCCAAGGGCGACCTGAGCACCGTCAACGGCAGCGTGTTCGTCGACCGTGGCGGCAACGTCGGCGGCGGCGTGGAAACGGTCAACGGTTCGATCGGACTGGTCGACACCGACCTGGGCGGTGGCATCGAAACGGTCAATGGCGACGTGACGGTGGGCGTGGACTCCCACGTGCGCGGCGGCATCCACTACGAGAAGCCGCGCACGCAGTGGGTGAGCATCGGCGAGCGCAAGATCCCGCGCGTGGTGATCGGCCCGAATGCCCGCGTCGACGGCGCGCTGACCTTCGAGCGGGAAGTGGTGCTGTACGTGCACGGCACGGCGCGCACCGGCGCGATCACCGGCGCGAAGGCGATCCGCTACGACACGCCCGCGCCGCCCGAGAAATAAGCGGCTTTGCCCGGCGCGTCCGCCTCGCCGGCGGACGCGCGAAAGGCCCGATTGGGGATGACGGGACCGTCCGGGGGCATGGCTAGAATGGAAGCCTACCTGCCCGCTGGAGGCTCCATGAAATCTGCGTCCTACCTCTGCGCCGTGGCGCTGGCGGCGGGCCTGGCCGGCTGCGACCGCGCGCCGGCGCCCGACAACGCCGCGCCCGCGGCCGCCCCCGCGACGACCACGACGGCCGCCGCCAGCCGCCACGACTTCGACGATGCGATCAACGCATCGGACTTTGCCGAACATGTGCAGACGCTGGCGTCCGACGCGTTCGAAGGCCGCGGACCCGGCAGTGCGGGCGAGGAGAAATCCGTCGCCTACATCGAGTCGCAGTTCAAGCGCATCGGGCTGAAGCCCGGCAACGGCGACAGCTACTTCCAGACCGTGCCGATGGTC
The DNA here is from genome assembly GCF_016613535.2 of Lysobacter solisilvae. Classification (NCBI taxonomy): domain Bacteria; kingdom Pseudomonadati; phylum Pseudomonadota; class Gammaproteobacteria; order Lysobacterales; family Lysobacteraceae; genus Agrilutibacter; species Agrilutibacter solisilvae. The sequence continues at coordinate 797,151 of NZ_CP071518.1, forward strand.
GAAACCACGGCCGACGAGAACGTGACGCTGCACCTGGATGTCGACGGCAAGCCGCGTGAGCTCAAGTTCGGCTCCGACATGGTGATCGGCACCCGCACCGGGCAGCCGAAGGTCAAGGTGGACGGCAGCGAACTGGTGTTCGTCGGCTACGGCGTCAACGCACCCGAGCAGGGCTGGAACGATTACGCCGGCGTCGACGTGAAGGGCAAGACCGTGGTGATGTTCATCAACGACCCGGGCTTCCACCAGCAGGATCCGAAGCTGTTCGAAGGCAAGCGGATGACCTACTACGGCCGCTGGACCTACAAGTTCGAGGAAGCCGCGCGCCAGGGCGCCGCGGCCGCCCTGCTCATCCACGACACCGAAGGCGCCGCCTACGGCTGGGACGTGGTCAAGAATTCCTGGAGCGGCGCGCAGTTCGACCTGCGCGCGGCCGACGACACGGCGCCGCGCCTGCCGCTGCAGGGCTGGATCACCGGCGAGGCGGCGCGGTCGCTGATGTCGGCGCTGGGCCAGGACCTGGACAGCCTGTACAAGGCGGCGGGCACGCGCGGCTTCACGGCGATGCCGCTCAAGGCCAAGGCCTCGGTCGAACTGACCAGCGTGATCAGCGAGAAGTCCTCGCGCAACGTGATCGCGCGCCTGGACGGCGCGGCGCATCCGGGCGAAGCGATCGTCTACATGGCCCACTGGGACCACCTGGGCAACCACGCGCACGAAGCCGACGAACACGGCGGCGCGGACGGCAAGGCCGGGGCCGACACGATCTACAACGGCGCCATCGACAACGCCACCGGCGTGGCCGGCATCCTGGAGATCGCCGAGGCCTTCGCGCAACAGTCGCCCAAGCCCGACCGCTCGCTGGTGTTCCTGGCGGTGACGCTCGAGGAGTCCGGCCTGCTGGGCTCCAAGTACTACGTGGCCCACCCGGTCGTGCCGCTGCAGGACACGGTTGCGGTGATCAACCTCGACGCCATGCCGGTGATCGGCAAGGCGCGCGACATGACGGTGGTGGGCTTCGGCAGTTCGCAGCTGGAGGACATCCTCAAGCCGCTCGCCGCGGCACAGGGTCGCAGCCTCCATTCGGAAGCCACGCCGGAGGACGGCTTCTATTTCCGCTCCGACCACTTCAACTTCGCCAAGGCCGGCGTGCCCGCGCTGTACGCCAAGGGCGGCGATGACTTGCTGGAGGGCGGCGTGAGCGCAGGCCAGGCGGCGCAGGTCGACTATCGCGACCATCGCTACCACAAGCCCGCCGACGAGTTCGACGCGGCGTGGAAGATGGACGGCGTGATCCAGGACCTGGAAGCGCTGTACGGCGTTGGTCGCGAACTGGCCGGCAACACGCAATGGCCGACCTGGTACGAAGGCAACGCGTTCCGGGCGGCGCAGCAGAAACTGCGTCCGGCCACGTCCGCGCCCTGACCGGCGACAGGGCAAGCCAGGCAACGGCGCCGGAAGGCGCCGTTGTCGTTTGTGGGCTAGGCTGCCGGCAACCACCACGGAGAACTGTCCGATGCTGACGTTGTCGACCGCGTACTGGTGTGTCCTGGTTGCCGCGCTGCTCCCCTACGCCTGGGTGACGGTCGCCAAGGCCAGCGGCGAGCGCTACAGCAACCGCGATCCGCGCGGCTGGGTGGCCCGGCAGGAAAACCCGCGCGTGCAGCGCGCCTACGCCGCCCATCTCAACGGCTTCGAGGCCTTCGCGCCGTTCGCCGCGGGCGTGATCCTGGCGCAGCTGGCCGGCGTGCCGGTGGAGCGGATCGCCACGCTGGCGCTGATCTTCGTCGCCCTGCGGATCGTCCACGGCCTGATGTACATCTTCAACCAGCCGCTGCTGCGCAGCGCGGTCTGGGCGGGCGGCTTCGCCTGCGTGGCGATCCTGCTGGTGCAGGCGGCGCTGGCGGTGGGCTGAGGCGGGGCACCGACGCCGCGCGTCGGGCACGCAAGAGGCATCTGGGGATCGTTGGGTCGCGGGGTCGTGTCGGCAGTCAGCCGACGGGCCGGTGGTGCGGCCGCGGCCGCGGCTGCTGGCCCAATCTCTGATCGAACCGGACACGCGCAGTGGCGGACGTGCGCACGACATTCGGGCGCCGTCCGGTCCTTGCATGGGCGCGGTCGGCGCCGTCCACTCCTTTGCGTGGGCGCGGTCACGGCGGGTTGCGGCAGAGCGGGCAGCCGTGGCCGTCCTACGGCCGGTGGGTTGCGACGGACAGACGCGGCGGATCGCCGTGCCGAGAGCAGGTTGCCCAAAGGCGCGGCGCGCTGATCTCCTGGGTCCCTGACGAACCTCGCCCTGCGCCCGCGAACCGACGCCCGCCGCATACAGGACACCGGGGCGCGAGTGCGGTCTTTCTGCCGGAATCGTCGGCGAACGCGCTGCCAACTCCGGGACGGGGTCGGTGCCCACGCAGCATCTCGATCGCCTCGCAGCCGGAAACTCACGAGGCCAACTCGAAGCGACGGTTACCTGGGTGTAACCGGGAGCCCGAGACCCGCCGGCAGAGACCCTGGACTGGTGCGGCTGGGATCGGGGGTCGGCGCGCCGTTCGGCATGCCCGACCGCTGCTCATACGCGTCCGGCGGCAAACCGCGGCCGCGGGTGTCCGGGAATCGCAATTCATTGCGGAACAGTTAGCTCGGAACTGGATTCCGTCGCCGGTCCATTTAGTTCCGAGGGGTCTGTGATTTAGTTTCGCGCAAAGAAGAAGCCCCGACCTTTTGGGTCGGGGCTTCGGTGTAAATGCTCAGCAATGACCTACTCTTGCATGCGGATGCACACTACCATCGGCGCGGTTGCGTTTCACTTCCGAGTTCGGGAAGGGATCGGGTGGTTCCACAACGCTATTGTCACTGAGCAAGCTGGTGAAGCAGCGCTTTTGGCGCCTGCTTGCGTCTTGTTGCACGAAGGGGATGCCCCCTGCGGGCGTAAAGGTTTGGGAACGTAGCGAGTTGGTCCTGGTTGGTCTGCGACGTAATCGCGAGTCCAAGGCCACTTGAGGTTATATGGTCAAGCCACACGGATCATTAGTACAGGTTAGCTCAACACATTGCTGTGCTTACACACCCTGCCTATCAACCACCTGGTCTTGATGGTTCCTTTAGGGGACTTGAAGTCCCGGGAGATCTCATCTTGAGGCGCGCTTCCCGCTTAGATGCTTTCAGCGGTTATCGCTTCCGAACATAGCTACCCGGCCGTGCCATTGGCATGACAACCGGAACACCAGAGGTTCGTCCACTCCGGTCCTCTCGTACTAGGAGCAGCCCCTCTCAAATCTCCAACGCCCACGACAGATAGGGACCGAACTGTCTCACGACGTTCTGAACCCAGCTCGCGTACCACTTTAAATGGCGAACAGCCATACCCTTGGGACCGACTACAGCCCCAGGATGTGATGAGCCGACATCGAGGTGCCAAACACCGCCGTCGATATGAACTCTTGGGCGGTATCAGCCTGTTATCCCCGGAGTACCTTTTATCCGTTGAGCGATGGCCCTTCCATACAGAACCACCGGATCACTAAGTCCTAGTTTCCTACCTGCTTGATCCGTCGATCTTGCAGTCAAGCACGCTTATGCCTTTGCACACAGTGCGCGATGTCCGACCGCGCTGAGCGTACCTTCGAGCTCCTCCGTTACACTTTGGGAGGAGACCGCCCCAGTCAAACTACCCACCATACACGGTCCCCGATCCGGATTACGGACCTAGGTTAGAACGTCAAGCACATCAGGGTGGTATTTCAAGGTTGCCTCCGCCGAAGCTAGCGCCTCGGTTTCATAGGCTCCCACCTATCCTACACAGACGAACTCAACGTTCAGTGTAAAGCTATAGTAAAGGTTCACGGGGTCTTTCCGTCTTGCCGCGGGAACGCTGCATCTTCACAGCGATTTCAATTTCACTGAGTCTTAGGTGGAGACAGCGCCGCTGTCGTTACGCCATTCGTGCAGGTCGGAACTTACCCGACAAGGAATTTCGCTACCTTAGGACCGTTATAGTTACGGCCGCCGTTTACCGGGGCTTCGATCAAGAGCTTTGCCTTGCGGCTGACCCCATCAATTAACCTTCCGGCACCGGGCAGGCGTCACACCCTATACGTCCACTTTCGTGTTTGCAGAGTGCTGTGTTTTTGATAAACAGTCGCAGCGGCCTGGTTTCTGCGGCCCTCCTCAGCTATTAACCATGGAGGGCGTACCTTCTCCCGAAGTTACGGTACTATTTTGCCTAGTTCCTTCACCTAAGTTCTCTCAAGCGCCTGAGAATTCTCATCCTGCCCACCTGTGTCGGTTTACGGTACGGTCTGCGTAAGCTGAAGCTTAGGAGATTTTCCTGGAAGCGTGATATCAGCAGCCTAGCCCTAATGGGCCGGTCCTTAGTCTCAACGTTGCCCCCCCGGATTTGCCTAAGGGGACCGCCTCAACTCTCTCACCAGGACAACCAACGCCTGGCCTGCTTAACCTTCTCCGTCCCTCCATCGCACTTACGCGAGGTGCTGGAATATTAACCAGCTTCCCATCGACTACGCATTTCTGCCTCGCCTTAGGGGCCGACTCACCCTGCGTCGATTAACGTTGCGCAAGGAAACCTTGGGCTTTCGGCGTGCGGGCTTTTCACCCGCATTATCGTTACTCATGTCAGCATTCGCACTTCCGATACCTCCAGCAGACTTCTCAATCCACCTTCAACGGCGTACGGAACGCTCCTCTACCGCGCATACTAAAAGTATGCACCCCAAGCTTCGGTTTATCGCTTAGCCCCGTTAAATCTTCCGCGCAGACCGACTCGACCAGTGAGCTATTACGCTTTCTTTAAAGGGTGGCTGCTTCTAAGCCAACCTCCTGGCTGTCTGTGCCTTTCCACATCGTTCACCACTTAGCGATAAATTTGGGACCTTAGCTGTGGGTCTGGGTTGTTTCCCTTTTCACGACGGACGTTAGCACCCGCCGTGTGTCTCCCGCGCAGTCTGTCTTGGTATTCGGAGTTTGCCATGGTTTGGTAAGTCGCAATGACCCCCTAGCCATAACAGTGCTCTACCCCCAAGAAGATTCACGCGAGGCGCTACCTAAATAGCTTTCGAGGAGAACCAGCTATCTCCGGGTTCGATTAGCTTTTCACTCCTAATCACACCTCATCCCCTACCTTTGCAACGGGAGTGGGTTCGGGCCTCCAGTTGATGTTACTCAACCTTCACCCTGGGCATGACTAGATCACCCGGTTTCGGGTCTACTGCCCGCGACTATGCGCCCTTATCAGACTCGGTTTCCCTTCGCCTCCCCTATACGGTTAAGCTCGCCACGAACAGTAAGTCGCTGACCCATTATACAAAAGGTACGCAGTCACCCCGAAGGGCTCCTACTGCTTGTACGCACACGGTTTCAGGGTCTATTTCACTCCCTTCACCAGGGTTCTTTTCGCCTTTCCCTCACGGTACTGGTTCACTATCGGTCGGTCAGGAGTATTTAGCCTTGGAGGATGGTCCCCCCATATTCAGACAGGGTTTCTCGTGCCCCGCCTTACTCGATTTCACTGGATGAGGTCTTTCGCATACCGGGCTGTCACCGTCTATGGCCGAGCTTTCCAACTCGTTTTGCTAAACCTTACCCAGCTTAAGGGCTGGTCCCCGTTCGCTCGTCACTACTGGGGGAATCTCGGTTGATTTCTTTTCCTCCGGGTACTTAGATATTTCAGTTCTCCGGGTTCGCTTCAACAGGCTATGTATTCACCTGAAGATACCTCTTGCGAGGTGGGTTTCCCCATTCGGACATTGCGGGATCAATGCTTGTTGCCAGCTCCCCCGCACTTTTCGCAGGCTGCCACGTCCTTCATCGCCTCTGACCGCCAAGGCATCCACCGTGTGCGCTTATTCGCTTGACCATATAACCCCAAGTCGCCTCGGGATTTGTCTTGTGCCAGGGGGTACAAAGCCCCGGCGCGAATATCAACGACATTTCAAATGTTAGGACCTCTCACGCTTGCGCGCGGGGTCCCGCCTTAGCCTCACGACACGTCTGTAGACCGATTGTCTCAGAACGCTCGCTACATTCCCAATTTTCAAAGAACGCGAATCCGGCCTCAACGCCGCATCCGCTTCAAATCTTCATGTGTGTGCGCAGTTCAAAGTTCACGTCGGGAGTGGTGGGTCTGGGAGGACTCGAACCACCGGCCTCACCCTTATCAGGGGTGCGCTCTAACCACCTGAGCTACAGACCCAAAAATCGGGCCCAACTGGTGTGGTGGAGCTTGTCGGGATCGAACCGACGACCCCCTGCTTGCAAAGCAGGTGCTCTCCCAGCTGAGCTAAAGCCCCATCGCGAAACGGGACGCTCCCGCAGTGAGATGCCCCACCGGGAACTTTGAATGCAGGTCACTTGTGCGGACGCCTGACAGGCTTGGCCTGTCTTTAGTCTCTAAAGGAGGTGATCCAGCCGCACCTTCCGATACGGCTACCTTGTTACGACTTCACCCCAGTCATCGGCCACACCGTGGCAAGCGCCCTCCCGAAGGTTAAGCTACCTGCTTCTGGTGCAACAAACTCCCATGGTGTGACGGGCGGTGTGTACAAGGCCCGGGAACGTATTCACCGCAGCAATGCTGATCTGCGATTACTAGCGATTCCGACTTCATGGAGTCGAGTTGCAGACTCCCAATCCGGACTGAGAGAAGGTTTCTGGGATTGGCTCACCCTCGCGGGATTGCAGCCCTCTGTCCTTCCCATTGTAGTACGTGTGTAGCCCTGGCCGTAAGGGCCATGATGACTTGACGTCATCCCCACCTTCCTCCGGTTTGTCACCGGCGGTCTCCTTAGAGTTCCCACCATTACGTGCTGGCAACTAAGGACAAGGGTTGCGCTCGTTGCGGGACTTAACCCAACATCTCACGACACGAGCTGACGACAGCCATGCAGCACCTGTGTTCTGGTTCCCGAAGGCACTCCTCTATCTCTAAAGGATTCCAGACATGTCAAGGCCAGGTAAGGTTCTTCGCGTTGCATCGAATTAAACCACATACTCCACCGCTTGTGCGGGCCCCCGTCAATTCCTTTGAGTTTCAGTCTTGCGACCGTACTTCCCAGGCGGCGAACTTAACGCGTTAGCTTCGATACTGAGTGCCAAGTTGCACCCAACATCCAGTTCGCATCGTTTAGGGCGTGGACTACCAGGGTATCTAATCCTGTTTGCTCCCCACGCTTTCGTGCCTCAGTGTCAGTGCTGGTCCACAGGTGGCCGCCTTCGCCACGGATGTTCCTCCCGATATCTACGCATTTCACTGCTACACCGGGAATTCCGCCACCCTCTACCGCACTCTAGGTCGCCAGTATCCAATGCCATTCCCAGGTTGAGCCCAGGGCTTTCACATCAGACTTAACGAACCACCTACGCACGCTTTACGCCCAGTAATTCCGAGTAACGCTTGCACCCTTCGTATTACCGCGGCTGCTGGCACGAAGTTAGCCGGTGCTTATTCTTCCGGTACCGTCATAACCCAAGGGTATTAACCCTAGGCTTTTCTTTCCGGACAAAAGTGCTTTACAACCCGAAGGCCTTCTTCACACACGCGGCATGGCTGGATCAGGCTTGCGCCCATTGTCCAATATTCCCCACTGCTGCCTCCCGTAGGAGTCTGGACCGTGTCTCAGTTCCAGTGTGGCTGATCATCCTCTCAGACCAGCTACGGATCGTCGCCTTGGTGGGCCTTTACCCCGCCAACTAGCTAATCCGGCGTCGGCTCATCTCTCTGCGTGAGGCCCGAAGGTCCCCCACTTTCACCCGTAGGTCGTATGCGGTATTAGCGTAAGTTTCCCTACGTTATCCCCCACAAAGAGGCAGATTCCGACGCATTCCTCACCCGTCCGCCGCTCGCCGCCAGGGTTGCCCCCGCGCTGCCGCTCGACTTGCATGTGTTAGGCCTGCCGCCAGCGTTCACTCTGAGCCAGGATCAAACTCTTCACTTAAAATTACAGGATCCGAAGATCCAATCTTTTGAATGCAGAGCCCGTTCCAGAACTCAAATTACTCGCTTGCATTTCTGCATTTGATTCATTTGTTGCTCTGTTACGAACGTCTGCTTATGGACAGTTTCAACCGGCCAGACGTCCGCACAAGTTACCTGCGCACACTGTCAAAGATCTGCAGGATCGGCCTCAGCGCCTCACCCCTTTTTCGCTCCACCCCGTCGCACCAAAGTGCCCGAGGGAGCCGCACATCATACAGCGATTTTCAGGGCCGTCAACACCTCGTGATGACCTTTCTTACCGCTCCCCGCCGTCCCGTTCAGCCCCTCAAGGGCGTCCCGATCAGCGGGGCGCGCATTGTGCATGGGTGTGCGGGGAATGGGAAGGGGTGCAGATGAAATTCTTCAGGTTTTTTGCGTCGCCCTGGAACGCGCGGCCTGCGGCGGGTTAACCCGCCGCGTTGATGCCCGCTTCGACGTCCAATCCGCGGCCCGCGCGTGCCGCGGCGCCGTACTTACTCGTTGACCAGCCGCACGCGCGCGAAGGTGCGCTTGCCCACCGCGAGAACGGCCTCGAATCCGGGCGCGAACAGCCGCTGCGCGTCTTCCACCACTTCGCCGTCGATACGCACCGCGCGCTCCTTGAGCTTGCGGTTGGCTTCTGAATTGCTCGGCGTCAGTCCGGCCGCCGTCAGCAGCGCGGCGATGCGCAGGCCCTCGGCGGGCACACGGACGTCGTGCAACGGCAGCGATGCGGTGTCGCCCTCTCCGCGTACCGCGGCGTTCCACCCGGCGACCGCGGTGTCCGCGGCCTGGGCGCCATGGAAGCGGGCCGCCAGCTCGCGCGCCAGGCGCAGCTTCAGATCCCGCGGATTCAGCTCGCCCGCCTGGATCTGCTGGCGGAACTGCGCCATCTGCGCCACGGAGATCTCGAAGCTCAACAGTTCGATCCAGCGCCACATCAGCACGTCGTCGATCTTCATCGTCTTGGTGACGATGTCGATGGCCGGCTCATTGATGCCGATGTAGTTGCCCAGCGACTTGGACATCTTCTGGACGCCGTCCAGGCCCTCCAGCAGCGGCATCGTCAGCACGATCTGCGGCGGCTGCCCGAAGTGCTCCTGCAGGCCGCGGCCCATCAGCAGGTTGAACTTCTGGTCGGTACCGCCCAGCTCGACATCCGCCTTCAAGGCCACCGAGTCGTAGCCCTGCACGAGCGGATACAGGAACTCATGGATCGCGATCGACTGCTGGGCGGCGTAGCGCTTGGAGAAATCGTCACGCTCGAGCATGCGCGCGACCGTGTGCTGCGAGGCCAGGCGGATCATGTCGGCGGCGGACATCTGGCCGAACCATTCGCTGTTGAAGCGCACTTCCGTGCGCTCGCGGTCGAGCACCTTGAACACCTGCTCCGAATAGGTCTGGGCGTTGGCCAGCACGTCCTCGCGGGTCAGCGGCTTGCGGGTGACGTTCTTGCCGGTGGGGTCGCCGATCATCCCGGTGAAGTCGCCGATGAGGAACACCACCTGGTGCCCCAGGTCCTGGAACTGCCGCATCTTGTTGAGCAGGACGGTATGGCCCAGGTGCAGGTCCGGCGCGGTGGGGTCGAACCCGGCCTTGATCCGCAGGGGCCGGCCGGAAGCGAGCCGCGACTCCAGCTCGTCCCGCTTGAGGATCTCGTCCGCGCCGCGGGCGATGAGCTCCATGGCCGCATGAAATTCAGATGAAGGCACGATTCAGGTTCTCGTCAGCTTTGTCGTGAGCCTGAACAGGCCCCCGGACGTGAAATTCGTTAGGGAGAGGTTAACACCCTGTTAAACCGGGTTGCACGTCAAAATTCCTTTACCGGTCAATGATTTGACGTGTACTGCTCACGTGACTATGGTACCCCCGTCGCACGCGCATCACACGCGTGCAACGCGCAACAGAACGGTCCGCCTAGTCAGGGGCCGGTACTCATCAGGGGAGCAGTGGGCATGATCAATTCCGAAGCACGCGCGCAACGGCGTCAACGTCTGGACGCATTGCGCGAATCGGTGCTGCATCGCCCCGTCTTGGCACGCCATTTGAGCGAAGGCTTCAACGGACGCTGGTCGCGTCGCCAGTGGGCCCACGCCAGCCTGTTCGCCACCCTGGGCATGCTCGTGGCCGCCATCGTGCCGGGCTTCCGCGCGATCGAGCCCGCCACGCCGCTCACGCCAGCTCTACATTCAATGGCGCTCCCGCTGCCCACCCTGCCGATGGCGCGCCTGCGCGGCCAGCCGGGTGACAGCTGGCAGGCCGTCCGCGTCGAACGCGGCCAGACGCTGGGCGCGCTGTTCGAACAGTTCAATATCCCCGCCGCCACGCTGCAGCGCGTGATGAAGCAGCCCGGTGCGCGCGAATCCCTGAGCCGGCTCAAGCCCGGCATGGAACTGCAGTTCGACGTGCCGGTGCCGGCGCCGGGCCAGCAGGTCGCCCTGCGCGGCCTGCGCTTCGACCGCGGCGACAGCCACCGCGTCGAGCTGAGCCTGGATGGCGAGAACATCCGCGAGAAGGTCATCGAGCGGCAGACCGAGACCCGCACCGTGGTGCTCAGCGGCAAGGTCGGGCGCTCGCTGTTCCGTTCGGCGCGCAAGCTGGGCCTGTCGCCGAGCAACGTCAACACGCTCACCGGCGAGATCTTCAAGTACGACATCGACTTCAACGAGGACGTCGGCGCGAACGACCGCTTCAGCGTCGTGGTCGAGCAGACCTGGCGCGAAGGCGAGCTGGTCAAGACCGGCCCCGTGCTGGCGGCGACCTTCACCACCGGCAAGAAGCTGCACAGCGGCTTCCGCTTCGAGCGCAACGGCAAGCCCGAATACTTCACCGGCGACGGTCGCCCGCTGAAGAAGAGCTTCATCCGCATGCCGATCCCGTATGCCCGCCTCACCTCCGGCTTCGGCGCGCGCCGCCATCCGGTGCTGGGCCGCATGCGCATGCACAAGGGCGTGGACTACGCCGCCGGCACCGGCACGCCGATCATGGCCGCCGGCGACGCGCGGGTGGTCTCGGCCGGCTGGCAGGGCGGCTACGGCAACGCGGTGGTCCTGGACCACGGCCGCGGCTACACCACGCTGTACGGCCACATGTCGCGCCTGGGCAAGATCAAGCGCGGCCAGCGCATCGGCCAGGGCACGGTGATCGGCTACGTGGGCACCACCGGCATGTCGACCGGTCCGCACCTGCACTACGAATTCCGCATCAACGGCGTGCACCGCAACCCGCTGTCGATCACGATGCCGCCGCCGGAGCCGCTGACCGGCGGCCCGCTGGCGCAGTTCCGCAAGCAGACCTCCGTCGCCCTGGCCCGCATCCAGGAAGTGGAGAACATCATCTACGCCGACGTCTCGCCGGTGAGCTCGAAGGTGGCCGCCGTGGCCTCCAAGCCGGGCAAGAAGGGCTGAGCGTCCGCGTCAGCGGCGCCGCCTGAGAGGGCCGATCCCACCGGATCGGCCCTTTTCTTTTGCGCTCGCCGCAACGCCATCGACCTGGACCGCCGCGCTCCCTTAGCATCGGCCACGGCGCGCCGCGTGGGCGCGCCCGACACTCCCCAGCCCGGCAGGCCCATGTCCACCAGCACGCCCGACCTTTTCCTCGGCCTGATTTCCGGCACCAGCGCGGACGGCATCGATGCGGCGCTCGTGCGTTTCCACGGCCCCGCCGGCGGCGAGGACACGCGCTGCGAGCTGGTGCGCGGGCACACCTTCGCCTGGCCTGAAGACCTGCGCGCGCAGCTGATCGCGCTCGGCCAGGGCGCGGCGATCGATTCCATCGACGCGCTGGGCACGCTCGACGTGCGGCTGGCCGAACACTTCGCCGGCGCCGCGCAGGGCCTGCTGGCCATGGCGGACGTGCCGGCAGAAGCGGTGCGCGCGATCGGCTCGCACGGCCAGACGGTGCGCCATCGTCCGGCGGGGGCCGCGTTCGACGGCGCGTTTCCTTTCACCCTGCAACTGGGCGATGCCCACGTGATCGCAGAGCTCACCGGCATCGCCACCGTCGCCGATTTCCGCCGTCGCGACGTGGCCGCCGGCGGGCACGGTGCGCCGCTGCTGCCGGCGCTGCACCACGCGCTGCTCCATGCCGCCGACGAGGACCGGGCGGTGTTGAACCTGGGCGGCATCGCGAATTTCACCCTGCTGCCGGCCAACGGCCCGGTGCGCGGGTTCGACACCGGCCCGGCGAACGCACTGATGGATGCGTGGTGCCTGCGGCACACGGGCCGCGATTTCGATGCCGACGGCGCGTTCGCGCGGCGCGGCCGCTGCGACCAGGCGCTGCTGGGACGGCTGCTCGAGGAACCCTGGTTCGCGCTGCCGCCGCCCAAGAGCACGGGCCGCGAAGTCTTCCACCTGGACTGGGTGGCCGCGCGCCTGACCGGCGCCGAATCCCCGGCCGACGTGCAGGCCACGCTGCTGGAACTCACCGCCCGCACGGTGGCCGGCGCGTTGCGCGCGCACCAGCCGCAGACGCGGCGGGTGCTGGTGTGCGGCGGCGGCGTGCACAACGCCGCGCTGATGCAGGCGCTGGCGGCGAACCTGCCCGGCATGCTCGTCGAGTCGACCGCCGCGCACGGGCTGGACCCGGACTTCGTCGAGGCGATGGGCTTTGCCTGGCTGGCGCGCCAGTGCCTGGCGGGGTTGCCGGGCAACCTGCCCAGCGTCAGCGGCGCCCGCGGTCCGCGCGTCCTGGGCGTGGTGCATCCGGCCTGAGCCGGGCGGCGGCTGCCGTTCGGAACCCGGGCGCCGGATCAGGCCTTCTCGCCCGGAAAATTGAAGGCGTCGAAGCCGAAATCCTGGTTGGACTCGGGCTCGTCCTGGCGCTGGACGCGGCCGATCAGGGAGAAGCCGGGGTCGTTGGGGACCCCCTCCAGCGCCGCGATGGCCTCCATCAGCACCGAACTGTCACGGTCGCTGAAGCGCATGCTCATTTCGGCCTCGGCCGCGAACAGCCCCTGCTCCAGCAGGTGCAGCAGCGCCTGGGACAGCCCCATCCGCCGCGACTCGGCCACCCGGCGGATGCGTTCCGCCAGCACCGGATCGATATCGCGCAGCAGGATGTCGGTCATGAGGGCGAGATTCGCACGGGTTCCGCGCTGAAATCTATTTCCTGGCCCGCGCCAGGGTCATGAACGCTTCACCCCGCCGGGTCGACGGCGAGCTCGCGGGGCTTCAGCGACGCCAGCGCGATGCACAGCAGCACCACCGGGATGCCGATCAGCGCCGTGCCGATGAAGAACAGGCCGTAGCCCTCCAGCAGCGTGCGTCCCTGGGAAAAGTACTGCACCGCCACGCCGGAGAAACCCTTGAGCACCTTGCCCAGCAGCGCGTAGAACGAGCTGAGCAGCGCATATTGCGTGGCCGTGTAGCCCAGCGTGGTCAGGCTGGACATGTAGGCGATCAGGGCGGTGCCGGCAAAGCCGCCGGCGATGTTGTCGATCACCATCGCGGCGGTGAACGTGGTCAGGTCCGGGCCGTGGAACGCCAGCCAGGCGAAGGCCAGGTTCGACCCCGGGCCCAGCACGGCCCCGACCAGCAGCGCGGCCATCACGCCGAAGCGGACCGCCACCAGGCCAGCGGCGGCGATGCCGACGAAGGTGCCCACCAGACCGAAGGTGCTGCGCACCGAGCCCACCACGGTCTCGCTCACGCCCAGGTCGACGTAGAACGGATTGGCCATCGGGCCCATGACGAAGTCGGCCAGGCGGTAGACGCTGATGGCGGCCAGGATCACCAGCGCCGAACTGCGGTGCTGGCGGAAGAACTGCAGGAAGGGCCCGACGATCGCGTCGAAGATGCCGCGCGGCGTCCACAGCGGCGCGGCCTGGTGGCTGACGGCGATGACGGTGCGCTCGGGCTCGCGGGCGAGCATCACCGCGACGATGCCCACGCCCATCACCGCGGCCATCGCCGCGTACGACAGCGACCAGCCGATCGACGCCGCCACCAGCAGGATCAGGGCATCGGTGACCAGCAGCGCGCTGCGATATCCCAGCGCGGCGGTCGACGTCATCAGGCCCAGCTGCTCGCTGCCCTCGGCGCTCTCGATGCGCCAGGCATCGATCACGATGTCCTGGGTCGCCGAGGCGAAGGCCACCAGCAGCGCCATCACGCCGAACACCAGCAGGTGGTCGAGCGCGAACCCGGCCACCACCAGCGTGCCGATGCGCGGCTGCACGTACGCCATGCCGACCAGGCCGGTGATGACCGCCAGCTGCGACAGCAGCATCCAGCCGCGGCGCCGGCCCAGCCAGCGGCCGAACAGCGGCGCGTCGGTCTTGTCGACGAGCGGCGCCCAGAAGAATTTCAACGAGTAGGCCAGGCCGACCCACGACAGGAACCCGATGGTGTCCAGCTCGATGCCCTGCTTGCGCATCCAGAAGCCGAGCGTGTTGCCGACCAGGTAGATCGGGATGCCGGAGCTGAAGCCCAGCAGGAGCATCGCCAGCACCTTGGGGTCGCGCAGGTTGCGCGCCACGCTGCGCCAACCGGTTTGTCTGCTGGAAGTCTGCTCAGAGGTCATAGTCGACTGCGAAAGGGGCGTGGTCGGAAAAACGCGGGGTGGGATGGATCGCGCAGGAACGCAGCGCCGACGCCAGCGACGGCGTCACGAACTGGTAGTCGATGCGCCAGCCCACGTTCTTGGCGCGCGCGGCGCCGCGGTTGCTCCACCAGGTGTAGTCCTCGCCCTGCGCGTGCAGCGCGCGGTAGGCGTCGACCCAGCCGGTGCCGTCCATGCACAGGCCGTTGAGCCAGTCGCGCTCGGCCGGCAGGCAGCCGGAGTTCTTCTGGTTGGACTTCCAGTTGCGGATGTCCAGCGCGCTGCGCACGATGTTCCAGTCCCCGCACAGCACGTACTGGCGACCCGACTGCAGCCACTGCTGCAGGATCGGCTGCAGCCACTGCATGACCTCGAACTTGAAGCCCTGGCGCAGCTCGCCGGAGGATCCCGACGGGATGTAGAACGAGACCACGCTCAGCTCGCCGTAGCGGGCCTCGATGTAGCGCCCCTCGTCGTCGAACGCGTCCCAGCCCATCGAGGTCAGCACCTGGTCGGGTTCGCGCCGGCTGTAGATCGCCACGCCGCTGTAACCCTTCTTGGTGCTCGCGTCCTTGAAATACGCGTGGTAACCGGCCGGCCGGAAGGCGGCATCTTCCAGCTGGTGCTCCTGCGCCTTGGTTTCCTGCAGGCACAGCACGTCGGCGTCCTCGCCGGCGAACCAGTCGAAGAAGCCCTTGGTGGCGGCCGACCGCAGGCCGTTGGCGTTGAAGCTGATGATGCGCATCGGGAACGGGGCAGCCCAGTCGAATGCGCCAGACTACCCGGCGCGGGGATGGGTTTGTACCGGTGCGTACCGGCACGGCCGCGGCGGCCTGATCGGGCGCGCGTTGCGGGATACCACCGTGGGGCGCGGGAGGCTGCGACGGAAGGGCCCTCGGGCCGCGCGTACGCAGCCCGATCCACCCGTGGACGGAGCCCAGGGGCTGCTCGCGGTCGGGTCGCGGCAGGTCGGTCGGAGCTGGTCAGCTCCCCGCGAACCCGCGCGACTGCCTCGCGCACCCGTCGGCGCACCTCGCCAGGAGCACGGCCGGCCTGCGCACGCAGGTCCCGGGGCCCCCAAGCGGAGCCCTGGGCGGGTTCGCGCGGAGCCCTCGGGGTCCTCGCGTGCACCTTCCGGTCCCCGCCGGGCCCTTGCGAACAAGTTGCGTGCAGCTTCCAGGCTCCGCGCGAACCCCTCGCAGGTGACACATTGGAGCCCGACCCGTGCGTGCGAGGGCCGGAAGGGGTCCGTCGGCAACCCCGCGTGCCGCTCGCGGGGATGCCGGACAGGCTCCGTGGCCGCGTGTGCTGGTGGACGCTGCGCGGCGACCGACGCAGGCCGCCATCGCGCAGGCGGGCACGCCGTCGCCGCCTGCGGCAAAATCGCGCACCCCACCTGCGAGCGCGCGCCCATGACCGACCACCGTTCCCGCTTCCTGCAGCTGGCATTGCGCGCGCAGGCGCTGCGCTTCGGGGAGTTCACCCTCAAGTCCGGCCGCGTGAGCCCGTATTTCTTCAATGCCGGCCTGTTCAATTCCGGTGTGCTGATGGCCGACCTGGCCCGCAGCTACGCCGATGCGATCGAGGAGGCCGGCGTCGGCTTCGACCTGCTGTTCGGCCCGGCCTACAAGGGCATTCCCTTGGCCACCGCGCTGGCGTGCGAATACGCGCGGCGCGGGCGCGACCTGCCGGTGGCGTTCAACCGCAAGGAAGCCAAGGACCACGGCGAAGGCGGCACGCTGATCGGCGCCCCGCTCGCCGGCCGCCGCGTGCTGGTGGTCGACGACGTGATCACCGCGGGGACGGCGATCCGCGAAGCCCTGCAGATCATCGGGCAGGCCGGCGGCACCGCGGCGGGCATCGTGATCGCGCTGGACCGCCAGGAGGCCGTGGACCCCGCCACTTCCCGACGCTCGGCGGCACAATCTGTCGCGGACCTTCACGCGATTCCGGTGATCGCCGTGGCCACGCTGGGCGACCTGCTCGACTTCACCGGCGACGACAGCACCCTGGCCGCCCAGCGCGAGGCCCTGCTGGCCTACCGCGACGCCTACGGCAGCGAGGCCTGAGCGGGATCGGCCGGCGCGGCGGGGGCGGCGCCTTGCCTCCGCGCTAACCAGTGGCGTGATACTTGCTTGTAGTTGAGCCATCCCGTGCATGCCGGCATGCGAGCCGACCCATGAACAAGCCAGTCAACATCGTTTCCCTCGCCGCCGTGGCCCTGCTGGCCACCGCCCCCACCCAGGCGCAGAACCCGCCCACGAACAAGCCGGGCGCCACGGTCACCGCCACCAAGAAGCTTTACTGCTGGGACGAAGCGGGCAAGCGCGTCTGCGGCGACGCCCTGCCGGCCAACGCCGTCGACAGCGCGCGCACCGAGATCAGCCCGCGCAGCGGCCTGCCGACCAGCAAGGTCGATCGCGCCCTCACCGCCGCCGAGCGCGAAGCCCGCGCCCAGGAAACGGCCATCGCCGAGCAGGCCGCCTTTGCCGCCGCCGCGCAGCGGATGCGCGAGCTGGCGATGGCCGAGTCCTACGACACCGAGGCCGACCTGCGTCGCGCCTTCGGCGAGCGCATCGCGCTGCTCGACGACACCATCAAGGCCTCGCAGCTCAGCATCGGCAGCCTGCGCCTGAGCCTGGTCAGCCTGCTGCGCCAGGCGGGCGAGGCCGAACTGGGTGGCAAGCCGGTCCAGGCCACGCTCACCGGCACGATCCGCAACCAGCATGGCGAGCTGATGCGCCAGCAGGCACTGCTGGTCCAGCACCGCCGCAACCGCAGCGAGATCGACAAGGACCTGGCCCACGCGCTGGAGCGCTACCGCGCGCTGAAGAATCCCGAAGGCGCGGGCGGCGGCTCGGCGGCTCGCGAAGGCTGACCGGGCGGCACCGGCCCCGCCCCGCCACCGTCGGCGGGGCGCCACCACGACCGATCCGATCGACGCGGCGCTAGTCCGCGCCTCGCTGGAAAGTGCGGCGCCGTGCTCGCTGGAAAGTGCGGCGCGCCGCGTGCGTGCACCAGGACGCGCCAGCGCGTGCGTCCTGGTCCGACCGCCTCAGGCAGACCGCCCTCGGACCGACAACCTCAGAACGGCAGGTTGAGATCCGGGCGCAGGGTGATCAGCTGCTCGCGGAACGCGGCCTGGATGCGGTCCAGCGCCGCCTGGTTATCGGCGTCGAAGCGCATGACCAGCACCGGCGTCGTGTTGGATGCGCGCACCAGCCCCCAGCCGTCGGAGAAGTCCACGCGCAGGCCGTCGATCGTCGACAGGCGCGCGCCCTCGAAGCGCGCGTGGTTGCGGAAGCGTTCGACGAAGGTGTGGGGATCGCCTTCGGGCGCCTCGACCTTGATCTCCGCCGTGGACACGCCGTCGGGCAGCGCATTGAGCGTCTGCGAAGGCGTGCCCGGCTGCATGGCGAGGATCTCCAGCAGGCGCGCGGCGGCGTAGATGCCGTCGTCGAAGCCGTACCAGCGTTCCTTGAAGAAGAAGTGGCCGCTCATCTCGCCGGCCAGTTCCGCGCCGGTTTCGCGCATCTTGGCCTTGATCAGCGAATGGCCGGTCTTCCACATCATCGGGCTGCCGCCGTGGCGCAGGATGTGGCCCGGCAGGCGGCCGGTGCACTTCACGTCGAAGATGATCATCGCGCCGGGATTGCGTTCGAGCACGTCGGCGGCGAACAGCATCAGCAGGCGGTCGGGGAAGATGTTGCGGCCGTCGCGCGTGACCACGCCCAGCCGGTCGCCGTCGCCATCGAAGGCGATGCCCAGGTCGGCGTCGAGGCGCTCGACCATGCGGATCAGGTCCTCGAGGTTGTGCGGCTCGCTCGGATCGGGATGGTGGTTCGGGAAGGTGCCGTCGATCTCGCAGTACAGCGGCGTGACTTCGGCGCCGATGGCCTCCAGCACGCGCGGGCCGATCTCGCCGGCGACGCCGTTGCCGGCGTCGACCACGACCTTGAGCGGCCGGTCGAGCTGCACGTCGCTGGCAATGCGCTGCAGGTACTCCTCGCCCACGTCCTGCGTGCGCAGGCCGCCCATCGTCTCGGGCGTGAACAGCCGGTCCTCGGCGATGCGGTCGTACAGGTCGGTGATGGCGGCGCCCGACAGGGTCTCGCCACCCACCACGATTTTGAAGCCGTTGTAGTCGGGCGGGTTGTGGCTGCCGGTGACCGAGACGCACGAGCCCGCGCGCAGGTGGTAGGCGGCGAAATACACCACCGGCGTGGGCGCCATGCCGATGTCGATGACGTTGCGGCCGGCCTTGCGCAGGCCACGGATCAGGCCTTCGCACAGCTCGGGGCCGGACAGGCGGCCGTCGCGTCCGACCACGATGTCGGCCAGGCCCTGCTGCTGCATCAGCGAACCGATCGACTGTCCCAGCAGTTCGGCGATGCCCGCGTCCAGCGTCTGGCCGACCACGCCGCGCACGTCGTACGCGCGGAAGATGCCGCGATCGATCGCGACCTCGGCGCGCGGCGCGGGCGCCGGCACGGCCGGGACGGCGACGGCCACGGGGGCCTGGGCCAGGGTGCTGCTGAGCTCGCCCAGGGTCTGGGCGGGTTCGCCCTCGTCGACGACGGCGCCGCGGCGCACGGCCAGGCGGGGCGAGAACCACGCCAGCAGCGACAGCAGCGCCAACACCACGGCGGCGATCGCGCAAGCGACCCAGCCCATGCCGAACGGCGCACCGGCGATATGCGGCACGGCGGCGGCGACGCGCAGGTCGCTGCCCGGCACCTTCGCCGACAGCACCTCGGCCGCGCCGGTCAGCGACGCATCACCCTTTTCCACCAGGGTCGCACCGCCCTGGCGCAGCGCCAGGTAGGTGCCCGATGCGATGCCCGCACCCTCGATGCTCTTGCTGAGCGGTTCCAGCGGCAGGCGGACACTGGCCACGCCGGTCAGCGCCCCGGCCTGCATCACCGGGGCGGCCAGCGCCAGGCGCTGCTTGCCGGTGCCGTCGGCGATCACCCAGGCCACCGGCTTCTCGGTCGTCAGGGCGGCTTCCATCGCGGCCAGGCGGCCGTAGCCGGTCTTCGGCAGGCCGGCGTAGGCCGGATCGAGGTCGGGGGTGAGCACTTCGCCTTCGGTGGCGCCCGGCCAGCCGCTGGTGAGGGCCTCGCCCGCCAGGCGCAGGTCGCCGCTGGCCAGGGCCGCCTGCACCGGCGCGGAGGCCAGCTGTGCGGCGAACCGCTTCTGTTCGTCCGCCACGCCCCGGGCGATCGTCTCCACCGCTACGTCGCGGGCGGCTTCGACCGAGTCCCGCCGCATGCTGTCGCGATACAGGATCCAGGCATTCCAGCCCATCCAGGCCGCCAGGCCCAGCAGGACCACGGCCGCAAAGAGCCGGGCGAGCCTGAGCTGCGCGGGAGGGATCGAAAGCTTGCCGTCGGTCATCTTGTTTTCCTGTTCAACGCACGCCGGTATGACCGAAGCCGCCGGCTCCGCGCGCACTGGTTTCGAATTCGTCCACTACCTGCAGGCTGGCCCGCACGATCGGCAGCACGACCAGCTGCGCAATCCGATCCCCGGGCTGCATCGTAAAAGGCTCGCGACTGCGATTCCATACGCTGATCATCAGCGGCCCCTGGTAATCGGCGTCGATCAGCCCCGTGCCATTGCCCAGCACGATGCCATGTTTGTGGCCCAGCCCGGAGCGCGGCAGGATCACCGCGCACAGCCCGGCGTCGCCCAGGTGGATCGCCAGTCCGGAAGGCACCAGCGCGGTGTCGCCCGGCGCCAGGACCAGCGGGGCGTCCAGCGCCGCCCGCAGGTCCAGGCCCGCGCTGGCCGGCGTGGCGTATTCGGGCAGCGGCCACTGCCCACCGAAGCGGCTGTCGAGGATGCGGATTTCGAGGGTGTGATTCATCGGGGCGGCATCGCCAGGCGGGACCCGGGCGCGAGCGACCGGGGGATGAAGGAGAAGGTATCGGCCGCAGAGGCGGCGGCCAGAGCACCGGCAGGGATCACGGGCAGGTCGGCGCGGCGCGCGCGCCGGACGGGGCCCGGCGTCATGGACGGTGCAGTCGCGAGGCGACCAGGTCGACCAGCGCCTGGGCCAGTTCGGTCTTGGGCGCCGGACCGAGGGCCTGCTCGAAGCCCTCGCGGCCGTAGATCACCAGCGCGTTGTCGTCGGCCTCGAAGCCGCTGCCGGCCAGGCCGACGCGGTTGGCGGCGATCAGGTCCAGCCGCTTGCGTTCCAGCTTGCCGCGCGCGTACTCCTCGACCTGCTCGGTCTCCGCCGCGAAGCCGACCACCAGGCCCGGCCGCCGGGGATGCGCCGCCACGTCGGCCAGGATGTCGGGCGTGCGCACCAGCTCCAGCGTGAGCGTCTCCATCCCGGCCTGCTTCTTGATCTTGCCGGGCGCAACCCGCAGGGGAGTGAAGTCGGCCACGGCGGCGGCGCCGATATAGATGTCGCAGGGCAGCGCGGCCATCACCGCCGCATGCATCTGCGCGGCGCTGCGCACGTCCACGCGCGCCACGCCGGGCGGCGTGGGCAGCGACACGGGCCCGGCGACCAGCACCACGTCGGCGCCGCGCTGCGCGGCGGCCTGGGCGATGGCGAAGCCCATCTTCCCGCTGCTGCGGTTGCCGATGAAGCGGACCGGGTCCAGGTCCTCGAAGGTCGGTCCGGCGCTGACGAGCACGCGCAGCCCGGCCAGGTTCATCGCATCGCCCCGGCCAGGGCGGCCACGATCGCGTCGGGCTCGCTCAGCCGGCCCGGGCCGAACTCGCCGCAGGCCTGCGGGCCGTCGTCGGGCCCGACCACCTGGACGCCGCGCTCGAGCAGCAGGCCGATGTTGGCCTGGGTGGCGGGGTGCAGCCACATCCGGTTGTTCATTGCCGGCGCCACCGTGATCGGCGCCGTGGTGGCCAGGCACAGCGTGGTCACCAGGTCGTCGGCGAAGCCGTGGGCCAGCTTGGCCAGCGTGTTGGCGGTGGCGGGGGCAACGATCACGCGCTCGGCCCAGCGGGCCAGCTCGATGTGGCCCATCGCCGCTTCGGCCGCCTCGTCCCACAGCGAGGTCCGCACCGTCATGCCCGACAGGGCCTGGAAAGTGGCGGTGCCGACGAACCGGGTCGCTTCCTCCGTCATCGCCACCTGCACCTGCGCCTCGGCCTCGCGCAGCCGGCGCACGAGTTCGGCGGCCTTGTAGGCGGCGATCCCGCCGCACACGCAGAGCAGGATGCGTTGGCCTTGCAGGCGGGCGCGGACGTCGGACATCGGTTCGGCCAGATTCCTACCGCAATACGGGCGTTTAGCTTAACGCACCACGCTGCGGCGCCCGATCCCCATCGTCCTTCCCCGCGGCGAGGATGGACTCCTCCCGGGCGCGGCGGATGCCACCACGCCGGTCCGCTGGCCTGCCAGGTCCCCCCGCAGCCAGACGTCCGCCGCGTCCGGGAACCCTCCGCGAACCGATCGGCACCCACCGATCGCCGCCCACCCATCGCCACTGGCCGCCCCATGACCCGCCGCCGCCTGCACATCCGCGAATGGCCCGCCGAAGAACGTCCGCGGGAAAAGCTGCTGGCCCGCGGCGCGCCGGCGCTGTCGGACGCGGAACTGCTGGCGATCTTCCTCGGGTCGGGCCTGCGCGGCCGCGACGCGGTCACCACCGCCCGTGAACTGCTGGGCGCCCACGGGCCCCTGCGCGCGCTGCTCGATCGCCCCCCGCAGGATCTCGTCCGGCTGCCCGCCCTCGGCCTGGCGCGCGCCTGCACCCTCGCGGCCGCGCTGGAGCTGGGCCGCCGCCATCTGGCGGCCGACCTGGAGCGCGGCGCCCTGCTGACCGACCCGCAGGCCGCCGGCCGCTACTTCGCCCAGCGCCTGCGCGGACATGCCCACGAGGTCTTTGCCGCCCTGTTCCTCGACACGCGGCATCGTGCGATCGCCTTCGAGGAGATGTTCCGGGGCGGGCTCGACGGCGCCGAGGTGCACCCCCGCGAAGTCGTGCGCCGCGCGCTGGCGCTGAACGCGGCGGCGGTGATCGTCGGCCACAACCACCCCAGCGGAAACCCGGAGCCCTCCGCGGCCGACCGCGCCGTCACCGCGCGGCTCAAGCAGGCGCTCGGACTGGTCGACCTGCGCCTGCTCGACCACTTCGTGATCGGCGACGGCGCGCCGGTATCGCTGGCGGCGCGGGGGTGGGTATGAGCGGGCCCCGGTGCCGCGCCGGCGTCGGCGCGGGGCGTCGCGTACAATGCCCGACCCGCTGGAACGCCGAAAAACCCCGTGAAATCCACTCTCCGCGCGCTCGTCGCGCAGGCCATCGATTCGCTGCGCGCCGCCGGCACCCTGCCGGCCGACCTCGCCACGCCCGAGTTCGTCATCGAGCGTCCCAAGAACCGCGGCCAGGGGGACTTCTCGACCAACGCGGCGATGCTGCTGGCCATGCCGGCGCGCTCCAACCCGCGCGCCATCGCGCAGGCGCTGGTCGATGCGCTGCCGGCCAACGATGCGCTGGGCCAAGTCGAGGTCGCCGGCCCGGGCTTCATCAACTTCCACGTCGCCGAGAGTGCATGGCGGCGGCAGATCGGCCAGGTGCTGGAGCAGGGCGCGCGCTATGGGCGCAACGACTCGGGCCAGGGCCACCGGGCCGGTGTCGAATATGTCTCCGCCAACCCGACCGGTCCGCTGCACGTGGGCCACGGCCGCGCGGCGGTGATCGGCGACTGCATCGCCCGCGTGCTCGACGCGAACGGCTGGGCCGTGGCGCGCGAGTTCTACTACAACGACGCCGGCGTGCAGATCAACAACCTGGCCATCTCCGTGCAGGCGCGGGCGCGGGGTACGGCGCCGGGCGACGCGGGCTGGCCGGAGGACGGTTACCGCGGCGAGTACATCAACGATGTCGCCCAGGCCTACCTGCGCGGCGACAGCGTCGAAGTCGACGGCCACGTCGTCACTGGCGCGAAGGATCCGGCCGACCTCGACGCCATCCGCGCGTTCGCCGTCGCCTACCTGCGGCGCGAACAGAACCTGGACCTTGCCGCGTACGGCGTGTCCTTCGACGTCTACTTCCTGGAATCCTCGCTGTACACGCAGAACAAGGTGGAAGAGACCGTGCGCGAGCTCGTCGCCCACGGCCACACCTACGAGGAAGGCGGCGCGCTGTGGCTGCGCACCACCGATTTCGGTGACGACAAGGACCGCGTGATGCGCAAGTCCGACGGCACCTACACGTATTTCGTGCCGGACATCGCCTACCACCGCAGCAAGTGGCAGCGCGGCTACGAGCGCGCGATCACCGAACTGGGCGCCGACCACCACGGCTCGCTCGCCCGCGTGCGCGCCGGCCTGCAGGCGCTGGACTGCGGCATCCCGACGGGCTGGCCGGAGTACGTGCTGCACCAGATGGTGACGGTGATGCGCGGCGGCGAGGAAGTGAAGCTCGGCAAGCGCGCCGGCGGCTACATCACCCTGCGCGACCTGATCGAGGAAGTCGGCCGCGATGCGGTGCGCTGGTTCCTGATCGCGCGCAAGCCCGACTCCCAGCTCACCTTCGACATCGACTTCGCCCGCAGCCAGTCGCTGGACAACCCGGTGTACTACGTGCAGGTCTCCCATGCCCGCATGCATGGCCTCACCCGCCAGCTCAGGGAACGCGGACTGGGGTTCGATGCCGCCAACGGCCTGGCGCAGCCACTGGACGTCGAGGACGAGAGCGCGCGCGAGCTGATCGCCACGCTGCTGCGTTATCCCGACGTGGTGGAGACCGCCGGGCGCGACCTGGAACCGCATCAGATCGCGGCCTACCTGCTCGAGCTCGCGCAGTCCTTCCAGACCTACTACAACGACCACCAGTTCCTGGTCGACGACGCCAACCTGCGCGACGCGCGGCTGGTGCTGGCCCTGGCGACCCGCCAGGTGCTGGCCAATGGCCTGGCGCTGCTCGGCGTGGGCGCGCCCGAGGTGATGTAACCCGCCGCGGCGTCCGACCGGCACGGGCGTCGCAGCTGAACGACGCGACGCCGGTACGGCGTCGCCAATCGACTTACACTCGCGCCAGCCCTGGGCGAAAGTGTCCCGGGAGAAGTCTTCCCGGGCGGGCGCTTCCCGCACGGGAATCCCGGGGCAACGTTTTCCAGGCACCCGTTTCCGGCAACCGTTCCAGTGACGGGTCGTCCGCCTGCATCGTGGGCGCGGCCCTGCAGCATTCGAGGAAGGCACTTTGGCAGCAAAGCGTGGCAAGTCGCAGGCGCGACGCAACAACGGCGGCGGCAACGACGCGATCCCGGGCTGGGCCTGGCTGGTGCTGGGCATCCTGCTGGCCGTGGTGGTGATCCTGGTCGCCCCGCGCTTCATCAAGGGCGACGGCGACGGCTTCTTCCGTCCACAGCCCAATCCCGACGCGGAACCCGTCCCGGTCACCGGCGACGAGGACGCCGTCGCCCCCGAAGGTCCGGTGACCGAATCGACCGGCACCGCCAAGGCCGACGCGCCGGCGAAGGGCAAGGGCAAGGACAAGGGCGCCGAGCAGGACGAGGAGTACGACTTCTACACCCTGCTGCCCGGCAAGGAAGTCCCGCTGAGCGACGCCGAGCTGGCCGCGACCGAGCGCGCCGAAGCCCAGCGCCGCGAAGCGCAGCAACGCCAGGCGCAGGCGCAGGCCGCCCAGGCCTCGACACCGGCGGGCACCGCGTTGCCCAAGCCGGTCGACGCGGACGACGGCAAGCCCACCGGCACCGCGTCCACGGGCACCGCATCCCCCAGCCCGGCCGCCACCAGCGCGGGCCCGGCCAACCCCACCACCACGGCGTCGGCCACGGTGACGAACGCGGCGATGTCGTCCACCTCGCCCAAGGCGTCCACCATCACGCCCACGGCACCGGCCAGCGACACCACCCGCTACCTGCTGCAGGCGGGCGCGTTCGAGGCCTCCGGCCAGGCGGAAGAACTGAAGGCCCGCATCGCGTTGCTGGGCCTGGGCGCGCGGGTGGAGTCGGCGAAGATCAGCGGGAAGACGGTCTACCGCGTGCGCATGGGGCCCTACGGCTCGGCCAGCGACCTCGCCGAAGCCAAGCGCAAGCTCTCCGCCGGCGGACTGCCGGCGCTGGCCATCAAGGTGCAATGACGCGCGTCGGCGGAACCGTCGCCGGGCGACCGTCTGCGCCGCCGGCGCGTCGGTGCCGCGCACGATGAGGCTCATCGCACATCGGCTGCGAAGCATCGGCTTCTGCGGCCTGCTGGCGACCCTGCTGCTGTGCAATCCCGGCCAGGCCCAGGCGGCCGATCCGGTCTGGCGCGTCCTCTTCGTCGGCAACAGCCTGTCCTATTACAACGACCTGCCGGCCACGTACGCGGCTCTGCACCGCACGGCGCGTCCGCAACTGCAGGTGGAAGTGGAGATGCTGGCCCGCGGTGGCGCCACGCTGCGCGAACACCTCGCCGCGGGCGCCCTGGCGCGCGAACTGGATGCTCGGCATTACGACATGGTCGTCCTGCAGGACCTGGGCGGCTGGCCGATGTGCCCGTCCGGCGACGCGCGCTGCGCCGACATGCCCCAGGCGCTGGCCGAGGCCGTCACCCTCGTCCGCGCGCACCACGCGCGGCCGGTGTGGTTTTCCACCTGGCAGACACTGCCCGCGATCCAGCAGGCCCTGAGCGCCCAGGTCGGCGTGATGGCCGCGGCCCTGGACCTGCCCGTGGTGGATGTCGGCGCCGCGATCGGCCGGGTCGCGCCGCAGATCCGCCCGTCCCTGCTGCTGCCTGGCGACGGCCATCCCGACGTGGCCGGCACCTGGCTGGCGGCGGCGATGTTGCTGGACGCCCAGGGCGTGCCCGTGCCGACGCAGACGCCCGGCCCCGCCTGCGGCGTGGACTGGCGGCATGCCCAGCTCGACCTGGATCGTCCCGCCTCGCTGCAGTCCGGCGCACGACGTCGCTGCCACCGGCCCGGCGACGCACAATGGCGTGCCCTGCGAGGCGCCCTGCCTGCGCAGCCCCCTCAGGATTCCCCGCAATGACCGCCAGCCGCACCGCCCTCATCACCGGCGCCACCTCCGGCTTCGGCGCCGCCACCGCCCGCCGCTTCGTCGCGGCCGGCTGGCGGGTGATCATCACCGGCCGCCGCGCCGAACGCCTGCAGGCGCTCGCCGACGAACTCGGCGCCGCGCACGCGCATGCCGCCTGTTTCGACGTGCGCGACGCGACCGCGATGCAGGCTGCCCTCGGCGCCCTCCCGGCGGATTTCGCCGGCATCGACCTGCTGGTCAACAACGCCGGCCTGGCGCAGGGGACGCTACCGGCCCAGCGCGCCAGCCTGACCGACTGGCAGACGATGATCGACACCAACGTCACCGCGCTGGTGACGCTCACCCGCCACGTGTTGCCGGCACTGATCGAACGGCGCGGCGCGATCATCAACATCAGTTCCACCGCCGCGAACTACCCCTACACCGGCGGCAACGTCTACGGCGGCACCAAGGCCTTCGTGAGCCAGTTCTCGCTGGGCCTGCGCAGCGACCTGCACGGCACCGGCGTGCGCGTGACCACGCTGGAACCGGGCATGGCCGAGACCGAGTTCACCCTGGTGCGCACGCACGGCGACCAGGCGGCCTCCGACGCGCTCTACGGCGGCGCCCACCCGATGACCGCGCAGGACATCGCCGACACGATCTACTGGATCGCCACGCTGCCGCCGCACCTCAACATCAACCGCCTCGAGATGATGCCGGTGAGCCAGTCCTTCGCCGGGTTCCAGATCGCGCGCGAAGGCTGACCCACGATCACTGATCCACGATCACTGACGCGCGATCACTGACGCGCGATCACTTATGCGCGCTTGCTGACGCGTGCCCCTGCGCGCGATCCGTGTCGCGCGATCACCTCATGCCGCCGGGGCGGCTTCCGCTACCAGACGCCGACGCGACAGCAGGCGTCCGCGAAGCGCCAGGCCCGGCCGCTCCACCAGGTAGTGCAGCAGCGCGCCGGCGCCCAGCGACGCGGCGGCATAGACGACGAAGGTCAGCAGGCCACGACCGGCGATCGCTTCGCCCCAGTAGGTGCCCACCAGGTGGAACACCGGTTTGTGCACCAGGTACAGGCTGTAGGAAATCGCCGCGAGCCAAGCCATGCCCGGCACCCGCCAGCGCCCGATCGCGCCGTGTCGCTGGGCGGCGGCGCACACCAGCAGGGCCAGTCCGGTCGACAACACCGGCCAGCCGATCGAGTTGCCCAGCAGGCCGGTGCGTTCGCGGAACAGCCACAGCGCCAGCGCCATCACCAGCACGCCGGCCGCCAGCACGGCATTGGCGCGCTGCGAGAGCCACTCCCACAGGCCGGGACGGAACACCCGCACCACCGCCAGCACGACGCCGGCCAGCAGGCCGTCCAACCGGCACCAGGTCGGGTAGTAGATGTCCTCGACGAACCAGTTCCGCGCCGGCGCCGTGGCGGTGTCGTGCAGCCAGACCGCGCTGCGTACGGCGATGCCGGCCAGCACCAGGCCCACGCACAGCGCGAGCACGCCGCGCGGCGAGGACCGGCGAACCATCGCCCAGGCCAGCACCGGGAAGACCAGGTAGAAATGCTCTTCCACGCACAGCGACCAGGCGTTGGAGAAGGCCGCGTTGTTGGCGTAGTCGATGTCCAGGTTGACGATGAAGGCCAGGAACTTCCACGCCGGCTCCATGGCGGGCGCTTCGGCGAAGGCCGGCACCAGCAGGTATACCGCCAGCACCACCCAGAACGCCGGCAGGATGCGGAAGGCGCGGCGCAGGTAGAAGTCGCGGAACGAAAACGTTTCGCCGCGGGCCAGCGGCGCGAGCACCTGGTGTCCGATCAGGAAGCCGCTGAGTACGAAGAACAGGTCCACGCCCATCCAGCCGTAACGCGACAGCCAGTCCCACTGCTCGCCCAGGCCACCGACCAGGAAGGAATGGAACAGCATGACCCACGCGATGGCGATCGCGCGCAACAGGTCGAGACCGGGGATACGCATGCAGCGTCCTTGCAGGTGGAAGTGGAGGGAATGTCCGCGGCACCCGCGCGGCGTCCGGCGCACTGCCAGGGGTCGCGCGAGGAAAGTCGACGGAGTGCGCAAATGATCGCAGCATCGCCCGATCGATGGCAGTGGGCCGTCGCACGCGCGACCGCCGTGACGCCGGTTACCGCCGGCCATCGCCACCCGGACCGGCGGCACATCCACAACGTTGGAGTGACGCTCGGGCCACAACGAACCGGACGGCGATGCCGCCGCCCGGGAAACCCTCCGCTCCCGACGCCCGCCGGCGCGGGCCGGCGGCGTGGCTCAGCCCAGCGGTTCGTCGCTGAGGTAGGTGTAGGCCGTCAGGCCCGCTTCCAGGGCGGCATTGAGGCGCGCGGCCTCGTCGGCCGCCAGGTGCGCGGCGGCGACCTTGGCGGTGTACTGCGCGCGCAGGTCGGACAGCCGGTAGCCGACGTAGTCGAGCATCACATCGGCGGTATCGCCGCGGCGCTGCTGGCTCATCGCGTAGCCGTCGCCGTCGATGTGCACCTCGATCGCGTCGGTGTCGCCGAACAGGTTGTGGATGTCGCCGAGGATTTCCTGGTACGCACCGACCAGGAAGAAGCCCAGCCGGTACGACTGCCCGGGCTTCATCTCGTGCAGCGGCAGCGAGCTGTCCAGCCCCTCGGTCTCCACGTAGGTTTCGATCATGCCGTCGGAGTCGCAGGTCATGTCGGCGATCACGCCGCGGCGCGTGGGCGCCTCGTCCAGGCGCTCGATCGGCGCGATCGGGAAGACCTGGTCGATCGCCCACACGTCGGGCATCGACTCGAACACGCTGAAGTTGACGAAGTACTTGTCGACCAGGCGGTCGTTGAGTTCGTCGAGCAGGTCGCGGTGGCTCTTTTCGTCGTAGCTCAGGCGCGCGCGCACGGCGTGCGCGATGGCGTAGAACAGGTCGTCGATGCGGGCGCGGTGGGTGAGGTCGATCTGGCCCAGGGCGTAGAGCGACAGGCCTTCGCTGTGGTGGTGCTGGGCCTCGTGGAACAGCTCCATCGCCGGGCGCTGGTCGAGCTCGGAATGGATCTCGCGCAGGTGTCGGATGACCGCCGGCTCGTCGTCGTGCTGGTCGGGCACGCGGCCTTCGGGCGCCTGTTCGACTTCGCTGACGTTGGCCACCAGCACCGCATGGTGCGCGGTCATCGCACGGCCGCATTCGGTGACGATGCGCGGCGGCGGCAGCGCGTATTCCTCGCAGGCCTCGGCCAGCGGCTGCACGATGCTGGAGGCGTACTGGTTCACGCCGTAGTTGATCGAGCAGTAGCTGCGCGAACGCGTGCCCTCGTAGTCGATGCCCAGCCCGCCGCCGACGTCCATGTAGCGCACCTTCGCGCCGAGCACGGACAGCTCGACGAAGTAACGGGTGGCTTCGCGCATGCCGTTGGCGATGTCGCGGACGTTGGAGATCTGCGAACCCATGTGGAAATGCAGCAGGCCCAGGCAGTCTTCCAGGCCGGCGTCGCGCAGCTCCTTCCACAGGTCCAGCACCTGCCGCGGCGACAGCCCGAACTTGGCCTTGTCGCCGCCGCTGTTCTGCCACTTGCCCGCGCCCAGCGAGGCCAGGCGCATGCGCACGCCCAGGCCGGGCTTGACGCCCAGCGCGCGCGCTTCCTCGATGATCAGCGGCAGCTCGGAGGGCTTCTCGACGACGATGAAGGTCTCCAGGCCGAGCTTGCGGCCGATCAGCGCCAGCCGGATGTATTCGCGGTCCTTGTAGCCGTTGCAGACGATCAGGCCGCCCGGACGCGACAGCGCCAGCACCGCCATCAGCTCGGGCTTGCTGCCTGCTTCCAGGCCGAAGCCGTCGCCGTGGTGCGAGGCCAGCGTGCCGGCGACGCCCGCGTGCTGGTTGACCTTGATCGGATAGACCGCGGTGTAGCCGCCGGCGTAATCCCAGTCGGTCATCGCCTGGGTGAACGCGCCCTGCAGCTTGCGCAACCGATCGCCGAGGATGTCCGGGAAGCGCACCAGCAGGGGCAGCTTGGCGCCCTGCGCCCGCGCCCTGTCGACCACTTCGGGCAACGGGATGTGCGGCCCCTGCGCCCCACGCGGCGCGACGGTGATGCGCCCGGCCGTGTCGACATCGAAGTAGCCCTCCGACCAGTGTGGGATCGAATAGGTCCTGCGGGCGTGGTCGAGCGACCAGGCGGTCATGGGCGTGCGTCCGGGTAGTTGAGAGCGGACACGCATTGTAGGGCCTGCCCGCCGCCGGGATGCCAACGCCCTGTCGACGTCAGTCGCGCGGCCGCTCGTACACGGGCACGGCGCAGGCCTGTCGCACGCGCGAGGCCAGTGCGCGGCGGTCGCTGCTGGTGAACAGCGTGTGCGGACCCGGCAGTGCCATGGCGGCCTGCAGCCGCCGCAGCGCGGCGGGCTCGCTGGCCACCGATCCACGGTAGTCGAGCAGCAGCACGTAGTGCGAACGGGCTTCGGCGAGCGCAGCGCGCTGGCAGGCGATCCATGCGCGCACGACCCGCGGCTCGCCGGCCAGCGTGCGCGCCAGCGCGTCCAGGGCCTGGACGGACAGGTCGTGCGGCTGGAGCGCGCGCTCGTCGGGCGCTTTCGCGTCGGACGCATCGTCGCCGGCAGCGTCGACGTCGAGGACGGGCGGCAGGCTTGCCGCCATCGTGGCGATCGCCGCCGCGGCGGCGGCCGGCAGGTGCGGGTCCAGGCGCGCCCTCGCCAGCTCCGCGGCCACCTCGCCCGCGGCCGCGGCGTCGCGCGCGATGGCCTGCTCGAGTTGCGCCAGGCCCGTCTGCCACTGGCCGCGGCGCAGCAGCAGCAGGCCGGTGCGCAGCAGCAGCAACGCGCTGTCCGGCGCGTGCTGGCGCGCGGCTTCGTACAGCGGCAGCGGGTCGAGCTCCGGCCGCAGGCGCTCTACCAGCTGGGCGCGCTCCAGATGCGCGGCGGCGTCGAGCTCCAGGCGCCGCTCCAGCTCCTCCAGGCGGGCGCGCTCGCTCGCCGTGGCGTCGAAGTGTGTCTGCCACGCCTGGCGCACGTGCTCGCGCCAGGCGCGGTCCAGCTGTGCGCCGATCGCGTCCGCATGCGCACCCAGGTAGTGGGTCGCCGCGTCACCGTCGCGCGGGCGCAGCGCGGGCGCCCCGCCCAGTGCCCGCGCGCGCTGTGCGAGCGAAGGATGCGTGTCGTCGGGACCGGCAGGACGTTCGCCCAGCGCGGACAGGCGCGCGGGATCCGGCGCCGGTACTTCGGCCAGCGCGCGGGCAAGGTCGGCCTGCAGGCCCGCCGTCGGGTGCCGCTGCGCGCGCATGCGCGCTTCCAGGCGCGGGCGGAAGTCGCGGTCGAGCCAATGCTCGGCCACGGCCAGGCGGGTCAGTCCGCTGATGGCGGCCTGCGGCGAGGTCGTCCGCGCGGCCACCGCGTCGGCGCCGTATTCGTGGTGGCGGGCCAGCGCCAGGCTGTACGCGTTGAACCAGGGCACGTACCAGCGATAGAACAGGTACAGCCCGACGTTGCCGCCGCGCGATGCCATCCCCTCCAGCACGCGTGCCCAGCTGAGGCGGACCCGGTAGATCCAGCCCGAGAAGGCCTGGTCGCGCTGGCCGAAATGGCCGAATTCGTGGGCGATCACCGCGTCCAGCTCGGCCGGGTCGAGCAGCCGCAGCATCGGCAGCCCCAGCACCAGGTACAGGTCGTGGCCGGCCAGCCCCCACGCGCGCGGCACGCCGGCGGCGGCCGCGTTGAGCTCACCGTCGATCACGATGCCCTTCAGGGGCGGCGCGCCGGTGGTCGCGCGCAGCTGCTCGACCCGGGCGAACAATGCCGGCGCCTGCTCCGTCGCCAGCTCCTGGCCGGCGGGCTTTTCGAAGCGGATCCACAGCGCGCGCCAGACCATCACGCCCAGCACGCCGGGCACCAGGATCAGGTAGGCATGGGCATAGCCCAGCGGTTCGCCGGAAAACAGCAGGTGGCCGAGCGCGATCAGCGGCAGGCCGAGGCCGAAGGCCAGGACCAGCAGCAGCACCGCATACCCGACCGCCGCGACGGCGGCCAGCTTGAACCGGTACAGGCCCGGCGAGTGCTCGATCTGCTGCTGCAGCCGCGCGACGAGGGCCGCGTGCCGGTGCCGTGACGCCATGTCGCCTCCTGTCGCCGCCCGGCCGGGCGGAGGCGGCCATCCTAGGCGATGACCCGGCCCTGCGGAGGCTTTCGCTACAATCCGCGCCCCACCTGCCCCACGGGAATGCCCACGATGACCACCGCCACCTCCTGGCACTACGAGAATTTCGACCGCGCCGGATCGGCCATCGGCTACCGCATCACCCGCAAGCTGGACGAGGTGCAGTCGCCCTTCCAGTTCATCGAGATCTTCGAGAGCACCGACTGGGGCAACCTGATGCTCATCGACGGCGCGATGATGCTCACCACGCGCGACAACTTCCTCTACCACGAGATGATGTCGCACCCGGCGCTGTTCACGCATGCCAGCCCCAGGCACGTCGTGATCATCGGCGGCGGCGACTGCGGCACGCTGCGCGAGGTGCTCAAGCACCCGGGCGTGGAAAAGGCCGTCCAGTGCGACATCGACGAACAGGTCACGCGCATGGCCGAGAAGTGGTTCCCCGAGCTGTGCGAGTCCAATGACGACCCGCGCGCGCAGCTGCTGTTCGACGACGGCATCGCCTACATGGCCAACTGTGCGCCGGGCAGCGTCGACATCGTGATCGTGGATTCGACCGATCCGGTCGGCCCGGCGGAGGGGCTGTTCAACAAGGCCTTCTACGAGTCGTGCTTCCGCGCGCTCAAGGACGACGGCATCCTGGTGCAGCAGTCCGAATCGCCGCTGGTGCTGCTGGACCTGATCCGCGAAATGCGCGGCGAGATGGGCAAGGCGGGTTTTGCCACCTTCCAGACGCTGCCGTTCCCGCAGCCGTGCTACCCGACCGGGTGGTGGTCGTGCACCCTGGCCCGCAAGTCCGGCGGCTTCGAGTTCCGCGACGGCGACGCCCGCGCCAAGCTGTTCGACACGCGCTACTACAGCGCCGACATCCACCGGGGCGCGCAGACGCTGCCGCCGTTCGTCGCCGCGGGGCTGGACGGGTAAGCCGGCCGTCTTCAAGGCGTGTCCCCGGTCGCAGGTCGGCCCGGGGCGCTGTGCTACGGTGCCGGCTGGACGTATTTTCCACCTGGACGGTAATGCGCTGGATCCGGGGGGATGTCTTGCGCGGACTTGGGCTGCTTCCGATGTTGCTCGCGCTGGGCTGGCTCGCGTCGCAGGACGTGCCGGCCCAGGCGCGCACGCCCGGACCGGACCCCGTCGCATTCGACCGCCTGGTCGAGGCGGTGGAACGCGGCGACCGGGTCATCACCAGCCCGCAGGAAATCCGCGGGGTGGTCCAGGAACTCGATGCCCTGCGCCCGCGCGAAGACGCGATGCGCGAACTGCGGCTGCGCGGTTTCCGCTGCGACTACGACGACCTGGGCCCGCCCGCCAGCGGGCTGGCCTACGCGCGCGCGGGCCTGAGCGACGCCCGGCGCCTGCAGGACGTGGGCTCGCAGATCCGCTTCCTCCTGTGCGAGGGCCACTACATCGATGGCTCGGGACTGGTCAGCCAGTCGATCGTCCCGGTGGAGGCCGCGCTCGCCCTCGCC
Source organism: Lysobacter solisilvae (assembly GCF_016613535.2). Lineage (NCBI taxonomy): Bacteria > Pseudomonadati > Pseudomonadota > Gammaproteobacteria > Lysobacterales > Lysobacteraceae > Agrilutibacter > Agrilutibacter solisilvae. The sequence goes on from NZ_CP071518.1 coordinate 831,267, forward strand.
CGCAAGCATGAGGATCCGCGGCTGCTGGCCCAGGCGCTGGCGCACCGCGGCGGGCTGCGCTCGCTGGTCGGCGAGCAGGCCGCGGCGCTGGGGGACTTCCTCGACGCGCAGCGTGCGCTGTCCAAGGCGGGCCTGAAGAAGGAAGCCGAGGCTGCGCTGCAGGACATCGCGGTGGCCTACCGGCGCATGGGCGACCACGCCAAAGCGCTGGAATACCTGCGCCAGAGCGTGGCCTTCGCCGAACGCGAAGGCTACTGGAGCACGCTGACCATCGGGCTGCTGCAGACCGCGTTCCTGCACGAGGACCTGGGCCGGCTCGACGAGTCGCTGGCCGTGCTGCGGCGCGTGTCGGCGCTGGCCCTCCAGCACGGCCTGGAATACGACGCCGCCGCGGCCCAGCTGGGCATGGCGTCGGTGCTCGTCAAGAAAGGCCAATGGGATGCGGCCGAGCTGGCCCTGTCGGCCGCCAGCGATGGCTTCGACCGCCTGGCCGACCGTTCCAACGAAGGCATGCTGCACCTGGTGCGCGGGCAGGTGCATGCCGGCCGCGGTGACCATGCCGGCGCGATCGCGCAGTACCTGGAAGCCGGGCGCGCCTTCGACATCGACCCCAACCTGCGCTACCAGGTGGACCTGTACGCCGCCCGATCGCTGAGCCAGGAAGCGCTGGGCAACTATCGCGCCGCGCTCAACGACCTCAAGCTGGAACGCAGCGGGCGACGCAAGCTCAACGAGGATGCGCGCACGCAGCAATCGCTGCTGCTGCAGTACCAGTTCGACACCGCGCGCCGCGACCTGCAGAACGCGCAGCTGCAGTCCGAGCGCCGCAACCAGCAGAAGCAGCTGGCGATGATCCGCCGCGCGAACCGCTGGCAGGCCGCCGCGCTGGTCAGCTTCGGCCTGCTGCTGGTGGGGCTGGTCATCGTGCTGGTCCAGCAGCATCGCCGCACGCGCCGAATCCATGCCCTCGCGCTGACCGATGCGCTCACCGGCGTGGCGAACCGGCGCCACCTGGAAGCCGCCGCGGCCGAGGCGGTCAGCCGCTCCCGCGCGGACCACAAGCCGCTGTCGGTGCTGACCTTCGACCTGGACTGCTTCAAGCGCATCAACGACAACCACGGCCACGCCTGCGGCGACCGCGTGCTGGTGCGCATCGTGCGCGAATGCGAGGCCGCGCTGCGCCAGGGCGACCTGCTGGGGCGCATCGGCGGCGAGGAGTTCGTCGTGCTGCTGCCCGACACCGCGCCGGACCATGCGATGCAGGTGGCCGAACGCCTGCGCGAGAGCATCGAGCGCCTGGACCTGTCGGACATCGCGGCGGACATCCGCGTGACCATCAGCCTGGGCCTGGCGTTGCTGCAGGCCCACGACCACGCACTGGGCGACGTGATCGATCGCGCCGACGCCGCGCTCTACCGGGCCAAGGCCGCGGGCCGCAACCGGGTGGAAGTGGAGGCCTGAAGCGCGGCCTGGCGGCGCTGCCGATCTACAGCGCGTCGGCGTCCATTTCGCCGGTGCGGATGCGCACCACGCGCTCCAGGTCCCAGACGAAGATCTTGCCGTCGCCGATCTTGCCCGTGCCGGCGGCCTTGATGATGGCCTCGACCACGGCGTCCACCTGCTCGTCGGTGACCGCGACTTCCAGCTTGATCTTGGGCAGGAAATCGACGACGTACTCGGCGCCGCGGTAGAGCTCCGTATGGCCCTTCTGGCGGCCGAAGCCCTTGACCTCGGTGGCGGTGATGCCGGCCACGCCCGCGTCGGCCAGGGCCTCGCGCACGTCGTCCAGCTTGAACGGCTTGATCACCGCCATGATCATCTTCATCGACTGTCTCCTGTGGATGCACGCAGGATACCGCCGGGGCGCACCGCGTCGAAGCGGTGGCGCGACCGCATGACGGGGCGCGCTGTTCACCGGACGCGCTGTTCACCGGGCGTGCTGTTCACCGGGCGCGGCTACAATCTGGCGCAGCCGGGCCGGCGCACCGGACGGTGGAGTGCGACGCGCGGGTCACGCGAAGCCCGCCGGGCCGTCCGGACGGACAGTTTCGGACGATTCTTACCGTGCGCCGGGCCGCACGCCGACTGCGTCGCCCCGCGCCCGGCGCGATCCTGCGCCTACCGCCGCCGAAGGAGACCCTTGCCATGATCGACCTGAGCCACCTGGACGACCTCGCCCGCCGCCTCAGCGCCCTGGTGCCGCCGGGCGTGCGCGAGGGCCGCGAGGAACTGCAGCAGAATTTCAAGAGCGTCCTGCAGTCCGGGCTGTCGCGGCTGGACCTGGTGACCCGCGAGGAGTTCGAGGTGCAGCGCGCGGTGCTGCTGCGCACGCGCGAGAAACTCGAGGAACTGCAGCGCACGGTCGCGCAGCTGGAAGAGCGGCTGGGCGGCGCGTCCGCCGTCGACACGCAGCGCCACTGAGTTTTCCGCCATGAACCTGGCACTCGTGCACGGACGTGCGCGAACGGGCGTCCGTGCGCCCGCAGTGCGGGTGGAAGTCCATCTCTCCGGTGGACTGCCCCGCATGTCCATCGTCGGCCTGCCGGAAGCGGCCGTGCGCGAGTCCAAGGACCGCGTGCGCGCGGCCATCACCTGTGCGCAGTACGAATTTCCCGCACGCGTGATCACGATCAATCTCGCCCCGGCCGACCTGCCCAAGGAAGGCGGGCGCTTCGATCTCCCCATCGCGCTGGGCATCCTCGCGGCCAGTGGCCAGATCCCGCTGGACGCGCTGTCGCAGTACGAGTTCCTCGGCGAACTCGGCCTGACCGGCGAGCTGCGGGCGGTGGACGGCGTGCTGCCCGCGGCGTTGGCCGCGGCCGACGCCGGCCGCAAGCTGGTGGTCCCGGCGGGCAACGGCGCCGAGGCGGCGCTGGCCACGCGGGTCGAGGTCAGCACCGCGCGCACGCTGCTGGAGGTGTGCGGCATGCTCGACGGGCGTCGTGCCCTGCCCACCGCGGTCCGACTTCCGACCAGCACGCACAGCGGCCCGGACATGGCGGACGTGCGCGGACAGATCCAGGCGCGCCGGGCGCTGGAGATCGCCGCCGCGGGTGGGCACCACCTGCTGCTGGTCGGCCCACCCGGCTGTGGCAAGACGCTGCTGGCCTCGCGCCTGCCGGGGCTGTTGCCGGAAGCCAGCGAGGATGAAGCACTGGAATCGGCCGCCATCGCCTCGGTAAGCGGCCGCGGCCTGGATCCGGCGCGCTGGCGCGAGCGCCCCTTCCGGGCGCCGCACCACACCGCGAGCGCGGTGGCGCTGGTCGGCGGCGGCTCGCAGCCCCGGCCAGGCGAGATTTCGCTGGCCCACCACGGGGTGCTGTTCCTGGACGAGTTGCCCGAGTGGGACCGCCGGGCCCTTGAGGTGCTGCGCGAACCGCTGGAGTCGGGCGTGGTGACCATTTCGCGCGCGGCGCGGCAAAGCGAGTTCCCGGCCCGCTTCCAGCTGGTGGCCGCGATGAATCCCTGCCCCTGTGGCTGGGCCGGTGATGCCAGCGGACGCTGCCGCTGCGGCGTCGACGCCATCCGCCGGTATCGCAGCCGCATTTCCGGGCCGCTGCTGGACCGCATCGACCTGCACGTGGAAGTCCCGCGGCTGCCGCCCGCGCAACTGCGGCACAACGCCCCGTCTGGCGAATCCAGCGCGCAGGTGCGCGAGCGGGTGCTGCGGGCACGGGCCGCGCAGCAGGCGCGGGGCGGCAAGGCGAATGCCCGGCTCGACCAGGCCGAGACCAATGCCACCTGCCGGCTGGCGGCCGGCGACGACGCCCTGCTGGAGCGCGCCGTGGACACCCTGCAGCTGACGGCCCGATCGCTGCATCGCATCCTGCGGGTGGCGCGCACGATCGCCGACCTGGACGGCCGGACCGGGATCGAATCGGTCCACCTCTCCGAGGCCATCGGATACCGCCGCGCGGACTGGGCGCCGGGCGCCGGTGCCGGCTGAGGCGCTGCCCCTGGGTCCCATATCCAGGAGGGCCACAATCGCGCAGGCTTGCGGAAGCACCGCGGCATGACCGGTCCGCGGCGCCGGCGCGCCGCCAGCGGGCCGGATGGCGTCCACCGGGGACCTGCGGCGGCAGTGCCGCCCTGGCCACGGGTCTCGCCCGCACGATGGGCGGCCAGCAGCCCGGCCTGCCATCGACGCCTGGTCATCGCGACACCTGTTCGTTCCGCGGCACCCGCACGGCTGGAACCGGAGCATCGCCATGAAGTCACTGCAGTCCACCCTGACCTGCTGCCTCGTCGTCGCCTGCCTGGCGCCGCTCGACGGCGAGGCATTCCGCAAACGCGAGCCGACCGGGTACGTCACCGTGTCCAAGCCGGCTTCGACCATGCCCGGCCGGCGCTACGCCTGGGTCGAAATGCCGGCGCAGAAGGCCGTGGAGTTCGACGAGCGTGCCAAGGACCCGGAACTGCGCCTTCGGCTGGAGGCCGCATTGGACAAGGCCCTGCAGGCCAAGGGCTACGCGCGCACCGAAAGGATGCGCGAGGCGGACCTGGCGGTGGCCTATCGCGTCGGCGTCCGCGACGTGCAGCAGTCCATGGCGCATGAAGGCCCGGCTGGCGCGGGCGAAAGCGCGATTCGCTGCAGCGGCGGCGATTGTTCGCAGATCGTCACGGAAGGGGCCGACGGCCTGCCGTCGTTCACCGTCCAGACCCAGGACATGATCCAGGGCGGCCTGATGGTGGAAGTGCTCAAGCCCAACGAGATCCGGGTGCTGTGGCGCGCGCTGTACCGCGGCTCGATACGCGCCCGCGACCGCGGCACGGTGGATCTGGACGCAGTGGCGGTCAAAACGCTGGCGAAGTTGCCGAAAGCTCCGGCGACGGCTCCCTGACCGGGCGCCGCCACGGAGCAGTCAGCGCAGGGAGGGCGTCACGGCGCGGCCCGCCCTGGCCAAGGGCCCTCGCGCAGGAGGCCGCCTCGCGTCGCCGGCAGCAGGGCCTGGCTCAGCAGCGCCCCGTGTCCGCGTCGGCGGGCAAGCGCCACACCTCGCCCGCCGGATCGAGTTCGGCGGTGACCATTTCCTCGCCGCGCCAGCCGAAGCCACACAGGGCCAGCGTGCCCTGGCCCACGGGATCCAGTCTGAAAGCCTCTTCGAGGACGACGTCGTTGATGCCGCCGGTGATGAACGCGCCCAGGCCCAGGTCGGTCGCCGACAGGTACAGCGTCTGCGAGAAGTGCCCCGCCTCCAGCGTCACCACGCGATAGCCCTTGGCGTGCTGGCGGTACTTCCAGAACATGCGGTCGAAGCGCGGCGACAGCAGCACCAGCGTGTGCGCATCGGCGAACCAGTGCTGGCGCGCCACCGCGCGCAGCGTCCACTCGTGCAGGTCGCCTTCCGGCGCGGGCATCGGTTCCAGCGCGTGGTCGCGCGCCTGGTAGTGGTACAGGCCCGGCGCGACCCCTTCCACGTTGCGCACGATCAGGTAGGCCTCGATGGGGTGCAGGCCGCCGCCCGAGGGGCTGGTCTTCTTGTAGAAGGCCATGTCCTCGCAGGTGCGCACTTCGCTCTGCGCGGAGAACACCCGCTCGAGCATCTGCGCGAACAGCGCCTGCGGCAGCGCCCGGCCCGTGTCCCAGTTGCGACAGGTGGCGCGCCGGGCCAGCAGGTCGTCGAACTGCGTGCGCTGCGCGCGCGGCAGCGCGATCTGCCGGGCTGGGTCGCCGCGACGGACGCACTCGGTCGGCGGCATGCCCAGGGTTTCGCGCATGTCGTGCGCCGTGGTGGTGCGGCTGGTCTCCATGTTCTGGACGGCGTCCACGTCGCGCCAGCGGGTGAATGCGTGGGCGGCCGCGGTGAGGGGATGCCAGTGGCGCTCGCGCAGGGCTTCGTCGCGTTGCCGCCAGTGCGTCCACTGCGGATCCTCGTCCTGCTGCCGTGCGGCGATGAGCAGTCCGTCGCGCAGCAGCACCTGCACCGCCGCCGCGGCGTGCGCGCCCAGGCTATCCGCGTCGATCCACTGCAGGGTGCCGATCCGGCCGAGCAGTTCGCGCCCTTCGGCGTCGATTTCGACTTCCTCCCCGCGATGGGGCGCCAGGGCGAACCAGCGCAGGCCACGCCGCAATCCATCGCCACCGGTGATCAGGTCGTTGAGATCGAAGCCGACTTCCTCGCGTGGCTCGATGAACACGATGGCACAACGGCGGACCTGCATTCCCATACTCCGGCGGACGACGCGGGGATCATTGTGCTTGCCGGGGCATGGGCCGGGAAGTAGCGCGCGCCGGGCGCCACCCAGCGCGGTCGCGACCTGCGTTCGTGTTCGCCGCGCTTCGGGTCAGCGGATCGGTCGTGAGGATCCTCGTCCTGGACACTCGTCCTGGATCCTCGTCCAGCATCCTCGTCCAGGATCGGCCCAGCCCGCGTCGCCATCCCTCGGGAACCTGCGCTTTTCGTCCAGTCGCGGCCGCGCTGTCGCCGGTTGTTCAATTCACGCTTCGGGGATAGATTCCCCCGTACTGGGCCCGCTGGGTCCGAACAGGGGGAATCCATGTCTGCCAAGCCCATGTCCGCACCATTGAGTGCGCAGCTCACCGACCGCCTGCTCGACCTGCTCAGCAGCGACGATGCCTACCGCGCGCGCTTCGAGCACGATCCCCGCGCCGCCCTGGTCGAGATCGGCTACCAGTCCCCCGAGCCGGCGAAGATGACGGCCTGCGGCGCGGTGCCGGCCGTGGAACCGGAGCCGTTGATCCAGTGCGTCGTGGCGCAGCTGGCCTCCAAGGACGTGATTGCCCAGGCGCGCCAGGAAATCCATATGATGCTGACCAGCGGGCTTTCCCAGCAGGCCCCGAAGCTCGACACCGGACTCAACACGGTGCGCCGCCTGCGCAGGTGATTGATCGGGCGTCGACCGGCCGCCGGTCGACGCCTCGCTTGCGCGGTCCCCCGCGGTCAGCGTCCGGTTCGCGCCGCGCCTGCGCGGCCGGCCCCCTGCGAACCCGTCCCACGCACCTGTTTCTCGATCGCGGCCGCGGCGTTGCTGTCGACGATGTTGAGCGCCTGCCGGCAGTAGCCGCAATCCACTTCGCCGTACGCCTGCCCGCGCCGTTCCTGCAGCCAATGCGCCTGCGCGAGCGCGGCTTGTCCACGATGGGCCTGCACGTACGCTTCCATCAGCGCCACGCGCGTCTGCACCTGTTCGTTCCCGCCCAGCATCGGTTCCAGCAGCGCGATGGCCGCCGCCGCGTCGCCGTCACGGCGCTTGCGTTCTGCACGCAGCACCGTGGTCATCGCCCTGACGTTGGGCACCGCCATCAGGTCGGCCCGTGATTCCAGGGCGGCGAGCACCTGCACGGCCAGGGCCGGCTGCTCCAGTCGCAGGCCCAGCAACGCGGCGACCAGCGCCACCGTCGCATTGCCTTCGGCGTCGGGATCCAGCGGCTGGGCCAAGGCAGCCAGCGCGGCGGTCACCGCGGCCTGGGCATGTTCGCGGGCCCGCGCGTTGTCTCCTGCGCGCCAGTCGGCGACCGCGGCTGGCAGATGGAAGGCATGGGCGTCGAAGCCTGCCTTGCCGATCAGGGACAGGCCCTTGTCCGACAGGGCCTGCGCCTGCGCCCACTGGCCGCGATCCAGCGCGAGGCTGGTGCGTTCCAGGTAGCCGTAGGGATCGTCGGCGGGAACCTTGTGCAGCAGGCGTTCGGCGGAGGCGAAGTCGCGGCGAGCGGCCGCGACCGTCGCCTGCCGCCGCAGGCTGCCCGTGTAACCGCCGGCGATGGCCTGGTCGAAGGCGCGGGCGGCGCTGGCGTAGTCACCCAGCACCAGTTGCGCGCGGCCGATGGTGTCGTAGTCGATGGCGACGTCGACCTCGCGCGCTTTGGCCGCACGGGTGGCGAAGGCCAGGGCTTCGCGGTGGCGGTTGTCGACGCCCAGGCGATGCGAGGCATTGCTCAGCGCCGGCCCGAAGTCGGGATAGAGCTTGGCCAGTTCGACCCATTTCTCGGTGACCTGCGCCGGCTGTTCGAAGCGCGCACGCCAGGCGTCCAGGTACATCGCCTCGCGCGGCGCCAGGTGATCACGCAACGCCTCGGCCTGGCGCAGCGGCGCGATCGCCGCGGCGGTGTCGGCCTCGGCGACCTTGACGCGCATCTGGCCGATCCAGGCCAGCGCAAAACGCGGATCGAGCTGGGTGGCGCGCTGGTAGAAGCGCAGCGCGTCCGGGTATTGGCTGCGGCCGAAGGCCTTCTGTCCTAGTGCGTATGCGCGCAGGGCGTCGAGGTTGGCCGTCGTGACCTGCGGAAGCGGCTCGGAGTCGGTTTCGATGGCTTTCACCGCCTCGCCGAGGTCCGCGCGCAACGCGGCGGTGACGCTGTCGATCGAGGACAGCGCCGATTCGACCCCCTGCCCGTCGGCCGACTGGGCATACACCGTGGTCTGCGTGCGCGGATCGATCACCTCGGCGCTGACCCGCACCCGACCGCCCACTTCGGCCACCGTCGGCAGGATGACGGCGCGCGCGCCGTCGCGCAGCGCGATTTCCGACGCGATCGCGCGATCGAGCACCGTATCGGCCGGCCGCTGCATCCGGCCGAGCGTGTCGCGCGCCTTCAGGTCGCTGAGCACGTTGACGTGCCGCGACTGCTCCAGGCTGATGCGGAAGGCCTGTTCGAGCGAGTCGTCCAGCGCGGTCTGTCCGGTGAGGTTGCGCAGGTCGCCGACCACCACCCAGTCGCGCTGGCTGAAGGCGATGGCGGGCGCGGGGCGGCCGATGAACCACAAGGCGGCGGTGGCGCCCAGCACCAGTGCGATTTCCGCCGCCAGCGCCATCGGACGCCGCCACAGCGGCACGTCGCGCCATGCCTTGGGTGAGTTGGGCGGGATGCGCAGCGGCGCCACACCCGGCTCGCCCACCTCGAAGATCTGCTGCGCTTCGGGCACGCCCTTGAAGCGCCAGCGACCGTGGGACTTCCACAGCAGGTGCTGGCCGCGTTCGCCCAGTTCCCGGGCGGCGCGATGGGCCAGCGGTTCGGCGACGGCCGACACCAGAATTTGTCCGGGCCGCGCCATCGCCATCAGGCGCGCGGCCATCGGCTTGGCCAGGCCTTCGACTTCCAGCGGCTTGGCACCGACGCTGACGGCTTCGTCGCTGTTGCGCCAGGTAAGCACTTCACCCACGTGCAGTCCCGCGCGGGCCTGAAGCTTCAGGCTGCTCTCCGCGCCCAGCCGGTCCAGGCCGCGCACGTAATCGAGCGCGAAGCCGAGGCCGTCGATGGGACGCTCGAACAGCAGCAGCAGGCCGTCGGAACGGTCGATCAGCCGGCCGCGCCACTGTTGCTGGAGCTGCAGCACCATGCGGTCATGGGCGCGGAACAACTCGCTGGCCGGCCCGTCGCCCAGGCGTTCGACCAGCCCGGTGGAATCGACCAGGTCCGTCAGCAGCAGCGTGCGCAGCTGCGGTGCGCCCGGCGTGGGACGTGGACCCGGTTCCGGGGCTTCCAAGCTTTGCGCGGCCATGTCCATTGCCTCTGCCCCTGTCCTGTTTTCGGCTATGCCGCGACGTGCGCGTCCTGCCACTCGACGCGGTTGCCGCCCAGCCGCTTGGCGCGGTACAGCGCCATGTCCGCCTGGGCGTACCAGTCGTTCCAGTCACTGTCCGCATCGACCAGGCAGGCACCCAGGCTGAGCGTGCAGATCAAGGGGACATCGCCCGGCTCGCTGTGGCGCGGGACCTGCAGCAGGCCGCGGGTGGTGGTGGTGATGAAATCAGCGAAGCCGAGCACGGCTTCGCGATTGTCGGCCTTGACCAGCAGGCAGAACTCGTCGCCGCCGAGCCGGCAGGCGATGTCGCCGTCGCCGACGACCGAACGCAGGATGCTGGCCACGCTCTGCAGGACGCGGTCGCCCACGAGATGGCCGTGCTCGTCGTTGACCTGCTTGAAGCGGTCGCAATCGATCAGTACCAGCCCCAGGCCGCCCAGCGCGCCGTTGCGGCGGCGGTCGTGCAGGTGCTGGGCGAGTCCGCGCCGGTTGTACAGGCCGGTGAGCTCGTCGGTGCGGATGAGCTCCTCGGTCTGGTTGAGCTGGTGCGCGGTGGCGCGCAGCGAATCCAGCGCCGACTGCAGGTCCTGGTTGCGGCGGCGCAGCCGCCGGATCAGGCCCTGCTCGTTGAGCACCACGCGCATGATCGCGCGGCGCAGGAAATGGGAGATCAGGCCGGGGTCGCTGTCGACGAGGCGCTGGAACTCCTCGTGGCGCAGTTCGATCAGTTCGCCATCGGCCAGGGCCACGGCGTCGGCGCTGCGGGCGTGGTCGCCGATCAGCAGGCCCAGTTCGCCGAAGAACTCGCTCGGGCCCAGGCGCTTGGAAATGAGGTCGTCGCCGAAATCCAGCTCGATCGCGCCGCGCGCGACGACGTACATCGTCGTGCCCAGGTCGCCGCGGCGGAAAAGGGTTTCGCCCGCATAGCAGCGGCGTGCGCGACCGACCCGCGCGAACAGTTCGTACTCGGACCGCGTGAGTGCGGCGGTGGCCACGTCGGCGGTCACCGTAGGCTCGGAGCCGGGCTCCGGGCGCGGCGCCAGGGCCGCGATGTCACGCTTCATCCACACGATCCCCGGCACCTGCGGAAGCGGGCGAGGATAGCACCCGGCAATTCACAGAACGCAATCAGAGGGCCGCGCAGGCCAGCCCCGCAAGGGGCCGGCCCGACGCCGGCGGCGGCAGTGCTTACTGACCCGGCACGCAGTTCAGGTGGCCCTTGCAGATGCCGTTTTCCTCGAGGAACTTCTGGCTGTCTTCGCGCTGCTCGCGCAGCTGGGCGACGGTCTTGCAGGACTTCATGATCATGTTGCTGCCGGGGCGCTTCTTCTGTTCGCAGACGACGCGCTCGTCCTCGGCCTTGGTCAGCGCGGCGTTGATCTGTTCGAGCGTGTTGAACACCTCGATGCGCTGGGCGTCGGTGAGGTCCGCCCACTGCTTGCCTTCCAGCGTGTTGCTGAGCAGCGACGACTTGGTGACCAAGTCGTTGCGCTGGCGCGCGGGCATCGCCTTGAACACGCCAACGCGGGCCTCGGCTTCGCTGCGGATCGTGGCCTGGTTCTCCAGAATGTCCGCGATGTTGGGCTGCTTGTCCTCAGGCTGGTAAGCCATGGCCGCGGCGGAGAGAAGAAAGGCTACAAGGATCATCAACACACGCATTGCCGTGGCTCCTAGGACAGGTGGTTTTCAAGGGTCGTCCGGGCACGCTAGCGCCGCGCCGCGGGTTTGTCATGTGCCGCGGCGCGGCCCCGGCGGGAGGTCGCCGGGACGGGTCGGATGGGGCGTTCAGGCCGGTCGGGCCGTGTGGCGACGCCGCGGCGCCCGGCCCGCCCACCGCGCATTCAGGCGGCGATCCAGGCGGCGCATTCAGGCGGCTCGTTCAGCAGCCACGGCCGCCGCGCGCGCCCTCGTTCCGGGTGCGTGCGGCGGCGCTGTGCGGCGGTCGTCAGGCGGCCTTCTGGCCCTCGAACTGTTCCTCCTCGGTCGAGCCCTTCAGCGCGACGGTCGAGGACTGGCCGTTCTGGATCACCTGGGTCACCGCGTCGAAGTACCCGGTGCCCACTTCACGCTGGTGCTTGACCGCGGTGAAGCCGCGCTCGGCGGCGGCGAACTCGGCTTCCTGCAGCTCCACGAAGGCGCTCATCTGCCGGCGGGCGTAGCCATGGGCGAGGTTGAACATGCCGTAGTTCAGGCTGTGGAAGCCGGCCAGGGTGATGAACTGGAACTTGTACCCGTACGACGCGAGCTCCTTCTGGAAGCGCGCGATGGTGGTGTCGTCCAGGTTCTTCTTCCAGTTGAAGCTGGGCGAGCAGTTGTAGGCCAGCAGCTTGCCGGGGAACCTGGCGTGGATCGCCTCGGCGAAGGCGCGGGCGAACTCGAGGTCCGGCTTGCCGGTCTCGCACCACACCAGGTCGGCATACGGAGCGTAGGCCAGGCCGCGGCTGATGGCCTGGTCCAGGCCGTTGCGGGTCTTGGTAGAAGCCTTCGACCGTGCGCTCGCCGGTGACGAAGGGCCGGTCGTTGGGATCGATGTCGGACGTGAGCAGGTCGGCGGCCTCGGCATCGGTGCGCGCCACGATCAGCGTCGGCACGCCCATCACGTCGGCCGCCAGGCGCGCGGCGACCAGCTTCTCGACCGCTTCGCGCGTGGGCACCAGCACCTTGCCGCCCATGTGGCCGCACTTCTTCACCGACGCCAGCTGGTCCTCGAAGTGCACGCCCGCAGCGCCGGCCTCGATCATGGCCTTCATCAGTTCGTAGGCATTGAGCACGCCGCCGAAGCCGGCCTCGGCGTCGGCCACGATCGGCTGCAGGAAGTCGACGTCGCCCGTGCCTTCGGCGCACTGGATCTGGTCGGCGCGCAGCAGCGTGTTGTTGATCCGGCGCACCACCTGCGGCACCGAGTTGGCCGGGTACAGCGACTGGTCCGGATACATCTCGCCGGCGACGTTGGCGTCGGCGGCCACCTGCCAGCCGGAGAGGTAGATCGCCTTCAGGCCGGCCTTGACCTGCTGCATCGCCTGGTTGCCGGTGAGCGCGCCCAGTGCGTTGACGAAGTCCTCGCGGTGCAGGCTGTCCCAGAGCTTGTTCGCGCCCAGGCGGGCGAGCGAATGGTCGACCGGCACGGTGCCGCGCAGGCGCACGACATCCTGCGCGCTGTAGGGACGGGTGATGCCGGCCCAGCGTGCCTGCGTGGTCCAGTCGTGCTGCAGTTGTTCGGCGGTGGGAAGCTGGTTCATGGCGAAGGTCTCGGTGTGGGGGGCGCGGTGGAATAACGGGAGCAGCGAGGGATCAGTCCAGCCGCGAATAGGCCGGCAGGGTGAGGAACTCTTCGAGGGTGTCGGCGTGGGTGAGGCGGTCGAGCATTCCGATCGCTTCGTTGATGCGGCTGCCGCCGGGCAGCGCGGTGCGGTCGCCCAGGCGCGCGGGCAGGTTCAGCAGGGCGCGTTCGAACAGGGCGAAGTCCACTTCGCTGCCGTCGGCCAGGTGCAGCCCGTCCGCGTGCAGCCACTGCCACAGCTGGGTACGCGCGATCTCCGCCGTGGCGGCGTCCTCCATCAGGTGGTGGATCGGCACGCAGCCGTTGCCGTCGAGCCATGCCGCCAGGTAGCGCACGCAGACTTCGACGTTGTTCTCGAAACCGGCCCGGGTGATGGTGCCCAGGCACGGCTTGATGAGGTCGTCGCGCACGACCAGGACCTCTTCGCGGCGCACGCCGTGCTGGTGCCTGCCGGGCATGCGTTCGTCGAAGATGGCGCGCGCCAGCGGAATCAGGGCCGGATGGGCGACCCACGTGCCGTCGTGGCCGGCCGTGACCTCGCGCAGTTTGTCGGCCTGCACGCGCGCCATGGCTTCGGCGTTGGCGGCGGGGTCGCCCGCGACGGGAATCTGCGCGGCCATGCCGCCCATCGCGTGCGCGCCGCGGCGGTGGCAGGTCTGGATCAGCAGTTCGCTGTACGCGCGCAGGAACGGTTGCGCCATCGTGACCTGGCCGCGCTCGGGCAGCACCTTGTCGCGATGGGCGCGGAAGGTCTTGATGTACGAGAACACGTAGTCCCAACGCCCGCAGTTGAGACCGGCGATGCGGCCGCGCAGCGCATGCAGGATCTCGTCCATCTCGAAGGCGGCCGGCAGCGTCTCGATCAGCACCGTCACCTTCATCTGGCCGACGGGCAGGCCCAGCTCGGTCTCGATGTGCTCGAGCACGTCGTTCCAAAGCTGCGCCTCCTCCATCGACTGCAGCTTGGGCAGGTAGAAGTACGGGCCGCGGTCGTCGGCGGCCAGCATCGCGGCGTTGTGCCAGGCAAACAGGCCCAGATCGAAGAGCGACGCCGACAGCGGCGCGTCGTTCACGCGCACGTGTTTCTCGTCGAGGTGCCAGCCGCGCGGACGCACTAGCAGCACGGCTTGTTCGGCGAAGGGACGCAGTACGTAGCGCTTGCCGGGGCTGTCGCCCTGGGCCGGGCCGATGTGTTCGATCACGCCCGCCACCGCCTCGCGCAGCGCGTGCTGGCCGGTGAGCAGGTTGGCCCAGGTCGGGGAGGTCGAGTCCTCGAAGTCGGCCATGTAACAGCTGGCGCCGGAATTGAGCGCGTTGATGACCATCTTCGGGTCGGTCGGGCCGGTGATCTCCACCCGCCGGTCGAGCAGCGCGTCCGGGATCGGTGCCACCCGCCAGTCGCCGGCCCGGATCGCGGCGGTGTCGGCGCGGAAGTCGGGCAGGCCGCCGGCATCGAAAAAGGCCTGCCGTTCGCGGCGGGCGGCCAGCCGGGCCTGCCGGCGCGGCTCGAAACGGCGATGCAGGTCGGCCAGGAAGGCCAGGGCGGACGAGGGCAGCAGGGTTTCCTGCAGCGGGTGCCGGGCCGTCAGCTGGATGCCGGCGGGCAGCGGCGCCGGAGCGGGGACACGGGTGGGGGCGGCACTGTGGGCGACAGCCGACATCGGTGGGAGGTCCTCTAGCTCTACGGCTACTGACCATGCGCGCCCGTGTGGTATATGACAATCAAGTTTTTTCAATGCTTGTCATAAGCCCGACTAATACAGGCGATCCCAATGGCGCTGCGCCCTGGTTCCACGCCCCGGTTCGCTTACAAGGGCGACCGCCTCAAGCCCCTGCGGGCCTTCTGCCAGACCGCCCGACTGGGGTCGGTCTCCCGCGCCGCCGAGGCCCTCTACCTGAGCCAGCCGGCCGTGACCCTGCAGCTGCAGGCGCTGGAACGTGACCTGGGCGTGCGCCTGCTGGAGCGCAGCGGGCGCCGGATCACCCTGACCCGCGAGGGTCAGGAGCTCTACGAGCTGGCCCGCCCCCTGGTGGAAGGACTGGACGGCCTGGACTCGGCCTTCCGCGACCGGGTGAGCGGCCTGGACGCGGGCGACCTGCAGGTGGCCGCCGGCAGTTCCACGATCCTCTATCTGCTGCCGAAGATCGTCGAAGCCTTCCAGGCGCGGCACCCGGAGGTGCGGCTGAGCCTGCACAACGTCACCGGCGCCGGCGGCCTGGAGCTGTTGCGCTCGGACGCGGTCGACCTGGCCGTGGGCTCGATGCTCGACGTCCCGGCGGACCTGGACTACGCGCCGGTCTACCGCTTCGAACCCATGCTGATCACGCCGCGCGACCACCCGCTGGCGCACAAGCCCGAGCTCGCCCTGGGGGACCTGTCGCCCTACGGCCTGATCCTGCCCCCCAAGCGGCTGACCACCTACCGCCTGGTCGACCTGGTCTTCCACCAGAACCGCGTGCCTTACACCGTCGCGCTCGAGGTGGGCGGCTGGGAGGTGATCAAGCAGTACGTGGCGATGGGCCTGGGGATCAGCATCGTCACCGCGATCTGCCTCACCGATGCCGACCGCGAGCGGCTGGCCGCGCGTTCCCTGGCCCGGTACTTCCCGTCGCGCACGTACGGCGTCGTGGTGCGCAAGGGCAAGTTCCTGTCGCCGCAGGCGCGCGCGTTCACCGAGCTGATCAAGCCGGCGCTGTTCGAGCGTGGGGACTACTACGGGACCGGGCCGTCGGAACGCTGATCCCGGGTGCGTGCCCAGTGCGGCGGGATCCCGGTGCGGTGCCGGGCCTCAGGCGTGCTCGACGCCGCGGGTCACCTTCGGCCGGGGGATGGCGGGCGCGGGCGCCGGCCGGCGCGGGTTCTGACGCGGCCGCGGCCGGGAAACGGCGACCGGCTGGACACGGGCGCGGGCGCGCAGCGCGGCCAGGGCCTGCGACAAGCCCATGACCCGCCAGGCCGACGTCAGCTGGCGGTAGCCCAGGTTCTCGACGATCGCGGCCGCCACCAGCGCCACGCGCTGACCCGGGCCAGGATGCAGCTGGAACGAAAGTTCTTCCGTCGCCACCGCATGCAGCGAGTGGACAATGCCCAGGCCCACGCTGGCGAACAGGAACACCGCGGCGGACTGCGGCGACAACTGGCCCGCCAGGGCCAGCAGCAGCACCGCGGCATAGCCCAGGACCTCGATCACCGGGCCGGCGCACTCGACCAGCAGCAGGATCGGCAGGGACCAGCTGCCCACGGCGCCATCCTCGCGCCGGAACAGCATGCGCGCATGCGTCAGCAGGCTCTCGACCAGACCGCGCTGCGCCTGGCTGCGCTGGCGGCGCAACCTGCGCAGGGTTTCGGGCGCCCGCACCCAGCACACCGGGTCCGGCACGAAGGCAATGCGATAGGGCCGGCGCTGCGCACGCAGCTGGCCGTGCAGCCGCAGGCAGAGCTCCATGTCCACGGCTGCGGTGTCGTCGCGGTACCCACCGGCGGCGATGATGCGCTCCTTGTGGAACAGGCCGAACGCGCCGGGCATGGCGGGCAGCGCGTTCAAGGCCGGGCCGGCCAGGCGGGCCTGCACGAAGCCGCGCAGGGATTCCACCGCCTGCAGCATCGGGAGCAGGCGCCGCGGCAGATCGGCGCGGGTCACGAAGCCGTCCCTGGCCTGGCAGCCGTTGACCACGCGCAGCGCGCCGAAGGCGGCGACGGTGGTGGCGTCCTCCAGGAAGGGCTGCACCATGCGGTCCAGGCTGTCGCGTTGCAGGACGCGTTGCGTATCGACCACGCAGAACAGCGGAAAGCGCGCACAGTTGATGCCCGCGTTGAGCGCGTCGGCGCGGCCGCCGTGCGCCTTGTCGACCACGCGCACCCGCGGGTAGGCCGGCGATGCGAACAGGCAGTGCAGCTGGCCCGTACGCAGCCGCCGCCGGTAGGCTTCGGGAAACGGCACCAGGCCGAAGGCACGCACCAGCGCCTGCAGGGTGTCGTCACTGGAACCGTCATTGACGACGATGATTTCGTAATCGCGATATCCCAGGCGCAACAGCGCCCTCACCGTCGCGACGATCCCGGGTTCGTCGTTGAACGCCGGCACCAGGATGCTCACCGGCGGCTGGCAGGGCCCGACATTCCCCCAGGGCAGGCGCACTCCATGGCGGTGCTGGCGCAGCACGGCGCGGACCGTGGCGACGTAGGCAGGCGCCAGGCTTGCCAGATGCAGCGCGAAGAACCAGGCGATGGCGCTCCATTGCACGAAGTCCAGCACGGCGATGAGTCCCGGGGGGATCGGCAGTGCCACGGACGCAAGCGGATTCATGAGTCGACCTCCATGTGCCGCTCGGCGATGACGTGGTCGAGCACGTCGCGGGCGAAGCGGTCGGTCTGCGCATCGCGCACGCGCTGCATGCCTTCCGGATCCATCTCGGGCAGCCGCGATATCGCCAGCGCCGCGCGGTAACGCACCCACCACTGGCCATCGGCGAGCAGCGGCGCCAGCAGTGCTTCGTCGTCCGCCCGGCCGATGCGCCCAAGCGTGGCGGCCGCATGCATGCGCACGTGCCAGCGCGGGTGCGAGAGCAGCGAACGCACCAGGTCCAGCGCGTCCGGGTCGGCGATCACCTGCAGGCAGGTCGACACCAGGCGGTCGTCGGGCTGCTGGTCGAGGATGTGGCGCACGACCGGCGCCGCCTGCGCCGGATCGAGTTCGGACAGGCAGCGCAGCAGCCGGGGTGCGACGTGGGCCGTGGCCTGCATGGTCGCGCTGCCCAGTTCGCGGGAGACGATGTCGCGCGCCGCGGGCCCGGGGCTGCTTTCGTGCAGCATCTGCGCCACGCCGGCCTGCGGCCAGTCCTGGCGCGCGACGATGTGCGGCACGAGCATGTGCACCGCTCGGCCCGGGTCGATCTGCATCAGCGCGCGCGCGGCGCTGAGCGAGACCAGCGTACTGCGGTCATTGAGATAGCCCGCCAGCCGCTCGAAGTGCGCGCGCCCACGCAGGAATCCCAGCGCGACGATCGCCATGACGCGCTCGTCGGGATGGCCGTGGTCGATGGCCGCGTACAGGTACCGGTCCAGGCCGACCTCGCGGGCCACGCGTTGCAGGCCCGGGTTGGAGGGGTCGCTCACGCTCTGGTGCGCGCTGTTCCAGGCTTCGATGAAACCGGCCAGGTCGCGCGGCACCAGCGCGGGGATCGTCGAGGGCAGCCCTTCGGCGTGGTCGAGCAGGATTCGCCGCCACTGCATCGCCGCGCGCTCGCGGTTGCGTTCGCGCGCATCGACGATCCGGCGCAGGGCGAGCGTGGCGGCCAGCATCGTCAGCGCGAGGACGAGCACGCCCGCACCGAGCCACCAGGCCAGGACCAGGCCCGGGTCGGCGGAGCCCAGGATCGCGGGCGGGGTCAGATCCATGGGCGGCTCGCTTCGACGCAGGCGCCCGGCGTGGCGGATGACGCTGTCCCGGCGTGTGCGCAGGGATGCGCGACGGGCGCAGGAACGAATGCGCATGCGCGCGCCCCGGGACACGGCTCGACCTGCGGCGAGTGCTGAAGAAGCATCGCGTCACCTCCGCCTGCCGCGACGCCAGCTTCGGCCGCCGCGGTCGTCCATTCGACATGCACGGGCTTCCGGTGCGGAAGGCCGCGGACCGTCCGCGGCCGCCGGCGGCGAGCCCCCCTGCTGGCCTCGCGCGCCGACCGCCGCTCCGGGTCGCGGCCGCCTGGATCACGCGGCCTACCGACCCGTGGGGGATGTGACGCACATCACGTGCCAATTCCGCTGCAGGCCTGCTGGAGCGGGGCGCCGGGCGCCTTCAACGGGGGTGGCGGGCCCGCGGACTGCCGCAGGACGGGCAGGCTTGGCGCCTGTGCGTCACTTTCTGCACCCGCGGCCAGCCGGCAGGCGGGCCCGGCGGGCCCTCAGACGTCGTGGAACTTGCCCTGCGACACGCCGCGGTACCACTCGCGGATGCGGGCCATGTCCTGGGCCATGTCCTCGCCCAGCTCGAACGGGGGACCGATCCCGATGACCTTGCGGCCGTAATGGAAATACGCCGGCAGGACCGGCACCTCGGCGGCGCGGGCGATCTTCCAGAAGCCGGTCTTCCACCGCTCCACCGGCTTGCGGGTCCCCTCGGGCGCCAGGCCATACCAGAAGCGGTCGGCCCGGCGGATCATCTGCGCCGACTGTTCCACCACGCCGTGCGCCGCGCTGCGGTCGACCGGGATCACGCCCATGCGCTTGAGCAGGGCGCCCATCAGCGGGACCTTGAACAGCGAATCCTTGCCCAGGATCTTGATGTCCAGGCCCAGCGCCACCTTGGCGGCGAAACCCCAGATACCGTCCCAGTTGGACGAATGCGGTGCGCCGATCAGCACCAGCTTGGGAATGTCCGGGAAGCGGCCCTCCATGCGCCAGCCGCCCAGGCGCAGTACGGCCAGGCCCAGCCAGCGTGCCAGCCGGTTGCCGCGCACGCGCGGTG
The DNA here is from genome assembly GCF_016613535.2 of Lysobacter solisilvae. Taxonomy (NCBI): domain Bacteria; kingdom Pseudomonadati; phylum Pseudomonadota; class Gammaproteobacteria; order Lysobacterales; family Lysobacteraceae; genus Agrilutibacter; species Agrilutibacter solisilvae. The sequence goes on from NZ_CP071518.1 coordinate 850,499, forward strand.
CACTGGGTGGCAGCGCAAGCACCCGGGTGTCGTTTTCGCTCATGGTGTTGCCGTCATCGCCCACGCTGCCGGTCGCCCCTGCCCCCATGCCCCCTCGCCCCCGGATCAGTCCCACGCCCGGGTGGAGCGGGTCTTCTTGATCGTACTGCGTTCGCGCTTGGCGTCGAGCCGCCGCTGCTTGGAAGCGCGGGTGGGCCGCGTGGCCACGCGCGGGGTGGGCGCCTTCAGACCGCTGGCGATGAAGGCCGCCAGTCGCTCGCGGGCGTCCTCGCGGTTGCGCTCCTTGGTGCGGAACCGCTGCGCGCTCAGGACCAGCACGCCCTCCGTGGTCACCCGCCGGTCGCGCTTGGCGAGCAGGCGCTCGCGCACCGCATCGGGCAACACCGCCGACGCGGCGATGTCGAAGCGCAGTTCCACCGCGGTGGCGACCTTGTTGACGTTCTGGCCGCCCGGGCCGGACGAGCGCACGAAGCGCTCGCTCAGTTCGTCGTCGGGAATGGACAGGGTGTCGGTGATTTCCAGCATGGCGGGATTGTAAGCGGGGCCGCGCGGCGACCGCGTCGGTGGTTCCCCGCAGGTGTCCCGGGCAGCCGGCGGGCGGTGCGTCGGGCCCGCGGGACGCGGCGCGCCACAGACCATGCTCGGGGCCGTCTGGCGATGCGCCGATCGCGTGGCGCGACGCGCGCTCAGCGGGGCCGGGGGTGCGCGCTCCCTGCCGGCAGACCTTGCGCCGCGACGGACGCAGTACCCGCCGCACCGGCCATCACGGCTGGAAGTCGAACAGCGCCAGCGCCCGCGAGAACTCCGCATCCACCGGCGCGGTGACGATCACCCGCGCGCCGCCGTGCGGATGCAGGAAGGCCAGCCGACGCGCGTGCAGCAGCATGCGATGGATGCCCAGCATGCGGAAGTTGCGGTTGTGGCGGCCGTCGCCGTGGCTGGTGTCGCCGATCAGGTGGTGGAACGCGTGCTTGAGATGCCGGCGGATCTGGCGGAACCGCCCGGTCTGCGGCTGCGCGTTGAGCAGGCCATAGCGCGAGGTCTCGAAGCCGCTGGAGGGCACCGGCAACTCGCAGGTGGCCAGCCGCGTGAAGCGCGTCACCGCCGGTTTTTTCACGGGCTTGCCCGGCCCGCCGTCCAGGGGATGGTCGATGACGAAATCCGCGTCCGGCCAGCCGCGGCACACTGCCCAGTAGTCCTTCTCGACGTCGCGCGACATCATCACCTGGCCCAGCTGCGCGGCGGTGTCGCGATCGAAGGCGAGCAGCAGGCAGCCACTGGTGGCGCGATCGAGCCGGTGCACGAGGAAGATCGGCCGGCCCAGCTGCGCGCGCAGGCGGTCGGCGAGGAAGTCGGTCTCGCCACGCGCCAGCTTGCTGTCGTGCGCCATGAGGCCCGCGGGCTTGTTGACCACCGCGAGCGTGTCGTCGGCGAACAGCAGCGGCAATGGTGCGGAGTCGTCGTGCATCGGCAATCGTGCATCTGCAATCGCGTGCGGCGGCACGGGTCGAGGCACGGATTATCGCATCGCACCGCGCGCCGGATGCCCGATGCGAACGCTAGAAGTCGAGCAGATCGCCGTACGTCGCGGCCTGGTGCCAGCCGCCGTCGTCCTCGCTCACCACCACGGCCGTGGCGATGCGCTCGCGCGCCCACAGGCCCTGCGCGCCTTCCTGTGCCGCGGCCAGCGCACGGGCGCGGTCCTCGTGGCGCTGCGGCTCGATCCCGCGCTGCGAGCAGGCCACCTCCCAGTGGTCGCCGACCTGCATGGCATAGAAGGTCACCCGGCGCATTCTTCCTCCGTGTCAGCGGCGCGGCCACGCCGCGCGTAAAGCCCACAGTCCCCCCAGCGCGGCGATCCAGGCCGACGCGGGCACACCCAGCCAGCGCGGTCCGCCGGCTTCCATCGCGAACAAAACGGCCGCCACCACCAGCAGACCGGTGCCCAGGATCGCGGCGATCGTGCCGCGCTGCGCGCTGCGGATGGCCGCGGTGATTTCTCGCACGTCCGGCGAATGCATCTGCAGCGACTGCTTGCCCTCCACCTGCTGCTGCAGCCAGGCGTGCAGCAACCGCGGCATCTGCGGGGCGTGCGTCACCAGCTCCGGCAGCCGCTTGCGGAACTCGCCAGCCAGGCGCTTGGGGCTGTAGCGCTCGACCAGGATGGTCGACAGCACCGGCTGCGCCACGGCCCAGATATCCAGGCGGGGATCGAGCAGGCGTCCCACGCCCTCGATGTTGAGCAGCGTCTTCTGCAGCAGGATCAGTTGCGGCTGCAGCGTCAGCTCGTAGCGCTGGGCGGTGCGGAACAGCTTGACCAGCACCTCCGCCAGCGAGATTTCCGACAGCGGGCGGGTGAAATACGGCTCGCACACCGCGCGCGCGGCTGCTTCGAGTTCATCGATGCGCGTGTGCCCGGGCATCCAGCCGGCCTGCACGTGCAGTTCGGCGATGCGGCGGTAGTCGCGGTTGAAGATCGCCATGAAGTTCTCGGCGAGGTAGTACTGATCCTCGTCCGACAGCTGGCCCATGATGCCGAAGTCCAGCGCGATGAACCGCGGGTTGGTCTTGCGGTCGGCATCCACCCAGATGTTGCCGGCGTGCGCGTCGGCATGGAAGAAATTGTCGCGGAACACCTGCGTGTAGAACACGCGCACGCCCTTGGCGGCCAGCGCGTGGCGATCGATGCCGGCCGCGTCCAGCGCGGCGACATCGTCGGACGGAATGCCCCGCACCCGCTCCAGGGTCAGCACGCGCTGGGCGGTGTGCGACCAGATCACCTCGGGCACGTACAGGTCGTCGCTACCCAGCCAGAAACGGCGCAGGACGCTGGCGTTGCCGCCCTCGCGCTGCAGGTCGAGTTCGGCGGCCAGGGTGTTCTGGATCTCGGCGACGATCTCGCGCGGGCGGATCTTGTCGGCGGCCGGGTGGGTCCGCTCGACCACGCTGGCCATGGCATTGAGCAGTGCGATGTCGGCGTCGATCTGCTGCTCGATGCGCGGCCGCAGCACCTTGACCACCACCTCGCGCGGCGTGGCGCCGCCCACGGAAGGCAGCGTGGCCGCATGCACCTGCGCGATCGAGGCCGATGCCAGCGGCGTGGTGTCGAACGAGGCGAACGCTTCGGCCACGGGGCGGCCCAGCGCGAGTTCCACGATCGCGCGCGCGTCCTGTCCATCGAAGGGCGCCACGCGGTCCTGCAGCTGGGACAGTTCCTCGGCCACGTCGGCCGGCACCAGGTCGCGGCGCGTGGAGAGGATCTGGCCGAACTTGACGAAGATCGGGCCCAGCTCCTGCAACGCCAGGCGCAGGCGCGCGCCGCGCGACAGCGAGGCCACGTGCGCCGAAGCGCGCGGCACGAACGGGCGCGCCAGCTTGAGCCACCGCTGCGCAGGCGTGTCGTCGAGCAGGTCGTCCAGGCGGTAGCGCAACAGCACCCGGCCGATGCGCCAGGCGCGGAAGACCGGCGTCATGCAGCGCCCCCGATCCGGCTGCGCAGGCGGCCCACGCGCACGGCCGCGCGTTCGACGTCATCGCGCAGCGTGTCCACATCGTCGAGGAACGCGTCCAGCTCGTCGCGACCGACGACGTCGCGCGACTCCTCGGTCAGGTACTCGGCCGCGTTGCCGGCGAACTGGCCGGCCGCACCGCGCGCGTGACGCAGCGCCGAGGCGACGCCGTTGGCGATCTGCACGCCCAGCACGTCGCCGAATACCGCGGCGAACGGCTGTTCCCAGTCGGGATCGAAACGTTCGGCCAGGCGCTGCAGCCGACGGGCGAGGTCGGCGTCGCCCTCGATGCGCAGTTTGCCCACGGGCGGCGCGTCGTCATTGCGGAAGAAGGGCAGCTGTGCGATCAGGCCGCCCAGTGTGCTGCGCACCGACAGGTCCGCCGCCGGGTCCTGCACCGGACCCACCTGCAGGCGGTCGCCGGCCACTGCAATCTGCAGGGCAAGCGGAGGCGCGGCCAGGTGAAGCGCGACCCGCCGGCCATCCAGTGCCTTGAGGCCATCGCGTGTGTCCGGGTCCAGTGCCAGCGCGCGATTGAGCGCGGCTTCCAGCGCGCGGCCGGCCAGCGGCTTGAGCGAATCCAGGGGCGAGGCTCGTTCGGTCATGCGGGCATTGTAGCCCCGTGCGACGCGGCCTCCGCGCCGTACGGGCGATGCACGCCGGTCGTGGGGTCATGCCCGCCGAGCCATGCCCCCGCGTCACGCCTTCTTGCGAAGCAGCGAGATCACCGCCAGGACAAGGAACACGACAAACAGGATCCAGGCGATGTTGCTGGCTGCGCCTGCGATGCCACTGAAGCCCAGCACGGCCGCGATGATGGCGATGATGAAGAAGATGACGGCGTAGTTGAGCATCTGAGAGCTCCGGCACACGCCCGGATTGGACGCGTCTCGATGCTGACCGGGCGCGGGTCGCGGCGCGGTGACGGCCGCTTGTGCGGGATGGGCAGCCTTCAGCGGCGTGAGTCTTTCGTCAATGGAGCCGCGCCGCGCCACTGAAATGTCGGCCTGCCTGCCGCGCCGCCGCGCGCGAGGGCGCCAGGCGACCGTGCTTCCAGATTAGCCCCGGGACGCAGCCAACCGTGCCAGTCCCTCGTCGATGCTGACCCGCGGCACATAGCCGAAGTCGCTTCGCGCGGGGCCCATGTCGTACCAGTGCGTCGTGCTCAGCTGCTCGGCCAGGAAGCGCGTCATCGGTGGCTCGCCCCGGAGCGGCAACAGATGCCAGAGGCCTTCGCAGACCGTGCCCAGTGCGTAGGCCACCGGGAAGGGCACGCTACCCGAGACCTGCGGGGCCCCCACGGCCTGCAGCAGCGCGTTGACGATTTCGCGCACGCTGCGAGGTTCACCGTTGCTGATGAAATACGCGCGGCCGGCGCAGGTCGCGCCCACGTCGAGGTGGTCCAGCGCGTCCAGGTGTGCCTGCGCCGCGTTGTCGATGTAGGTGGTGTCGATCCGGTTGAGCCCGTCTCCGACGAAACGCAGGCGGCCCGCGCGCGCGCGCTCGGCCAGGCGCGGCACCAGCTGGTTGTCGCCGACGCCCCAGATCAGGCGCGGGCGCAGGGCGACGGTGGCCAGCCCGGCGTCATTGGCGCCGAGTACCGCCTTTTCGGCGATGAGCTTGGTCGCGGCGTACGGGGCCTTGAGGTGTTCGCCGTAGGGCACCGTGTCCGCCGTGCCGCCTTCCACGGGGTGCGTGGCGCGATGGGTGACGCTGGGCGTGGAGGTGTACACCAGGCGCCTCACGCCCTGCGCGCGGCAGGCCTCGACGACGTGCTGCGTACCCATCACGTTGGCCTGGTGATAGCTCTCGTAGCTGCCCCAGGCCCCGGCCTTGGCGGCGTTGTGCAGCACGGCGTCGCAGCCGTGGGCGGCGGCGATCACGGCATCGCGCTGCGCCAGGTCGCCCTGCATCTGGGTCACCCCGATCGCATCGAGCGCCGGATAGTGGCCGCGGTTGAAGCTCACGACCTCGTGCCCGCGCGCGCGCAAGCCGCGGCACAGGGCCTGCCCGAGAAAGCCGCCGCCACCGGTGACCAGGATCTTCATGGAGTTCGCAACCTGCTTGGATGGAAGGACATGATCGCCATGGCGTGCTATCGCCGCTGGCGCGCCGCCCACACCGCGAGCTTCTCGCGCCCGATCTTGGCGTTGTGGCGGATGTCGACGGGAAAGGACGGATGCTGCAGGAAGCAGTCGATGGCCGCCGTGTGTACGTGACCCTGGCCCTGCGCGCGAAGCGCTTCGCGGATGCGCGGCCAGTCGCGCGCCGGCACGCCCTCGCGCAGCTCCACGCACAGCACCGGCGTCTGCGCGCCGGCCTCGCCGATGCCTACCAGCGCCGTGCGGCGCACCTCGGGATGGGTGTTGAACACGGGCTCGACCTGTTCGGTGTACAGCGGGCCGGACGCCGTCTGCACGCGGTGCGACTTGCGGCCGCAGAACCACAGCCGGCCCTGCGCGTCGAAGTAACCGACGTCGCCCATGCGGTGCACGATGCGCACCTCGCCGTCGGCCAGCGTCTCGCGGATCTTGGCCAGGCGCGTCTGCGCTTCGCGGTTGAAATACGTGTCGGTGGCGGTGGGCCCGGCGACCGTGATCTCGCCGACCTCGCCCCCGCCCAGTTCGCGCACGTGTCGCCAGTCCTCGATCGGCGCATCCGTGATCGCGATGATGCGCACCTGGTTGGGCGGTACGGCGCGGCCCACGCACGTGCCTGCGCCGTCCTGGGTGGCCGGGCGCGTGTCCTGCAACTCGCGCCCTTCGATCACCGCCACCGGCAGGCATTCGGTGGCCCCGTACGGCGTCCAGAACTGCGCGTCCGGCGGCAGCAGTTCGCGCATCCTGGTAACCACGTCCGCCGGCACCGGCGCGCCAGCGGAGGTGACCCGGCGCAGCGTGGGCAGGGGCTGGCCGAAGCGCGCCAGCACGCCCATCAGCGCGGGCGAGCCGAACAGCTGGTCGACACCGAAGCGGGCGATGGCGTCATGCAGGCGGCGCGGATCGGCGCTGGCGGGCCGCGTCGGGTCCATGTCGGGGATGATCGAGCTCAGGCCCAGCGCGGGATCGAACAACGCGAAGGGCGGAAAGGTCGGCAGGTCCACGCCGCCGGGCGACACGCCGAACGCAGCGCCCAGCAGCTCGATCTGTGCGACGAAATGCCGGTGCCGGTACACGACGCCCTTGGGCACGCCCGTGGATCCGCTGGTGAACAGGATCGCGGCGACGTCGTCGGGCTGCGTCGCGGTCAACTGCGGGCCGGCGCCGGCACCATCGCGCTCGACTTCATCCAGCGTCGCATCAGCCAGCCAGCGACGCGCTCCGGTGGTGACGCGCAGCCGCGCGGATTTCGCCCAGCCCAGAAGCACGCGGGCGGCATGCGCCAGCGGGATGCCGATGAAGGCCTGTGCCTGCGCCTCGTCCAGGCATTGCTTCAGTGCGCGCCTGTCGATGCCGGGGTCGACCAGCACCGGCACCGCGCCGGCCTTGAACAGCGCGAACATCAGCAGGAAGAAGTCGGGCGTGGGTCGCACCATCAGCACCGTGCGCGTGCCGCGGACGATGCCGCGGCGCGCCAGGCCGGCGGCAATGGCGTCGCTGCGCGCGTCGAGCTGCGCGTAGGTCAGCTGCACGTCGTAGCGGGCCATGCCGTCGGGCCCGCGCGTGCCCGGGCAGCGCATGGCGATGCGGTCCGGCGACTGCGCGGCCAGTCGCGGCAAGGCCGCGGCGATATTGCACGCGGAAGCGGCGGGGCCGGTCGGGGGGAGTGGGACGGCGTCGGGCGTCATGCGCACATTGTCGCCTGCGCGGGGCGGGAAACGGCGGACCGCGCGCGTGGCGGCGGCCGCATCGCCCGTTCAATCATCGCGCGCGGCGCTCGGGCAGAATGCGCGGCCGTCCCCGCCGATCGTCCCGCGTTCCCGGCCATGCCCCATCCCTGCCTGACCTGCGGCGCGTGCTGCGCCAGCTTCCGCGTGAGCATGCACTGGTCGGAGACCGACCCCACGCTGGGCGGCGTGACCCCGGCCGCTCTGACCGAACGCATCGATCCGCATCAGGTCGCCATGCTCGGAACCTGGGCACGCGCGCCGCGCTGCATCGCACTGGAAGCGCAGGTCGGCGTGCGGAGCCGCTGCACCATCCACGAGCGCCGCCCCAGTCCCTGCCGGCAGGTACATGCGTCCTGGGAACACGGTGCGGCGGACATCTCCTGCGACCGGGCGCGCGCGCGCCACGGACTGCCCCTGCTCACGCCCGCGGACTGGCCGGCGCGCTGATGCGCGGCGCATGCCGCGGCGTGCAGTGGCGCCCGGCGTGCGCGCCGAACGGGCGAGGCGCAATCGGTGGCTAGCGCGCCTGCACCGGCGTCGAGTCCAGGAACGCACGGATGGCCGGTACGAGCACGTCCGCCTTGTCCTCCAGCACGTAGTGATTGGCGTCCTCGAAGGCATGCACCTGGGCCTGCGGCAGGGCCTGGCGGAAACCGTCGAGGAAGTGCCGGTCGAAGACGAAGTCGCGCAGGCCCCAGCCGATGAAGGCCGGCCGATCGGCGAATTCCGGCAGGCGCCGGCCCGCAGCCTCGAGCAGCGGCCACGCCTCGTCGCCCGGGCCCAGCGGGATGTCCTGCATGAAGCGCACCGTGCTGATTCGGTTCGCCCAGGTGTCGTAGGGCGCGACATAGGCGCGGCGCACCGCGGGCGGCATCGGTCGTTCGACGCCGATGTGGGACGCGCCGGCCGAGAACGCGTTGAACGCGCGGATCACCAGCTCACCGACCTTCCAGTCGCGGCCGAACGCGATCCGCCACGGCATCGGCTTGGCCGCCGGCAGCGGGAACGCCGCGGTGTTGGTGATCACCAGCCTGCGCACCTGGGACGCGTGCGACAGCGCCCAGCCGAAGCCGATCATGCCGCCCCAGTCGTGCACCGCCAGGGTCAGCGGGCCGGTGATGCCCAGGTTCGCGAGCAACTTGTCGACGTCGTCGACGCGCGATTGCAGGGTGTAGGCGTAGCGGGCGTCGTCGGGCTTGTCGGACAGGCCCATGCCGACGTGGTCCGGCACGATGCAGCGGTACCGGTCGCGCAGGCCCAGCACGAGCTTGCGCCAGTAATAGCTCCATGACGGATTGCCATGGAGCATCAGCACGACGGGGGCGTCTTCGCGCGGACCCGGACCGGTGTACTCGTCCAGGTACGACATGGCGATGCCCGGACGGACTTCGAAGCGTTGCGGGGTGAAGGGGTAGTCGGGAAACGACGTGGCCATGCGGGACTCGGTTCGGGGCCGGCACGCGAGCGCCCGGCGAAGAGCGCGACATTATGCGGCCGCCGCGTGCCGGATCGGACCCGGTCCGTCCACGTCCGCCGTTCCAGCCCGGCGCGGGGCCCCGCGTACGGAGGATCCGTGACGCAGGCCTGTTCACGTTGCGGGAAAAGACTGCCACTCTGCGGCCGGACGCGGACGCGTCCTCGACACGGCCGTCCGGACCAGCAAGGAGCGGGCGGTCGCCTTATGCCTTCCAAGGAGAACGGTCATGGCAGCAGTGATGGACCTGCACAACGACGATCTGGCCACCCTCGCCGATCTGCGTACCCAGCTCGAACAGCACCCGGTGTTCGACAGCCTTACCCACATCCACGAACTGCGCCGTTTCATGCGCGCGCACGTGTTCGCGGTGTGGGACTTCATGAGCCTGCTCAAACGGCTCCAGCGCGACCTGACCTGTGTCCAGGTGCCCTGGCTGCCGCCGCGCGACCGCATCGCGGCGCATCTCATCAACGAGATCGTGCTGGGCGAGGAAAGCGACATCGGCCCCGACGGCGAGCCGGCCAGCCACCTGGACCTGTACCTGTCGGCCATGCGCGAGATCGGCGCCGACACGGCGCAGTTCGAGCAGTTCCTGGCGCTGGTCGGCGAAGGCATGGAAGCCCTCGACGCCCTGCACACGGTCGGTGCGCCCGGCTACGTCCGCGCGTTCGTCGGCCACACGCTGCAGGTCGCGCGGCAGGACAGCACGCTGGCGGTCATGACCAATTTCTTCCACGGCCGCGAGAACGTCATCCCGCAGATGTTCACCGCGCTGCTGGCGCGCTGGCGCATCGACGAGAAGAAGGCGCCGATGTTCGTGTTCTACCTGCGGCGGCACATCGAACTGGACGGCGAATCCCACGGCCCGATGGCCCAGCAGATCATCGAACGCGCGATCGCAGGCGATCCGGACCGCCGCGCGCACGTGATCCGTGCGGCGGTCGAAAGCGTGAGGGCGCGGATCGCGTTGTGGGATGGCCTGCAGGTGGCGCTGGAGGAAGGGGTCGCCTGACTCCGCGGCCCGGCCGCCACCAAAGAAAACGGCGGGATGCCTTCGCATCCCGCCGCCGTGTTGTTCGCCGGTCTTCCGGCCGTGCCGTTCGCATTTCCGGAGACTCATGCAGGCACCGCAGCGCGGTGCCTGCCATCTCCCAGGACTTACCAGACGACTTCGGCCATCGAGCAGTTCAGGCCCGAACCGATCCCCAGCAGCGCGACGCGGCTGCCCTTCTTCAGGCGGCCCATTTCGCGCAGCTTGCTCAGCACGATCGGCACCGAGGCCGGGCCGATGTTGCCGTGCTCGCCGAAGATGGTCATGACCTTCTTCGGATCGATGCCGAAGGTCTTGAGGAAGGCCTGGGTGTGGGCCTTGCTGACCTGGTGGATGACGAACTCGTCGAGCTCCTCGACCACCCAGCCCAGCGCCTGGCGCGCGGCGGCGAAGGTCTTCTGGCCCAGCTTCACGCCTTCGATCATCAGCATGCGGCCATCGGCGACCATGCGGTCGTGGGCGACGTCGCCGCGGCACAGGTGATTCCACTCGGTGGCCGAGCGGGTGACGCTGCCGCGGTAACGCGGCGCGCCCGGCACCAGTTCGGCGCGGGCCAGCACCATCGCGGCCGCACCGGAGCCCAGCGTGAGCGTGGCCATCTCGTCGCGGAACTGCTCGGCGGTGACGCTGTCCAGGCTCAGCCTTTCCATCGTCTTCTCGTAGGCGAGGTTCGCCGTTTCGCCGTCGACCACGAGTGCGTAGTCGATCTCGCCGCGTTCGATCATGCGGCCGGCGATATCCATGCCGTTGAGGAACGCCAGGCACGCGTTGGCGATGTCGAAGTTCTGGCAGTTCTCACCCAGGCGCAGGTTGCCCGACACGATCGAAGCGGTGGACGGCTCCAGGTAATCGCGGCTGACCGAGGTGTTGACCAGCAGGCCGATGCGGTCGGCATCGATGCCGGCATCGGCCAGCGCCTTGACGCCGGCCAGCGTGGCCGCGTCCGACGGCAGCATGTCGCCATCCCACAGGCGGCGCTCGTTGACACCCGCCACGTCCTGCAGGACGTTGGTCTTGATGCCCAGCCGGTCCATCGTGGGCTTGAGTCGGGCGTTGATCTCGTCGGAGGTCAGTCGACGCGGTGCATCGATGTGAGCCAGTCCGGCGATGGCGACGTGTTGGAACAGCATGGCGGCAGCAACCGTGGCGGAAAACGCGTCAGATTAACGCGTTCTTGACATGGTTGCATGCGCCGCCGGTCGCAAGCGCCCGCGATCGGGGGATTCAGCCGCGGTGGGCAAACCCCACCGGCTCAGGTTCGCCGCGGCCCGCCCGATGGCCCATTCAGCGCCCACACCGGTAGGCGGCGAAGCGCTGGGCGCCGTCGCGCGGCTCCTCCAGCGGCTGCAGCGTGTCGGCGCCCAGGCCCGGGCCCTCGTTGCGGGCCAGCGTTTCCAGCTCCTCCCTCACGCGCAGCGGATTGCGTTCGTAGAAGCCCAGCTTGCCGGTGACCGAGACCTCGATCTCGCTGCGCAGCTCGCAGCCGGCCGGCGCCGCGCCCATCGGGATGATCCGGACCGCGGACGCGCCCGGGGCCATGTGCACCCAAGTACAGCCGGTGGCGGCCAGGGTGGCGGCGAGCAGAACGGGGGCGAGAAGGCGCATTCAGGGAACTCCGATGAGGTGCTTCATTGTTGTCCGGCGCGGTGAACCGGGCGGGAATGCGGTCGGACCCGGGCGGGGCATTGAATACGATTTCAGCGCCAGGACGGAGCGGGAGCGGCCGGATGTCCGGGGGCGGGGATGGCTTTCGACCCGGGCCAGTCGCGCCGCGCGGGCGCCTGGCAGGGCACAGAACGACAAGGGCCGGCTCCTGCGAGCCGGCCCCGGGTTGATTGCCGTGGTACTGCCGGGCCGGCAAGCCGGCCCGGGGTCCTGCTTACTTCGCGACCGGCTTGCCGTCGGCGTCGACCACCTGGACCTCGCCCAGGTTCAGGCCGCGCACGCCCTGCTCGATCTTCGCCAGGTCGCCCACCACCACCCAAGTCATCGCGTTCGGATCCAGTACGCGGGCCGCGGCCTGCGCCGAGGCCGGGGTCATGGCCTCGTTGCGGGCCTTGTACTGGAGGATGTAGTCCTCCGGACGGCCGTAGCGCAGGTTGCTGGCCACTTGGCCGAGCAGGGAGCTGGCCGTCTCGTAACCACCGGGCAGGCTCAGCGTGTTGCTGGCGCGGATCTTGGCCACCTCGGCGTCGGAGATCGGACGCTCGCCGCCGATGAAGGCGTTGATCTCACGCTTGAGTTCGGCGATGGACTCGATGGTCTTGTCGCTCTGCACCGCCGCCGAAGCCATCCACGGGCGCTGGCCCTTGGCGTTGCCGGCGCCGCTGTAGGAACCATAGGCCCAGTGCTTGTCCTCGCGCAGGTTCATGTTCAGGCGCGAGGAGAACTCACCGCCCAGCACGCCGTTGGCGAAGTCGAAGTCGATCGTGCCGGCATCGCCGGTCGGCGGGATGAGCTCGCCGACGTAGATGTTCGACTGGATCGCGCCAGGCTGGTTGACCAGGAACACGCGCGGCGCCGAAGGACGCGCCGCGGTGGTGACCGCAGGCAGCTTCGGGGCGTTGGGTGCGCTCTTCCAGTCGCCAAAACGCGCTTCCAGCTGCGGCACGATTTCCTTCAGCGTCGTGTCACCGGCGATGACGATGCGCGCCTGTTCCGGCTGCAGCCAGTTGGCATGGAAGCCGACCAGATCCTCGCGGGTGAGCGACTTGATCGAGTCGGTCGTGCCGCTGCCGGTGAAGGGAATGGCGTACGCGTGGCCGGTGCCGTACAGCAGCGGCGGCATCACGCGCATCGCGGCGGTCTGCGGACGGGCCTTTTCCTGCTCGATGCCCGCCAGCCACTGGGCGCGCACGCGTTCGACCTCGTTCGCGTCGAAGGTCGGGCGGCGGGCGACGTCGGCGAACAGGTCCAGCGACGGGGCCAGCTTGTCCTTCAACGCCGACAGCGACAGCGAGACGCTGTCCAGGCCGGCGCCGGCACCCACTTCGGCGCCGAGGGCTTCCTTGCGCGCGGCCAGTTCCAGCGCGCTGTACTTGCCGGCGCCTTCGTCGAGCATCGCGGTGGTGAAGCTCGCCGTGCCCAGCTTCTTGCCGATGTCGGCGCTGTAGCCGCCGGGGAACTCGAGGTTCATCTGCACGACCGGCACTTCATGGCGCTCGACCAGGAACACCTGCATGCCGTTGGACAGGGTGGCCTTCTGGATCTTCGGCCACTTCAGGTCAGGGAAGCTGTCGGTCTTGGGCAGGCCCGCGCTGCGGTCCACGTCGGTCTTGACCGTCTTGAACTTCGGGTCCACCGGCGGAATCGCGGCCGGCGTGGTGGCCGGCGCGGCACTGGCGGCTTCGGGCAGCGCCGAGGCCGGCGTCTCGCTGGGCTGCACGAGGATGGTGTGCGAGCCGGTGCCCAGCCACTTGCGGCCGGCGGCCTGCACGTCGGCGACCGTCGCGTTCATGAGGACGTCGAGGTCGTCGCGATAGCAGTCCGGCTTGCCGGCGAAGACGGCGCATTCGGCCAGCACGTCGGACTTGCCGCCGAATCCGCCGATCCTTTCGATGCCACGGACGAAGTCGGCGCGGATGGCGGTGCGGGCCTGGTCCAGTTCGGCCGCGGTCGGGCCGTCCTTGAGCAGGCGCTGCAGTTCCTCGTCGATGATGGCTTCGACCTTGGCCGGGTCGACGTCCTTCTTGACGTCGGCGGTGACGAAGAAGGTGCCCGACAGTTCGCTGCCCCACTGCGACGTGCCGGTGTTGTCCACCAGCTTGTCCTTGTGCACCAGGCGGGTATCCAGGCGCGAGGAGGCGCTGCCGCCCAGCACCTGGCTCAGCAGGGTGAGCAGCGCGGCGTCACGGGTACCGTATTCGGCCACCGGCCAGGCAGGCGCGGTAGATGCGCACCTGCGGCACGCGGTCCGGGATCGTCTCGCGCGTGTCCTTGTCGCGGCTGGGAATGCTGGCCGGCATGTCCTTCAGGGTGGCGCTGGCGGGGATGTCGCCGAAGAAGCGGGTGACCTTTTCCTTCGCGGTCTTCGCGTCGATGTCGCCGGCGAGCACCAGCACCGCGTTGTTCGGGCCGTACCAGCTCTTGAACCAGGTCTTCACGTCGCCCAGCGTGGCGGCATTGAGGTCGGCCATCGAGCCGATCGTCTGCCAGCTGTACGGATGACCGGCGGGGTACAGGGCCTCGAACATCCGCGCGGTGATGCGGCGGCCGTAGGGCTGGTTCTCGCCCTGGCGCTTCTCGTTCTGGACCACGCCGCGCTGCTCATCGAGGGTGGCCTGGTCGATCGCGCCGAGCAGGTGGCCCATGCGGTCGGACTCCATCCACAACGCCATGTCGAGCGCGGTGGTGGGGACGTTCTGGAAGTAGTTGGTGCGGTCCCTGGTTGGTGGTGCCGTTCTGGTCGGTGGTGCCAACCAGTTCGAAGGGCTCGAAGAACTCGCCGGGATGGTTTTCCGAACCGTTGAACATCAGGTGTTCGAACAGGTGGGCGAAGCCCGTGCGACCGGGCTGCTCGTTCTTGCTGCCCACGTGGTACCAGAGGTTCACCGCGACGATCGGCGCCTTGCGATCGGTGTGCACGATCACGCGCAGCCCGTTGGGGAGGGTGAACTCCTCGTACGGGATGGCGACCTCGGCGGCGGGCTTCTGGGCGTAGGCCTCGTTCGGCGCGAAGACGGCACCACCCAGGGCGGTGGCGAGGGCGACGGCGAGAACGGCGGCGCGGGGCCGGGCGAGCAGGGACATGCGGAACTCCTGGTGGTTCACGGGCTGAAGGCGGTCGGCCCAGACCGCCCGGAAAGACCCTCATCGTACTGGCGCACCCCATGGCGGGGCATAGGTCACAAGTCCCGGACGCGGGTCGGAAAGGCACCCGGGCAAGCCGAGGCCGCCTGCCAGGGGCCATCGGGCTGCGTCCGTGCGACGCCTCTGCCCTCCCCTCACTCCGCGCTAGCGGCTGTCGCCGCACTGTTTCCTACCGCCCGCCCTCCAGGTGCGCCCATGCCCACACGTTCCGTCGTCACCGGCGCCAACCGCGGCCTCGGCCTGGAATTCGTCCACCAGCTGCTGGGGCGCGGCGACCACGTCATCGCCGCCTGCCGCCATCCGGGCAAGGCCACGGACCTCAACCGGCTCGCCGGCGAACACCCCGGTCGCCTGCATGTGCTGCCGCTGGACGTGGCCGACGAACGTTCCCGCACGGCCTTCGCCCATGAGCTGCCGCTGGTGGTGGACGGCATCGACCTGCTGGTCAACAACGCCGGCGTGCTGCATTCGGGCGAACGCTGGGGGCATGTGAGCGCCGCCATCCTGGAGGACAGCCTGCGCGTCAACGCGATGGGACCGTTCCTGCTCACCCAGGCCCTGGATGCGCAGCTGGCCGATGGCGCGACTGTCGCCACGGTGTCATCGATGATGTCCTCGCTCGGCGACGATCCCTCGTTCAACGCACCCAGCTACCGGATCAGCAAGACCGCACTGAACATGGCCACCAAGATGCTGGCCAGCGCGCTCGCCCCGCGCGGCATCACGGTGGTGGCCTTGTGCCCGGGTTGGGTGCAGACCGAAATGGGCGGCGAAGGCGCGCAGATCACACCGGCGCAGTCGGTGTCCGGCCTGCTGCGGACGCTGGGCCGCCTGAAGCCCGCGGACACCGGAAAGTTCCTGGATTGGCAGGGCAAACCGGGGCGCTGGTGATCGCAGGAGCAACGGGGGGCCGGATCGACGCGGCAGCGGCAGCGACGCGCGGGCCCCCACCCGCTCCACGCCACCTCAGGCGCCGCCTTCGAACCCGCACTGGCGCCACGCCTCAAACACCACGACCGCGACGGTGTTGGACAGGTTGAGGCTGCGGTTGTCCGGCCGCATCGGCAGGCGCAGGCGTTGCGGCGCGGGCACCTCATCGAGCACGTCCTGCGGCAGGCCCCGGGTCTCCGGGCCGAACAGGAAGGCATCGCCGGCGCGGTAGTGCGGCGCATCGAAGCGCGTGGTGCCGCGCG
This sequence comes from Lysobacter solisilvae, assembly GCF_016613535.2. Lineage (NCBI taxonomy): Bacteria > Pseudomonadati > Pseudomonadota > Gammaproteobacteria > Lysobacterales > Lysobacteraceae > Agrilutibacter > Agrilutibacter solisilvae. The sequence goes on from NZ_CP071518.1 coordinate 866,367, forward strand.
TGCTCAGCGCGAACAGGCGGGGCGGCGCCTGCTGCGCGGCGGCGATCGCCGCCAGGGCGGCCGGCAGGTCGTCGTGCACCTGCAGCGTGGCGTACTCGTGGTAGTCCAGGCCGGCGCGCCGCAACTGGCTGTCCTCCAGCGTGAACCCCAGCGGCCGCACCAGGTGCAGCGTCGCACCGGTGTTGGCGCACAGGCGGATCACGTTGCCGGTGTTGGGGGGAATCTCGGGCTGGAAAAGGATGACGTGGAACATGCGGTCGGATCCGGGGAATGGCATAGGGTGCGCGCAGCCACCGCTTGTGGGAACCGGCGCCGCGTCACGGCCGAGCCGCAGGCACCGGAAGCCACCACCGTTGCACTGGTCGGGGCCCGCCGCGGGACCTACGCTTGGCCGATGATGACCGTCACGCCCCTGCGGCACGGCGACCTCAGCGTCATCGACTACCGGTGCCGGGCGGGACCGGATTCGCCGACCCGGGTCGAACAACACGAAGCCACCTCGCTGGCCTACGTGCGCCGGGGCAGCTTCGGCTACCGCGCGCGCGGGAAGTCCTGCGAACTGGTGGCCGGTTCACTGCTGGTGGGACACGCGGACGACGAGTTCGTCTGCACCCACGAACATCACCAGGGCGGCGACGAGTGCCTGGCGTTCAAGCTGCAGCCCGCGTTGCTGGCCGGATTCCGCGCCACACCCGCCGCCTGGCGGGCCGGTGGCGTGCCTCCGGTGCCCGCCCTCGTCGTGCTGGGCGAACTGGCCCAGGCCGCCGCCGAGGGCCGCAGCGATTTCGGGGTGGACGAAGCGGGACTGCTGCTGGTGGGTCGCTATCTGTCGGTCGCCGCCGGCGCGCGGCCCGATCATCTGCAGGCCAGCGCGCGCGACCGCCGGCGCGCGGTGGAGGCCGCGTTGTGGCTCGACGCGCAGGCGCACGAGGAGATCGACCTTGCCGCCGCGGCCACGCAGGCCGGCTTGAGCCCCTGGCACTTCCTGCGCCTGTTCGCACGCGTCGTCGGCGTGACCCCGCACCAGTACCTGCTGCGTGCGCGCCTGCGGCGGGCCGCGCGGCTGCTGGCCCAGGGCGGGCAGAGCGTGACCGACGTGGCCCTCGCCTCGGGATTCGCCGACCTGTCCAACTTCGTGCGCAGCTTTGGCCGCGCGGCCGGCGTATCGCCCGGCGGGTTCGCACGCGGCCTTCGCAGCAGCCACGCCGACGCGTTGCTGGGAGCGGAACGCGCGCGCCGGCATTGAACGGCGCGATTGGGGGATCCACGCATGCGTTCGCCGCACCATGCCCCGCCGTGAATCGTCCGTCGGCACCGCAATTTTCTCCAAGCGCGCAGGCGCGCGGGCGCGCAGCATGGCCTCTCTTTCCAACGGAGCACAGCCATGTACGACCACATCGGATTGAAGGTGCGCGACCTCGACGCCAGCGTCCGCTTCTACGAGGCCGCGCTGGGCGCGCTGGGCCATGTGCTGGACTCGCGCGACGACAGCGGCGCGGGCCTGGGCCCGGCCGGAGCGCCGGCGCTGTGGCTCTACCTGGATGGACAGGCGCGCGGCACCGGCCACGTTGCATTCACCGCGCCCGATCGCGCCGCGGTCGATGCGTTCCATGCCGCCGGGCTGGCGAAGGGAGGCCGCGACCATGGCGCCCCGGGACTGCGGGTGGACTACGCCCCCACGTACTACGCGGCGTTCCTGATCGACCCCGACGGCAACAACGTCGAAGCGGTCACGATGAGCTGAGGCCGGGGACACGCCGGGCTGCAAAGCGCAATCGGATGCACCGGCTCAGGCCGGTGCATGTCGGGCCCGCTGGTTCACGCCAGGCCGTGACGCGGGGAGGGCACGACACCCTTCCCCACGTGCTCATGGCCGACCGGCGGACGCGACGGATCAGCCGGGAATGCGCGCGCCGTACTCGGCTTCCAGCGCGGTATGGCGGTTCCAGAACGCCGGCGGCGCGCGGCCCTCCAGGCGGGCGTGCAGGATGTCCAGGTGGATGTGCCAGCCGGCGGAGATGCTCAGGGTCTGTTCGCGCGAGGACAAGCGCGTGTGCGTGACCACGAGCCGCACGCGATCGCCCTCGGGGGTCAGTTCGAACAGCACATGCGAATCGCGATCGCCGAACGTGTAGCCCAGGCAATGCGGGGGATCGAAGTGGGTCATCCGGTTTTCCATCCGGAACCCGTCGCGCATCTGCGCGTACTTCGGCGGCGGCCGGTCGTCGGGGGTGGTGAGGTCGGCATGGTGGAACACGAGGTCCGCCCGTCCGCCCACGCGCGGCTCGAATTCGCCGCCGGCGAACCAGGTGGCGCGCAGGTCGGGCTGCACCAGGTAATCCCAGACGCGCTGGACTGGACCGGGTAGCAGGCGCTCGATGCGGACGGTATCGGGCGCGGTCAGCACGCCGTAATCGTCGGCGTGGGCATCGGCGGTGGCGCGGGGGGCAAGGCTCATGGCGTGGGTCTCCGGGGGGCGGGGGAAGCGGCGTCCTCCGCCTCGAGGGCGGACTGCAGGGCGTCGAGGCGGTCGTTCCAGAAGCGGGTGTAGTGCGCGATCCATTCCGCCCCCGCGTGCAGGCCCCGTGCTTCGAGGCGGCAGGTGTGGGTGCGGCCCTGGATGTCGCGGGACAGCAGGCCGGCGCGTTCGAGCACCTGGATGTGCTTGGACGCCGCGGCCAGCGACATCGAGTAGGGGGCGGCCAGTTCGCCCACGGTGCGGGGCTGCTCGGCGAGGGCCTGCAGCATTGCGCGCCGCGTGGGATCGGCGAGGGCGCGAAAGACGGAATCGAGATCATCAACCATGCGGTTGAATTTAGTCCCGGGCGCGACCTATGTCAACCATCAGGTTGAATTAATTCGAGATGGCAAAGCCCGTCGGCGGCTCCGGACCTTGCTGTGCGCGGGTCGGGCCGCGCCCGGCGGCTCCGGAGGCCTGACGGCGAGCCGCGCTGATTTCGGGTGCAGCGCGCAAGAACAGGCCCGGGCGAGCGGTCGCCCGGGCCTGACGCAGGCCTTGCCTGCGGGATTACTTGCCCGCCTGGAGCTTCTTCGCCGCGTCCAGATGCTTGGCCACCGCCGCGCGCGTCGCGGTGAAGTGGGCCTTGACCGCGTCGTCCGCGGCAGCGGGCATCAGCGTGCCGTCGATCAGGGCCAGCACGTCGGTGTGGCCTTTCACCATGGCTTCGACGTAGGCCTTCTCGTACTCGGCGCCGCTGAGCGCTCCAAGCGCGGCCATCTCGGCGTCGGCCTGCGTGCGCATTTCCATCGCCTGCGTGCCTTCGGTCGCCGTGCCCAGCGCGCGGGTGTCGGCGAGGTTCTTGCCGTGGTCGGTCTTCATCATGTTGGCGAACGCAAGCACGTCACCGGTGACCTTCTTGGCGATCGCCTGCTCGGCGGCGGCCACCTCGTGTTCGTTGGCGGCTATCAGCAGACCCAGCGCATCGGCCTGAGCGGTCGCTCCGGGTGCCGGAGCCGACGTCGGCGGCGTGTCCGTGGTATCGGGTGCCGGCGGTGCGTTGACGTCAGGCGCGGGCGCGGCCGGTGCGACGACCTCGTCGGAAGGCGTGGGAGCGGTGTCGTCTTCCTGGGCACGACGATCGCCGCAGGCACCCAGCAGCAGGGCGGGCAGGACGAGCGCCAGGTAATGGCGGGTCGGACGCAACATGGGGCTTCTCCTCGGGCGCCGGAACGTCGGCACCCTTTGTGCGCAGCAGCCTAGGACGTGAACGGTCAATGCAAGGTGGTGGCGGCCGTGGCGCGGCATCGCGATCTGTTCACCTGCTCCGCGCAACGCTGAATGCGCGCGAGCGGCGCGGACGAGGAAGGCCATGCGCTCCAGGAGCCCACCCCCGGCGATCGGCGCCCTGCTGGCGAGTTCCTTGTTCGCCGGCGCGTCCGCCCAGGCGGGTCCGGTTGCACCGTCCGCTCCCGGTCCGGGCGACATCGTGACGCTCGACCGCGTGCAGGTCAGCGCGACGCGCACGCCACAGGCCACGCTCGACACACCGGCCGCGGTCAGCGTGGTGCGGCCGGCCGACCGCCCTGGCACGCTCGGGGTGAACCTTTCCGAACAGCTGCCGGCCGTGCCCGGCGTACTCGCGCGCAGCCGGCAGAACCATGCGCAGGACGAACAGATCTCGATCCGCGGGTTCGGCACGCGCGCGAGTTTCGGCATCCGTGGCGCGCGGCTCTACGTCGACGGCGTGCCGGCCACGATGCCCGACGGGCAGGGCCAAGTCTCGCACTTTCCACTGGCGCAGGCCGAGCGCATCGAAGTGCTGCGCGGCCCGTTCTCGGCGCTGTACGGCAACGTGGCTGGCGGCGTCGTGCAGCTGTTCACCACGGCGGGCCAGGCGCCGGGAGCGGTCGGGGCGCGGCTGGCGGCCGGCAGTTTCGGCAGCTACCGGCTCGACGTGGACGCGGGCGACGCGGTCGGCGCGTCCGACTACACGCTGGCCCTGGGCCACTTCAGCACCGACGGATATCGCGACCACAGCGCGGCGCGCCGGTCGTCGTTCAACACGCGCATGGGGCTGCAGCGCGACGCGACCCGGCTCACGCTGCTGGCCAATGCGCTGCACGCGCCCGATGCGCAGGATCCTCTCGGGCTCGACCGCGCGCAGTTCGACGCGGATCCGCGCCAGGCCACGGCCGGCGCGCATGCCTTCGACACCCGCAAGTCGGTCGCGCAGCACCAGGTGGGAGCGGTGTTCGAACAGGACCTGACGTCCGCCGCACAGCTGCGCGTGCTCGGCTACGCCGGCCGGCGCGAGATCACCCAATACCTAGCCATCCCGGTGGCGACGCAGCGCAACCCGCTCAGCGGCGGCGGCGTGATCGACCTGGATTCGCCCTTCGGCGGCGTGGACCTGCGGGTGACCGACACGACCACGCTGGGTGGACGGCCCCTGGAATGGACGGCGGGTATCGCCTATGACCGCCAGCACCAGCACCGACGCGGATACGAGAACTTCGTCGGTGATGAGCTAGGCGTGCGCGGTGCATTGCGTCTGCAGCAGGACGACCGGGTCGACGCCTTCGACCAGTACGCGCAGGCGACCTGGATCCCGGCGCCCGCGTGGACCCTGATGGCCGGGTTGCGCCGCAGCCGCGTGCGCTTCCGATCGCACGACGCCTACATCACCACCGACAACCCCGACGACAGCGGCGCGCTGGAATTCGACGCCGTCTCGCCCGTCGCGGGCCTGGGCTGGCGCGTCAGGCCGCGCACCCTGGTATTCGCGGCCTGGGGACGCGGCTTCGAGACGCCGACCTTCAACGAACTGGGTTACCGCGCCGATGGCGGCAGCGGCTTGAATCTGGCGCTGCGCGCCGCGCGTTCGCGCCATGCCGAAGCCGGCGTGCGACATGCCTCGGGCCGCAAGCGCGCGGAGCTGGTGGTGTTCCGCGCCGATACCCGCGACGAACTCACGGTCAACACCAGCAGTGGCGGCCGCACCACGTTCCAGAACGTTCCGCGGGCCCGTCGCCGCGGAGTGGAAGCGAGCACGGATTGGCCGCTGTCGGCGCAGTGGGATGCCCAGCTTGCCGTGACCTGGCTCGATGCCCGCTTCGGAGCGGATTTCCTGACCTGCGCGGGCACGCCCTGCGCCTCGGCGACGGTACCGGTCGCCGCCGGTACGCGCATTCCCGGCGTCCCGCGCACCAGCGCGTTCGCCGCCCTGCGCTGGCAAGCCGCGCAAGGCTGGCATGCGCGGCTCGAAGCGCAACACGTCGCCGCGGCAAGCGTGAACAACCTCGACGACGAACGTGCCGCCGGCTACACCGTGATCAACCTGATGGCTGGTTACCGCTGGCGTCGGGGCGCCGATGAGGCCGACGCGTTCCTCACCGTGGGCAATGTGGGCGATCGCGACTACGCCGGTTCGGTGATCGTCAACGAAGGCAACCGGCGCTACTACGAACCCGCCCCCGGGCGAAATTTCACGGTGGGAATTTCATGGCGTTGGGGCGGCTCCCACTGAGCCCTACGCACCGTTCACGGCGCCGTGCGCGGCTCACGTCGACTTGATGACGCCCGGTCCATTGTCTCGACGCGGGCGGGGCCTGCACGACGGTTCCGCATCCTCCTTGGAGACACATCCGTCATGGCTACCCGACCCCCCACATTCCGCCTGACTCTGCTCGCCCTTGCGCTGCTCACCGGATGCAGCGGATGTGGCGAGACGGCGCAGCTTGTCGCGCGTCAGGACACCGGCCCCGATCCCGTTCTGGCCGAACCGGCCACGTCCCTGATCCCGACGGTGAAGGTCGCCACCGCGATCGGCTGGCCGGCGGGGGTCACGCCGACGGCCGCGGCGGGCTTCAAGGTCAACGCATTCGCCACCGGCCTGGTGCATCCGCGCTGGGTCTACGTGCTGCCCAATGGCGACGTGCTGGTCGCCGAGACCAACCGCCCCGCCACGCCGGATCCGCCGGCCAATCCGCTGCGCGGTGCGGCGATGAAGTCGGCGTTCGAGAAGGCCGGTGCCGCCGTGCCCAGTCCCAACCGCATCACCCTGCTGCGCGACGGCGACGGCGATGGCGTGGCCGAGACCAAGGCCGTGTTCCTGCAGGACCTGGTCTCGCCGTTCGGCATGGCGCTGGTGGGCGACCGCTTCTACGTGGCCAATGCCGATGCGATCGTGCACGTGCCCTACCGCTCGGGCGAGACGAGCATTACCGCCATCCCGGTCAAGCTGGCCGATCTGCCCGGCGCGCCGCGCAACCACCACTGGACGAAGTCGCTGGTGGCCAATGCCGATGGCTCGAAGCTGTATGTCGGCGTGGGATCCAACAGCAACATCGGCGAGAACGGCATGGACGTCGAGGTCGGCCGCGCCGCGATCCACGAGATCGACACGGCCACCGGCGCGGGTCGCGTCTATGCCAGCGGGCTGCGCAATCCGGTCGGCCTGGACTGGCAGGGCGGCACGCTGTGGACCGTGGTGAACGAACGTGACGAACTGGGCAGCGACCTGGTGCCGGACTACCTGACCTCGGTGCGTCCCGGTGCGTTCTATGGCTGGCCCTACAGCTATTACGGCGCCCACATGGATACCCGTGTCGAGCCGCAGGATCCGCAGAAGGTGGCCGCGGCGATCAAGCCCGACTACGCGCTCGGCTCGCACGTGGCACCCCTGGGCCTGGCCTTCTACGACGGCACGCTGCTGCCGGCGCGCTATCGCGGCGGCGCCTTCATCGGCCTGCATGGTTCGTGGAACCGCGATCCGCCCAACGGCTATCGCGTGGTGTTCGTGCCTTTCGCGGGCGGGCGTCCGCAGGGTGCGATCGAAGACGTGCTGGTCGACTTCCTCGACGGGCAGGGCAACGCGCGAGGCCGTCCGGTCGGCGTGGCGGTGGACGCGCGCGGCGCGGTCCTGGTCGCCGACGACGTCGGCAACACCATCTGGCGGGTGACCCCGGCGAAGTAGTGCGCGCGGCGGTGCATGGCGCAATGCGTCAGAGCCCGGGAAGTGGCCGTGCCTACAATGCGGCCACACCACCGGAGCCGGCCCATGTCCCTTGCTCTCTCGCGCGTTCCCGTTCCCGTCAACGAACCGGTGCGCGGCTACGCGCCCGGCACCGCCGAACGTGCCAGCCTGAAGCGCGCACTGGCGGACCTGTCGGCCAACCGAGTCGAGATGCCGCTGGTGATCGACGGCCGGGACGTGCACACCGGCCGCATGGGCCAGGCGGTGATGCCCCACCGCCATGCGCACGTGCTGGGCACGTTCCACCAGGGCGGCGCGGCGGAAGTCGACGCCGCCATCGAAGCCGCGTTGCGGGCGCGACGCGACTGGGCCGCCCTGCCCTGGGAAGCACGCGCCGCGGTGTTCCTCAAGGCCGCCGACCTGCTGCAGGGTCCGTATCGTGACGTGCTCAACGCGGCCACGATGCTCGGCCAGAGCAAGACCTGCCACCAGGCCGAGATCGACAGCGCCTGCGAGCTGATCGATTTCTTCCGTTTCAACGTCGCCTTCTACGAACAGCTGCTGCGCGAGCAGCCACAGAGCTCGCCGGGCATGTGGAACCGGATGGAGCACCGCCCGCTGGAGGGATTCGTCTTCGCGGTGTCGCCGTTCAATTTCACTTCGATCGCAGGCAACCTGCCCACCGCCCCCGCGCTGTGCGGCAACACGGTGGTGTGGAAGCCGGCAAGCACGGCGGTCTACAGCGCCCACTTCCTGATGAAGCTGTTCAAGGAGGCCGGCCTGCCCGACGGCGTGATCAATCTGGTGACCGGCAGTGGCGCGGACGTGGGCGACCCCGTGCTGGCCCACCGGCAGCTGGCCGGCGTCCATTTCACCGGTTCGACGCCCGTATTCCACCGGATGTGGCGTACCGTCGGCGCCAACATCGACCGTTACGCGGGCTACCCGCGCCTGGTGGGCGAGACGGGCGGCAAGGATTTCATCGTCGCGCACGCCAGTGCCGATCCCGTGGCGCTGGCCACGGCCATGATCCGCGGCGCCTTCGAGTACCAGGGCCAGAAATGCTCGGCGGCCAGCCGCGCCTACGTGCCCGACACGCTGTGGCCGCAGGTGCGCGACGCGCTCGTGGCGCAGGTCGATGGCATCGCGATGGGCGATGTCGGCGAGTTCTCCAACTTCATGGGCGCGGTGATCGACGCGGCGAGCTTCGAGAAGCAGCGCTCCGCGATCGAGGAGGCACGCTCCTCGCCCGATGCCAGCATCCTGGTCGGCGGCGCGTGCGATGACAGCGAAGGCTGGTTCGTCAGGCCTACCGTGATCGTCACCACCAACCCGGCCTACCGCACGATGTGCGAGGAGCTGTTCGGCCCCGTGCTCACGGTGCATGTGTACCAGGCGCCCCACTGGGTCGAGACGCTGGACGTGGTCGATCGCACCAGTCCGTACGCGCTGACCGGCGCCATCTTCGCCCAGGACCGCTACGCCATCGAGCAAGGCCTGGATCGCCTTCGAAACGCGGCGGGCAACTTCTACATCAACGACAAACCCACCGGCGCCGTGGTGGGGCAGCAGCCCTTCGGCGGCGCGCGCGCCTCGGGCACCAACGACAAGGCCGGCTCGCTGCTCAACCTGCTGCGCTGGATCAGTCCGCGCAGCATCAAGGAAACCTTCGTGCCGCCGCGGCAGTACGCATATCCATTCATGGGCGAGGACCGGTAGGCGGCGGCATCGGCGCGCACTGGGAACGCCTGCGGCAGCCCCTTGTGCCGGTCTGCGCGGGTCGCGGCGAGGTACCGACCTTTAGGCGACCTTCCGGCCTGCGGACCGCCGCATGGCCGGCGAAGTTCCTGTACTGAAAAGTTCACAATTCAGGTGGGATTCGGTGCGGGCTCGGATACTGGACTCTCCCGACCGCACGGTTTTCCTGTTCAGCAACTTGTGCGAGTCGGCCCCACAACAAAAGAGGCCTAGACCTTATGAAGCGCACCCTGCTTGCCCTGACCCTCCTCGCCGCCCTTCCCTTCGCCGCCTCGGCCGCCGAGGGCGTGTCCTACAACTACGTCGAAGGCGGTTACATCGGCACGAACGGCGACAACGCCGACGCCGATGGCTGGACTGTCGGCGGATCGGCCGCCATCGCGGAGAACTTCCACCTGTTCGGCAGCTACGACGCCCAGGAAGGCGACGATTTCACCTTCGGCGGCGTCGGCTTTGATGGCCCCGAAGTGGACCACTGGCGCGCCGGCGTGGGCTACAACCACCAGATCACGCCCAAGGTCGACCTGCTGACGCGGGTGGCCTACGAGAAGTACGACGTCGACTTCGACGGCTTCGATTCCTCCGAGGACGGCTACAGCGTCGAAGCCGGCGTCCGCGGCGCGATGACCCCGAACCTGGAAGGCTACGCGCTGGCCGGCTACGAGGACGCCGAGAACTACGACGGCGACTTCTACGGCCGCGTGGGCGCCCAGGTGAAGTTCAACCAGACCTGGGGCATCACCGGCGACGTGAAGTTCGCCGACGGCGATACGCAGTACTTCGTCGGTCCCCGCATCAGCTTCTGATCCACCCGGAATCCACGACGAAATCTCTCTCTCCCCTGACGTCGTGATTCAAGCCCGGCCCCGGCCGGGCTTTTTTTTGCCCCCCGCCCCGGCAGCGCCGACGGCGCCCGGCCCCCGAGCCGCCGGCTGGGTGGTGCACCCGGACTGCCGCGCCCCGCGACGCGCGGCGCGGTACGCTGCCATCTCGCGGTCCATCGTCCACACCCCGGGGAAACCACATGTTCCGAGCTGTCCTGCTGGCGGCCATCGCGCTCGCCGTCCTCCCGCACGCAGCCCGCGCGGCCGAAAGCTACGACAACTGCGCCGGCACCGTGACTTCGCTGCCCGCCAGCATCGGCGCTTCGGGCGTGTGGTGCATGAAGTCCGACCTGTCCACGGCGATGACCAGCGGCGTCGCCGTCACGATCACCGCCAACAACGTGACCCTGGACTGCAATCATTTCCGCCTTGGCGGCCTGGCCGCGGGCCTGACCACCATGGCGGTCGGGATCCAGGCGAGCGGCCGTTCCAACGTCACGCTGCGCCACTGCAACGTGCGCGGCTTCCTCTATGGCGCGCAGCTCAACGGCGGCAGCGGCAACCTGATCGAGGACAACCGCTTCGACAACAGCACCTACGTCGGAATTTCCGTCTCCGGCGACAGCTTCACCATCCGGCGCAACATGGTGATGCAGACCGGCCTGACCCCGCACTACGACTACGTGCGGGGCATCCTGAGTTCGGGGTCGGCCGGCGTGATCGAGCAGAACCTCGTCAGCGGCGTGGCCCCCAACACACAGGTGTATTCCTTCGGGGCCGGCACCGGCATCGACGTCGGCTCGAGCTACACGGTGGTCCGCCAGAACGACGTCACCGGCGTCTATTCGGGCACCGACTCCGGCGTCATCGGCATCGCCGGTTCCGGCGCGAAGGGCAAGCTGCTGGGCAATACCGTCAGCGCGCTCAACTCGCCGTCGGGAACCCGGCGTGGACTGAACTGCACCGGCGCGCCGTCCACGGTCGCGGTGGGCAACGTCATCAGCGACGCGAGCAGCTCCAACGCGATCTACGCCTGCCTCGACGGCGGCCATAACGTCGAACACTGATGAGGCGCGCACTGCGCGCATCGCATGGCGTTGTCCGCATCCTCGCGGTGCCTGCGTTGGCTTGAACAGGAGCAGGCATCGCAAGGGGAAAGGGCCATGTCGCGTCTTCGCAGCGTCCTGGCTTTGATGCTGTTGGCATTCGCCGCCGTCGCCGCCGGCCGCGCGCACGCGCAGGCGCCGGTCGCGGGAGCGGCGCTGCACGAGCAGTTCTGAGCATTGCGTGTGCGGTCTGCGGGCGCGCGCGAGCGCGCTCCGGAACGGCTAGTTGCCGAACAATCCCTGCGGGTATTCGGGCTTCTGCTCGCGCGCCAGCAACTGGCGCAGTGCGTCGGTCGGGGTGATCTCGCCGTGCAGTACGCGCTGCACGCCGCTGGAAATCGGCAGTTCGATGCCGTGGCGCTGCGCTTGCCGCATGACCTCGTCGGCGGTCTGCACCGACTCCACGACCTGCCCGATCTCGCGCACGGCATCCTGGATCGATTGCCCACGGCCCAGGGCCAGGCCCAGGCGACGGTTGCGGGAAAGATCGCCGGTGCAGGTGAGCACCAGGTCGCCCAGGCCCGCCAGGCCCATCAGTGTTTCGGCCTTGCCGCCGATGGCCTGGTTGAGGCGGAGCATTTCATTGAGCCCGCGCGTAATCAGGCCGGCGCGGGCGTTCAGGCCCAGCTGCATGCCGTCGGCGACGCCGGTGGCCACGGCGAGCACGTTCTTCATCGCGCCGCCGAGTTCGGCGCCGAGCATGTCGTTGCCGGTGTAGGCGCGGAACGCCGGACCGTGCAGGACGTCGGCGACGGCCTGGGCAAATTCGTCGCGGTCCGAATGCACCGTCAGCGCGGTCGGCAGGCCGACGGCCACTTCCTTGGCGAAGGACGGACCGGTGACGACCGCCAGCGGCACGTCGCTGCCGAGGATCTCCTCGGCGACCTCGTGCAGGAAGCGGCCACTGCCCGGTTCGAAGCCCTTCGTCGCCCAGGCCACGCCCGCATCCGGGCGCCGGTGCGGCGCCACGGCCTGCAGGGTTTCGCCGAAGGCATGCGAGGGAACCACCACCAGCACGAGGTCCGCCTGCGAAACGCAGGCGGCCAGGTCCGTGGTGGCTTCCAGGCTGTCCGGCAAGGCGATGCCGGGCAGGTAGCGCGCGTTCTCATGGCGCGAGGCAATGGCCTCGATGGCCTGCGCATCGCGCCCCCAGAGCACCGCGCGGGCGCCGTGACGGGCGATGAGCGCGGCCAGGGCGGTGCCCCAGGAACCGGCACCGATGACCGCGACGGTCAGTGACTCAGGTATCTGCACGCAGGACCCGGGGCGGCGCGCCGGTCAGGCGTTGCCGGCCGTTTCCGAGTCGGCCAGGCTGGTGCCGGCGGTGGCCTGCTGCGCGGCGCGCTGGCGCAGGCCTTCGGCGTACAGGGCCTCGAAGTTGATCGGCTGCAGGAAGAACGGCGGGAAACCGCCGGCCTGGATCAGTTCGCTGATCAGCTGGCGCGCGTAGGGGTACAGCACGTTCGGGCAATGCACGCCCAGCATGCCGTCCAGCGTCGCGGCGTCGAAACCGACCAGGCCGAACACGCCGGCCTGCTTCACTTCGGCCACGTACATGGCCTTGTCGCCGACGTTGCAGGTCAGCGTGATGCCGAGCACGACCTCGAAGGCACTGTCGTTCAGCCGCTGCACGCCCTGCTGCAGGTTCATCTGCAGCTGCGGCTGGGTGGCTTCGTTGAACACGCCGGGGGCACCGGGCACTTCGAAGGAGACGTCCTTGGCGTAGATCTTCTCGACCGTGAACACCGGACCGGTGGCTTCGGCGGGCGCTACGCCGTTGGTGATTTCGTCGGACATCTCAAGGCTCCACAGCAGGTTGCACAAAAAGGGCGGGGATTATGGCACGGCGACTTCGCCGGCCCCGGAGGTACCGCGCGGCCCCGGACGGAGCCGGAGGCGGCGCAGTCTCCCTAGCTTGGGGCGGCGCGGGCGCTTGCAAGGCCCGCGCGTCGCGGTCAGGCGCGGCCCTTGACCAGCGGCAGGTCGGCCTGCTGCCACGCGGCGATGCCGCCGTCGAGCCAGAACACCTGGGTGAAGCCGGCCTTCTTCAGCCGCTTGGCGGCGTCGGCGGACGACTGGCCCATGCGGCAGACCACCACCACCGGCAAGGCCTTGGCCGGGGCCAGGAGCTTGCTGTCGGGGTCGAACTGGCTCATCTGGACCGACTTGCTGCCGGCGATATGGCCCTTTTCGAAGTCATTGGTGGCCGACAGGTCGACGACCAGCGCATTCTCGCGGTTGATCAGGGCGGTGAGTTCGGCCGGCCTGAGCGAGCGGTAGCCGCGGAACAGGCGGGCGATCTCGGTATAGATGATCGCCACGGTGAGGCCGACGAAGGCCAGCGAAAGCATGGGGTTGCGCTCGGCGAACGCGAGAAGGGCTGGGAAGTCCACGGGAATGCGCAGTGCGCCGGGGCAAGGGGGCCCGGATTGTCGCCCAGCGGGGGGCAGGGTGCAAAAGCACCCGCCCCGTGCCGCGTTTACTGGCCCTGCCAGAGGTCCGGCAGCGGGCTGGTCAGCCACCAGGTCTTGGTGGCCTCGTCCCAGCGCCAGTTCTCGACATAGCGCACCCGGCGCTCGGCCATGGTGTGGCGGTTGATTACGCCGATCTCGATGTCGCGCACGGCGGCGCCTTCCTCCACGCGCGAGCCGATCTCGTTGTAGGCCGAGATCTGGACCTGCTTGTAGCGCTCCAGTTCCATCTCGCTGAGCTTGTTCTTCTCGCGCAGCTCCGGATCGATCAGGGTCATCGCGCCCTCGAAGTCGTTCCAGCGCACCGCGCCGGACCAGGCGTACTGCACCTTGCGCAGCTTGTCGCTCTTGGAGCCCTGGGGCGCGGCACAGCCGGCCACCACGAACAGGCACAACAGCACACCCAGGAGCTTGATCAGGCGCATGCGGGCTTCTTCACAGGACGGGAAGCGGCATCCTATCGCCTTGCCGGGGCAAATCCGATGTCCTGCGTCGCGTTCGCGCAACTCCGGCGTGGTCGCGGCCGGGCCGGGAAGCGTGCGGCGGGCTTCAGGCCTTGGCGATGGCCACGTAGCGGGCGGTGAAATCCGCGGCGACGCCGCCTTCGGGCAGCGCGGCCCGCGCCACCAGGCCCAGGCGGGCGCGGCCGCGCGTGCGCAGGGTCTGCACGAATTCCTCGACGCTGGCATCGGCTGCGGGCTCGGCGGCGACGTCCAGGTCGGCGAACAGCGGCGCCAGATAGCGCACCTGGCTGTCGGCCACATAGATGTCGGCCGCCAGGCCGGCGCGCTCGACCAGCAGCGAGACCACACCCCAGGAGGCGAGCGTCATCATCGAGGCCAGGCTGCCGCCGAACGCGCAGCCCTTGTCGTTCACGTGGACCGGCAGGGGGGCGTGGAGCTGGAGACGGTGGCCGTCGTAGCCGGTGATGCTCAGTTGCATCGCCGCCACCGGCGGCATGGCCTGGTAGTGGCTGTCGAGGCGCTGGAGATCGGCGGTATGGGGCATGCGTTCGAACCGGGTCCTACGTAAGCTGCGCGCATGGGGCTGCGCCAGGCATCGCAATGGTATGTGATCTCGCTGCGGCCGCGCGGCGAGCACGCGCCGATGCGACGCGCTGCCGCGCGCCATGGGGCCGCGGTCATCGCGCTCTCGCCGTGGTCGCTGGTGCTGCGCGACGACGCCGACACGCGCCATGCGCTGCGCCAGGCGCTGGCGGGCCCCGCGCGTGGTGTTCACCAGTCCCGCGGCCGTGCGCGCGGCAGGTGAACTGAGCGCGCGCGATGGGGCGAGGTTCGTGCCCGCCGTGCACGCGACGCCGCCGCTATGGTTCGGCGTGGGCGCCGGCACGGCCGCCGCGCTGCGTCGCGCCGGCGCCGTGTTCGCGCAGGCCCCGGCGCGCATGGACAGCGAAGGGATGCTGGCGCTGCCGGGACTGCAGGACGTCGACGGCCAGGACGTCGGCCTGGTGACCGCGCCGGGGGGACGCGATGCGATCGGTCCGGCGCTGGCGGCCCGCGGCGCGCGCGTGCGGCGGGCCGAGGTCTATGCGCGGTCGCCGCTGACACCCTCGCCCCGCGCATTGGCCCGCCTGCACGCCGCCCGCGCGCCGCGCGTGCTCGCAGTCAGCAGTGCCGGGGCGCTGGACCAGGTGATGGCCAGTGTGCCGCCCGACGGAAGCCGATCTGCTGCGCGCGCTGCCGCTGGTGGCGGCCAGCGAGCGGGTGGCCGGCCGGGCCCGGGCGCTGGGGTTCGGCCGCGTGGCCGTGGCGCAGGGCCCGCAGCCGGCGGCGCTGGTCGACGCGGCGCTCGCATACGCTTCCGGTAGCATGCGCTGACGGCCGCCGGACCGCACACCGTGCGGTGGTCGTGCCCGGAACCGGTCCACGCTGCGAGGTGCGCGCCCGCACGCAGGCGGCGCCACGCCAACGCGGACGTTTCCAGCCGATCCATTCCGCCGTGGGCCGCTGCATCGGGTCCGCCGGCGAGCGCAACTTCCTCGGGACCGCCGTTGCGGGCCCGCCACTTCGAGCCCGCCCAACGCGAGTGACTGCGCAGTGCCTTCGCCTACCGACACCGATACCGACGTATCCGCCCTGCCGCCGCCGGCCGAGCCCCGGCGCGGTGGCACGTGGCTGGTGGTGCTGGTGGTGCTCGCCGCCGCCGCCGGGTGGCTGGGTTGGCGGCAGTGGCAGTCGCAGGAGCATTCGCGGGCCGAGCAGGCCGACGTGCAGATCGACGCGCTGATGCAACGCGTCGACACGGTGCGCAGCGAGCAGCGCTCGCACAGCCGGCGCCTGCAGCAGGCCGACTCGCTCAACCGCGTGCTGCGCGACGAACTTAATGGCATCGGCCAACGCGCCGCGCTGCTGGAAGAGAGCGTGGCCAAGCTGGCCGATTCCAATCGCCACGGCGCCCAGGCCCTGCGCCTGGATGAAGCGGAAATGCTGCTGACCCTGGGCGCGCAACGCCTGGACGTGGCCGGCGACCTCGACGGCGCGCGGCGCGCCTACGCGCTCGCTGAAGGGGTCCTCGCCGGCATTGACGATCCTGCCTTCCTCAGCCTGCGGCAGACCCTGCAGCAGGAACGCGCTGGCCTGGACGCCCTGGGCGCCGACCCGCGCGTACGCGCGATCGCGCGGCTGGAAGTCTTCGCGCGCCAGGTCACCGCACCGGCCGGGGGCACCCGCGCGGCCACGCCGGCGCAGGGCTCGTGGTGGGAGCGCGCATTCGGGAACCTGGTGCGCGTGCAACCCACCGACCGCGCCGTCGCGGTGCAGCCAGCCGACCGCGCCGCGGCGCTGGCCGGCCTGCAGCTGGAGATCTCGCTGGCACGGGCGGCGGCCGAACGCCGTGACCGTGACGGCTACCGCGGCGCGTTGTCGCGAGCGGACGCCTGGCTGCAGCGGCTGACGCCGGGATCGGCCGAACTGGCCCGCCAGCGCGCCGCCCTGCGGCAGATCGCCGCCCTGCCGCTCACGGTGTCGCTGCCCACGCTGGGCAGCACCCTCGTCCAACTGCGCCAGCTGCGCACGCGCTGACGCATGGGCCGGCCCATGCGCGTCGTGCACAGGCACGGCTTCATCATCGATCTCCGGATGCCCCCACACCCCCCGCTGCGATGGAGGCCGGCATGAATCTGTTCCGCAACCTGCTGTTCTGGATCGCCCTCGCCCTGCTGGGCGCGCTGGTCGCACAACTGCTGGCCAACGACCGCGGCTACGTCCTGGTCCGCTACGGCGGCAACGACTACGAGATGACGCTCGTGGGGGCGGTGTTGATCACCCTGGGCGTCGCGCTGGGTCTGTGGCTGCTGTGGAAGGTGCTGAGCCTGCCCTTCGTCGCGATGCGCCGGCACCGCAAGCGCCAGGCGCGCGCGCACCTGACCCAGGGCCTGCTGGATCTGGAGCATGGCCATTGGACCCGCGCGGAGAAATCGCTGGCGCTGGCCGCGCAACAGGAAGACGTCGCCGCCCTCGCGTCGCTGGCCGCCACGCGCGCGGCCTGGCAGCGCGGCGAACCCGACGCCGCGCGCGCGCATGCCGAACGCCTCGCCGCGCGCCACCCCGCCACCCGCGCCATCGCATTGGCCGAGCTGGCGCTGGCCGAAGCCCATCCCGATGCCGCGCTGGCGGCGCTCGATGCGCCCGAAGCACAGCCCCTGCCGCCGCGCGGACTGGCACTGCGCGCGCAGACACTGGTCGCGCTGGGCCGCGCCGGCGAGGCGTATGGGCTGCTGGGCGCGCTGCGACAGCAACAGGCCCTGCCACCCGCGCGGCTGCAGGAGTTCGAGGCGCAATGGGCCCAGGCGGGCCTGCTGGAAGCCGCCGACGCCAACGTGCTGGCCGATCGTTGGGAAGCGCTGCCCAAACCACTGCGCAGCGACCCGGCGGCGGTCGCGGCCTACGCGCGCCGCGCCGCGGCACTGCGCTGGGACGACGCCGCGGCACGCAGCGTCGAGCACGCCTTGGACACGCAGTGGGACGAGTCGCTGGCCGCGCTCTACGGCAGCCTGCCGATCGGCGCGGTGGACGCACGCCGCGAACACGCGACGCGCTGGCTGCAGGCCCATCCCACCAGCTCCGCACTGTCATTCACCCTGGCGCGACTGGCCCAGCAGCAGAACCAGTGGCCGCAGGCGGAAGCCCATCTGCATCGCGCGATCGCGCAGGGCGCCGGGGCGCCGGCGTGGGAGGAACTGGGCCATGGCTACGCGCAGCTGGGTGACGAGATGCGCGCGCGGCTGAGCTACGCCAACGCCTTGCGCGCCGCGCGCGGGGAACCGGTGGAAGCCCTGCCCGGCCGCGACCTGCGCCAGCGCATCGCCGACGAAGCGGCGATCGAGGAGCGCGACGAACACGGCATGCCGCGCCTGCGCGGTTGAGGCTGCCGGATCGGTTTTGAATTGAATCGACCCCGTGCCGGGCTCATTGCCCGGCACGGGGTTGGATGATCACGCTGCCGGTGGGCGACGCTTCCACCAGCGGCGCGTCAGCACACCGGCCGCGGCCAGCACCAGCCACAGCGGCCACACGCCGGCCATCGCCACCAGCAGGTCGAGCAGGCCGTACCAGCCGGTGCTGACCGAATGCCACAGGCGCGAGAAGAACGACGGGCCATCGCGCAGCAGGATGGCGTCGACATCCACCCGTTCGGTCCGGCGCACCTGCGGCAGCTGGTACACAGACAGCTCCACCGTGGCGAAGGCGACGCGATCTTCGAAGCTGCGCTGCTGGATCAGCGCTTCGTCGCGCTGCATCTGGGCCTGGCTGCGCGCACCGATCGCCTCGGTGCGGTCGCGCAGGCGGCCCTCGGACTGGGCCACCTGGCCCAGCGACTGCTGGGCGGTGTGCTCGCGCGCATAGGCCAGCTGCTGGCGCAGCAGTTCGAACTGTGCGTCCTGCGCGGCGAAGTTGCGGCTGTCCAGGAACTCCACCTGGCTGGCGAGCGCACGCAGGAAGTCCTGGGCGCGTGCACTGGGCACGCGCACCTGCAGGTCGCCGCGCACGGTGTAGGTCGCCAGCTCGATCACCTTGCCGTCGCCACTGGGGCGGGTGCGCACGTCCTCGATGTCGGTGCGGATGTCGTTGCGCACGACGAAGCCGCCATGGCGGGCAACCAGGTCCTCGATCGCCAGCGCCGACCCGTAGACCTCGCGCACCCGGAACTGCGCGCTGGCGGTGCGGATGAACCTGCGCTCGCCGTCGTCCTGCGTGGTCGCGGCCGACTGCAGCTGGGTACCCGGATCAGGGGGCGGCGCCGGTTCGCCGGGGCTCACGGCCGCGCCGGCGTCGGATGCCACGGCCATGTCCGCGCGGGGCGCCGTGGGCGCGGCGGGCGGCGCCATGCCGCGTTGCGGTGAAGGTGCTGATTCTTCGGCGCGCTCGGCGGCGACGTCGGCGGATGCGGCCTGTTCGGGGGTGCCCTGCTTCGAACAGGCCGCCAGGGCCAGCAGGAACAGCAGCAGCAGCGGGGCGTATGACCGGTGTGTCGTGCGCATCGTGGATTTCTCGCGGGTGAGGGAAGCCCCTGCGGGGCGGGTGCGCGATTGCTAACGCGCGCGGCTGGCATTCGGGGTCGGATCCAGCGCGTGCGGTGTGGCGGTCCGGTCAGGCGGCAGGCGGCGCGCCCGCATGCGGCGAGCGGTCGGCGTCGTTGCCGCTGAGGCCCCAGTGCCGCGCGGACGACCTGTCGGCGCGCAGTGAGCCGCTGCCCAGGGCGTGGACGCAGCGACGTCAACGCATCCAGCTTCTGACGCACCGGCGTCGGGCTTGCAGACAGCAGGCACCGCGGGCATCGGCGGCGCGGCGAGGGTCACCGCAGCGCGCCCGTCGGCAGCACAGGCGCCTCTGTCGGGGCACGATGCGCAGAGGGTCCGCGCGCGCCCGATCAACGGCGAAGCCCCCTATTCGCCCGCGCTCAGCGCTCCAGGATCGCCACCACGCCCATGCCGCCGGCGGTGCAGATCGAGATCAGCGCGCGCCCGCCGCCGCGCTCCTTGAGCTGCTTGGCCGCCGTGGCAACGATGCGTGCGCCGGTGGCGGCAAAGGGATGGCCGGCCGCGAGAGAGGATCCGACCGGATTGATCCTGGCCGGGTCGATTCGGCCCAGCGGCGCGTCCAGGCCGAGGCGGTTGCGGCAGTAATCCTGATTTTCCCACGCACGCAGCGTGCACAACACCTGCGCGGCGAAAGCTTCGTGGATCTCGTAGATGTCGAAGTCCTGCAGCGTCAGCCCGTTACGGCGCAGCATCTCCGGCACCGCCACGGTGGGCGCCATCAGCAGGCCTTCGCCGTGGACGAAGTCGACCGCCGCCACATGCGCATCGCGCAGGTAGCAGAGCACTTCGTGGTTGTGGCGGGCCGCCCATTCATCCGAGGCCAGCAGGCAGGCGGCGGCGCCGTCGGTCAGCGGCGTGGAATTGGCCGCGGTGAGCGTGCCACGGCCCGAGGTCTTGTCGAAAGCAGGCTTGAGCGAGGCCAGCTTGGCCAGCGTGGAATCGGCGCGCAGGATGTTGTCGCGCGCGACGCCGCGGAAACTCACCACCAGGTCGTCGAAGAAGCCGCGCTCGTAGGCGGCGGCCAGCTTCTGGTGCGAGGACAGCGCCCACTCGTCCTGCGAGTCGCGGGCGATGTTCCACTCCTTGGCCATGTCCTCGCAGTGCTCGCCCATCGACTTGCCGGTACGCGGCTCGGCGACACCGGGGAAGTCGGGCTTGAGCTCGCGCAGGTGGAAACCCTTGAAGGCGCGCAGCTTGTCCTGCGTGGTCTTGCCCATCGCCGCGCTCAGCAGGCGCCGGCGCAGGCTGCGGCCGTAGACGATCGGCACATCCGACGTGGTGTCCGAACCGCCCCCGATGCCGGCCTCGATCTGGCCGGTCGCGATCTTGCCGGCGACGTGGACGATGGTATCCAGCGAGGTGCCGCAGGCGCGCTGCATGGTGATGCCCGGCGTCAGCGGCGACAGGCCCGACGATAGCGCGGCCTCGCGGCCCAGGTTCCAGTCGCTGCTGTGCTTGATCACGGCGCCCATCGCGACTTCGCCCAGTTGCGCGCCGTGCAGCCCGAATTTCTCGACCAGCGCGCCCAGGGTGCGCACCGACATGCCCAGGTTGCCCACGTCCGCGTATGCGGTGTTCTGGCGGCAGAAAGGAATTCGGACGCCGCCGAGCACGGCAACGGGTCTCACTGGACGCATCGAGGCAACCTTTGGCTGGGGGGCGGGCCGCGTGGCGGCACCGCCGGTCATTGGCATCACGTCCGCCATACTGGCCCGGACGGTGATAATGGGAGTGTAACGTTCCCTCCCTGCCCGACCAACCAACGAGCCCGCCCCGCGCATGACTGGAACCGCCTCCATCCCCGATGCCGCCGCCACGCCGCACGGCGTGAACGTGCTCGGTGCGCTGGCGCTGGAGCTGCGCGGCGACTCGCCCGTGGCCCGCGCCTGCCTGGACCAGGCCGGGGCCGGCGCACTGGCTGACTTGATCGCGCGCGATCTGGCGCGGCTGGCGCCGCAGGCCGCGACCCTGCAGCTGGTGACGGCAGGCGCGCATTACGACCCGGTCGAGATGCTGCGGCCCGGTTGGGCGCTGCATCGCGAACTCGATGAACTGGCCGCGCGCGCACCGCGCCCCTCGTCCAGCGCCGGCGACGACTGGGCGGGCGGCAGTGTGGTGGCCTTCGGCGCCCACGACGGGCAGATGCCCGGCGCGCTCGCGCCCTCGGCGGATTTTTTCGGCGGTCCGCTGCGCGTGGTGCCGTTCGTGCTCGGCGGCGATGGACGGGTGATCGCGCAGGTCGGCGACTGCTTCGAGCGGGAACTGATCGAGCGTGGCATGGCCGGCGCCGACACCGCGCTGGCCGCGCAGGAAAGTTTCGGGCTGCAGGTCGAGCACGCCCGCTATCTCACCGCGCACGACCTCGCCGCGATGACGGCGCTGCAGTACGAACACGCCGGCCTGGGCGCGCTGTGGCCGGTCCTGGAGACCGCGCTGCTGGAGCCCGACGCCGAAGCCTGGCTGGATGCGCCCCCCGAGCCGCTGGTGCATTACGTCGAAGGCGAGGCGCGCATCGCCATGTTCGAACCCAATGCCTGGCGGACGCGCTATGCGGCCGAGGCCGACTGCAGCGACCCGCAGGTCCGCGAGCGTCTGTTGCGGCTGCACGAGCAGTTCCAGGCGCGACAGCGCCAGGTCGCGGCCGTGCTGGCCGCGCACGCGGTGCCGGTCACCTTCGTCCACTGCGACGAGGCCACGCAGGTCGATCCGCGCGCGGCGCTGTAGGCCGCGGCAACCGCGGCCGCACGGGGTCAGGGCGCGCTGATGACGCCGCAGGCCACGCGCGCACCGGCGTTGCCGGCCGGCTGGCTGCGGTAGTCGTCGGCCATCGCATGCACGACCACGGCCCGGCCGACGATGTCCTCGGCGCCGCCGCCGAGCGTCACGCCCAGGGCCTGCACGTCCACCTTCGCCACGCCACGCGCGTCGGCCACCAGGTTGTCCATGTCGCCGCCATGATGCGGACCGCTGCCCGCGCGGCCGTGCGGCTGCCCCTGCGGATTGAAATGGCCGCCGGCACTGGTCGCATCGACCGCGCTGCAGTCGCCCTTCTCGTGGATGTGGATGGCGTGCGTGCCGCCGCGCTGCAGTCCGCCCAGCTCGCCGGTGATGCGAACGCCGCCGGGTACCGCCCTGAGCGTGAGACGGCCGCTGACCAGACTGGCCGACGCGGGTGCCATCGCGACGTGTGCCTGCGCGAGGGTGGACACGGACGACGCCGGCGGCGGCGCCTTCGACGCGGGCGCGCTGGCACACGCGACCAGCAGGGCCGACATCATGGCCAACGCCACAGCACGGCCCGTGGGACGGGCCCAGCGCGCAGCGGCATGGCGCGCCGATCGCGCGTCCACCGTGCCTGCGCGGGGCGCGGGGAAGCCGCCGGCGAGTCCGCGTCGGTGATCCGGGTTCGACGTCATCGAAGTGCTCCTGGTTGCGTGGTCCGCGCGCGGCAGGATGGCCGCGTTGGTTCGGTGCCGGGTGTGATCGCCGCGGCGCGAGGCAAGGTTCAGCGGCGGGCGGGCCCCAGTTTCCGGCCGATGGTGTTGCGCCCCAGCCCGAGCAGGGCCGCCGCCTCGCCACGGTGGCCGCCGGTGTGCTCGAGCGCGGCCTGCAGGAGTGCCTGGTCGACCCGCTCGCGAACCTGCGCGTGCAGGTCGGGCACGCCCGCGGCCAACTGCGCCCGCGTCCACTGCGCCAGCAGGCCGTCCCAGCCGGTCGGGGAGGTCGCCTGGCGCGAGTCCACCATGGCCGGCGACAAGGCGGCGTCGACGTCCGCCGCACCCAGCGTGTCGGCCGGGGCCAGGGCGGCCAGGCGCCAGCACAGGTTTTCCAGTTCGCGCACGTTGCCGGGCCAGTCGTGCGCCAGCAGACGCTCGATGGCGCCCTTGCCAAGGCGCTTGGGTGCGGCCCCGAAACGCCGCGCGGCCGCCGCCAGGAAGCCCTGCGCCAGGCGCGGGACGTCGGCGCGGCGCTCGCGCAGCGGCGGCAGGCGCAACCGCACCACATCGAGGCGGTGCAGCAGGTCGGCGCGGAAGCGGCCCTGGGCGACCTGCTGCTCCAGCTCCTGGTGCGTGGCCGCGATCACCCGCACGTCGACCCGGATCAGTTCGCGCCCGCCGACGCGGAAGAACTCGCCCTCGGCCAGCACGCGCAGCAGGCGCGTCTGCAGGGGCAGCGGCATGTCGCCGATCTCGTCCAGGAACAGCGTGCCGCCGTTGGCCTGCTCGAACCGGCCCAGGTGGCGGCGCGTGGCGCCGGTGAAGGCGCCGGCCTCGTGGCCGAACAGTTCGCTCTCCAGCAGTTCGGCAGGGATCGCGGCCGTGTTCAGCGCGACGAAGGGCCGCGACGCACGCGGTGATTCCCGGTGCAGGGCGCGCGCCACCAGTTCCTTGCCGGTGCCGGTCTCGCCGGTGACCAGCACCGACAGCGGCGCCTGCGCCAGCCGTCCGATCGCCCGGAACAACTCGCGCATGGCCGGCGTGTCGCCGATCAGTTGCGGGGCGTCGCCGCTGCCGACGTCATCGGCGCCCGCCGCAGGCTCGACGCCCGGCGCACCGTTGCCCGCCGCGGCCTGTGGCAGTGCCCGCGCCGCCAGCGCCACGGCGTCGTTGAGGTCGAAGGGCTTGGACAGGAATTCGTGCGCACCGCCGCGGAACGCGCCAGCGGTGCTGGCCACGTCGGTGTACGCGCTCATCACGATCACCGGCAGCGAAGGGTGGGACGCCTTGAGCTTCTCCAGCAGCGCCAGGCCGTCCTCGCCCGGCATGCGCACGTCGGTGAACAGCAGGTCCGGTGGCGTGCGGCTGCGCAGCGCGGCGCGCGCATCGGCGGCATTCTCGAACGCCTCCACCGCGTAGCCGGCCTCGCGCAGGGCGGTGGCCAGCACGAACCGGACACTGCGGTCGTCGTCGACGATCCAGATGCGCGCGGCGTCACTGGGCATGTTCGGTTTCCTCCAGCGGCATCGGCAGCAACAGCGTGAACACGGTGTGGCCCGGACGCGAGCGGTACACCAGGGAGCCGCGATGCTCGCGCGCCACCTGCTGCGCCAGTGCCAGGCCCAGGCCCGTGCCTTCGGCGCGGCCGGTCACCAGCGGCAGGAAGACGCGTTCGGCCAGCTCTTCGGGCACGCCGCGCCCGTCATCGACGATCTCCAGCCGCAGCGCGAGCGGGTGCGCTTCGTCGCCGATGCGCACGCCATGTTCGGCCCGCGTACGCAGGCTCACCTGGGTGGCGCCGGCCTCGATGGCGTTGCGCACCAGGTTCCAGACCGACTGGGTGAGCCGGTCGGCATCGCCGACCAGCTCGGGCAGGCTGGGGTCGTAATCGCGCGTGAGTTTCACCGCCCAGCCGGCATCGGACTCGGCCAGGCGCAGCACGCGCTCGAGCACGGCGTGGATGTTGAGCGCCTCGTGCGGCCGCGCCGGCGTCGGCGACAGCAGGCGGTCGAGCAGATCGGCCAGGCGCGCGACCTCGGCCTCGATCAGCGCCAGCAGCTCGCGCGAATCGTTGTCCTCATCGCCGTGCGCGCCCAGGCGGCGCGCCAGCAGCTGCGCCGCGCCCTTCAGGCCGGCCAGCGGGTTGCGCAGTTCGTGGGCCAGGCCCTTGAGGGCGGCGGACAAGGCCGACGGCAACGCCACCGCCGGATCCTCGCCCGGGAATTCCTCGACCGGATGCGCCTCGAACAGCCAGCCCGCCGCCTGGCGCGACAGGCTCACGTCGGCGAAGCGGGGCTCGTCCTGGCCCGGGAAGGCCAGCGCGAGGCGGCGCAGGCGCAGGCTGTCGCGGGCGGGTTCGGCGTCGAGTTCGCGCAGCGCGCGGGCGAGCAGGTCGCCATCGACCTCCAGCGCCGCCAGCGGCACCCCCGGCAGACGCCGGGCGCTGACGCCCAGCCACCGGGCCAGCGCGGTATTGGACCCGGCCAGGGCCCCGGTCTCGTCGGTCCAGCCGATCGGAGTGGTCAGCGAATCTAATCCGGGGGCGGCATCGGCGGGCATTGCACCATCGTAGTGCAAAGGGGCGGGGCAGGCCCCAGGCGTGCGTCCATCGCCCCTCTGGCTGTCCCGTTCAGCGGCTCGTTCGACGAAATCACGTCCTCCGACGAAAACCCGTTGACGACATACTAGTTGGTTCGTACTAATGCCTTCGTACATTCGCAGACCCGGATCTGGTACCCAGACGCGAGCCCGGCCGCGTCTGCGGAAGCAGCGCGATCCGGCTCCCCGGCTGCGCGCGCACATCCCGCCCTCTCCGACCAACACCCACGGATGCCCACATGAAACGACTCGCCCCGCTGCTGCTCCTGCTGCCCTGCCTGTACACCCCTGCCCGGGCACAAGCCGAGGCGATGCTCCCGTCCGCGGCCGAGGTCGCGCGCCAGGCCGACGAACTGCTCGACCAGGCCTATCCCGCCCGCGGCCCGGGCGGCGCCGTCCTGGTCGCCCGGGGCGACACCGTGCTGTATCGCGCGGCCCGCGGCGAAGCGGACATCGACCGGCACGTCCCGCTCGAGCCCGACGCGCTGTTCCGCATCGGGTCGGTCAGCAAGCAGTTCGCCGCCGCCGGCCTGCTCACGCTGGTCGAAGCCGGCAAGGTCAGCCTCGACGATCCGCTGTCGAAATACGTCGCCGATTTCCCGGGTGGCGAAGGCATCACCGTCGAACAGCTGCTCAACCACACGTCGGGCGTGAAGAGCTACACGGCCATTCCCGGCTACATGGACGGCCCGATCCGCAAGGACCTCAGCACCGCGCAGATGGTCGACGTGTTCCGGCGGCAGCCGCCGGATTTCGCCCCCGGCACGCAGTGGGCCTACAGCAATTCCGGCTATGTGCTGGTGGGCGCGGTGATCGAAGCCGCCAGTGGCCAGCCGTGGCACGCCTATCTGCAGCGCGTCCTGTTCGAGCCGCTGGGCATGCGCGACACGGGCTACGGGCATGACCCGGAATTCGCCGCGCGCCAGGTCAAGGGTTACACCTTCGACGGCGACAAGGCGGTGCCGATGCGGCCGCTGAGCATGACCCAGCCGCACGCCGCCGGGGGGCTGGTCTCCAACGTGGACGACCTGCTGAAATGGAATCGCGCGCTGCACGAGGGCCGCGTGCTCAAGAACGATTCCTACGTGCGCATGATCACGCCGGTCGGCGCGGCCGCCGCCAAGGGCATCGAGTACGGCTTCGGCATCTCGCGCGACCGCGTGCGCAACCAGGACCAGCTGCAGCACGGCGGCGGCATCTTCGGTTTCATCTCGCAGCTGGCCTATGTGCCCGGCCCGGACATCACCGTGGCCGTGCTGGAGAACGATGACAACGATGTCAGCGACGGCGCCAGCGTCCTGGCCCGCAAGCTCGCCGCGATCGCACTGGGCCAGCCGTACCCGGAACTGCGGCCGATCGCGGTGGCTGCGGCACAACTGCGCGCCGCAGAAGGCGTGTACCGCTTTGAAGGCGACATCACCCGCGTGCTGCGCATGGTGGATGGACGCCTGACCGCGCAACGCAGCGGCGGCAAGCGCGCGGACCTGGTCCCGATCGCTGCGGACGACTTCCTGTATGCCGACGGCTTCAACCGCCTGCAGTTGCTGCGTGATGCGGCCGGCGCCATCAGCGGCATCCGCTTCTTCGCCAATGGCGAAGGCGACGGCGTGGTCGGCTCGCGGACGGACGACGCGCTGCCGGCCGAGCCGGTGGCCGTGCAACTGCCGCGCGCAGCGCTGGAGCGCCTGGTCGGCGCCTATTCCGGCGGCGGCATGATCATGAAGGTCTTCGTCGACGGCGAATCGCTGCAGGCGCAGCTGCCGGACCAGCCGCCGGTGCACCTGGAGGCGAGGTCAACGACGGTGTTCCAGGTCCGGGAAACGCCCGAAGCGATCGTGGAGTTCGGTCCCGGCGATGCGCCGCCACAGGCGCTGGTGCTGCGGCAGAACGGGCGGGAGCTGGAGTTCAAGCGCACGCCGTAGGCGCGCGGCATGTGTGGAGCGGGGAAGACGGCGGCGGCTGCAGACAACCGACCGGCGCGGCCAGCGGAGCCGCCGCCGCCCGCCACCCCACATCAGGCCCTACTCGCACCACGGCCAGTTGAAGCACGGCGGCTCCGGCCGCGGACTGCCGCTTTCGATGCGGTTGCCACCGCCGTCCTGGCAGTCGGCGAACTCGGTGGAACCGAAGCCGACCGCGGTATTGCCGCGGCAGACGCTGCTGGACACGCCGCTGCCGACGATCGATCGCGCGGGAAGCCAGTCGTAGCCGGTGGATGCCGGGTTCGGGCTGGCGCCGGTGAACACGTTGTCGCGCGCGGCGCCCCCGCTGAGCAGCTTGATGCCGATGCGGTCGGTGCCCACGTCGCCCATGTGGACGTGGTTGCCGTCGGCGGTGCCGTTGGTCAGGATGCCGCGGGCCTGGTGGACGCTGCCCGTGGAGCGGTCGACGACGCGGGTAATGGTGTTGTCGACGATCGAGGGCGCGGCCAGCGCGGTGGCCGGCGCGGTCGCGTAGATCCCGTAGGCGTAGGCGCTGGGCCCGCCGGTGTCGGTGATCGCGTTGTCGCGGATCTGCACGCCGTCGCCGTCGGTGAGCACGCCGATGTAGCGGCTGCGGTCGATGGTGTTGTCCTCGACGAGGTGCCCGTCGCCGGACAGCTTGACGCCGAAATTGAAGCCCTGCAGCCGGCACTGGCGGATCGTGGCGGACTTGCGCCCACCCCCGGCGTACACGCCGACGGCCGCGGTCGTGCGCCAGTCGGCGCCCAGGTTGCTGATCCGGAAGTGGTTGCAGTCGACCGTGACGTGGTCGGCCGCGATGGTGATGGCCGCGCCGCTGGTCTGGCTGGTGTAGCGGGTGCCGCGCAGGCACCAGGTACCGGCCGCGCTGATGGTCGCCGGCAGGCTGTCGATGTAGCCGGTGCAGTTGGCGTAGTCCTCGGCCGCGTAGGCGCTGGAACCCAGCGGGCCCGCGGCCAGCAGGGCGGCGGCGGCCAGGCGCAGCGCGTACGGCCGGAGTCGGGTCACGGGGTCCATGGCTGCACCGTATTGTCGTTCAGATAGCAAAGCGGCACGTAGTACTCGTCAAAGGGGTGCGGTCCCTCGAACCGTTGCAGGACATTGCCGCGGCAGGCCACGGGCAGGTACCACAAGTGTGGGACCGTCCAGTCGCCGGTGATCCACTCGCCCGGAATGTAGATGCCGATGTCGCCGACGACCCTGGCCGACAGACTGTTGTCGATCACCGCGGCGGCGCCGGCGACGATGCCGAAGCCGACGGTCGCGCTTTCGACCCGGTTGCGGCGGACCATGCCGTCTTCGATCGCGATGCCGGCGTGGGAGCCGAACTGCTGCATCAGGCCCAGCACCTGGTTGTCCTCGATCCGGGCGCGGTAACCCTTGATTCCGTACACGTAGGTCCTGATCGTGCCCACGCCGGTGTCGAGCACGCGGTTGCGGCGCACGCGCGCCACGCCGCCATCGGCCCGGCCGTACGCGTCGATGCCGACCTGCGTGCTCATCTCCACGCTGTTGTCTTCGACCAGGCTGCCGCCGCCGACCGCGATGCCGGTGGCGAAGCCCTCGACACGACAGCCACGCACGGTCGCGCCGCGCTGCAAGCCGCGGATGCCCGTGGCCTGAGTGGCCGCGCCCGCGCCGAGCCCGCTGACGCGGAAGCCGTTGCAGTCGATGGTGACGTTTTCCACCCCGACGGTGATGGCATTGCCCGACACCTGGCTGGTGTAGAGGTGCTTGCGCAGGCACCAGGTGCCCTCGCCGGAAATCGTCGCCGGCAGCGTATCGATGAAGCCTCGGCAGTTGTCGTAGCTCCCGGCGGCCATCGCATGGCCCGGCACGAGGAGGACAGCCGTCAGCAGGCCGAGCAGCAGGGTTCGGTATGCCACGGTCAGTTCGCTGGGCATGTCGGACATGGTCATGGCGCCACCTGTGGCGGCGCCTGCTTCACGTGGCTCAGATTCTCACCGCCGGCCTGGCAGCCGCTGATGAGGGCCGCGGGTGCCTGGTCGCCATGGAAGCCGACCACGCTGTTGTCGCTGCAGACCGTGCGCGCGCTGCCGCCGCCGACGATCGCCGTGTCGGGCACGTAATCGTGGTTGCCGTCATTGCCCGCTCCGCCGCCGCCGGTCAGCACGTTGCCGCGCGCGACGCCGCCGGCCTGCAGCAGGATGCCGATCCGGCCGGGGCCCACCCCGCTGATATTGACCAGGTTGTCCTGCACCAGGCCGTTGCTCATGATGCCGCGCACCTGCACGCCACCCGGGACGCGCGGGACGACCCCGGACACCAGGTTGTCCACGATGGTGGGCGCGGCCGTCGCCGAAGTGGGCGCCAGGGCATAGATGCCGTAGGCGAAGCCGGTCGGGCCACCGGTGTCGCTGACGGCGTTGCCGCGGATCACGGTCGCGTCGCCCTCGGTCTGCACGCCGATGAACCCGCTGCGGTCGACCGTGTTGTCCTCGACCAGGTGCCCGTCGCCCACCAGCTTGATGCCGAAATAGAATCCCTGGATGCGGCAGCGCCGCACCGTCACGCCCTGCCGGGTACCGGTGGCGCTGACGCCCGTCGTCGCGCCACCGCCACTGAGGCGGAAATCGTTGCAGTCCAGGGTGACGTTGTCCGCGGCGATGGTGATTGCCGCGCCGTTGCTCTGGCTGGTGTGGCGGTTCGCGCGCAGGCACCAGTTGCCGGAGGCCCCGATGGTGGCCGGCAGGGTGTCGATGTAGCCGGTGCAGCTGGCGTAGTCCTGCGCGGCCCGGGCCGCGGGAGCCATGCCGATCGCACCGGCGAGCCCCAGCAGGAGCAGGAACGCGTGCCGCGCGCCGCGCGGGAGGGTTCGAAGGTATTCAAGGTGACTGCACCGTGTTGTCGGAGCCCACGCACGATTCGTAACCGTTGCCGACGCCACGCGCGACGTTGCCCCGGCACACCGAAGGCCACTGGTAGAGATCGTATTGGCCGCCGCCGAAATCCAGGTACCCGGACGCTGCCTGGATCGCATGGGAGGTGTGGTGCGGCAGGCCGGACACGGTGTTGTCGACGTTGGCCGCCGACATCGTGGCGATCGCCGCCAGGCGTCCGACGCCCGACACATGGTTGCGGCGGACCCAGCCGCTGTTGAGGCGGATGCCGACGGCCTCGCCCGTGGCAGGGCCGACGCCCGCGATCACGTTGTCCTCCACGCGCGCGAAAACCGCTGCCAGCGCGGTCGCCGGGCTGAAGGCGCGGCCGGTGTCAGTGATCCGGTTGCGGCGGACCCAGGCGAAGGCCCGGGGCTCGCCGTACACGTTCAAGCCCTCGGCGGTATTCGTCTCGAACCGGTTGTCCTCCACTCGCTGCCCACCGCCAGCCAGCCTGGCGCCGATCCGGAATCCCTGCACCCGGCAGTGGCGAAGGGTGGTCGCCCGCTTGCTGGCGTAGATGCCCGTCGCCTGCGTGGCGGCGCCCGCACCCAGGCCGCTGATGCGGAAGTCGTTGCAGTCGATGGTCACGTTCTCGGCCGCGACCGTGATCGCGTAGCCCGATGCCTGGCTGGTGTACAGATGATTGCGCAGGCACCACGTGCCTTCGCTGGAGATCGTGGCCGGCAGCGACTCGATGAAGCCGGTGCAGTTGGCATAGCTCTCCGCGGCGCGCGCGTCGGCGGGCGCCAGCGCAACGAAGGAAAGCAGCAGCAAGGGAAGTAGTCGGATCATGGAAGCGGCCTTGGGCGCATGCGGCGCGCGATGCGCGTGCGCGACTCTAGCACCGCCGCCGCGGCGGAGCCGACTCGCGCGAGCCGCGGCGCCGGCTTCGGCAAAGTCCGGCCCCGCAGGCACTGCCGCTGAACTGTTCGGCTTCGACGCGCTGTCCCGGGTCTTGTGAAGACGCCGCTGACCAGAGGCTCCTGCCGCGGCGACAAGCACGTTGAGGTTGCCGGTGCTCTCACGCCCGCGCATCACGAGCGCCCGAGCGGCCACGGCCGCGTGGGCAGCACGGGTCACCGGCCGGGCTGTTCCGGTGCCGCGGGCCCCTGCGCGACCTCGAGCAGTTCGATCTCGAACACCAGCGTGCTCTGCGGCTCGATGGCGCCCGGCACGCCGGCTTCGGCGTAAGCCAGTTTGGACGGAATCCACACCCGATGGCGACTGCCCACGGCCATCAGGGTGATGGCCTCGCGCAGGCCGGGCATGACCTGGCCGAGGGGGAATTCCGCGGCATGATCCACCTTCCAGGTGTTCTCGAATTCGCGGCCGTCGAGCAGCGTACCGGCGTAGTTCACGCGCACCGTGTCGCCGGCCTTCGGATGTGCGCCGGTGCCCGGCTTGAGCACCAGGTACTGCAGGCCTGAGGAGGTGCGCCGCACGCCGGGCTTGCCGGCGTTCTTCTCCAGGAACGCATCGCCCGCGCGCAGGTTGTCGGCGGCCAGTGCGCGCTGACGCGCCTCGCGCTGCTCGCGCAGGTGCGTGCTGAACTGCGTGCGCGTGTGTTCGAGCGCCTGCGCATCGAGCAGCGAGGGGCGCCCGGCCAGGCGGTCGCGGACCGCCTGTTCGACGATGGCCAGGTCGACCTCGTCGCGGATCGGTTCCAGGTTCCGGGCCAAGTCCAGGCCCACCATGTAGCTGGCGCGCGCGCGGTCGGAATCCAGGCGCTCCACACGGGGCGCGGAAGCGGTGTCCGGCCCCTTGCCTGCCGGCTGGCAGCCAGCCAGTGAGGCGGCGAGCACCGCGCTGACAATGAAACGACGCATGACAACTCCTGCAGGGCACACCGCGGTGAGCGGGTCGGTCAGTCGGTGACGGCGAACGTGAGCATCATGCCCATGTCCTCGTGTTCGAGATTGTGGCAATGGAGCATGTATTGCTGGTTGCCATCGAAGGGCTGGTCGAAGTCGATCGCGATGCGGACCGTCTCGCCCGGCCAGACCAGCACGGTGTCGTTGCAGCCCAGGTCCTGTGGCCCCAGGCCGCCCTCGGCAACCTGGCGGCTGCGCACGTCCTGCGGACTGATGCGCCGCTCGACCACGCGGAACTGCACGCCATGGACATGGATCGGGTGCGGCATGCTGGTCATCGCGTTGCGCAGCTCCCACACCTCCCGCGTGCCGCGCTTGACGGTGAACGCCGGCGCATGACCGTCGCGGTGGAAGTTGTGGCCGTTGATGAACCAGGCGCCCTGGCTGTCCATGTGCAGCCGGAACGGGCGCACGGGCCAGCCGCGCGTGTCCGGCGGCGCGGGCAGCGACGACAGCGAGGCAGGAATGGCCGCGGCCCGGCGGCTGCCGCTGGCACCTGCCGCGCCGCGCCCGCCGTTGCCGCGGACGTCGTCGCCGCAGCCGGCAACGCAGAACTGCATCAGGTCCAAGCCTGCGCCCATGGGCTCGGCGGCGGGATGGTCGCCCATCGGGTCGGGCGCGAAGGCGCCGGATTCGTCCTCGTTCTCCATCGGCACATAGTCCAGGCTGCGCAGCACCACGCGCGCGCCCGGCGGCAGCCGGCTGAAGTCGACCAGCACGTCGGCGCGCTGCGCAGGCGCGAGGAACAGGTCCTCCATCGGCCAGGGCTGGGCGAGCAGGCCACCGTCGGTGCCGATCAGGTGGAATTCCAGCGCCTGCTCCTCGTGGAGGAAGGCCGGCCGCAGGACGCGCGCGTTGCAGACGTTGGCCAGCCGCAGGCGGTACAGGCCGGGCACGACTTCCAGGAAGGGCTCGGGCGTCCAGTTCACCAGGACGCGATTGCCGATCCAGTCGTCCGCGCCGCTGCGATAGACCAGCCGGTTGGCCGTATCAACCTGCTTGTCGGCGATGAGCAGCGGCAGGTCGCGATCGCCCCACTGCAGGCCGAGCCGCTTGCGCAGCGCGAGTTCCTCGTCATCCTCCACCAGCAGCAGCCCCGCAAGTCCGGCGTGAACCTGCAGGCCGGTCCGTTGATGCGGATGCGCGTGATACCAGTACAGTCCGGCGCGGTTGGCGACGCGGATCCGGTACGCGCGCTGCATGCCCGCTTCGACCGGATGCAGGCCGCTGCCATCGTTGGCCTCGTCCACCACCAGGCCGTGCCAGTGCACCGTGGTGGCTTCCTGCAGGCGATTGTCGAGCGACACCTGCAGCGTCTGGCCGTGCGCCACGTGCAGCACCGGGTTGGCGATGGCGTGGCCTTCCCACTGCCCGGCGTAATGCCACAGGGGCGTGGGCTGGCCGGGAAACACGTTGAATCCGTCCACGCGCGACTGCAGTGCCAGCGGCCCGCGCAGGTGCACGTCCGCCATCAGGCCTTCGCGGCCGGGAATGCGCAGGGGTTGCTGGAACAGCGCATCGGGCCCGGCCGTCGACGCGCCGGGCGCCGGCGTCGGCGCGGAGTTCGGTGCGTGATGGTGCCCGCGCCGCAATGCGCGCCAGGCGAACGGCGCCGCGCCCAGCGCCGCCGCGGCAAGCGACAGACCCAGCAACTGGCGGCGTCTGGAATCAACCATCGGGAACGGCGGACCGGCACAGGCGGTGGCCTACTGTGCTTGTCCGGGGCGTGGCCTGGCAACACGCGGCCGCGCAGCGTGATCGGCGTCCACAGGGTCCGGCGGTGTCGCGGTATTGTCATGCCCGCGGCGCCACCATGCGCCGCCCGCCCCTTGGGCCAGGGAGGCACCCATTTGTCTGGACGACTGCTACATCCCGAGGGAGGGACTGTCATGAGGATTGGCACCAAACGTCTGTCGATGCCTGGCGCGCTGACCTGCGCCAGCGTGCTGTGCGCGGGCCTGCTGTCGCTGGCGCCTGCACTGGCCGGCCAGCGGATCGCGCAGCTGCCGGAAGACGGCACGCAGACGCGCCGCATCACCGCCCGGCCCGGGCCGCTGGCCGATGCGCCCGTCACGCGCGTGTGCGAGTCCGGCGCGAAGTGGATCCGCCTCAACTTCAGCCAGTTGACCCTGCGCAGCTACGACACGCTGGTGCTCACCAGTTCCGGTGGTGACCGATTCGTGTTCGACGGCCGCCACTGGAACGACCGCAGCTTCTCCGCGCGCGCCATGCGCGGGTCCTGCGTCGACCTGCAGGCGTCCTTCGGCAGCGCCGACAGCCGCTACCGCGTGGAGAGCTTCCAGTTCGGCACGCGGGCGCTGGACGCCACGCCCGTGGTCGTCGCCGGCGCGGGCGACATCTGCGACAGCTCGCCCGCCGACTGCGGCAAGACTTCCGACCTGATCGTCGCGATCAACCCGACCGCGGTTTTCACCGCCGGCGACAACGCCTACAGCAGCGGCACCCTGACCGAATACAACACGCTGTATGCGCCGCGCTGGGGCCGCTTCAAGGCGCTCACCAGTCCCTCGCCCGGCAACCATGACTACCTCACCAGCAACGCGGCCGGCTATTTCGACTACTTCAACGGCGCCGGCAACCAGACCGGTCCGGCCGGCGACCGCAGCAAGGGGTACTACAGCTACGACGTCGGCGACTGGCACTTCGTCGCGCTCAACACGATGTCCGGTGGCACCGTGGCCAGCACGCAGCTGACCTGGCTGCAGGACGACCTGGCCGCCACCACCAAGCCCTGCATCGCCGCCTATTTCCACCATCCGCTGGTCAGCCGCGGCAATTACACCGGCTACAGCCAGGTCAAGCCGATCATGGACCGCCTGTACGCGGCCAGGGCCGACCTGGTGCTGGTCGGCCACGACCACAACTACCAGCGCTACGGGAAGATGGACGGCAGCCAGGCCGCGAAGGCCGACGGCATGCGGCAGATCCTGATCGGCACCGGTGGCCGCGACTTCTATTCGCTCAGCGGCACCCATGCCCTGCTCGAGGCCAGCCAGGACCACACCTGGGGCGTGCTGAAACTGAGCCTGACCGCCACCGGCTACACCGGCGATTTCGTCCCCGTGGCCGGCAAGACCTGGACCGACACCTTCAGCGGCACCTGCAACGCCAAGGCCGGCAGCAACACGCCGCCGGTGGCGAACTTCAGCTTCAGCACCAACGGGCTGTCGGCCAGCTTCACCGACGGTTCCACCGATGCCAACGGCACGATCGCCTCGCGCGCCTGGAGCTTCGGTGACGGCGGCACCAGCACCGCGACCAACCCGTCGCACACGTATGCCGCGGCCGGCACCTACAACGTGGGACTCACCGTCACCGACAACCAGGGCGCCACCCACAGCGTGACGCGGCCGGTGACGGTCACCGCGACCGGCAACACGCCGCCCGTGGCGGACTTCAGCTTCGTCGCGACGCAACTCACGGTCGCCTTCACAGATGCCTCGACCGACAGCGACGGCAGCATCGCTTCGCGCGCATGGTCCTTCGGCGACGGCGGCACCAGCACTGCGACCAGTCCCGGCCACACCTACGCGGCCGCGGGCACCTACACCGTCGCCCTCGCCGTCACCGACAACGCCGGGGCGACGCACACCGCGAGCCGGACCGTCGCGGTGACCGCGCCGCCCGGCAACGTGCTCGCCAACGGCGTGCCGGTGACGGGATTGTCGGCCGCCAAGGACGCC
The DNA here is from genome assembly GCF_016613535.2 of Lysobacter solisilvae. Taxonomy (NCBI): domain Bacteria; kingdom Pseudomonadati; phylum Pseudomonadota; class Gammaproteobacteria; order Lysobacterales; family Lysobacteraceae; genus Agrilutibacter; species Agrilutibacter solisilvae. The sequence continues at coordinate 901,996 of NZ_CP071518.1, forward strand.
TCGCTGAACTACACGATGACCGTGCCAGCGGGCGCCACCGCGCTGAAGTTCGAGACCAGCGGCGGCACCGGCGACGCCGACCTGTACGTGAAGGCAGGCAGCGCACCCACCGACGCGTCCTACGACTGCAGGCCCTACAAGAGCGGCAATGCGGAAACCTGCACCTTCGCCACGGTGCAGCCCGGGACGTATTACGTGCGGCTGAAGGCCTACAGCGCGTTCACCGGCGTGAGCCTCACCGGCAGCTACGCCGCGCCCGGGAGCACGCAGACCTACGCCAATACGACCGATTTCGCGATCGCCGACAACGCCACGGTCGACAGTCCGGTCACCGTCGCAGGCCGCAGCGGCAATGCGCCGGCCAACGCTTCGGTGACGGTGGCGATCGTGCATCCCTACATCGGCGACCTGAAGGTCGACCTGGTGGCGCCGGACGGCTCGCTGTACAACATCCACAACCGCACGGGCGGCAGCGCGGACAACATCAACCGCACGTTGACCCTCAACCTGTCCAGCGAAGCGCTCAACGGCACCTGGTCGCTGCGGGTCAACGACAACGCCAATGGCGACACCGGGCGGATCGACAGCTGGAGCATCACCTTCTGACCGGCGCCGGCCTTGCATGAACGAAGATCAGCCCGGACGACGCCGGGCTGATTTTTTATGGGCCAGGCACCGGATCTGACTGTGGGTGCGCGGCCGCATCGCGTCGGTCTCTACACGCGACCCTCACAAGCCTGAGCGGTTTTGCACGCAGCGGGCGCCCCGGCGTCCTGCCGCAGCCCCCGCCTTCGTTGCTCCCAACAGGCCACGACGTTTCGCGGGAAACGGGTCGGCCCGGGGGTCACGGTTGATGAGGATCGCCAGCACACGTGCGTGGATCAAGGGCGCACTGATCTGCGCAGCGTTGCTGGCGCTGCCCTGCGTCGCCCAATCGCGCCAACGCATCGTGCAACTGGCCGAGGATGGCGTGCAGACCCGGCGGATCGCCGCGCGCCCCGGTCCGCTGGCCGACGCGCCGGTGACGCGCGTGTGCGAGAGCGGCGCGCGGTGGCTGCGCCTGGACTTCTCCGAATTGACGCTGCGCAGCTACGACACGCTGGTGCTGAGCAGCTCGGGCGGCGACCGCTTCGTGTTCCAGGGCGCGCAGTGGAACCAGCGCAGCTTCACCACCCGCGCCTTCCGCGGCAGCTGCATCGACATCCGACCGTCTTTCGGCAGTCCGCAGAGCCGCTACCGCGTCGGCAGCTACCAGTTCGGCGTCCAGGACCTGGAGGACACGCCGGTCGTCGTGGCCGGCGCCGGCGATATCTGCGATCCCACGCCGGCAGACTGCGGCGACACGGCCGACCTGATCGTCGACATCAACCCCACCGCCGTGTTCACCGCCGGCGACAACGCCTATCACAGCGGCACGCTCACGCAGTACAACACGCTGTACGACCCCAACTGGGGCCGCTTCAAGGCGCTCACCAATCCCACGCCGGGCAACCACGACTATTTCACCACCGGCGCGTCGGGATACTTCGACTACTTCAACGGGCCCGGCAACGCGAGCGGCCCGGCGGGCGACCGCAGCAAGGGGTACTACAGCTACGACGTGGGCGAATGGCATTTCGTCGCGCTCAACACCATGTCCGGCGGCGCGGTTGCCAGCGCCCAGCTGACCTGGCTGGAAGCCGACCTCGCCGCCACCAGCAAGCCCTGCGTCGCGGCCTACTTCCATCATCCGCTGGTCAGCCGCGGCGTGTACCACGGCTACGCCCAAGTGAAACCGATCTTCGACCGGCTGTACGCGGCCAAGGCCGACCTGGTGATGGTCGGGCACGACCACAATTACCAGCGCTACGCCCGGATGGATGGCAACCAGGCCCCGAAGGCGGACGGGCTGCGCCAGATCGTCGTCGGCACCGGCGGCCGCAACCTCTACGGGCTCAGCGGCACGCATCCGCTCATGGACGCAAGCCAGTCGCACACCTGGGGCGTGCTGCGGCTGTCGCTGACCGCGAACGGCTACACCGGCACCTTCCTGCCGGTGCCCGGCGACAGCTGGACGGACACCTTCAGCGGCTTGTGCAACGCCAAGGGCACCGGCTACGTGCCGCCGACGACCTACGGCAATGCAACCGATTTCGCGATCGCCGACAACGCCACCATTGAAAGTCCGATCGTGGTCACCGGCCGCAGCGGCAACGCGCCGGCGTACACGAAGGTGTCGGTGGCGATCGAGCACACCTTCATCGGCGACCTGAAGGTCGAACTGGTGGCGCCCGACAACACGCCCTACGTGATCCACAACCGCACCGGCGCCAGTGCCGACAATCTCAACCTCACGCTCACGCTCGACGTCTCGCGGGAAGTCATTGCCGGCACCTGGAAGCTGCGCGTGAACGACAACAGCGCCGGCGACACGGGCCGCATCGACAGCTGGAGCATCACGTTCTGAGTTGGGGGACGCGGAAGCGGCAGCCCGGGCCTTCCGGGCTGCCGCATTCGTGGGCGGTCAACGCGCCGGCGCGTCAATGCTCGTACGCCGCCTCGCCGTGGGAGGCGATGTCCAGGCCCTCGCGTTCGGCCTCCTCGGTGACGCGCAGGCCGACGGTGTATTTCACGATCGCGAAGCTGGCCAGCGAGACCGTACCCGACAGCGCGACGGTGACCAGCACGCCCTGCAACTGGATCCACAGCTGCGCGGGAATCGAGTACCCGGGCAGCGCCGTCTGCGTGACGTAGTCCCACACGCCTGATCCGCCCAGCGCGGGCGCGGCGAACACGCCGGTGAGCAGCGCGCCGACGATGCCGCCCAGGCCGTGCACGCCGAAGACGTCGAGCGCGTCGTCCGCGCCGAGCCGCCGCTTGAGCCCGCCCACGCCCCACACGCAGACCACGCCGGCGATGGCGCCGATGGCCAGCGCGCCGCACAGGCCGACGAAGCCCGCCGCGGGCGTGATGGCCACCAGGCCGGCCACCGCCCCCGACGCCGCGCCGAGCATCGAGGGCTTGCCTTTGCCCAGCCATTCCACCGCCGTCCAGCCCAGCACCGCCGCCGCGGTGGCCAGGAAAGTGTTGACGAAGGCCTGCGCCGCCACCGCATTGGCTTCCAGCGCCGAGCCGGCGTTGAAGCCGAACCAGCCGACCCACAGGATGCTCGCGCCGACCATGGTCTGGGTCAGGTTGTGCGGCTTGATCGCCTCGCGGCCGTAGCCCACGCGCCGTCCGACCACGTAGGCGCCGACCAGGCCGGCGACCGCGGCATTGATGTGCACCACCGTGCCGCCGGCGAAGTCCAGCGCGCCGCGGGCGAACAGGAAGCCCGATTGCGCGAGCACGCCCTCCACCGCGGCGGGATCGGTGAACGCGTCCGGGCCCGGGAAGAACCAGACCATGTGCGCCATCGGCGTGTAGGCGAAGGTGAACCACAGCACCGTGAACAGCAGCACGCCGGCGAACTTCACCCGCTCGGCGAACGCGCCGACGATCAACGCGCAGGTGATGCACGCGAACGCGCCCTGGAACACGAAGAACACCAGCTCCGGGATCACCACCCCCTTGCTGAAGGTCGCCGCGAGCGAAGCCGCGGTGAGGCCGCCGGCGAAAAGGCGATCGGTGCCGCCGATGAACGCGTTGCCCGCCGTGAAGGCCAGCGAATAGCCGTACAGCGCCCACAGCACGGCGACGAGCGAGAACACCAGCAGGCACTGCATCAGCACCGACAGCACGTTCTTGGCGCGCACCAGGCCGCCGTAGAACAGGGCCAACCCGGGCAGGGTCATGAAGATCACCAGGGCCGAGCAGAGCAGCAGCCAGGCGGTGTCACCCTTGTCGGGGGTGGGGGCGATGGTGGCGGCTTCCTGCGCGAATACGGTGGCAGGAAGCAGCAGCGCAGCTGCCAGCGACGCGATGCATCCAGTGACACCGATAGTGGCGTGGGCACCCTCCGTTTTCCTGGTCCCGTCACTCCCGCGAACGCGGGAGTCCAGTGGCGTGGCTTCTGTCTTCGTGGCAACCGCAAAGTCGCTGGGTTCCCGCGTTCGCGGGAACGACGGGGATGGGGTTGCGCGCTTCATGGAGACATTTGCGCGCGTGCCTTGGGCGCCGATCGGGTCTGGTTGAACGGAGGCGGCGACTGCCTGGCGCCCGCGCTTGCGGGTTTCGATCGTGTGGGTGGTCATGTCGAATCTCGCAGTGAAGTCAAAGAGCGTCATCGTCGAGTTCTCCCGTGCGGATGCGCACCGTGCGCTCGAGCGCCTGGACGAAGATCTTTCCGTCACCGACCTTGCCGGTGCGCGCGGCCTGGGCGACCGCGTCCAGCGCGGCCTCCAGGCCCGCTTCGGTGACGGCGCACTCGATCTTCAGCTTGGGCAGGAAGTCGACGACGTATTCGGCGCCGCGGTAGAGCTCGGTGTGGCCCTTCTGGCGTCCGAAGCCCTTGACCTCGGATACGGTGATGCCCGACACGCCCGCATCGGTGAGCGCTTCGCGCACCTCGTCGAGCTTGAACGGGCGGATGATCGCGGTGATCAGTTTCATGCGTGCTCCCGTTGTTCAGAAGGACTTGGCGAGGGTCAACGACAGCGTCCCGTCGGCGAGTTGGCGACCCTGCGGATTGGTGTAAAGCGCGCGGTCGGCGTCGGAGTCGTTCCACGCAGCGGCGACGGAGACGCCGTTGTCGAATGCGCGGGTGAGGCCCAGGCGCCATTCGGCGTAGTCGTAGGCGCCGTTGTGGCGGATCCACTGGTGGCCGCCATGCGCGGCCAGCGTCCAGCCCGGGTGGAACGTCCAGCCGGCGTTGATTTCCAGGTAGCCGCTGCCGTCGGAGTCCGGATAGCCGAACAGGTCGGTGACGGCGTACGCATACTTCGCGCCCACGCTGGTGTTGCCGGTGGGCGTGAAGTTCAGCGCCGCATAGAGCTCGCCGGTGTCGGCGCTGTTGAAGCCGTCGGGGAAATCGCCCGGGTAGAAGTAGCCGATCGCGCCCACGTCCAGGCCCGCGTGTTCGCCCAGCTTGTGCCGATAGCCGGCGTAGACGTCCAGCTCCAGGCTGCTGCTGATGGGCGCCTGCGGGGTGGACAGGTCCGACAGCCAGCTGATGTTGCTGCCCCAGGCGCCGGCATAGAAGCCGGCGTCGGCGCTGTATTCCACTCCGGCCTGCAGCGCGGGATTTGTGGCGGTCTGCGATACGCCGCGGAACAGGTAATCGCTGGTGAGCGCGACCGAGCCGCCGGTGCCGGCGCGTGCCGGCGGCGACGCGCATGCGAGCGCCAACCCCAGCGCGGTGATCGTGGTGGCGGTGGCGGACAGGGTGGTGGCAGGTGCGGCGGTACGACGATGCGTCATGACACAAGGCCCTCGACAAGTGGCCCTCCCCGGTCAGGTGCTTCGTGCTGCGGAGCTGCGTGTGGCGTCGTGCAGTGGCGTGATGCGCGCGACGGACAACCAGCGCCACGCGTCATGCGTGGACGGTCGGCACCGAGGGTGCGCGCCGGGGTTCTGGTGGCTGTGCTGTCGCGATGGACGTCTGGACGCGCCGCGGGGAACTGGCCGCGGGTGGACGTGGTGCGCGCTCGCAGGGCGGGCCGCGAGGCGGAGGTGACGCGCCTGCGTCGATGCAGGGCTGGAGCGCGATCGGCTGCGGGGAATGGCCGCAGCGGGACCGGTGTTCGCCGTGCAGGGAGGGCCGCGCGGCGGGTGGAACGGTGGCGTCGTGCCGGTGGTGCCTGGCTTGTGTCTGCGCGGGAACGGACAGGCCCGTACTCGCTTTTCGCTGGCGGGGTGGGCTCGCGCTACGACGAACCCACCCAACCCCCTCTCCCGTCGGGAGAGGGGCCCAGGACACACGCCTTACAGCGTGTAGTACATCTGGTACTCGAGCGGGTGGGTCGCGCCGCGGAAGCGGGTGACTTCCTGCATCTTCAGCGCGATGTAGCTGTCGATGAAGTCGTCGGTGAACACGCCGCCGGCCTTGAGGAAGTCGCGGTCCTTGTCCAGCGCGTCCAGTGCCTGGTCCAGCGAGTGGCACACGGTCGGGATGTTCTTCTCTTCTTCCGGCGGCAGGTCGTACAGGTCCTTGTCGCTCGGCGCGCCCGGGTCGATCTGGTTCTTGATGCCGTCCAGGCCGGCCATCATCAGTGCGGAGAAGATCAGGTAGCCCGAGTTCATCGGATCGGGGAAGCGGATCTCGATGCGGCGCGCCTTCGGGTTGGCGACGTAGGGGATGCGGCAGGAGGCGGAGCGGTTGCGCGCCGAGTAGGCCAGCATCACCGGCGCTTCGTAGCCCGGCACCAGGCGCTTGTAGCTGTTGGTGGTCGAGTTGGCGAAGGCGTTGATCGCGCGGGCGTGCTTGAAGATGCCGCCGATGTACCACAGCGCCATCTGCGACAGGCCGCCGTAGCCGTCGCCGGAGAACAGATTCACGCCGCCCTTGGCCAGCGACTGGTGCACGTGCATGCCGCTGCCGTTGTCGCCGACGATCGGCTTGGGCATGAAGGTGACGGTCTTGCCGTTGCGGTGGGCGACGTTCTTGATGACGTACTTCATCGTCAGCAGTTCGTCGGCCTTCTGCGTCAGCGAGCTGAACTTGGTGCCGATCTCGCACTGGCCGGCGTTGGCCACTTCGTGGTGGTGCACCTCGACCTCGATGCCGACCTGTTCCAGCGTCTTGCACATCTCGGCGCGCAGGTCGTGCAGCGAATCCAGCGGCGCGACGGGGAAGTAGCCGCCCTTCACCATCGGGCGGTAGCCGGTGTTGCCGCCTTCGTATTCGCGGCCCGAGTTCCAATGCGCTTCTTCCGAGTCGATGTGGAAGAAGGTGTGGCCCATGTCATTGGCGAAACGCACGCTGTCGAAGATGAAGAACTCCGGCTCCGGGCCGAAGAAGGCCTGGTCGGCGATGCCGCTGGACTTCAGGAAGGCCTCGGCGCGCTTGGCGATGCCGCGCGGGTCGCGCGAGTAGGCCTGCATGGTGGCCGGGTCCAGGATGTCGCAGGTCAGGACCAGGGTCGGATCGGCGGTGAACGGGTCCAGGAACGCGGTGTTGGAATCGGGCAGCAGGACCATGTCCGATTCCTGGATGCCCTTCCAGCCGGAGATGGAGGAGCCGTCGAACATCTTGCCGTCCTCGAACAGGCTGGCTTCGACAATCGACTTGGGGAAGGTCACGTGGTGCTGCACGCCCTTCATGTCGGCGAAGCGGAGGTCGACGAATTCGACCTTGTGGTCCTTGATGAGCTTTTCGACGTGTTCGAGGGACATGGTGGATTCCTGGCCGGAGATGGAAAGGGAGAAAGCGGCGAACGAAGAGTAGTTAGCAAGCGCCGTGCCATCTTGTAAGTGATTGATTGGCTGGGGTTTCGTTATCGGACGGGTCGAATCGTGCACCGTTTCGGTGCAACCGCGCGGGCGTGGCCCCAATCGGGTGCAAGCCGGGCATCCGCTATCCTGCGCAGCGATTCCCCGGCCGCGCGGCCGACTTCCTGCCCTGCCCCATGACCGATCTCCTCGCCGCGCTGCTGCTCGGCATCATCGAAGGCATCACCGAGTTCCTCCCGATCTCCAGCACCGGCCACCTGCTCATCGCCGAGCGCTGGCTGGGCCACCGCAGCGACCTGTTCAACATCTCCATCCAGGCCGGCGCCATCCTGGCGGTGGTGCTGATCTACCGGCGGCGGCTGTGGCAGCTGTGCACGCGCTTCTTCAGCGGCCACGAGAGCCGCGATTACGCCCTCAAGCTGGCCACGGCCTTCGGCGTGACCGCGGTGCTGGGCCTGGTGGTCAAGAAGGCCGGCTTCGAACTGCCCGAGACCGTGGCCCCGATCGCCTGGGCGCTGATCATCGGCGCGGTGTGGATGGTGCTGGCCGAACAGTGGGCGGCGCGGCGCGCGGCGGTGCTGGGCGAGCGGGCGCAGATCACCTGGACGGTGGCGATCCTGGTGGGGCTGGCGCAGGTGCTGGCGGGGGTCTTCCCGGGCACGTCGCGCTCAGCGACCACGATCTTCGTCGCCCTGCTGGCCGGCACCACGCAGCGCGCGGCGGCGACCGAGTTCGCATTCCTGGTGGGCATCCCGACCATGTTCGCGGCCACGGGCTACGAGCTGGTGGAGGTCATGCGCACCGGCCAGGCTGTGCACGAGGACTGGACCGCGCTGGGCGTGGCCTTCGTGGCTTCGGCGCTAACGGCCTTCGCGGCCGTGAAGTGGTTGCTGTACTACATCCAGAACCACCGCTTCACCGTGTTCGCGGTGTACCGGGTAATCCTGGGCGTGGCGCTGCTGCTGGTGGTGCCGGCCGGCGAGTAGCCGCCCGATCCGCCCGCCGGCGGGGCTAGTCCTTGACCGCCGGATTGAGCGAATAGGTGCCGTAGATCGCCACTTCGTCCAGCACGTGGCCCTGCATGGCCTGCAGCGCGTCGGCGGCGGTGAAACGGTCCGGGACATCCAGCCGCTCGACGTCGAGCGCGAACAGGCGGAAGAAGTAGCGGTGCAGGCGCAGGTCGTGCGGCGGCGGGAAGGGGCCGTCGTAGCCGCGCCAGTCGCCCGCCATGTCGGGGTCGTTCGCGAACCAGCCGGTGTAGTCGTTGAGCCCCTGGCGGCTGCCCGCCGGGCCCGCCGGCGCGGCCTTGCCGTGCGCCACCACGCCCTCGGACGCGCTGCCGGCGGCGATTTCGCCGACGCCGGCCGGGATGTCGACGACCGCCCAGTGGGTGAAATCGGTGCGGGGCTGCTCGACCGGGATCTGCGCCGGCGACAGGTCGGTGGGCACGTCCGGATCGATGCACAGCAGCACGAAGCTGCGCGTGCCGGACGGCGCGGCTTCCCAGGCCAAGTGCGGATTGCGGTTGGGGGCGAAGCCGAACCCGTCGCCCGCCGGCTGGCCGGCGGCGAACTGGGCCGGGAGACGGTGGCGGTGTTCGAAGCTGTCGCTGCGGATCTTCATCACGGTCTCCTGGGCTGGCGCCCGTCGCTTCGGGCGGCGGGCGGTTCGTCGTTGCGGGCGCCTGCGGTGCGGGCGCTTGCGTTGCGGATCAGGGCGCGCGGGTCAGGGCACTCGGGTCAGAGCACGCGGGTCGGCTCGACACCGACCCGTGGCCACGGTCCGCGGCGCGACTCACTGCTCCGGGTAGCCGAACTTCACGGCCTGCGGGGTGAGCAGGGCGAAGGCTTCCGCCAGCGGCCCGGTGAAGGCGCGCCACGCGCCGGGCTGGTTGCGGTTCGGGCCCAGCGCATTGCGCGGCGGCGGCGGCAGGTTCAGCCCCAGCGCCCGGTTGATCACGCTCACCAGGCCCTGCGGGTCGTGCGCGATCGTGTCCAGCGGGACGATCGTGTGCGGGAACAGGTCCTTGTCGTGCAGTTCGGACAGCTGCTCCAGCGACCTGGCCATCCAGCGCGCGCCGGCCAGCGGCGATTCCAGGGCGAAGGGCGAATTCACCGGGCCCCACGCCAGCCAGTCGAGCAGCATGTCGCGCGGGTCGCGGATGCCGACCATCAGCAGTGCTTCGCCCAGGTGCGCGCGCAGGGCGGGCACCAGTGCGTTGTCCCACCACAGCAGCCAGTCGAACACCGGCCCGCCGGTATGGCCGCGGCTGGGCAGCGCCGCCCGCCACTGGCTGACCAGGAAGCTGGGATCCAGGCGGCCATCGACCAGTTCCTGCGAGGTGCCGTAACGCTGCAGCGGGTCGCGCGGCGGACGCGGGCTGTTGCGGTCGAGCAGCAGCGGCACTTCGCCGGCCGACAGGGTCGCGCCCAGCGTTTCGACCATCGAGCCCGGCGGGCCCCAGAGGAACAGCACGCCCGGCGTGCCGTCGGCGGCCGGGACGAAATCGGGCAGCGTGGCCGGGCCCGCCGTCACCGCCGGCAGGGGCAGGCGCTGCGGAATCAGTTCGGCCTGCAGCGCGCTCCAGGTCGCCACGGCGGCCGCGGGGTCACCGGCGGCGGCCTGGGTGCGGCCCAGCAGCTGGCGCATGCCGGCCTTGTAGGCGGGATCGGTCGCCTGGGCGATCAGGCCTTCGACGCGGGCGACGGCCGCCTTCGGGTCGCGGCGCAGCAGGCTGTCGACGATGCGCAGCTCGGCCGAGCTGCGGCCGGGCTGCAGGGCGGCGATCTGGAAGGCGATCTCGTCGGCCTGTTCGGTCTCGCCGGCGGCATCGTGGATGGTGGCGCGGGCTTCCAGCGCGGGGATGTGGTCCGGCATCGCCTCCATCCAGCGCTCGACGACGCCCAGCGCGCCTGCGCCGGCGTAGGGCTCGAACAGCAGCCGGGCGCGCCACAGCGGCAGGCTCTGCGGGCGCGCGGCGAGGGCACGGTCGATGGCCTCGCGCGCCTGCTCGGCCTGGCCGCTCACGCGCCACAGGTCGACCAGCGCTTCCAGCGCCGGGAGGTCGTCGGGATTGCGTTCGAAGGCCGCCGACAGGGCCGGCAGGGCCCGCTCCGGGCGTCCGGCTTCCAGTTCGAGCCGCGCCCAGGCCCGGCGCAGGCCGGGGCTGCCGTCGTCGGCCTGGGCCAGCGGGGCCAGGCTGTCGGCGGCTTCGGCCGGACGGCCCTGGCGGCGGACCAGGTCCGCGATCATCGTCACCAGCGACACCGAGCCGGGTGCGCGCTCGAGCAGGCTGCGGAAGGTCTGTTCGGCGAACGCCAGGTGGCCGTTGGCCAGGTAGGCGAAGCCCAGCGCGGGCTTGAGGCTGGGGTCGGTCGGCGCGCGCTGTGTGGCCAGGGTCAGCAGCTTGAGCGCGCGATCGTGCTCGCCGCGATACAGGGCGACCATGCCGTCGATGCCCAGGATCTGCGGGTGCTCGGGGGCCAGCCGCGAGGCCGTGCGGGCCAGGCGATGCGCCTCGTCGAGGTCGCCGCGGCCCAGGGCCAGCTGGGCCTGCAGGATGTAGGCGGGAAACTGGTTGGGGTCCAGGCCGACCGAGCGGGCGAGCGCGGCCTGGGCCTCGTCGAGCTGGCCGCGGTCGGTCAGCAGCAGGCTGCCCCGCTCCATGTGCAGGCCGGCGTCTTCCGGCGACAGGGCCAGCGCCTGGTCGACGACGGTCATCGCCCCGGCGATGTCCCCGGTCATGCGCAGGGCGGAAGCCAGCAGGCGCTGCGCGGTGGGGTCGTGGGGCTCGGCCGCGACGGCCTGGCGGGCGGCGGCAAGGGCTTCGTCGGCGGCGCCGCGACGCAGCGCGTCGATGATCTGTTCGTGCATGGGGATACGGCTGGCGGAAAGAGGTCGATTGTACGTGCCGGCGCGCCCCGCCGTTTTGCGCGGAATGGGCCGCTCATCCCTCCGGGCCGTGGGCACCGCCGCCCGCTCGACTGCCTCGCTGGCCGGGTCAGGCCGCCGCGTCGGCCGCCGCGGCCAGGCGGTCGGCTACCCAGCGCTCGGCGAAGCCCTCCAGGCTGGCGCCTTCCAGGAACCCGCAGTGCCCGCCCCAGCGGGCGATCTCCAGCTGGGCGTTGGGGGGCAGTTGCAGGGCGCCGAAGTCCGCGACCGGGATGACCGGGTCGTCGGCCGAGGTCAGGATGCTGGCCGGCACGCTCAGCCCGGCCAGGCGGCTGCCGGCGATGGCGTACCCGTCGAAGTAGCGGTCCAGGGTGCCGAAGTCGGTGTGGCGCTCGACCAGCCACTGGGTGAGCGGGCGCATCCGCAGGCCCAGCACGTCGTCGTCCAGTTCGAACTGGTTCGGGAACAGCGCCCGCTTGCGCTGCAGCGAGTGCCGCCACTTGCGGTGGAAGTACCAGTAGTACAGCGGGAAGCCGCGCTCCATCTCCTCCATCGTGCGCGCCGGGTCGAGCACCGGGCACACCGCCGCCACGTGCGCGATCGCCAGCCCGGCGGTGGGCGCGCGCAGCGCCAGGCGCAGGGCGAAGTTGCCGCCCAGTGAATAGCCGGCCACCAGCAGCGGGCGCCGCCCGAATCGCAGGGCCACTTCGCGCGCCGCGTACACGACCTCGTCGATGCGGTTGGAGTGGAAGATGCCTTCGTTGAGGTGGTGGGTGTCGCCGTGGTCGCGGAAGTTCAGGCGGAACACCTCGAACCCGCGCCGCAACAGCTGGGCCGCGGTCAGCCGCATGTAGCTCGAATCGACCGAGCCTTCCCAGCCGTGCAGCAGCAGCACGAGGCCGCGCGCGGGCATGCCGGCCACGACGCTGTGCAGGCCCTGCAGGCGCACGCCGTCGCCGCCGTCGATCAGGTGCGCGGTGGTGGTCGCGCCGCAGCCCGCCAGCCGGGCCTCGCCGCGGCGCCGGCGCTGCGGCGCGCTGCCCAGCACGGACTGGACATGGGCGTTTCGCAGCCAGCGCGGGGGCTGGTAGTCGGCGGCGGTGAGCATTCGTGCGGGGGAGGAATCGATGGCGTGTGCGTCGAGGGGTCTTACCCGATCCTAACGTGGTCGGGGCCGCACATCGGCGGCCTTCCCGGCGCCGCGAAGCGGGCGCGTCGGCCGGGTTCAGTCGACGGGGAGGCCCATCGCCTGTGCGATCCGGGCGCGGGCCAGTTCGGCGATGCGGCGCCGGCCCTGGGCGTCACCGGGCGCGATGGGCTCCAGGAAGTGCACTTCGGCGACGCGGCCCGGCTCGCCCAGCAGGCGGACGAAATTGGCGAAGAAGCTCTCGCGCGGCTGGAAGGCGACGATGTGCTGCGCGTTGCCGCCCTGCCCGTAGAGCAGGGCCACCGGCTGCACCGGCACGCCGGCCTCCACCGCCGCCAGGAAGATCCGGGCGTGGAACGGGCCCAGTTCGCGCCCCCCGCGGGTGCCGCCCTCGGGAAACACGCCCACGCTGCGTCCGCCGCGCAGCCGGCCCAGCATCTCGTGCAGGACGCCGCCCAGCGATTCGGTGCTGCCGCGGGCGTGGAAGATGGTCTCGCCGCGCTGCGCCAGCCAGCCGACCACCGGCCAGCTCTGGATCTCGCGCTTGGCGACGAAGCCCATCATGCGCTGGCTGTGCAGGGTCTCGATGTCGATCCAGCTGACGTGGTTGGCCACGAACATCGCCGCGCCCGGCAGCGGCGTGCCGTAGCGGCGCATGCGGAAGCCGAACACGCGCATCAGCCCCGCCGACCAGGCGCGGATCACCCGATAGTCCAGCGATTCCCCGCCCCAGCGCACGCGCGCCACCAGCGGCGTGGTCAGCAGCATCGCCAGCGGCAGGTCGATCAGGATGTGCCAGGCCAGCAGCGGCAGGCGGTAGCAGTAGCGAAACGCGCGGGCCGCGCGCGCCCCGGTGGGCGCTGCGGCGCCAGCGGAGGGGGACGGCGCGGTCATGGGCCGGAACGATACCGAAGCGGGCGGGGTTTGTAGAGCGCGGCGTGCGGCGCCGACATCGGGCCGCGGCCGCTTGCGCGCGCAGGCAGGACGCCGCGGCGGGATCGGCGGCGTCCGTCCGTCACCACGTGCGGCGGCGCACGGGGATGGATTGGCCGGGATTGCTCCCCGCCGGAGCGCTTCAGCGCTTCAGTGGGATTGCTTGAGTGGGCGCGCACTGGTGAGAGCGGCTGACGGCGGGCAATCGGGCCATGGCGCGGGCTCGCCGCGGGTTCGGCGGATCAAGGGCCCCGCTGGCGGCCGGTCAGGCCGCCGGCCGCGGCACCACCGCCAGGGTGAGGCGCGAGATGCAGACCAGCTTGCCGCGTGCATCCTCGATGCGGATTTCCCAGACCTGGGTGCTGGCGCCCACATGCAGGGCGCGCGCGGTGCCGGTGACCAGGCCCTCGCGCACGCCGCGGACGTGGTTGGCGTTGATCTCGATCCCCACCACCCCCTTGCCCTGCGGCGCGCACAGCCCGCCCGCCGTGCTGCCCAGGGTTTCGGCCAGCAGCACCGAGGCTCCGCCGTGCAGCAAGCCGTAGGGCTGCCGCGTCCGCGCATCCACCGGCATGGTGCCGCGCAGGTAATCGGGGCCGATCTCGGTGAAGTGGATGCCGAGGGGTTCCATCGCCGTGTCCCTGGACATGGCGTTGAGCTCGGCAAGGGTGGTTTCGCCGCGGAACAGCGGCCGGGCATCGAGACGGGGTTCGGTGGGCTGGGTCATCCGGGGACGATAGCGTCCGTCGGCTTGACCGGCCAGCGCGCAGGCAGGGGAGGAGCGCTGCGCGCCGGCCGGGGCCGGGCCCACCGAGAGAGACGTCAGGCGCAGCGGAAGAACGGCTGGGCCCAGTTGGAGGTGTAGCGGCGGTTGCTGGCGTAGCCGCTGGAGTTGCCGTAGCCAACGCCGAAGTCGCGTTCGCGGTGCAGGTGGCGGACCGGGGCGGCGCCTTCGGCGGCCGGGGGGGTCGAGGAAGCCGGGTTGGGGGCCGGGCGGGTCTGGAGGGTGCGGGTGTTCATGGTGATCTCTCGGGCGGACGTGGCGGTGGGGGAAGACGACGCGACAACCCTTTGGGTGTGCGCGTCAGGCGCAGCGGAACAGCGGCTTGAACGGGGAGTTGGCGTAGCGGCGGTTGGTGGCATAGCCGCTGGAGCTGCCGTAGCCGACGCCGAAGTCGCGTTCACGATGCTGGCGGACCGGGGTGAACAGGACGGCGGGGGCGATCTTGGCCGGGGCCGGGGTGCGGGTCTGGAGGTTGAAAACGTTCATGGGAAACTCCTGGGGCGGGCGGGGTGTGACTCGGTGTGTTGGTAAAGTACAACACCAATTCGATTCCGCCATGGGCCGGAAGTCACCCCACCGAAGACCTACTGCGCCTGCCGGTGGAAGCCCCGCGGAACTCCATGATTCAGATGCGTTTTTCGCCCAGACCGTTGCCATGACTGATGGCATGGGCGCGCAAGGTGCCTCCCGGGCCACGCCGCCAATGACCGCGCCGCCGCGCGTTGCGTCCCTCAAACCCCCGCCGAGAACGCTCGCCCGCGGCCCCGGGCCACGCCGCCAATGACCGCGCCGCCGCGCGCTGCGTGGGCAAGACCAAACGCTCGCCCCCAGATCAAAAGCGCCATCGCACCCGGCTACCGGCCCACAAATGTGGCCTTCCAGTTCGCCCCGCCGGCCCTCGCACGGGCCCTCTTGGTGCGCAGCCGGACGGACCGGCATGCGCGCGCGGACCGATTGGGTGCGCCGCCGGACGGCCGGCATGCGCGCGCGGGCCGATTGGGTGCACCGCCGGACGGACCGGCATGCGCGCGCGGACCGTTTTGGCCCACCGTCGGACGGCCGGCATGCACGCGCGGACCGTATTGGCGAACCGGCGCACCGGCCGGTGCCAACGCGCGGACGGTTTTGGCGAACTGTCGGACGGACCGGTGTGAACCCGCGGACCAATTTGGCGAACTGCCGGACGGACCGGGTCCATACGCGGGCCGGCGTGGCGCACTGCCGGACGGGCCGCGGTCGACCCGCGGGCCTGCTGGCGAACCGCCGCGCGCTGCCCCTAAAGGATCGGCGCCAGCCCCGCGCCGAAGGCGGTGAAGATCCGCGTGGTGATCGACTTCAGGCCGAGATTGACTTCGGGGAAGTCGCCGACCGCGCGGTAGCAGTCGCGGAAGCGTTTGTGGTCGATCGGCAGCGGCGCCGGGCAACGGGGCCCGGGCGTGAATTCGTAGCTGATGGCGTAACGCACCGGCCACAGGTCGAACAGCGGCAGGTGTTCGGACGCCTTGCCCAGCGAGTACTCCAGGCCGGAGAACACCGGCGCCTTCTCGCGCGGCGCGATCACCCACGCATTTTCCGGCGCGATGTCGCGGCGGATGCTGTCGGCCAGCATCGCGGCGAACACCGGGTCCTCGATCATCACCGCGCTCTCGGTGTTGTAGTGGTCGCCGCGCGGATCGAAGTTGTGCGTGCCCACCACGCCGACGCGGCGGTCGATGACCAGCGACTTGGCGTGCAGGCCCACGCGCACACCGGCGCGCTTAAGCGGCACCGGCTCGTTGACGCGCCGGCGCGTGTAGCGCTTGGCGGCCTGCTCGCTCGACAGCGGGGCGCGGTAGCGCGTGCGCGTCATCGCGGCGCGCGGGTCGTCGATGTCGTTGCGCGACTGGCGCACGGGGGCAGGCGGCGGTGACGCACGGTGCGGGGCACGGTACGGGTAGGGCGCCGCGGACGAACCCGGCCCCGGCATGGCCAGCGCCTCGGCCGGTCCGTGGCCCGGCGTCGGCGTGGGTTCGTCGAGGGGCGCGCCGGTCGCCGCCAGGTCGATCGGGGCGTCCAGCGGGAAGGGCTTGTATTCGTAGATGTGGAAGCCGAAGTCGCGCAGGTAGCGGCGCTTGTACTTGTAGGACAGCGCGTAGGCGATGAAGGCGTCGGTCGCGGCCAGCGAATTGGTCGACACGATCACCCGCGGGTGCTCCGGCCGGTCGTGCAGGCGGCGGAACATGTCCTGCGCCGGTTTGGACAGCACCAGGTAGGGCGTCTGCAGCAGCACTTCGTTCTGCGCGCTCTCGATCAGCTCGCGCAGGGATTCCGAACTCCAGCGCTGGCCGGCGCCGGCGCGGTCCTGCTTGGCCGGCTTGTCGGAGATGTACTGGACTGGGCCCACCGGCAGCGCGTGGACGGCCAGGCGCGCCTGCACCTGCCCGGCGTCGGCGGCCAGGGCCTGCATCGCAGCGGCCCGCGCCGGACGCTCGTAGTCCGGCGCCGGCAGGCGCGGCACGCCCGCGCCGAGCAGGCGCTTGCCCACGTCGCGCAGGTGGTGCGCCGGCACACTGCGCGCGTCGTTCCAGAAGGCGCCGAAATCCGCGTCCATGGTGGCGGCCACGGGACCGGCGACGAGCAGGTCGCGGTCGCGGAAATTGAACTGCGGATCCCAGTCGTAATAGTCGTTCTGGTAGTTGCGCCCGCCGGTGATGCCGACCAGCCCGTCGACCAGCAGCATCTTGGAATGCATGCGCTGGTTGAGCTGGCGCCAGCAGCAGGCGGCGGCGACGGCGTACTGCGGGTAGTTGATGCGTGCGCGGCCGAGCACGGGGTTGTACAGCCGCACTTCCAGGTTCGCGTGCGCGGCCGACAGCGCGGCCAGCGTGTCCACGCGGCGCAGCGCCGACAGCTGGTCCATCAGCACGCGCACGCGCACGCCGCGGCGCGCGGCCTGGATCAGTTCGTCCAGCACCAGGCGGCCGGCGTCGTCCTCGTCGAAGATGTAGGTCTGCAGGTCGATGCTCTGCTGCGCGCCGCGGATCAGGTCCAGCCGCGCCAGCATCGCGTCGGGGCCGTTGTCGATGATCAGCGCGTAGTGGCGCGGCGCATCCACCGCGGACTGGCGCAGCGCATCGGTGCCCAGCGCGCGCAGCGGCGAGGGCTGGGCGCAGCGGTCCGGCGCCAGGCAGGCGACGTCGGTGGGACGGGCCGACGCGATCACCGCGTCGACGCGCTCACGCTGCACGCCCGACAGGCTCGAGCAGGCCGACAGGCCCAGCACCAGCGCGGCGACCACGCCGCGGGCCCAGGCGTTGCGCAGGGTGGGCAGCGGGGCGATCACGGGGCGCCTTCCAGCCAGCGCACGCGCAGGGTGAAGCGGACATCGTCCTGCACCGCCCAGCGCCAGGTCTGCAGGCCGTAGTCGGCGCGGTTGACGCGGCCGTACGCGACCACGTCGCAGTCGTGCGCCGGACGCGGGCAGGCGGAGGGCTTGAGGGTGAAGGTTTCCGGCTTGCTGACGCCGCGCAGGCTCAGCGTGCCGCGCAGCGGACCCCCGGCGCGGACCAGTTCGCCGACGTAGGGCTCGGAGGTGAACTCCACCCACGGATGGTGCGCGGCATCCAGGAAGCTGGGGCTGCGCGCGAACCGCGTGTAGCGATCGGACCCGGCCACTTCCACGCTGCCGGTCGCCAGCCGGATGCGCACGCGCCGGCGGCCGTCGGGCAGCGGGATCACCTCGCCTTCGTAGCGGGGGAAATTGCCGTCGACGCGCTGGCCCCAGCGGGTCCGAAGTTCGAAGCCGAAGCGGCTGTGCGCGGGATCAAGCCGGGTGGGCGCGACCGGCACGGCCGCCGGGTCGGGGCTGGTCGTGGACTCGGTCGCCGGGGCCGGGGCCTGCGCCCACGCCGGGGCCAGGCCACAGACGGCCGCCGTCAGCCCCGCCCATGCCAGGCGGCGAGCCCGGCGGGAGGGGAGGACGATCCAGGGAACGGCGCGGCGGGCGGCGCGGTGGACTGCTGTCGGAATCACGGCTTCCTTCGGGCGCGGGCGCGCAGGCGCCCCGGGCCGACCATTTCACCGCAGGACATGCGCACGCCGGCTGAAGCGCCCGATCACGGCCACCAGAACGCGCTGAGCTGGGCCGCACCCGGCTCCAGCGCCGCGCCCGCGGGCACGGTCAACACCGCGATGCCCGCCGGCGGCATGCCGCGGTAGTCGCCCGTCTGGCCGCTGTGCAGCAGGGCGGCCAACTGTTCGAAGCCGGGGTTGTGGCCGACCATCAGCAGCCGCTCGGACTGGTTGTGCGCATCGGCCAGCGCCACCAGGGTGCCGGGCGTGGCCTCGTAGATGGACGGCTCGATGCGCTGGTCGACGTAGCCGATCACGCCCAGCACGGCTTCCAGCGTTTCGCGCGAGCGCCGCGAGGGCGAACACAGTGCGCAGTCCGGGACCAGCTTGTTCTGCGCGAGCCAGCGGCCTGCCGCCTCGGCCTCGGCGAGCCCTTCGGCGGACAGCGGACGATCGAGGTCCGCCTGACCCGGCGCGGCCGGTTCGGCGTGGGCGTGGCGCAGCAGGATGAGTTCGCGCATGTGATCTCGATAGCCGGGGGTCAGGGACGGCAACAGGGGACAGGGAACAGCGAATACGCGATCAGGTCAACAGGGCATTCCCGCCCCACCCGGGGCGGTGGTGCCCGAACGCGGAACCGGCGCAGGGCGCGCAGGTCGGGACACGCGGGCGCGACCTGCTGGCGGGACCGAAGCGCCGGCCCCTGCATGTCGTGCCGCTTCGTCGCCGGTGTCCATGGCGCAGTCCCGGGTTCGGCGCGGCGTTACTTGCGCAGCCACTTAAGCAGCGACGACCAGTCCGACTGGTGGTCGCGTACCTGCGCGGAGTGGTAGTCGAACAGGCTCTTGCCCAGCGCGGTGGTGACCACGTACGCCTGGCTGTCGCGCAGCTGCGCGACGACCGGATACGGCCAGCGCCCGAGCAGGTCCAGCGCCTGCTGGGAGACGTTGGTCCAGGGCTTGAGCTTGTTGGCCACCAGGCCCACGCGCAGCTCGCCCTTGCGCACGCGCGGATGCCTGGCCAGCGAGTCCAGGAAGGGCACGGTGGCCTCGATGTCGATCGTCGAAGGCACGATCGGCACCAGGACGGCGTCCACGCTCTGCAGGAAGGGTTCCAGGTCCTGCGCCATCGCACCGGCCGCGGCGTCGATCACCACGCGCTGCGTGTCATCGGGCACCTGCCGGCGCCAGCCCTTGTGCCGGGTGCCGTCGAGCGCCAGCACGGCGCTGTCCAGGCCGGCGCGCCGCTGGGCCCAGCGGGTGGATGAGGCCTGCGGATCGGCGTCGACGAGGGCGGTCCGCATGCCCTCCAGCGCGGACTGCGCCGCCAGGTGCGTCGCGAGCGTGGTCTTGCCCGCGCCCCCCTTGGAACTGGCCACCAACACCGTCTTCATTCGCGCTCCCCGTGGACGGAAACCGCAGGGTACACCTGGGCAAGCGCGTGCGTGCGGCGCGCGCCGGGCCGGTTACCACGTACGTTCGTCATGTCCGTCATGCCGTCCCCTTCGCGATGCCCTCGCCGCGACTTCCCGCCCTGCTTCAAGCTTCCAGCGGCAGCTGCGCCGTCAGCACCAGCATCCCGTCCTGCTCGGCCACGTCCAGCCGGCCGCCGTGGGCCTGGGCGATCGCAGCGGCGATGGGCAGCTGCAGGCCCAGGCCGTCCTCGCACAGCCGTGCCGGCAGCGGGGCTTCCAGCAGGCGCGCGGGATGGGCCAGCAGTTCGGGCGGGCACGCCAGGTGGCGCTCCAGCCGCACGGTCGCGCCCTGGCGCTCGACGATCAGCGGCGCGGGCAGGACCTCGTCCGGGCTCAGGCGCAGTTCGCGCAGGGTGCGCAGCATCTGGATCAGCCGCGAATCGTCGGCGCGCATGCGCAGCGGCGCGCTCTCGTCGGGCTGCTGCACCGGCGCGGCGTCGTTGCCGTTGGCGGCCAGCACGGCCAGCGTTCCCACGTCCGTCTCGGTCATCGGTCCCAGCAGGCGGCCGTACTCGGCGCGCAGCCCGTCGGCGAGTTCATCGATCATCGCCGCCAGGCGGACGCCCTGGCGCTCGACCACCTCCAGCATGCGGGCCTGTTCCTCAGCGCCGATGTCGCCGCAGCGCAGCAGGTACGCCGCGGTCTGCAGCGGCGCCAGCGGATTGCGCAGGTCGTGGGCGACACGCCCGAACCAGTCGGCGTGGCTCACGGCGATTCCTCGTAAGTCGGGTCGTTTGGATGTGGGAGCGGTTCCTGGCGTCGGCACAGGCGGCGCACGGCGTCCAGTTCCGGCGGCTTGACGAGGTGTTCGTCAAAGCCGGCCTCCATGCTGCGTCGCCGGTCCTCCGGCTGGCCCCAGCCGGTCACCGCCACCAGCGACAGGGCGTCGCCGCCCGGCCGTTCGCGTAGTGCGCGGGCCACGTCGAACCCGCTGCGCCCGGGCATGCCGACGTCGAGGAACACCAGGTCGGGCGCGAAACGGTCCACTTCCTGCTCGACGGCGTACGGGTCGTAGAGCTGGCTGACGTCGTGGCCGAGGATGCGGATCAGCGTGGCCAGGGTGTCGGCGGCGTCGCGGTTGTCGTCCACCACCAGCACGCGCACCGGTGCGCTCGCCGGCTCGGCGCCGGCGTCCGGCGCGGGCGGCTCGGGCAGCACCAGACCGTCGCCGCACGGCAGCACCACGGTGAAGGTCGCGCCCTGCCCCGGCCCGCCGCTGGCGACCGCGACGCGGCCGCCGTGCAACGACACCAGCCGCTGCACCAGGGTGAGCCCGATGCCCAGGCCGCCGTGGGTGCGATCGACCGCGGTATCGAGCTGGCGGAACGGATCGAACACGGTCTGGGCGTCTTGCGGCGACAGGCCGATGCCCTGGTCGATGACCTGCACGCTGACCTCGCCGGGGGGCTGCCACTTCACTTCCAGGGTGATGGGCTTGCCGGGCTCGGAGTACTTGGCCGCGTTGTTGAGCAGGTTGGCGAACACCTGCGCCAGGCGCGCGGGGTCGGCGTAGAGCGTCACCGGCTGTTCGGGCAGGTGCACGCTCAGCTCGTGGCCGAACTGGCTCAACAGGGGCTGCGCGGTGTCGATCGCGTTGCGCACCACTTCGTCCAGCAGCACCACGCAGCGGCGCAGCAGCATCTTGCCGCGCGTCACGCGGGCGACGTCGAGCAGGTCGTCGAGCATGCGCACCAGCAGCGCGAGCTGGCGCTCCATCAGTTCCTGCAGGCCATCCACGCCGCCTTCCTGCGCCAGCCGCCGGATCGCCAGTGCGTTCTGCAGCGGCGCCAGCGGGTTGCGCAGTTCGTGCGCCAGGGTGGCCAGGAATTCATCCTTGCGTGCGTCGGCGTCGCGCAGGCGCTGTTCGGCCTTGGCGCGCTGGGCGACTTCCACCCGCAGTTCGGCGTTTCGCGCGGCCAGCTCGGTGTTGGCCTGGCGCAGCGACTCGTTGAACTGCTCCAGCTCGCGCGAACGCTCGGCCACCAGCGACTGGTTGTACGCGGCCAGTTCGGCGTTCACGTGCTGCAGCTCGCGCCGCTTGCGGAACAGTTCGGACAGCACTTCGACCTTGCTGCGCAGGATCTCGGGGATCACCGGCACCAGCACGTAGTCGACGGCGCCGAGCTTGTAGCCGCGCAGGCGGTCCATGTCGGTGACGTTGACGGCGGTCACGAAGATGATCGGGGTCTTCTCGAACCGCGGGTGCTGGTGGATCAGGCTCGCCGTCTCGAAACCGTCCATGCCCGGCATGTTGACGTCGAGCAGGATGACCGCAAACTCGTCCTCCATCAGCCGCTTGAGCGCCTCCGTGCCCGAGGAGGCGTCCACGAGGCGTTCGCCCAGCGGCTCCAGGATGGCGCGATAGGTCAGCAGCCGGCCCGGCTGGTCGTCGACCAGCAGTACGTTGACCGGCGCATCGCCGACGCCTGGCGGCGTCGGCTCGGGGTCGCGGGTACTGTTCGGCATCAGCGATGCAGCCATTGGCGCAGCATTCCCAGCAGTTGGTCGGTGACGACGGGCTTGGCGAGATAGTCGGAGGCGCCGGCCTCCAGGCATTTCTCGCGGTCGCCCTTCATCGCCTTGGCGGTGAGCGCCACGATCGGCAGGGAACGCGAATCGGGCTGCTCGCGGATCGCGCGCATCGTGTCGTAGCCATCCATGCCCGGCATCATGATGTCCATGAGCACCAGGTCGATGGCCGGGTCGGAGGCGACCTTCTCGATCGCCTCCTGGCCGGTGCCGGCGGTGACCACGTCCATGCCGTGGCGCTCGAGCACGCTGGACAGGGCGAAGATGTTGCGCACGTCATCGTCCACCACCAGCACGCGCTTGGCCTTGATCGCGTCGTCGGACTCATGCAGGCGCTGGACCATCTTCTGCTTGGCCGGCGGCAGGTCGGCGATCACGCGGTGCAGGAACAGCGCGGTCTCGTCGAGCAGCCGCTCCGGCGATTCGACGCCCTTGATCACCACGCTGCGCGCGGCTTTCTTCAGGCGCTGGTTCTCCTCGGCGGTCAGCTCCTTGCCGGTGAACACCACGATCGGCACCGACTGCAGGCGCGGGTCGTCCTTGACCTGCTCGAGCAGGTCGAAGCCGCTCATGTCGGGCAGGCGCAGGTCGAGCACCGCGCAGTCGTACGCGCCCTCGCGCAGCAGCTGCAGCGCCTCGGCGCCGGAGGCGACGGTGTCGATCGCGACGTCGTCGTGGCGGATCAGTTCCTCGATGCTCATGCGTTCGCGGGCGTCGTCCTCGATGACGAGCAGGCGCTTCACCCGCGGCACGGTGTAGTCCTTGATGCGCTGCAGCGCCTCGCTGATCGATTCGCTGCTGGCCGGCTTGGCCAGGTAGGCGAAGGCGCCGCGCTCGATGCTCTGGTGGCGCTCTTCCTCGACGGTGATGATCTGCACCGGGATGTGGCGGGTGGCGGAGTCCTGCTTGAGCCGCGCCAGCACCGTCCAGCCGAGCATGTCGGGCAGGAAGATGTCCAGCGAGATGGCCGTGGGCTTGAACTCGCGCACCAGCCGCAGCGCGTCGCTGCCGCGGTTGGCCACCAGCACGCGGAAACCGCGCGAGCGGGCCAGGTCGCGCAGCACGGCCGCGTAGCGCGGGTCGTCCTCGATCACCAGCATGATCGGATCGCCGGGCACCACCAGGTCGCGATCGTCCTCGATCTGCTCCGGCACCGGGGCCTGGCGCTCCGGCGACAGGGCCGCGACGGCCGCCGGCACGCTGGCCGCGCGCGCGGCGTGGGCGCTGTCCGGACCGGTGTAGCGCAGCGGCAGGTACAGGGTGAAGACGCTGCCCTTGCCGACGCTGCTGTGCAGCTTGAGTTCGCCGCCGAGCAGGCCCGCGATCTCGCGGCTGATGGCCAGCCCCAGGCCGGTGCCGCCGTACTTGCGCGAGGTGCCCGCATCGGCCTGCTGGAAGGCCTCGAACACGATCTTCTGCTTCTCCGGGGAGATGCCGATGCCCGTGTCGC
The DNA here is from genome assembly GCF_016613535.2 of Lysobacter solisilvae. Lineage (NCBI taxonomy): Bacteria > Pseudomonadati > Pseudomonadota > Gammaproteobacteria > Lysobacterales > Lysobacteraceae > Agrilutibacter > Agrilutibacter solisilvae. The sequence continues at coordinate 925,562 of NZ_CP071518.1, forward strand.
TGACCTCGAAGAACACCACGTTGGGCGACTCGTCCAGGATGGTGTGGCCCGGCGTCCAGCCGTCGTGCGCCAGCCCCATCTTCAGGCGCACCGCGCCCTGGTCGGTGAACTTGAGCGCGTTGGACAGCAGGTTCTTGAGGATCTGCTGCAGGCGCTTGGGGTCGGTGGTGAGCGCCTCGCCCAGGCCGGGGTTGATGTCGACCACGAAGTCCAGCGCGCGACGCTCGGCCTCGTGGTGGAAGCCGCGCAGCATGTTCTCGCGCAGGTGCTCGAAGGAGATCTCCTCGCTGTCGACGGTGACCGTGCCCGACTCGATCTTGGACAGGTCCAGGATGTCGCTGATCAGGTGCAGCAGGTCGGTGCCGGCGGCGTGGATGGTCTTGGCGAACTCGACCTGGCGGCCGCTGAGGTTGGCGTCGGGGTTCTCGGCCAGCTGCTGGCCCAGGATCAGGATCGAGTTGAGCGGCGTGCGCAGCTCGTGCGACATGTTGGCCAGGAACTCGGACTTGTAGCGCGAGGTGAGCGCCAGCTCCGCGGCCTTTTCCTCCAGCGCGCGGCGCGCGTGCTCGATCTGCAGGTTCTTGCGTTCCACCTCGCTGTTCTGCTCGGCCAGCAGGGTCGCCTTGAGCGCGATCTCCTCGTTGGTCTGCTGCAGCTCCTTCTGCTGCGAGGTCAGCTCGGCCGCCAGCTGCTGCGACTGCGACAGCAGGCGTTCGGTGCGCATCGAGGCCTCGATGGTGTTGAGCACCAGGCCGATGGAGCGCGACAGCTGTTCCAGGAAGGCGCGCTGGCTGGGCGTGAACTCACCCAGCGAGGCCAGTTCGATCACCGCCTTGACCTGGTCCTCGAACAGCACCGGCAGCACGATCACGTTGCGCGGCACGGCATTGAACAGGCCCGAGGAGATCTGCACCGAGCCGGGCACGACCTGGTCGAGCAGGATGATGCGGCCCTGCGCGGCGCACTGGCCGATCAGGCCCTCGCCGAACTGCAGCGTGCGCTCGTCGTCCACCTCGCGCGAATCGGCGTAGCCGGCCAGCTGCCGCAGCAGCGGGCGTCCGCCCACCTCGCTGGTCTCCACCACGTAGATCACGCCCTGCTGGGCGTTCACCAGCGGCGCCAGTTCCGACAGCAGCATGTGGCCTAGCGTGATCAGGTCGCGCTGGCCCTGCATCATGCCGCTGAACTTGGCCAGGTTGGTCTTGAGCCAGTCCTGCTCGCGGTTGGACTCGGTGGTGGCACGCAGGGTGCCGATCATCGCGTTGATGTTGTCCTTGAGGTCGGCCACCTCGCCGCGCACGTTCACCGTGATGCTGCGCGTCAGGTCGCCCTGGGTCACCGAGGTGGCCACCTCGGCGATCGCGCGCACCTGGTTGGTCAGGTTCGCCGCCAGCTGGTTCACGTTGGCGGTGAGGTCCTTCCAGATGCCGGCGGTGCCCGGCACGTTGGCCTGGCCACCCAGCCGGCCTTCCACGCCCACCTCGCGGGCCACGGTGGTCACCTGGTCGGCGAAGATCGCCAGCGTGTTGGTCATCGCGTTGATGGTGTCGGCCAGTTCGGCGATTTCGCCCTTGGCCTCCACGGTCAGCTTCTGGTGCAGGTCGCCGTTGGCCACCGCGGTCACCACCTTGGCGATGCCGCGCACCTGGGTGGTGAGGTTGGAGGCCATCTGGTTGACCGAGTCGGTCAGGTCCTTCCAGGTGCCGGCCACGCCGGGCACGCGCGCCTGGCCGCCCAGCTTGCCCTCGGTGCCCACCTCGCGCGCCACGCGGGTCACTTCCGCCGCGAAGCCGTTGAGCTGGTCCACCATCGTGTTGAGGGTGTCCTTGAGCTGCAGGATCTCGCCCTCGGCGCCGACGGCGATCTTGCGCGACAGGTCGCCCTTGGCCACCGCGGTGGCCACCTCGGCGATGTTGCGCACCTGGGTGGTGAGGTTGGACGCCATCGAGTTGACGTTGTCGGTCAGGTCCTTCCACGTACCGGCCACGCCGGGCACCTGCGCCTGGCCGCCCAGCTTGCCCTCGGTGCCGACCTCGCGCGCCACGCGGGTGACTTCCGCCGCGAAGCCGTTGAGCTGGTCGACCATCGTGTTGATGGTTTCCTTCAGCTGCAGGATCTCGCCCTTGACGTCCACCGCGATCTTGCGCGACAGGTCGCCCTTGGCCACCGCCGTGGTCACCTCGGCGATGTTGCGCACCTGCGCGGTCAGGTTGGACGCCATCGAGTTGACGTTGTCGGTGAGGTCCTTCCAGGTGCCGGCCACGCCCGGCACGGCGGCCTGGCCGCCCAGCTTGCCCTCGGTGCCCACCTCGCGCGCCACACGCGTCACCTCCGCCGCGAAGCCGTTGAGCTGGTCGACCATCGTGTTGATGGTGTTCTTCAGCTCCAGGATCTCGCCACGGACGTCCACGGTGATCTTGCGCGACAGGTCGCCGCGCGCCACGGCCGTGGTCACCTCGGCGATGTTGCGCACCTGGCTGGTGAGGTTGGACGCCATCGCGTTGACCGAGTCGGTCAGGTCCTTCCAGGTACCGGCGATGCCGGGCACCACGGCCTGGCCGCCCAGGCGCCCTTCGGTGCCGACCTCGCGCGCCACGCGGGTCACTTCCGCCGCGAAGCCGTTGAGCTGGTCCACCATCGTGTTGATGGTGTCCTTGAGTTCGAGGATCTCGCCGCGCACGTCCACGGTGATCTTGCGCGACAGGTCGCCCTTGGCCACCGCCGTGGTCACCTCGGCGATGTTGCGCACCTGGCTGGTGAGGTTGGACGCCATCGAGTTGACGTGGTCGGTCAGGTCCTTCCACGTGCCGGCGACGTCGGGCACCTGCGCCTCGCCGCCGAGCTTGCCTTCGGTACCCACCTCGCGTGCCACGCGCGTGACTTCCGCCGCGAAGCCGTTGAGCTGGTCGACCATCGTGTTGATGGTGTTCTTGAGTTCCAGGATCTCGCCGCGCACGTCCACGGTGATCTTGCGCGACAGGTCGCCGCGCGCCACCGCCGTGGTCACCTCGGCGATGTTGCGCACCTGGCTGGTGAGGTTGGAGGCCATCGCGTTGACCGAGTCGGTCAGGTCCTTCCAGGTACCGGCCACGCCGGGCACGATCGCCTGGCCGCCCAGCCGCCCTTCGGTGCCCACCTCGCGGGCCACGCGGGTCACTTCCGAGGCGAAGCCGCGCAGCTGGTCCACCATCGTGTTGATGGCTTCCTTCAGCTGCAGGATCTCGCCGCGCACGTCCACGGTAATCTTGCGCGAAAGGTCGCCGTTGGCCACGGCGATGGTCACTTCCGAGATGTTGCGCACCTGCGCGGTGAGGTTGGAGGCCATCTGGTTGACCGAGTCGGTCAGGTCCTTCCACACGCCCGACACGCCCTTGACCTTGGCCTGGCCGCCCAGCTTGCCGGCCGTGCCGACCTCCAGCGCGACGCGGGTGACCTCGGAGGAGAACTCGCCCATCTGGTCGATCATGCGGTTCACGATCGTCGCCGAGCGCAGGAACTCGCCCTGCAGGGGACGCCCGTCGGCTTCCAGTGGCACGGTGCGGGTCAGGTCGCCCTTGGCCACGCCGGCCATCGCCTCGGTCATCGTCTCCACGGGACGGATCAGGTCGTCGATCAGGTCGTTGACCGAACGCTCCATGCCCGCCCACGCGCCCTGGCGGTTGGCGGGGGTCAGGCGCTGGCGGGTCTGGCCTTCGCGGCCGACCTTGACGCCCACCCGCTGCAGGTCTTCGGCCAGGCGGCGGTTGGAGGCCACCAGCGCGTTGAACGCTTCAGCCAGCTTGCCCTCCACGCCGGACCAGTGGACCGGCAGCGAGACGGAAAAATCGCCCGCCCGCACGCCCTGCATTGCCGTCAGCAGGGCGAGCAACGGGTCGTTGGCGTCTTCCTGCTGGCGCGGGGGCTTGGCCCGCCGCTTTGTTTCGATAGTCACGATCCCCCCAAAGCCACGTACGCAGCTGCCCACTGAAAATCAAAGGAAGCTAGCCGCGCGCGCGTGATGGCAGCATTCACGCCTTGTCGACACTGCGTATGGCGCGCAGACGGCGCGCAGGAATGCGCCGCCAGGCGCCGCCCGCGGTCGCGGGGGTAGCGACCGCGGAAGGATGCCTCAGCGGGACCAGCTCATGTCCATCGAGGTCAGGAACGGCGCCTTCGGCGGCGCGTAGAACACGGCCGTCTTGACCGCCTCGCCCAGGCAGGTGGCCACGGCCGTGTCGGTGTCCAGCCAGGTGCGCACGACGCGGCCGGTGGCGTCCAGTTCCATCACCAGGCCGACCGGGGTCAGCGCGCTGCGCGGCGTGCGCGCGGTGCACTTGCGGATGGCGCGCTTCATGAAATCGGCCTGGGCCTGGGCCAGGTCGGCGACCTGCTCGCCGTCGAGTTTCGCCTCGTCCTGGCTGGCCGCCTGGCGTAGGTCATCTCGACCTCACTGGCCTGCGCGGCGGGCGCCAGCAGGGCGCCGATGGCAATGGCGGCGGTCGCGAATCTGATGGGGCTGGCCATGGGACGTTCTCCGGCGGTGGGAATGGGCGAACGCGCGAACGGGCCGGACGGGGTCTGCGGATTTCAGGCGGACCACCGCGCCCACAGGGGCAGGCTCAACAGGGACAGTAGCAGCCCGTAGCCGACCATGGCGGCGGCCAGCCGCGGTGCCAGCCGGTGGGCGATCGCCAGCGCCCCGGCGGTCACCATCGGCGGCATCGCCGACTCCAGCACGGTGGTCCGCGCCACGTCGCCGGCCAACCCGAGCCAGGACACCAGCAGCACCGCCAGCGCGGGCATGACCGCCAGCTTCAGGCCCAGCCCGGCCGCCAGCGGCACCAGTTCCTCACGCGGCAGCGTCAGGCGCACCGACAGGCCGATCGCCAGCATCGCCAGCGGCAGCAGCGCTTCGGCCAGCCGCTGCAGGCCGCCGTCGATCCAGCCCGGCGGATCGGCGGGCATGACGGTGAAACCCAGCAGCAGCGCCCACAGGGGCGGAAACTTCAGCACCCGCATCAGCATCTGCCGGGGTGTCGGCCGGGCGTCGCCGCCGTAGCGCGCCAGCACCCACAGGCCGAACGTCGACAGGATCAGGAATGCGCCGAACTGGTCGTACACCACCGCGTACGGCAGCGCGTGCTCGCCGACCAGCGCGCGCGTGAGCGGGTACCCCAGGAAGCTGGTATTGCCCAGCGCCACGGTGAGCAGCAGCACCGCGCGTTCCTCGTCGCGCAGCCGCAGCAGGCGCGCGAGCAGCGGCACCAGCACCAGCGTGGCGCCCAGCAGCAGCCACGGCACCGCGACGATGCCCAGCAGGGCCGGCTCCAGCTCCAGCCGCGGCGCATACCGCAGCACCGCCGCGGGCAGGCAGACGTACAGCACGACCAGGTTGAGGGTCTGCGCGGCGTGGTCCGGCAGCACGCGCAGGCGCTGGAAGGCGTAGCCCAGCGCGAGCATCGCCAGGATGAGGGCGAAGGCGTCGACGGCCATGGCTCAGTCGGCGCCTTGCGGCCATACCGCCCGGAACAGGCGCCTGCCGGCGGGCCGGGGCGAGTCGGTCCGCGTCATCCGGGAACTCTAGTAGCCCGCGGCCTGGCCATCCTTGCGCGATTCGCTCGCACCGATGTAGCCGCCATTCGGGTTGACCATGATCGCCTGGTAGCCGCCGTAGGGGCCGTCGGCGAAGCGCACGCTGTGGCCTTTGCGCATCAGCGCGCGCACGGTCTCGTAGGAAAAGCCGCTTTCCAGGTCGAGTTCGCCGCTGTCGCTCATCGCGGTGCCCTGTCCGGCCGGTTCGGTCGAGCCGTCGTGCTGGATGCGCGGCGCGTCGCCGGCTTCCTGCAGGTTCATGCCGAAGTCGACCAGGTTCATCACGATCTGGGCGTGGCCCTGCGGCTGCATCGCGCCGCCCATGACGCCGAAGCTCAGCCACGGCTTGCCGTCGCGGGTCACGAACGCGGGGATGATGGTGTGGAACGGACGCTTGCCGGGGGCGAACGAGTTCGGGTGCCCGGGCTTGAGCACGAACTGCTCGCCGCGGTCCTGGAAGATGAAGCCCAGGCCGGGCGGCGCCATGCCGCTGCCCATGCCGCGGTAGTTGGACTGGATCAGCGAGACCATCATCCCGTCCGCGTCGGCGACGGTCATGTAGATGGTGTCGCCTTCGTTGAGCTCGGGGATCACGCCCGGCTCCACCGCGCTGGCCGCCTTGTCCATCGACATCAGCTTGCCGCGCTCGCGCGCGTACTCCTTCGAGATGAGCCTGGCGGTGGGGGCGCGGTAGAAGTCCGGATCGGCGTAGGACGCGGCGCGGTCGGCGAAGGCGATCTTCTTGGCCTCGGTGAACAGGTGCACGTGCTCGGGGCTGCCGAAGCCGTAGCGCTTCAGGTCGTAGGGTTCGAGCAGGTTGAGGATCTGCAGCGCCGCGATGCCCTGGCCATTGGGCGGCAGTTCCCAGACGTCGTAGCCGCGGTAGTTGGTGCTCACCGGCTCGACCCACTGGCCGGTGTGCGCAGCCAGGTCCTCGTAGGACAGGAACCCGCCGTTGGCCTTGAAATAGGCGTCGATGGTGCGCGCGATCTCGCCCTTGTAGAACGCGTCGCGGCCGCCCTGCGCGATTTTCGTCAGCGTGTTGGCCAGGTTGGGGTTCTTCCACATCTCGCCGGTGCGCGGGCCGCGTCGCTGGCCGGCGCCGCCATCGACCGTGAACTGCTCCGAGTAGCCCGGCCACTTGGAGAGCACCGGCACGCTGCGGTTCCAGTAGTAGCTGATCACCTCGTGCACCGGATGGCCCTCGCGCGCGTAAGCGATCGCCGGTGCCAGGTTCTCGCCCATGGACTTGCGGCCAAAGCGCTCGTGCAGGGCGAACCAGGCATCCACCGTGCCCGGCACCGTCACCGGCAGCGGGCCGTGCGGCGGGATGTCGGTCAGGCCGCGGCGCTGGAACTCGGCCAGCGTCAGCGACTTGGGCGAACGGCCCGAGCCGTTGTAGCCGAGCAGCTTCTTCGACCTGGGATCCCACACGATCGCGAACAGGTCACCGCCCACGCCGTTGCCGGTGGGCTCCATCAGGCCCAGCGCGGCATTGGCCGCGATCGCGGCGTCGACCGCGCTGCCGCCGCTCTTCATGACGTCCAGCGCGATCTGCGTGGCCAGCGGGTGCGAGGTCGCCGCCATCGCATGCGGGGCGTAGACCTCGCTGCGGGTGGCGAAGGGCTGGCCGGTGACGCGGTCGGCGGCCTGGGCCGCGAAGGGTGTGGTGAGGGCCAGCGTGAGCAGGAGTGTGCGCATTCGGACGTTCCCGGTAGAGGCCATGGGAATCCTAGCGCCGCGGCCATGCCGGCGTCGTGCCGATGCGGGCGGGAAGGGGGAGCCGGGCACGCGATGGCGCGCACGGTCAGGGGCACTGGTCAGTACCTTTCGGTCGGCTTCCAGCCTGGCGGCGCGGGCCATTGGCCCCGGTCTTCGAGAATGGCGATCACCACCGCCAGTTCGCCCTGCTCCCACACCAGGGGCAGATGCTCCGGGCGCAGGTTCCTTGCACCGGAATCCATCGCCCATCGCAGGTTGCGCATGTGCTCGGCCCAGCGTGCGCGCTCGGCCGCGGTCAGTGCGCGTTGCTCGAGCCAACCGGTGCCCATGGAGGCGTAGATCATGTCGTTGCTGGCGGCCAGGATTCGCATGACCTGCTGGCACCGGGAAAGCCGGCGGTGCGTGAGCGGCTTGTCTCGTGGGCATGCGTCGAACAGGCGCCGCAGCGTGGGCAGGTAGGCCATCGACTGGCCATGGGCAGTCATGGTTGCCAGGTCTTGCATCCGGGGTGCGCGCCCGGCCTGGGTTTCCATCTGCGCCACGACCTCCTTGCAGACCGGCAGTGCCGGCAGGGGGCCGATCGCTTCCGCCATCGCCCGTGCAAAGTCACCGAAATGCCCGTCGACATAGGTCGCGCGCGCTGACTGCGCGAGCCAGGCCTCCAGGCCTTCCTCGTCGGGTGGCTGTGCCTTGTCGTAGGGCATGAGCATCCAGGCCGCCAGATTGTCCGGCTCCCGCGCCAGGACATGCGCCCAGGCCTGCTGGCTGGCGCAGTCGGGCGCGTGGCAGTGATAGGCGTAGAGCCAGGCGAGCGGCACGTCATCCGGGGAACGTGCGAGGGCCTGCGCCAGCTGACGCGTGTTGACGGGCCGCGGTTGGACGCCCGTTGAAACTGCCGGCATCCACGACAGGTGCTCGCCGATCAGCACGGCGCCGGCCGCATGGCGCGGGTCGTTACGCAACTGGCTTGAATGCAGGCGCCGGGTCAGCACGTCATCCAGGGCTGCCCTGGCAACGCCGCTGTGCGGGTGTGGGCTGGTCGTTCTGCGCGATGGCGGCAGGAGTTCCGATGCGGGCCAGTGATGCTGCGGTCGGTGCTCGCGACCTGGCCGCATCGACGGCCCGCGGCGCGGCGCCACGAGGATCAACGCCACGCGTTGCCGCGCCTTGACTCCCCGGCCCGAAACGCAGGGCGGCGAGGAGCGCCACCAACAGTGCGAGTAGGACCACCCGCAGGGAAGTACCTCGGCGTCCTGCCTGGGTCATCGCGATCGTCTTTGTCGTGGCGTCGCCGCGGGTCACGCAGGATAACGCGAGGCGACGAACAGGCTTAGTCGCTGCACCGCCGTTTCCACCTGCGTCACCAGCGGCAGCAGCGCCGACCAGTCGGCCTGCGGGGCGGCGGCTTCCAGTTCGCTGGCCGCCTGCGCCACCTCGCCTGCGCCCACCAGGCGGGCGGCGCCCTTGAGCTTGTGCGCCTCGCGCGCGAGACCCGCGGTATCAACGTGGTCGCGCGCGTGTGCCAGTGCGTGCAGGTCCTGCGTGGTGGTGTCCATGAAATCGCGCAGCACCGCGGCCTGGGCCCGCGGGTCATCGCCGAATTCGGCCAGGGCTGCCGGGTCGAGCACCTGCGGCAGGTCGAGTTGCGGCAGGCCGCCGGTCGTCGCGGTGTCCGTCAGCGGGCCATCCATCGCACCTTCGCCCGCGTCCGACGCGGTATGCGGCAGCCAGCGCCGCAGGCAGGCGGCCAGCACCGGCACCGAGACCGGCTTGGCGAGGTAATCGTCCATCCCGGCGGCAAGGCAGCGTTCGGCCTCGCCCTTGAGCGCGGAGGCGGTCAGCGCGACCACCGGCGTGCGTGGCAGAGCGCGTGCGCGTTCCTCGGCACGGATCGCGCCGGCCAGCGCGTAGCCGTCCATCTCCGGCATGTGCACGTCGCTGAGCACCAGGGCGAAGCGCCCGCTGCGCCACTGTTCCAGCGCCTGCACGCCGTCGGCGGCCGCCTCGCTCGCGTATCCGGCCAGCGCCAGCTGGCGGGCGATGACCATCCGGTTGGTCGGATGATCGTCGGCCAGCAGCACCAGGCTGCCCTCGCGTTCGGCCTGGGCGGGATCGGGCAACGGCCGCGGCCGGAACTCCGCGGCGCGGGTCGATGCGACCGCCTGCGTCGCCAGCTCGTCCTGTGGCGCGCGCGGCAGCGTCAGGTTGAGGCGCATCGTCGTGCCGGCGCCGGGGGCGCTGGCCATCGTCACCATGCCGCCCATCAGCTCGGCCAGGCGGGTGCAGATCGCCAGGCCCAGTCCGGTGCCGCCGTATTCGCGGGTGGTGTCCTGGTGGGCCTGCGAGAAGGGCTGGAACAGGCGCTGTTGCGCCTGGGCATCCACGCCGATGCCGGTGTCGCTGACACGGAAGCTGAGCAGGTCGCCGCCCAGCGGGGCGCCTGGCGCCGGCGCGCTCTCGCCGGTCCATTCCAGCGCGACTTCGACGTGGCCGGCGGCGGTGAACTTGATCGCGTTGGAGAGGAAGTTGCCCAGGATCTGGCGCAGGCGCAGCGCGTCGGCGCGGTGGGCGAGGCTGACGCGGTCGTCCACCTGGCAGGTCAGGTTCAGACCCTTGCTGGACGCCGCGCCGGTGTAGTTGGCCACCGTGCTGCGCACCACCGCCTCGAGGCTGACCACGCTCGGGCTGATCTCCAGGCGCCCGGCCTCGATCTTCGAGAAATCCAGGATGTCCCCGATGATCTGCAGCAGCGACTGCGAGGACTGCTGGATCACGTTGATGGCGTGGCGCTGGTCGGTGTCGAGCCTGGAATGGGCCAGTACCTCGAGCATGCCGGTCACGCCGATCATCGGTGTGCGGATCTCGTGGCTCATCGCCGCCAGGAACGAGGATTTCGCGTGGCTGGCGGCCTGCGCGCGCGCTTCGCTCTCGCGCAGCTCGGCCTCCAGCTGCTCGCGCTCGGTGAGGTCGGTGGCCACGGCGATCAGGCCGGTACGCCGGCCGTCGTCGTCGTGCAGCGCGGCCAGCGCCAGCAGCACCGGCACTTCGCGCCCGTCCTTGTGCAGCAGGCGGGATTCGGCCGGCGGCTGGTTGAGTTCGGCCAGCTCGTACATGCCGGTCCAGTCGTGATGCACTGGCCGGCCCAGGCGCTGGCTGACCTCGTCGACCAGTTTCTGCGCACTCTCGCGCGGGATCATCAGCGGCGCGTCGTCCGGCAGGGCGACGGTGCTGGAATGGCGCGGCACGCGCCCGACCACTTCGTCCGCGCGCCAGCCCAGCAGGCGTTCGGCGAAGGAATTGAACACGGTCCAGCGGCCCTGCCCGTCCATCGCGATGATCGCCACCTGCGCGGCATCCAGCAGCGAGCGCTGGAACGACTCGCGCCGTTCCAGTTCCGCGCGCGTGTGCTCGTTGCGCGCCAGCTGCTGGGTCAGTTCGGTCTCGAAGCCCAGCACGTCCTGGCGCATTTCCAGGAATGCGTCCATCACCGTGCCCAGTTCCCCGCCGCTGGGCACGTAACCCGGCTGGGCGGTGTAGTCGTGCTGGCGCATGCGCCGCGCCAGGAAGGTGAGGCTCTCCACGCCGCGATAGGCACGTCGCAACACCCGCCGGCCGATCAGCGCCGCCAGCAGCAGGGCGCCCAGCGACAGCCCGGTGCGCAGCGCGCTGACCCGGCGGTTGTCGCGCAGGTTGGTTTCCACCACCGCATCGGCGCGGGCGGTGGCCAGGTTGGACAACAGTTGCAGGCGGGCGGTCACCGGGTCGATGGCCGGGAACAGCCGGGTGTCGGCGAACCGGCCCAAGGGCGCGGATGTCCTTCTTGACCAGGATCGCGCGCAGCTGGGTCATCGCCGCGTCGGCGGGCCCGCGCTCGTGCGCGGCCGCTTCGAAATGCGTCTGCTCGATGTCCGTGCGCGGCAGGCGCGCGAGCGTGGCCCAGCCCTGGTCGATCTCCTCGCGCGCCTTGTCCAGGGCGGTGACGCCTTCCTCCCAGCCGATCAGGTAATTGCGCGTGCGGAAGGTGACGCCGATGACATCCAGGCCGTAGGCGTCGGACACGTTCTTGATCTCGCGCACGGCCAGCAGCGATTGCCCGCGCAGCGCCAGCAGCGATTCACGCGCGCGGTACTGGGCGAATTCGTCCAGCAGCAGCACCGTTGCGCCGGTGAGCAGGAACAGGCCGAACAGCGCCCACAGCTGCTGGCGGATACCCAGGCGGGCGGTCAGCGCGCGCAGCATGTCCCGCTTACGGCCGGCGCCAGCGGGCCAGGGCGGCGGCCAGTTCCTCGCCCGGCACCGGCTTGGAGATCAGATAGCCCTGGGCCATGCCGCAGCCCAGTTCCGCCAGCACCTGCCAGGCTTCGACCGACTCGACGCCCTCGGCCACCACGTCCAGGCCCAGCTTGCGGGCGAGATCGAGGCTGGCTTCGATGACCGCGCGCTTGCGTGGATGCGTGGCCACCCCGGCGACGAAACCCTGGTCGATCTTGAGTTCGGTGAACGGGATGTGCGAGAGCTGCGCCAGCGACGAATAGCCGGTGCCGAAGTCGTCGATCGACAGGCCGAAGCCCTTCAGCCGCAGCCGGGCCAGCACGCCCAGGCCGCGCGCGGCGTCGGCCATCACCGAGCTCTCGGTGATCTCCACAGGATGACGTCGCGCGGATCCACGCCCTGCTCGTGGGCGATGCGCTGGTAGCGGTCGGCGGCGGTCTCATCGGAGAGGATCTGCGGGGAGACGTTGATCGCGACCTTCAGCCACAGGCCCTGCAGTTCCCAGCGGCGCTTCCAGCGGCAGGCCTGGGTGAGCATGTGGTCGGTCAGCGCGCCGACCAGGCCTTCGCTTTCGATCAGCGGAATGAAATTCAGCGGCAGCACGACGTTGCCGTCGGGGCGGACCCAGCGCGCCAGCGCCTCGACCGCGACCGGCTTGCCGTTGGCGAAATCGACCTGCGGCTGGAACCAGGGCGTGATCTGGTCGCGCTCCAGCGCTTCGCGGATCGCCGGCAGGCTGACTTCGACCACTTCGTCGACGTCGCGGGCGTGCAGCGCGTCGTCGTAGCCGGTCAGCACCGCCGTGAGCTTGTCGCGGGTCAGGGGTTTCTCGACGCTGCCCAGCACGCGCAGGCCGTAGGCCCGCGCCATCGTCTGCACGGTGTTGAGCAGCGCCGGATCGAGCGCGCTGGCCACCACCACGGCGCGGGCCAGGCGGCGCTGGGCGACATGGCCGATGAACTCGATGCCGTCCATGCCGGGCATGTCCAGATCGATCACCAGGACATCGGGAGTCTGCAACGAGGAGCCCAGCAGTTGCAGCGCGCTGTGGCCGTCGGAAGCCTCCGACAGCACGCCGATGCCCATCTCGGTCAGCAGGCGCAGCGCCATCCGGCGCTGGAAGCCATGGTCCTCGACCACCATCACGCTCAGTCCGGCCAGCGACATCCGTCACTTCCCCACAGGCATTGATGTCCGCGCCACATGGCGGCGCCCCCGGCCCGGTTCCGGCCCGGCCCCACTGTAGCCCCGCCCCGCAGCCAGCGGGAGGGTCCGGTGGAGACCGGCCGCCCGAGCCTGTCGGCTTCAGCCAGCGGGGGCGCCCCACGCCGACGGATGGGCCCCTGACCCGGGCCCTGCGGCCCTCGGGGGGCGTCCGGCCGCACGGAGGCGGACTGCTATAATTCCGAGTCTTTGCTCGGTGTTTTCGTCCGCGGCCCGCGCCGTGGCGCATCACGCCGGGCGTTCCGCAGCCCCCGCGGCCCCCACCTCCGCGCGCCAGAGCCACGCCCCCATGACCAGCACTGCAGAACTCAGCTCGCCCTCCTCGGCGAACACGTCGCTCACCAATTCCGTGGTCGATCCGGACTACACGCTGGAGCACAAGTACAGCCGGGTGGAGGGCCGCATCTACCTGAGCGGCGTGCAGGCGCTGGTACGCCTGCCGCTCATGCAGCGCCTGCGCGACCAGGCCGCCGGCCTGAACACCGGCGGCTTCATCTCCGGCTACCGCGGCTCGCCGCTGGGCGGCTTCGACCTGGAACTGTGGCGCGCGCGCAAGCACCTGGAAGCCTCGGGCGTGAAGTTCACCCCGGGCCTGAACGAGGACCTGGGCGCGACGATGGTCTGGGGCACGCAGCAGACCAACCTGTTCCCGGGCGCGAAGGTCGATGGCGTGTACGGCATGTGGTACGGCAAGGGCCCCGGCGTGGACCGTTGCGGCGACGTGTTCAAGCACGCCAACGCGGCCGGCACCGGCCGGTTCGGCGGCGTGCTCGCGCTCGCGGCCGACGACCACAACTGCCGCAGCTCCACGCTGCCGCACGGCTCCGAGCATGAGTTCGTCAGCGCCATGATGCCGGTGCTCAACCCGGCCGGCGTGCAGGACATCCTCGACATGGGCCTGGTGGGCTGGGCGATGTCGCGCTACACCGGCCGCTGGGTCGGCTTCAAGACGATCGCCGAGACGGTGGAATCCTCGGTCTCGGTCGACGTCAATCCGCTCGCACTCGACATCGTCATCCCGACCGATTTCGAGATGCCCGAAGGCGGCCTCAACATCCGCTGGCCGGACCCGCCGCTGAACCAGGAAATGCGCCTGCACCAGTACGCGGTCAAGGCCGCGCAGGCCTTCGCCCGCGCCAACCGCATCGACCGCCTGGTCATCGATTCGCCGAACGCGCGCCTGGGCATCATCACCACCGGCAAGTCCTACCTGGACGTGCTGCAGGCGCTGGAATACCTGGGCCTGGACGTGCGCGCCTGCGCCGACCTGGGCATCCGCGTCTACAAGGTCGGCATGACCTGGCCGCTGGAACCGGTCGGCCTGCGCAGCTTCGCGCGCGGGCTGCAGGACATCGTCGTCGTCGAGGAAAAGCACGCCTTCATCGAAAGCCAGATGAAGGAGTCCATGTACAACTGGACCGATGGGCAGCGCCCGTCGATCGTCGGCAAGTACGACGAGAGCGGCGAATGGATCCTGCCGTCGACCGGCGAACTCACCCCGGCACGCATCGCCGGCGTCATCGCCCGGCGCATCCAGAAGTTCCACAACACCGAGCACATCGAGAACGTGCTGCGCTGGATGGCGGAGAAGGAATCCGAACTCGCGCTGCCGCGCGCGCAGTTCCCGCGCGTGCCGCACTACTGCTCGGGCTGCCCGCACAACACCTCGACCGTGGTGCCGGAAGGTTCGCGCGCCCTGGGTGGCATCGGCTGCCACTACATGGTCACCTGGATGGACCGCAACACCGACACCTTCACCCACATGGGCGGCGAAGGCGTCACGTGGGCGGGCCAGGCGGCCTTTACCGAAACCCCACACGTGTTCCAGAACCTGGGCGACGGCACCTATTTCCACAGCGGTTCGCTGGCGATCCGCCAGTCGATCGCCGCCGGCGTCAACATCACCTACAAGATCCTCTACAACGACGCGGTGGCCATGACCGGCGGCCAGCCCGTCGACGGCACGCTGTCGGTGCCGCAGATCGCGCACCAGGTGCGCAGCGAGGGCGTGGGCACGATCGTGGTGGTGTCCGACGACATCGCCAAGTGGACCGGCTGGGACAAGCCAGGCCGCGAGTTGTTCCCCGCCGGGGTCGAGTTCCATGACCGCAAGGAACTGGACGCGGTGCAGAAGCGCCTGCGCGAGGTGAAGGGCACTTCGGTCCTGATCTACGACCAGACCTGCGCCACCGAGAAGCGCCGCCGCCGCAAGCGCGGCAAGATGGTCGACCCGCAGAAGCGGGTGATGGTCAACTCGCTGGTCTGCGAAGGCTGCGGCGACTGCGGCAAGAAGTCGTTCTGCGTGTCGGTGCTGCCGAAGGAGACCGAGTTCGGCCGCAAGCGCGAGATCGACCAGTCCAACTGCAACAAGGACTACAGCTGCGTCAACGGCTTCTGCCCCAGCTTCGTCACCGTCGAAGGCGGCGGCCTGCGGAAGAAGAAGGCCTCCTCGGCCAAGGACCGCCTCGCCGACCTGCCGCTGCCGACGCTGCCGTCGCTCGAACAGCCCTGGAACATCCTGCTGACCGGCGTGGGCGGTACCGGCGTGGTCACCATCGGCGCCCTGCTGGGCATGGCCGGCCACCTGGAAGGCAAGGGCTCGACCGTGCTCGACCAGACCGGCCTGGCGCAGAAGGGCGGCGCGGTCACCACCCACATCCGCATCGCGGCCAACCCGGCCGACATCCACGCCGTGCGCATCGCCGCGGGCGAGGCCGACCTGGTGCTGGGCTGCGACATGGTCGTGGTCAACGACTACTGGGTGCTGTCGAAGGTCCGCACCGGCCGCACCAGCGTCGTGCTCAACAGCTACGAGGCGATGCCGGGCACCTTCACCACGCGCCCGGACATGCAGTTCCCGGCGACCGACATCGTGTCCGCGATCAGCAAGGCGCTGGGCGAGCCGGCCCAGGCCGCGGAAAAGCTGCACCTGGTCGATGCCACCCAACTCGCCACCGCGCTGATGGGCGACGCGATCGCGACCAACCTGTTCATCCTGGGCTACGCCTGGCAGCAGGCACTGGTGCCGATCTCGTTCGATTCGCTGATGCGCGCGATCGAACTCAACGGCGCCGCGGTCGAGATGAACAAGACCGCGTTCGCGTGGGGCCGCCTGGCCGCGATCGACCCGACGGCCGTCGCCGAGGCCGCCGGCCTGATCCGCAACGCGCCGACCACGGCCGAAGCCACCCCCCATGAGTTGCCGATGCTCAAGGCCGGCGCCTGGGAAGGCAACGAATGGGGCGCCAACGCCGCGCCCCTGCAGACCCGCGATGGCGACGACCTGCGCCACATCCCGGCGCACGGCGACGACAATGTCGCGTTCCTGCCGCTCGACGACGCGCGCCTGTCGCGTTCGCTGGACGAGCTGATCACCCGTCGCGTCGCCTTCCTCACCGACTACCAGGACAGCGCCTACGCGCGCCGTTACAGCGAGTTCGTGGCGAAGGTGCGGGCGGCCGAGGAATCGCGCGCGCCGGGCAGCACCGACCTCACCGAAGCCGTGGCCCGCTACGCCTTCAAGCTGATGGCCTACAAGGACGAGTACGAAGTGGCGCGCCTGTACACCAGCGGCGATTTCCGCCGGAAGCTGGAGCAGCAGTTCGATGGCGACTACAAGCTCAAGTTCCACCTCGCCCCGCCGCTGCTGGCCAAGAAGGACGCACAGGGCCGCCTGATCAAGCAGGAATTCGGCCCGTGGGTGTTCACAGCGTTCAAGTGGCTGGCCAAGGCGCGCCGTTTCCGCGGGACCGCGCTGGACATCTTCGGCAAGACCGAGGAGCGCCGGATGGAGCGCCAGCTGATCGTCGACTACTTCGCCACGGTCGACGGCCTGCTGGGCACGCTGGACCGCGGCAATGTCGACCTGGCGGCCGAGATCGCGTCCATTCCGGAACACATCCGCGGCTACGGGCACGTCAAGGAAGACCACCTGCACAAGGCCAAGGCGCGCGAGGCCGAACTGCTGAAGGAATGGCGCAACCCGCTGCGGATCGTGAAGGTGGCTTGAGGCGAGCCGTCACGCACGGATGAAAAAGCCCCGCGAAAGCGGGGCTTTTTGTTGGCGCCGAGAGTGGTCTGCCCCCCGGCGGGCGCGGGACCGTCACCGCTCTACCACCGATAGGGCGGGTCTTGACCCGCCACCGTGCGGATCGGTCGCGGTCGAACGGCGGGTCAAGACCCGCCCTATGTGGTGGCGCGGTCCCGTCGCCACACCAGCGTGCGGTTGTTGGCGGGCATCTCCACGTCATCGACCAGGCGCAGGCCGATGCCGCGCGCCAGTGCGTCCACCGCCTCGAAGTCGCGGATCGCGCTGGCCGGATCGCGTGCCTTGAGCCAGGCATCGAACTCGCGGTTGCTCTCGCTGGTGTAGGCCCCGCCGTAGTTGAAGGGCCCGTAGACGGCGAGCGTCGCTTCGGTTTCCAGCACGTCGGGCAGGCGCGCGAAGAGGGTCTCCACCTCGGGCCAGCCCATGATGTGCAGCGTGTTGGCACTGAACACCGCATCGAAGCGCGAACCGGGCCACGTGCCGCGGACGTCGAGCGCGATCGGGGCAGGCGTGTTCGGCAGTGCCGCCCCGTCCAGCCACTGGCCGATGCCGGGCAGGTGGTCGGCCACGTCGGAGCACTGCCAGGTCAGCCACGGCATCGCCTGCGCGAAATACACCGCGTGCTGGCCAGTGCCGCTGCCGATCTCGAGCACGCGGCGCCGCTCGGCGAGGTGCGGCCGCAACACCGCCAGGATCGGATCGCGGTTGCGGTCGCAGGAGGGCGAATGCGGCTTCGGCAATGGCGTGGGCATGGCGGCACCGGCTGGGACGCGGCCATTGTGGCCCGTCGCGGCGAAGATCGCGCGCAGGCGCTACCTGGCCGGACTCAGCGCGGCACGGCCAGGTGTGCCGCCGTGAGCGGTTCCGGGCCGGACGCGCGCGCAGGCACCAGGGCATCGGCCGGCAATGGCCGCGCCGGGTCGTCCAGGTGCGCCATCACTGCGTCCAGCGCCGCGTACACGTAGGGCAGCAGCGGTACGTAGCGCGCGCGGTAGTCGGGCAGGGCGAGGAAGCCGTCGAAATGCTGGGCGTTGGCGACCTGCCAGTAGTGCACGTCGCGGCCCGCGGCCTGCGCGCGCGCCACGTAGGGATCGCTGGTGAACGCCGGCGGCAGCAGGCCGTCGTCGCGGCCATGGATGACCAGCACCGGCAGGCCGGCGCGCGGCAGGCCGGCGCGGGTCTGCGCGATGCCCGCGTGCACGCGGCGCGCCTGAGCGTCCTCGCCGGTCCACAGCGCGCGCAGGCACTGCAGGCCGGGCAACGTGGGATCGGGCAGTGCCGCCTTCGTATCGACCAGGCCGATGCCGGCACCCGGCGGGATGCCGCTGCCGTCGGCCCACCACGCGGCGCGCTCGGAGGCCGTCGCGGCGCGCGCAGTGAAATCGGGATTGAGCGCGGACCAGGCGTAGCCGCAGGGGTGTTCGCCCACGCCGAAGCGTCCATAGGACGAGGCGTAGGTCGCCGCGATCGCGCGCCACAGGTCGAAGTCCACCGACAGCGTGCCGGCGCGGATCGCCGCATCGGTCCAGCCGCTGGCGCGCAGCTGCGCGTGCGCCTGGCGCGCCTGCGCGGCGACATCGCCGCCGGCGAGGATGCCGGCCGCGGCCAGCGACGCGCAACGCAGCTCGCCGCCTTTCTGCGCCAGGGCCGACAGCGGCGAACGTGGCCGGTCCTCGACCGCGAGCACGGCGCAGGGCATCAGCAGTCCGGCCTCGGTGCCGATGTCGTACAGCGGTCGCACGCCGTCGACGCTCACGTTGGGCTCGCCGGCGACCACCGCGTCGAGCCAGTCGCCCTGCTCGGCCGCGCGCAGCACCGCGCCGCCGCCGTTGGAGATGCCGACGGCGATCACGCGCGTGTTGTCGAAGGTGAAGGGCGCGGCCTGCGGGTAGGCTTCGTCCAGTTGCGCCAGCGCGAACTGCGCGGCCTGCTTCACGTGCGCGCCCCAGTCGGCCTCGGGGTTGTCGCCCGAATGCGCGTGCTTGAAGGCCACGCCGTGACCGGCACGCTCGCTGCCGGCGGCAGGCGCCGGGTTCGTCGCGCTCGCGTTGCCGAGCGGGTTGAACGCCGCCGCCTGCCCCGGGCCGACGACGGTGCCGTCGGACCCGGTGCCCATGCCGGCATCGAGGTCGAAATAGTCGGTGCCCGCGCCCTTGTCCGTGTAGGCCACGGCGCATCCGCGCGGCAGGCCCCACGCACCGGCGACGGCGATCGCGCCGTAGATGCCGCGCGAACCGGACGACGCGGTGACCACCACGCAGCGTCGCGCGGCATCGAAGGCATCGGGTACCTGCACCATCACCCGGTGCGGATGGCGGGCGCCCGGCACCGTCGCCAGCGCGTGGAACTCGCGGCCCGGGACGCTGGGCATGCCGCCGTACAGCGTGCCGTAGCCACCGGCGGGCGCCAGGTCGGCGATGCCGCGCCAGTTGCTCCACAGCGCGCGCCGGCGCAGTTCGGCCGCCGTCGGCGCCACCGGGTCGGCAAAGGCGGGGGGCGCCGCGGCGCGCAGGCCGTCCAGGCCGAGCCCGCCGGTGAGCAGGTCGTCGGCCTGGCGGTGCGTGCTGTGGCGTGGGAACGCGAACATCTCGGACTCCGGGGGCGACGGCGCGCCGGTGGACGCACAGCCGGCCAGCAGGGCCAGGCCGAGGACGGAACAACGCAGGGCGGTCGTCATCATCCGCAGACCCTAGCAAGCGCGTCCGGCCGCGGCATCGTACTTTCGTACCACGTGGCGCGCGCGGGCGCTTGCTAGGCTACCGGTCTGCCCATGCCCCGGTTCCCCATGTCCGCCACGCCCCCCAGCCCCTCGCGCTGCATCCTCATCACCGGCGCCGGCAGCGGCATCGGCGCCGGCATCGCCGCCGAACTCGCGCGCGCCGGCCACTTCGTCGTCGTCACCGACGTCAGCCTGGATGCCGCCCGGACCGTGGCCGACGGCATCCTCGCCGACGCAGGCCAGGCGCAGGCGCTCGCGCTGGACGTCACCTCCGATCACAGCGTCGAAGCCGCGCTGGCCGCGGTGGCGCGGCCGGTCGACGTGCTGGTCAACAACGCCGGCCTCCAGCACGTGGCGCCGCTGGAGGAGTTCCCGATGGAAAAGTGGGACTTCCTGGTGCAGGTGATGCTGGTCGGGGTCGCGCGCCTGACCCGCGCGGTGCTGCCGGGCATGCGCGAGCGCGGCTACGGCCGCATCGTCAACATCGGCTCGATCCACTCGCTGGTGGCCAGCCCGTTCAAGAGCGCCTACGTCGCCGCCAAGCACGGCCTGCTGGGCCTGTCGAAGGTGGTCGCCCTGGAGACGGCGGGCACCGACATCACCATCAACACGATCTGCCCGACCTACGTGAAGACGCCGCTGGTCGACAAGCAGATCGCCGACCAGGCGCGCACCCGCGGCATTCCCGAATCGCAGGTGGTCAGCGAAGTCATGCTCAAGCCCATGCCCAAGGGCGTGTTCATCGGTTTTGACGAACTGGCCGGCATCACCGCCTTCCTGATGTCGGCGCACGCACGCAACATCACCGGCCACACGATCGACGTGGACGGCGGCTGGACCGTGCAGTAGGGCAGGAGTGAGTGATGAGGAGTGAGAAATGAGTGGCACTCTCCGCGGGCTTCCTGCTCCCCTCTCATTTCTCACTCTTGGCCACGCACTCCTCAGCCCATGCCGACGCTGCTGATCGCCGACGACCACCCGCTGTTCCGGGCCGCGCTGCGCGGCGCGGCGGCCGAGGCCGTCGACAACCTGCGTGTGCACGAAGCCGCTTCGCTCGATGATGTGCTCGCAGTGCTGGAGGCCGAGCCGGACGTCGACCTGGTCCTGCTGGACCTGCACATGCCGGGCAACCACGGCTTGGCCGGGCTCGCGGCGGTGCGCGCGCAGCATCCGGGCGTGGCCGTGGTGGTGGTGTCGGCGAACGACGATCCGCAGGTGATCCGCCGCGCGCTGGACCACGGCGCCGCCGGCTACCTGCCCAAGAGTTCGGGCCTGGACGACCTGCGCGAGGCGATCCGCACCGTGCTGGCCTGCGAGCAGTGGCTGCCGCCGGCGCTGCGCGGCCCGGTGTCGCGCGCGCGTTCGAGCACGCACGACGCACAGCTGGCCGCCCGCCTGGCCAGCCTGTCGCCACAGCAGTTCCGGGTGCTGGTGCTGGTGGCCCAGGGGCTGTTGAACAAGCAGATCGCCGACCGGCTCGACGTGCAGGAGCGCACGGTCAAGGCGCATCTCACCGCGATCTTCGAGCGCCTGGGCGTGCGCAACCGCACCCAGGCCGGCGTCGTGCTGCGCGAGCTCGAGCTGACCGACCCGGCGCGCCGGCTGGAGGACGCGCCGGACTCCGGAGGACATCCGGGCCCGGCGGGCATTCGCGGCTGACGCTGGAACCGGGCGGGTCAGCGCGCCGGGCCGCGCGCCGTCACCGACCCTGCTTCGCCAGCCAGTACTCCGCCGGTTCCGGGTGCGCGAACAGGTAACCCTGTCCGTACACGCAGCCCATGGCCTTGAGCACTTCGCACTGGTAGCGGGTCTCGATGCCCTCGGCCACCACTTCGGCGCCCAGCGCGTTGCCCAGGGCCAGGATCGCCTCGATCACCGCCGAGCTGCGCGGCGCGACGCCGGCGGCGAAGGGGGTGATGAAGCTGCGGTCGATCTTGATCATCTTCAGCGGGAAGTGGTGCACGTGGCCCAGCGAGGAATAGCCGGTGCCGAAGTCGTCCAGCGCCGCCTCGATCTTCGCGTCGCGCAGCCGCTGCAGCGTGGCGACGACCGCATCGGGATCGCCGAGCAGCGTGCCCTCGGTCACCTCCAGGCGCAGGCGCGCGGGGTCGAAGCCGACCTCGTGCGTGAGGGCGAGGATGCGCCGGTCGAAGTCGTCGTGCTGGAACAGCCGCGGCGACACGTTGAGCGTGATGAAGCTGCCGTCGTGCACCAGCTCACGGCTCGCCTCGAGCGCCAGCCGGAACATGCGCCAGTCGATGCCCTCGATCAGGCCGCTGTCCTCGGCCACTTTCAGGAAGGCGCCCGGCGTGAGCACGCCGCGCTCCGGGTGGTTCCAGCGCAGCAGCGCTTCGTAGCCGATCACGCCCTCGTCGCCCAGCCGCACCAGTGGCTGGAACCAGGGGACGAACTCGTCGCGCACCAGCGCGTTGCGCAGCTCCTGCTCCATGTCCAGCACGCCCATGGCGGTCTGGTGCATGGCGTCGTCGAACAGTACGAAGCGGTTGCGGCCGCTGCGCTTGGCCCGGTACAGCGCCACGTCGGCGTCGTGCAGCACACGGTCGGCTGAGTCGTAATTGCGATCGGCGATGGTGATGCCGATGCTGGCCGACACCCGCAGTTCGCGCCCGGCGGCCTGCAGCGGCGGTTCCAGAACTTTCAGCACGCGCTGGGCGACCTTGCACGCGGTCTCCGGCATCGCGACGTGTTCGAGCAGCAGCACGAACTCGTCACCGGCCAGCCGCGCGACCACGTCCGGCTCGCGCACGCAGGTGGCCAGGCGGCGCGCGACTTCCTTCAGGACGTCGTCGCCGGCGCCATGGCCAAGGCTGTCGTTGACCACCTTGAAGCGGTCGATGTCGATGTACAGCAGGCCGAAGCCCTGCATGTGGTCGCGGCGCAGGCGCGCGATGGCGCGTTCCACGCGGTCGCGCAGGTAGACGCGGTTGGGCAGGCGGGTGAGCGCGTCGTGCATCACCTGGTGCTGCAGCTGGGCCTCCACCTGTTCGCGGACCGCGATCTGCTCGCGCAGCTCCAGGGTGCGTTCCTCCACCCGGTGCTCGAGTTCGGCGTTGGCCTGCTGCAGCAGTTCGGCGGCGCGGCGGCGCTGCAGGCTGCTGGCGATCTGGTAGGAGACGAAGGTGAGCAGCTCGGCGTCGCGTTCGTCGTAGACGTCGCCACGCTCGTAGCTCTGCACCGCGACGACACCGATCGCTCCTTCCACGCCCAGCAGCGGCGCACCGAGCCAGACCAGGGTCGGCGCACCGACCATGCTGGCGGCGATCTCCCCCTGCTCGAGCAGCAGCTGCGCGCGCGCCTGGTCGACCAGCTGCGGCCGGCCGGTACGCAGCACGAACTCGGTCAGCCCGCGCCCGTAGGTGCGCGTGCTCCAGTCCTTCTCGTGCTCGTCGGCGGCGTAGGGGAAGGACACGCTGGCGCCGTCCTCCGACAGCAGTCCGACGTAGAAATTCTTGGCCTCGATCAGCTCGCCCACGATCGAGTGGACGTGGCGGAAGAAGGACTCGCTGGTCTCGTCGATGCTGGCCAGCGCCGCGATGCGGTACAGGGCCGCCTGCAGGCGCTCGCCGCGTTCGCGTTCGGTCACTTCGCGGCGCAGGTCGATGTTGGCCGTTTCCAGCTGGGCGGTCCGCTCGACCACGCGCTGCTCCAGTTCGGCACGGCCACGCTTGCGTTCCAGCGCGGTGAGGATGTGCTCGGCCACGAAGGCCAGCAACGACATCTCCGCCGTGGTGTAGCAGCGGCCGCCGCGGTAGCTCTGCACGACCACCGCGCCATGGACCACGCCGTCGCGCAGCATCGGCACGCCCAGCCAGTCGCTGCTGTCGGCGCCGTGCAGTGTCAGCGGCCCGGACACCTGCTGGCGCATCTCGTCGGTGGAGCCCATCAGCGGGCGCTTGTCGCGGATCAGGTACCAGGTCAGCCCGCGTTCGATCTTCGCCAGCGGCACGATCTCGTCGGCGTCGAGCAGCTCGTCGTCGACCACGTCGGAGAAGTACAGGAACCGCAGCGAGTCGCTATCGCCGTCGTACAGGGCGATGTAGAAGTTCTCCGCGTACATCAGGTCGGAGACGATGCGGTGCAGCCCGCGCAACATGTCGGGCATGTCCAGGTCGGAACCGGCCATGTCGGCGATGGCGTACAGCGAGCGCTGCAGCTTCTCGGCCTGTTCCCAGGCGCGCCACGGCCTCCTGCATGCGCTGGACGCGCAGCACTTCGGCCAGGCGCGAGTTGAACGCCTCGTCCAGCGCCGGGGCGCCGCCCGGGCAGTACAGGAGCGCGACCGTATCCTCGCCGTCGTCATGCAGCACGCGCATGCCCAGCGGCGCCTGTCCGCCGGCGCGCACGTTGTCGACGACGTCGGCGGCGACCGCGGTCATGGCCGAATTGCCGGCGTGGCGCGGCCAGGCGGCGATGTCGCGTGGCCAATGCGTCGACCACATCAGGCAGGCGCCGACCTCATGCAGGCGCGGCAGGTCGGCGAAGAGCAGCGCGGCCACGTCGGCCGGCGTGCTGGCCTGGAACAGCTGTGGCAGCCATGCGGACGCCGCATCATGTGCGGCGGCGGGCCTGAGATATCCGCGCGCTCTGTTCATCCGACCCCTCCATGTGCCGTGCCCGGACGCACCGCGGCACGGCCGTTCTCCGGGCGCGTGGCAGACCAGGCCCTGAGGCCGCCACTCCGGAAGGAACGCAATGCCAGCCTAGGCACGCCCTTATGAGCGCACCGTGACGGGTTGGCGGGGATCTGCTGCGTGTGCATGCGCTTGTTGGAACTCACCACGGGCTGTCGGAACGATGCGGAACACCGCATGGTCCGTAACGGCGTGCGGGTTGCCTTCTTGAGGCATGCAACGCGCGTGCCACGGCCTGTGGGAGCCCTTGCCCGTTCAGGTCGTTCAGGCCGCACCGGGCACCCGCCCGGCCGCCAGCAGGCGGTCCAGGACCGACTTCAGGGCGAGCGGTTTGAGCGGCTTGATCAAAAGTGGCAGCCCGGCCTCGTGCACCGCGCGGCGCACGGTGGGACCGGGGTCGGCGCTGAGGATCACCGCCGGCCGCGAGCCATGCATCTGCACCAGCCGCTCGCGCAGCGCCACCCCGGTGTCCTGGTCGTCCAGGTGGTAGTCGAGCAGCCAGATGTCGGCGGCGCGAACCTGCAGCGCAGCGCAGGCGCGGGCACCGTCACCAGCGGCCGCGACGCTGAACCCCCAGCCCTGCAACACACGCTGCAGGGCCTGCAACGCGGCCGGTTCGTTGTCGACCAGCAGCACGTGCGCCGGCCCGGACGCCACCATCGTGGTGCGCGTCGCGGGCTCGACGCGCTCGGGGGTGGCCCCGCGCGGCAGGGTAATGCCGAACGTGGTGCCGGTTCCCGGCTGGCTGCGCAGCGACAGCGGCGCTTGCAGCAGCTGCGCCATGCGTTCGGCGATGGCCAGGCCCAACCCCAGGCCCTGGCCCGGCGCGTCCTCGCCACGGCGGAATTCCTCGAAGATGCCCCGCTGCTGGTCGGCCTGGATGCCGGGACCGGTATCGTGCACGTCCACGCGAATGCCTTCGTGGCTGCGCCGCACGCCCAGCAGCACACCGCCGTGCCCGGTGTAGCGCACGGCGTTGGCCAGGAAGTTCTGCAGCACGCGGCGCAGCAGGTGCGGATCGCTGCGCACCCAGGCGCGCGTCGGCCGGTAGGCGAACCCGAGGCCGCGTTCGGCGGCCAGCACGGCGAACTCGGACGCCAGCGGATCGAGCACGTCGGCCAGCGGGGAAATCGCGCGGCTGCGCGACCAGGCCACCGGCTTCCAGGCGCGACATGTCCAGCAGCGCGGTAAGCAGGTCGGTGGTGGAATCCAGCGCGCCGCGGGTCTGCGCGAGCAGCGCCCGCGACTGGGGCGCCTCCAGCTGCTGCGCCAGCGCATCGGTGAACAGGTGCGCGGCGTGCAGCGGCTGCAGCAGGTCGTGCCCGATCGCGGCGAGGAAGCGGCTCTTGGCGTCGTTGGCGTGCTCGGCCTCGTGCTTGGCGGCCTCCAGCAGCGTGGTGCGCTCGGCCACGCGCTGTTCGAGCGTCTCGTTGGCGCGCAGCAGTTCGTGCTGGGCCCCACGGAAGGCGGTGACATCGGTGAAGGTCGCCACGAAGCCGCCGCCGGGCATGGGATTGCCTCGGATCTCGACGATGCTGCCGTCGGGGAACACGCGTTCGGACAGGTGGGCAGTGCCGGCGCGCATGAAATGCAGGCGCCGCGAGAGGGCCTGTTCCAGCCCGCCGCTGTGCGGCATCCGCGCCAGCGCCCAGCGCGCCAGGGTTTCCACCGGCTGGCCGACCTGCAGCAGCTCGGCGGGAAACCCGAACAGCTGCGCGTAGCGCCGGTTCCACGCCACCAGGCGCAGCTGCGCGTCGACCACACTGATGCCCTGGCTCATGTTCTGCAGCGCCGCTTCCAGCACGCGCTGGTTGAAGCGCAGGTCCTGCGCGGCCTCGTCGACGATCGCCGCGACGGTGTCGAGATTGCGGGCCCCATCCTCGTCGCGCGCGGCATCCAGCAGCACGCGCGCGGATGCCGAGCCCAGCACCGCGGCCAGTTCGCGTTCCAGCTGCGCCTCGATATGCGCCGGCACGGGCCCGGCGGCCGGCGCCGGTTGCAACAGCTGGGCCACGCGCTCGCGCGGCAGGAAGCGGCGGCCGGCGCTGCGCAGCGTGGCGGCGTCCAGGCCGCGCGACTCCCGCCGCGCCGGCGCCGGACGCCAGGCGGCGAACAGCCAGATGGCCAAGGTGCCGGCGAACAGGCTGGCCCCGACCGCGCGGCCCAGGCGGCTCCAGCCGGTGAGCCCGAACAGCGCGTCCGGTGCGAGCCAGTGCGCGCCGAAGGGGCCGTGGGTGACCCAGGCCGGCGCGGCGCCTTCGGCGCTGGCCAGCAGCGGCAGCAGCAGGCACCAGGCCCAGACCGCGAAGCCGACCACGATCCCCGCGATCGCCGCACGTGGCGGCGTCTGCGGTCGCCAAACCGCAAAGGCGAGCGCGGGGGCGAGCGTGGCCAGGGCGGAGAACGACACCGCGCCGACATCCGCCAGCGCGGCACTCCCTACGATGGCACGGCCGTAGACCCAGGCCAGCAGCATGATCGCCACGATGCCCGCACGCCGCAGCGTCAGCACCGAGCCGCGCAGGTCGCCACCCTGGCCATCGCGTCGCCAGGCCAGGCGCAGCAGGCCCGGCGCCAGCCAGTGGTTGCCGATCATCAGGCTGAGCGTCAGCGTGCTGACCACCACCATGCCCGTGGCCGCGCTCAGCCCGCCCAGGAACGCGAACAGCGCCAGCCCGTCGTGGCCCTGCGCCAGCGGCAACGCCAGCACGTAGAGGTCGGAGGGCACGTCACGGGCCAGCAGCGCCTCGCCAGCGCGTGCCAGCGGCAACACCGGCAGCGCGATCAGCACCAGGTAGAGCGGGAACAGCCAGCGCGCCGTGCGCACGTGATTTTCGTCGCGGCACTCCACCACCCCGACATGGAACTGGTGCGGCAGGGTGAACATCGCCAGCGCGCCCAGCAGCACCAGCGGCAGGAACCCACCGGTCGCCACCGGCGACGGCGCGGCCGGCACCGGCGCGGCGGCGACCGCGCCATCCAGGCCCAGCCACACGAACACGCCCAGCGCCAGCATCGCCGCGAGCTTGAACAGCGACTCGAAGGCCATCGCCAACACCAGGCCGCGGTTGTGCTCGGCGGCGCTGGCGCGGCGGGTGCCGAACAGCATCGCGAACGCCGCCATGGCCAGGGCGACGTACAGCGCGCTGTCGCCCAGCGGCGCGGCGGCCGGATAGGCCGCGCCCGTCAGCAGGGCATAGCTCATCGCTACCGCCTTGAGCTGCAGCGCGATGTAGGGAATCAGCCCGAGCGCCGCGACCGCGGTCACCGCCGCCGCCAGCCAGGCGTCCTTGCCCAGGCGCGTGGCGATCAGGTCGGCCAGCGAGGTCGCGTTGGAGGCCTGCGCCAGGCGCACCAGGCGCTGCATCGCCACGGCCGCGAAGGCGTACAGCAGCAGCGTGCCGACGAATGTCGGCGGCAGCGGCCAGTCGTAGCGCGCGGCCTGGGTGACCGTGCCGAAGAACGTCCACGACGTGCAGTACACCGCCAGCGAGAGCGCGTAGACGTGGCGCCAGTGGCTGGCCAGCACCCGCGGGTGCCGTTCGGCGTACAGCGCGGTGCCGAACAGCAGGCCCAGCCAGACCAGCGCGGCGCAGACGACGATCGCCACGCTCACCGCGCGGACTCCGCGAAGGCCGCACGCCGGCGCACGCCGGCGGCATCGCAACCGACGCGTGCGTGCGCCCGGCCGCGGCTGCGGCGGGTTCGAGGGCCAGGACAGGATGGGGCGCGCATGCGCGGTCGAGGATAGCGCGGGCGCCGGCGGCATCCGCGATGTCGCCGCGGGACGGCCGTGCAACGGACGGCATGGGCAAAATGCGACGGCGGGCCGAAGCCCGCCGTCGCTTCCCGATCCCGGTCAGGTGGGATCAGAAGTCATACCGCACGGTCAACGCATACTGGCGAGGCGGTCCGTAAAAACCCGTGAGGACCCCGAGCACCGGAATGTTGTAGCCGGTGGTCCTGTATTCCTCGTCCAGCAGGTTGGTGCCCTGCAGGGAGAACGACCACGCATCATCCAGCTTCCAGATGATGCCGGCGTTGAGAAGGCCGTAGCCCTCCTGGCGGATCGCCGGGCTCAGGTCGGTGGTCGGCCAGACCTCGCTCTGGTAGCTGTAACCCAGTCGCGTGGACAGGTCGCCGCCACCGGACAGCGCGGTGCGGTATTCCAGGTTCACCGCGCCTGAGAACTCGGGCGCGTTGGTGAAGCGCTGGGCGTCGGCCACGTTGACCTCGCGGGTGATGAACTCGTCGTACTGCGCGTCCAGCCAGGCCAGGTTGCCGCCGAGCACCCAGTGATCGCCCACCAGCCACTGGTATTCGGCTTCCACGCCCTGCACGGTGCCCTTGCCGGCGTTGGTGAAGTCGCCGAAGAAGGCATCGTCCACGCCGTCACCGTTGGAATCGAAGGCGGTGAACACCGACAGCTGGATGTCCTCGTAGTCGTTGTGGAAATAGGCCAGGTTGAGGAACAGGCTGTTGTCCAGGAAGGCCATCTTGCTGCCGATTTCCAGGCTGTCGACCTTCTCGTCGTCGAACGGCTCGGCCGAGCGCGGCACCGCCACGGCGTTGGCGCGGATGTTGTAGCCGCCGGACTTGAAGCCGCGCGTGGCCAGGCCGTAGAGCATGATGCCGTCGGTGACCTGGTAGTCCAGCGAGACCTTGGGCGAGACATTCTTGAAGTTGGTGGTCTTGTCGAAATCCGCCACGGTCGCCCTGGGGGTGGTGAACGTCCCGTCCGTGTAGGCGCGATTGAGCACCACCGCCCGCTTGTCCTCGTCGGTGTAGCGCGCGCCGACATCGAGCTTCAGGCGCTGGGTGAGGTCGAACGTCCAGTCGGCGTAGAACGCCAGGCTGTCGGTGAAGACCGTGCCCTCGGTGTCGCCGAAACTGGCGTTGAGGAAGTTGTTGAGCACCTGCCCGCCGGCCTCGCCGTCGAATGCGTAGACGCCCATCACGCCGCGGGCGCGGCCGCCGGCGTCGAAGTTGGCCTGCAGTTCGTGGCTGACCTGCTCGTCCTCGTAGAACGCCTTCACGTCGACGATAGGCGCCGGCGTGGTGTCGAAATCGATGTTCGTCTCGGTGTCGGATTCACGCCGGGCCAGCACGTACTTGAACACCCAGTCCTCGGTGGCCCGCCAGTTGGCGGTGATCGAGGCGCCGGTCATCGACGTGTCGTTGACGTTGCGCATCCCGCTGCGGATGTCGTAGCGGTCGTCCAGCGGCGGATTGGCGCCGAACGCCGGGAACAACGCGGTGAACGCGTTGGGCGCGAGCATCTTCGCGCCGCGCACGCCGGACTGGTCGTCCATCCAGTCGAAGGCGACCTGCACGTCGAAGTCCTCGCCGATCCACGCACCGACCTGGCCGCGCGCGGCGAGGATCTCCTTGTCGCTGACTTCCTGGTCGGTGTACTGGTTGTCGCCGAACCCGTCGCGGTTGAGGCTGGCCACCGCCACACGCGCGCGCAACGCATCGCTGCCCAGGGTGCCCCCGATCGCGGCGCGGGCGTCGAGCTGGTTGTAGTTGCCCACGGTCAGCGAGCCGAAGCCGGTGGTTTCGGCCGGCAGGCCGCGCGAGATGTACTTGATCGCGCCGCCGATGGTGTTCTTGCCGTACAGCGTGCCCTGCGGGCCGCGCAGCACCTCCACGCGCTGCACGTCGAAGACGTCCAGCAAGGCTCCCTGCGGGCGGGCGATGTAGACGTCGTCCAGGTAGATGCCCACGCCCGGGTCGACGCCCCACAGCGGATCGGCCTGGCCGATGCCGCGGATGTAGGCGGTGACCGTGCTGCTGGAGCCGCGCGCGGCATAGATGGTCAGGTTGGGCACCTGCGCATCGAGGTCGCCCAGGTCGTCGATGGCCAGCTTGTCCAGCGCTTCGGCGGTGAACGCGGTCACGGCCACCGGCACTTCCTGCAGCGTTTCCTCGCGTTTGCGCGCCGATACGGTGACCGTGCCCAGCGTGGTGGCCCGGGCCTGCTGCTCCGCCGGCGCTGCCGGCGGGTCCTGCGCCCAGGCCGCGGGTGCGGCGATGGCCGACGACAGCAGCACGCTGCCAATCGCCACACTCAGATACTTGCGCTTCATCGCGTCCCCTCCTGCGGGTACCGTGCGGTACGTGTTCGTGCGGTACATGTTCGACCGGGGCGCAATGCGCCCGGCCCCTGTCATGCCTTCACACAGGCTAGGGACCGCGCGCCGCGGGCGGCATCGTACCTTCGGACAATGGGCCGGCGGGGTCCGGCTTGCGGACACTCGCGGCAGCAATGGCGGCCCCGGGCCGGCGATGGAGCGTGTGGATGTCTTTCCTGATCGTGCTGGCGGCGCTGTGCTTCCTGATGTTCGTCGCCTATCGCGGCTACAGCGTCATCCTGTTCGCGCCCGTCGCGGCGCTGGGGGCGGTGCTGCTGACCGACCCGTCGCTGGTGGCGCCGATGTTCACCGGCCTGTTCATGGACAAGATGGTCGGGTTCCTGAAGCTGTACTTCCCGGTCTTCCTGCTCGGCGCGATCTTCGGCAAGCTGATCGAGCTGTCGGGTTTCTCGCAGTCGATCGTGGCCGCGACGATCCGGCTGTTCGGCGCGCAGCGCGCGATGCTGTCAATCGTGGCGGTGTGCGCGCTGCTCACCTACGGCGGCGTGTCGCTGTTCGTGGTGGTGTTCGCGGTCTATCCCTTCGCGGCCGAACTGTTCCGCCAGAGCGACATTCCCAAGCGCCTGATCCCCGGCACGATCGCGCTGGGCGCCTTCACCTTCACCATGGATGCGCTGCCGGGCACGCCGCAGATCCAGAACATCATCCCCACCTCGTTCTTCGGCACCACCGCCTGGGCCGCGCCGGTGCTGGGCACGGTCGGCGCGGTCTTCATCCTGACGCTGGGACTGACCTACCTGGAGTGGCGGCGTCGCGTCGCGCGGCGCGCAGGCGAGGGTTACGGCGATCCGACCGCGCTGGTGAACGAACCGGCCCCGTTCGCGGGCCCGGCGCTGGCGCATCCGCTGGTCGCACTGCTGCCGCTGGTACTGGTCGGGGTCAGCAACAAGCTGTTCACCGTGCTCATCCCCGGCCTGTACGGGACCAGCCATTCCTTCGTGCCGGCGGTGATGGGCGCCGCAGCGCCCGTCGTGCAGGAAGTGCCCAAGGTGGCCGCGATCTGGGCCGTGGAAGGCGCCCTGCTGGTGGGCATCGCCTGCGTGCTCGCCTGCGCCTGGACAGCGGTCGCCACGCGCTTTGCCGACGGCACGAAGCAGGCCATCGGCGGTGCGTTGCTGGCCTCGATGAACACCGCCTCGGAATACGGCTTCGGCGCGGTCATTGCGGCGTTGCCCGGATTCCTGGTCGTGGCCAACGCGCTGTCGTCGATCCCCGATCCACTGCTCAACGAGGCGGTGACCGTCACTTCGCTGGCCGGGATCACCGGCTCGGCCTCGGGCGGGATGAGCATCGCGCTGGCGGCGATGGCCGACAGTTTCATCGCCAACGCGCAGGCCGCCGGCATCCCGATGGACGTGCTGCACCGCGTGGCGGCGATGGCGTCGGGCGGCATGGACACGCTGCCGCACAACGGCGCGGTGATCACCCTGCTGGCCGTTACCGGCCTGACCCACCGCCAGGCATACCGCGACGTGTTCGCCATCACCCTGATCAAGACCGCGGCGGTGTTCGTGGTGATCGGCGTGTTCTACGCGACCGGCCAGGTGTAGCGCGCGGGGCGGCGCCGCGTGCCTCGCCCAGCCGCCCGTTCGCCGGCGCGACACCGGCCCGGCAGCTCCCCCGCACGGGGGATTTTTTCTCGCGCTGATCGAGGCATGCGCGCCGGCCGGCCTTGATCAGGGCCGTTGCGCGGTTCCGTGCGCATTGCCGTCGAGCCACACTCCCGGGCCACCGCTGTCCGGTGGCCGCCCGTCTGCGCGTTGCCCTGCTAGTGGCCGGCCTCCCGCAGCCGGCGCCGGTGCGCCCATGGTCTTCAATTCCCTCACCTTCATCGTGTTTTTTGCCTGCGTGCTGGTGCTGCACCACCTGCCGCTGGGCTGGACGACGAAGAAGGTCAATCTGCTGATCGCCAGCTACCTCTTCTATGCGGCGTGGAATCCGCCCTTCGTCATCCTGCTGTGGATCTCGACCGTGGTCGACTGGTGGGCGGCGAAGAAGCTGGCCGACGCCGTCGAGCCCCACCGGCGTCGGGCATGGATGCTGCTGTCGGTGGTGGTCAACCTGGGCATGCTGGGCTACTTCAAGTACGGCGGCTTCCTGATGGAGAACTTCACCGCGCTGATGGGCGCGGCGGGCATCGGTTACCAGCCGCCCAAGCTCGACATCGTGCTGCCCGTGGGCATCTCCTTCTATACCTTCGCCACGCTGTCCTACACGCTCGACGTCTACCTGCGACGCGCGCGCCCGGCCAGCAATGCGCTGGACTACGCGCTGTTCGTGACCTTCTTCCCGCACCTGGTCGCCGGCCCGATCATGCGTCCCACCGAACTGGTGCCGCAGTTCGCCACCCCGCGGCAGGCGACCGGGGACCAGCTGCGGTTCGGGCTGGCGTTGATGGTGCTGGGGCTGTTCCAGAAGGTCGTGCTCGCCGACGGCTTCCTGGCGCCCGCGGCGGAGGCGGTCTATGACAACGCTGCCGTCGTGCCGGGCACGCTGGATGCATGGATGGGCACGCTGGCCTTCAGCGGGCAGATCTTCTGCGACTTCGCGGGCTATTCGACCACCGCGATCGGCGCGGCGATGTGCCTGGGCTTCGCGATGCCCGACAACTTCCGCTTCCCCTACGCGGCCGTGGGCTTCTCGGATTTCTGGCGGCGCTGGCACATCACCCTGTCGGCCTGGCTGCGCGACTATCTCTACATACCGCTGGGCGGCAACCGCCACGGCGTGTCGCGCACCTACTTCGCACTGATGGCGACGATGCTGCTGGGCGGCCTGTGGCACGGCGCGAGCTGGACCTTCGTCGTGTGGGGCGGCCTGCACGGGCTATACCTGGCCGGCGAGCGGATGCTGCGCGCGCGGTGGGGGCACTGGAGGCCCGGCCCGTTCGCGCTGTTCCTGCTGGGCCTGCTCACCTACACGCTGATCAATGTGACCTGGGTGTTCTTCCGCGCGCAGGATTTCGGCCAGGCCTGGTCGGTGCTGCGCGGCATGGCCGGCGCGAACGGCGCGGCCGAACCGATCCTGGATACCCCGGCGCTGACGATGGTCGCCCTGATCGTCGCCGGCCTGGTCATCGCGCACTGGCTGATGCGCACTTCCACACTCGAATCGATGCTCGCGCGGCGCCACCCGGTGCCGCTCGCCGCCGCGCTGGGCGGCATGGCGTTCGCGATCGCGGCCACACAGGGGGCGGGCAATGCCTTCATCTATTTCCAGTTCTGACGCCATCCTCGCCCCCACCGCGCCGGGCGTGATCGCGGCCGACGGCGTGGCCGCGCCGGGCGCAAGCCTGTTCGAACGGCCGGGTTTCGTACGCCTGACGGCATCGGACCGGCCCGGCGTCGCCCAGCCCGTGCCCGAGCGCGACATCCCCCCGCAGCCCTGGGGCCGCATCCTGCTCGGTGCGCTGCTGCTGTTCCTGGCCCTGATGGCGGCGTGGGAAAACCAGTGGCGCCAGTTCGGGGCGCAGCCGGGCTACCGGAACAGCAATGGCGCCTGGGCCGAACAGCGGCGGCGTATCGCCACCGGTGAAGGCGACCGCACCGTGCTGATCGGTTCGTCGCGGGTGCTGTTCGACGTGCAGCTGGACCAGTGGCAGGCGGCCACCGGCGAACGGCCCATCCAGCTCGCGCTGGAAGGCACCACGCCGGTGCCGGTGCTCGAGGACCTGGCGGCCGATCCCGCGTTCACCGGGCGACTGCTCGTGGGCGTGGCGCCCGACCTGTTCTTCAGCGGCTTCGCCTACCGCGGCGCAGCCATCAAGCACTACCACCAGCAGGGGCCGTCGCAGCGCATCGGGCACTGGCTGTCCAAGCACGCACTGGAACCGTACTTCGCGTTCTACGACCCCGACTTCGCGTTGCCCACGGTGCTGGAGCGCCAGCCCTGGTGGCCGCTGCGACCGGAGCTGCGCCGCCACATGGACGTGCGCAAGCTGATGGTGCTGGGCGCGGACCGCGACACCCACCTGTGGAGCAAGGTCGAGACCGACGCGCAATACCGCGCGCTGGCGCAGAGCATCTGGGCGCAGCATTTCACCGGCCCGCCTCCACCGCCGATGCGCACGCCCGAGGGCCGGGCCGCGTTGTTCGGCGCGCAGGTCGATCGCGCCGCCAAGGCCGTCGCCGTCCTGCGCGCGCGCGGCGTGCCGGTGGTGTTCGTGCGGCCGCCCAGTGACGGCGCTTACTACGCGTTCGAGCAGGCGGCGCTGCCGCGCGCGCAGACCTGGGACCTGCTCCTGCAGCGGACCGGCGCGCCGGGCATCCACTTCGAGGACCATCGCGCGCTGCAGGGCCTGGAGCTGCCGGAGTGGTCGCACCTGACCCATGCCGACGCGCGGCGGTTCACCACGGCGCTGGCGCCGCTGGTGGTGCGTGAGTTCGAGCGGCAGGATCATGCCCGCCAGCAAGCCGCGGCCACGGCCACGGCCGCGCGCACGCCCTGACCCGCGGTTCGGCGACGCGCCGGCCCGTGGATGGCGCGGACGGGTCGCCCTTTGACCCGTCGCGAACACGGCCGCGGGCACACTGCCGGCTCCCCGAACGGAGCCGACCCATGATCCGACGCGCGCTGTCCACCGCCTTGCTCACTGTCTGCCTGGCCGCCTGCGCCACGGCCGGATCCGAGGCCGGGACGCCGCCGCCCGCGGCCGATCCCGCACCGCCGACCCAGCCCAGCCCCACGCCGCCCCAGGCCAGCTGCAATGCGGACGCCGCGCGCATCGTCGTCGGCCAGGTGGCCACGCCGGACGTGGTCGAGAAGGCGCGGCTGGCCGCCGGCGCGCAGCTGGTGCGCACGCTCAAGCCCGGCCAGGTGGTGACCATGGAGTACCACTCCAGCCGGTTGAACATCGACGTCAACGAGGGCAACACGGTCACCAATGTCCGCTGCGGGTGACGCACGGTGACGCGACGCGTCCATCCTGCGCGACCCACGCCCGCAGCAGGGCGCGCAGCGCGTGGACCGGGATCCGGACATGGAGCCTGAAAATCAGGCTCCCCGCGATCACCGGGGCGCGCGGGGCGCGGGCCTCGGGGGAAGTCCATCGGCTGGCATCATCCTTGCGTGAGGAGTGGCATGCGCCGCCATCTCTGGGTCATTGCCGGGTTCGTGCTGCTGGGCCTGTGGCTCTGGTCCGGCTCGTCGCCGCGCCTGCCCGCCCCGGGTGCGCCGGCGGCAACGCAGTCCCAAGCCGGTGGCCCGGCGGTGGCCGACGCCCGCGCCGAGGCGGCACTGCCCAGCCGCGCGCGTTACCCGGCCTTCCTCCCACCGCAGGCGCATCGGGTCCTGGACCAGATCGCGCAGGGCGGACCCTTCGAATACCGCCAGGACGGCGGCGTGTTCCAGAACCGCGAACGGCAGCTGCCCCAGCAGCCGCGCGGTTACTACCGCGAATACACGGTGGCCGCGCCCGGTTCGGATGATCGCGGCGCCCGCCGCATCGTCACCGGCGGCCAGCCCCCGATGGAGTACTGGTACACCGATGATCACTACCGCAGTTTCCGCCGATTCGAGGTCTCGCCATGACGGCCGTTGACGTGCGCCAGGTGCTGACCGACCCGGGCCAGGGCGGTGCGTACTTCGTTGACGCACAGGATGCGCAGGCATTGGCCGAAGCTGCCGACGGCCTGGAATTCGCCGTGGCGCGCATCGAGCTGGACGGCTGCGCCGACAAGGCCGCGGCACTGGGCGCGATCGCGCGCGGCCTGCGGTTCCCGGGCTGGTTCGGCGCGAATTTCGACGCGCTGGCCGACAGCCTGGGCGACATGTCGTGGTTGCCGGCCGACGGCTACCTGCTGTTGCTCGAACACGCCGATGCGTGGCGCGAGGCCGATGACGACAACTTCGCCACCCTGCTCGACGTGCTCAACGAGGCCGCGGCCAGTTGGGGCGACCAGGGCAAGCCGTTCTGGGCGGTGTTCCCGCTGCAGGCCGAACACGTCAGCCAGCTGGCCTTCTGACCCGGGCGGCCGCTGCGGCCGCCCGCGTGATGCGCAGCTCAGATGCGGTCGTCGAGCCCGTCGACCCCGGCATGGCGGGCGCAATGCGCGCAGCAATAGAAGACGCCGTCGTGCTCGGCCCCGTGTCCGATGATCCGGCAGCGGCAGTGCGCACAGACGGGCGCCAGGGCATGGATCGCGCACTCGAACGAATCGAACGTGCCCGACCCTCGGGGGCCCTGGATGCTGAAGGCCTTGTCGTAGTCGTTGCCGCACACGTCGCATCGGGCCATGGCGCGCTCTCCTTACGTGATGCCTGACCGCAGTCTCCGCCGCGTGCCGTGAAGCATCCGCATCGCAATCCTCAGGCCGCTTCGCTTACGGCCGCCTCCACCGGCGGGCGGGCGCGCGCGAAACGCCAGGCCACGCCCAGCGCGATGGCCAGCACCAGGCCCGCGGCCCAGAACGGCGCGCCCGGTTGCCGGAACGGCGTCGACGGCGCGATCGCCCAGGCGAAGATCGCCGTATAGAAGTGCGGCGCGGTGATGCCGGCCAGGCTCATCAGGCTGCTCAGCGCACCC
Organism: Lysobacter solisilvae; assembly: GCF_016613535.2. Classification (NCBI taxonomy): domain Bacteria; kingdom Pseudomonadati; phylum Pseudomonadota; class Gammaproteobacteria; order Lysobacterales; family Lysobacteraceae; genus Agrilutibacter; species Agrilutibacter solisilvae. The sequence continues at coordinate 962,448 of NZ_CP071518.1, forward strand.
TGCACGCGGCCCTGCACTTTCGGGCCGACCTGCCGGGTCACCAGCGCCTGCGCCGACGGCATGGCGAAACCCCAGAAGGCCATGATCGGGATGCCCACCAGGAACAGCAGCCCCGTCGGCGCCCAGCCGTAGATCGCGAAGCCCACGACGCCGCAGCCCAGGCCGAACAGCAGCGCGCGGCGCTCGCCCCACGCGGCCACCGCGTGCTTCACCAGGCCGGCCTGCACGATCACCGCGCACACGCCCACCGCGCCCAGCACCAGGCCGACTTCCCACGGCCCCCACTGGAAGCGGTAGCCGGCGAACAGCACGAACACGTTCGGATAGACGAAGTGCGCCAGGTTGATCAGGAACACCACCATCGCCAGCCCCCACACCTGCGGGAAACTGCGCAGCAGCTTGAGCGAGCCCAGCGGATTGGCGTGCGCCCAGTCGAAGCGCTCGGCGCGGTGTTCGGGGGTCAGCGACTCGGGCAGCACGAACCAGCCGTAGGCGAAGTTGCACAGGGCCAGGATCGCCGCGCCCCAGAACGGCCAGCGCAGGTCGATGCTGCCCAGCCATCCGCCCATTACCGGCCCCAGGATGAAGCCCAGCCCGAAGGCCGCGCCGATCATGCCGAAGGCCTGCGCGCGCTTGTCCGGCGCGGTGATGTCGGCGATGTAGGCATTGGCGGTGGTGAAGCTGGCCGAGGTGATCGCCGAGATGACGCGGCCGACGAACAGCCACGGCAGCGAACTGGCCAGCGCCATGAAGATGAAATCGATGCCCAGCCCCAGGCAGGACAGCAGGATCACCGGCCGGCGGCCGTAGCGGTCCGACAGCGTGCCCTGGATCGGCGCGGCGACGAACTGGATCAGCGAGAACATGAAACCGAACCAGCCGATCCAGTGCGCGGCCGTGCCGGTGTCGCCGCCCACGAACTGTTCCACCAGCTTGGGCAGCACCGGGATGATCAGGCCGAACGCGAGCACGTCGATCAGGACGGTGACGAAGATGAAAATCAGCGCAGCCTTGCGCGCGCCGTGATGCGGTCCGGTCACGGGGATCATTCTTTGCAGTGGGGAAATCAGTGTAGCGGCGTACGCATCAGCGGCATGTGCCGGCGCTGCGTACCCGCCTGCGGCCACGGCCGGGACGATTGAAGTTGAAGCTCTAGAAATGGTTTCGATTTCAACCACTTAGCGGCGCGAAAAGTCATTTGCCGCAGCGCACAATCTGTGCTTTATTCGGGTCAACCCGCTGATTTTTTCGCCGGTCGCCCCGCCTGGGGCGGCGCACGGCGAAGCGTCCGCGCGCCCGCCGCATCGCTCGTGCACCACCGCTTCGCACCGTCCGCCGCCACCTTCGAGGCACGCCATGGACCAGCGCCCCCGCCCGGGCCCGCAGCAAGGCCTGTACGACCCCCGCGACGAGCGGGACTGTTGCGGCTTCGGCCTCATCGCGCAGCTCGATGACGTGCCTTCGGCGACCGTGGTTTCGCGCGCGCTCGACGCACTGGTGCGCATGACCCATCGCGGCGGGCTGGCGGCCGACGGTCTGAGCGGCGACGGCTGCGGCCTGCTGATCCGCCGGCCCGAAGCCTGGCTGCGCGCGCTGGCCGGCGAGGCGGGCATCGCGCTGGGACCGATGCATGCGGCGGGCCTGGTGTTCCTGCCGCACGAGGACGATGCGGCCGCGCCGGTGCGCGAACTGTTCGCGCAGGCGCTGCGCGAGGTCGGCCTGGCGGTGGCGGGCTGGCGCAGCGTGCCGGTGGACCCGGCCGCCTGCGGCGAACGCGCGCGCTCCACGCTGCCGCGCATCGAACAGGTCTTCGTCGTGCCCGCCCTGGACATCGACGGCGCACGCCCCTCGCCGGAGGGCTTCGCGCACGCGCTCTACCTGGGCCGGCGACGCGCGGAACAGCGTCTGCGCGCGCGGCCCGGCGCGGCGTGCGAGGAGGTCCACGTGGTCAGCCTGTGCGCGCACGCGATCGGCTACAAAGGCATGGTCCTGCCCGAGCGGCTGGCCCAGTTCTATCCCGACCTGCAGCGCCCGGAGCTGGCCAGCAGCGCGGTGGTGTTCCACCAGCGCTTCTCGACCAACTCGGCGCCGCGCTGGCCGCTCGCCCAGCCCTTCCGCCTGCTGGCGCACAACGGCGAGATCAACACCATCGCCGGCAACCGGGCGTGGGCCCGGGCCCGCGCGCACGTGTGGCGCACGCCGGCCGGCGCGGCGCATGCGCTCGACCCCAGCGAGTTCGACCCGGTCATCGAAATGGATGGCTCCGATTCGCAGTCGCTCGACAGCATGCTCGAGCTGATGCAGGCCGGCGGCATGGACCTGCTCAAGGCCCTGCGCATCCTGATCCCGCCGGCCACGCAGTCGCTGGAATACCGCGATGCCGACCTGGCGGCGTTCTACGACTACTACGCGATCAACTCCGAACCCTGGGACGGGCCGGCCGGCATCGTCGTTACCGACGCGCGCTTCGCCGCCTGCACGCTCGACCGCAACGGGCTGCGGCCGGCGCGCTGGCTGCGCACGGCCGACCGCCATTTCATGATCGCCTCGGAAGCCGGCGTGTTTTCCATCGACGACGGCGAGGTCGAGGCCAAGGGCAAGCTCGGCCCCGGCGAGATGATCGCCGTGGACCTGCAGACCGGCCAGCTGCTCGACAGCGAGGCCATCGACGCGGTCAACCGGGCGCGCGCGCCGTACAAGGCCTGGCTCAAGCAGGGCATGACCTACCTGCACAGTGAGCTGATCGATCCCAGCCTGGCCGCCGAGCCGTTCGATGCGCAGACGCTGGCCTGCTTCCAGAAGCTGTTCCAGCTCACCCGCGAGGAACGCGAGGGCGTGTTGCGGCCGCTGGCGGAAACCGAGCAGGAAGCCATCGGCTCGATGGGCGACGACGTGCCGATGGCGGCGTTGTCGCAGCAGGTGCGGCCGCTGTACGACTGCTTCCGCCAGGCCTTCGCGCAGGTGACCAACCCGCCCATCGATCCGTTGCGCGAGGACTGCGTGATGTCGCTGGCCACGCAACTGGGCCGCGAGGGCAACCTGCTGGAGGATGGCCCGGACGGCGTGCACCACGTGATGCTCAACTCGCCCGTGCTGTCGCAGCGCAAGTTGCGCCAGCTGCTGGCGATGCCGCCCTTCGTCGACGCGCATGTGCAGATCGACCTCGACTTCGATCCGGCCGAAGGGCTGCACGCCGCGCTGCGGCGCCTGTGCGCGCAGGCCGAACAGGCAGTGCGCGGCGGCGCGCTGCTGCTGCTGATCAGCGACCGCTATCCGCGCCGCGACCGCCTCGTGGCGCACGCGCTGCTGGCCACCGGCGCGATCCACCAGCACCTGATCCGCACCGGCCTGCGCTGCGCCGCCAACCTGGTGGTGGAGACCGGCACCGCGCGCGATCCGCACCACTTCGCCTGCCTGATCGGCTGCGGCGCGACGGCGGTCTATCCGTACCTGGCCTACCAGACCCTGCACGAGCTGGGGGTTCGCGGGATCCTCAAGACGCGCCACGGCGAGGTGGCGCAGATCGGCCGCAGCTACCGGCGCGGAGTGAAGAAGGGCCTGCTGAAGATCCTGTCGAAGATGGGCATCAGCACGGTGGGCAGCTATCGCGGGGCCCAGCTGTTCGAGATCGTCGGCCTGGATCCCGAGGTGGTCGCGCTGTGCTTCACCGGCACGCCGGCGCGCATCGGCGGCGCGGGCTTCGACGCGCTGCAGGCCGACGCCGCGCAACTGGCCGCGCACGCCTGGAACGCCAACGCGCTGCCGGACATCGGCGGACTGCTGCGCTACGTGCCCGGCGGCGAGTACCACCAGTTCAATCCGGACGTGGTGACGCGGCTGCAGCGCGCCGCCGCCAGTGGCGCGCGCGAGGACTGGCAGGCCTACGCGCGGGCCGTCAACGAGCGCCCCGTCGCCGCGCTGCGCGACCTGCTCGAGCTGCGCGCCGCGCCGGCGCCCCTGCCGCTGGAGGAGGTCGAACCGGTGGAAGCCATCGTGCGCCGCTTCGACACCGCGGCGATGAGCCTGGGCGCGCTGTCACCCGAGGCCCACGAAGCGCTGGCCATCGCGATGAACCGGCTCGGCGGGCGCAGCAATTCGGGCGAAGGCGGCGAGGATCCGCAGCGCCATGGCACCGAGCGCATGTCGAAGATCAAGCAGGTCGCCTCCGGCCGTTTCGGCGTCACCCCGCATTACCTGGTCAACGCCCAGGTGCTGCAGATCAAGATCGCGCAGGGCGCCAAGCCCGGCGAGGGCGGCCAGTTGCCCGGCCACAAGGTCAACGCGCTGATCGCGCGCCTGCGCCATGCGATGCCGGGGATCGGCCTGATCTCGCCGCCGCCGCACCACGACATCTATTCGATCGAGGACCTCGCCCAGCTGATCCACGACCTGCGCGAGGTCAACCCGGCCGCGCGCGTGTCGGTGAAGCTGGTCTCGCACGCCGGCGTGGGCACGATCGCGACGGGCGTGGTGAAGGCCGGTGCCGACATGGTCACCATCTCCGGTCACGACGGCGGGACCGGCGCCAGTCCGCTCTCGTCGATCCGCTACGCCGGCACGCCCTGGGAACTGGGCCTGGCCGAGGCGCGGCAGGCGCTGCTGGCCAACGGCCTGCGCGAGCGCGTCACCCTGCAGGCCGACGGCGGACTCAAGAGCGGACTGGACGTCATCAAGGCCGCCCTGCTCGGCGCGGAGAGCTTCGGCTTCGGCACCGCGCCGATGATCGCGCTGGGCTGCAAGTACCTGCGCATCTGCCACCTCAACAACTGCGCCACCGGCGTGGCCACGCAGGACGAGGCACTGCGTCGCGAGCACTACACCGGCCTGCCCGAGCGCGTGGAGAACTTCTTCCGGCTGCTGGCGGAGGAAGTGCGTGAATGGCTGGCGCTGCTGGGCGCGCGCTCGATCGGCGAGATCGTCGGCCGCACCGGATTGCTGGCGTGCGCGCCGCAGGGCAGTGTGCGCGGCCGCGAGCTCGACCTGGCGCCCTTGCTGGCCGACGCCGGCGCGGGCGATGGACTGGGTGTGGGTGGCTGCGGGACGCCGGCACTGGCCGCGCCACCGGCGGGCCTGGCCGCGCGCCTGGACACGGCCCTGGCAACCGCCATCGCGCAGCAGAGCGGCGGCGTGTTCGAGGACGTGATCGGCAACACCGACCGCAGCATCGGCGCGCGCCTGTCCGGCCAGGTCGCGCGCCTGCACGGCGACCACGGCATGCAGGACGCGCCCATCACCGTGCGCCTGCGCGGCGTGGCGGGACAGAGCTTCGGCGCCTTTCTGGCCGGCGGCCTGCAGTTCGACCTCACCGGCGAGGCCAACGATTACGTCGGCAAGGGCATGGCCGGCGGCCGCATCGTGCTGCGTCCCTCCGCGCAGGCGCGCTACGCCACCCACGAGGCCCCCATCCTGGGCAACACCTGTCTCTACGGCGCGACCGGCGGCGAGCTCTACGCGGCCGGCCGCGCCGGCGAGCGCTTCGCGGTGCGCAATTCCGGCGCCGTGGCCGTGGTGGAAGGCGCCGGCGACCATTGCTGCGAATACATGACCGGCGGCGTCGTGGTGGTGCTGGGCCGCACCGGCCTGAACTTCGGGGCGGGCTTCACCGGCGGGCTGGCGTACGTGCTGGACCTGGAGCGCGACTTCGTCGACCACTACAACCACGAACTGATCGACATCGCGCGCATCGCCGGCGACGGGCTGGAGAACTACCGCTCCCACCTGCGCGACCTGCTGCTGGCGCACGTCGAGCACACGGGCAGCGCGTGGGCGCGGCGCATCGTCGAGGAGATGCGCGACTTCCTGGGCAAGTTCTGGCTGGTCAAGCCCAAGGCCGCCAGCCTGGAAGCGCTCGCCGAAACGCTGCGGCGTGCCGCGTGATGGTCGGACTGCGCCCGACCCTGCCCAGGATTGGCGATGCAGATCCCGGGCGCCACCGTGCGCTTCAAATCGCCGCCCGTTGCGAGCGTCCCCTTGGCAAGGGGATTCCGCATCCGGTGGATGGCAATCATGGTCTGGTGGAATCGCTGAGGTCCTGATGAGCAAGATGGAAACGAAGAAGTCCTCCACCAAGCCGGCCTTCCTGTTCCGCGAGCAGCCACGCCAGATGCCGGCGCGCATCCCGCTCGCGCTGCGCCGCGATGGCGACTGGGGCGAGCTGTACGGCCAGTTCGACCACGCCCAGGCGCGCCACCAGGCCGGCCGCTGCCTCGACTGCGGCAACCCCTATTGCGCGTGGAAGTGTCCGCTGCACAACTACATCCCGCAGTGGCTGGAGATGGCCCGCGAAGGCCGCCTGGAGGAGGCGGCCACGCTGTGCCACGAAACCAATCCGCTGCCGGAGATCTGTGGGCGCGTATGTCCGCAGGACCGCCTGTGCGAAGGCAGCTGCACGCTCAACGACGGCTTCGGCGCGGTGACCATCGGCGCGGTGGAGAAGTACATCGTCGACGCCGCGCTTGCGCAGGGATGGCGTCCGGACCTGTCGGCGGTGGTGGCCACCGGGCGCCGCGTGGCGGTGATCGGCGCCGGGCCGGCGGGCCTGTCGTGCGCGGACCGGCTGGTACGCGCGGGCGTGGCGGCCACCGTGTTCGACCGCTACGAGGCGATCGGCGGGCTGCTGCACTTCGGCATTCCCAGCTTCAAGCTCGACAAGACGGTGCTGCGCACGCGCCACAAAATCCTGGAGCAGATGGGCGTGGAGTTCCGCCTGGGCATCGAGGTCGGTCGCGACGTTTCAATGGACGCGTTGCTGGACGAATTCGACGCCGTCTTCCTGGGCCTGGGCAGCTACCGCTACACCGACGGCGGCCTGCCCGGGCAGGACCTGGGCAACGTGCTGCCGGCCCTGCCGTTCCTGGTCCACAACGGGCGCATCGTGCATGGCGGCGATGCCGACCCGGCGGGCCGGCCGATTGCAGGCTGGGAAGACCATGTCGCGCTGCCGGACCTGCGCGGCCAGCGGGTGGTCGTGCTGGGCGGCGGCGACACCGGGATGGACTGCGTGCGCAGCGCGGTGCGGCTGGGTGCGGCGCGGGTGAGCTGCGTGTACCGGCGCGATGAGGCGAACATGCCGGGCTCGGCGCGTGAAGTGGCCAACGCGCGCGAGGAAGGCGTGGAGTTCCTGTTCAACCGGCAGCCGCTGGCGCTGGTCGGCGAGGAGCGCGTGCGCGGCGTGCGCGTGGCCGACACCGTGCTCGGCGAACCCGATGCACGCGGGCGGCGCAATGCGCAGGTGGTGGCGGGCAGCGAATCGGTGCTGGCCGCCGACGTGGTCATCATCGCGTTCGGTTTCCAGCCCGATCCGCCGCGGTGGCTGGACGGACTGGGGATCGGACTGCAGGGCGACGGCCGGATCGAAGTCGGCGCGCCGCGCAGCGGCTGTGCGTCGCGGGTCCGGGCGCCGGAGCCCGCCCACCCGGTGCGCCTGCCCTACCAGACCGCCCACCCGAGAATATTCGCCGGCGGCGACGCGGTGCGCGGCGCCGACCTGGTGGTCACCGCGGCCTTCGAAGGGCGCGAGGCGGCGGCGAGCATCGTCGAGCTGCTGCGGGGTTGAGGGCGTTCGCGCGGGGTGACGGCGGCCTTCCACCGCCACCTTCGGCGGGTGGCATGCCGCGCCGGTCGACGCCCGGTCACGCGACGGCCTGACCCGGCGGCACGCGATCAGGCCGCGTGCCGACGCCGGCTCAGCGGCCCGGGCCGACGTCGATGAACTGCAGGAACTCCGCGCGCGTGCGGGCGTCCTCGCGGAAGCTGCCCAGCATCTTGGAGGTGATCATGCTCACGCCGCGCTTGTGCACGCCGCGCGTGGTCATGCATTCGTGCGCGCCTTCCACGACCACGCCCACGCCGCGCGGCTGCAGCACGTCCTGGATGACCTGTGCGATCTGGGCGGTGAGCTTCTCCTGCACCTGCAGCCGGCGGGCATAGGTTTCCACCACGCGCGCCAGCTTGCTGATGCCCACCACCTTGCCGTCGGGCAGGTAGCCCACGTGCGCCTTGCCGATGATCGGCGCCATGTGGTGCTCGCAGTGGCTCTCGAACTCGATGTCCCGCAGCACGATCATCTCGTCGTATCCCTCGACTTCCTCGAAGGTGCGCTTGAGGTAGTCGGACGGGTCGGCGCCATAGCCGCTGAACCAGTCGCCGTAGGCGGTGACCACGCGCTTGGGCGTGTCGAGCAGGCCTTCGCGGGTGGGGTCGTCGCCGGCCCAGGCCAGCAGGGTACGCACCGCGGCTTCGGCCTGGTCGCGGGACGGCTTGGGGGGGACGGCCATGCAGGCACTTTCCTGTGCGGGGGATGGGAATCCTACTCCAGGCCGCACGGACGGTCGAAACACGACTGTCTAAAGGTGGAGGCCGGCATCCGGGACCGGAGCGTGCACGGCTGCCTCACGTGGGGTCGAAGCACGGGCCACCGGGCACGGACCACCAGAACAGGAAACGCTCCGGAGCCGCGAGGGCTCCGGAGCGTCGGTGACATCGGTGCGGCGCGGCGGGCACGCAGTGACTGCGCGCCTGTGCCGCGCCGGCGCTGTCGGACTTACTGACCGTCGCGGTCGGCGTCGCCCGGCATCGCGCGCTCGATGTAGTGCCAGCCATCACGCACGGCCTGGCGGGCATCGCCCCATGCCAGGCGCGAATTGGCGCGCGTGGATTCCCAGTTGCGCTCCAGGTCCGCTTCGACATCGTCGAACTTCTTGCCGCGGTACTGGCCATAGGTGTCGTAGCCGTACTTGTAGGCCGGCTCGTAGTCGCGCCATTCGCTGCCGCTGATGTAGTACGGCGCAGCGGTGTATTCCTTGCGGAAATGATCGCTGTAACCGGTCGGGTTCACGGCTTCGGCGATCGAATCACCAGCCTTGGCACCGACGATGCCGCCGACCACCGCACCGATCGCGCTACCAGCGGGACCGCCGGCGGCACCGATCGCTGCGCCGGAAATCGCACCGGCCACGGCGCCCGAACCTGCACCGATGTTGTGGTCCTTTTTGACGTCGCTCATCTTTGCCTCTCCTGTATGGGGGGAAGCCGGCATCTCAGTGACGCCGGTCCGGACAACCTACGCGCAGGACGGTTGAGTCCGGGTGAGGCCGCTGCGTAAAACGCGCTCGCGATGAACAGCGGTTGCGCTGTATTCACCGCCGTGATGCGTGCGTGCACAAACGCCGCCGTCACGCGGCGCGCGGGTGAACGATTCAGCGCAGCCGCTGCGCCAGGCCCGATACCCGCTGCGCGTGTCGGCCCAGCGCGATGCGCAGCACCGTATCGCCGCCGGCGACATGCAGGGACTCGCGCGCGCGCGTCAGCGCGGTGTAGATGAGCTCGCGCGAGAGCGTGCGTGCGTCCTGCCGCGGCAGCTGCAGCCAGACGGTGCCGTATTCGGAGCCCTGCGCCTTGTGCACGGTCATCGCGAACGCGCTGTCGTGCGCGGGCAGGGCCGCGGGATGGAACGCGCGCGGGGCCTGCCCGCCCCCCGGTGAACCACGCCACCATCGCGCCATCGGCGTCGCGCAGGCATACGCCGATGTCGCCGTTGAACAGGCCATGCCGGTAGCTGTTCTCGGTGACCAGCAGCAGCCGGCCGGGGAAATAGCGCTCGCGCTGGGTGCCGGCCAGCGCTTCCTCGATGCGCGCGTTGAGGAGCACGGCGCCCTGTGCGCCTTCCCGCAGCGCGGTGAGCACGCGGGCACGATCCCCCTGCGCGAGCGCCGCGGCGGGATCAGCGTGGCCGGCGAGCCCGCGCCAGTGGTCGAGCAGCGCGGCGCGGGTCTGCGTGGCCAGCGGGTCCAGCACGTCGGCGTGGAACCGCACGCCGCCCAGCGTCCCGCCATGCAGCAGCGACAGCGCGCGATCGGCCTCCCCGGCGCGGACCGCGTCGGCCAGCGGCGCCAGTTCCAGCGCCGCCGACTGCCGGTAGCCGCGCGTCAGGTGCACGCGGGCCGGTTGCGCGGCGCGAGCGTCGTCCGGCTCCCCGGGCGCGTCGGCGGGCGATGGCGTTACGGGCCGCGGGCCGGTGTCGAACAGGTCGCGCTGGATGTCGTCGCGGCGCGCGGGCGCGTGCGGGGTGTGATCACCCGCGGTGGGCACCGGCGGCAGTGCGGGGGCGGGCGCTACCGCCGCGGCGGCGATCGCCGCCAGCACGTCGCCGGCCTCCACCGAGGGCAGCTGGTCAGGATCGCCGAGCAGGATCAGCCGGGCGCCGTCGCGCACCGCATCCACCAGCTTGCACATCATCGGCAGGTCGACCATCGACGCCTCGTCGACGACGATCACGTCGTACGCCAGCGGCTGGTCGCGGTCGTGCCGGAAGCGCGGCGAATCCGGGATGGCGCCGAGCAGGCGATGCAGCGTGCGCGCCTGCCCGGGCAGCGCCGCGCACAGGGCTGGTTCGATGCCTTCGGCGTGCATGCGCTCGCTGGCCAGGCGCAGGCTCTGCGCCATGCGGTCGGCGGCGCGGCCGGTGGGCGCGGCCAGCGCGATGCGGGGCAGCGGCTGCTGCCGGTCGATGGCCGCGGCGGCGAGCAGCGCCAGGACCCGCGCGATGGTGGTGGTCTTGCCGGTGCCCGGGCCGCCGGTCACCAGCAGCAGCGAGCGGGCCAGCGCCGCACGCGCCGCGCGGGACTGGCCGCCATCGGCGTCGGCATCGGCGTGGGGGAACAGCCGGGCGAACAGCGCCTCCAGCGCGGGCGACAGCGCAACGTCCGACGGCCCGGCGTCGGCGGCCGCCAGGCGATGCAATCCCGCCGCCAGGCTGCGTTCGTACTCCCGATAGCGGCGCAGGTAGAGCAGGCCGTGTTCGAGCACGAGCGGCCGGTCGGCGGGCGTGACTTCGTCGGCTTCCGGACACGCGACCCACGCCGAGACAGCCAGGGCGTCGGCCCAGTCCGGCGGCGGTTCGGCGCCTTCCAGCAGCAACTGCGGACGCTGCAGATCCAATGCGGCGTGGCCGCGCGCGACCGCCAGCGAGGCCAGTTCGGCGCCGCGCAGCACGCGCGGGTCGGTGGCCGGGTCGAGCCGGCGCAGCAGTTCGCCCAGCGCGCGATCGACGGCGCGGCCGCTGTCCGGCGGCGGCGTGGACGGGCGGTTCATGGCGCCGCTCCCTGGGCGAGCAGGGCGTCCACGCCGGTCACCAGCGCCGCGTCGAACGCCGGGGCGATGATGCCGCGGGCGGTGTCGCGCTGCAGGCCGCGGCAGAACAGGTAGCGCACGCCGCCGAAATCGCGCGCGTAGTCGTAGTCCGCGCCGCGCCGCACGCCCAGCCAGCGGTGCAGCGCGACCACGTAGAGCAGCGCCTGCAGGTCGTACTCGCTGGCGCGCATCGCGGTGGCCAGCGTGCCGGCGTCGTAATCGGGCAGCAGGTTGGACTTGTAGTCGAGCACGTGCACGCGCCCGCCGCTGAGATAGGTGAGGTCGATCTTGCCGTTCATCAGCCCGGACAGGCGCGGCCAGACCCCGAAGTCGCGACGATCCAGGGCGATGCCATGGCGATGCAGCAGCTGGAGCAGCGCGGCGCCGTCGGCGGCAAGGGTGAAGTGGAATTCGATTTCGGCCACGCGCGCCGACGCTGGCAGGTCGCACAGGCGCCCGCCTTCGGGCAATGGCGCATTGAGCGTGGCGGCGACCAGGCGGGTGAGTTCACGCACGCCGTCCTCGACGCTGTCGGCGGCGTAGTCCTGGCTTTCCAGCGCCTGCACGAGCACGTCGTGCTGCGAGAGCGGCGGCAGGTCATCGTCATGGCCGGCCCAGCGCGCGAACTCGGCATGCTCCAGGGCGTGGTGGACCGCGTTGCCGAAGCGCTCGCCGCGAAAGCGCGGGTCGACCGCCTCGAAGACGGCCGGTGGCGTCGCGGCGAGCGGGCGTTCGTCGGTCGCCGGCGTTTCTTCGTGCAGCGCGTTCACCCCATGCGGCTTCTGCCGGTGCAGCTGGCTGAAGCTGTGGATCCACCAGTCGCGCCGCAGCTTGCGCGCGGCCATGCGCGCCGGCGGTGTGGCCGCCTGTGGTTGGGGCGGCAGTCGAGCGGCGTCCGCGGCAGGCGGCAGGCGCGGCTGTTCGACGCGCAGCCGGTCGCCCAGTGCCTGTTGCAGGTCAGCCGACGGCCGCATCCCGCCCATCAGCCGATCGAGCGCGGATGCGTGGTGATGCGACACCGCGCCGCCCCACACCCACAGCGCCTCGCGCGCACGGGTGAGGCCGACATACAGCAGGCGCATGTCCTCGTCCTGCTCTTCGGCAACGTGGAGCGCCACGGCGCTGCCCGGAAGATCCGCCTGTCCCCATGCGGGTTCGTCGGCGTAACGGTGGTCCGTCGGCACCTGTCGTACGCGCTGGCCACGCCATTGGTACAGCGCCACATCCGGGGCCTTGGGCTTCCGCCCCAGCGCGACGAACGGGAGGAACACGAGCGCGAACTCCAGGCCCTTGCTCGCATGCAGGGTGAGAATCTGCACGCGGCCGGCATCGGATTCCAACCGTGGGGTCTGTTCGAAGTCATCCTTGTCGGCATTGGCGATCGCCGCGCGCAGCCAGTCGATCTGGCCCTGCGGGCCAAGGCCACGCGGTTGCGTGGCGGTGGCGCGGGCCTCCTGCAGCAGTTCCCCCAGCTGCAGCCAGCAGGTGAGCTGGCGCTCGCCGTCGACCAGCGCCAGCAGGCGCGTGGCCTGCCTCGCCAGCACGTCGGACAGCATGGCCTGTGGGCCGTGCTGCTCCCAGCGCAGGTGCCAGGCGGCGAAGTCCAGCTGCATCGCCTGCAAGGCGTCGCCGTCGTCGGCCAGCGCGTGCAGCTGCGCGGCATCGAAGCCGAACAACCGCGTTGCCAGCGTGGCGCGCAGGCGACGTTCGTCAAAGGGCGAAGCCAGGGCCAGCAGCAGGGTCAGCAGTTCGTGCGCCTGCGGGGTTTCGAACAGGCTCTGCCGGCCGGCGGCGACCGCGGGCACGCCCAGTTGGGCCAGCGCCTGGCGCACGGCGACCGCCTCGGCGTGCGCGCGCACGAGCACGGCGCAGTCGCGGGCTTCGACACGGCGCATCACCGCGCCATCGCGACGCAGGACGCGATCGTCCTGCGCCTGCGCCAGCAGGTCACGGATCGCCTGGGCGCAGCCACGCGCGAGCTGCTCGATGGCTTCGTCCTTGTTCCAGTCCTTGCCGCTGTCCGACGGCGGCAGTTCGTTGAACACCAGCGCCGGCGCAGGGGCGCCGTCGATCAGCAGCGCGTCGTCGGCAATCCTGCCGCCGGGTGCGGTGGCCGCGAAGTCGATGCCCTCGCCCAGCGGTTGCGGCGCGTTCGCCCCCGATGCCGCCTCGTACGCGTGCGTGAACAGCGCGTTGACCGTTTCGATCACCCGCGGACGCGAGCGGAAGTTCTCCGCGAGCGGCGGCACCCTCGCCGCGATCGCGCCCGCGTGCTGGTAGGTATGCACGTCGCCGCCGCGGAAGCGGTAGATCGCCTGCTTGGGATCGCCCACCAGCAGCAGGCCGTTGCCATCCTCGCCGCGGCCGGCCTGCCGCGCGTGGTCGCCGAACAGGCGGTCGAAGATCGCCCATTGCCGCGCGTCGGTATCCTGGAACTCATCGATCAGCGCCAGCGGGAACTGCCTGCGCACCGCCGCGCACAGACCCGGGCCATGGCCGGGATCGGTGACCGCCGCGAGCATCACGTCGATCAGGTCGTCGAAGTCCCGCTGCTGGAAGGCCTGCTTGCGTGCCCGGGCGCGTTCGCGGACCTGCGCGCGCAGCTCATGGAGGCAGCGCAGGCCCTGCCCTTCCAGCCACGGAGACATCGCGTCGCGTGCGGCGATCAGCGCGGCGATGGCGTCGCAGAGCGGCACGTCGGGAGGCTGCTGGCCCTTGTTGCAGCCATCGGCGAGCGCAGCGCGGGTAAAGCGGTCAAGCCGGTCGTGCCATTGCGTGGGCGGGGTGTCGTTGGCGACCACCGTGCGCAGCCACGCCCACAGCGATGCGACATGCTCAGGCTTGTATTTCACGCCGCTGAGCACCTTGCCCTGCAGCGCGGCAACGATGCGGTCATGCGCCGCCTCGCCGTGCTGCGCGAAACTCTGGCGAAAGGCCTGCCACGCGGCGTCCAGGGCCGGGCGCGGATCGATGCCGGCGTGCGTGGGCGGCAATGGCAGCAGGGGTTCCGGCGCGAGCAGCACCGGCATCGCATCGGCCAGGCCGGAGGGTCCGCCGTAACGCGCACGCAACCAGGCGCTGGCGTCGGCACGGTCGGCGGCGCCGGACGAATTCCACTCGCGCCAGAGCTCCAGCGCGACAGCTTCGTGCATCTCGCGCGCGCTGGTCACCACCTCGGCGGGACGCAGCACCTGACCGGTATCGAGCGCGTGCTCGGACAGTACGCGCTGGCAGAAGCCATGAATGGTGGCGATCGCGGCCTGGTCGATCTCGCGCGCGGCGCGATCGAGGCGGCGGCGCAGCGCGGGCAGGGTCTCGCGGCCGTCGGCCAGCGCGTCGGACAGCAGGCGGCGCAACAGCGCGGTGCCGGCATCGTCCTGCTGCTGGGCGGGATCGCCGTCGCCCCAGCGCGCCGCCAGGTCCGCCGCGCGCAGCAGGCGGTCGCGCACGCGTTCGTGCAGCTCCTGCGTGGCGCGGATGGTGAAAGTGACAGCGAGGATGTCGGGCACCGCCCGCCGTTCGACGATGACCGCGCGGGCGAACAGCCCCGCCAGCGTGTAGGTCTTGCCGGTGCCGGCGCTGGCTTCGATCAGGCCCAGGTTGTCCAGCGGCGTGTCGAGGACCGCCTCGCTCATGCGCCCTCCTCCGGCGCGAACGGCGTGGCCTGCTCCACCGCGGCGAATACGGCGCGGGCGATCCTGTTGAAGCGGGCCAGATCGGCCGCGTCGCCATCGATGAAGGGATCCCGGCCACGCAACGCCATCGAGGTGGCAATGCTGCGCTCGGGACGGGCGCGCTCACGCGGATTGAAGCTCTTGCCGCACCAGAGGCTCTCGGCGGCCACCAGGCCGCTCTTGCCATTCCTTTCCGCGGCGTAGAACGCATAGCCGCTCTTGGGCAGGAACGGGAGCGGCTCCGACAGGGCGCGTTCGTGCAGCCCCACCAGCGATTCCAGCGCGGCGCGCGCGGCCTCCGGTTCGACCAGCACGCGTGGCCGCAATGAAGGCGGCGCATCTTCCTTGTCCTTGTGCAGCTCGAACACCGGCAGGCGAAGCAGCGACGCTGCGAGCCAGTCCAGGCCATGCCGCAACGCGTGTCCGCCGTGGCGCCCCTTTGCGCGCAGCACCACGCGGAGCAGGCGCGGCGACGCGCCCGGATGCACGTCCGCCAGGTTTCCGCGCAGCCGTTGGGACGCGAGCGGCTCGTCCAGGGGCGCGCGCCGCGCGCCGGCGCCGAAGCCGCCTGCCAGTGCGGCCGCGGCGAAAGGCGCCAGTTCGTCGAGCAGGTCGGCCACGATGGCCGCGCCGTCGCGGCCCGGTGCGAGTTGCGCGCGCGCCAGAAGTGCCTGTTGCAGTCGCCGCGGATCGGGGCGACGCCCGTCGCGCAGCCACGCCGCGAACGTGGCTTCGCGCAGCTGGTACTGGTGCAGCGCATCGGGGCGGCCGAGCGGCTCGTGGTCCTGCGGGGCTTCCTCGTCTTCCGGCAGGCGCAGGCCAAGCCCGTCGCGCAGGTACGCGACGTGGGGTTTGTTCAGCACGCTGCGCAGGCGATCGAGCAGCACCACCGGTTCGTCGCGGTCGGGCAGCGGCAGCCACAGGGTCGGCGGCGCGAACACCGCTTCGGCCTGGATCGCGATCGGTGCATCGGCGGCGGGACGCCAACGCGCGTCGAAACTGAAGCGACGGCGATCGCCGCCACCGGCTTCGCCCGCTTCCGGGTCTTCGCCGACATGCGCGGCGCCGAAGGCGGCCGGCGAGAACGGCTGCAGGGCGTGGCGCACCAGCAACGCCTCGCGCACCTGCGCGCGGGCCTTCTCGTCGGGGGCGCAGTGTGCGTCCACGGCGGCGTCGAGCAGTTCGGCCACCACCGCCGACGGTTCACGGCGTGAGTTGTCGCGCGGATCCATGCCGCACCAGCTGGTGTAGAACACGCGGCCGGCGGACGTGAACAACTGCAGGAACAGGTAGCGGTCGGCATCGCGGCGCGACGGGTCGCCCACGCGCCGCTGCCGCGTGCCCAGCTCGCGCTCCAGCAGGTTGACGCTGTCCCGGGTGTCCCGGGCGGGGAAGGCGGCTTCGTCCATGCCGATCACGCAGATCACCTCGAACGGGATCAGCCGCATCGGCACCATGCGCCCGAAGCAGACGCCGCCGGAGAGGAACGGCGCGCGCGCATCACTGGCGCCCAGCTCGCGGGTGAAGTGGTCGAGCACGACCGCGTGCTCCACCGGCGCCTCGAAGCGCGCCAGGGCGGCGCCGCGCGCGAAACCGGCGATGGCCTGGCGCAGCGCCTTCAGCGCGATCGCATCGTCTTCGTTGTCGCGCGCGAACAGGCCCTCGAGCAGGCTGGCCAGCTCGCGTCCCCACGCAGCGGGCGCCTTCGCCTCGGCCAGCCGTTCGGCGGTCCGGCGCAGGGTGTCGAGCAGGCGCAGCAGGCCGTCCAGCGCGGCGGTCGCCTGGCCTTCCAGTTCCGGCCACGGGGCGACGCCGGCGATGTCGGCGTCGGCGCCGCTGGCGTGGCCCAGCAGCAGGCGGTCCAGCGCGAACTCGAAGGTGTACGCGCGCTCGGAGCCGGCGCCATGCCGCACGCGATCGTCGGCATCCAGCGCCCAGCGCGCGCCGGCGGCGGTCAGCCAGACCTGCAGCCGGCTGCGTTCGTTGTCGTCGATGTCGAAGCGCGCGGCGATCGCGGGCACGGCCAGCAGGTCGAGCACGTCGGCGACGTCCAGCGCGCGCAGCGGTAGCTGCAGCAGCCGCAGGAACGCGGCGGCGATCGGCGCGCTCGCCAGCGGGCTGGTGTCGGCGATGGTGAATGGAATCTCGCGGTCGCTGCCGAGCGCGCCACCGAACACCGCCTCCACGTGCGGCGCGTAGGCGTCGATGTCGGGCGCCAGTACCGCGATGTCGCGCGGCTCCAGCCGCCGGCCACCCTCGGGCGCCGGCGCTTCCAGCAGCGCGCGCAGCTGGTCGTGCAGCACCTGCACCTCGCGCAGCCGGGTATGGCAGGCGTGGAACTGGAGGCTGGCGTCGCCGCGGTCGACCTCGCGCCGCGGCCACGGTGCATCGGCGACGCCGCGGCCGCCGCGCGTGTCGCGGTTGTCCAGCACGTCGCGCTGCAGGTGTCCCAGCAGGGTGGTGTCGGCCGGCGTCACGTGCGGGGCCAGCTCGAAGGCGGTCGGCACCGTCTCGCCGGAGACCAGGCCGGCGACGAAGTCGCGACCGGCCTGGCCCCAGGCCGCCAGCAGGCGGCTGGGCGCCTGCGTGGCCTCGCCGCCGGGGACATCGGCGCCCAGGACGTCACCTCCCAGGACGGTACCTCCCAGGAACTCGTCGTCGTCGGCCGGCGTGTAGTCGGGCCAGCGCTGCAGGTCGCCCCAGAAGGCGCGTGCCGGCGTGTGCAGGTAGAAGTGCTGGATGCCCGCGTGCGCCTGGCGCGCGATCACCTGCAGCACGTCCGGGGACATGTTCTGGCAGGCGAACACGAACAGCCGCGGGGGCAATCCCACCGGTTCGTCGACGCGTCGCAGGAAGCGGTCGATGCGGCGCGCGCGATGCTCGCGGCCGCGGGCGACGGCGCGCCAGAGCGGGGCCTGCCACTGCGCCGCACCCGCCGCGTTGGCGTCGCCGCGCTCCCAGTCCAGCAGCCAGTCGCGGCGCCAGGCCTGGTATTTCTCGAAGGTCTCGGCCAGCGCCTGGGCCAGGCTCCAGGCCCGCAACGGGTCACCCCCATGGCCGAGAAACCCCTCCAGCGCCGCCGGCGGACCGGCGCGCAGCTGCGCGAGCAGGTGCCAGCGCAGGGCCTCGGGCGCCAGGCGGTCGGCTTCCGGCGCCGGCCCCAGGTTGGCATCCAGTGCCAGGTCGACGAACTCGCCGGGGGTCAGGAAGCGCAGGTTCGCGCAGATGCCGCTGTGTTCGGCCAGCGCCTGCTGCAGCCAGCGGCGCATCGAGAACTGCGGCACCAGCACCACGTCCGGGCGCAGCCAGTCGCCGTCCTGGGGCAGTCGCGCCACCTCCTGCGCCAGCAGGCCCGCCAGAACTTCCAGGGCATTGGAGTGGTAGAGGCGGAAGTCGGGCGTGGCGGGCATTGGCGGCCATCTTGCCGCAGTGTCGTCGCAACCGACGAGACGGACGCATGCCCGGGGGGTCGCTCATGGCGCGGGCATCGCCCGGCCCCGGCGGGGTGTCGATGCGCCCGAACCGGCCTGCGTGTCTGCAGACGCCTGCCGGGACTGACCTCTGGCATGGCCGCTTGCGAGTCCGGTCTGCGACAATGGCTCGACCCGCGTTCAGCCGCGGTCACGCATTCTTTCGCGCGTTTTGCGCCCCGCGCGCACCCCTCCTCCTCGACCCCACGCCGGCATGACCGACGCCTCGCCCATCGTCCGCCTCGACCAGCTGCGCCTCGACCGCGGCGGCCGCACGGTGCTGCGCGACATCTCGCTGCAGGTGCCGCGGGGCAGCATCGTCGCCGTCCTCGGACCGTCCGGCAGTGGCAAGTCGACCCTGCTGTCGGCGCTGACCGGGGAACTGCCCGCCGCCGCGGGCACGGTGGAAGTGCTGGGCCAGCCGGTGCCGCGCTCGCAGCGCGCGCTGCTGGAACTGCGCAAGGGCATCGGCGTGCTGCTGCAGGGCAACGGCCTGCTCACCGACCTCACCGCCGCCGAGAACGTCGCCCTGCCGCTGCGCATGCACACCCGCCTGCCGGCGCCGGTGATCCGCCGGCTGGTGCAGATGAAGCTGCACGCCGTCGGCCTGCGCGCGGCGGCCGACGCCTATCCGCGCGAACTGTCCGGCGGCATGGCGCGCCGCGTCGCGCTGGCGCGGGCGCTGGCGCTGGATCCGCCGCTGATGATCTACGACGAGCCGCTCACCGGCCTGGACCCGATCGCCTCTGGCGTGGTGATGAGCCTGGTGCGCCGCCTCAACGACACCCTGGGCCTGACCAGCATCGTGGTCACCCACCACGTGCACGAGACCCTGCCCATCGCCGACCACGCGGTGGTGATCGCCAACGGCGGGCTGGTGTTCTCCGGCACGCCGGCGCAGCTGCAGGCCAGCACCGACCCGCTGATCCGCCAGTTCCTCAACGGCGAGCCCGACGGGCCGATCCCGTTCGAGAGCCGGGCCTTCACTTCCGGCGAGGCCGCCTGATGCCCTTCGTTGCCGCCACCCGCGCCATCGGCCGCGCCGGTCTGTTCACGCTGTCGGTGCTGCGCGCCACCCGGCCCACCGCCGACTTCTTCCAGGAGCTGGTGCGCGAGATCTACAAGATCGGCGCGCGCACCCTGCCCATCGTGACCGTGGGCGGCGCCTTCGTCGGCCTGTCGGTCACCCTGCTGGGCTACCGGGCCCTGGACACCTACGGCGCGGCCAACCAGGTCAGCGCGATGCTCGGCCTGGGCATGTACCGCGAGCTGGGCCCCGTGCTGACCGCGCTGCTGTTCATCGGCCGCGCCGGCTCCTCGATCGCCGCCGAGCTGGGCCTGATGCGGGCAACCGACCAGATCACCGCGCTGGGCCTGATGGCGATCGATCCGATCGGCAAGGCGGTGGCGCCGCGGTTCTGGGCGGCGCTGATCTGCATGCCGCTGCTGACCGGTTTCTTCTGCAGCCTGGCGATCACCGCCGGCTACTTCGAGGCCGTGCACGTGATCGGCATCGACCAGGGCTTCTTCTGGCAGGTGCTGCGCGACAGCGTCGACTTCGGCGACGACTTCCTGATGGCCTTCGCGAAGTCGGCGGTGTTCGGCGCCACCGCGGCGCTGGTGGCCGCGCACGTGGGCTTCCACGCCGAGCCGACGATCGAGGGCACCTCGGTGGCCACGACGCAGGC
This sequence comes from Lysobacter solisilvae, assembly GCF_016613535.2. Lineage (NCBI taxonomy): Bacteria > Pseudomonadati > Pseudomonadota > Gammaproteobacteria > Lysobacterales > Lysobacteraceae > Agrilutibacter > Agrilutibacter solisilvae. The sequence continues at coordinate 982,410 of NZ_CP071518.1, forward strand.
GGTGGTGAACGCGTCGCTGCTGGTGCTGATGTTCAACTTCGTGATGTCGGCGCTGCTGTTCCGCTGATCCACGCACTCCGGTGCGGCCGCCGCGGCGGCCGCGTCACGCAATGAGGTATTCCATGCGCAGTCCAAGAATCGAATTTGCCGTCGGCGCCTTCCTGCTGCTGGCCCTCGGGTCGGTGCTGGTGCTGGCCCTCGCCTCGACCAACCGGCAATGGGGATTCGGCAACGACAGCTACGAGCTGAAGGCCCGGTTCACCTCGATCGGCGCGCTGCGGCCGAACGCGCCGATCAAGATCGCCGGCGTCGCGGTGGGCAAGGTGGCTGATATTCAGGTCGATCCCGTTAAATACGATTCCGTCGTGACGCTGGCCATGGACGTCAAGTTCAAGGACCTGCCGGCCGATACCTCCGCCGGGATCTTCACCAACGGCCTGCTGGGCGAGAGCTACATCGGCCTCAGTCCCGGTGGCGATCCCGAAACCCTCAAGCCCGGCGACGAGATCTTCATGACCCAGCCGGCGGTCGATCTGATCCAGATGGTCGGCAAGTACATGTTCTCCGGTGGCGGCAAGCCCGGTGGCGACACCGCCGCCGCCGAAGAAGCTCCACCCAGCGATACCCCCGCGGATACCGCGACTACGGAAGAACCCAAGTAATGAAGCGCAACCCGACCCTTGCCGCGATTTCAATCAGCATGAAATCCCTCGCCCTCGCCGCCGCTTTCGCGGTGACCGTGCCGGCCGTCGCCAGCGCACAGGCCGCCGCGCAGGGCGCCCCCGTGGGCGCCACGCCGAGCAAGCTCGTGCTCGACAACAGCACGCGCATCCTCACCACGCTGGAAACCCGGCGCGCGGAGTTCACCAAGAACCGCGGCGTGCTGCGGCAATTCGTCTCCAGCGAGTTCAACGCGATGTTCGACCGCGACTACGCCGCCCGCCTGGTGCTGGGCGTGCACGGCCGCGGCGCCTCCGAAGGCGACGTCAAGCTGTTCGCCGACGCGCTGGCCGACAACCTGATGTCCCGCTACGGCGACTCGCTGCTGGACTTCAACACGCGGCTCAAGGTGCGGGTGAAGTCCGAGCGCGCGCTGCCGAACAACCGCGGCGTGCTGGTCAGCAGCGAATTCATCCGCCAGGCCGGCGAGCCGATCCCGGTGTCGTACTACATGCGCCAGACCGCCGGCGGCTGGAAGGTGTTCGACGTGTCGGTGGAAGGCGTGAGCTTCGTGCAGACCTTCCGCAGCCAGTTCGACGGCCCGCTCAAGCGCAAGTCGATCGCGCAGGTCGCCGCCGACCTCAAGGCCGGACGCCTGCAGGCCGGCGCCGAGACCAACTGATCGTGCCCGTTCGATCGTGCCCGGTGGATCGGGCACCATTGATCGCACACCACTGAACCCTCGCAGGCCGGCATCCGCTGGCCTGCCTGCTTCCTGCGACCCGATGCCCATGACCGCCAGCCTCACCCGCCGCGACGACGCCCTGGTCTTTTCCGGTGCGCTCGACCGTGCCGCCGTCGTCGCGCTGTGGCCCCAGGCCAGCGCGCAGCGCGCGGGCGTCGCCCGGTTCGACCTCACCGCGGTGACGCGGGTCGACAGCGCCGGGCTGGCCATGCTCGCTGAACTGGCGGACGGGCTGCCGGGCGCGCGGGTCGAAGGCCGCCCCGATGGCCTGGACGAGCTGCGCGCCGCGTATCGCTTGCAGGACGATCTTTCCTTCGCGGCCTGAGCCGCGACCGTTTCCGGTGCGGTAGCGTTGTAGCCCCGCGCCGTCCTTCTCGGACCCTTCCCCTCCATGCGCTTGAACGGACTCCCCCTCGCCCTCGCCGTGTTGCTGGCGCCCGCCAGCGTGCTGGCCCAGCAGACGCCTTCCCCGCCGGAGCCCTCCGCGCCGGTCCCGGCGGCGGCGCCTGCCCCGGCCGGGGAGCCGCTGCCGGCCGCCGCGCCCGCGGCTCCCGCGGCCGACGCTGCGGTCCCGGTCACGCCCGAGCCGGCAGAAGCTGCGGCACCGACCGCGCCGACCGACCCGGTAGACCCGGCCGCGCCGGCCGCACCTGCGGAACCTGTCGAGCCCGCCGCGCCCGCCATGCCGACAGACCCCCTGGCGCCGCCCGCCGAGGGCGTCGCCGTCGATCCGGCCGCGCCGCCGATGCCGCCGTGCGAGAGCGCCGCCACCGACCCGGGCGCGCCGGACGCGGGCACGACCGACCCGACCGCGACCGACCCGAATGCGCCGGGCGCACCCGACGCGACCGTCCCCTGCGCCACCGCCGTGGCGCCCACCCAGGCCGAGGACGACTTCGCCGACATCTACGGGTACAACCCGGTCGCCGATCCCAACCTGCCCGACCCGGTGGCCATGCCCGGCGCGTTCGACCCGTGGCAGAAGTACAACCGCCAGATCCACCGCTTCAACAACGTGGTGGACCGCAACGTGGCCAAGCCCCTGGCGCGCGGCTACGTGAAGATCGTGCCGCGGCCGCTGCGCCTGGGCGTCAACAATTTCTTCAGCAACATCAGCCAGCCGCTGACCGCGCTCAACAGCCTGCTGCAGGGCAAGCCGAAGCAGGCCGGGCAGGCGCTGGGCCGCTTCCTGATCAATTCCACGCTCGGCATCGGCGGCATCTTCGACCCGGCCCGCGACGCCAAGCTGCCGCACGTCAGCGAGGACTTCGGCCAGACCCTGGGCGTGTGGGGCTGGAAGCGCTCGCGCTACGTCGAGCTGCCCCTGTTCGGCCCGCGCACCGTGCGCGACATGTTCGGCATGGTGGGCGATGCGCCCTTCAGCCCGCTGCGCGGCGTGGAATCGGACCTGCTGCGCCTGCCGCTGCAGAGCATGCAGCTGGTCGACCTGCGGGCGCAGCTGCTGTCCACCGATTCGCTGCGCGAAGGCGCCGAGGACGATTACGCCCTGGTCCGCGACGCCTGGTCGCAGCGCCGCGACTACCAGATCTTCGGCGACCGCATCGAGGAAGGCGACGCGCCCCTGCCCGACTACCTGCGCGACATGGAGGACGAACCCACCGTTCCCGTCGATGCGATGCCGGTGCCGGTGCCGGGCGGCGGGGTCAACTGACCGGCCGCCCCGGAATGCCTCCAACGATCCCCGCTCCGGCGGGGATTCTTGTTTGCGCGGGCGGTCAGGCCCGGCGGCGAGAGGACGGCGGAGCACCTGGCAGCCCGCCGCGCCGGCCCAGCGTCGGGCCGGCGCGGTGCTCGCGAGGACGGGCCACGGTGCGGCGTCGGGCCGCCGCGGTGCTCGGGAGGACGGGCGCGGTGCGGCGTCGCACCGCCGCGGTGCACGGGAGGACGAAGCACGATGCGCCGTTGCACCGGCGCGGTGCACGGGAGGACGGTCCGCCGTGCGTCGTCGGGCCGGCGTGGTGCGCGGCAGAACGGGCCACCGTGCGTCGTTGGGCCGCCGGGGCGAGCTGGAGGACGGCCACCGTGCGTCGTCGGGCGCCGCGGCGGACCGGAGGACGGACCACGGTGCCCCGGCGGACCGGTGTGCGGCGAACGGGCGGGCTCCGATGGCGGCGTCAGGAACCGCCCGGCGCCGGCCTGCTCAGCCCGGTTTGCCGAACAGTTGCTCGGCGCGCTGGAACAGGATCCAGCTGGTGGCGATGAACTTGTCGCCGCCCTCGGGCCGGTTGCCGCGGTGGGTATGGGTGAAGGCGGCGGGCGCGATCAGCAGCGAGCCGGTGCGCGGCGCGATCCGGCGCTGCTGGTAGAGGAATTCGGTCTCGCCCTGGGCGAAGCCGTCGTTGAGGTAGATCGTCCACAGCAGGTGGCGATGCAGGGTCTCGCCGTGCGGGTCGCGCGGGTACAGCTCGCAATGCCAGTAGGGGTAGCCGCCGCGGCCGCCGGTGTAGCGCTGCAGGTTGATCGCGCCCGGCCGCAGCACGGTCTGCACGATCGGAGTCAGCGTGGCGTCGTCCATCGCCTGCAGGCGTTCGGGGGTCAGGCGGTGGCGCGCGCCGTCCGGGCCGGGCACTTCCAGCATCAGCGGCGCGATCAGGGTGTGCGGATACCGGCGCAGGTACGCGAGCAGGCCCTTGAACACCGCCGCGTTGAGCTGGCCTTCGACGTCGCGCCATTCCTCGCGGCCGCTGATCGAGATGTCCTGGCTGTCCTTCAACTCGGGCATGACCCCGCCGCCGACGCGGCCGGGCAGCGCCTCGCCGCTGCGGGCGAAGCGTTCGAGCATCGCCGCGCAGGCGTCCGGCGAGAGGGCGTCGTCGAAGACTTCGATGAAGTCGGCGGTCATGCGGCGGCGCTCATGCGGGTCTGCAGGCATCAGGGTTGCGGGCTCCCGCGCCGGCGGGCGGCGCGGCAACCCCAGGCGGAATTGGTGATCAGGCCAGTGCGGGCGCCGCGGCGTGCGCGGCGTCGTGCTCGAGGTGGTAGGCGGTGGCGGCCTCGACTTCGCGGCGCGAGCCCAGGAACACCGGCACGCGCATGTGCAGGCCGGTGGGCTGCACTTCCAGCATGCGCATGCGGCCGGTGGTCGCCGCGCCGCCGGCCTGCTCGACCAGGAAGGACATCGGGTTGGCCTCGTACATCAGGCGCAGCTTGCCGCCCTTGTCGCGGCACTTGCTGTCCAGCGGGTAGCTGAAGATGCCGCCACGGGTGAGGATGCGGTGCACGTCGGCCACCATCGAGGCCACCCAGCGCATGTTGAAGTCCTTGCCGCGCGGGCCTTCTTTGCCGGTGAGCAGGTCGCCGACGTAGCGCTGCATCGGGGCTTCCCAGAAGCGCTGGTTGGACATGTTGACCGCGAATTCCTTCGTCTCCTCGGGAATGGTCATGCCGCGCGTGGTCAGCACGAACGAACCGACCTCCCGGTCCAGGGTGAAGGCATGGGTGCCGTGGCCGACGGTCAGCACCAGCATCGTGCTCGGGCCGTAGGTGCAGTAGCCGGCGGCGACCTGGGCCGTGCCCGGCTGCAGGAAGTGCTCGTCGCCCGGCGTGGTCACGCCGTCGGGGCAGCGCAGCACGGAGAAGATCGTGCCGACCGAGATGTTGACGTCGATGTTGGACGAGCCGTCCAGGGGATCGAACAGCAGCAGGTAGTTGCCGCGCGGGTAGACGTCGGGGATGGGCTGGCTGTGGTCCATTTCCTCCGACGCCAGGCCGGCCAGATGGCCGCCCCAGGCATTGGCCTCGAGCAGCACGTCGTTGGCGATGACGTCGAGCTTCTTCTGCGCCTCGCCCTCGATGTTCATGCTCGCCACGCCGGGCGTGCCGGCGTCGCCGAGCACGCCGCCCAGCGCACCCTTGCCGACCGCGATGGAGATGGTCTTGCACGCGCGGGCGACGACTTCGATCAGCAGGCGCAGGTCGGCGCTGACGTGTCCGGCGCGCTGCTCTTCCAGCAGGAAGCGGGTCAGGGACACCGGCGAGCCGCCGGCGGTAGAAGAGGTGTGGGACATGGGCGGGCAGCAGCGAGCGGAACGGGCCGCCATTGTCGCCGATGCGGCGCGGCGATGGCGGCGCGGCGTGACGCGAAGCGCCGCGACGGCGGTGCCGTGCGGCGGTGTGGGCGTCAGTGCTGGCGCGGCGGCCGCATGGCGGCCGCGGCGGGGGTCAGGCGACCTTGCGGGTCGCGCGTGCGGCCTGCCGGTGGACCACGGCGGCCAGGGTCTGACGGGCCATGGTCAGCATGAGCAGCGGCGCGGTCGGGTCGGCGGCGGTGAGCACCCGGCGCGCGGCCTCGTTGACGTCGACCACGACGTCGGCGCAATCCGGGCCCAGCAGGGCCCGCAGGCCGCGCGAGGAGCTGTCCAGGTGGCGTTCGCACTCCGGGCCGCAGCCCTCGCCGGCGCGGCGGATCACCTGCGCCATGGCCCCGTCCATCCGGGCCAGGGCGTGCAGCAGTTCATCGGCGGAAATCGTGCCGGTGGACATTGCGTGGTTGGGGAGGACGCTGGTGGGGTCGGTCATGCAGTCAGTCTCGTAGGGGCGCGTCGCAGGAACTGAGATCCCCGGTGCTTCCCCTGGATTACGGGGAGAGCCGCCGGCTGAGGACAGCGCTCCGGGCCTCCCACCCGGATCCGGTCCCCGGGCGGGCGCCCGGGCCGGTGTGCTCCGCATCCTGCCCAGCGGCCGGTGCGCGGGCGGTGAAGACGCCGTGGCCGCCGCCGGCCACCGCCGCGACGCCAACTTCGGCCTGCTGACAGCAGGCTGGCAGCAGCCCCCGCGCAGGCTGTGGGTCCACCCGATGGAGCGCCCCCCATGCTGCAAGCCAATGTCCCCGCCTGGTTCGAGATCCCTACCGCCGACATCGATCGCGCGCAGCGGTTCTATGAACGGCTGCTCGGTGTGGAACTGAAGCGCGAGGCCTACCAGGAGGGCCTGCAGGCGATCTTCCCGGGCGGCTGCCCGCCGCTGTCCTCGGGCGCGCTGGTCCAGCGCCCGGGCCACTACGCGCCATCGGCCACCGCCGGCAGCGTGGTCTACCTGGCCGTCGACGACGTCCGCCTGCTGCTGGAGCGGGTCCGCGAGGCCGGCGGCGAGGTGCTGCAGCCGCTGGCGGGCGTGCCCGGCACGCCGGTGGTCTATGCCCACATCCGCGACAGCGAAGGCAACCGCGTCGGCCTCGCCAGCGTCGACGGGACGCCCGCATGACCGCTCGCCGCGACTTTCTGCGCGCCGCCGGCGCGGGCGTGCTGGCCCTGGGCCCGCTGCATGCGCTGGCCGGCACCCCGGCTTCCTCCTCCCCTTCCCCATCCCCGGAGCCTGCGATGTCCCCCAACCCGGCCGACGGCCGCCACGACTTCGATTTCTTCCACGGCCGGTGGACGGTGCAGAACCGCCGCCTGCGCGAGCGCCTCGTGGGATCCACCCGGTGGGACGAGTTCCCCGCCACCCTGGACTGCCGCCCGCTGCTGGGCGGGCTGGGCAACATCGACGAATACCGCAGCCCCGACGTGCATGGGCTGACGCTGCGCCTGTTCGATCCGGCGACGCGCCAGTGGTCGGACCGCTGGGCCAGTGCCCGCGATGGCCAGCTGGGCGAACCGGCGCTGGGCAGCTTCAGCAATGGCGTGGGGCACTTCGTCGGCCGCGACACCGACGGCGGACGGCCCGTGCTGAGCCGCGCGCTGTGGAAGGACATCACGCCCGACGGCTTCACCTGGGAGCAGGCGGCCTCGCTGGACGAGGGCGCGAGCTGGGAGACCAACTGGGTCATGCACATCCGGCGGGCGGGCTGACCATGGACACGAACCACACCGCACCGGGCGCCGTCGTCGCTGGCGCCGACGCCACTGACGTGCACGCCGCCGACGCCGACGGCCGCCACGGCTTCGACTTCCTCCACGGGCGCTGGCAGGTCCGCAACGAACGGCTGCGCGAGCGGCTGGTGGGCAGCAGCGACTGGGAGACCTTCGACGCGCTGCAGGAATGCCGGCCCCTGCTCGACGGCCTGGGCAACATCGATGGCATGCGCACCGACTGGGGCGGCGGCTTCGAGGGCATGTCGCTGCGGCTGTTCGACCCCGGCAGCCGGCAATGGCGCATCTGGTGGGCGAGCAACCGCGACGGGCAGCTCGATCCCGCCGTCACCGGCACGTTCCGCGACGGCCACGGCGAGTTCACCGGCCACGCGCACGAGGCCGGCACGCCGGTGCTGATGCGCTTCACCTGGGACTGCAGCCACGCCACCGTGGCGCACTGGCAGCAGGCCTTCTCCACCGACGAGGGCGCCAGCTGGGAGACCAACTGGCACATGTGGCTGCGCCGGCTCGGCGACGACGGCCGCCTGCTGCACCACGACGCGGTGGTCGAACTGCGCCAGTACACGATGCAGCCCGGCCAGCGCGACGCGCTGGTGGCCCTGTTCGAGCGCGAGTTCATCGAACCGCAGGAAACGGTGGGCATGCACGTGATCGGGCAGTTCCAGGACCTGGACGACCCCGACCGCTTCGTCTGGCTGCGCGGGTTTCCCTCGATGCCGGCGCGCCGTGACGCGCTCGACGCGTTCTATTCCGGCCACGCGTGGCAGCGCCACCGCACGGCGGCGAACGCGACGATCGTCGACAACGACGACGTGCTGCTGCTGCGGCCGGTCGCGGCCGACAGTGGCCTGGCGGCGGCGCAACCGCGGGCCGCCGACGGCGACGCGGTGCGCCCGGCCGGCGCGCTGGGCGTGGGCATCTGCGCGCTCGCGCCGGACCAGGGACCGGAGCAGGCGCAGGCCTTCGCCGACCGCTTCGCCCGCGACTGGGCGCCGCGGCTGCGCGAGGCCGGCGCGCAGGTCCTCGCCACCTTGGTGACCGAGGCGGCCGCCAACACCTACCCGCGCCTGCCGGTGCGCGAGGGCGAGCGGGTGTTCGTGTGGCTGGCGCGCTTCGACGACGTCGCCGCGCTCGATGGCGGCCTGGCGCAGCTGCGCGGGGATGCGGCGTGGCGCGAAGCGATCGCCGCCGCGCTGCTCGATGAGCTCGCCGCCGTCCCGCAGTGGCTGCGGCTGGCGCCGACGGCCCGCTCGGAACTGCGCTGAGGCATGCCCGATGAGCCGCCGACGCGAGGCGCGATCCTGCGCACACCGATTGAACGCCCCGCGGCGGCGGTTGATCATGTGCAATGCGCCGCGCCGACCGTCTGTTCCTGCTGATCCACGCCCTGCGCGGCCGGCGCAGCGCGATCACTGCCGTGCAGCTGGCCACCACGCTGCAGGTCTCGCCGCGCACGGTCTACCGTGATGTCGCCGACCTGCAGCTGTCGGGCGTGCCGATCGAAGGCGAGGCGGGCGTCGGTTACGTCCTGCGCAAGGGCGCGGACATCCCGCCGCTGATGTTCAACGCCGAGGAACTGGAGGCGCTGGTCGTGGGCACGCGGTTCGTGCGGGCCTTCGGTGGCGAGCGCCTCGGCCGGGGCGCGACGGCCGCGCTGCTGAAGATCGAGGCCGTGCTGCCGCCGGAGCTGCGCGAACGCAGCCAGCGGACGCGGATCTTCGCGCCGGAGGTCGGCGACCGGATCGAGAACACGGGCCTGATCGATGCCCTGCACGCGGCCATTGGCGCGATGCAGGTGTTGCGGCTGGACTACCGGGACGGCCAGGGCGCGGTCAGCGCACGCGAGGTCGAGCCGCTCGCGCTCGCCTTCTGGGGCGGCACCTTGACGCTCGGCGCCTGGTGCCGGCTGCGCGGGGACTTCCGCAACTTCCGCCCGGACCGCATCGTCCGCCACGCCCCCACCGGCGAGATCTTCGCCCCGGACCCGGCGCGCGGGTTCGACGCCTACCTGCGGGCGGTGAACGCCGGCGGCGGCGCGGGCTGAGGCGGACCGCGCTGCCTGGCGGCGACGGTCTGATCGACGGCTCCGCTTGGCCGCCCCGCCCCGCCATACGCCGGCGTCTGGACGCCGCGCCGCCGGGCGGTGACACTGCCGCCATGGACCTCCACCTGCAGGCCGACCAGGACTTCGGCGCCGACCCGGACACCGTCTTCGCGCTGGCGCTGGATGCCGCGCGGTTCCCGGAATTCTTCACCGGCTTCGGACCGATCCCCGCCGTCCGCCAGATCACCGCGCATGCGCCGCCCGCGGTCGGCAGCACGCGCGAGCTGATCAACGGGGACGGCTCGCGCCTGCACGAACGCATCACCGCGCTGGACGCGCCGCGCCACCACGCCTACACGCTGACCGGGCTGCGGCCGCCGCTGGCTTGGCTGGTACGGGCCGGGCACGCCAACTGGCGCTTCACCCCGACCGCGCACGGCACGCACGTGCGCTGGCAGTACCGCTGGACGCTGACCTCGCCGCTGGCCTGGCCGCTGGCCGCGCCGCTGCTGCGGGTCTTCATGCGCGGCGCGATGGCGCGCTGCCTGGCCGCGATGGCCGCGGCGCTGGCCGATGCGCCGGCCCGCGCACTCCCCCCGCACATCCGCACGGAGCACTGAGCATGGAGAAATGGATCCTGCTGGGCATGGGCCCGGTCTTCGTGCTGCTGATCGGGCTGGAAGCCTGGTACTGGCGCCGCCGCCGCCCCGACGCGTACAGCCTGGTCGACACGCTCTCCAACGCGGGCCTGGCGCTGATGCACCAGGCCGCCGACGCCGTGGCCTGGGCGCTGGTGCTCGGCCTGTACTACGCGGTGTACCAGTACCGCGTGTTCGATTGGCCGGCGACGTGGTGGAGCATCGCCGCGCTGTTCGTGCTGCAGGACTTCCTCTATTACTTCTTCCACCGGGCCAGCCATCGCGTGCGCTGGCTGTGGGCCTCGCATGTCACCCACCATTCCTCCGAGCGGCTGAACCTGTCGACCGCGTTCCGGCAGAGCCTGACCTACCCGATCTCGGGCATGTGGGTGTTCTGGCTGCCGCTGGCGTGGCTGGGCTTCGCGCCGGCGCACATCGTGGCGGTGGTGGCGATCAACCTGGGCTTCCAGTTCTTCGTGCACACGCAGGCGGTCGGCCGCCTGGGCTGGCTGGAGCACGTGATCAACACGCCCTCCACGCACCGCGTGCACCACGCCCGCAACCCGCGCTACATCGACCGCAACTACGCCGGCGTGCTGGTGATCTGGGACCGGCTGTTCGGCACCTACGTACCCGAAGACGACGCCGAACCGTGCCAGTACGGCATCGTCGGCCAGGTGCACGGCCACAACCCGATCACGCTCACCTTCCACGAATGGATCGCGATGCTGCGCGACGCGCGGCGCGCCGGGTCGCTGCGCGCGGCGCTGGGGCAACTGGTGTGCCCGCCGGAGCGGGCGCTGTCGCACCCGGCGCGGAAACCGGCGGTCGCTCCTGCCGTGGCGGACGCGGACGCGCTGGGCGCCGGACTCGAATCGGCCGAGGTCTGATCAGCCGGGCTCCTATCAGCGAGCCCCGATCAGCCGAGCTTCGATCAGCGAGCGCCGATCAGCGAGCCCCGATCATCCGAGCACCGGACCGCCGAACTCAGATCACCCGCAGCGTGATCGCCTTGAGCACGGCGCGCGTGCGGTCGCGGGTGTCGAGCTTTTCCAGGATCACCGAGACGTAGTTCTTCACCGTGCCCTCGGCCAGGAACAGCGAGCGGGCGATTTCCTTGTTCGAGTAGCCGCCGGCCAGCAGGCGCAGGATCGCCACCTCGCGTTCGCTGAAGCGTTCCTTGGGCGCCTCCTGCGCGTGGTACTGGTAGCGCGCGCGCACCGCGTCGGTGCTGACCGGCTGCAGCAGCGTCTCGCCGCGCGCCACGCGCGTGATCGCGTCGCGCAGGTCGTCGGGGGCGGCGTCCTTGAGCAGGAAACCCTGCGCACCGGCCTGGGTGGCGCGCAGCAGCAGTTCGCTGTCGTCGAACGTGGTCAGCAGCAGGACGGGTGTCGTGTGGCCGGCGTCGCGCAGCCGCTGCAGGGCTTCGATGCCGTCCATGCCCGGCATGCGGATGTCGCTGAGCACGACGTCGACGGCGTGGGCCGCCAGGCCGTCGAGCAGGGCCTGGCCGTGGTCGGCTTCGAAGGCGATCACGATCCCCTGCCGTTCCAGCAGCGCGCGCAGCCCGGCGCGGACCAGCGCCTGGTCGTCGGCCAGGGCGATGGTGATCGGCGCGGTGGTGTTCGGCGCGTCGGTGATCGGCGCGGTCGTGCCCGGCGCGTTGGTGGTGGGCGGCGCGGTCACAGCGGCAGGCTCGCATCGATGCGCAGCGCGCCGCGCGCCGTGGTCGACAGCGCCAGCGTGCCGCCGGCGGCCGCCAGGCGCTCGCGCATGCCGGACAGGCCGTTGCCCTCGCGGATCGCGCCGCGCAGCTGGCCGTCGTCCTCCACCCGCACGGCCAGCCGCGTGCCCTCGCGGTACAGCCGCACCCGCACGCGTTGCGCCTCGCCATGCCGCGCGCTGTTGGTCAGCGCTTCCTGGACCAGCCGCAGCACGGCCTCGGCCACCGCCGGGTCGCTCACCTGCACGTCCGGGGCGATCGACAAGTCGAGCGAGGGACGCGGCATCGGCGCGGCCAGCGCGCGCAGCGCGGTGGCCAGGTCCAGACCGGTCGAATCGCGCAGCGCCTGCACGACATTGCGGATGTCGCCCAGCAGCTCGGCCGACATGCGCTGGGCGATGTCCAGTTCGCTGCGCTGTGCGAAGGCCGGGTCGGCGGCCAGCGCGCGCAGGTTGAGGGTCAACGCGGTGAGCTTGTGGCCGGCGACGTCGTGCAGCTCGCGCGCCACGCGCAGGCGCTCGGCGTCGCGGGCGGCGTCGGCCAGCAGCGCGCGCGTGGCCAGCAGGTCGGCGTTGACCAGGGCCAGCCGGTCGCGCGCCTGCTCGGCGCTGACGGCGTAGAAGGCGCACAGCGCGGCGAACATCTGGAAGCCGAAGTTGATCACGGTGACCGACAGCGGCGAGCTGTAGCCGGCATCGCGGATCAGCAGGTAATAGACGACGTCGACCAGCAGCACGGCGACCAGCGCCCGCCGCAGCGACTGCATGGCCATCTGCGCCGTCCAGATCACCAGCAGCACCTGCGCGGTGCCCGGTCGCGGGTCGGCCCAGATCAGCACCATCGACACCACCAGCTCGAACGCCAGCAGCAGCTGGTAGGCCGGGTTGCGCCGCTGCTCCGGGCCCCCGCCCATCAGGCTCTGGGCGAGGAATGCCAGCAGCCAGGCCACCAGCAGCGTCCAGCCCAGCCATTGCCGGTCCGGGCTCATGAAGCGCATCGACACGGCGACTGCCAGCCACGTCAGCACGGCGGCCAGGTTGAGCGGTTCGAGCAGGTTGCGCAGGCGTTGCGTCATGTCCGCATGCTGCGGGCGCGCGGCAAGCGGTGCAATGCCGCCGGCGCCGAAAGTGACTTCCGGCAGGTCGCGGCGATGACCGCGGGCACTGCGCGCCTGCCGGCGGCGGCGCGACGCTGTGGCTCCACCACCCACGCACGCCGGAGCGCGTCATGACCGCCTACCAGATCCTCGTCGCCTCGCACGTGGCCGCCGGCACGCTGGCGCTGGCCACCTTCTGGAGCGCGGCCGCGCTGCGCAAGGGCAGCCCGCTGCACCGGCGCGCGGGCCAGCTCTACCTGCTCGCGATGCTCGGCATCATCCTCAGCGGCCTGCCGCTGGCGGTGGTGCGCGTGGTCGAGGGCCACCCCGTGACGGCCGCGTTCCTGGGCTACCTGGTGGTGATCACGGCCGGCGGCACCTGGACCGCCTGGCGGGCGGTGCGCGACAAGCGCGATGTCGCCCGGTTCACCGGCCCGGTCTACGCGACGCTGGGATGGCTGTCGCTGCTGAGCGGGGCGGGCGTGCTGGCGCTGGGCCTCAAGGTGGGCTCGCCGCTGCTGATGGGCTTCTCGTCCGTCGGCCTGTTCGCCGGCCAGGACATGCTGCGCAAGCGCCGCGACACCACGCGCCTGACGAGCCGGCCGAACTGGTGGTTCGTCGAGCACTACACCGCGATGCTCGGCAATGGCGTGGCTACGCACATCGCCTTCCTCGGCATCGGGTTGCCGCGCCTGTTTCCCGCGGTGGACGGCGTCGCGCTGCATTACACGGCCTGGTTCGGCCCGCTGGTGGTGGCGCTGGCTGCCAAGCTGCTGCTGGACCGCCGCTACAAGCCCAAGGCCCGCCCGGTCGCGCAGCCGGCGATCGCGTGAAGGCAAGCCGGACCTGATCGCCCGCGGACGGTGGCACACGCTGATCGCACAGCCCCCCGCCTCGCGGGCCCACAGGACGGATCTCACAGCCCGCTGGGCCACGTCTCCGGCGGTTCGTCGCCCGGCGCCCAGGCGGCCGGGTCGAGCGGCTCCAGCGCCGTGGTTTCGTCCAGGTGCACCAGCCAATCGAACTGGTCGGGCAGGCGCACGTCGAAATAGTGGCTGTAGCGCTCGGTCTGCGGCCGGTAGATCACGCCGATGGCGCGCTGCAGGCGCGGCGTGCGCAGCGCGTGGCGCAGCTCCGGGTCGTGCAGGTCGAGCTGGAACGCCGGCAGCCGCGTGCCGTGGAACAGCGCCTCGAAGCTGCCGGGCAGGCCGGCGCGCACGTTGCGCGTCTGGGCCGGATCGTCCCAGTCGTGCGCGGCGGTGACCGTGCCGCGGTAGGTGCTGAAGCCCACCAGCAGGCTGTCACCGCCGTGGCGCTGGCGCACCAGCTGGCCCAGGTTGAGTTCGCCCTGCTCGCCCATCTGCGTGGCACGCGCGTCGCCCAGGTGGGAGTTGTGCGCCCACACGACGATCTTCGCCCGCGCCGCGCCACGGGCGCCGCGGTCGACCAGCGCCTGCAGGGTTTCCATCATGTGCGTGTCGCGCAGGTTCCACGAGGACTGGCGCCCGCGGAACATCGTGCGGTAGTACGCCTCGGCATTGCGCACCAGGCGCGCGTTCTGTTCGGCGAAGAACAGCGCCTCGTCGTCCTCGCCGCTGGCGAGCTGCGCCGCGCGCGACAGTTCCAGCAGCTGCGCGACGACCTCGTCCTCGCAGCTCAGGCCCAGGTCGATGCTGGCGGCGTGGCCATAGGCCTGCGGGTCATCGCCGAAGTGGTCGAAGCAGGCGTAGCGTTCGCGCGCGCGGCGCTCGCCGTCCGGATCGGTGCGATGCAGGTAGTCGAGCACGGCCTGGATGGAACTGTGCAGGCTGTAGAGGTCGAGCCCGTAGAAGCCGACCCGCGCATCCGGCGACAGCGCGTCGTTGTGGGCGCGCAGCCAGTCGACGAAGCCGCGCACCACGGTGTTGCGCCACATCCAGGTCGGAAAGCGCAGGAATCCCGCCAGGGCCTGGTCGGCGTCCGCGTCCTGCGGATCGCCGCGGACATGGCGGTTGACCCGGTAGGCGTCGGGCCAGTCGGCCTCCACCGCCACCGCGGTGAAGCCCAGCTCGGTGATCAGGCGGCGGGTGATGTCCGCGCGCAGCTGGTAGAACTCCTGCGTGCCGTGCGAGGCCTCGCCCAGCAGCACCAGCGAGGCGGCGCGGGCACGCTCGATCAGGGCGTCGAAGTCGTCGGGCGTGCCCCGCAGCGGCATCGCGCGCCGCTGCACGACCAGGTCGGCGTCCTGCGCCGGGGCGTGCACGGGCGCGGCGGCGCGCGCGAGGAGGTCGCGCACTTCGGCGTCTTCGGTGGCGTCGAATTCGCCGTACCACAGGCCGACGCTGCCGAAGGGCTCGGGGGTGTGCAGGCAGACCACCTCGTCGGCGAGCGCCCGCAGCGCCTGGCAGGTGTCCGTGGGCGCGACCGGGACGGCGACCAGGATGCGCGCCGGTGGCGTCGGCGCCTGGCGCAGGGCCGTCACCGCCGCGCGCATCGAGGCGCCCGTGGCCAGTCCGTCGTCGACCAGGATGACGGTGCGCCCTGCCAGCTCCGGTGCGGGCCGGTCACCGCGGTATGCCTGCTCCCGCCGCGCCAGTTCGCGTTGTTCGCGCGCGACGACGTCCTGCATCGCGCCGGCCTCCAGTTCCAGCAAGGCCAGCACGTCGGGATTGAGGACGGTGACGCCGCCGCTGGCGATCGCGCCCATCGCCACCTCTTCCTGTCCGGGCACGCCGAGCTTGCGCACGACGAACACGTCCAGTGGCAGGCGCAGCTGCATGGCGACCTCGTAGGCCACCGGCACGCCACCACGCGGCAGCGCCAGCACGATCGCGGCGCGGCGTCCGGCATGGGCGTGGAGGGCGCGCGCGAGGGCACGACCGGCGTCGCGGCGGTCCTCGAAACTCATGCGCCGGCTCCGGCACGGCGCCCGGGGACGCCACCTTGACGATGGCGCCGGCGATGCCCCGCGCTCCGCGCGCGGGGGGGCCGGGGATCGCGGGCACGCGTCCATGGGCCGGACGGTAGGCGGGGCGCGGTGAGTGCCCTGCGAATGCTGCGCGGGCCCGGGCTCCTGGCCTGGGGGGCGTCGCCAGGGCGGTTGGCCGGAATCGGAGCCCGACCGCGTGGCCGCTGCCATCGCCTTCGGGCGTTTCTCCCGATTACGCGCGTGCGTCGGAACCTCCGGCGCCGCTCTACCTCTGAACGGGAGCGCCAAACGATGATTCGCGAGATCCTGGCCGCCATGACGGCGGCCGTGGTGGGTGTGTGTGCGGTGCAGGATGCAGTGACGCTACCGGGCGCGGTGCCCGCGTCGACGCGCCTCCACTCGGTTTCATCACCGGCACCGGCGCTCGACGACGCTGCCCAGGGCCCGCGCGCTGCAGACGTACGCGTCGCTGCCGCTGGGCTTCGAGCCCAATGTCGGGCAGACCGATCCGCGCGTGCGCTTCATCGCCCGCGGGCTGGGCTACAGCCTGTTCCTGACACCCGAAGCAGCGGTGCTGCGCCTGCCGGGCCAGGGGAGCGATGCCGGCGCCGTGCTGCGCATGGCGCTGGAGGGGGCCAACGCGGCGCCCAGGATGGCCGGCCACGGCCAGCAACCCGGCGCGTCCCATCATTACCGCGGCGCCGATCCGTCGCAGTGGCGGCAGGCGTCGCGCTACTCGCGCGTGTCCTACGACGAGGTCTATCCGGGCATCGACTTGGTCTACTACGGCAACAACCGGCAGCTGGAATACGACTTCATCGTCGCTCCCGGACGCGACCCGGACCGCATCGTGATGCGCTTCGACGGCGCCTCGCCGAAGGTGGATGCCGACGGCAAGCTCGTCCTCACCACGCCGCAGGGCGCGCAGCTGCAGCAGCGCGAACCCGTGCTGTACCAGGACATCGCGGGCCGCCGCGTCGCGGTGCAGGGTCGCTACCGGCTGCTCGGCGACAACCGCGTCGGCTTCGCCGTCGGCGCGCATGACCCCGCGCACGCGCTGGTGATCGACCCGGTGATCGACTATTCGGGCTGGCTCGAGGCCAGCGAAAGCGACTGGGCGACCGGCATGGCGGTGGACCGCGCCGGCAACGTGTACCTGACCGGTCGCACGCTGTCCTCCGACTTCCCGACCACGGTCACCGGCGACGCCCCCGGCCCGCTGGATGCGTTCGTCACCCGGATCAACGCCGCCGGCAACGCGCTGACCTTCAGCGCCTACATCGGCAGCTGGTTCTCCGACGAGGCCAATGCGATCGCGGTCGACGCGGCCGGCAGCATGTACATCACCGGCTCCACGCGCGGCTCGGCCACGTCCACACCGGCCTTCCCGCTGGTCAATGCGATCCAGACGGCCAATGCCGGTTTCGACGATGCCTGGGTGATGAAGCTCAATGCCGCCGGCAGCATCGTCTACAGCACGCTGCTGGGCGGCACCATGTTCGACTTCGGCCAGGCGATCGCGGTGGATGCGAGCGGGCAGGCGTACGTGGCAGGCACCACGCAGTCGGTCGACTTCCCGACCAAGGCCGCCCGCCAGCCCGCCAACGGCGGCGGCGGCAACCGCGATGCCTTCCTGTTCAAGCTCAACGCCGCGGGCGGACTGATCTTCAGCACCTACCACGGCGGCGCACAGACCGACTACGGCACCGGCGTGGCACTGGACGCAGCGGGCAACGCCTATGTCTCGGGCTACACCGACTCGACCAACTTCCCGCTCGTCAACGCGCGCCAGCCGGTGTACGGGGGATACCAGGACGCCTTCCTCAGCAAGTTCAACGCCGCCGGCAGCGCCCTGCTGTTCAGTACCTATCACGGCGGCAACAGCACCGATTACGGCTACGCCGTCGCGGTGGATCGCACCGGCGCGGCCTACCTCACCGGTAGCACGGGATCCAGCAATTTCCCGCTGCTCAATGCCTTCCAGACCGTGTCGGCCAATTCCGCCTCGCACGAGGTGTTCGTCAGCAAGTTCGTCCCGGCCGGCACTGCCTTCGGCTACAGCACGCTGCTGGGCGGCAACGGCCACGACTACGCCTATGCCATCGCGGTCGACGCCGCCGGCAACGCGTACGTGACCGGCCACACCAGCTCGTCCAACCTCCCGCAGGCCGCGCGCGTGCAGCCCGGCGCCAGCGGCGATGGCTACGACGCCTTCGTGGCCAAGATCGCCGTGGTCTCCGGCCGCGCGTCGCTGGCCTTCAGCAGCTACCTGGGCGGCACGACCGCGCGCGAGAGCGGGCGCGCGGTGGCGGTGGACCGCTTCGGCGGCGTGTACGTGGCCGGCGAGGAACTGGAGCCGGCGAACTCCTCGCTCAACGAGGTGATCATGGCGCGGCTGGCGCAGCCGATGAATCGCAGCTGGACCGGCGACTTCGACGGCGACGGCAAGGACGACATCCTCTGGCGCAACCTGCGCACCGGCGGCAACGACCTGTGGCGGCAGGGCAATTCCGCGCTGCGCATCGCGTTGTCGGCCGTGGCGGACGTGAACTGGACGGTGGGCGGCGTCGGCGACTTCAACGGCGACGGCAAGGCCGACATCCTGTGGCGCAACCTGGTCACCGGCAGCAACGAGCTGTGGCGCTCGGGCCTGGTCGCACAGCGGCAGGTGATCGGCGGCGTGTCCGACACCAACTGGGTGGTTGCCGGCATCGGTGACTTCACCGGCGACGCGAAGGCCGACATCCTGTGGCGCAACCGCGTCACCGGCGGCAACGTGATGTGGCCGGCGGCCAACGCGGCCACCCCCACGACCCTGACCGCGGTGGCGGCATTGAAGTGGGAGGTCGTCGGCATCGGCGACTTCAACCACGACGGCCGCGACGACGTGCTGTGGCGCGACACCGAGGCCGGCGCGAACGTGGTCTGGCGCAGCGCCAACGCGGCCACCCAGCAGGCCCTGACCAGCGTGGCCAACCGCGCCGCGCGGGTCGACCAGGTGGCCGACTTCACCGGTGACGGCTACGCCGACATCCTCTGGCGGACGATCGACACCGGCAGCAGCACGCTGTGGCGCAGCGGCAATTCGGCCACCTGGGGCACCGTGGGCAACGTCCCGCTGGTGTGGCGCCAGGTGGGCAGCGGCGACTACGACGGCAACGGCAAGGCCGACATCCTGTGGCGCAACACCCAGACCGGCGGCAACGAGGTCTGGGGCGGCGCGAGCAGCGCGGCCCGCCGGGTGTTGACCACGGTGGCGGACGTGGCCTGGACGCCGGCCAACCCCTGATTGGCGCCGTCAGCCGGAAACAACGCGACCGCCCGAGGGCGGTCGCGTCGTATCAGAGGGCCGGTGCGCGCGGCCTGGCAGGCCTGGGCCCGCGTTACACGTCGCCGTCGCTGAGCCAGCCTTCGCCGGTGCCGCGGTTGAACACCGTGTCGGTGGGCAGCACCTGGCCGGCCGGGATCGAATCGAGTTGCGCCAGCCGCGCGTAGAGCGGGGTGAAGTCCGGGCTGGTGGCTTCCATCAGCTGCTCGTAGCTGTCGATCACGAAATAGGTCTTCTGGAAGGTGTCGATGCGGTAGCGCGTGCGCATGATCCGCTCCAGGTCGAAACCGATGCGGTTGGGCGCCGGCGACTCCAGGCAGTGGATGGACTCGCCCTTCGACGAGACGATCCCGCTGCCGTAGATGCGCAGGCCCTCGGGCTGGCGGATCAGGCCGAACTCGACCGTGTACCAATACAGGCGGGTCAGATTGACCAGCGCCTCCGGCCCGATCGCGTGCGCCTTGACGCCGCCGCGGCCGTACGCGGCCACGTAGTCGGCGAACACCGGGTTCATCAGCAGCGGCACGTGGCCGAACAGGTCGTGGAACAGATCCGGTTCGCTCAGGTAGTCCAGCTGCTCGGGCTTGCGGATCCACCAGGTCACCGGGAACCGCCGGTTGGCCAGGTGATCGAAGAAGGTCAGTTCGGGGAGCAGCCCCTCCACGCCGACCAGCTCCCAGCCCGTGGCGCGGCGGAGCATGGCGTTGAGGTCGTCGAAGCGCGGGATGCGGTCCGGGGTCATGCCCATGGCTTCCTGCGTGCGCAGGAACTCGTCGCTGGCCCGGCCCACCAGGATCTCGCGCTGGCGCTTGAACAGCGTCGCCCAGACGGCGTGGTCGGACTCGGTGTAGCTGGACCAGGGCTGCTCGACCACCGCGGTCGTGTACACCGGCACGTAGCCCTTGTCGGTGAGCTGGTGTTCGACGCGGCTGGGGGTGGTGTTCATGGCTTCCCTGGTGGCTGCATGGGGGCGGTCGGAGCCCGGGCCGCGCACGCGCGGCGAACGAAGGGCCACTGTAGCGGCGCACGGGCGCAATAAGCTTGCGTTGTTGCGCAGGCAGGGCCGGTGGACGCATGATTCTTGCGGTTTCCCGCCAATCCTGCGTACAACATGCCAAACATCGACCTGGACCGGACGGACCTGCTGCTGCTGGCCGAGTTGCAGCGCGCCGGCCGCCTCACCAACGCCGAACTGGCCGAGCGCGTGCACCTGTCGGCCTCGGCCTGCCTGCGCCGGGTCCAGCGGCTCGAGCGCGAGGGCGTCATCAGCGGTTACAGCGCGCAGGTTGACGCCGAGCGGATCGGCCTGGGGCTGCAGGCCTTCGTGCGCGTGCAGCTGCGGCACCACGACGCGGCCTCGATCGCCGAATTCGTGGCGTTCGTCGACGCGTGGGAAGAGGTCGTGGCCTGCCACGCCCTCACCGGGGACATGGATTACCTGCTGCAGGTCGCGGTGCGCGACCTGGACCACTTTTCGCGGTTCCTGCTCGACCGCCTGCTCAACCAGGCCGGGGTGGCGGACGTCAATTCCAGTTTCGTGCTGCGCACGGTGAAGGCCTTCCGCGGCCTGCCGCTGCCCCGCGTCTAGCGCGTGGGGGCGGAGGCGGGAGGCGTGTCGCGCAGGTCGATGCGCGCGGGCTGGCCGACGTCGATTTCGAGCACGTCGTAGACCCACTGGTCCCGCACCCGGTGTGCGTCCACGTACACGGTGCCCTCGCCGCGCGGGCCGCGGATCGGGAAGCGGATGTCGGCGCGGCCGTCGTCGTCGCTGACCTCGATGCTGCCGGTCACCGACAAGCCGGGGTGCAGCGGCGTGCCCAGGGCCTGGACGACCGCGGGGTGCGCCTGCGCGGCGGCCATCGCGTGCCGATAGGGATCGGAGCCCTTCATCATGCCGAACACGCCGTACACCAGCGCTGCGACCGCGATGAGGAACAACAGCAGCAGCGACAGGCAGCCGACCGGGACGAACCACTTCCAGTTGCGGCCGAACCAGTTCGGCGAGTCGGCGGTCATGCGGACATCCTGTGGCGGGGCTTGCGTGCCAGTGTAGGCGGGCCCCCTCGCCCACGGCGACCCCAAACGCAAACGGCCACCCGAAGGTGGCCGTTGCGGCCGGGCGTTCGTGCGAACGCGACCGGCGTGTGGCTGCGGATTGAACGCAGCCTGGAGCAGCTCGCTGCTTGGAACTCGCTGCTTGGAACTCGCTGCTTAGATCACGCTGCCTAGAACACGCTACTTAGAAGCGGAATTCGCCGGCCAGCGTCAGGCTGTCGGCATCGACGTCGACGTCGTCGAATTCCGGGCGGTTGAAGTCGTAGTTGAGGCTCAGGCCGAAGGCGTCGGAGAAGTCGTAACCAGCGCCCACACCGGCGTACACGTGGGTCGAGGTCTCGTCTTCGCTGCCGATCTCGCCCTTGTAGTTGGCCAGGCCGGCGCGACCGCCGATGAAGAAGCCGTTGCCGTCGGCGCCGAAGTTCTTCTTGCCGACCACGCCCGCGCCGAACGCGGTCAGGGTGGTGTCGAAGGTGCCGACGTTCTGGTCGTACAGGCTGGAGTAGAAGCCTTCCACGCCGATGTTGGCGTTGAAGAAGTAGCCGCCGCGGATCGAGTAGGCGGTGTCGTTGTCGTTTTCGCCGAAGACGTCCACTTCGCTGCGGCCGAGTTCGGCGCGGACGAAACCTTGGCCACCGTCAGCGGCCATCGCGACGTTGGACAGGCCGGCCAGGGCCAGCGCGCAGGACAGAATGAGGGTCTTTTTCATGTTCTTCGTTCCTAGTGAGGGATGCCCTTCTGGGGCGGCGAGAGGTTCGCGGCTTTGGCCGTGCGCTGTCAATTTTTTGTTAAATCGCATACGGGTTGCGGTTCAGCTGCGCGGGGCGTTGAACGTATGGAGACGCGAATGTCCAGTGCGCAACAGCATGGTCATCGCAGCACCGCAGCATCGCCGCGATGGGCGCAGTCGAGCTTCCACACGCCGCGGCACTGGCGCAGGTCGCAAATACGCGGCCGGTAGAGGGCAGTTCAGGAGTCGCGGCGCGGTGGAAACGGCAGCACGGTGCCGCGCGCATCGTCCGACGCCGGCCGCTGCCACAGCACCGGCACTTCGCGCGGCGCGACCGGCTCCAGTTCGTCGCGCTCGCGCTGGGCCAGTTCCTGCTGGAGCAACTCCTCCTCGATTTCCCAGCTATAGCGCCGGCGGGGGGGAATCGGATCGCTCCGGCGCAGCAGATACGCCGCCAGCACGCCGGCCAAGGCCCCGCCCAAGTGCGCCTGCCAGGACACGCCGGCTTCGCGCGGCAGCACCGTCAGCAGCATGCCGCCGTAGAGGAAGAAGGCGATCATCGCCGCGGCCACGGCCGGGCGGTCGCGCCGCAGCACGCCCAGCCCCAGCACCAGGAACATCAGGCCGTGGGTGAGGCCGCTCGCGCCCAGATGCCGGGTGCCGGCCTCGCCCAGCAGCCAGGCGCCCGCGCCCGAGCCCAGCCACAGCAGGGGCAGCGCCCGCAGCGTGGCCCGCGGATAGACCGTGCCCGCCAGCGTGCCCAGCAGCACGAGGGCAATCGCGTTCGCCGCCAGATGGCCGATCGAACCGTGCAGCAGGGGCGCGGTCAGCAAGCCGAGCAGGCCGTCGGAGGACCCCGGCTGAACCGCGTAGGCGGCCACGTCGAAGCTGCCCTGGGCCGAAAACACCAGCAGCAGCGCCAGCACGAAGGCCAGGCTGGTGTTGAGGGCCAGCAGAAGGCGACGGCGGTCCGCGAGGCGCTGGGCCGGCGAGTCGGGCGGGAATTCGGGCGTGGGCAGGTGCATGCAAGCCTCAGTGGCGGCATGGGCGGCCGCTTGCAAGGCCGATAGCCCGGGATGGTGTGGCCCACCGCGTAAAATGATGCGATGAACACCCCCAACCCCGTGGTCCACCTCAAGAACGCCTGGAATTCGACCCACCCCTGGATCTTCCAGCGCCTGGTCGACAAGCCCGCCCAACGCCCCCGCTCCGGCCAGATCGTCGACGTCGTCGGCGTGGACGGTGCGTGGATCGGCCGCGGGTTCTACAACGGGCACTCGCGCATCGCCCTGCGCATGCTCGAACGCGACCCCGACGTGGCGGTCGATGCCGAGTGGTTCTCGCGCAAGATCGGCGAGGCGATCGCGCTGCGGCGCGAGGTGCTCAAGCTCGACCAGGTCAGCGATGCCTGGCGCGTGGTCCACAGCGAGGGCGACGGCATCAGTGGCCTGGTGGTGGATCGCTACGCCGACCTGCTGGTGGTGGAGTTCTTCTCCGCCGGCGCGTACCGCCATCGCGAATGGATCTACGAGGCCCTGCGCGCGCATTTCCCCGGTTGCCGCATCTACAGCTTCGCCGACGAGCACGTGCAGAAGCAGGAAAGCTTCGACTACCGCCCCGTGTACAGCGGCGGCACCGACCACGTGCCGCCCAGCGTGATCACCGAGTACGGCGTGAAGTTTCGCGCCGACCCGGCGGGCGCCCACAAGACCGGCTTTTTCGCCGACCAGCGCGACAACCGCCAGTGGCTGTCGCAGCAGGTGGAAGGCAAGCGCGTCCTCGACCTGTGCTGCAACACGGGAGGCTTCGCGGTCTATGCCGCGGTGCGCGGTGCGAGCGAAGTGGTGGGCGTTGACATCGACGCCGACGTGATCGAGATCGCCAAGGGCAACGCGCGCCTCAACAACGTGCGCCCGCGCTTCATCCAGGCCGACATCTTCCCGTGGCTGCGCGACGCGGGCAACGCACGCGACCTGTACGACGTGGTGATCCTGGATCCGGCCAAGATGACGCGCGACCGCGAGCAGGTGCTCACCGCGCTGAAGAAGTACCTCGACATGAACAAGCTGGCGCTGGGCGTGGTGAAGCCCGGCGGTCTGTTCGCGACGTTCTCGTGCACGGGCCTGGTGGCCGAGGACCAGTTCCTCGACATGCTCCGCCGTGCAGCGTTCTATGCGGGCCGCACGGTGCAGGTGCTCAGGATTGCCGGCGCCGGCGCGGACCATCCGTTCCTCGCGCAGGTGCCGGAGTCGCGCTATCTCAAGGCGGTGTTCTGCCGGGTGCTGGACTGATCCCGACGGGCGGCCGGACGTCGCCCGCCGATCCGGCCGCGCGGGCGCACCATCGATGAGGGCGCGTACGAGCCCTTGCCGCGCGCGCGGTTCCGGACCGCGCATGCATCCGCGCTTCGCCGGCCGGGCCGCAGCGCGGCGCTAGAATCGGGGCAGTCCCACACGCGGCTCCTGCATGTCCCGACGTACGCCCATCGACGTCTACCTCAAGCCGGCCGGCGGCTGGGACGCGCTCAGGAGTTCCTGGCAGGCCTTGCGCGAGCAGCACGTGGGCATGAAGGGCGCCAGCACGCTGCTGCGCACCAACCAGCCGGCGGGCTTCGACTGTCCAGGCTGCGCCTGGCCGGATCGCAACGCGCATTCAACCTTCGAGTTCTGCGAGAACGGCGTCAAGGCCGTGGCCAACGAGGCCACGAGCCGCCGGGTGACGCGCGAGTTCTTCGCCACGCATACGGTGAGCGCGCTGCTGGCGCAGGACGACCATTTCCTCGAGGCGCAGGGCCGGCTCACCGAGCCGATGGCCTACGACGCGAGCGTGGATCGCTACGTGCCGATCGGCTGGGACGAGGCTTTCGCACGCATCGCCGCCGCGCTGCGCGGGCTCGATTCGCCGGACCAGGCCGTGTTCTACACCTCCGGGCGCACGTCCAACGAAGCGGCCTTCCTGTACCAGCTGTTCGTGCGCGAGTTCGGCACCAACAACCTGCCCGACTGTTCGAACATGTGCCACGAGCCGTCGGGCGTGGCGCTGGTGGAACAGCTGGGCAGCGGCAAGGGCTCGGTGACGCTGGAGGATTTCGAGCACGCGCAGGCCATCTTCATCTTCGGCCAGAACCCCGGCACCAACCATCCGCGCATGCTCGCCGAGCTGCGCGACGCCGCGCGCCGCGGCTGCCACATCGTGGCGTTCAATCCGCTGCGCGAGCGCGGGCTGGAGCGCTTCGCCAATCCTCAAGCGCCGGCGGACATGCTGCCTGGCGCCCAGGGCGTGCGCATCGCCAGCGAGTACTACCAGCCGCGGATCGGCGGCGACCTGGCCGTGGCGACGGCGATGGCGAAGGTGGTGGTGGAGCAGGGCGCGATCGACCGCGAATTCATTGACGCCCATACGCAGGGCTTCGACGCCTTCGCGCGCAGCGTCCGCGCGGCGCGCTGGGAGGACCTCGAAAACGAGTCCGGCCTCACCCGCGCGCAGCTGGAGCAGGCAGCGCGCACCTACATCGGCAGCGCGGCGACCATCGTGTGCTGGGGCATGGGCATCACCCAGCACCACCGCAGCGTGGCCACGATCCAGATGCTGGCCAACCTGCTGCTGCTGCGCGGCAACATCGGCCGCGCCGGCGCGGGCCCCTGCCCGGTGCGCGGGCATTCGAACGTGCAGGGCGACCGCACGATGGGCATCTACGAAAAGCCGGCCGCGGATTTCCTCGACCGCCTGGGCGCGGAGTTCGGCTTCGCGCCGCCGCGCGCGCATGGCTTCGACACACTCGATGCCATCCACGCGATGCACGACGGCCGCGCGCGCGTGTTCTTCGGCATGGGCGGCAACTTCGCCGCCGCCACGCCGGACACGGTGCGCACCCACGCGGCGCTGCGGCGCTGCGCGCTGACCGTGCAGGTGAGCACGAAACTCAACCGTTCCCACCTGGTCCATGGCGCCGACGCGCTGATCCTGCCCTGCCTGGGCCGCACCGAGATCGACCTGCAGGCCGGCGGTCCGCAGGCGGTCACGGTCGAGGACTCGATGAGCATGGTGCACCTGTCCAGCGGCATGAATCCGCCGGCTTCCGACCGGCTGCTCTCGGAACCGGCGATCGTCGCGCGCCTGGCCGCGGCGACGCTGCCCGACAGCGCCACCCCGTGGCTGGCGCTGGTGGAGGATTACGACCGCATCCGTGAGCGCATCGCACGCGTGGTGGACGGGTTCGAGGACTTCAACGCGCGCGTGCGCACCGCTGGCGGCTTCCACGTGCACCATCCCAATCGCGACCGGCAGTTTCCCAACGCCGTGGGCAAGGCCGTGTTCCACGTGCATCGGCTGCTCCCCCCGTCGACGGGTCCGGGCGCCATGCCGGACGCGCCGCTGATGCTGATGACCGTGCGCTCCCACGACCAGTACAACACCACGATCTATGGGCTCGATGACCGCTACCGCGGCGTGCACGGGCTGCGCCGCGTGGTCTTCATCAGCGCCGCCGACCTGGCGTCGCACGGCTACAGCGATGGCGACCTGGTCGACCTGGTCTCGCTGTGGCCCGGTGCCGACGGCCGGGTGCAGGAGCGCGCGGTGCACGGGTTCCGCCTGGTCGAGTACGACATCCCGCCCGGCTGCCTGGCCGCGTATTTCCCGGAAACCAACCCGCTGGTGCCACTGGAGAGTTTTGCCGAGCGCGCGCGTACGCCGGCGTCCAAGTCGATCCCGGTGCGCCTGCGCGCGAGCGCATCGGTGGCGGCTTCGTGAGCGACACCGCCCTCGCGCTGCTGCAGCTGCTGGCCCAGGAAGACGGCCAGTCGCTGCCGCGCGTGGCCAAGCGCCTGGGCGTGAGCGCAAGCGAGCTGCAGCGCCTGCTCACCGCGCTCGGCGCGGACACGCGCTACGACGGCCTGGACCTGGTGGAAACGCGCACCGACGGTGCCCGCACGCTGCTCTGGCTCACCGCGAAGGGGCGGCAACTGTGCGCGAATCCCTGACCGGTGCATTGCAGCAGTTGCCTGCGCTGCATGTCGCGCATGGCCTGCGCGAGGGTCGCGACGAGCCGGTGGTGGTCGAGGCACCCGTCGCCCTGCTCTACAACGGCGCGCCTTTCGCCGTGATGATGGCCACGCCCACGGATCTGCCGGACTTCGCGCTCGGGTTCGCGCTCAGCGAGGGCATCGTGGCGCGGCCGGAGGAATTCTCTCTGGTCGACGTCGTCGCGCGCGAGGAAGGCCACGCCCTGCATGCCGCCATCCCGCAGCCGCGCTTCGATGCGCTGGCGCTGCGCCGGCGCGCGATGGAAGGCCGCAGCGGTTGCGGCCTGTGCGGGGTCGAAACCCTGCGTGATGCCTTGCGGCCCGTGCCGCGCGTGACCGGGTCTCCGGCGGTACGCATGGCACAGATCAACCAGGCCCTGTCGCAACTGGCGCAGCAGCAACCGCTGAACGCGCGCAGCGGTGGCGTGCACGCGGCCGGCTTCGCCCACGCCGGTGGGTTGCTGGTGCGCGAGGACGTGGGCCGGCACAATGCGCTGGACAAGCTGATCGGCGCCATGGCGCACGCACACCTCGATCCGGCCGCGGGCTTCGTGGTGATCACCTCGCGCGCCTCCTACGAGATCGTGCACAAGGCCGCCACCGCGGGCATTGGCGTGGTGGTGGCGATCTCCGCACCCACCGACCTGGCGATCCGCGTGGCCGACGAAGCCGGGCTGACGCTGGCGGCGTTCGCGCGCGGCGGCGCCCTCAACGTCTACGCGCATCCGGCCCGCCTGCGGGATTGAATCAGCCGCCGTATTCGTCCGCCTGCACGCCGGCGAGTGCGCGCGCCAGCGTGTCCGGATCGCGGGCGTCGACCGGCGTGGCCGACCAGGTGCCCGGGGCGATCTGCACTTCACGCAGGTAACGCAGGCCGCGCAGTTCCGGGCAAGCCGGCCAGGGCCCGTCGTAGGCGAGCACTTCCAGGAAGGCGAGCCGGCCGCCGATGACCCACAGCGACGTGGAGGCGCCGTCGTCGACGCCCGCGATGTCGAGGTCGACGTCGGTGAAGTTCAGCGCCGCCGGCTCCACGGCCGCGACCGTGTCCGGAAGCACGAAGTAGGTACGCAGGCCGTCGCCGGTGTCCTCGCGCCGTTCCACCGCCGCCTGGTCCGCCTGCGTGCGCAGCGCCGCCAGGACGGGTGCGTCGCCGGCCAGGCAGGCGTCCACGATGCGGCGTTCGAATGGGCTGAGCGCGGTCATGCCGAAAGCCCCGCGGCGCCGGTCACAGGCTGCGGCCGTCGTAGTGGTGGATCGGCAGGGTGTCGAGCTCGACGCCTTCCAGGCAGCGCGCGTTGATCGCCGCCATCGCCGCGCCGTCCGGTCCGGTGCCCTCGCCGAACGGATGGATGCCGCAGGTCGGGCAGAAGTGATGGCGGATGACGTGGCGGTTGAAGGTGTAGGTCGCCAGTTCGCCCTCGCCACGGATGACCTGCAGGCGCTCGCGCGGGACGAACCACAGCAGGGCGCCCTTGCGCTGGCACATGGAGCAGTTGCACGACAGCACGCTGTCGATCTGGCCTTCCACCTCGATGGCGACCTTGCCGCAATGGCAGCTTCCCGAATGCTTCATCTCGTTTCCTCCCGCGACCGGGCGGGCGCCGGCCTGGCGCCCATTCTGAACGCCTCGCGGTCTCATGCAATGCGACGGCCGCCGCTACACTGTGCGCATGATCCAGGCCCCGCTGCTGCTTGTCGTCCTCCTCGTCGCCGTCGTCGTGGTCATTGCCCTGCTGCTGGTGATGCTGCTGAGGCGGCCGGACGACGCGGTACAGCACGCGTTGCGCGAGGAGCAGCGCGAGGGTCGCGGCGAGCTGCGGGCGCAGCTGGATGCGTTCTCGGCCCAGCAGGAACTGCGCATCGACGGCTTCGCCGGCCGGCTGAACGAGGCCGCGCTGCGGACCGACCAGCGGCTGGAAGACCTGCGTGCAGCGCTCACCGAGGACGCGCGCAAGGCACGCCAGGGAAACGGCGCTGGCCCTGCGCGACTTCGCCTCGGCGCTGGATGCCCGCGTGGGCGAGCTGACCCGCAACAACGACACCCGCCTGGGCGAACTGCGCACCACGCTGGAGCAGCGCATGCGCGAGCTGCAGGCCGACAACGCCAGCAAGCTCGAGCAGATGCGCGCCACCGTCGACGAGAAGCTGCACGCCACGCTGGAAACGCGGCTGACCGAGAGCTTCGGCAATGTCACCTCGATGCTTGCGCAGGTACACCAGGGCCTGGGCGACATGAACAAGCTGGCCGCCGACGTGGGTGGCCTGCAGCGCGTGCTGGGCAACGTGAAGTCGCGCGGCGTGTTCGGCGAAGTGCAGCTGGCGGGCCTGCTGGAGCAGGTGTTCGCGCCCGACCAGTATTCGGCCAACGTCGCCACCCTGCCCGGCAGCAGCGAGCGGGTGGAGTTCGCGGTGCGCTTTCCTGGCTCCACCGGCGATGCGCCGGTCTGGTTGCCGATCGACGCCAAGTTCCCGCGCGAGGACTACGAGCGCCTGCTCGACGCGCAGGAACACGGGGACGTCGAAGGTGCGCGCAACGCCGGCGATGCGCTGGAGCGGCGCGTGCGCCCTGGAGGCGGCGCGCATTCGCGCCAAATACGTGGGCCCGCCGCACACGACCGAGTTCGCGATCCTGTTCCTGCCCACCGAGGGCCTGTATGCCGAGACCCTGCGCCGGCCCGGGCTGGTCGATGCCCTGCAGCGCGACCTGCGCATCGCGGTGGCCGGGCCGACCACGCTGCTCGCGCTGATGACCAGTTTCCAGATGGGCTTCCGCACCCTGGCCATCCAGGAGCGCTCCAGCGAGGTCTGGCGCACGCTGGGCGCGGTGAAGACCGAGTTCGCCAAGTTCGGCGGCGTCCTGGAAGGGGTCAAGAAGAAGCTCGACGAGGCCAGCAGCAAGATCGACGAGACCGGCCGCCGCACGCGCGTGCTCACGCGCAAGCTGCGCGAGGTCGAAGCACTGCCGCTGGACGAGAGCCGGCGCCTGCTTGGCGATACCGCCGGCGAGCTGGAAACGGCCGAGGACGGCCTGGAGACCTGAGGTCGAGAACCTGCGCCTGGGGCGTGGATCACTGCTGGCGGTCGGCGTCGGCGGGGCACGGGATCACCGGCGGATGGTTGCG
This sequence comes from Lysobacter solisilvae, assembly GCF_016613535.2. NCBI lineage: Bacteria > Pseudomonadati > Pseudomonadota > Gammaproteobacteria > Lysobacterales > Lysobacteraceae > Agrilutibacter > Agrilutibacter solisilvae. The sequence goes on from NZ_CP071518.1 coordinate 1,012,317, forward strand.
TCGGCACGCGGTTCACGCGCGCGACAACGATGCAAAAGCGCACGCAACCCGGTGGCGCGCTCAGCTCACGCGCGCTCCTTGAGCACGAGCCAGTACAGCCCGACCTGGCGCACGGCCCAGACGAACTGCTCGAAGTCCACCGGCTTGCGGATGTAGCTGTTTGCGCCCAGCGCGTACGTGGACTCGACATCGGGCGGCTCGACGCTGGTGGTGAGCACGATCACCGGCAGCGTGCGGGTGGCGGCCTCGGCGCGGATGGCCTGCAGCACTTCGTGACCGTCGAGCTTGGGCAGGTTGAGATCGAGCAGGACGATGCCGGGCAGGTCCTGCGGGTCGCGGTCGGCGTAGGGTCCGCGCGCGAACAGGTAGTCCAGCGCCTGGGCGCCGTCGTTGACCACGACCAGGCGGTTGGTGACGCCGGCCTCCTCGAAGGCAAGCCGGGTCAGCTCGACGTCGTCGGGGTTGTCTTCGACCAGCAGGATGTCCTTATGCATCGGAGGCTCCCGGGCTGTCTGCCTGCGGCAGGTCGACGGTAAATTCCGCGCCGTCGCCGGGTCGTGAAACGGCGGTGATGCCGCCGCCGTGCCGCTGCGCGATGGTCAGCGCCGTGGCCAGGCCCAGACCGTGGCGAGCGCCGTCCTGGGGCCCATGCAGGCGCTGCAGCGGCTCGAACAGTTTGTGCGCGTACCGCGGGTCGAAACCCATGCCGTGGTCGCGCACGCGCAGGTGCAGGTGGCCCGGCGTGTACTGGCCCGCCACTTCCACCCGCACCGGCGCGTCGGGCTGGGCGAACTGCCAGGCATTGGACAACAGGTGGTCGAGCAGGCGGCGCAGCAGGCGCTCGTCGCCGAGCACCGTCATGCCGGGCTGCACGGTGGACTCCACCGCGCGCCCGGGGTGGGCCTCGCGCAGGTCGGCGATCGCCCACTCCGCCAGCAGGCTCAGGTCCACCGGCCCGGCCTTCAGCGGCGCCCGGCCGGCGTGCGACCAGTCGCTCAGCGCCGCCAGCAGGTCGGTCATGCGGCTGGCGGCTTCGCGCACGCGCTGCAGCTGCGCGCATTCGTCCGGTTCCAGCCGCGCCTGGGCGCTGGTGGCCACGCGTGCGACGAAGGCGTCGATCGAGCGCAGCGGTGCGCGCAGGTCATGCACGACGGCGTCGGTGAGCAGCTGCAGCTGCCGCTCCATCGCGGCCAGTTGCTGCCGCGACGGAGGCGGCGAATCGGTTTCGGTCATGGTCGCGGCATCGGGGGACGGTGCGCGGCGGGGCGCCGGTCTTCGATTATCGGGGCACGCGGCCGGCGTAATGCAAGTCGGAGGTCACGGCTAGAACAATTGGCCCTGCGGCGATGGCTTGCGCGGCGGCGTGAACCGGCTGGTATCCAGCGGCGGATGGCCGGGGAATCCCAGGCGCTCGCGCGCCTTGGCGAAGCGCTGCGCGATCAGCTGCGCGAACGGCCCCTGGCCGCGCATGCGCGAGCCGAAGGTGCTGTCGTAGTCTTTGCCGCCGCGCATCTGCTGGATCAGGCTCATCACGTGCGCGGCGCGCTCGGGATAGTGCAGTTCGAGCCACTCGCGCCAGATGTCCTTGAGTTCGTGCGGCAGCCGCAGCAGCGTGTACGCGGCCGAACGCGCGCCGTGCGCGTGCGCCGCTTTCAGGATGTGTTCGATCTCGCGGTCGGTGATCATCGGCACCACCGGCGCGACCATCACGCCCACCGGCACGCCGGCCTGCGCCAGGGCCTGCATTGCACGGAGCTTGGCGTGCGGGGCGCTGGCCCGCGGCTCCATCCTGGCGGCCAGCCGGTTGTCCAGCGTGGTGATGGAGAAGTGCACGCTGACCAGGTTGTCGCGCGCCATCGGGGCGAGCAGGTCCAGGTCGCGTTCGATCAGCGCGCTTTTCGTGACGAAGCTCACCGGATGCCGGGTCTCGGCCAGGATTTCCAGGCACTGGCGCGTGATGCGATAACGCCGCTCGATGGGCTGGTAGCCATCGGTGTTGATGCCCAGCGCCAGGGGCGTGCAGCGGTAGGACGGCCTCGCCAGCTCTTCGCGCAGGCGTTCTGGGGCGTTGGTCTTGGCGAACAGCTTGGTCTCGAAATCCAGGCCCGGTGACAGGTCGAGGTAGGCGTGCGAGGGGCGCGCGAAGCAATAGACGCAGCCGTGCTCGCAGCCGCGATAGGGATTGACCGAGGCGTCGAATCCGACGTCGGGCGAATCATTGCGGGTGACGATGCTGCGGGCGCGCTCCTCGGTGACGGTGGTCAGCGGTCGCGGCGCGTCGGCCAGGTCTTCGTAGACCGAGCCCCAGCCATCGTCCTCGCCGTGGGTGGTGGTGACCTCGTAGCGGCCAGCCACCCGCGACGCCGCGCCGCGGCCTTTGATGGGCGCCTGGGGTTTGCGGGCATCGTCCATGGGCATACGGTACCCTCGCCGCGTCGCAGCATCCGCGACAGCCTCTTAACGGTTCACGGCGCTGCGAATGCTCGCGACCTTCCAACACGCCTGGCAGGCCCTGCTCGAGCTGCCCGACCTGAAGCTCTACCTCAGCCTGGGCTGGCTGGTGTACCTGCTGTGGCTGGGCGGCTGGATCGTGCTGCAGAAACGCGAACCCGCCGCCACGCTCAGCTGGCTGATCAGCTGGCGGCGCTGCCCTACCTGGGCTTCGTCATCTACTACCTGTTCGGTCCGCAGCGCATCCACCGCCAGCGCCTGCGGCGCATCCGCGCGCGCGCCCGGTTGCCGGCGCTGCCGCCGGGCCTGATGCCACGGCAGGAAGTGATCGAACTGGCGCGCGTGGCCCAGTCGACCACCGGGCTGCCCCCCACCAGTGCGACCGCCGTGCGCTGGCTGGTCGACGGTGGGGCCAAGTACGCCGCCCTGCTGGCCGACATCGCGCGGGCGCGCGAACACGTGCACCTGTGGAGTACTACATCTTTGAGGCCGACACGACCGGGACCCTGCTGCGCGACGCGCTGGTCGAGCGCGCGCGGGCCGGCGTCGACGTGCGCCTGCTGCTCGACGCGGTGGGCTCGGGCAAGACGCGGCAGCGGTTCTTCCGTCCGCTCGTCGAGGCGGGTGGGCAGGTGGCGTGGTTCCACCCGATGCGCTTCTTCTCGCGCCTGCTGCAACGCCCGTGGCTCAACCTGCGCAGCCATCGCAAGCTGGTGGTCATCGACGGCGCCGTGGCGTACGCCGGCGGCATCAACGTGACCGACGAGGAAGACGAGCGCCTGCGCCCCGACGCCTATCGGGACCTGCATGTGCGGCTGGAGGGGCCGGTGGTCGCATCGCTGCAGCTGGTTTTCGTCGAGGACTGGGCGTATGCCACCGGGGCGGCCCCGGTCGCCCTGCCCCCGCCGCCGGCGGAACACGGGCCGATCCCGGTGCAGGTCCTCGTGTCGGGGCCGGACTCGTCGTGGGAGGCCATCCATCGGCTGCACGTCGGCGCCATCCACGCCGCGATGAAACGGGTCTGGCTGGTGACGCCCTACTTCGTGCCCGGCGAGGCCGCACGCATGGCGCTCACCTCCGCCGCGCTGGGGGGACTGGACGTGCGCCTGCTGGTGCCGCTGCGCAGCGACAGCCGGCTGGTGACACTGGCGGCGCGGTCCTATTTCGACGAGCTGCTGTCGGCGGGCGTGAAGGTCTACGAGTACGGGCCGCGGATGCTGCATACCAAGGCACTGCTGTGCGACGACGAGCTCGCGATCGTGGGCAGCGCGAACTTCGACCACCGCAGTTTCCGGCTCAACTTCGAACTGTCCCTGCTGCTGCACGACCGGGCGCTGTGCGACGAGCTGGCGACGCTGATCGCGGCGGAGTTCGTGCAGGCGCGCGAGGTGACGGCGCAACGCGGGCGCGGCCTGTGGCGGTCGCGGCTTCCCGAGGCGCTGGCCAGGCTGGTGTCGCCCCTGCTGTGAGGTGCGGCCGACGCGGGCGGCGCAGCCGACCGGCGGCCACGACTGCGGATCTGGCGCACGAAACGGCCCGCGCAGTGGCGCTAAACTCCGCAGGGAGAAGTCATCCGGAGTGTTCCAATGCATTGGCTGTACCTGCTGCTGTCCATCGCCGCCCTGGCCGCTGCGTTCAATACGTCCGGCGGGCTGATGGCGATCTGCCTGCTCGCCGGCCTGGCATTCCTGCTGGCCTTCGTCCTGAAGCTCGCCGCCGAGCGCGTGGGCAGCCGCTCCCGCGACGAGCACATGATCCTGGACCCGGAAGAACTGCGCCGTTTCCGCGAGCAGGCCGAGGCCCGCAAGCTGGCGGCCGCGCAGCAGTCCGACCCCCCGCGCTGAGCATGCCGGCGGGGCGCCCGCGTGCGGCCACCGGCACGCAGCGGCACGCTCTGCCGCCGGGCCGCGCCAGCCGCTAAGCTGCCCGGATGACCGTCCTCAGCGTCAACGTCAACAAGATCGCGGTCCTGCGCAATTCGCGCGGGGGCGCCGAGCCCGATGTGGTGCAGGCCGCCCGGGTGTGCCTGGATGCCGGAGCGCACGGCATCACCGTGCATCCGCGGCCCGATGGGCGCCATATCCGCACCGACGATGTCCTCGCCCTGGCTGAGCTCACCCGCCAGTACGGCGTCGAGTTCAACCTGGAAGGCAATCCATTCGCGCCTCCCCGCGACGCCTACCCGGGCTTCCTCGCCCTCTGCGAGGCGACCCGTCCGGCCCAGGCCACCCTGGTGCCCGACGGCGACGGCCAGCTCACCTCCGACCATGGCTTCGACTTCCACCGTGACGGCCAGGCGCTGGTGCCGCTGGTATCCGGACTCAAGGCGCTGGGCTGCCGGGTCAGCCTGTTCGCCGATGCGCATGGCCCGCTGCGGGCCGACGACATGGAGCGCGCGGCGGCCACGGGCGCCAGCCGGGTGGAGTTCTATACCGGGCCCTACGCCGAAGCATTCGCCGACGGCGATCCCGCCGACATGCTGGGGCGTTTTGCCGCCGCCGCCGCCCGGGCCCAGGCGGCCGGGCTGGGCGTCAACGCGGGGCATGACCTCAGCCAGGCCAATCTGGGCGCCTTCCTGAGCGCGGTACCGGACGTGCTGGAAGTGTCGATCGGCCACGCGCTCATCGGCGAGGCCCTGTACGCCGGACTGGATACGACCGTCCGGCGGTATCTCGCGATCCTGCGAGGCTAGGGTTTCGGCTGGCGGGCGCTTCCCTCCTCGACATTCGAGCGCGGTCGGGCACGCAGGCTTTGCTTTTTTAGCCGCACTTTTGGCGACGTTGAGCGGCGTTGGTTCTTGATCGAGTCCGTCGGCGGCCGGTGCCGGCGCCACGCGAGTCGGCTTGGCTATGCAGAGACCCCGTCGCGAAGGTTGCCGTCCCGGGGGGAGCGACCGGCCGGGCCATCAGCCCGCCGATACCGCGGCAATGTACGGATGCGAACCCGGGCGTGACCGCGCCGGAACTGGCCCGGCGCGTGGCGCCAGGCCCGCATGATTTCCCGTGGAACGCTGCCGGGGTCGACAGCCGTCCGTCAGTTCTCCAGCGCGATGTTGGTGATTCCGCTGCGCCGGGCCGCCGACAGGGCGTCGGTGAAGGACTGGTACTCGGCCTCCTGGCTGGCCTTCACGGCCACGATGGTGGTCGGGGCGCCGCGGGCGATGTCGCCCAGCGCCTCGGCCAGCGCCGCCTTGCCCATCATCTGGCCGTCCAGCAGGAACATGCCGTCGGCCTGCACCTGCACCGTCACCCGCGGCGGCGGGATCGTCGCCCGCTCCGGGCCGGTCTGCGGCAGGCGCATGTCGAGGGTCCCGGTCAGTACCGGCGCGGAGATCATGAAGATGACCAGCAGGACGAGCATGACGTCGACGAGCGGCGTGATGTTCATCTGCGACATGGCCTCGGAGCGCTGACCGGTTGCGAAAACGGAAGTCGCCATTGTGTCCCCCTGATGACGGGCCAGATGCCCTGACTCGACGCTACGCCCGCCGGGTTGCGGGCCACAAGCCGCGGATCGGGCGGCACGGCGCGGGCGTTCAGCGCGCAGCGGGGTTTTGGATGCGGTCTTTCCCATCCCGGCGCACGGACCTGGCGTCTGATCGCGCCAAGGGGCAGGCCGTCGGGCCGTTCTAGGTTGGCTTGGGAACGCGGGACGGCAGCAGGGTTGCCGCTGGAGCCGCGCGGGCAGTCCGCGGACATTAGAAACGGGCCGTGTCCTGCGTCGCCGTCCCGTGTCGGCGGGCCGGACGCCAGCCCAACCGGCGGACTGATCGACGGCAATCAGGAGGCAAAAAAAACGCCGCCCGAGGGCGGCGTTCTCACGACTGTTGCGGTAAGCGGTAAAACTTTTCGCGCCAGGTCCGGTTACTGCTGGAGGAAGCCGATCTTCTTCATGTCGGCATTTTTCGCCCGGGCCAGGACCTTGGCGAGGATGCCGTAATCGGCATCCGGGTTGACATCGAGTTCGAGCAGCGGCTGGTTCGACGGGTCCTTGGCGACCTCGGCGTTCATCTGCTGCTGGAGGGCCGCCAGCGGAACCGGCGAGTCGTTCCAGAAGATCGTGCCGGCCGCGTCGATACGCAGCTTGATCGGCGGCGGCGGCGTCTGGGTCTGCGGCGGCGGGTTGATCACGCGCTGCGGCAGGTTGACCTCGATCGGATAGGACAGGATCGGCGCGGTCACCATGAAGATGATCAGCAACACCAGCATCACGTCGACGAGCGGCGTGACGTTGATGTCGGCCATCGGGCCGCTACCGGATCCACTTGCAAATGCCATGACTTTTTCTCCGGTATCGCGTTACGGCTGACCCGAACGGTCCTTGATGGCCACGAAGCCGACCTTGCGCATGCCCTGCTGCTGGGCGGTCTGCACGACCTCCTGCACCAGGCGGTACTTGGCGGTCTTGTCGCCACGCACGTTGACCTGCGGCTGCGGCAGCTTCTGGGCCTCGGTGGAGAAACGGCTCTCCATCAGGCCCTTGCTGATCGGCTCGTCGTTCCAGTACAGCGAGCCGTTCTCGGCCACAGCGATCGTGATCGGCGTGACTTCCTTGGCCACCTCGTCGCGCTTGTTGAGATTCGCTTCGGGAAGTTCGACCTTCACCTTATGCGACATCAGCGGCGCGGTGATCATGAAGATGATGAGCAATACCAGCATCACGTCGACGAGCGGCGTGACGTTGATTTCGGCCATCGGGCCGCCGCTGTCATTGCCTGCACTGAAGGCCATGTTCGAACTCCGGAACGACTACTGGACAGGGGCCGTGGATCAGCGCTTCACGCCGACTTCGCCGACGCGCGAGCCGGTGGCGAAGAAGTCGTGCAGGTCATGCGCGAACGTATCGAACTTGTTGTTCGTCACGCGGTTGAGGCGCGTGAAGAAGTTGTACGCCAGCACCGCCGGGATCGCGACGAACAGGCCGAGCGCGGTCATGATCAGTGCTTCACCGACCGGGCCGGCGACGGCGTCGATCGAGGCGTTGCCCGAGGCGCCGATGCGGATCAGCGCACCGTAGATGCCCCACACGGTGCCGAGCAGGCCGACGAACGGCGCGGTTGAACCCACGGTGGCGAGCACGGTCAGGCCGGCTTCCAGGCGCGAGGACTCACGGGTCACGCCCTGGCGCAGGGCGCGGTCGACGAACTCGGAGCGGTTCAGCGACTCGACCACGCGCGAGCCTTCGTGGCGCTGGTGGTGGGCGGCAGCCTGGGCGGCATCGAGCGCGATCTTGGAGAAGGGCTCGCCGCGGGGCTGGTCTTCCATGAAGCGGATGGCGTCCTGCGCGTTCGGGGTTTCCCAGAACGTGCTGATGACGCGGTCCGAGGTGCCCTTCAGACGGAGGTTCTTGAGGAAGTTCATGACGATCCAGTAGATCGACAGGACCGACATCAAGGTCAGGGTGAGGAGAACAACCCAGGAAACGGCGTAATGGCCCGGATTGCTGACCATCTCTCCGAGCAGATTGGCAGCGCCCATCTGCGACAGAGCGGCGGCCGCATTCGTCGTGCCCCCGGTGGGTGCCGCGGCGGCGGCGGCGATGATTACCTGCAACATGACGCTTACCTTTTAGTCGTGGAAGGTGGAATTGCTAACTACAACAGGTCCGCCGGCCGTTGGGTGGCCGGAGGTTGAAACGTATTAGAGATTGAAGACCACGGGCACGCGGACGGTGCTGGGCACCGGGTTGCCGTTTTCCTTGGCCGGGTTGAAGCGCCACTTCTTGCGGCGCGGCGCTTCCTGCGCGGCACGGTCGAGGTCACGGTTGCGGCTGGACTTCTCGACGCGCACGTTGAGCACGTTGCCCTGGGCGTCGATGTCCACCAGCAGCACCACCTGGCCGGTGACGCCGGCGCGGGCGGCGGCCGGCGGGTAATCCGGCGGGTTCATGCGCTGCGAGGACGGGTCGATCGAACCGGCGATCGTCTCCGACTGACGCGGCGGCGACGGCGGGCTCGGCGGCAGCGGCGGCAGGTCGACGGGGGTCGGGTCCTCGACCTCGATCGGCGGCTGCTCCGGCGGCGGCGGCAGCGGCGACGGGGTCGGCGGCGACAGCTGGCGGATCGGCTGCGGCTTGGGCTCTTCCGGCGGCGGCGGCGGCGGCGGCGGCGGGGGCGGCGGCGGCGGACGGACGATGTTGACGAACGTCACCTCCTCCTCGGCCTTGTCGCTCGGCGGGGGTGCCATCGGCGCGAGCAGAAGGAGCAGGGCCCCGACGTGGACGGCCAGCGCCAGGGTGATGCCGGTGATCCGGGCCCAGTTGAGGCCTTCCGGCGCTTCTTCGTGCTTATGGATTTCGAGGACTTGCGTCATGCGCCGTGGCTCGGGGAGTTTTTCCGGGCGCCAGGGCGCCGCGGGCGGTATGCGGTTCCTGCGGCTGAACCGCAGGAACCTCCTAGCATATACCAACTTGTGCCTAGGCTTCCAAGCACTTAGTCGGCAGTTTGTGTGCCTGTTCTGTTTATTTAGCAGGCAGCGCGAGGATCTTCTTGGCGTCGTCGGGCTTCTTCAGGCCCTTGGCGATGGCCTGCTTCGCCGCTTCCTTCGCTTCGGGGATGCGGTCTTCCTGCCACAGCAGTCGCGCAAGGTTGAGGTAGGTCTCGCCGTCGGTCGACAGCGGCGCGGCCTTGCGGTACGCGTCGATTGCCGGCGCGATCTGGTCGGAGAAGTAGTACGACTGCGCCATCGCCAGGTAGGTCTGGTAGTCGGGCTTGAGGATGCCCTTGGCCAGGCCGTCGTTGATGATGGTGGCGACTTCCTTCTCGCGACCCTCCATGTTGAGGTAGGTCGAGTACAGGATCTTGTAGTCGCGGTCTTCGGTCAGCTGGCCGGCGGCACGCATCTTCTCGAGGATGACCGCGGCCTTGTCGAACTTGTCGGCCTGCGAGTACACCGCGGCCAGGTTCATCTGCTTCTTCTTGTCGTCCGGCGCCTTGGCCGCGATCTTCTCGGCCAGCGCGATGGCCTCGTCGGTCTTGCCCATCTCGGCGTTGCTGGACATCAGCAGCGACAGCCACTGGTCCTTGGGTTCGGGATTGGAATCGACCAGCTGCTTGAAGACGGCCGCCGCCTCCGGGTACTTCTCCAGCTGGTACAGCGCCTGGCCCTTCATCGCCAGGTGGTCGGGCTTGGTGCTGCCCGATTCGGTCAGGAAGCGTTCGAGCGTGGCCAGGCCTTCGGCGAGGCTGCCTTCTTCCTGCATCTGCACCTGCGACAGCATCAGCATCGCGTTGAAGTGGTTGTTGTTGTCCAGCGCATTGAGTTCCACGGCCTTGCGCATGTAGGCAATGGCCGCGGCCTCGTCGCCGGCGTTGTACGCCGCCTGCGAGGCGAGCTGCGCGGCGAAGGCGTGGTCGTAGGCGTTGAAGGCCTCGTTGGCGATGATCTCGTCGGCCACGACACGGGCTTCGTCACCCTTGTCGTCGTCGTAGAGCTTGATCATCTTCTCGAGCTTGGGACGCGCCTTGGCCGAGCCCTTCACTTCCGGCGGGGTGCGGGTGGCGGCCGGGAACTGCTGCTCGGTGCCGTCGCTGCGCTTCTTCTTGGCGTCGCGTTCGGCGCGGCGCTCGGCGGCGCGGTCGGACGCGGTCTGGGCCTGGGCCGGCACGATGGCGCCAAGGGCCAGGACGGCCGCGACGGCGGCAGCCAGGATCGAATGGCGGCGGGTGGGGAAGAGCGTCATGGCGATCACCTTGTTTCGCTGCCCATTCGATTGGGGCAGACCTGCGGGGGCAAGACGGGCCCGGGAGGCCCGAAGGGGGCCGTCAACCTATCAGAAACGCGCGGTCAGGCGAAACAGGGTCATCCGGTGTCGTGAAGCCCGGTTTATCCGCACCTGGGCGTATGGCCGGCCGCGCGCGCCTGCTGGTAGGTCGGCATCAATCCCGACGCCCGGGCGCGCAGCTCCTGGATGCGCGAGCGCGGGTCCGGGTGGGTGGACAGCCATTGCGGGGGCCGGCTGCCGCCGCTGGCCGCGATCATGTTCTCCCACAGGCCGATCGCCTGCTGCGGATCGAAGCCCGCCTTGGCCATCAGCTGCTGGCCGACGACGTCGGCTTCCGATTCCTGCTGGCGGTTGTTGGGCAGCAGGAAGCCCGCCTGCACGGCGGCGCCACCGAGCTGGCCGGCCGCACTGGCCGCGCCCTCGCCATAGGCCGAGCCGACGATCGCACCGACGATGCCCAGGCCGGCCTGCGCACCCATCTGACGGGTGATGCGTTCGTCGTGGTGCCGCGACACGACATGGCCGATCTCGTGGGCGACGACGGCGGCCAACTGGTCCTGGTTGCGCGCGACCGAGAAGATCCCCGTGTACAGGCCGACCTTGCCGCCCGGCAGGGCGAAGGCGTTGGGCGAGTTGTCGACGAACAGCGCCGTTTCCCAGTTGTACTGCCAGTTCGGGGGCAGTTCGCGCGTGACCGCGTTGACGACGCAGCGGACGTACGCGTTCTGGCGCGCGTCGCTGCTCTGCGGCTTCTGCGCCTTGGCCTGGTTGAACGCCTGCACGCCCATGGCGTTGAGCTGTTCCTGCGACACGGCCCCGACCTGCTGCGTGCGTCCCGTCGGCGAGGTGGTGGTGGCGCAGCCGACGACGGCCGTCGCGATGGCGGTGGACAGGCAGGCGGCAAGGAGCAGGCGCTTCATCGTGGAGATCCATGACTGGGGGTTGCATCGCTTGTAGCCCGGCCCGGATTAACGCTTCGTCAACTCTTTCACGAGGGCCGGGGTAGCGTTCAGCAGCGTCGTCGTGGTCTTCACGGCGCCGCGCCCGTCCCCACCTGGAGTGCTGCCATGGTCCGACCCGTCCTCCTGATCGCGGTGCTGCTGGCCGCGCCGCAGCTCGCCCACGCGGCGCGCAGCTACGACAACTGCACCGGCTTCATCGACGCCTTGCCCGCCACCATCAGCACGCGGGGCACGTGGTGCCTGCGCGCGGACCTGGATACGGCGCAGAGCAGCGGCGGGGCGATTACGGTCAACGCGGACAACGTGGTCGTGGACTGCAACGACCATCGCCTCAGCGGACTGGCCGGCGGCGGCAACACCATCGCCAGCGGCGTGGTGTCGCGCCAGGCCGACCGCCACAACATCACCGTGCGCAACTGCAGCATCCAGGGTTTCCGCTACGGGGTCGCACTGATCGGGTTCTCGCACCTGGTCGAGGGCAATACGGTCGAAGCGTCGACGTACGTGGGCATCGCCACGCGCGGGCAGGGGAACGTGGTGCGCGACAACCTGGTGCGCGACACCGGCGGCCAGGCCAACACGCCCACCGCGTACGGCATCACCGTCATCGGCGGCGAAGGCGTGGCCATGGACAACACCGTGGTGTACGTCGACGGCGGCGCGCCCGGCGCGCAGGGCGACACCTATGCGTACGGGATCATGCTCCAGCGCGGCGTCGTGCAGCGCAACCGCATCCTGCGCATGCAGTTCATCGGCGTGGGCATCCAGGGACTGGAAGCTCCGATGATCCTCGACAACGTGGTCTATGGCGGATCGGCCGAGTCCGGCGTGGCCATCAGCGGCGGCGGCGGCACCTGTCGCGGCAACCAGGTCGCGCAGTGGGAAGCCGACTACCTGTCCTGCACCTTCTGATTGGGACCGCGCCGCCCGACCGCGACGACGCGATTCGCATCGCGCCTGGCGTGACGCGAGCGTGCATGCGTGCGAAGGCCACGGCACGGCCGCCTTCGCGTCCCGTGCATCTTCCCCAACCAATCCCTACCGGGACAGTTGCATTTCACGGAGCCGCGTTGGGGGCGGGGTTAAGTCTCGTGACGCCTCGGGGGATAGGCAAGTGAGTTTGACCTCCCCACAAATCCTGAAAGGAGATAACAAGATGATCATCGGTCGTTCACTCGCCGCCCTCGCACTCGCCGGCCTGGCATACGCAGGCCAGGCGTCGGCAGCGGAAAGCTATGAAAACTGCACGGGCTTCATCGATTCGCTGCCCGCCACCGTCAGCACCACGGGCACCTGGTGCCTGCGCGCCGACCTCCACACCACGTTGAGCAGCGGCGCCGCCATCACGGTGACGTCCGACAACGTGACGGTCGACTGCAACGATTTCCGCCTCAGTGGCCTGGAAGTCGGCGTGGGCAGCTATGCGACCGGCATCGCCGCCAGCCAGCAGGCCCGCCACAACATCACCGTGCGCAACTGCCGGGTCGAAGGCTTCCGTTACGGTATCGCCCTGATCGGCTTCTCGCACAACATCGAGGACAACATTGTCGAGGCCAACAACTACGTCGGCATTGCCACGCGTGGCGAAGGCAACGTGGTGCAGAACAACCTGGTGCGCGACACCGGCGGCCAGCCGGGCATGATCGCCGCATACGGCATTGCGATGTTCGGCTTCTACGGTTCGGCGCTGAACAACACGGTCATCGGCGTCCACGGCGACGACGAAACCGACAACGCCTACGGCATCGCGATCGAGCGCGGCTCCGTCCAGGGCAACCGCGTGATGAACCTGGCGGCGATCGCCACCGGCATCCGCTCCTACGACTACAGCGTGATCCGCGACAACGTCGTCATCCACGGCACCGGTTCGGGCGTGGCCATCGATGGTGGCAACGGTCGTTGCCGCGACAACGACATCTTCGGTTACGAAGAGCGCTTCACCAACTGCGCGGGTCCGGAAAACGAGCTGTGAGCCAGCGCGTCCGTTGACGAGGACGGACGCGAAGACGGGATTGCGCGCATCGGCGGATGAAAGTCCAGGGTGGCGTGGATCCAGCGAGGCGTGACAAGAAAAAGGGCGCGAATCATCGCGCCCTTTTTCGTGGCCGGATGCAGCGCGCCTCACACGTCGAGGTTGGCCACCTTCAGCGCGTTCTCCTCAATGAACTCGCGGCGCGGTTCGACCACGTCACCCATCAGGGTGGAGAAGATCTGGTCGGCGGCCACCGCGTCCTCGATGCGCACCTGCAGCAGGCGGCGCGTATCGGGGTTCACCGTGGTGTCCCACAGCTGTTCCGGGTTCATTTCGCCCAGGCCCTTGAAGCGCTGGATCTGGCGGCCCTTCTTGGCTTCCTCGAGCAGCCAGGCCTGCGCCTGGGCAAAGCTGTCGATCGGCTGTTCGCGGTTGCCGCGCACGATCTTCGCGCCCTCGCGGACCAGGCCATGCAGTTGCACGGCGGCCTCGCGCAGCGCCCGCAGCTCGCCGCTCTCGAACGCGGCCAGCGGGATCACCTGGGTGAGTTCCTCGCCCATGTGGCGGCGGGTCACCAGCAACGCACCCTGGCGGGTTTCGCTGGCGGGGTGCAGGTCGATCCGGTAGCGCGGCTTGCCCAGTCCCTTGCCATTGAGACGCACGGCCAGGGCCTCGAACTTCGCGCCCAGGTCGGCGGTGTTCTCCGGGAGGTGCGCGTGGTCGAGCGGCGCGAAGTCGATCAGCGCCTCGAGCACGCTGGGGTCGTAGCGGTGCGCGTTGCGGTTGATCGCCTCGCGCGCGCCGGCGTAGGCCAGCAGCAGCTTCTCCAGCGCGAGGCCGACGATCGGCGGTTCGTCGGTGGCGGGCACCAGCGAGGCGCCCTCCACGGCATTGCCGGCCAGGTAGGCGTCCAGCGCCGCGTCGTCCTTGAGGTAGAGCTCGGTCTTGCCCTGCTTGATCTTGTACAGCGGCGGCAGGCCGATGTAGATGTGCCCGCGCTCGATCAGCTCCGGCATCTGCCGGTAGAAGAACGTCAGCAGCAGCGTGCGGATGTGCGAGCCGTCGACGTCGGCGTCGGTCATCAGGATGATGCGGTGGTAGCGCAGCTTGTCCGGGTTGTACTCGTCCTTGCCGATGCCGGTGCCCAGCGCGGTGATCAGGGTGCCGACCTCGGCGCTGGCGAGCATGCGGTCGAAGCGGGCGCGCTCCACGTTGAGGATCTTGCCCTTGAGCGGCAGGATCGCCTGCGTCTTGCGGTTTCGGCCCTGCTTGGCCGAGCCGCCCGCCGAGTCACCCTCGACGATGAACAGCTCCGACTTGGCCGGATCCTTCTCCTGGCAGTCGGCCAGCTTGCCCGGTAACCCGGCGATATCCAGCGCGCCCTTGCGGCGGGTGAGGTCGCGGGCCTTGCGGGCGGCCTCGCGGGCGCGGGCCGCATCGACGATCTTGCCCACAATGGCACGGGCCTCGTTGGGGTGTTCCTGCAGGAACTCCTCCAAACGTGCACCGAACGTGTGCTCAACTACCGGCCTGACCTCGGAACTGACCAGTTTCTCCTTGGTCTGCGAGGAAAAGCTGGGGTCCGGCACCTTCACCGACAGCACGGCGATCATGCCTTCGCGCATGTCGTCGCCCGACAGCGCGACCTTGGCCTGCTTGGCCAGGCCGCTCTGCTCGACGTAATTGGTCAACGTGCGGGTGAGGGCGGCGCGGAAGCCGATCAGGTGGGTACCGCCGTCCTTCTGCGGGATGTTGTTGGTGAAGCAGAACATCGTCTCCTGGTAGGAGTCGGTCCACTGCAGCGCCACGTCGACGGTGATGCCGTTCTGCTCGCCCGACACGGAGATCACGTTGGGGTGCAGCGGGGTCTTCAGTTGCGCCAGGTGCTCGACGAAGGAGCGGATGCCGCCGGCGTATTCGAAGGTGTCGCGCTTGCCTTCGCCACGCTCGTCGATGAGGGTGATCTTGACGCCCGAATTGAGGAACGACAGCTCACGCAGGCGCTTGGCCAGGATGTCGTAGTGGAATTCGACGTCGGTGAAGATTTCCACCGCCGGCTTGAAGCGCAGCAGGGTGCCGCGGCGGGCGGAGGGTTCGACCTGCTTGAGCGGGTACAGCGGCTCGCCCAGCGCGTATTCCTGGCGGTGGTGGAAACCATCGCGCCACACGTCCAGCCACAGGTGCTCGCTCAGCGCGTTGACCACCGACACGCCCACGCCGTGCAGGCCGCCGGAAACCTTGTAGCTGTTGTCGTCGAACTTGCCGCCGGCGTGCAGCACGGTGAGGATCACCTCGGCCGCGGAAACGCCTTCTTCCTTGTGGATGTCGACCGGGATGCCGCGGCCGTTGTCCGAGACCGAGCAGGAGCCGTCGACATGGAGGATGACGGTGACCTCGTCGGCGTGCCCGGCCAGGGCCTCGTCGATCGAGTTGTCCACGACCTCGAACACCATGTGGTGCAGGCCCGTGCCGTCGTGCACGTCGCCGATGTACATGCCGGGGCGCTTGCGCACGGCCTCCAGACCCCGCAGCACGGTGATCTTGCTGGAGTCGTAGGTCTGGACGGGTTCGATCGGCGCGGGGTCTTGCGAGGGGTCGTGCTCGGTCTGGGTCATGTGTGCAGCAGGCTCCGGCGACGCCGGACGCGGCGCGGGCCGCGGGCGTCGTTATCGCGTCAGGTATTGAGTCCGGAGTATACCGGGCGGGGGCCCGGTTCTGGACGTCGTGGGCCGCCGCTCAGGCTGGCTGGACAGGCAGCAGTTGCCCTTGTTCCACGTGGAACAGCGTCAAAGGGGCGTCGAGTCCGGCCAGGGCCGCCGGTGCCTCGGTGCCGGTGATGAATACCTGGGCGCCACTGGCGACCAGATGGCGGAGCACGCGGGCCTGGTGCGCCCGGTCGAGCTCGGAGGCCAGGTCATCCAGAGCGACCACGGGCCACTCGCCGCGGTCGGCCGCGTAATGCTCGGCCTGGGCGAGCAGGGCGGCCAGGGCAGTCAGCTTCGCCTGACCCCGGGACAGGGCTTCCCGGCCGGGCAGGCTGGACAGCTGCAGCGCCCAGTCCGCCCGGTGCGGGCCCACCGTCGTATGGCCGCTGACCAGGTCGCGGTCGCGGGCGAGCAGCAGTGCGTCGGCGAGGGACATCTCCTCGCGGCGCCAGCCGGGCAGGTAGCGCAGCCCCACGGGGCCCAGATGGGAGGCCAGTTCGGCCATGAGTGCCTCGAACCCCGGGACCAGGGCGTCGAGGTAGAGCTGCCGATGCCGGGTCAGGGCCTCGCCGGCCTCGCCCAACTCCTGGTCCCAGGCATCCAGCTGGGCATCCCGCGCCCGGGCCTTGAGCAGGGCATTGCGTTGCTTGAGCGCCCGGGCATAGCGCCGCCAGAGGGGTAGGAACTCAGGTTCCACGTGGAACAAGCCCCAGTCGAGGTAGCGTCGGCGGTGTTCGCTGCCGCCACTGACCAGCGCGTGGCTGCCGGGATCGAAGCTGACCACGGCCAGGGCGGCGCAGAGCTCGCCCAGATGACCCACGGCCTGGCCGTCCAGGCGCCCGGTCCAGTCCTGGCCGGAATGGCGAAGCCCTGCCTTGCGGCTGCGCCAGGTCGGTTCGGCCACCATCGGCAGGGCCGCGGGGCGGCGGCCACGGGCCGCTTCGTCCCATTCGACGAAGACCTCCAGCGCCGGCGCGCCCGCCTCGACCAGACCGTCGCGGACGCGGCCCCGGAAACTGCGCCCGTAGGCCATCAGATGCAGGCCTTCGAGCACGCTGGTCTTGCCGGCGCCATTGTCGCCGGTGATCAGGTTCAGGCCAGGCCCGGGCCGCAGGCTCACATCGGTGAAGCGGCGCAGGTGGCGAAGGTCGAGGCGGGTGACGCGCATGGATTCACTGTAAGACGGGAACCGCGACCCGTGCGCGGGTGCGGACGGGGAAAAGAAAACGCCCGGACGGGCCGGGCGTTTGTTTCACGTGGAACACGAGCCGATCAGAGCCGGAGCGGCATCACCACGTGGCGGCAGCGCTCATTGGAGGCTTCCCGGACCAGGGCCGAGGAATTGGCGTCGCGCAGGGCAACCACGACGTTGTCGTCGCGCAGGGCGGTCAGGGCATCGAGCAGGTAGTTCACGTTGAAGCCCACCGCCAGGTCCGAAACCCGGGTGTCGGCCTCGACCTCTTCCTGGGCCTCTTCCTGCTCGGGGTTGTGCGCGCTGATCTTCAGCTGGCCGGGCGACACTTCGACCCGGACGCCGCGGTACTTCTCGTTCGACAGGATCGCGGCCCGCTGCAGCGCGGCGCGCAGGACCTCGCGGTCGATCCGCACTTCCTTGTCGGCCCCGATCGGGATCACGGCCTCGTAGTCGGGGAAGCGCCCATCGATGAGCTTGCTGGTGAAGGTGACATCGTCGCGCTTCACGCGCAGGTGGCTGCGGCCCATTTCCAGCTCGACCTCACGCTCGCCGCCTTCCAGCAGGCGCTGCAGCTCGGTCACGCCCTTGCGCGGCACGATGATCTGGCGCTTGGTGCCGCTGCCGCCTTCCAGCGGGGCTTCGCACATGGCCAGGCGATGGCCGTCGGTGGCCACGCAGCGCAGCGAGCCTTCGCGCAGGTCGAACAGCAGGCCGTTGAGGTAATAGCGCACGTCCTGCTGCGCCATCGCGAACGCGGTGCGCTCGATCAGCTCCTTCAGGCCGGCTTCCGGCACGCGCACGCGCTCGGTGGCTTCGACCTCGTCGATCGACGGGAAATCGTTGGCAGGCAGGGAGGCCAGGGTGAAGCGCGAACGGCCGGCCTGCACCGTGACCTTCTCGGCCGACTGGGAGATCGTGACCTTGCTGCCGTCCGGCAGGGCACGAACGATCTCGAAAAGCTTGCGGGCCGGGATCGTGGTTTCCCCGTCCTGGGCGTCGTCGACGTTCACGCGGGAGACCATTTCCACTTCCAGGTCCGTGCCGGTCAGCGAGAGCTGTCCGTCCTTCACCTGGACCAGCAGATTGGCCAGCACGGGCAGGGTCTGCCGGCGCTCGACGACATTGACCACCTGGGCCAATGGTTTCAGGAACACTTCGCGCTGCAGGCTGAAACGCATTCGATGCCGCTCCCCGATTTCCTAGAACAAGATTAGTGAATAAATCAAAAGCATGGTGATGATGGAACCGCGCAAAATCGCGGGAAACCTATCCAAGCCTTTGATTCAAAAGAATAAAACGTGCAGGACAACCGGGCTGGAAAGCCACCGGGAGATCCGGGACAAACTGTGGATAAGTTTCCGCGACGTCGGCCGCGGGCGACTTGTCCACACCTTGTCCGCCCTTAGTCCTCAAGCAGCTGTGGACAAGCGGCGCCATCCACCGGATGTCCACAACCCTGTCCTCCCGCCGGAACCCCGTCCGGACTGGCCTGGACGCAGGTATCCACAACACAGGTGCGAACGATACCGCGCCTGCACGGGCTGCGCAGCGGGAAAACCGAAAATGTTGCGATCGCGGAGGCCAACAGCCACTAGTGATGGCGGTGCAGGGGGCCAGGCAGGCCCCAAATGCTACCTCTGGACGTCGTGGGGGCGAATGCAGCAGTGGGTTTTGCCCGATGAGCCTCCAGGCCTCATCGGCGAAGTGGTGCAGCCTCAGCTTCAAGGCTCCAGGACCCATCGCCAGGGCTCCGGGCCTCAACGCCAGGGCTCCGGGCCTCAACGCCAGGGCTCGGCGACCGCGGACCGCAAGGTTGCGAACCTCGTCGACAAGGTTCCCAGCCTCGACGTCGGGCTTGTGCAACCTCATCAACAAGGCTTCGAACCTCATCGCCAAGGTTCCGAGTCCCGTCCTCGCGGTTCGGTGCGCTCGGATTTGAGGCTTTCAACCTCATCGCCAGGGTTCCAGGCTTCGACGTCGAGGTTGGGAACCTCACCGACAGGGTTCCGGATCTTGTCGCCGAGGTCTGCGACCCCGACTTCGGGGCTTCGAACCTCGTTGTCAGGGTTGGCGACCTCGACGTCGAGGTCCGGAACCTCATCGACAGGGTTGGCGACCGCAACGTCGAGGTTTCCGAACCTCGTCGCCCAAGGCGGCCGCTCGGGTGGGAGGCGCCGGCAACCCCGCCAGGGCGAGGCAGCCCAAGCCCGACAGAGGCCCAGGGAGCTGCGTCGAAGCGGGCCGCGCCCCTTGCCGTGCCCTGGGCCGTGACTGCAACCGGCGTCCGCTGCTGCCGCACCGCGGCGACCAGGTCGCGCAAACGAAAAAGCCCCGCATCGGCGGGGCTTGCTTCGTCTGGGGCTGGCGGCGTCACTCGCTCAGCTTGCGGATCAGCTTGTCCCAGTCCTCGCGCAGCTTGCCGTCGGTTTCCAGCAGGCCGCGGATCTGGCGGCAGGCGTGCAGCACGGTGGTGTGGTCGCGACCGGCGAATGCGTCGCCGATCTCGGGCAGGCTGTGCTCGGTCAGTTCCTTGGCCAGCGCCATCGCCATCTGGCGCGGGCGGGCGAGCGAACGCGTGCGGCGCTTGCTCAGCAGATCCTTGATCTGCAGGCCGTAGTAATCGGCCACGACCTTCTGGATGTTGGGGATCCCGATCGCCTGCTGCTGGGCGCGCAGCAGGTCGCGCAGGGTTTCCTGGGCGAACTCGGTGGTGATCGCGCGGCCGGTGAAGTTGGCGCGGGCGGTCAGCGTGTTGAGCGCGCCTTCCAGGTCGCGCACGTTGCTGCGCATCTTCTTGGCCAGCAGGAAGGCGACATCCTCGGGGATGCTCGCGCCGCGCTCGCGCGCCTTGGACAGCACGATCTGCGCGCGCGTCTCGAAATCGGGCGGATCGATGGCCACCGACAGACCCCAGCCCAGGCGCGACTTCAGCCGCGGCTCCAGGCCTTCCACTTCGCGCGGGAAGCGGTCGCAGGTCAGGATGATCTGCTGCTTGCCGTCGATCAGCGCGTTGAAGGTGTGGAAGAACTCCTCCTGCGTGCGGTCCTTGCCGGCGAAGAACTGGATGTCGTCGATCAGCAGCGCGTCGACCTGCTGGAACTGGCGCTTGAACGTCGCCATGCCGTGCGTGCGGTCCTGCAGCGCCTTCATCAGCGAGGCCAGGAACTGCTCGCTGCGCAGGTAGAGCACGCGCATGTTCGGGTTGGCCGCGCGCATCGCGTTGCCGGCGGCGAACATCAGGTGGGTCTTGCCCAGGCCGGTGCCGCCGTACAGCAGCAGCGGATTGTGGGCGCGGTCGCCGGGCGCACGCGCGGCCTGCATGGCCGCGGCGCGGCCGAGCTGGTTGCTGCGGCCCTCGACGAAATTCTCGAAGGTGTAATGCGCGTCCAGGTGTCCGTCGAAGGGTTCCTGGCGCGCCTCGTCGGCGCCGCCGCGCACCACGATCGGATCGGCCGTGGACGCGCTCGGGGAGGGGGCACGGGGCAGGGCGCCGATTTCCAGCTGGACCTCGCCGCTGCCGGCGAAATAGCTGAGCAACTCGCGGATGCGCGCCAGGTAGCGTTCGCGGACGTGTTCCACGACGAACGCGTTGGGCGCGTACAGCACGGTGACGTCGTCCCGGCGGGTCGCCTGGAGGGGCTTGAGCCAGGTATGGACGTCCTCGACCGGGTACTCGGCTTCAAGGCGTTCGAGGCAGCGGGGCCAGGCTTCCATCTTGTGTTCGGGGATGACCACGCGGGTTCTAATCGAGAAAGCCACGGCAGCCACGATGCAGGGCATCGCGACGCATACGGGGCGGGGGTCGATCAGACTATCACGGCGCCGCAGCTGCGCAGCCACCGCCCACGCCCGTGCCGGCCGGTGCCGATCGAAGGTCGCCGCCGCCCCGCGCCGGGCCCGCGCCACGCCGGGCGTGCATCCGGGAGGGAACCGGGGCATCCTGCGCGGCCCGTCGCCGGCCCCGGACCGTGGCGGTTGACCCGGCCCCGGCCCGCCGCTAGAATCCGCGGTCTTTTCCGTCGTTTACGCCGAGCCGCCCACCATGGCCACCAAGCGCACTTACCAGCCCAGCAACCTCAAGCGCAAGCGCGACCACGGCTTCCGTGCCCGCATGGCGACGGCCGATGGCCGCAAGATCCTGGCGCGCCGTCGCGCCAAGGGTCGCAAGCGTCTTTGCGCCTGAGCGCAAACCGCCGCGCCTGACCTGCCGGCGTTCGCGCCGGCACTCGCCGGCGCTGCCCGCGCCGGTCGCATGACAACTTCCGCACTGCCTGCCCCAAGCGGCTCTTCACGGGTTTCGTGTCCATGAGCTGCGTGTCGAGCGCGTCGTCATGAACGTGCGCTTTCCGCGGCAGGTGAGGGTGCGCGCCAAGGCCGACTTCGATCGCATCTTCGCCCAGGGCCGTCGCGCCGCGACGCCGCGCCTGGCCGTGCACTGGCATGCCACGCCCACGCCCGCGCGCATGGGACTGGCGGTGTCGCGCAAGGTCGATCCGCATGCCGTCGGTCGCAACCGCATCAAGCGGGCGTTGCGCGAAGCCTTCCGTCACCACCGCGAGCAGTTCGCGCCGGGCGACTACGTCGTGGTGGCGCGCCCGCCCGCGCGCGAGGCGACGGGCGAACAGCTCCAGCGCCACTTCCTGGACCTGCTGCGCCGGCTGGGCGCATTGCCGCCCATCGCCACGGCCGGCACAATGCCGCCCGCTGCCGAACTTCCGGCGGCAGATCCATCCGCTGCCAACACATTTGCTGCGCCCGCCCGGCTTGCATCGCCCGACGCCGGCCCCACCTCCGCCTGATATCGCCGACTCATTCGTCGGCTGAGCCTGCCTGCCCCATGAATTCGACCCGCCTCTTCCTTCTCTTCGCCTGGCTGATGGTGGCGACCCTTCTCTGGATGGAATGGGGCAAGGAACAGGCGGCGCCGGTCACTCCCGCCGTGGCCACCACGCCCGCGGGGACCGTCGCGCCGACCGGCAGCGCCGGCGTGCCCAGCGCCAACATCCCCACGGCCACCGGCACCGTGCCCGCCGCCCCGGGCAGCACCCCGGCGCCCGTCGCGGCTTCGGCCACGCCCGAGGCCGCCCCGGCGGTGACCGTCGAAACCGACGTGCTGCGCGTGACCATGACCGGCGGCGAGCTGCGCCAGGCCGATCTGCTGCGCTACCCCAGTGAAGCGGCCAAGGACAGCGCCCCGGTCCGGCTGCTCTCGCCGGAGGGCACCCATTACTTCGTCGCGACCACCGGCTGGCACAGCGACGCCGGCCCCGCGCCGGAAACCACCGGCTTCGTGCTCGCCGGCGCCAACGCCGGGACGGCCTTCCGCCTGGCGCCCGGCCAGAAGCAGCTCGTCGTGCCCTTCGTCTGGAACGGCGCCAACGGCGTGAGCATCCGCCGCGAGTTCGTGTTCGAGCGCGGCAGCTACGTGGTGCAGGTCCGCGACCAGCTGCGCAATGCCGGCTCCGCGCCGTGGCAGGGCTATGTCTACCGCGGCCTGACCCGCGCGCCTCGCCCGGTCGCGGGCTCGGGCCCGATGAGTCCGGAGAGCTACAGCTTCCAGGGACCGGCGTGGTGGGACGACAAGTACGAGCGCTGCAAGTACGAGGACATCGGCGACGACTGCAAGCTGGGACGCGAGGTCAAGGGCGGCTGGATCGGCATGCTGCAGCACCACTTCTTCGGCAGCTGGATCCCGCAGAAGGACCAGGCCGCGCTGTTCGACGTGTCCCAGGCCGGCGGCCACTACACCATCGACGCGCGCGGACCTTCGTTCAACGTCGCCGCGGGCGGCAGCGCCGACAGCTCCGCGCGGCTGTGGATCGGCCCCAAGCTGGTCAACCAGATGGAGGCGCAGGACATCCCGGGCCTCAAGCGCGCCGTCGACTTCAGCAAGTTCGACACCATGGCCACGCTGGCCGAGGCGCTGTTCTGGGTGCTGGAAAAGCTGCACGCCCTGGTCAAGAACTGGGGCTGGGCGATCGTCGGCCTGGTGGTGCTGATCAAGATCCTGATGTTCCCGCTGTCCACCGCGCAGTACAAATCGATGGCCAAGATGCGCAAGTTCCAGCCGCGCATCAAGCAACTGCAGGAACGCTACGGCGAAGACAAGCAGAAGCTGCAGATGGCGATGATGGAGCTGTACAAGAAGGAGAAGATCAACCCGGTCGGCGGCTGCCTGCCGATCCTGATCCAGATGCCGGTGTTCCTGGCGCTGTACTGGATGCTGTCGGAATCGGTCGAACTGCGCCATGCGCCGTGGATCGGCTGGATCACCGACCTGACCGCGCGCGATCCCTACTTCGTGCTGCCGGTCATCAACATCGCGGTGATGTGGTTCACCCAGAAGCTCACGCCGATGGCGCCGGGCATGGATCCGATGCAGCAGAAAATGATGCAGTACATGCCGCTGGTGTTCGGCGTGCTGTTCGCCTTCATGCCGGCCGGCCTGGTGCTGTACTGGATCACCAACGGCACCCTGGGCCTGCTGCAGCAGGCCTGGATGACCCGGCGCTACGCCGAGCAGCCGGCCAAGCTGCTGGCCGACTAGCACGGTCGGGTCACCGCCCCGCCGTTCCGCGCAGGCCCGCCTTCATGGCGGGCTTGTCGCATCCGGGTCACCCCTTCGGCCCGCCTTTCGTACAGTAGGCCCATGACGCCGACCGACACCATCGCCGCCATCGCCACCGCGCCGGGCGCGGGCGGCGTGGGCATCGTCCGCCTGTCCGGTCCGCGCTCGGCCGCCATCGCGCAGGACATCTGCGGCCGCCGGCTGCGGCCGCGGCACGCGCACCATGCGGTGTTCCGCCACGCCGACGGCGAGATCATCGACGATGGCATCGCGTTGAGCTTCCGCGCACCGGCCAGCTACACCGGCGAGGACGTGGTGGAACTGCAGTCCCACGGCAGTCCCGCGGTCCTGGAGCAGCTGCTGCAACGCGCGGTCGGCCTGGGCGCGCGGCGCGCGCGGCCCGGCGAGTTCAGCGAGCGCGCGTTTCTCAACGGCAAGCTCGACCTGGCCCAGGCCGAGGCGGTGGCCGACCTGATCGCCGCGGCCGACGGACGCGCGGCGCGCGCCGCCCGGCGTGCGCTCGACGGCGAATTCTCGCGTCGCGTGGACGCCCTGGCCGCCGACGTCCTGGCGATCCGCGTGCACGTCGAGGCGGCGATCGACTTCGCCGATGAACCCATCGACACGCTGGGCGGTGCGCAGCTGCGCGCGCGCATGGCGGCGGCGGCGCAGGCGCTGGACGACCTGCTGGCGGCGGCCCAGCGCGGCCGTCGCCTGCGCGACGGCCTGCACGCGGTGATCGTCGGCCCGCCCAACGCCGGCAAGAGTTCACTGCTCAATGCACTGGCAGGCAGCGACCGCGCGATCGTCACCGACATCGCCGGCACCACGCGCGACCTGCTGCACGAAGTGGTGCGCATCGACGGCGTCGAACTCACGCTGGTGGACACGGCGGGCCTGCGCGAAGGCGGCGATGCGATCGAGCGCGAAGGCATGCGTCGCGCCCGCGACGAACTGGCGCGCGCGGACCTGGCGGTGATCGTGCTTGATGCGCGCGCGGCCGAAGCCGGTGCGCGGGCAGTGGCCGATGCGATCGCGAACGTGCCGCGGCGCGTGTGGCTGTTCAACAAGATGGACCTACTTGCCGGCCCGCCCGCCACGCTGCCGCAAGGCCAGGCGCAGGACGAGCATCTGCAGGTGTCGGCGCACACCGGCCGCGGCCTGCCCGAACTGCACGCCACCCTGCGAAGGCTGGCCCACGGCAACGACGCGGGCGAAGGCGCGTTCACCGCGCGCGCCCGCCATGTGGACGCGCTCGAACAGGCCCGCGATGGCCTGGCGCAGAGCCGGCTCCAGCTGGACCATGAGGCCCTCGATCTGGCCGCCGAGTCGCTGCGCGCCGCGCACGACGCCTTGGGAGAGATCACCGGCCGGGTCCGGGCAGATGACCTTCTTGGTCACATTTTCTCCAGTTTTTGTATCGGAAAGTGATCACGCGCACACCCGGCCGGCCCTATGCGCGTGAAGTCCCGCGTTGTCAACGCTTGCCGTCGGTTTCTGCTTGACAAACCCCGGTGGCTGGGGCGTCACTAGTGCTGTGCGCATCCAGCGCGCACCTCAGGGGACCTCAAAAAATGACTGCTGCACACCACTCGGCCCGGCCCGCACGCCGGCCTCTCGCATTCCAGATTGCCGCCGTTTTGAGCCTGGGCCTGGCCCTGGCCGCATGCGGCGGCGGCGACAAGCCCGCGGCGACGGATGCTGCCACCACGGCGACGGAAGCGCCGGCGCCCACGCCCGCCACCGCCGTCTCGGCCCAGGTACAGGCACTCACCGAGGACCAGCTGCGCGCCAACGCGAGCAAGGCCTACAGCGAGAACCGCCTGTACGCGCCCGCCGGCGACAACGCAGTGGAGTACTACCTCGCGCTGCGCGACAAGGCACCGGCCGACGCCGCCGTGTCCAGCGCGCTGACCGACCTGCTGCCGATGACCGTCATCGCCATCGAGCAGAGCGTCAACCGCGACGATTTCAGTGAAGCCAACCGGCTTGCCGCGCTGCTCGAGAAAGCCGACGCGCAGCATCCCGCGCTGGCCCGCCTGAAGGCGAGCATCGCCGAGCAGCAGGCCACCTCCGCGCAACGCGCGCAGGCGCTGACCGCCGAGGAAGAAGCCCGCAAGCAGCGCGAGATCGAAGAACAGCGCCTGGCCGACCAGAAGAAGCAGCAGGACGAAGCGGCCAAGAAGCTGGCCACGCAGCAGGCCGCCGTCGACAAGGCCGCAGCCGACCGGGCCGCGGCTGACAAGGCTGCCGCCGACAAGGCCGCCGCGGACAAGGCTGCGGCCGACCGTGCCGCCGCCGACCGACGCGCCGCCGAGGAACGTACCGCCGCTCCGGCCGCCACCGCCTCGGCCAGCCCGTCGGACCTGCGTCCGGTGTCGATGCCCGCGCCGAAGTATCCGGCCGAAGCCCTGCGTTCGCGCACCTCCGGTTCGGTCCTGGTCGAGTACACCGTCGGCACCGACGGCACCGTTACCGCGGCCCGCGTGGTGCGTTCGCAGCCGGCCCGCATCTTCGACCGCGAAGCCGTCAACGCCGTCCGCAAGTGGCGCTTCCAGCCGGTGTCCGCACCGGTCACCACGCGCCGCGAGATCAGCTTCAGCCCGCAGGGCTAAGCGTCAGTGTGCGCAGAGGACTGAGCAACACCAGCTCGCGCTTTCCTCCGCGAACCAAACGGAAGCCCGGCGAAAGCCGGGCTTCTTGTTTCTGCGCAGGAGATTCCTCCGCGCGCGCCTGCGGTGCCGTTGATCAACGCACCATCAGTTCGCCAGGTCGATGGCCGGGCAAATCACGGCCCAGACGCCGACGCGGGAAACGTCGGGCATCGCATGGAGCCGCGATGGAACGGATCTGCCGGTCATGATGCGCAACCGCTCACGCCGCCTTCGTCCGCGCGCCGCGTCGCAGCAGGTAGAACATCACCAGCACCGCCAGCGCGATGCCGATGGCGAGCCATTCCTTCTGCGTGAGCGTGGTGACGATGGCGAGCATCGCCAGCACCGCGATGGCCGGAATCAGCGGGCCGCCCGGCAGCACGAAGGGTGCATCGCCGCGCTCGCGCAGGTCCAGGCGTTGCGCGCGCCACGCCGCGAGGCTGACCAGGCCGTAGACCAGGCAGATGGCGCCGCCGGAAATCAGCGCCAGCGCGTCGAAGTTGCCGGCGATCGCCAGCACCCAGGCCAGGCCCGCATGCACCACCAGCGCCCACAGCGGCACGCGATGGGCGGCGCTGACGGTGCCGAAGATCCGCGGCAGGTAGCCGTCGCGTCCGAGCGCGAACACCAGTCGCGAGGAGCCGAACAGGTTGCCCATCAGGAAACCGGTCATCGAGATGCAAGCGGTGATCAGCAGCAGCACGCGGCCCGGTCCCCACAGCGCGCCGGCGGTGTCGGCCACGGGCACGCCGCTGGTCGCCAGCGCCGGGCCGAGCAGGCCCTGGCCGACGATCTGCAGGCCCAGGTACAGCAGCACCACCAGCACGATGGCCACCATGGTCGCGCGCGGCACGTCGCGCGCGGGATCGTTGATCTCGCCCGACGGTACCAACGCGGTCTCCATCCCCGAATAGGCGAACATCACCAGCACCATGGAGGCCCCCAGCGCGCCCCACGAGGGCACGTCGCCGATGGTGAAGCTGACCTGGCTCCAGTCGACCAGGAAGATGCCGATGCCGGCCAGCAGGAACAGTGGCGTGAGCTTGAGCGCGGCCAGCGTGGTGATCGCACGGGCGCCCAGCTTCACGCCGAAGGCATTGAGCGCGAACAGCGCGGCGTAGACCGCGGTGAGCAGCAACGCGCGCGGCAGCGGGGGCGCGAAGGCCGGGACCAGGTTGGCGACCTGCACCGACAACGCCGCCGCCACGCCTGCGCTGGAGGTGAAGTTGCTGATCCACATCAGCGCGCCGCCGATGAAACCGGCGAACGGGCCGAACGTCGCGCCCAGGTAGCTGTAGGGACCGCCGGTGACCTGCACCCGGCTGCCGACCGCGGAGAAGCACAGCGCGATGGGAATGATCGCCAGCGCCCCGGCGATCAGCGCCAGCGGCGCGGCCGCGCCCATCTGGGCGGCCAGCGCGGACGGCATCCGGAAGATCCCGCCGCCGACGATCACGTTGATCACCGCCGCGGTGAGCGCGAAGCTGCCGACGGCCCGCAGCAGCGCGGCGTCTCCGTGCAGGGGCGCCGGGGGTGCGGATCGCGAATCGTTCATGGACAGGCTCCGACGGACAGAGCCGCAGCCTCGCACGCGCGACGACCCGATTCCAAGGCCTGCCCGCCGCCATCTCCCGTCCGGCCGGCGACACACGCCGCGATGTCGATCGGCTGTGCGCATCCGGGCGACCCGGCGACGGCCGCGTCCGTCGCGCCCGGCCCACGCTAGGATCGGCGCTGGCCTGTCCTTCCGTGGAGTTCACATGCGTCGACTGTCTCCCCTGCTGCTGGCGCTGGGCGCCGCGGGCGTCCTGCCCGTCCATGCCCAGGACGCCGCGCCCGCGCAGCGACCGGAAGTCGCCGCGGCGGCGCGGTCGCTGCAGGACAAGGTCGTGGCCTGGCGGCGTGATTTCCACGCCAATCCGGAACTGTCCAACCGCGAGCAGCGCACCGCGGCCAAGGTCGCCGAACATCTGCGCAGCCTGGGCCTCACCCCGCAGACCGGCATCGCGCACCACGGCGTGGTCGCGATCATCAAGGGCGGCAGGCCCGGACCGCGGGTCGCGCTGCGCGCGGACATCGACGCACTCCCGGTGACCGAGCAGACCGGTCTGCCCTATGCGTCGAAGGCGACGGCGCAGTTCAACGGCCAGACCACCGGCGTGATGCACGCCTGCGGCCACGACGCGCACACCTCCATCCTGCTGGGCGTCGCCGACGCGCTGGTGGCCATGCGCGAGCAGCTGCCCGGCGAGGTGATGCTGGTGTTCCAGCCGGCGGAGGAAGGCGTGCCCCCGGGTGAAACCGGCGGCGCGCCGCAGATGCTCGCCGAAGGCCTGTTCAAGACCTTCAAGCCCGATGCGATGTTCGGCCTGCACGTGTTCTCCACCGTGCAGGCGGGCCAGCTCGCCGTGCGCCCGGGCCCGTTGATGGCCGCGTCCGACCGCTTCACCATGACGGTGAAAGGCCGGCAGACGCATGGTTCGCGTCCCTCGGGCGGCATCGATCCGGTCGCCGCCGCCGCCGACATCGTCGGCAGCGCGCAGACCATCGTCAGCCGCCGCACCGACATCGCGCGCCTGCCGGCGGTGGTGACCTTCGGCACCATCCACGGCGGCATCCGTTTCAACATCATTCCCGACGAAGTGACGATGTCCGGCACGATCCGCACCTTCGACCCGAAGGTGCGCGAGGCGATCTTCGCCGACCTGCGCAACGTCGCCACCCACGTGGCCGCCGCGCATGGTGCGCAGGTGGACGCGAAGGTGCCCGACGCCGAAGGCAACCCGGTCACGGTCAACGACGCCGCGCTCACCGCGCGCATGCTGCCCAGCCTGAAGGCCGTGGCCGGCGCGGACAACGTGGTCGAACCGTCGCTGCAGATGGGCGCGGAGGACTATTCCTACTTCGCGCGCGAAGTGCCGTCGATGTATTTCTTCGTCGGCGCCACCGCCAAGGGCGTCGACCCGGCGACCGCGCCGAGCAACCATTCGCCGAAGTTCCTGCTCGACGAGTCGGCGCTCGACCTGGGGCTGCGCGCGATGCTGCAGGTGACGCTGGATTACCTGGAACAAGGCGCCACCGGCAGCACCGCGGCGTCGGCGCCGTAAGGCGGCGGGGTCGGCATGCCTTCGCGCCCCGCGGCTGGTCGGGGCGCGATCGAGTCGCCGTGCGCGCGGCCGGCGTCCGGCGCACGTAAAATCGCCGGATGAGCATGCAAGACCTGCCGCTGGGCCGCCACGTCGACTACCCGCGCGAATACGATCCCGCGCTGCTGTTCCCGATCGCGCGCAGCCTCGGCCGCGCCGGGATCGGCGTCGAGCCGTCCCGCCTGCCGTTCATCGGGGTCGATCGCTGGCACGCCTACGAACTGAGCTGGCTGGACCGGCGCGGCAAGCCGCAGGTGGCCACCGCGACCCTCGAAGTCCCGGCCGATTCGCCGAACCTGGTCGAATCCAAGTCGCTCAAGCTCTACCTCAATTCGTTCAACGCCACCCGCATGGCGGACCCCGACGCGCTGCGCGAGCGCATCGTCGACGACCTCAGCCGTGCCGCCGGCGCGCCCGTGCGCATGGCCTTCGGCCTGCCGCCGATCACGCCGCCGCGGGCCGACGTCGTTGCGCTGGACGCGCTGGAGATCGACATCACGCACTACGGTCCGCCCGACGCCACGCTGCTGCGCGTGCAGTCGGACGAGCCGGTGCACGAGACCTTCAGCAGCGCGCTGCTCAAGTCCAACTGCCCGGTGACCGGGCAGCCTGACTGGGCGCAGGTGGTGATCGACTACCACGGCCCGCGCCTCGACCCGGCCGGCCTGCTGCGCTACCTGGTGTCGTTCCGTGACCACGCCGAATTCCACGAGCAGTGCGTCGAGCGGATCCACACCGACCTGATGGCCCGGCTGCAGCCGCGGGCGCTGGGCGTGGAAGCGCGCTACACCCGCCGCGGCGGCCTGGACATCAACCCCTGGCGGGCGACCCCGGGCATGGCCACGCCCCGCTGGGTCCGCGACGAACGGCAGTAGGCCGTCGCGGCCGCGATACTCCCTTAACAATTGGCGTGCGACTTTTACCCGTCATTCCGACGTGTGCAGGGAGCCCACCATGAGCCCAGACAAGCGCCCCGACTTTTCCAACGTGAAAAGCGGCTCCGGAACCACCGAGCCTTCGCGGCCCGACTTCTCCAATGTCCAGTCCGGCGCAAGTTCGACCGAACAGATCACCGGCGGCGGCGGCGGCACCGGCGGGATGGCCGAACGCAGCTACACCGTCGTGCAGGGCGACACGCTCTCCCACATCGCCAAGGCCCATTACGGCAAGCCGGGCAAGTGGCACGCGATCTTCGACGCCAACCGCGACCAGATCGACGATCCCGACAAGATCTTCCCGGGCCAGGTGTTGAAGATTCCCGCGCTGGACCTGGACAAGGACGGCGACGCGGACTGGCGCAGCTGAGCCCCTCGCGGCACCCATCCACTTCCACTCCCACAAGGACGCTCGCATGAATCGCAATGCCCTGACCGCCGCCCTGCTCGTCGCCGTGCTCGGCACCGTCGCCGTGACCGGTTGCAAGAAGAAAGAACCCGTCGCGCCGGCGGCGCCCATGCCGACCACCACCGAGCCCGCCCCGATGCCCGCACCGACACCGGCGCCGGCCACCGCGGCCACCGCGACGGTGACCGGGATCGACCTGGGCAACACCATCGGCGCCGACATGAAGGTCGGCACGCCCGCCACCACCTTCGCGCCGAAGGACACCATCCACGTGTCGGTCGCCACCAGCACCAGCGATCCGGCCGCCTCCGTGCCGGGCAAGCTCGGCGTGCGCTGGACGCACCTGGACAGCAACCAGGTGGTCAGCGAAGACACCCGCGACGTGACGCTGACCGGTACCGGCAACACCGAATTCCACATCGCCAAGCCGGATGGCTGGCCGACCGGCAAGTACAAGGTCGAAGTGATGCAGGACGGCAACGTCGTGCAGTCGCGCGAGTTCGAGATCAAGTAAACCGTCTCTCTCCGCAATGCGGGCAAGCCGGGCGCGACTGCAAGGTCGCGCCCTTTTTTTGCCTGGCCGATGGCGATCGCACGTCCGCGTGCCGCCGCAGGCCGTCCACCGCGATGACACCTGGCACTACTGGCGTCGCGCGCCGGACATCGCCACGCACGGTGTCGCAAACCTGTCTGGCACCACGCGCCGGTTGACGTGGCCGGGCGCAGCGCAGGCGGCGGCGCATAGGACCTTTGTCCCATGCCACCACGCGCCGCGCGCCGCGGCCCGGGACTTATGATCCGCGCAGAACGAGCGGCGTCCCGTGCGGGCCCGCGATCGTTGCGCGGTACTTGCGATGGGAGCGTCCCAATGCGCAATCCAGTTCGACCAGTCCTGCTCGTGGCGTTGTTGACGGTGGCCGCCGGCTGCAACAAGCCCGCCACGCCGCCCGCGACGACCGCGGCCCCGGCCGCCACGCCGGCCGCACCCGCACCCGCACCCCGCCGCGCAGGCGCCCCCGCCCGCCGCCGCGCCCCAGACGGTGTTCCGCCGCGAGGAACTCGACCAGATGGTCGCGCCGATCGCGCTGTACCCGGACGAGTTGCTGGCGCAGGTGCTGATGGCGTCGACCTACCCGGGCGACGTCGCCGACGCCGTGGCCTGGTCCAAGGCCAATCCCAACGCCAAGGGCGACGACGCCGTGCGCCAGGCCGGCAGCCAGCCGTGGGACCCGAGCGTGCAGGCGCTGGTCGCCTTCCCGCAGGCGCTGACCGTCCTGGGCCAGGACCCGGGCTGGGTGCAGCGCCTGGGCGACGCCTTCCTGGCCCAGCCGGGCGACGTCATGGACGCGGTGCAGCGGTTGCGGCAGAAGGCGCAGACCGCGGGCAACCTGCAGACCAACGAGTACCAGCGCGTGAGCATGGAAGCCGCGCCGCCGGCACCGGCCCCGGCCGTGGGTGGCGTGATCGAGCAGGCGCCGGCGCAGACCATCATCATCGAGGCCGCGGATCCGGAAGTCGTCTACGTCCCCAGCTACAACCCCACCGAGGTCTATGGCAGCTGGGACTATCCCGCCTACCCGCCGCCGTATTACCCGCCCTCCCCCGTACTGGTATCCGGGCTCGGCGCTGATGACCGGGCTGGCCTGGGGCACCGGCATCGCGATCGCCGGTTCGCTGTGGGGCGACATGGATTGGGGCGGCGACGACATCGACATCGACGTCGACCGCTACAACAGCATCAACACCAACCGCCAGATCAACCGCGGCGACAACAACTGGCAGCACAACGCCATCAACCGCGACGGCGTGCCCTATCGCGACAACGCCAACCGCGAGCGCCATGGCCGGCAACTGGACGACAGCGCGCGGCGCGACAGTTTCCGCGGCGACGACCCCGCCCGGGCACGGTCGCGCGAAGCGGCGCGCAGCCAGATGCAGTCCCGTGGCATCGAGCCGGCACGCGACAACCGGCAGGCCCGCGACCAGGCGCAGCGCGCATCGCGCGACATGCGCGACAACGCCGGCAGCCAGGGACGTGATGCCCAGCGCGACCAGGCCGCACGCACCGCGCGCGACCGCTCGCAAGGCCAGGCCCGCGACCAGCAACGCCAACGCGCGGCACAGACCGCACGTGACCGGCCGCAGCAGACGCGCGATCGCCAGCAGGCCGGGCAGGGTGCGCGCGACCGGCAGGGCGGCCAGGGCCAGGGCCAGCGCCAGCGCTCGCAGAGCAACTCGCAGGCGCGCGACTCGGCGCGGCGCCAACAGCAGTCGCGCAGCCAGGGCTCGCGCAACAACGCGTTCGAAGGCGCGCGTGAACCCTCGCGCTCGCGTGCGCAGTCCGAGCGCGGCCGTTCCAGCCATGCCTCCTCGCAGCGTTCCTCCGGTTCGCGCGGCGGCGGCAGCCAGGTATCCCGCCAATCCCGCTCGCCGCAGCGCCAGGGCGGCGGATCCCGTTCGCCGCAGCGCCAAGGGCGGCGGACGTCGTTAAGGAGAGGACCACATGAACGCCTGCCTGCGCACGATCGTGCTCATGACGGTGGCCCTGCTGGGCCTGGCATCGCCGGCGCGCAGTCGCGCCCAGCAGGCCTATCCCACCGCGGAGGCCGCCGCCGAGGCGCTGGTCGCCGCCCTGGGCACCCAGCGGGCGGACGCGGACAAGCTGGCCGCGCTGCTGGGCAAGGACTGGCGCGACTACGTGCCGATCGAAGGCGTCGAACGCGCCGACGTCGAGGCCTTCCTCGCCGGCTACCGCGAACGGCATGCGATCCGACCGGGCACGGAGGGACGCGTCAGCCTGGTCGTCGGCAAGAACGACTGGGTGTTCCCGATCCCGCTGGCAAAGCGGACCGGCGGCTGGGCGTTCGATGTCCGCGCCGGCGCCGATGAGATCCGCGACCGCCGCGTGGGCCGCAACGAACTGGCGACGGTGGAATCCGCGCGCGCCTACCACGACGCGCAGAACGACTACGCGCGCGTGGACCGCGACGGCGACGGCGTGCTCGAGTACGCGCAGAAGATCTTCAGCAGCGATGGCCAGCACGACGGCCTGTTCTGGGCCGACGACGACGGCGCCGAACCCAGCCCGCTCGGCCCGCTGTTCGCCGAGGGTGCGTCCGGCAGCGACTGGCACGGGTATCACTACCGCATCCTCAGCGCGCAGGGACCGTCGGCCCCGGGTGGTGCGTACTCCTACCTGCTGGGCAAGAACATGAGCCGCGGCTTCGCGCTGGTGGCCTGGCCGGCCAAGTACGGCGACAGCGGCGTGATGAGCTTCATGATCAGCCACGAGGGCCAGGTGTTCGAGAAGGACCTGGGCCCCGGCGGCGAGAAGCAGGCGATGGCCATGACCCGCTTCGACCCGGACAGCAGCTGGCAGGAAGTGAAGCCGGCCGCCACGGCCGCCACGCGCTAGGCCGCGGGCGGGGACCTCGCGCGCCCTGCGCGCGGGCGCGCATGACCAAGACCCAGACACCCCCGCGCCTGCGCGGGTGAATCTGACCGCGTGGGATCAAGGTCCAATATCCGGCGCCTGCCGCGCGCACTAAGGTCTGCCTACGCCGGACGCTCAGCTCCGTGCAGTCACGGCCGCCGTGCATCGACTTCCGGTGCGCCGCGTCCTGCGATTGGAGATTCCAATGCGCACTTCCACGTTCCAGCTATTCCTGCCTGCCCTGCTGCTCGTGAGCGCCGCACCCGCCTCCGCGACGCCGGGCGCCCTGCCATCGCTGTTCGCGCAGTCGGCCACCGCATCGGCATCCTCCGACCAGCTGTTCGGACCGGAGGAGCTCGAACAGATGGTGGCGCAGATCGCGCTGTACCCGGATTCGCTGCTGGCCCAGATCCTGATGGCGTCCACCTATCCCGGTGACGTGGCCGATGCGGCCGCGTGGTCGAAGGCGCACAAGGACGCCAAGGGCGAGGACGCCGTCAAGCAGGTCGAGAGCCAGCCCTGGGACCCCAGCGTGCAGTCGCTCGTCGCCTTCCCGCAGGTGCTCGACGTGCTGGGCCAGGACCCGGCCTGGGTGCAGAAACTCGGCGATGCCTTCCTCGCCCAGCCCGATGACGTGATGGCCGCGATGCAGCGTCTGCGTTCAAAGGCGCAGGCAGCGGGCAACCTCAAGTCCACCGAGCAGCAGACCGTCACCGCCGGCCCGGCCATGGGCGGCACGACCACCGTGGACGCGCCGCCGCAGACCATCATCATCGAGTCGGCCGATCCCGAAGTCGTGTACGTGCCCAACTACGACCCCACCGTGGTCTACGGCGCCTGGGGTTATCCGTCGTATCCGCCCTACTACTATCCGCCGTCGCCGTACTACTACCCGGGTGGCGGCCTGTTCGCCTTCGGCGTCGGTGTGGCCGTCGGCGGTGCGCTGTGGGGCGATGTGAACTGGGGCAGCGGCGACATCGACATCGATGTCGACAACAACTTCAACAGCAACCGCAACGTCAACCGCGGCGATCGTGAGGGAAACCGCGGGGATCGCCAGGCCAACCGTGGCGACCGCCAGGCCAACCGCGGTGACAACAAGTTCCGCCACAACTCGGCCAACCGCGACGGCGTGCCGTATCGCGACAGCAGGAACCGCGAGCAGAACGGCCGGCAACGCGAAGGCGCCGCGCAACGCGACGCGTACCGCGGGCGCGACCAGGCGCGCAACGCCGACCGCGCGCGCGCCAGCCAGTCGATGGCCAACAAGGGATTCGACCGCCCGGCCGCGACCAATCGCGAAGCGCGCGACCGCGCCGGCCAGGCCTCGCGGCAGATGGGCCAGGGCGGCGCGCAGGGCCGCACGCAGGGTCGCACGAGCGACTTCGACCGCGGGCAGCAGCAGCTGAGCAACCAGCGCAACGCCCAGGCCCGCAATTCGCAGCGCCAGCAGGCCACCCGCTCCCAGGGCGGAGCGCGCAACAACGACGCGTTCTCCGGCTCCCGCAACCCCGGCCAGTCGCGCGCGTCGTCCAGCCGCGGCCGCAGCAGCTACGGCTCGTCGCAGCGCGGCGGTTCACGCGGTGCGGGTCGTTCGATGTCCCGCCCCTCGCGTGGCGGCGGTGGCGGCCGGCGCCGTTGACACAGGAGACCGACGATGAATGCCTTCAACCGTTTGATCGCCCTGCGCGGCTCCACCCTGGCAGGCTGCCTGCTGCTCGGACTGGCGCTGTCCGCGTCGCCGGCCTGGGCGCAGCAGGGGCACCGCTCCACGGAGGTCGCCGCCGAGGAGCTGGTCAAGGCCCTGCGCGCGAAGACGCCCGACGAAGGCCGGCTGGCCATGCTGCTCGGGGTCAACTGGCGTGACTACATTCCCGTCGACAGCGTCGGGCGCGAGAACGTGGACGCTTTCCTCGCGCGCTACGACGAACGCCACGAGATCAAGCCCGACGCCCAGGGCCGGATGATGCTGACGGTGGGCAACGACCCCTGGACGCTGCCCATCCCGCTGGTCAAGCGCGGCGGCGGCGGCTGGTTCTTCGACCTGGAGGCCGCCGCCACGGAGCTGCGCGCGCGCCGCATCGGGCGCAACGAGCTGGAGACGGAAAAATCCGCGCTGGCCTACCACGATGCGCAGATGGACTACGCCAAGGTCGATCGCGACGGGGATGGCGTGCTGGAGTACGCGCAGCAGTTCCTCAGCAGCGACGGCGAATACGACGGCCTGTACTGGCCCGACCAGCCCGGCGTGGAGCAGAGTCCGCTCGGACCGCTGTTCGGCGACGAGACGCCCGACGGTGAATGGCACGGCTACCACTACCGCATCCTGACCGCGCAGGGACCCTCGGCGCCCGGCGGCGCGTACGACTACAAGCTGGGCAACAACATGAGCCGCGGTTTCGCCCT
Source organism: Lysobacter solisilvae (assembly GCF_016613535.2). Taxonomy (NCBI): domain Bacteria; kingdom Pseudomonadati; phylum Pseudomonadota; class Gammaproteobacteria; order Lysobacterales; family Lysobacteraceae; genus Agrilutibacter; species Agrilutibacter solisilvae. The sequence continues at coordinate 1,048,875 of NZ_CP071518.1, forward strand.
GGTCGCCTGGCCGGCGAAGTACGGCGACAGCGGGGTGATGAGCATCATGGTCAGCCACGACGGCGAGCTGTTCGAGAAGGATCTCGGGCCCGGCGGCGACAAGGTCGCCCAGAGCATGACCAGCTTCGACCCGGACAGCAGCTGGGCCGAAGTGAAGGATGCGGACGTGGCGACCGCGCCCTGACGGTGCACATCGCAGGTCGTGAGGACACCGGGCGCGCGATGCGCCCGGTGTGCGTTCATGCCGACGGAAATTCGCCGTCCACGTAGTACCAGCGACCTTGCTCGCGGACGAAGCGGCTGACTTCGTGCAGGCGCACCGCGCGGCCACCGCCGACGCGGTAGCGCGCGACGAATTCCACCCGCGCGTGGTCGGCGTCGACGACGTCGTGGCGCTTCACGTCCAGGCCAAGCCAGCGGGTGTCCCGATCGGCGTGCAGGTCCAGGGCCGGCGGCCGCGTGGAGGCATGCCAGCTGGCGAGCAGGTACGGTTCGTCGGCGCGCACGTACGCGCAGTAGCGCGAACGCATCAGCGATTCGGCGCTGGCCGCCGCGGCCCCGGCGTGCAGCGGGCCACAGCAGCGCTCGTAATCGAGGCCGGACTGGCAGGGACAAGCGGACATGCGCCATTGTCGCGCCGACGGGCCCGGCCGTCCGCGGCCTGGGCCGTCGCGTGCCCTCGCGGTGTCGCCGTTCTACCATGCACGGTCCCACGAGGAAGTCCCCCATGAAAGCCCCGCCCTATCTCGACGACGCCCAGATCGAGCGCCTGTCCGACCTGCTCGACCAGCGCGCCGTGCCCTTCAAGGGCTTCAACCTGGAGGCGCTGGACGGGTTTCTTTCCGCGCTGGCGGTGTCGCCCGAGACCGTGCCGCCCGCCGAATGGGAACCGGCCGTGTGGGGAACGCCGCCGCGCTGGGACGACCCGGCCGAACGTGAACAGGTTCAGGCGCTGTTGGAAGCGCACTGGAACATGGCCAGCCAGCGCGTCCGGTTCGACGACGACGACCTGCCCGAACACCTGGCGCCGCTGCTGTGGCTGCCCGAGGAAGCCGAGGCCGAGCACCCGGACGAGCTCGACGTCGGCCGCGACTGGGCCTTTGGCTTCTTCCGCGGGGTAGAGCTGCGCGAGGCGGCCTGGGACAAGTGGCTGGACGAGGAGGAGTGGATGGACGAGATCTTCGCCCGCCTGGACCAGCTGGCCAGCGGCGAAGTGCTCGGCGAGGACCCCGAGGGCCCCGCCACGCCGATCACCTACCGCGAGCGGCTGGAGATCATCGCCGGCCTGCCGGGGATGCTGGCCGACCTGCACCACCACCGGATCGACGCCCTGACGCCCAGGGAGCCGATCCGCCGGGTCGAGACCCCCGACCGCAACGCCCCCTGCCCCTGCGGAAGCGGCCGCAAGTACAAGAAGTGCTGCGGCGCCGCCGCCTGAGTCCCGGGTAAACCGTGGCGCCGACGGCTTCTGGCATGATGTCGCGCTGATCAGCTCGATCCGGCACTCTCACGATCGGCACTGTCCAGCGCTGTCGCACAGCGGCATCGTCCGGGCCGGTACACGATCAGCACCGTCGAACTTCCAGCACCTGTCGAAAGTCCAGCACCTGTCGAAAGTCCGGCCGCGCGCGCAACTGCCGCCACGGCCCACCCCCAGCGGAGATGTAGTTGATGAGTCTTGTGCACCCGATGTGGCTGGCGACGCCGGCCGTAGCCTGCCTCGCCCTGGCCGCTTCGGCTCTGTCCCCGCACGCCGCGGGTGGCAAGCCGGTCCTTCTGCCGGCGCCCGTGGCCAGCGCGGTCAGCGCCACCCTGGCGACCGACGCGCGCACGCAGCTGGCCCGGATGCCGCTGGCCTTCGAACGCAACGTCGGCCAGACCGACGCGCAGGTGAAGTATTTCGCGCGCGGCGCGGGCTACGGCCTGTTCCTCACGCCCACCGAGGCGGTCTTCAGCCTGCGCGCCGCCTCCGGCCCGCAGGAGCTGGCCGACAGCCAGGCCGACGTGGTGCGCATGCGCCTCACCGGCGCCCGCAGCGACGCGCGCATCGACGGACTCAAGCCGCAGGCCGGCCGCAGCCACTACCTGCAGGGCAACGAGGCCAGTCAGTGGCGCCGCGACGTCGGCCATTTCGAGCAGGTCCGCTACACCGGTGTGTACGACGGCGTGGACCTGGTCTATTACGGCAACCAGCGCGAACTCGAATACGACTTCGTGGTGGCGCCGGGCGCCGACCCGGCGCAGATCGGCCTGGCCTTCCAGGGCCCGCGCACGCTGCGCATCGACGCCGCAGGCAACCTGGTGCTGGCCACCGGGGTCGGCGAGCTGGTCCAGAACAAGCCCGTGGCCTACCAGGAAATCGACGGTGAGCGCCGCCCGGTCGAGGCGAGCTACCGCCTTGCCGGCGACCGCGTCACCTTCGCGCTGGGCCATTACGATCCCAGCCACGCGCTGGTCATCGATCCGGTGCTGGGCTACAGCACCTTCCTCGGCGGCCTGGGCGACGACTTCGCCGCGGCCATCGCCGTCGATGCCGCCGGCAATGCCTACGTCACCGGCATGACCGCATCGGTCGCCTTCCCGACCGCCACGCCCTTGCAGACGGCCAACGGCGGCGGCGCCGACGTCTTCGTCACCAAGTTCAATGCCGCCGGCAGCGCGCTGGTCTACAGCACCTACCTGGGCGGCGGGCTGAGTGAAATCGGCTACGGCATCGCCGTGGACGGCGCCGGCAGCGCGTACATCACCGGCACCACGACCTCGACCAACTTTCCGACCAAGACCCCGGTGCAGGGCACGCTGCAGGGCACGCGCAACATGTTCGTGACCAAGCTGTCGGCGAACGGCGCCGCGCTGGAATACAGCACCTACCTGGGCAGCAAGGGCGAGTACGGCCTCAAGATCGCGGTCGACGCCAGCGGCGCGGCGGTGGTCGGCGGTTACGGCACGGGCACGCTGACCTTCCCGGCCGGCGCCTACCAGCCGGCGTTCGGCGGCGGCACCGAGCCCGACGGCATCCTGTTCAAGCTCGCGCCCGCCGGCACGTCGCTGCAGTGGGGCACCTACCTGGGCGGCGCGCTCGAGGACTCCATCGAGGACGTCAAGCTCGATGCCGCCGGCAACGTGTATTTCGCCGGCCACACCAAGTCGCCCGGCCTGCCCGTGCGCAATGCCATCCAGGCCACGCACGCGGGGAACGTCGACGCGGTGTTCGGCAAGTTCAGCGCGGCCGGCGAAGCGCAGTTCGTCAGCTTCTTCGGCGGCCCCGGTTCCGAAGGCGCCACCGGCGTCGGCGCGGACAGCAACGGCAACATCTACATCGCCGGCCACGTCTACGGCTCCCAGCTGCCGGTGCTCAATCCGGTGCAGGGCGTCGTGGGCCTGTGGGACGGCTTCATCAGCAAGTTCAACGCCACCGGCCAGGCGCTGGTCTACAGCACCTACTTCGGCGGCTCCGGCACCGAGGAAGTCGCCGGGCTGGGCGTGGACGGCAATGGCAACGCCTACGTCACCGGCCGCACCGATTCGGTCAACTTCCCCACCGCCTCTCCCTGGCAGGCCGACTACCGCGGCGGCAACGCCGACGGCTTCCTGATCGGCTTCAACCCGACGGGCAACGACATGGTGTGGAGCTCCTACGTCGGCGGCATCCGCGAAGACAACCTGATCGGCATGGCGGTCACCGCCAACGGCACCGTCTACGCGGCGGGCCGGTCGTTTGGCGCGTTCCCGACCGCCGCGCCCTACCAGGACGCCAACAAGGGCGGGCGCGACGCGGTGGTGCTGCGCGTGACCGGCAGCACGCCGACCTCGGTGCGCTACCGCCACCTGGACTTCAACGACGACGGCCGCGCCGACATCTTCTGGCGCAACGGCACCACTGGCGAGAACCAGTTGTGGAACACCGCGCACCAGGCGGTGTTCACCCCGATCGCGTCGCGTCCGGTGGCCTGGGCCGTCGGCGCGGCCGGCGACTTCAATGGCGACCATCGCGCCGACCTGTTCTGGCGCAACGCCAGCACGGGCGCCAACGAGATCTGGTACTCCGCGCGCCAGAGCCATTCGGTGGTGGCCGTGGCGCAGCCGGGCGTGGCCTGGACCGTGGTCGGCGCCGGCGATTTCAACGGCGACGGCCGCAGCGATGTCCTGTGGCGCAACACGACCACCGGCGCCAACGAGTACTGGTCCAACGCCAATGGCGCCCAGCGCGTGGCGCTGGCGACCGTCGTGGCGCAGGAATGGCGAGTGGCCGGCGTGGCCGACTTCAACAACGACGGGCGCGCCGACGTCCTGTGGCGCAACAGCGCCACCGGCGGCAACGACCTGTGGCTGTCGGGCCTGGTCGCCCAGCGCATCCGCCTGAGCTCGGTCAGCGACCAGAACTGGATCGTGGCGGGCGTGGGCGACTACACCGGCGACGGCCGCGCCGACATCCTGTGGCGCAACGGCACCACCGGCGCCAACGACCTGTGGCCTTCGGCCACTTCGTCGCTGCGCCAGGCGCTCACCCGCGTGAGCAACCTGGACTGGCGCGTCGTCGGCACGGGCGACTACAACGGCGATGGCCGCGCGGACATCCTGTGGCGCAACGTGACCACGGGCGAGAACATCATCTGGAACTCGGCCGTCGCCACCACCCAGCGCAAGCCGGCCACCCTCGCCGACCAGGCCTGGGTGCCGCTGCGCTGATTGCCGCCACCGCGGCACGCAGAAAAAACCCCCGCTCCGGCGGGGGTTTTTTTTCGGGTCGCGCAGGCGGGGGCGCCGCGGTTGTTGCCTGGAGGCGACCATGCCCCGCAGGCCCGGTGCGTCCCCGCCTTACGGCGGCGTCACGCTCAGCGCGTCCTTGCCGCTCAGCGGCGGCCGGACCGGTGCGGCGATGCCGAACGCGGCCACCGCCGGCAGCCGGCGCTGGTCGGCGCTGGGGCTGTCGTCCGGGCACTGGGCGTCGGGGAAGCCGAAATGCGGCTCCAGGCCGCGCCCGCATTCGTCCAGCGCCTCGTAGGCCTTGCCCGGCTGCAGGCACTGGCCCTCGAACGCGCGGATCCACGCATCGCGCCGGCGGGCGAAGTCCTCGCCGCAGCGGCGGGTGACGCGGATGCGATCGAGATCGTCCTGCACCGCATTGCGGCCTTCCAGGCCGTACTCGCGCAGCTCGGCCTCGGTGAGCAGGCGCAGGCTGCGGTTGGCCGTGGTCATCATCAGGTCGGCGATCCGCGTGTCGGCGCCGTTGCGGGCCAGGTAGTCGCGCACCTGCAGGCTGACCTCGCGCAGCTCGGCGTTGAGCTCGGCGCGGGTGTTGGCGGTGGAGCGGTCGCGGAACAGCCGGTGGATGCCGACCTTGCCCGCGATCGAGCGGGTATCGCCGCCGGCCAGGACCAGCACGCAGGAGCTGTGGCACTGCGAGCCCTCGCGCACCCAGATCGCCCAGCGGGCATCGCCCATGCTGTCGCCGGCGCGGATCGCCTCCTCGACGTGGCCGCCGGTGGAATCGATGTCGAGCACGCGCACCGGGATCTCCATCCGGTCGGCGATCGCCGCCACGCGCTGGACGAGCGCCGTGAAGCCGGCGCCGATCTTGCCCTGGTAGCGCACGCGCACCACGCCCGTGGGCTGGCAGGGCGTGAGCGCGTCGACGACGCTGAAGAACTCCAGCGACTCCAGCCGCTCGCCGTCGCCGTGCGCGACGTAGTCGTACTCGCAGCTGATCCAGGCCTGGCCGATGTCCAGCGCCGCGGGCGGCCAGTAGGTGCTGCGGCGGTAGTCGGCCGTCTGCATCGGCTGCGACAGGGGTGAAGCGGCCGTGGCCGCGACGGCCACGGGCGCGGCGTCGCTGGCGTCGTCGCCGAGCGTCACCGGAGCGGGCGCCACCGGCACGGCGGCTTCCCGCTGGCAGGCCAGCAGGCCCAGGCTAAGCGCTGCCGTCGACAGCGCCACGAAAATACGGCGATTGCGCATCACACTTTCCATTGATTCCCGACGCATCGCGATGGCAACGCGCCCCCTGTCAGTACTAACGCGGCCACGCCCCGTGGGCAAGCCACATAAATGCGATCGTTGCCTTCCTTTTAATCATTAACGGGGAACGGCCCGACGGCCTTCAGCATGAACAGGGGGCCTCGCGACGGGCGGCACCGCGCGAGCGCCCAAGGGCGCAGGTGTGTGCGCGGCTTTGCCGGCGTCGCCACGAACCGCGACAATGGCCGGTCCGGCCCGCCGGCGCCCCTGCGGCACCCGGGCCGCCGCCACCGCAAGCCCCCCAGTCAGCGAGACCCCCATGTCTGCCAACGTGTCCCCGAGCGCTTCCAAGATCCTCTACACCCTGACCGATGAAGCGCCGTACCTGGCCACCGGCTCGCTGCTGCCCATCGTCGCGGCGTTCACCGCCACCGCCGGCGTCCGCGTGGAGACGCGCGACATCTCGCTGGCCGGGCGGATCCTCTCGCAGTTCCCGGAGTTCCTGCGCGAGGACCAGAAGGTGGCCGACGACCTGGCCGAACTGGGCCAGCTGGCGACGACGCCGGAAGCCAACATCATCAAGCTGCCCAACGTCAGCGCCTCGCTGCCGCAGCTGATGGCCGCGATCAAGGAGCTGCAGGAAGAGGGCTACGCGCTCCCCGACTATCCCGCCGAACCGCGTGGCGAACAGGACAACGAGATCAAGCTGCGCTACGACCGGATCAAGGGCAGCGCGGTCAATCCTGTGCTGCGCGAAGGCAATTCCGACCGTCGTGCGCCGGCCTCGGTGAAGGCCTACGCACGCAAGCACCCGCACCGGATGGGCGCATGGCGCAGTGATTCGAAGTCGCACGTCGCGCACATGGCCGGTGGCGACTTCTACGGCAGCGAGCAGTCGGCGGTGATCGCGCAGCCGACCACGCTGAAGATCCGCTTCACCGGCAGCGACGGCCGCAGCAGCATGCTCAAGACCGGCCTCAAGGTGAAGGCGGGCGAGGTCATCGATTCGGCGGTGATGAGCACCCGCGCGCTCGCCGGCTTCATCGACGCGCAGATCGACGACGCCAAGGCGCAGGGCGTGCTGTTCTCCCTGCACCTCAAGGCGACGATGATGAAGGTCTCCGACCCGATCATGTTCGGCGTCGTGGTCAACCGCTTCTACGCACCGGTGCTGGAACGGCATGCCGCCGCGCTGGAGCAGGCCGGCTTCGACGCCAACAACGGCATCGGCGACCTGTACGCGCGCCTGCCCACGCTGCCGGCCGACACCCGCCAGCAGATCGAGGCCGACATCGCGCAGCTGTATGCGCAGCGCCCCGGCCTGGCGATGGTCAATTCCGACAAGGGCATCACCAACCTGCACGTGCCCAGCGACGTCATCGTCGATGCGTCGATGCCGGCGATGCTGCGCGACAGCGGCTGCATGTGGAACGCGCAAGGCAAGCTGCAGGACACCAAGGCGGTGATCCCGGACCGCTGCTACGCCGGCATCTACGAGGCGGTCATCGAGGACTGCAAGGCCAACGGCGCCTTCGACCCGGCCACCATGGGGTCGGTCCCCAACGTCGGCCTGATGGCGCAGAAGGCCGAGGAGTACGGCTCCCACGACAAGACCTTCCAGATCGCGGCCGACGGCGTGGTCAGCGTGCTGGACGAGGCCGACAACGTCCTGCTGGAGCATCCGGTCGCCGCCGGCGACATCTGGCGCATGTGCCAGACCAAGGACGCGCCGATCCAGGACTGGGTGAAGCTCGCGGTCAACCGCGCGCGCCTGTCGAAGACGCCGGCGGTGTTCTGGCTCGACAGCGCGCGTGCGCACGACCGCAACATCATCGCCAAGGTCGAGCGCTACCTGCGCGACCACGACACCACCGGCCTGACCCTGCGCATCCTGTCCCCGGTGGAAGCGATGAAGTTCTCGCTGCAGCGCATCCGCGCGGGCCAGGACACGATCTCGTGCACGGGCAACGTGCTGCGCGACTATCTCACCGACCTGTTCCCGATCATGGAGCTGGGCACCAGCGCCAAGATGCTGTCGATCGTGCCGCTGATGGCCGGTGGCGGGCTGTTCGAGACCGGCGCGGGCGGCTCGGCGCCCAAGCACGTGCAGCAGTTCGTGGAAGAGAACTACCTGCGCTGGGATTCGCTGGGCGAATTCCTCGCCCTCGCCGCCTCGCTGGAGCACCTGGCCAACCACACCGGCAACCCGCGCGCGCAGGTGCTGGCCGACGCGCTGGACGCGGCGAATGCGAAATTCCTGGACAACGACAAGTCGCCCTCGCGCAAGGTCGGCGGGATCGACAACCGTGGCAGCCACTTCTACCTGGCCATGTACTGGGCGCAGGCCCTCGCCGAGCAGGATGCGGATGCGGAGCTGAAGGCCAAGTTCGCGCCGCTGGCGCAGGCGCTGACGGCGAACGAGAAGAAGATCGTCGACGAGCTCATCGCCGTGCAGGGCAAGCCGGTCGACATCGGCGGCTACTACAAGCCCGACATGGACAAGCTGTCGCCGGCGATGCGTCCGAGCGCGACGCTGAACGCCGCGCTGGCCGCGTTGTAAGACGGGGCTGCAGTCCGTCACGAACAAGCCCGGCTCCGGCCGGGCTTGTCTTTTTTCGGGCCCGAAAGGACGTCGGCCGCACGGGGCGGCGCGCCGCCAAGGCGCGGTTCACGCCAACCGCGTGTCCTCAGCGCACGTAGGGAATGTCGGCGTTGCGGCTGCGCTCGCGTTCGCGCTGTTCGAACAGGCGGTTGGCCTTTTCCTCGGTCATCTCGAACTTCGGCGCGATGTGCGGCAGCAGCAGGCGCAGCCACGCGCGGCTCACCCGCCTGGCTTCGGCCGGGCAGCCCTTGGCGCGCGCCTGGGGCAGGTCGCCTTCGGTGACGATGCCGACATAGCGCGCCGGGTTGCTGCCGTAGAGCAGGCACTGCAGGTTGAAGTAGCGCTGTTCGCCCAGCGCATGCTCGTCGGCGTAGGCGTCCAGGTTGTAGGCGCCGGTGCTGCGGACCAGGAACCAGTTGGCCGCCATGCGCAGGTTGTCGGTGACCTGCGCGGAGGATTCGTCCATGCCGGCGAAGCGCTGCATCAGCGTGGTGGCCAGCTGGTCCACGGCGTCCTCCTCGCGGCCCGTGATCGGGATTTCCAGCAGGTCGATCAATGCGTGCCCGGTTTCATGCAGCACGATGAAACGCAGGTTGGCCCGCAGGTAGGCCTGTGCGTAGCCGGCACCCAGGGACTGTTCCTGTTCCAGCGCCCGGCCCCGCTCGAGCAGCACCTTCATCGTCTCGTAGCACAGCACCACTTCGCCCCGCTGCGCCGAGTAGAACGCGTTGGGTTCCTGGCACTGCGCGGTGACGAAGGTGATCGGGCGCGGCAGCACCAGCAGGCCGTCGATGGCCTGCAGCTCGGGCAGCTTGCGCAGCAGATCCCCGTCCTGCGCGAGCGCGAAGAAGCTGTCCAGTTCGGGCGCCTTGGGCCGCACGTAGTTGTAGCCGAAGGCGGTGCCGCCGGGCTTGTCCGCGCCGGCCGCGGGACGCACGGTCAGCACCACCGGCTTGAGCGCCGTCATCTCCAGCGCCAGGGCCTTCTCCGCGTCGCGGCGGCCTTCAGTGCGCGCCCTCGCCACCGAGGCGACCAGCCGCGGCTGCATGTAGAGCGCATAGGCGAAGGCGCCGCTGACCGCACCCAGGGCCAGGCTCAGCGCGACCATCAGCAGCAGCTGTGGCAGCCGCTGGCGTGCGCCGGCCTCGTGCGGCATGCGCAGGCCGGCCCGGCGCGGGAACCGCATCGCCCTGCGCATGCGCGACCACCCCGATTTCAGCATGCGCATCTCCGCCGCCCGGGCGCCGCGCGCCGGTGTGGGCGCGATGGTAGCCGCGCGGCCGGCGGCGAGTCACCGGCAACCCGGGCGACGCGTCAGGCGGCCCGGCCGTAGTCGGACCGCGGGCGGGCACCGCCGATCCGCGCGATCGTGCGGACCGGCAGCCGGAGCGGCGGCATGGCGGTGGAGGCGGGCGCGGCCCGACGGGCGTAACGGGGCCCGAAGCCGGCGGTGCGCCGGGCGTAGTCGACGCCGTGGAAACGACGCGGGGCGGGCGGGGTGGGTGTCAGGTACATCGGGCTGGTGAACGGCTGCATGGCGCGGCTCTCCGGGGGGAAGGGCCGCCGCCCCGCGCGGTCCGGGGGGGCGGCGGACCGGCGCAGGATGGAGGCCGGGGATGACGCGGAGGCGTACGTCATCTTGCAGGGGCGTGAATGTCAGCGGCAGCCGGCGGGGAGGGCGGAGGTCGGGGTGGCGCGACGGTCGGTCGAGGCGCGGCGCTCGCGGGCCGCGGGCTGGGCGGCGCGCTTGCCGAACACCGCTTCGGAGGCAACCCGGTTGCCATAGGTCGGGCGGAACGGCGACGCGTCGTCTTCCAGGCGCAGGTCGGCGGACTCCAGTCCGCCCAGGTACATCAGGCTCTTGAAGAAGTTCATGGCGGTGCTCCAGGGGGTACTCACGGGGGTGTTTCCGACGGTGCTTCCCGTGCGGGGGGTGGCGTGCGCGGTGCTCGGCGCGGTCAGCGAAACGGCCAGTTGCGGGTCGGCGACATGGCCGTTGAGGAACAACAGATCCTTGTACATCGCGGTCAGACGGTTCATGGCGCGGGTTCCTTCGTTCTTGAGTGGAATCGAAGATAGGCTCATGCTGCGCCCTTGAAAATCGCGAATTCGACAAGTCAGACTTGAATCTGGCTCAAGGCATGGCGAAATGAGCAAAGCCCCGCTGCACGCCCTCACCGGCTTCGTCGCCACCGCCCGCACGGGCAACCTGTCGCGCGCGGCCGAGGGGCTGCACCTGACAGTGAGCGCCCTGAGCCACCAGATCCGCGGCCTGGAGGACCGCCTGGGCCAGCGCCTGTTCGTGCGCAACGCGCGCGGCGTGGAACTGACCGCCGACGGCCGGCAACTGTTCGAGCGCATCGCGCCGCACTTCGACGCCATCGAGCAGGCGCTGCGTCCGTTCCGCGCGCGCCGCGACGACGTGCTGACGCTGACCCTGATGCCTTCGTTCGCCTCGAGCTGGCTGCTGCCGCGCCTGCCCGGTTTCCTGGCGGCGCACCCGCAGATCGAGATCAACCTGCAGTCGACGGTCGAGCGCGTCGACTTCGAACGGGCCACCGACGTCGACGCCGGCCTGCGCTATGGGCCCGGCAGCTGGCCGGGGCTGGTGGCCGTGCACCTGTTCGACGACTGGGTCACGCCCGTGGCCAGCCCCGCGCTGGTGGAGCGCCTGGGTCGTCCCACGCCGAAGACGCTGGCGGACTTCCCGTTGCTGGGCGCGCCGGGCGGGCGCTGGAGCGAGTGGTTCGAGCGGATCGGCGCCACGCCGCCGCGCCGCTTCGTGGCCAATTTCGACGATTCCGAAACCCTGCACCGCGCCGCGGTGGAAGGCCTGGGCATCGCGCTGGGGCGGATGACCCTCGCGCGCCCGATGGTCGAGGCCGGGCGCCTGGTGATGCTGTTCGACGAGCGGCTGCCCGCGCAGTACGCGCATTACCTGGTCTATCCCGAGCGCACGCAGGCCCACGCCGGGTTGGCCCTGTTCCGCGACTGGGTGCTCGGGCAGGCGCGGGACTATGCGCAGGCCGATATCCCGACCGGGTCGTCGTCCGGGCATTCCGCCGATCCGACCGCGCCGGCAGCGGCCGACGCGCCACCCGACGCGCCGCCCGCGCGCGGCACACCGCGGCCGCGCCGGCGCTGACCCGGCAACATCGGGCGACTGGAACACAGCGGGCGCCAGGACGTCGCCGCGTCCACGCGTTTGGCGCTAGGCTGCGGCCTCTGCGGCGCGCCGCGCGCCGCCCCCACATGGAGCCGTGCATGAAGCCTGTCCTCACTGTCGCCCTCGCTGCATCCCTGGCCGCCCTGCTCGGCGCCTGCGCCGGTACGCCCACGGCGGACAGCCCCGCGCAGGCCACGCCGGCGGCCGGCCTGTCGGCCTCGCAGCAGGCGGCGCTCGATGCCGCCATCGCCGGCATCTGGCGCGATGCGAAGAACGCCGCGCGCGACGTCCATCGCCACCCGGCGCAGACGCTGGCCTTCTTCGGCGTGCGTCCGGACCAGACCGTCATCGAGATCACGCCGGGCGGCGGCTGGTACAGCGCCATCCTGGCGCCCTACCTGCGCGAGGAGGGCCACTACGTCGCCGCGGTGTGGGACGACGCCATCCCCGGCCAGCCGAATTACCGCTACGACCTCAACAAGCGGCTGCGGGCGAAGTTCGCCGGCAACGGCGCGGTGTTCGGCACGCCGGACGTGCGCGTGTTCGATCCCAAGGCGCCCGGCTTCGGCCCCGCCTCGTCGGCGGATGTCGTGCTGACGTTCCGCAACGCGCACAACTGGGTGAGCGACGGCAACGCCGACGCGTACTTCAAGGCCTACTTCGACGTCCTCAAGCCGGGCGGCACGCTGGGCGTGGTCGACCACCGCGCCAGGCCGGGCACGTCCCTGGACGCGATGAAGGAGTCCGGTTACCTCACCGAGGCCCTGGTGATCGACTTGGCACAGCAGGCCGGCTTCGTCCTCGACGCGCGCAGCGAGATCAACGCCAATCCGAAGGACACCACCGACCATCCCAACGGCGTGTGGACGCTGCCGCCGACCAACAACCACCCGCCCGCCGACGATGCCAGGTACCAGGCCATCGGCGAGAGCGACCGCATGACGCTGCGCTTCCGCAAGCCGCGCGGCTGATCCCGGGCGCCGCCGGCGGGCGGCGCGTCGCGCATGCTGATCGCGTTCAACAAGCCCTTCAACGTGCTGTGCCAGTTCACCGACGCCAGCCCCACGCCGCGCGCGACGCTGGCGCAGTTCGGCCTGCCGCCCGGGGTGTACGCCGCCGGGCGGCTGGATTTCGACAGCGAAGGCCTGTTGCTGCTGACCGACGACGGCGCGCTCGCGCACGCCCTGACCGACCCGCGCCACAAGCAGCCCAAGACCTACTGGGTGCAGGTGGAGGGCGAACCGGACGAACAGGCGCTGGCGGCGCTGCGCCGGGGCGTGGTCCTCAGCGACGGCCCGACCCGCCCCGCCGGCGTACGGCCGATCGCGCCCCCGCCGCTGTGGGCGCGCGACCCGCCCGTGCGCTTCCGCAAGTCGGTGCCCGACGCCTGGCTGGAGATCACCGTGTCCGAAGGCCGCAACCGCCAGGTGCGGCGGATGACGGCGGCCGTCGGGCTGCCGACGCTGCGGCTGGTGCGGGTCGCCGTCGGCCCGTACCGGCTGGAATCGCTGTCGCCCGGTCATTGGCGTGAACTGGCCGCGCCTGTCGCGGAACCGCCGGGGCGCCGCCGCCCACTGGGACGGCAAGGCGTGAAGGCGCCGGCCATCGGCGCGCCACCGCCACCGCGCCGGACACCGCGCCGGCGTTGACGCGCGCCGCGGCCATTCTGCTACCGTGAGCCGCATTCACTTTTCCGCGGCAATCCGGCCCGCGGAATGTTCCAGGACACCCACGCCCGAATGACCAGCGCCATCAGCCCGGGCCGCATCCTCGTCGTCGACGATCAGCCGGTGAACCTGCGTGTCGTCAGCAGCCTGCTCTCGCGGCAGGGCTACGAAGTCGTGTGCGCGGGCAGCGGCGAGGAAGCCCTGCAGCGCTACGAGGAAGCGGTGCCCGACCTGGTCCTGCTCGACATGATCATGCCGGGCATGGACGGCTTCGAACTGATGGCCGCACTGTACGAACTGCCCTTGCCGCGCGCGCCGGTGGTGTTCGTCACCGCGGCGCAGGACCGCGGCATGCTGCTGCGCGCCTTCGACGCCGGCGTGGTGGACTACGTCACCAAGCCCTTCCTGCCCGAGGAACTGCTGGCGCGCGTGAATGCGCACGTCGGCCTCAAGCTCACGCGCGACCGCCTGGAGCGCGTCGCCCGCGAACGCCAGGAACTGGTCAACCTGGTCGCCCACGACCTGAAGAACCCGCTGAGCAGCGTGCTGTTCGCCAGCGACATCGTGCGCAACGACGGCGTCCGGCCCGAGCGCCTGCCGCACTACATGGAAGTCATCTACGACAGTGCCTGCGACGCACTGGGCTACATCCGCCATTACCTGGAGTCCAGCGCCGGCCTTGCGCGCGAACCCGCGCCGGATGTCTCGGCCGGCCTCGCCGACACCCTGCACTGGCTGCTGCGGCGCTACGACATGCAGCTGGAGGCGCGCGGCATCAAGGTGGAAGTGCTGCCGCCGCCGGACAGCGCCCGCGTGCGCATCGACGAGCGCGTGCTGCGCCAGGTCGCCGAAAACCTGGTGACCAACGCCATCAAGTACGCGCCGGGGACCGAACTGACGCTGGCCGGCCGCTCTTCGGCGCCCGGCTACTGGCAGCTGATCGTCGCCGACCGCGGTCCGGGCATCCCGGCGCACAAGCAGCGCGAACTGTTCAAGCCGTTCACCCGCCTGCACGAAGGCCAGGACGCGAACTCCAACGGCCTGGGCCTGTCGCTGGCCAAGCAGATCGTCGCCAACGCCGGCGGCCAGCTGTGGTACGAGAACCGCGAAGGCGGCGGGGCGCGGTTCGTCATCGAACTGCCCGAGGCGCGCGGCGAAAGCTGAGGCTTCCGTCCGGCGCTCGCATGCGCCCGCACGACCCGTCGCTTCTTACCGTCATCCCCGACATTCCGCCACGGCTTCGGCGCGACAGGCCATGCCTGCCGCGCCGGCTGCATTCAATTGAATCTTTGCGACTTGAGGACGCGCGTGCGCGTCAGGCGTTCGCCGAGCTCTGGCGGCTGCGCGAGGTGCGCTTGCTCGCCGCGCGCTTGGCACCGTTGCCGCGGCGGGCTTCCACCCGGCGCGCGCTGCCCTCGATCGCGTCGCCATTGCCGTTCTCCGCGCGCTTGGCACGGCGATGCGCGGCGTACCACAGCAGGCCGGCGCCGAAGGCGCTGGCCGCAAGCAGCACCGGATGGCGCTTGGCGAACACCGTGGCTACCCGGGCGCCACCCTTGAGCGCGCCGATCTTGGCGCCTGCGTCCAGCAGCTTGCCGGCATGCTTGACGTTGCTGCTGACCACCGTGGCCAGGTCGCGCGCGCCGCCATACAAAGTGTCGAGTCGGTTCATGGTTGTCATCCTGCGGGCCGGGGGCCAGTGTCGGACGGGATTCGTTGAGCCCGCGTGAGCGCAAGCGGGCGTGTCTGAACCGCCAGTCAGGTGCCGCGCGGTTTCGCGCGATGCGTGGCGGTCGAGGTCCACGGATCGTCGGGCCAGGGATGGCGCGGATAGCGGCCTTTCATCTCCTTGCGCACTTCCGGATAGGTGCGTTCCCAGAAGCCGCGCAGGTCCCTGGGTGACCTGCAGCGGGCGTCCGGCCGGCGACAGCAGGTGCAGCGTCAGCGCGACCCGGCCGTCGACGATGCGCGGCGTGTCCGCCAGGCCGAACAGTTCCTGCAGCTTGACCGGCAGCACCGGCGCGAGCGGCAGTCCCGCCTCGCCGGCCGTGTCGTCGAAGCCATATTCGATGCGCCGCTCCATGCCCGAGGGCACCACCATCCGCGTCGGCGCCAGCGCGTCGACACGCTGGCGCAGCGACCAGTCGAGACCGGATTTGAGCGCCTCGCCGAGTTCGGCTTCGCTCAAGGCATCCAGCCGCGTCTTGCCGGCCAGCGCCGGCTTGAGCCACTGCTCGAGCGTGGCCAGCAGCGCCGCGTCCGACAGGTCGGGCAGGCCGTCGAGTTCGGGCAGCCAGGCGCGCAGGCTGCGCACGCGGGCGCGCCACTGCAGCAGGCCCTCGGTCCAGGGCAGGGCCGACAGGCCGAGCTGGCGCACCGCGTCGACCAGCGCGTCGGCGTAGCGCGCGGGGTCGGGCCGCGCGAGCGGCCGGCTGTCGATCACGATGCGGTCGAAGCGCCGCTCGCGCACCGCGGCGATGCCGCGCGTGTTGGCGTCCCAGACCACGCGGTCCTCGCGGGTGAAGCGCTCGGGGAATTCGCGTTCCAGGCGCGCCGGATCCAGCGGCACGGCGCGCAGCACGCGCGCGTCGCGGTTGTCGTCGCGCAGCTCGTCGATCACCAGCCAGGGTTCGCCGTAGACCGCGCTGTCGTCGAACAGGCGGGCGCTGCGGCCATTGGCAAGCTGGTAGCGCAGCGGATCAGACGGATGCTGGCGTGCGATGCGGTCGGGGTAGGCGTGCAGGAGCACGTCGCCCAGCGCATGCGCGGGTACGGCCGCCGGCGGCGCGACGTCCAGACGCAGCCGGCGACGCCACTGGCGCGCGGCCTGGTCCAGGGCCGCCAATGCGCCCCGCGACGACTCGGCGGGCACGCGCCCGGCGCGGAAGGCCGCCAGCGCCTGCCAGCGGTGCGCCAGCGCGTCGCTGCGCACGCCGCGCAGCGGGTCGCGCGCCTCCACCAGCGCCGCCAGGTCGCAGGCCAGCGCGGCGTCGACGGGATCCCGCGGCGCCAGCAGCATCGCGGCGATCCGCGGATGCGTGCCCAGCGTCAGCATCCGCTGCCCCAGTGGCGTCACCGCGTGGCCATCGAGCGCGCCAAGCCGCTGCAGCAGCTCGCGCGCGGCCGACAGCGCCCCCGGCGGCGGCGGGTCGAGGAAGCGCAGCTGGCTTTCTCCCCACGCCGCCAGCTCCAGCGCCAGGCCGGCCAGTTCCACCTTGGTGATCTCCGCGCGCCGCTGCGGCTCGAGCCGCTGCGACTGCGGCCACAGGCGGTACGCCCAGCCCTCGGCCACGCGTCCGGCGCGTCCGGCGCGCTGGTCGGCGGAGGCCTGGGCGATGTTCACCACGTCGAGCCGGGCAAACCCACTGTTGGGATCGAACCGCGGCTCGCGCGCCAGCCCCGCGTCGATGACCACGCGCACGCCGGGCAGCGTGACGCTGGACTCGGCCACGTTGGTGGCCAGCACCACGCGGCGATGGCCCTGCGGATCGGGCTGCAGGACGCGCGACTGCTGCTCGACCGGCAGCTCGCCGTGCAGCGTCAGCACATCGGCCGGCAACGCCGCCACGTTTTCCAGGACGGCCTGCGCCCGCGCGATCTCGCGCTGCCCCGGCAGGAACACCAGCACGTCGCCGGGATGCTGCGCGAGCGCCTGTTCCACCGCGCGCCGCACCTGGTGTTCGAGCTTTTCCTCGCGGCGGGCCGGCAGGTAGTCGAGGGTGACGGGGAAACTGCGGCCCGCGCTGCTCAGCCGCGGCCCGTCGAGGAAGGCGGCCAGGCGTTCGCCGTCGAGCGTGGCCGACATCGCGACCAGCCGCAGGTCCTCGCGCAGGTTGGACTGCACGTCCAGCGCCAGCGCCAGGCCCAGGTCGGCGGACAGGTGGCGCTCGTGGAACTCGTCGAACACGATCGCGCCGACCGACTCCAGCAGCGGATCGTCCTGGATCATCCGGGTCAGGATGCCCTCGGTCACCACGATGATCCGGCTGGCGGCGGAGACCTTGTTCTCGAACCGGATCCGGTAGCCGACGCTCTGGCCGGGCGTTTCGCCGCGCTGCGCGGCCATGAAGCCGGCTGCCGCGCGTGCGGCCACGCGCCGCGGTTCCAGCATCAGGATCGTGCGGCCCTGCAGCCAGGGCGCGTCGAGCAACGCCGGCGGCACCTGCGTGGTCTTGCCGGCGCCTGGCGGCGCTTCGAGCACCAGCCGCGGATGGGCGGCCAGCGATTCGCGGATGCGCGGGAGCAGCTCGTCGATCGGAAAGGCGGGTCGGTTCACGCGCGCAAGGATACGGGAGCCGGTGCGGCGGACTTGGCAGTCGTAGCTGCATCGGCACCCGGGCGCGGAGGCCGGAATAGGTCGTGGGGATAAGTGCTCGGCCCTTGGGGATAAGTGCTCGGCGCGCCGAGCCCGGAAGGCCGCGGCCCGAGCAGAAATTCCCGCAGGCCGAGCTCCGAGCTCGGCGGGCCGAGCAAAAAGGGCGGGGCGCCGAGCAATTCCGGTCGCGCCCCGAGCAGAAATGGCGGCGCCCCGAGCTCAGCGCTCGGCGGTCCGAGCTTTTCCTGCGGCGCCCCGAGCTGGGAGCTCGGCGCGCCGAGCAGATTGCTCGGGGTCCCGAGCACTTATCCCCAAGGGCCGAGCACTTATCCCCAACGGCGCCACCGGGCCCTTCCCCGCTCCGCGGGGGAAAGCTGGGATGGGGGAAAGATCGCGGCGGTGCCGAGAAAGGGAAGGCCGCTCGTTCTTTAGATGCGTCGGCGACCGTCGCCCCACCCCAACCCTCCCCCGCAGAGCGTGGGAGGGCGGCATGCCCAACGCCCGCCAAACCCGTGAAGGCGACGTGCGGACAATTAATGTACCGACCAGTACACTGCCGGGCCCGTTCCCCTCCCCGAGCCGTCGTGGCCCCGCACGCATTCCGCCTCTGCCTTCGTCTCTCCCCGCTGCTGCTGTGCGCGGCCCTGGCGGCCTGCGGCAAGCAGGCGCCCGCGGAGGAAACGGGCAAGTCCGCCGCCACCCTGGCGGTCACCACCGTCCCGGCCCGCACCCGGGAGCTGGAGCGCTCGCTCACGGTCTCCGGCCCGGTGGCCGCGGTGGAGGAGATGCAGCTGGGCGTGGAAGTGTCCGGGCTGCGGGTGACCACCCTGGAGGTCGACGTGGGCGAAGCGGTGCGCCGGGGCCAGCGCCTGCTGACCCTCGACCACCGCATGCTCGACGCCGAGCTGGCCCAGGCCACCGCCGCCCTGCGCGAGGCCGAGGCCGGCGCAACCCTGGCCCGGGCCAACCTCGCCCGCGGCGAAGGCCTCGCCAACGACAAGTACATCAGCGCGACCCAGCTGGACGAACTGCGCGCCGCCCGCACGACCTCCGACGCCCGCGTCGGCACCGCGCGCGCGGCCCGCGACAGCGCCGCGTTGCGCCGCAGCTTCGCCGACCTTGACGCCCCGGCCGCCGGCATCATCAGCAAGCGGCTGGTGCAGCCGGGCCAGGTGGTGGGCGCCGGACAGGAGCTGCTGCGGCTGATCCGCGACGGCCGCCTGGAATGGCGCGCCGAGCTGCCGGCCGCGCAACTGGCCCAGGTGTCACCGGGCGACGTGATCGAACTGGCCGCGCCCGACGGCACGCGGGTCAGCGGCCGCGTCCGCGCGGTCAGTCCGGGCGTGGACGCCGCCACCCGCACCGGCACGGTCTACGCCGACCTGCCGCAGCCACAGGGGCTGCAGCCGGGCAGCTACCTGGAAGGCCGGATCGGCACCGGCCACGCCCAGGCGCTGGTGGTACCCGCCGCGGCGGTGGTGCTGCGCGACGGTTTCAGCACCGTGTTCACCGTGGATGCGCAGCAGGTGGCGCGACAGGTACGCGTGCAGGCCGGGTCGAGCACCGACGGCGTGGTCGAAATCCTCGACGGGCTCAAGCCCGGCGCGCGCGTGGTGGTCGATGGCGCCGGCTTCCTGGCCGACGGCGACATCGTCCGGGTCGTGGACGCGCCGAACGGCAAATCGGTGGCCACGCCGTGAGCGGTGGCGGCACGCTCTCCACCTGGGGGATCCGCAACCCGGTCCCCGCGGTGATGCTGTTCTTCGCGTTGTGCGTGGCCGGGCTGTGGGGCTTCCACCAGCTGCCGGTGGCGCGCTTCCCCGACGTCTCCTTCCCGATGACCATCGTCACCATCACCCAGCCGGGCGCATCGCCCAGCCAGCTGGAGACGGAGGTGACGCGTCGCGTCGAAGATTCGGTCGCCACGCTCGACAATGTCAAACGCGTGACCTCCACCGTGGTCGAGGGCGTGTCCACCACCGCGATCGAGTTCGAGCTGGAGACCGACCTGCTGGCCTCGCTCAACGACACCAAGGATGCGGTCACCCGCATCCGCATGGACCTGCCGCAGGACATCCAGGAACCGATCATCACCAAGGTGGAGATCGGCGGTTCGCTGCTGACCTACGCGGTGAGCGCGCCCGGCATGCCCGCCGACGCGCTGTCGTGGTTCGTCGATCGCGACGTGACGCGCGCGCTGTACGGCGTGGACGGCGTGGCGGCGGTCAACCGCATCGGCGGCGTCGAGCGGCAGGTGCGCGTCGACCTGGATCCGCAGGCGCTGCAGGCGCACGGCGTGACCGCGGGCCTGGTCAGCCAGCAGCTGGCGCAGACCCAGGTGGAGCGGCCCGGCGGGCGCACCGAACTGGCCGGCGGCCAGCAGACCGTGCGCACCATCGGCACCGTGGTCGACGCGCAGGCCCTGCGCGATCTGAGCATCGCCCTGCCCAACGGCCAGCAGCTGCGCCTGTCGGCGCTGGCGCGCGTCAGCGACGGCGTGGCCGATCCCACCCAGGCGGCGCTGCTCGACGGCCAGCCGGTGGTCGGCTTCTCGCTCTCGCGCAGCCGCGGGGCCGACGAGCTCAAGGTCCGCGACGCGGTGAAGGCCGCGCTCAAGGACCTGCAGAAGGTGCATCCCGGGGTGGAGTTCCGCCTGATCACCGACATGAGCGAGGAGACCGAACGCTCCTACTCCTCGTCGATGACCATGCTGTGGGAAGGCGCGCTGCTGGCGCTGGCGGTGGTCTTCTGGTTCCTGCGCGACTGGCGCGCCACCTGGGTCAGCGCGGTCGCGCTGCCGCTGTCGATCATCCCGACCTTCGCGGTGATCCACTGGCTGGGCTTCTCGCTCAACATGATCACGCTGCTGGCGCTGAGCGTGGTGGTGGGCATCCTGGTGGACGATGCGATCGTCGAGATCGAGAACATCGTGCGCCACCTGGGCATGGGCAAGAAGCCGCTCGACGCCGCGCGCGAAGCCGCCGACGAGATCGGCACCGCCGTGATCGCGACCTCGGCCACCCTTGGCGGCGGTGTTCGTGCCGGTGGCGTTCATGCCGGGCATCGCCGGCAAGTTCTTCCGCGAATTCGGCTGGACCGCGGCGACCGCGGTGATGTTCTCGCTGCTGGTCGCGCGGCTGCTCACGCCGATGATGGCCGCCTACCTGCTCAAGCCGCACGAGGACCACCCGGAGGAGACCGCGCTGATGAAGCGCTACCTGCGCTGGGTCGACGCCGCGCTGCGCCACCGCTGGCGCACGCTCGGCGCGGCCACGGCGTTGTTCATCGCCTCGCTGGCGCTGATCCCCTTCATCCCCACCACCTTCATCCCGGTGTCCGACCAGGGCCGCAGCATGCTCTCGCTGGAGCTGCCGCCGGGCACGCCGGTGGAGCAGACCACGCGCGTGGCCGAACGCGCCCGCGCGATGCTGGCCGGCATTCCCGAACTGCACCAGGTGTTCACCCAGGTCGGCAGCGTCCCGGACCTGGGCGACCCGGCCAAGACCGGCGGCGCCGACGCGCGCAAGGCCGTGCTGACCCTGGACTGGGGCAAGGCCGACGACCGCGACCGCTCGCAGAAGGCGCTGGAGCAGGACGTGCGCGCGCGCCTGGCCAACCTGCCGGGCGCGCGGATCAGCTTCGTGAGCAGCGAGCCGGGCGAGCAGCTGATGCTGGTGCTGGCGGGCGACGACCCGGTCAAGCTCGACGCGGCCGCGGCCGCGGTGGAACGCGACCTGCGCCGCATCCAGGGGCTGGGCAGCGTGTCCTCGTCGGCCTCGCTGCTGCGGCCGGAACTGCAGATCGTGCCCGACGCCGCGCGCGCGGCCGAACTGGGCGTGTCCACGGCCGCGATCGCGGAAGCCGCGCGCGTGGCCACCGCCGGCGACTACACCCAGCGCCTGGCCAAGCTCAACCTGCCCGACCGCCAGATCCCGATCCGCGTGGGCTTCGACCGCGAAGCCCTGCGCGACCCGGCCACGCTGTCGCGACTGCAGGTGCAGGGCAAGCACGGCCCGGTGCCGCTGGAAGCGGTCGCCGACCTGCAGCCGGGCAGCGGTCCTTCCGTGATCAGCCGCTACAAGCGCCAACGCAACATCACCCTCACCGCCGAACTCAGCGGGCGCCCGCTGGGCGAGGTGATGGCAGAAGTGGAGCAGCTGCCTTCGGTGCGCCAGGTGCCCGCGGGCGTGGCCTTCATCAACACCGGCGACGCGGAGATCTTCGTCGAGCTGTTCACCGGCTTCCTGATGGCGATGGCCGCGGGCATCGCCTGCGTCTACATGGTGCTGCTGTTGCTGTTCAAGCACCCGATGCAGCCGCTCACCATCCTCACCGCCATCCCGCTGTGCGCCGGCGGCGCCTTCGGCGCGCTGCTGATCTCGCAGAACATGCTGTCGCTGCCGGCGCTGATCGGCCTGCTGATGCTGATCGGCATCGCCACCAAGAACTCCATCCTGCTGGTGGACTACGCGGTGATGGCCGAGGACGAGCACGGCATGAACCAGCACGATGCGCTGGTGGACGCGTGCCGCAAGCGCGCGCGGCCGGTGATCATGACCACCATCGCGATGGGCGCGGGCATGCTGCCGCTGGCGCTGGGCTTCTCCGGCGATTCCTCGTTCCGCGCGCCGATGGCGTGGGCAGTGATCGGCGGGTTGATCACCTCCACGGCCCTGAGCCTGCTGGTGATCCCGGCCGCCTACACCGTGCTCCACGACATCGGCGACTGGCTGGCGAGCCGATTCGCGCGGCGCGCCCAGGCGCCGGCCTGACGGCGGGCGGCGGCCACGGCTGGCCGCATGCCCCAGGCCGCCGCAGGCCGTATCCTGTTGCGCTTCCCGCCACTGCCTGACCGACCGTGCTGCCCCTGATCGACATCGGCGCCAATCTCACCCACGACTCGTTCGACCACGATCGTGACGCCGTCCTGCAGCGCGCCCGCGAAGCCGGCGTGGTGCAGATGGTCATCACCGGCGCCAGCCGCGAGCATTCACCGATGGCGCTGGCACTGGCGCAGCGGCACCCGGGCGAACTGTTCGCGACCGCGGGCGTGCACCCGCACCACGCGAGCGACTACACCACCGAGTGCGACGGCGAGCTGCGCGCGTTGCATGCGCATCCGGAAGTGGTGGCGGTGGGCGAATGCGGGCTGGATTATTTCCGCGACTTCTCGCCGCGTCCCGCCCAGCGCCGCGCCTTCGAGCAGCAGCTGCAGATCGGCGTGGACACCGGCAAGCCGCTGTTCCTGCACCAGCGCGACGCGCATGCCGACTTCGTGGCGATGATGCGCAACTTCGAGGGCCGGCTGGGCCCGGCGGTCGTGCACTGCTTCACCGGCACGCGCGAGGAACTGTTCGAGTGCCTCGACCAGGACTGGTACATCGGCATCACCGGCTGGCTGTGCGACGAGCGCCGCGGCCAGCACCTGCGCGAACTGGTGCGCCACATCCCGGCCAATCGCCTGATGATCGAAACCGACGCGCCCTACCTGCTGCCGCGCACGGTGAAGCCGGCGCCCTCGCACCGCCGCAACGAGCCGATGTACCTGGCCCATATCGTCGAGGAACTCGCACGCGACCGCGGCGAGGACGTGGCGATTACCGCCGCGCAGACCACGGCCACGGCGCGCGCGTTCTTCCGACTGCCACACTGAGCGTCGGGCGGCCGCGTGCCGGCGCGCGCGTGCCTCAGCGCAGGGGATAGATCATCGCGATCTCGTCCACGGGGCGATGGGGAGCGTTGAACACCACCAGCACGTGGGTCGACCCCTGGTCGCAGAGTTGACGACCTTCCTTGACGACCTGCATGCGTACCGGCGCCGCGGTTTCGGCCGTCTCACCGGTGTAGCGCGCGACCTGGCGCAACGTGGGCCACATCGCATTGGCGCAGCTCACCCGCACGGTGGTGGCGGGTACGGGCGCGGTCACCTGTTCGAGCGTGGGCGTGTCCTGGCCGTTGGCGGCACCGGCGGCCTGGGCAGGCGCAAGCGCGGCCATGCACAGGGGCAGGGCCAGGGCGAAAGCGAGAGTCTTGGCACTCATCGGAATGTTCCTGTCGGTGGGGGAATCCGGACGAGGCGCGCGCGGGACGCGCGCCGTTCTCCGGTGCTGACAGGATCTGCCCGCCGCCGCCACCGCGCGCGTGTAGTTGGACACCGTGTCCAACGACCTGTGCCGTTGCATGAACGCGCCCGCTGCGCCGCCGTGCGCCGCCAGTGTTCAACCAGCGACACGCCAACGCGTCCCAGGGACGCGCCGATGCAACACTGGTGGCGTTTCGCGTGGATCCACGCCATGACGAAAACGACGACGGCCCGCATGCGCGGGCCGTCGTGGTGTCACGCGAGCCGGTCGGCCCGCTGCGCCCGGTTCAGGCCTGCGCGTCGTCGCCGCGCTTGCCGCGGAACACGCCGACGATGCGCTTGAAGAACGCACCCACCACCAGCAGCAGCGGAATCAGCAGCTTCTTCAGGCCCAGCAGCAGCACGCCCAGCTTGGCCAGCAGGCCGGACTTGGCGGCCAGGCCGCCGCCGACCAGCGCCGCCAGTCCGTACGCGGCCACCTTGTCGGTGGAATCGTTGAAGTCCGCGTAACGCGCGCCGCTGTCGAACTCCACCATCGGCAGCAGCTTCTGCATGCCGGTCTTGACCTCGCCCAGCTCGTTCATGCGCGAGACCGCGTTGAGGCTCAGGTAGCCCTCACGGCCGAGCACGCGGATGTCGTAGTTGAGCGTGTTCTGCTCGGCGCCTTCCGACTTCAGCTCCTTCGCCCAGTAGAGCTTCTTGCTGACGGTGTCGTAGTGCGGCGCTTCTGCCCAGCCCACCAGGTTCAAGGTGCCGTAGCCGGCCTCCTTGCGTGCCTGGTTGATCTCCTCGTCCTCGGCCTTCATGTCGGCGAGCATTTCGTCGTAGTCGATCTTGGCCGCGTCCTCGTCGGAGACATGGCCTTCGTCGGAGTAGGTCACCACCACGGCCCAGCCGGCGTCGTCGAGCACGCCGCGGCCCTTGGGCACGATCAGGCCCAGCACCGAGTCATCCGGCGGATTGCCCCACAGGTTCTCGAGCACCTTGCGCGCATCGGCTGCGGCCAGGTAACGGAAATTCTCGTCCAGCCGGAGCCGGGCCTTGGCGGTGTCGACCGCCACTTCGCCGTCCTTCCAGCTGAAATCCGCCACCATGGCGCGCGCGGCCTGTTCGGCCTTCGACTGCTCGTCCGGTGAAGGCCCGGTGTCCTGGGCATGAGCGCCCGCCGCCACGGCCAGCAGGCCGAGGAGGATCCACTTCAGATGCATGTATTTTCCCCTGTGATGGGCGCGCGCCCCCGGCGCACCCGCCCGGTCAGTTTGAGGCCTGGGCGGGCCGGCATCAAATCCGGCGGACACGACGAGCCTGGTGCGGCGCACGGGCGACTGCCTCGCCGCCGCGCGCGTGCCGGCCACATGCGTCGCGCGCGACCTTCAACTGCGCATCCGCGGCGCCGCATCAACGCGACGGAGTCGCAGCCCGCCCCGGCGCGGCGGGGCGAGCGAGCATCAACGAAAGCGCGGGAGCTGCGCTCGCACTGGTGCCGTCAGCTGCGCAGGCCGATGCCGCGCTTGAGCAGCCACAGGCCGGCCGCGGCCAGCGCCGCGACGAAGCCCAACATCAAGGTGTAGGCGGTCCACACCGGCACGTCGCTGACGCCCAGCAGGCCGTAGCGGAACGCGTTGACCATGTAGAACACCGGGTTGAGGTGGGTAGCCGCCTCGGCCCACGGCGGCAGCAGCTTCACCGAATAGAACACGCCGCCCAGGTAGGTCAGCGGGGTCAGGATGAAGGTCGGCACGATCGCGATGTCGTCGAACTTCTTCGCGTACACGGCGTTGACGAAGCCGGCCAGCGAAAAGATGGTCGCGCCCAGCAGCACCGTGGTGAAGGTGATGAAGGGGTGGGGCATGCTCACCCGGGTGAACAGCATCGAGATCGCCAGCACGATGGCGCCCACCATCATCCCGCGCACCACCGCGCCGGTGACGTAGCCGCCCAGGATCACCCAGGTCGGCATCGGGCTGACCAGCAGCTCCTCGACGTGGCGGCCGAACTTGGCGCCGAAGAACGACGAGGAGATGTTGCCGTAGCTGTTGGTGATCACGCTCATCATCACCAGGCCGGGGACGATGAAATCCATGTAGCGGATGTTGTCCATGGCGCCGATCTGGCGGCCGATCAGGCCGCCGAAGATCAGGAAGTACAGCGTCATCGTGATCGCCGGCGGCACCAGCGTCTGCCCCCAGATGCGCAGGATGCGGGTCACCTCGCGGCGCACGATCGTGGCGTAGGCGGTGAGGTTGCGCTGGGTGGTGCTCATTTCCGCGTGGGCGAGGGGCACGGCGCTCATGCCACCGGCTCCGGCTGCGCGGGCGTGCCGTTGCCGGACGGCCCCTTGTCGACATTCTCGCTGGTCAATCTCACGAACAGCTCCTCCAGCCGGTTGCTCTTGGTGCGCATCGAGCGCACGCGGATGCCGTTGTCGCCCAGCGCGGCGAAGACCCGGTTGAGGTCCATGGCGCGCGGCATCTCCACGTCGAGGGTGTGGTCATCCTGGGCGAGCAGGGTCGCGCCCGGGATCTGCGGCAGCGTCGCGGGGAGCTGGCCGTCGATGTCGAACAGGAAGCCTTCCACGTCGAGCTTGGCCAGCAGCGCCTTCATCGGGCCCTGCTCCACGATCCGGCCCTTGTCGATGATGGCCAGGTTGCGGCACAGGCTCTCGGCTTCTTCCAGGTAATGCGTGGTCAGGATGATGGTGGTGCCGGCGGCGTTGATCTCCTTGAGCGTCTTCCACATGCCGCGACGGATCTCGATGTCCACGCCGGCCGTGGGCTCGTCCAGGATCAGCAGGCGCGGCCGGGTCATCATCGCGCGGGCGATCATCAGCCGTCGCTTCATGCCGCCCGACAGCGTGCGGCTCATGCTGGTCGCCTTTTCCCACAGGAAGGCGCGGCGCAGTTCCTCCTCGGCGCGCACCAGGGCCTCGGCGCGGGGCACGCCGAAGAAGCCGGCGTAGTTGACCAGGATGTCGAGCGGCTTCTCGAACATGTTGAAGTTCAGTTCCTGCGGCACCAGCCCGATCATCCGCATCGCATCGCTGCGATTCCGGCCCAGGTCGGTGCCGAAGATCGAGACGCTGCCACCGCTGAGGTTCACCAGCGAGCTGACGATGCCGATGAGGGTCGACTTGCCGGCGCCGTTGGGACCGAGCAGGGCAAAGAAGTCGCCGGGCGCCACGTCGAGCGACACCCCCTTGAGCGCTTCCACGCCACCCTTGCCGGCGCCGCCCGCGTAGGTCTTGCGCAGGTCGCGGACCGACAGGGCGGGAACAGCGGGGGCCGGGACGGAGTCGTTCATGCGGGAATTCAAGCTCGGGGCCGGGGAGGGGGTGAGGCGAAGCGGGACGCCCTGCCGGGAGCCGCGCAGGGAAGACCGGTAGTATAGGCGGCCGCGTGCTGCCCT
Organism: Lysobacter solisilvae; assembly: GCF_016613535.2. Classification (NCBI taxonomy): domain Bacteria; kingdom Pseudomonadati; phylum Pseudomonadota; class Gammaproteobacteria; order Lysobacterales; family Lysobacteraceae; genus Agrilutibacter; species Agrilutibacter solisilvae. The sequence goes on from NZ_CP071518.1 coordinate 1,076,070, forward strand.
CCGGGCCACACAGCGTTGCGTCCGCCGCGACTAGCGCACGTTCCAGAACCAGGCAACTTCCGATGGCCATCCAGCATTTTCCGCTCAAGCTCGTTTCGCGCCGCATGCTGGCGCCCACCGTCGGCCACTACGTGTTCGTGCGCGGCGACGACCAGCCGCTGGACTTCGTCCCCGGCCAGTTCATCCAGGTCCACTTCCACTACGCCGACGGCACCGCGACCAAGCGCAGCTATTCGCTGGCCACCATCCACGACCACGCGCTGGCGCCGGGCGAGGGCGTGGAGATCGCGGTGAGCTACGTCGCCGGCGGCGCGGCCACGGCGCTGTTCGAGGGCCTGCGCGAGGGCGACACCGTCGATGCCAGCGGTCCGTTCGGGCGTTTCTGCCTGATGCCCGCCGACAGCAACCGTCGCTACCTGCTGATCGGCACCGGCACCGGCGTCACCCCGTACCGGGCGATGCTGCCGCAGCTGGAATCCCAGATCCGCCAGCGCGGGGTCAAGGTGGCGCTGCTGTTCGGCGCGCGCACCCCGGAGGAACTGCTCTACGGGGACGAGTTCCGCGCCTTCGCCAACCGCCACCCCGAACACTTCCGCTTCGTGCCCTGCCTCTCGCGCGAACTGCCGGCTGCCGGATCGGAGCATGCGCATGCCGACGTCCGCCATGGCTACGTGCAGCAGTTCCTCGAGGAATTCGCCCCCGACGCCGCGCACGACATCGCCTACCTGTGCGGCAACCCGAACATGGTCGACGCCTGCTTCGAGTCGCTCAAGGGCTACGGCCTGCCGGTGCCGCAGATCCGGCGCGAGAAGTACGTGTCGAGCAAGTGAGGCGGGCACCCGCGGTCGCGCGGGCCGAATCCGGCCACGCGGGGCGGGAATAGGAAACCGCGGAAACCCGCCAGGCCACGGCTGCGGCGGGAATCCGATCGGGGGCGACGGCAAAGCCTTCGGCTTCATCTTCCGCCAGTCACCTCCCCCTTCAGTCACATCCCGCCCGTCCCTGTCGTCTGTCATCCTGACGGCGCATCCGCCGCGATCGACAAGGGAAACATGCACCCGCGAACCCGCCTCCTGCCCGCCGCCGTTGCGGCGGGCCTGCTCCTGCTGACGGCCTGTCAGCCCGCCCCCGCGCCCGGCAAGCGCGCCGATACCAGCGTCCGGCCGTTCGGCCGCATCGAATTCAAGCCCTGCGTGCTGGGCGGCGAACAAGGCCTGCCCACGCTGGAGGCGCAGTGCGCCACCTACAAGGTGCTCGAAGATCCGGCCAAACCCCAGGGCCGCCGGATCGCGCTCAACATCGCCTGGCTGCCGGCGACCAGCCGCGGTGGCGGCACGACCGACCCGGTGTTCTTCCTGGCCGGTGGTCCCGGCCAGGCGGCCACGCAGGTCGCCAACCAGGTCGACATCGCGCTGCGCGAAGTGCGCAAGCAGCGCGACGTGCTGCTGATCGACCAGCGTGGCACCGGACAGTCCAATCCGCTGGACTGCCGCGACGCCAAGGGCGAGCCGCTCGAATTCGATCCCGCGCCCGAGTCGGGCGAAGCCGAAGTGGCGGCCTACGCCGAGCAGTGCCTGGCCTCGATGGCCGGCCGCGCCGACCCGCGCATGTACACCACGGCGCGCGCCATCGCCGACCTCGACGAAGTGCGCGCGGCGCTCGGCGTCCAGCAGGTCAACGTGGTCGGCGGTTCCTACGGCACCCGCGTGGCGCAGCAGTACGCCATGGCCTATCCGCAGCACACGCGCAGCGTCGTGCTCGACGGCGTCGCCCCGAACCGGCTGGTGGTGGGGGGCGAGTTCGCCCGCCGGCTGCAGGAATCGCTGGTCCGCCAGGATGCGCAATGCGCGAAGGTCCCGGCCTGCAAGCGCTTCGCCAGTGCCGCCGGCACCGACCTGCTCACGCGCCTGGATGCGCTCAAGCAGCGGCTCGAGCAGGCGCCCGTCGAGGTGAACTTCCGCGACCCGGCCAGCAACGAGGCCAAGCGGGACACCCTTACCGCCGACACCGTCGTCGGCCTGGTCCATGGCGTGTCCTATGTCCCGCAGCTGAGCGCCATCCTGCCGCTGGTGGTCAGCCAGGCCGAGCAGGGCAACTACGAGCCGATGATGGCCATCGCCCATCTGTGGAGCGGACAGATCGGCGGCACGATGAACCGCGGGATGCAGTGGTCGGTGATCTGCGCCGAGGACGCCCCGCGCTACAAGCCCGATCCGCAGGACACCCGCACCGTGCTCGGTCCCGACATGGCGCGCATGTTCTTTGCGGCCTGCGGCAAATGGCCGCGCGGCGACGCGCCGGCGCGCGCCTTCGAAGCCTTCAAGTCCAAGGCCCCGGTCCTGCTGCTGTCGGGTGAGCTCGACCCGGTGACACCGCCGGTCTACGGCGAGGAAGTGGCCAAGGGCCTGGGCAACGCCCGCCACCTGGTGCTGCGCGGCCAGGGGCACGGCGCGATGACCGTGGGCTGCACGCCCAAGCTGATCGGCCAGTTCATCGAGACCCTCAAGCCGAAGGCGCTGGACGCCAAGTGCCTGGACAGCCTCACCTACGTGCCGCCGTTCACCTCCTTCAACGGCTGGGAGCCGTGAGGCCGATGCCTCGCGCGCTTCCCCCGTCAACGCTCACGGCCCAAATGAAATGATCACCGCCAACGACCTCCATAAGTCATTCAAGACCCGCACCGGCACCGTCAACGCCGTCGAAGGCGTCAGCTTCCAGGCGCACGACGGGCAGATCACCGGCCTGCTCGGCCCCAACGGCGCCGGCAAGACCACCACGCTGCGCATGCTCTACACGCTGATGACGCCCGATCGCGGCAGCGTCGACGTCGATGGCACCGACGCGGCCCGCGCACCCGAAGCCGTGCGCCGCGCGCTGGGCGTGCTGCCCGACGCGCGGGGCGTCTACAAGCGCCTGACCGCGCGCGAGAACATCGCCTACTTCGGCGAACTGCACGGCATGTCCGCCGCCGACATCGCCAAACGCACCGACATCCTCAGCCGCGCGCTGGACATGGGCGACATCCTCGACCGCCAGACCGAGGGCTTCTCGCAGGGACAGCGCACCAAGACCGCGATCGCACGCGCGCTGGTGCACGACCCGAAGAACGTGATCCTCGACGAGCCCACCAACGGGCTCGACGTGATGACCACGCGCGCGATGCGCGGCTTCCTGCAGCAACTCAAGGCCGAGGGCCGCTGCGTGATCTTCTCCAGCCACATCATGCAGGAGGTGGCGGCGCTGTGTGACCGCATCGTCATCATCGCCAAGGGCCGCGTCGTCGCGGCCGGAACCCCCGAGGAGCTGCGCGAACAGACCGGCGAAGCCAACCTGGAAGATGCCTTCGTCAAGGCCATCGGCTCCGAGGAGGGCCTGCACGCATGAAGACCGGCTTCTTCCATTCGCTGATGTCGGTGATGCGCAAGGAACTGCGAGACATCTCACGCGATCGCCGCACCCTGGTGCTCGCCCTGCTGCTGGGCCCGCTGCTCTACCCGGTGCTGATGCTGGGCATGGGCAAGCTGGCCGAGAACCGCGCCAAGACCCAGCTCGACAAGGTGCTCGAAGTGCCCGTGGTCGGCGCCGCGCACGCGCCGAACCTGGTCGCCTTCCTCGCCACCCGCGGCATCACCGCCATCGCGGCTCCCAAGGACCTCGATGCCGCGATCGCTCGGCAGGACGTCGACGTCGCGCTGGAGATCGACGCCGGATACAGCCAGGCCTGGCGCGCCGGCGGCGCCGCCAAGGTGGCCATCGTCGCCGACAGCACGCGCAACGCGGCCGAAATCCCCGTCAAGCGGCTGCAGCTCGCGCTGGAGCAGTACCGCGACCAGGTCGGCACCCTGCGCCTGCTGGCGCGCGGCATCGACCCGGGCATCACCCGGCCGCTCAGCATCGGCAACCGCGATCTCGCCTCGGCCGAGGCCAAGCGCGGCGCGCTCGCGGCGGCGTTGCTGCCCTACCTGCTGATCCTCACCTCGTTCCTGGGCGGCGCCTACCTGATCATGGATGCCACCGCCGGCGAGCGGGAACGCCAGTCGCTGGAGCCGCTGCTGGCCACGCCTTCGGCACGCAGCGCGATCGTGAGCGGCAAGATCGCGGCGGCCTGCGCGATGGGGATCGCCTCGCTGCTGCTGACGCTGCTGGCCTTCAAGCTCAGCGCGCAGTTCGCCAGCGGGCTGGTGATCGACGTCAGTTTCGCGGCGATGGCCAAGATGCTGCTGGTGCTGTTGCCGATGCTGTTCATCGGCACCTCGCTGCTGACCTACCTGTCCGCCGCGGCCAAGAGCATGAAGGAAGCCCAGAGCCACATGATGTGGCTGATGCTGCTGCCGATGATCCCGACCTTCGCCCTGCTGGTGAATCCGCTGAAGGAACAGCCCTGGCAGTACGCCGTGCCGTTCCTGGCGCAGAACCAGATGCTGCTCAAGGTCATCCGCGGCGAGTTCATCCCGATGCAGACCTAGGGCATCTACCTGGCGGCGGGCGTCGGCCTGGCCGCGGTGCTGTGGTTCGCCGCGGTGCGGCGCTACCACCAGGAGCGGCTGGCCATTTCGGGCTGAGCCTCGTCCGCGCGGCAACCAAGAACCAGCCCGGCCTCGCGCCGGGCTGTTTCGTTGTGGCGTCCCAGGTCACAAGTTCCTGAGCATGCGCGACACCGGCACGCGTATGCCGCCGGGCAGGTCGAGCTCGAAACGCTCCACGCAGGCAAAGCCGCTGGCCAGGTACAGCGGCTCGCCCGGCAGCGTCGAGACCAGGGTGAGCGCGCGGAAACCTTCGGCGCGCGCGGCCGCGACGCAGGCATCCATCAGTTGCCGCCCCAGTCCGCGACGCGCCATCGACGGGTGGACGAAGAAGGCGCGGATGCGCGCGGCCTCCGTCGCCGGATCGAGCAGGGGGTCGGGACCGTGCTTGGCCTGGTCGCCGCCGAACAGCGTGCGTCGCCGGCTCCAGCCGCCGCAGGCGACCAGGGTCTGGTCCTGTTCCAGCACGAAGTACGTGCCGTCCTCGATCAGCTGCGTGTCGACACCGAACACGTGACGGGTGATCGCTTCGGCTTGCGCAGGCGAGTAGTAGCCCACGCTCAATCCCCGCCCGGACAGGCCGATCAGGCCCTGCAAGGCGGGGATGTCGGCGTGGCGTGCGGTGCGAAGGTCAGCCATCCCGTCTCCCGGTCGCGCGTGTGCCCCTGGTGGTCGCGTCGCGCCGACGGCATCGACGCCCGCAGATCCTATCGGTGTTCCGCCGGGAATGCCCGGTGGGTGGCGCCAGGGCCGATCGACGCACTCAGCCCTTCACGCACACGACCTGGCGCAGGGTGTGGACGATCTCGACCAGGTCGCTCTGCGCGGCCATCACCGCTTCGATCGGCTTGTACGCGGCCGGCGACTCGTCCAGCACGTCCGCGTCCCTGCGGCATTCCACGTGGGCCGTGGCCTTGGCATGGTCGGCCATGCTGATCAGCTTCTTCGCCTGGGTCCGGCTCATCACGCGGCCGGCGCCGTGGCTGCAGCTGTGGAAGCTGTCCTCGTTGCCCAGCCCGCGCACGATGAAGCTCTTGGCGCCCATGCTGCCGGGAATGATCCCCAGCTCGCCCTTGCGCGCGCTCACCGCGCCCTTGCGGGTCACGAAGACGTCCTTGCCGAAGTGGTGCTCGCGGCTGACGTAGTTGTGGTGGCAGTTGACCGCCTCGGCCTGCGCATCGAACGGCTTGCTGATCACCCTGCGCGCCGCCTCGACCACCTGTTGCATCATGAGCTGGCGGTTGATGCGTGCGTAGCGCTGCGCCCAGTCCACCGCGAACACGTAATCCTCGTAATGCTCGCTGCCTTCGGGCAGGTAGGCCAAGTCCTGGTCGGGCAGGTTGATCATCCAGCGGCGCATGTCCTGCTTGGCCAGCTCGATGAAGTGCGTGCCGATCGCATTGCCGACGCCACGCGAGCCCGAGTGCAGCATGAACCACACGCGCTGCTCCTCGTCCAGGCAGACTTCGACGAAGTGGTTGCCGGTGCCCAGCGTCCCCAGGTGATTGAGGTTGTTGGTGTTCCTCAAACGCGGATTGCGCTCGCAGATGCGCCTGAAGTCGGCCTCAAGCTGCGACCAGCCTTCGATCGCCCGCCTCGGAGCGTTCGCCCAGGCACCCTTGTCGCGCACGCCGCGGCCCGTCGTGCGGCCATGCGGCACCGCGCGCTCGATCGCACTGCGCAGTCCAGCCAGGTTGTCGGGCAGGTCGCTGGCGACCAGCGAGGTGCGCGCGGCGATCATGCCGCAGCCGATATCCACGCCCACCGCCGCCGGCACGATCGCGCCGATGGTCGGCACCACCGAGCCCACCGTCGCGCCCTTGCCCAGGTGCACGTCGGGCATCACCGCGATCCAGCGGTGGATGAAGGGCAGCCTGGCGATGTTCTGCAGTTGCTGGCGCGCCTCGTCCTCCAGCGGGACGCCGCGCGTCCACAGCTTGATCGGGGCGCTGCCGGGCTCGTGGATGACGTTGTAGTTGGTGGTGCCCATATGCGTGCTCGTTGCAGCGGGATTGTGCATCCGATGCCTGGGTCTGCGCGTGAGCGAAGCTGCGCATCCGGCACTGCGGATACGGAGACGGCGCCGGCGCCGTCGATTACGCGGTCGGGTCCCGCCGTCAGCGCCCGAACGCAGGCGTCCCGCGCGAAACGTCCGCCGTCGCGCCGTCAGGCACGCAGATCGCTGCCCGGATCATCCCCTCCGCCAAGCTCAGCCGCGGTGTTCGAGCGCCAGGTACTCGGCCGACTGCATCTCGATCAGGCGCGAGGCGGTGCGTTCGAAGGCGGCGCCCAGTCGCGTGCCCTGGTACAGCTGCGGTGGCGGGGCCGCGGCGGTGCAGACCAGGTTGACGTGGCGGTCGTAGAGCTCGTCGATCAGGTGCACGAACCGGCGTGCCGGGTCGGCGTTGTGGTCGCCCAGCGGCGGAATGCCGCCCAGCAGCAGCGTGTGGTGCTCGGTCGCGATCTCGATGTAGTCGCTCGCGGCGCGCGGCCCTTCGCACAGCGCGGCAAAGTCGAACCAGGCGTGGCCTTCGGCGGTGGCGCGGACCGGGATCTGCCGTCCCTCGATCGACAGCGTGCCGCTGGCGGTGGCGCCGGGGTCGGGCGGGGCGCCGGCGGTCAACTCCTGCCAGCGCTGCGCCAGCCAGGCGTCCGACTGGTCGTCCAGCGGCGCGCGATACACCGGCGACCGGGTCAGCGCGCGCAAGCGGTAATCGCGCGGACTGTCGAGCAGCACCACCTGCGTGTGCGCCTGGATCTGGGCGATGGCGGGCAGGAAGGCTTCGCGCTGCAGGCCGTCCTTGTACAGATTGACCGGCGCGGTATTGGAGCTGGTGACCAGCACCACACCGCCGGCGAACAGCCGTTCCAGCAGCCGCGCCAGCAGCATCGCGTCGCCGATGTCGTTGACGAAAAACTCGTCCAGCACCAGCACGCGCAGCGTCCGTTGCCACTCCGCGGCGATCAGCGCCAGCGGATCGCGCTCGCCTGCATGCGCGCGCAACCGCGCGTGCACTTCGCGCATGAAACGGTGGAAATGCGTCCGGCGCTTGCCGGGACGGTCGGCAGGCGCGCCGGGCAGGCCGACATCGGGCAGCGGCAGACCGTCGAAGAACAGGTCGATCAGGAAGGTCTTGCCGCGACCCACGCCGCCCCACAGGTACAGACCCTGCGGCGCCGGCGGCGTGCGGCCCAGCAGCGACTTCAGCCAGCCCTGCGGGACGGGCTCGGCGAGGGCGTCGTGGATGCGGTCGAGCTGGACCAGCGCCGCCTGCTGCGCCGGATCCTCCTCCCACCGACCCTGCGCCACGCCCTGCGCATAACGCCGCGACGGGCGGGTGGCCGAGGCGTCGTTCATGCCGGCATGGACTCGGGCGGGAGGTAGGGCTTGATACCGTTCCTGACCGCGCCGCGCAGGTCGATCAGGCGGCGATGGAAGAAATGGCTCGTGTCGGGCATGCGCACCAGTTCGGGCGCCTCGCGCTGCTGAGCCACCTTTTCGACCCAGTCGTAGACCGCCTGCGGCTCGACGATCTCGTCGGCTTCGCCCTGCACGACCAGCCACGGACAGTCGGGCAGCGAGATCGTGCTGAAGTCCCACTTGCGGCCGGCGGCCGGCGGCGCGATCGAAATCAGCATCGCCGGCTGCAGCAGCGCGGCGTTGCGGATGGTGACATAGGCGCCGAAACTGAAACCGGCCAGCCACAGCGCCGCGTCGGGTCGCTGCGCGCGCACCCAGGCGGCGACGGCGCGCAGGTCCTCGGACTCGCCCTCGCCCTCGTCGAAACTGCCCTCAGACGCGCCGACGCCGCGGAAATTGAAGCGGACGGTGGTGATGCCCGATTCGCGCAGCGCTCGCGCGGTCATCGTCACGACCTTGTTGTGCATGCTGCCGCCGTCGGTGGAGAGCGGATGGCAGACGATGGCGATCGCGGGGCGCGCGGGCGCCTCGGGGTAGTCGACGGCCACTTCCAGTGCGCCGGCGGGGCCGGGCAGCGACAGCGTGGCCGAATCGTCGGGGAACGCGGGCAGGTTCATGCGGGAATGATACGGGTTGGCCGTGTAGGGTCCCGTGCGAAGCGGTCCGGGCGTCTGGTTCCGATGCACACCGGCCAGTTCGCTGCCTCCGAAGCGCACGGCGGCCCCCATCCCAACCTCCGGGCCTGCGGTTGGACGCAGTGTGCTGGCTTGCGTGGCAGCAACAACCGGCTTGCGGGCCGAAGCTTCCCAGGCCGGAAACGACAACGCCGCCCGGAGGCGGCGTTGTGATCGGCTGCGCGCGCGGACGCGCTGCGTGGTTACTTGATGTTGGCCAGCATCCAGTCGACCGTGGCCTTGACCTGCTCGTCGGTCAGCGCGGGGTTGCCGCCCTTGGCCGGCATCACGCCTGCCGAGCCGGTGAAGCCTTCGATGGCGTGCTTGTACAGCGTCTCCACCCCGGCGGCCTTGCGAGCGCCCATGCCGGCGGCGGTCAGGGTCGGCGCCCCGCCGGCACCGGAAGTGTGGCAGCCGGTGCACAGGTTGTTGAAGATCACCGAGCCGTCGGTCGTGCCGCCGTAGGCCACCTGGGCCGTGGCAGCCAGCGCGGCGGCCTTGACCGCTTCGGCCTGCTGGGCCGCGCCGGTGGCGCCGGCATACACCGCGCCGATCGGGGCGATGCGCGCCTGCGTCTGCGCGGCGGCGGCCGGGTGGACTTCGTGCGGCAGCTTCTGGTGCACGTAGTACGCACCGAGGATCAACCCCAGCGTGACCAGCATGAGGAAGCCGATCACCAGGGAGAATTTCTTGAGGAATTCGAGGTCGTAATTGCGCACGAGGACTTTCCTGGCCGCGCAGCCGGGAGGCCGCGCCTTACTGGGTCAAAGAGCGCGAATTATTCCAGAAGCGCCCCTTCGAAGCGAGCCGGCCGGTTTTCGGGGGGCGCGACGGGCCTGGGGAAGGTCTGGGGACGGCCTGCCGGTGAGGCCAGGGACCCTGAACCCGCGGACGGCGACCTCTCGGCCCCCACCGGGGCAGGGGCGGGGCCGGCAAGGCCGGCCGGGATGGAGGCCTGGGCGGGCAAGGGGCGCGCAAACCCGAGGCACGGGCCGGGGTTCGTGTACTCAAAAAGGAACCCGGCGTCGCGCTCGAGCGCGCCATCGCCTCACCCGTGGAATTCCCGGCCAGGTTGAAACGCGCGCGCGCAATGACGGCGCCCCGATGGATCGGCGCTGCGGAATGGTGGGGGGGAATGGCGCGCCTGGAGGGATTCGAACCCCCGACCAATGGCTTCGGAAGCCACTACTCTATCCGGCTGAGCTACAGGCGCGTGGTGTGCGGGACGCGGGGTCCGGCGCAGCGGTGAAACTGTATCACCCGCCCCGCAAAGGGCGGCCCGCAGGGTGCGGGGCGCGCATTCTAGCAGCCGACGCTGCGCATGTCCGGCCCCTCGCACGCGGGCCGTCGCGGCGTTGCCGCCCTCATGCGGCCAGGCCGAGCGCACCGCGCAGCCAGCGCTTGAACGCGTCCGGCGGCATCGCCTGCGCGAACAGGTGCCCCTGGACGATGTCGCATCCGCGGTCGCGCAACGCCTGGAAGGTCGCCTCGTCCTCGACGCCTTCGGCGACCACGCTCAAACCGAATCGGTGGGCCAGGTCGATGATCAGCCAGGTGATGTCCGCGCTGGCCGGGTCGGTGAGCAGCCCGGCGACGAAGGACTTGTCGATCTTCAGCTCGTCCGCCGGGATGTCCTTGAAGTAGGCCAGGCAGGAGTACCCGGTGCCGAAGTCGTCGATGGAGATGCGCACGCCCATCTCCCGGATCTGCGACAGGATGGTGAAGCTGTGCTTCGGGTCGGCCACCAGCGAACGCTCGGTGATTTCGAGCACCAGCTGCACGTGGTCGCGGCCCCACAGGTGCAGCGCGTTCTCCACCAGTTCGGGCAGGTCGTGGCGGGTCACCATGGTGGCCGGCACGTTCACCGCCACCGACAGCGGGGCGCCGGTCCATTCGCCTGCCTGGCGCAGGGCGGTATTGAGTGCCCACATCGTCATCGTGCGGATCTGCCCGGTCTGCTCGGCCACCGGGATGAACAGGTCGGGCGCGATCGTGCCGCGCGCGCGGTGGTGCCAGCGCATCAACGCCTCGGCGCCGACGGGCACGCGGTCGCGGGCGCGCAGCTTGGGCTGGTAGTGCAGCGACAGCTCGCCGCGCTCGGGCGCGCCGACCAGTTCGATCTCCAGGTCCCACAGCTGTGACAGGCCGTTGTCGGTGTCGTGGTCGGGCGCGAACAGGCTGTGGTGGCCCAGCGCGCGCGCCGCCTCCAGGCTGATCTCGGCCTGGCGCAGCAGGAATTCGGCGTGCGTGGCGTGCATCGGGCATACGGCCGCGCCGGCGGTCACCGCCACCTTCACCCGCGTGTTGCCGGACGCAAACGGCGTTTCGAGCAGGCGCAGCAGTTTCTGGATCGCCAGTTCGACGTGGCCCTTGTTCATCACCCGCGTCAGCAGCAGCGCGAAACGGTTGTCGCCGATGCGGGCCGCATAGTCCTGGCGGCGGGCCACGTCGCGCAGCTGCTGGGCCAGGTGCACCAGCACGCGGTCGCCGAAGTCGAAGCCGTGGGTGGCATTGATCCGCGCGAACGCGTCGATGTCGATCACCACCAGGCCCAGGTTGGTGCGCTGGTCGTTGGCCAGGCCGATGTGCCGGCGCAGCAGCGCGAGGAAGCTGCGCCGGTTGTGCAGGCCCGTGAGGTCGTCGTCGATGCCGGTGGACATGCGGGTCGGCTCCGGTCCGCGCTAGTCCAGGAACAGTTCGGAGGGGTCGATGCCGTAGGCGCCCGGCGGCAGGCCCTTGTGCACGGTCAGCGGCTCGCCTTCGTGCTCGATCTCGCCCAGGTCGATCTCGCGGAATTTCGCCAGCGGCTTCTTGTCCACGTCCAGCAGCAGCATCACCCGCGGCCGCAGCCGCTTGAGGCTGTGGACCTCGGTCACCACGCCGACCTGCCCGTTCGACAGCTCCACCAGCGAGCCGGTCGGGTAGATCCCGCAGGACTGGATGAACTGCTCCACCAGTTCGGCCTGGAACAGCGTGCCGCGCTGCTGGTAGAGCTCGGCCACCGCTTCGTGCGGCGAGCGCCCGCGTGCGTAGGGGCGCAGGCAGGTCATCGCGTCGTAGCTGTCGACCAGGCCCATGATGCGGCCGAAGATCGGGATCTCGCTACCGCGCAGCCCGTTGGGATAGCCGCTGCCGTCGTGGCGCTCGTGGTGGGTGGCCACCATCTCGGCCAGGCCCGGCGGCAATTCGGGGTTGTGCACCACCAGGTCGAGCCCGTGCTGCACGTGGCGCCGGATCATCTCGGCCTCCTCCGAGGCCAGCGGTCCCTGCCGCGCGAGCAGTTCCAGCGGCACCTGCGTCATGCCGATGTCGCACAGCAGACCGCCCAGCGCCAGGTTGCGGATCTCGTAGCGCTCCAGGCCCAGGTGCCGGCCGAAGCTGGCCGACCAGATCGCGCAGCCCATGGCGTGCTGGTAGGAATAGTTGTCGCGGCGCTTGAGTTCCTTGAGCCAGGCGAAGGCGGTGGGATTGCGCAGGATCGAGTCGATCATCGCGTCGACGCCGTCGCGCAGCTTGGCCAGGTCCAGCCGCAGGCCCTGGCGCAGGTCGTCCATCACTTCTTCCACGCACGAGGCCAGCGAGGCGTGCGCCCGGGTGGCCAGGCGCAGCTCGGTCTCCAGGTCGCTTTCGATGTCCCAAGGTGGTGCGGCGCAGCGCGGCCAGCTCCTCCTCGGCGCGCGCCACGCGCACGACCTCGGACTCTTCGATCACCAGGTAGCGCAGATCCGGCGCGCGGCCGGCGCTGATGTCGATCCACACGTGGCTGCACGCGCGCAGCAGCATGAAGATCTCCTCGTCGCGCGAGATCTTCATGCCCTGGATCGGGAAGGGGATCTCGAGCCACGGGCGATCCAGGCGGCTGACGAACATGCCCTCGGTCACGCCCTGCACGCTGATCCGGACTTCCCGCCGGCTGATGTCCATCCCGTCCCCCCACGAGAGCGAGCTGCCTCCAGCGTATACCCCGTGCACCGCCCCGGAGCAATGGCACGGGGCGGCGGCGGCGTTCATCAGCCACAATGCGGCGGTCCGGCGTACCGCCCGCGATACCGACCTGATCCAGACCGACCGTTCCATCCAGACCGATCATCCAGACCGATCATCCAGACCGATCATCCAGACCGATCACGCCATGAGCTATGAACGCTTCGAAGCCCCTTTCGTCCCGCCGTGGAAGGCCCGGTTGGCGCTGTACTGGGAGCTGGTGCGCGGCGACCGTCCGATCGGCTGGCTGCTGCTGCTGTGGCCGACCTGGTGGGGGCTGTGGCTGGCCGCCGGCGGCATGCCGCCGATCTGGACGCTGATCGTCTTCAGCCTCGGGGTCTGGCTGACCCGCTCGGCCGGCTGCGTGATCAACGACTACGCCGACCGCTGGCTGGACCCGCATGTCCAGCGCACCCAGGGACGCCCGCTCGCGCGCGGCGCGGTGAGCGGGCGCGAGGCGCTGCTCGTGTTCGCGGTGCTGATGCTGGTTGCGTTCGCGCTGGTGCTGACCCTCAACCGGCTCACCGTGTATCTCAGCTTCGCCGGCGTGGTGCTGGCGGCCAGCTATCCGTATCTCAAGCGCTACACCTACCTGCCGCAGGTGTACCTGGGCCTGGCCTTCGGCTGGGGTATCCCGATGGCGTTCGCGGCGATCCAGGGTGAAGTGCCGCCGCTGGCCTGGCTGCTGTACGCGGCCAACATCGCCTGGGCCACCGCCTACGACACCTGGTACGCGATGGTCGACCGCGACGACGACCTGCGCATGGGCAGCCGCTCCACCGCGATCCTGTTCGGCGAGATGGACCTGGTCGCGCAGGGGATCCTGTTCGCCCTGTTCGGCTATGCGTTGTTCCTGGTCGGCCGGCGCGCCGAACTGGGCGTGTACTACTGGGCCGCACTGGGGCTGGTCGCGGTCCTGGTCGCGTGGCAGTTCCATCTCGCACGCGGCCGTGACCGCGAAGGCTGCTTCAAGGCCTTCCTGCACAACCACTGGGTCGGCGCGACGGTGTTCGCCGGGATCGCGCTGGCGCTGGCCCTGCGCGGAAGCTGAAGACCGCTTATGCTCGGCCGGCCCGGCGGGGGCCGGGCGCGGTACTCACTTCAACGTTCCGGGGGAACACACATGAAGTCACTTGGCACCCTGCTGGTCATCCTTGGCCTGGGTTCGTTCGTGCTGAACATGCTGCAGATGGAATTCCGGCTGCTGGGCTGGATCGACAACTGGGGACCGACGGCGGGCATCGCCATCCGCATCGGCCTGGTCGTGGTCGGCGCGGCGCTGTGGCTGATGGGCCGCAAGCGCGAAGCCGCGCAGCCCACCCAGTCCTGAGCCGTACCGCGCGCGGCCCGTCCCCCAGCGGGCGGGCCGCGTGCGTTTGACCGTTCCGGTGCATGTCCGGCGATGCCGCGCAGACGTCCATGCGCCTGCAGCCGTCGCCATCGATGCGCGGAATTCCCGAAGGAGCACGGTCATGAGTCATGCCGCCGCCGCGCCGCCGGCCGATCGCCTCACCCGCCTGGCGCTGTCGTGCGCGGAGTTCGCACAACGCTGGTTTCCCGACGCCTGGGTATTCGCCGTGCTCGGACTGGTGCTGGTGGCAGTGGCCGCGCTGCTCGCAGGCGCGAGCCCGCAGGCCACCGCGCAGGGCTTCGGCAAGGGCTTCTGGAGCCTGGTGCCGTTCACCATGCAGATGGCGTTCGTGGTCATCGCGGGCTTCGTGGTGGCCACCGCACCGCCGGTCGCACGCGTGATCGAACGCATCGCCGGATGGCCGCGCAGCGGACGGGGCGCGGTGGTGTTCGTGGCGCTGGCCAGCATGCTGACCTCGTTGCTGAGCTGGGGCTTCTCGCTGGTGTTCGCCGGCCTGCTGGTGCGCGCGCTCGGACGCCGGCGCGAGCTGGACATGGATTACCGGGCCGCCGGTGCGGCGGCCTACCTGGGCCTGGGCGCGGTGTGGGCGATGGGTTTGAGCTCGTCCGCGGCGCAGCTGCAGGCCAACCCCGCCAGCATGCCGCCCGGGCTGCTGGAGATCACCGGCGTGCTGCCCTTCACGCAGACGATCTTCCTGTGGCAGTCGTTGCTGCTCACCGCGGCTCTCATCACGGTATCGGCGCTGGTCGCCTGGCACACCGCGCCACGTGGCGCGCAGGCGGTGCGCGCGGCCGACTGCATTGGCGACATCGACCTGCCTGCCGCCTCTGTGCCGCGGCCGACGCGGCCCGGCGAATGGCTGGAATACAGCCCGCTGCTGACCATCGCGGTGTCCCTGCTGGCACTGGGCTGGCTGGTGACCGAGTTCGCGGCCAAGCCGTGGACATCGGCGATCGCCGACCTCAACACCTACAACCTGCTCGGGCTGTCGCTCGGGCTGCTGCTGCACTGGCGGCCGCGCAGCTTCCTCGACGCGGTGACGCGCGCGGTGCCCGGCACGGCGGGCGTGCTGCTGCAGTTTCCCCTGTACGGCGGCATCGCGATGATCCTGACCCAGGTCGCCGGCAGCGACGGCGCCACGCTCTCCCACCGCCTGTCGCAGCTGTTCGTGCAGGTCGCCTCGCAGGAAAGCTTCGCGCTGGTGATGGGCGTCTATTCGGCCGTGCTGGGCTTCTTCGTGCCCTCCGGCGGCGGCAAGTGGATCATCGAAGCGCCCTACGTGATGCAGGCGGCGAACGAATTGCGCGTGCACCTGGGCTGGGCCGTGCAGGTCTACAACGCAGCCGAGGCGCTGCCCAACCTGGTCAATCCGTTCTGGATGCTGCCGCTGCTGGGCGTGATCGGGCTGAAGGCGCGCGACATCGTCGGCTTCACCTTCATCCAGCTGCTCGTGCACATCCCGCTGGTGCTGGGATTGCTGTGGCTGCTGGGGCTGACGCTGGAATACCGGCCGCCCGTCCTGCCCTGAGCCTGCGTGGGGTCCGGCAACGTCGGATCGCCCCGGGGCGGCTGCGGCGCGCTCCGGCCCACCGTAAGGGTCACATCGCCACTGCGCGAGTGCAGCGTGAGCTGGCGGGACCGGCGTGCTAGCGTCCGCGAAGGATCGCCGCTGCCCCCTGGCGCGCGGCACGTCACGCTGCCAAGGAGTTCACGATGCGCCACGCTGCCGGCCTGGCCGCCCTTGCCCTGATCGCCGTCGCCGTCGGCACGCCGGCCCGGGCCGCCGAAAGCTACGACAACTGCACGGGCTTCATCGATTCCCTCCCGGCCAGCATCAGCACCCAGGGCACGTGGTGCCTGCGGCACGCCTTGTTCACCAGCCAGGCCACGGGCGCGGCGATCAGCATCCTCACCGACAACGTCAGCGTCGACTGCAACGACTACCGCCTCAGCGGGCTGGGCGCCGGTGATGCGACCGAAGCCGTGGGCATCAACACGGGCCCCAGCCGGATCAGTGCAGCCGTGCGCAACTGCCGCGTGCAGGGCTTCAAGCACGGCGTGGTGCTGCATGGCAGCTTCCACCTGGTGGAGGACAACCGCTTCGAGGGCAATACGCAGACGGGCATCCTGGTCTCCGGCGCGGGCGCCATCATCCGGCGCAACCTGGTGGCCGATACCGGTGGCCGGCCCGCCGCGGGCGTCGCGCACGGGATCGACGCCGGACAGGCGAGGATCCACGACAACACGGTGACCGGCGTTTCGCCGATGGCCAACGCCGATGGCGACAGATTCCCGGTCGGCATCCAGTTGGGCCAGGGCGTGGCGCAGCGCAACCGCATCAGCGGGCTCGTCACCGCCGGCAGCCTGGGCATTGCCACCGGCATCCGCATGACCGGTTCGGCCGTCGCGCGCGACAACGCCGTGATCCAGGCGTCGGGCACGCACGGGTATGGCATCCGCGGTGGTGGCGCGGCGGTCAGCATCTGCCGCGAGAACGACCTGGTGGGCTTCCTGGACGACCTGGGCACGATCGACTGCCTGGCCTACGCCAACACCGACCTCTGACCGGACGGCCGACATGACCACGACTTCATTCCGCCTGTTGATGCTGGTCGCGCTGGCGTTTGCCGCGACCCCGCTGACGCCCGCGCGCGCGGCGCAGGACCACGACGGCTGCACCGGCTACATCGAGACCTTGCCGGCCAGCATCGGTACGCAGGGCACGTGGTGCCTGCGCAGCCACCTGTACACCAGCCAGGCCAGCGGCGCGGCGATCTCGGTGCTCACCGACAACGTCACCATCGACTGCGGCCACTTCCGCCTGAGCGGCTACGGCGCCGGCGTGGCGACCAATGCGATCGGCATCACCACCGGCGCCAGCCGGCTCAACGCCACCGTCCGCCGCTGCCGAATCCAGGGTTTCAAGTACGGCGTGGTGATGTACGGAGCCAACCATCTGATCGAGGACAACCGCTTCGACGGCAA
This sequence comes from Lysobacter solisilvae, assembly GCF_016613535.2. Taxonomy (NCBI): domain Bacteria; kingdom Pseudomonadati; phylum Pseudomonadota; class Gammaproteobacteria; order Lysobacterales; family Lysobacteraceae; genus Agrilutibacter; species Agrilutibacter solisilvae. Next base: position 1,093,029 of record NZ_CP071518.1, read on the forward strand.
CCGCTTCGTCGGCATCCACGCATCCGGTGATCACCCGGTGATCCGCAACAACGCCGTGATGAACACCGGCGGGCGCCCGGACGAGGAGGTGGCGTTTGCCATCAACGCCAACGCCGTTGGGGCCCGCGTGAGCGGCAACACCGTGCACGGTGTCCTCCCCACGGGCAACGGGTTTGGCGAGCGATATCCCCGCGGCATCTTTGCGGCCGGCCTGATCGAGGACAACCACGTGTCGGGGCTCGAGAAGGGCGGCAATGGCCACGCCTGGGGCATCATCGGTACGGGGCGCTCGGTGATCCGCCGCAACACCATCGTGCAGGCGACGGCGACGGTGGGAATCGGCATCGCGGGCGGTGGCGCCTTCAGCGCTTGCCGCGACAACGACATCGTCAATTTCGAGAATGGCATCGCCACGGAAACCTGTGCGTTGGCCGGCAACAACATGTTCCTGGCCGGCGTGTTCTGAGCAGGCCTTCGCCGGCCTGGCAGGGTTCGTCGCCCACTGTCCGTCGCGGACCGTGGCCGCCACAGTTGGAAACCCGCGTTTGCGCTTGATGTGGCCGGCGGCATCCATCGGCCATCAACCCAGGAGTCCTTGTTCGATGAATCGTCCGCTGCGCCACCTGATGCTCGCCGTCGCCCTGCTCGGAGTCGTTCCTGCCGCGTGGGCCGCAGAAAGCTACGACAACTGCACCGGCTTCATAGACTCGCTACCTGCCACCGTGTCCACCCAGGGCACCCTGGTGCCTGCGTGGCCACCGGTTCACCAGCCAGCTTTCCGGCGCGGCCATCACCATCGGCGCCGACAACATCACCATCGACTGCAACGACTTCCGCCTTTCCGGGCTGGGCGCCGGCGCCGCGACGGAAGCGGTGGGCATCTCCGCCGGCGCCAGCCGCCACAACGCCATCGTGCGCAACTGCCGCGTCCAGGGCTTCAAGCGCGGTGTCGTGCTGTTCGGCGGCGGGCACGTGGTCGAGGACAACCACCTCGACCTCAATACCTACAACGGCATCTACGTGACCGGCGACAGCATCGCGCGCGGCAACGTGGTCACCGACACGGGCGGACGCCCCAACGAGGTCTACGCCGACGGCATCATCGCCATTGGACCAGGCGTGCAGGTGATAGACAACGCGATCCGTGGCGTGTCTCCGGCGGGCAACGTCGGCGGCGACCGCGCCGGCCGCGGCATCTACCTCAACGCCGGCCTGGCGCAGGGCAACCGGATCTTCGGCATTGTCGCCAGTGGGTCCCACGGCGCCGCAGGCATCCAGCTGCTGGGCAAGACCATCGCGCGCGACAACCTGGTGCAGGCGCCGTCCGGCACCGCGGGCGCCGGCATCTCGGGCGCCGGCACCGACCTCAGCCTGTGCCAGGACAACACGGTCCAGGGATTCCTCAGCGGGATCGGCACCTGCCAGTTGGCCGGCGCCAATGGCGTGCAGTGACGAGGGGGCCACGATGCTCCGCCTGACCGCGATCCTCCTGTTGGCCGCGCTTTCCGCGCTGGCCGCGCCCGCCGCGCGCGCGGCGCAGGGCTACGACAACTGCACCGGTTTCATCGATGCATTGCCGGCCACGATCTCCACCCCGGGCACCTGGTGCCTGCGCGGGCACAAGTACACCAGCATCACCGGTGGACACGCGCTCATGATCGATGGCGACAACGTCACCATCGACTGCAACCACTTCCGCCTGAGCGGGCTCGGCGCCGGCGCTACCAGCAATGCCTTCGGCATCACGGTGAACGCCGGACGCAGCGGGGCCGTGATCCGCCGCTGCCGGGTGCAGGGCTTCAACACCGGCATGCTGGTGCTGGGCGAAGGCGGGCGGGTCGAGGACAACGCGATCGACATGAGCCTGGTGACGGGCCTGCAGGTCTCCACCGGCGGCGACAACCTGATCCGCCGCAACATCATCACCGACACCGGCGGGTATATCGGCGCCGCCTTCGCCTACGGCATCTATGCCGACAGCGGCGTGGGCAACCAGTTTGTCGACAACACGATCCGGGGCATCGAAGCGGCCGGCACGGCCGACGGCGTACGCGGTGGGCCTGCAGATGTCGGCGGGCGGGGTGGCTCGCGGCAACCGCATCAGCGGCCTGGTGCGCGCCGGCATCTACGGCGCCAACGGCATCGCCTCCATGGGAGGGGTGGTACGCGACAACGTCGTCATGCAGAGCGCGCTGACGCAGGGCTACGGCATCACCGCCAACCAGACCCTGTGCCAGGACAACACGAGCCAGGGCTTCGAGGGCGGCATCGTCAACTGCACCCTTGGCCGGAACGAACGCGAGCCAGCCGTAGCTTGCGCGCGTCGCGCGGCCGCGGGATCACGCCTGCGGCCGGTCGCGATGCAAGCGTTGTCGGACGGGCCACGCCCGCGCCGCCGCGGATGCGCCGCCACGACGTCTGGACATGGATTTCGCCGAGCGCCCCGGCATCGCTTGGCGGAACGGGTCCCGCGCGTGCGGGTCGCGCCGCGCTCGGCCATCATCCGGTGTCCCCACTCCGGAGCTTCCCATGCGCCTGCACGCCCTCGTTCTGCTCGTTCTCGCGGCCGCCGGGCCGGCGCTTGCGCAGCCGCCCTCGCGTGAACATCTGGCGCCCGCCGGCTGGGAAGGTTCGTACCACGGCATCCACTATTCGCCGGTGGTGAAGCTGGGCGACCGCGTGATCGTGTCGGGCATTCCGGCCATCGAAGGCGATTCGGACGAAGCGAAGATCCGCTGGCTGTTCCAGCAGCTTCAGGCGCACCTGGAAAAAGCGGGCGCGAGCCTGGAGGACGTGGTCGAGCTGCAGAGCTTCCACCTGGCGCGCGACAACGCCGAGTTCCGGGCGCAGATGGACATCGTGCTCAAGGTGCACGCCGAGTTCTTCAAGGACCGGTATCCGGCGTGGACCGCCGTGGGTACGACCGCACTGTTTAGCCAGGGAGCACCGATGGAACTGCGCGCCGAAGCGTTGATCGGTTCCGGGCGCGCAGCCAGGGTGTCGATCCCAACGCCGAAGGCCGCGGTGCGACCGGCGCAGTGACCCCTCGCGCCCGACGATCCGCGTGGATGCGGCGGGCCGAAACGTTATCGCGGCACTTGCCCGCGCGGGCCGCGTAACAGGACCCACGCGCCACGGGCGACGGCCGAGCTTCCCGGCCCGGGCAGGAACGGGGAAGGCTACGGCGTCCGCGCGCAGATCCATGCGTCGACCCGGGGCACGCCCGCGCGGCGCAGGGCCTGGGCAGCGGCCTGCAGGGTTGCGCCCGTCGTCATCACATCATCGACCAGCACCACATGCGCGGGCAGCCGGCCAGCCGCGGGCACGCCGAACGCGCCGCGGAGGTTGCCTCGCCGCTGCACCGCGGGCAGTTCCGACTGCGGCCCGGTCGCGCGCACGCGGGTCAGCAGGGCCTCCTCCAACGGCAGGCCCAAGGCCCGCGACAGCGGCCGGGCCAGTTCCAGGGCCTGGTCGTAGCCCCGCCGGCGCAGGCGGGCGCGATGCAGGGGCACCGGCACGAGCACCGGCATCGCACCAGCCACAACCCCCGTTACCGGCGCGAGGGGGGCAAAGGCGTCTGCCATCAACTGGGCCAGCAGGGCACCGGCCGCCAGGTCCCGGTGGAACTTGAAGCGCAACAGCAGCCGGTCCACCGGCGACGCGTACAGGCAGGCCGCGTGCACTGCGTCCAGCGGCGGCCGCCGCCGCCGCGGGGACCGGCGGCGCAGGCAGGACCCGCACAGGCCGGCCTGCGCCAGGGGCAGGGCGCAACCCGAGCAGGCGCTGCGATTCCAGGGCAGCTGGGCCGCGCACGGGCCGCACAGGTCCAGGCCGTCCAACCCCGGCTCGCCGCAGACCAGGCAGTGGCGGGGCCAGAGGAGTCGGGCCGCGTCCTGCCGGAGCCAGTACTTCAGGCGGCTGCGCAGCTCGTCAACCGGCGCGTCGCGGGTTTGGTTGACAGCGATGGTCATGCTTTCCAGACTGCCGGGCCTGCAAGCCCGCGTCTGTCGGAATACGACCATGAGTCCTGTCAGCCCCATTCCCGTCCCCGCGTCGGCGGTTTCCACCCCCTGTGGCTGTCGCAGCGGACACCGACGTCCACGGCGCCGGCGTGCGCCACGACTGGTCGCGGGCCGAGGTCCGCGCGCTGTTCGACCTGTCCTTCCCCGAGCTGCTGCACCGGGCGGCCAGCGTGCACCGCGCCAACTTCGACCCGGCGCAGGTCCAGGTCAGCACCCTGCTGTCGATCAAGACCGGCGGCTGCCCGGAGGACTGCGGCTATTGCCCGCAGGCCGCGCGCTACCACACCGGCGTGGACGCCACCAAGCTCATGAGCACCGAAGCGGTGCTGGACAAGGCCCGCCAGGCCAAGGCCGCCGGCGCCTCGCGCTTCTGCATGGGCGCGGCGTGGCGCTCGCCGAAGGACCGCGACATCCCGAAGGTCGCCGCGATGATCCAGGAAGTGAAGTCGCTGGGCCTGGAGACCTGCGCCACCCTGGGCATGCTCTCGGCCGACCAGGCCCGCGCGCTCAAGGCGGCCGGACTGGATTACTACAACCACAACCTGGACACCGCGCCGGAGTTCTACGGCGAGGTCATCCACACGCGTGAGTACCAGGACCGCCTGGACACGCTGTCGCATGTCCGCGAGGTCGGCATGAAGACCTGCTGCGGTGGCATCGTCGGCATGGGCGAGGCCCGCGACCAGCGCGCCGGCCTGCTGCAGGCCCTCGCCAACCTGCCGGCGCACCCGGATTCGGTGCCGATCAACCGCCTGGTCCAGGTCGAGGGCACCCCGCTGGCCGGCACCGCCACGCTGGATCCGTTCGAGTTCGTGCGCACGATCGCGGTGGCCCGCATCCTCATGCCGTGTTCGATGGTGCGGCTGTCGGCCGGCCGCGAAACGATGAGCGACGAACTGCAGGCGCTGTGCTTCCTGGCTGGCGCCAATTCCATCTTCTACGGCGAGAAACTGCTGACCACCGGCAACCCCGACACCGAGCGCGATATGGCACTGTTCGGTCGTCTGGGCCTGACGCCCATGCCGGTCGTTCAACAGGGGGATACGGTGCACGCCGACATTCTGGAAACGCCCGTGCCGGCCGACGCCGGCCCCAACCCGTCCTGCGCGGTGGCCTGACATGGCCCGCGCGTCGTGGCGTGAACGCATCCAGGCCGCGCACGAAGAGCGCGCCGCCGGATCGCGGCTGCGCACCCGACGCAGCGTGACCCATCGCGATGGCGCGCGGGTCGAGGTCGCCGGCCGCACGCTGCTCAACTTCTGCAGCAACGACTACCTCGGCCTGTCGCAGCACTTCCAGGTCGTCAGTGCGCTGCAGGATGCCGCCTCCCGCGAAGGCGCCGGTGGCGTGGCCTCGCACCTGGTCTGCGGGCACCACGCCCTGCACGACGCACTCGAGAAGGAGATCGCCGACTGGATCGGCGCGCCCCGCGCCCTGCTGTTCGGCAGCGGATTCCTGGCCAACCTGGCGGTCGTGCAGGCGCTGCTGGGCGACGACGACGTCTGCGTCCAGGACCGGCTCAACCACGCCAGCCTGATCGACGCCGCGCGCCTGGCCGGCTGCAGGCTGCGGCGCTATCCGCACCTGGATTCCAGTGGCGCGCTGCGCCAGCTGCGCGACAGCCCGGACGGGCTGGCGATGCTGGCCACCGACGGCGTCTTCAGCATGGACGGCGACATCGCGCCGCTGAGGGAGCTGGCCCTGGTGGCGCGGGTCAACAAGGCGCTGCTCTACGTGGACGACGCGCACGGCGTGGGCGTGCTGGGCCCGGACGGCCGGGGCAGCGTCGCCGAGGCGCAGCTGTCGGTGGAACAGGTGCCGCTGCAGCTGGTCACGCTGGGCAAGGCGCTGGGGGGCTACGGCGCGGCCGTCGTGGGTGACGCCGACCTGATCGACCACCTGGCGCAGACCGCGCGACCCTACATCTACACCACCGCCATCCCGCCGGCGCAGGCGGCCGCCACCCTGGCGGCGGTCAAGCTGGCGCGTACCGAACAGTGGCGGCGCGGCAAGCTGTACGACCTGATCGCGCATTTCCGCGAACGCGCCGCGCAGGTGGGCCTGGTCCTGCTGCCGTCGGAGACGCCGATCCAGCCGGTGATGTGCGGCGACGACAAGCGCGCGCTGTCGATCTCCGCCACGGTGGAGCAGCGCGGTTTCTGGGTGGCCGCCATCCGGCCGCCGACCGTCCCCGACGGCCGCGCACGCTTGCGTGTCACGCTCTCCGCGCTGCACACGCCCGCGGAGATCGACGGCCTGGTCGAAGCGATCGGCCGGGGACGCGACAAGGCCGAGGCCGAAGCGCGCGTCGCCGAATTCCTGCGGTAGCCGGCGATGCATATCCAGTCGCGCGGCGATGGTCCCGCGCTCGCACTCATTCACGGCTGGGCCATGCACGGTGGGCTGTTCGCGCCGCTGGTCGAGCGGCTGGCCGATCGCTATACGCTGCACCTGGTCGACCTGCCCGGCCACGGGCATGCCCGTGAGGACAGCACGCCACTGGTGCCCGAAGCGCTGGCGGCGCAACTGGTCGAACGTGTCCCCGACGCCGTGTGGCTGGGCTGGTCGCTGGGCGGGCAGTTCGCGCTGCGGGCTGCGCTCGACCACCCGCATGCCGTGCGCGGCCTGGTGATGATCGCGTCCTCGCCGCGGTTCGTCGTGGGCGAGGACTGGAGCCACGGCGTCGGTGCGCAGCTGTTCCGCGATTTCGGCGAGGCGCTGGCGAAGGACTTCCGCGGCACGCTCGAGGGATTCCTCGCGCTGGAGGCGCTGGGTTCGGCGCACGCGCAGGACGAACTGCGCAGCCTGCGCGCGCAGGCCTTCGCCCGCGGCGAGCCGGCGCAGCGTGCGCTGCTTGAAGGGCTGGCGCTGCTGGATCAACTGGATACCCGCGACGAGCTGCCGATGCTGCGCGTGCCCAGCCTGTGGTTGTCCGGGCGGCGCGACCGCCTGGTGCCCGCCGGCGCGATGCCCGCCGCCGCGGCGCTGGCGCCGGACGCGCGCAGCGTGGTCATTCCGCAGGCCGGTCACGCGCCCTTCCTGGGCGATCCCGACGCGGTCGCGGCGCAGATCGACAGCTTCATGAGGCAGGTGACCTGATGTCGCGCCTGTCGTCCAACCAGTACGTGCGGTGCGTGATGTCCGACATCGCGCGGCGGTATGGACGACTTCACGGGCGCCACTACCCATCTGCAGATTTCCGATGACCGAACTGTTCGACCACCGCCAGGTCCGGCGTGCGTTCTCGCGCGCGGCGACCCATTACGACGACGCGGCCGCATTGCAGCGCGAAGTGTCGGCACGCCTGCTTGAATCGCTGGATTATTTCGACGAACGGGCGCAGCGCGAAGCCGGCAATGGCACGCCGCGCACCCCGCAGGTGGTGCTCGACGTGGGCTGCGGTCCCGGTCACGCCGCGATCGACATGCAGAAGCGCTGGCCACGCGCGCAGGTCATCGCGCTCGACCTGGCCTTGCCCATGTTGCGGCAGGCGCGCCACAACGCCGGAGGCTGGCGCCCGTTCCGTGCACGTCCGGCCGCGTTGTGCGCCGACGCGCGCGCCTTGCCGCTCGCCGATGCCACCGTGGACGTGCTGTTCTCCAACTTGTGCCTGCAGTGGGTGCAGGACCTGCCGGCGGTGTTCGCCGGTTTCCGCCGCGTGCTCAAGCCCGGTGGCCTGATGCTGCTGTCGACCTTCGGTCCGCACACGCTGTGGGAACTGCGCGAGGCCTTCGCCGGAGCCGACAACGCACCGCACGTGAGCCCGTTCGCCACCATCGCGCAGTTCGGCGACGCGCTCATTGCCGCGGGGTTCAAGGATCCGGTGCTGGATCGCGATGAACTGGTGCTGCGACACGAGGACCTCGGCGGCCTGATGCGCGAGCTGCGCACGCTGGGCGCGACCAACGCGCTGTCCACGCGCCGCCGCAGCCTGACCGGCCGCGCCCGCTTCGCGCGCGCGGCGCAGGCTTACGAGCCCATGCGCGCGCAGGGCCGGCTGCCGGCGACCTGGGAAGTGATCACCGCCCCAGGCCTGGGGCCCGCCTCCGGGCACGCCGATCCGCGTGGGCGGCGTCGACGAAGTCGCGGTGCCCATTTCCGCCATTCCCGTGCGCCGGCGCGGGGCGTGAGCACGCCCGCACGCCGCGTCGCCCTGGCCGCGGTGGCCATCGCGCTGGCGTCGGCGTTCTTCTTCACCTGCACCTACGTCCTCAACCGGGCCGCGGCCAACGCGCACGGGCACTGGGCGTGGACGGCCGCGCTGCGCTACCTGTTCACGCTGCCACTGATGCTGCTGGTCATGCCGTGGCTGGGCGGGGTCGCGCCGGTGCTGCGCGCAATCCGCGCCCATCCGCGGCCCTTGGCTGCTCTGGAGCGGCGTGGGGTTTGTCCTGTTCTACGTGCTGCTCGCCTACGCGGCGGCCAGCGGGCCGTCGTGGCTGGTGGCGGGGACGTTCCAGCTGACCGTGGTGGCCGGCATGCTGTGCTCGCCCTTTCTCTATCGCGACCGTCGCGCGCGCATCCCGCTGCCGGCGCTGGCCGCGGGCCTGGTGGTGGTGGGCGGCGTGGTGCTGATGCAGCTGGGCAATGCCGGCGGACAACTGGACCGGGCAGCGTGGATCGCCCTGGTGGCGGTCGCAGTGAGTGCCTTCGCCTATCCGCTGGGCAACCGCGGCCTGCTGCTGCACCTGGAGCACGCGGGCATCGAGCTCAACGCCACCCAGCGCGTGTTCGGCATGACCCTGGCCAGCCAGCCCCTGTGGTGGGCGCTGGCCGCCGTGACCTGGTTCCGCGTCGGACCGCCGCCGGTCGCACAGGCGTGGTTGGCCGCGGGCGTGGCGCTGGGGGCGGGCGTCATCGCCACCGTTCTGTTCTTCCAGGCCACCGGCATGGTGCGCCGTGATCCCACGGCGCTGGCGGCGGCCGAGGCCATGCAGGCGGCGGAGATCCTGTTCGCCACCCTGATCGGCGTGCTCTGGCTGGGCGAAGCCTGGCCGCACGGGTTGACGTTGTGGGGTGCGCTCACGGTCATCGTCGGCATCGTCGTCTTCAGCATCGTCGCTGCGCGCAACGCCGCCGGCGATCCACACGCCACCGATGAACTGAGCGGCGACCGCGGGGCCTGACCCGCGGCGACGGGCTCATCGGGTCGGCGCAGTCAGCTCATCCGGACGCCGCCACCCGACGAATGGCGCGGACGACGGTTCAGCGCGCGCGGGCGAGCAGGTCGCCGATTGCATCCAGGTCGACGTTGCCGCCCGACAGCACGACGCCCACCCGCTGCCCGGCGAAGCGTTCGCGGTGTCCCAGTACCACCGCCAGCGCAACGGCCGAAGACGGTTCGACCAGCTGCTTGGTCCGCTCCCAGATCAGCCGCATCGCGCGTGCCGTCGCACCGTCGTCTGCGAGCAGCACTTCGACGCCGTGGCGCTGGAACAGGGCGAAGTTCGGCGCGCCGATCAGCCCGCGCAGGCCGTCGCAGACCGTGTCGGGCACGAGGGAAGGCACGCGCTCGCCGCGCGCCAGCGATGCGTGCGCGTCGGCGGCGCCGGTCGGCTCGGCGCCGAAGATCCGGATCGAGGGCGTGGTGGCCCGGGCCGCGATCGCCGTACCCGACAGCAGCCCGCCGCCGCCCACCGGAGTGACGATGGCGTCCAGCGCATGGCCGTTGGCATTGAGCAGTTCCAGCGCCGCGGTGCCCTGGCCGGCGATCACGCGCGCATCGGTGTAGGGGTGGACGAGTTCGGCGCCGGTGTCGGCCTGCACCTGCGCGCACATCGCCTCGCGCGCGGCCAGCGTGGGGGCGCAACGGTGAAGCACCGCGCCGTAGGCCTCGATCGCCGCCAGCTTGGCCGCCACCGCCTGTTCGGGCACGACGACATGGCAGGCGATGCCGCGCGTGCGTGCGGCCAGTGCGAGAGCCGCACCGTGGTTGCCGGAGGAATGCGTCACCACGCCGCGCGCGGCCTGCGCCGGCGTGAGCGACCACACGGCATTGCACGCGCCACGGAACTTGAAGGCCCCCGCCCGCTGCAGGTGTTCGGCCTTGAAGAACAGTTCGCAGCCGGCCAGGGCGTCGATCGCCCTGGAACGCAGGACCGGCGTATGGTGGGCATGGGGCGCGATGCGGGCGGCGGCGGCCAGCACGTCGTCGAAGTCAGGTAGCGCGTCGGCGTCGGCGGTGTGCCCCGGGCGCAGGGAAGGCGAAGTCGTCATCGGGCGATGCTACCGCCTGCGGCAACGACTGAACGAGTTAGCGGTCGCGTGGCCCGGTCGTGAAAATTAAGCGCGAGTTCAATCCGGCAGGCAGATGCTTCCGGTGATTCCCTAGGGGGTTCGGCCATGATCCGCAAACTACTTCTGCCGGCGCTCCTCACGGGCCTGCTCGCGGGCTGCGTCACCGGTTACAACTACCGCCAGGAGCATGGCGGCGACTACTACTACGGCGAGCCGGGCGTCGACTACCGCTATTACGACTACGGATACGGCGGGTACGGCGCCTTCGGCTACGGCTATGGTTACGGGAATTACGGCTGGCCGTACTACGGCTACCCGTACTACTCCTGGTACGGCCCGGGCTGGGGGTACGGCTTCCACGACCCGTGGCCCTACTACTACTACTCCGGCCACCAGCCCCGGCCTGAGCCGCGCTCGCTCAACGAGCCCGGTGGCGGCAAGCCGTCGTGGCAGGACATCCAGAACCGCCGCGCCCAGTCCGGCGGCCCTCCGCCGGAAGGCATGATGATGCGGCGCGTGATCGAGAAGCCGCGTATCCAGCCGGGTGCCGGCGGCCTGCCGCGGTCCGACGAAGACGGCTCGCCACGCGTGATGGAGAAGCCGCGGGTCCAGCCGCGCCAATCCGAGCCGCGGGTTGAATCGCCTCGTCCACAGCCACGGATGATGCCCAGCCTGCCGCCCATGCCCCGCACGCAGCCGGCGCGGCGCATGGGACGCGGCAGCGAGCAGTAATTGCGGGCGTCCGGGGTTCTCGCGCGCCCGCGTCCGCGGGCAGCTGACGGTGTGCAGGCCGGGCGCCATGGCGCCTGGTCCGGCGGCTCCGGCGCTCACCTGGAATCTGCGACCGCCCCATACATCAGCGCCCGATCGGGCCGTGAAGTCGGGCGCGGGCTGCGTCACATTTCGCATTCCTGCGGGGTTGCGCTGCGGGGCATCTGCCGGCAAGCTGCAGTCACCTGACCGGTTGCGTCGCATTGCGACGTTGCAGGTTAAGTCGCAGGCAGCAAGTGACGATGTCGACGTCCGACGCGGAATCCACGGATCCCCCCTGTTCCGTCCCCGTCGGACGTCGGCTCCCTGCCACTACCCAACTCTCCAGGTCCCGTGGCCGATTCCGGCCATTTTTTTTGCGCGGAATTTACCGCTCATCACCGACGGCCGGTCGCGTGCCCAGACAATTTGTGCGAGTCGTCACAAATCGGGTCTCCGGACATAAAAAAGGGGTCGAATGTCCCCCGACATTCGACCCCTGGCTTCCCCCGCGAGCGCTTGGCCAGCCCCTGTTCCAAATCTAGCCGACGTCTAGCGCCTGCCCCGCTGGGTGCATGGGTATGTCGCAGGAAGCGTGCCAAGTTGCGCCACAGCGGCCGGTTTCCCACCGCCAAGTGCCTGATTCAAAAGTAAATCGTTCATGGAAGCCTTCCGGTAGAATCGTGCTCCCGTTCGAACCCCGAAGCTTTTCCGGCTGCCTGTGTCCCAGTCCTTCTACCAGTACGACGTCATCGTGGTCGGCGGCGGCCATGCCGGCACCGAGGCCGCGCTGGCCAGCGCCCGCGCCGGCGCCCGCACGCTGCTGCTGACGCACTCGGTGGAGACGGTGGGCGCGATGAGCTGCAACCCGGCCATCGGCGGCATCGGCAAGGGCCACCTGGTCAAGGAGATCGACGCGCTGGGAGGCGTCATGGGCCGGGCGGCGGACGCCGCCGGCATCCAGTGGCGCCGCCTCAACGCCAGCAAGGGGCCCGCCGTGCGCGCCACGCGCTGCCAGGCCGACCGGGCGCTGTATCGGACTTTCATCCGCCATGCGGTGGAAAGCCAGCCTGGCCTGACCGTCTTCCAGTCCGCCGTGGACGACATCGTGTTCGCCAACGGCGCCGTCAGCGGCGTGCTCACGCAGACCGGACTGACCTTCCACGCGCCGGCGGTGGTGCTGACCGCAGGGACGTTCCTCGCCGGCAAGGTCCACATCGGCCAGACCACCTATGCCGCCGGTCGCGCCGGCGATCCGCCCGCGGTGGCGCTGGCGCAGCGCCTGCGCGAAGGCCCGTTCGTGGTCGACCGGCTCAAGACCGGTACGCCGCCGCGCATCGATGGCCGCACGCTCGATTACGGCGTCATGGAGGAGCAGCCCGGCGACGATCCGCGGCCGGTGATGTCCTTCATCGGTTCGCGCGCCGACCATCCGCGCCAGGTGTCCTGCTGGATCACGCACACCAGCGAGCGCACGCACGAGATCATCCGCGGCGCGCTGGACCGCTCGCCGCTGTACACCGGCCAGATCGAAGGCATCGGCCCGCGCTACTGCCCGTCGATCGAGGACAAGGTGGTGCGCTTCGCCGAAAAGGCCAGCCACCAGATCTTCGTCGAGCCCGAAGGGCTGACCGTCGCCGAGATCTATCCCAACGGCATTTCCACCTCGCTGCCCTTCGACGTGCAGCTGGAGCTGGTCCGCAGCATCCGCGGCTTCGAGCAGGCGCACATCACGCGCGCCGGCTACGCGATCGAATACGACTTCTTCGATCCGCGCGGCCTCAAGGCGACGCTGGAAACCAAGTCGATCGCCGGGCTGTTCTTCGCCGGCCAGATCAACGGCACCACCGGCTACGAGGAAGCCGCCGCGCAGGGCCTGCTCGCCGGCGTCAACGCCGCGCGGTTCGTGCACCAGCGCGAAGGCTGGTGCCCGCGCCGCGACGAGGCCTACCTGGGCGTGCTGGTGGATGACCTGATCACCCACGGCACCAGCGAGCCGTACCGGATGTTCACCTCGCGCGCCGAATATCGCCTGCAGCTGCGCGAGGACAACGCCGACCTGCGCCTGACCCCGACGGGTCGCGAACTGGGCCTGGTCGACGACGCGCGCTGGCGGGTGTTCGACACCAAGCGCGAGGCTGTCGCGCGGGAGAACACCCGCCTGGGGGCGATCTGGGCCGCGCCCAACAACGCCCTCGGCCGCGAGATCGCCGACACCCTGGGCATCGAGATCACCCGTGAAACCAGTGCCCTGGACCTGCTCAGGCGCCCGCAGCTGGACTACGCCCAGCTCACGCGGGTGCCCCTGCTGGGACCGGCGGTGGCCGATGCGGAGGTGGCCGAGCAGGTCGAGATCGGCGTGAAGTATTCGGGTTACCTGGATCGCCAGCGCGACGAGATCGCCCGCCAGGCCCGGCACGAGGCCACGGCGATTCCCGAGGCCTTCGACTACGCCGGCGTGCGCGGCCTGTCGGCCGAGGTGCAGCAGAAGCTGCAGCGCGTGCGCCCCGAAACGATCGGCCAGGCCCAGCGGATCCCGGGCATGACACCGGCGGCGATCTCGCTGCTGCTGGTGCACCTGGCGCGTGGAAACGGTCGCGCCGGCGCCAACTCACTCGCCGCGGGCTGAGCCCCGCGAGAACGGCACCGGCAGCGACAGCAGGAACAGCAACGCATAGGCCAGCCGGCTGGACAGCGATTCCCGGCAGGCCGGGATGCGGCCGCCGCCGCCCGCCTCGTCCTCCAACGCGAACTCGCCTGCGTCGATCCCGCGCACGATCTGCCGCGCCGCGTCGAACTGCGTGGCGGCCACGCGGACTCTCACTCCGCCCAGGGCTTGCCGCAGGTCCCAGTAGGCCAGCGCGGTATGCTCGTCGTCGACTCTTGCGACGATGCCCTCGGCCTCCAGGCGACCATGCACGAGGCGGGCGAGGAGCGGGTCGGTGTAGGCAGCGACGGTCAGGTACATGCGGACTCGGAGAGCAATGACGATGTCGAAACAGGCGGTATGGGCGTGCCTGCTTGCACTGGTGTGGCTGCCGGCCTGCACGCCATCGCGTGCACCCGCAACGCAGTCTGCGGCCGAGGCTACGGGCCACCCCGCGGCGTGGCAAGCACGCGTCGAAGCCTGGTCCCTGCCGGTCACCGCCGCCGCCGCCGCACAGCCGGACCTGGTGCGCGCGCCCGACGGCAGCCTGCTGTTGTCGTGGATCGAACCGCGCGAAGGCGGCCACGTCCTGCGCCTGGCGCGCCATGCCGATGGCCGCTGGGGCGAGCCGCGCACGGTCGCGCAGGGCGCCGACTGGTTCGTCAACTGGGCCGATACGCCGCACGTGGCCGCCACGGCGGACGGCGCGCTGTGGGCGCACTGGCTGCGCAAGTCGGCGCAATCCACGTATGCCTATGACGTCGTGTTGTCGCGCTCCGGCGATGGCGGCGCGACCTGGTCGGCGCCGCAGGCGGTCAACGCCGACGCGCGTCCGGCCGAGCACGGTTTCGTCTCCCTGTGGCCGCACACCCGCGACAGCCTCGGCGTGGCCTGGCTCGACGGCCGTGAAACCGCGGCAGGGCAGGCGCATGCCGGACACGGCGGACATGAGGGCGGCAGCGGTGCCATGACCCTGCGCGCCGCCGTGTTCGACGCCCGGCTGCAGCGTCGCGACGAAGCGCGCCTGGACGCGTCCACCTGCGATTGCTGCCAGACCGATGTCGCGATGACCGCGCGCGGCCCGCTCATCGTCTTCCGCGATCGCACCGAGAACGAAATCCGCGACATCGCGACGTCGCGCTGGGACCAGGCCGGCTGGACAGCGCCCACCCGGGTGCACGCCGACAACTGGATCATGCCGGCCTGTCCGGTCAACGGCCCGGCCGTCGCCGCACGCGCGTCGACCGTCGTCACGGCCTGGTACACCGCCGCCGGCGACATGCCGACCCTGAAGCTGGCGCGCTCTGACGACGCAGGCGATCGCTTCGGCGCGCCGGTCACTGTCGACCGCGGCGAAGCCGTGCAGGGCCGGGTCGCCGTGGCCCTCGTGGACGAAGACATCTGGGTGCTGTGGCTGCGCGAGGATGCGAAGGGTCAGTCGCTGCAGCTGGCACGCTATGCCGGCGACCTGTCGCGCGAACTGCAACGCCTGGAAGTGGCGCGCCTGCAGGGCCGCGGTCGCGTCACGGGCCTCGCGCAACTGGCGGTGCAGGGCGAGCGGGCCCACGTGGTCTGGACGGATGTCGTCGACGGCCACACGCAGCTGCGCAGCGCGCGGATCATGACCGCCGCCGATCGCCCGGACTGAGCCGCCAGGTCGATCGCCTGCGGCAGGCGCAGTCCGGTAGCGACGACGCACGGGCGGGCCTTCCCGCGCGTGGCTACCCATCCGTCAGGCGGATCCCGCCGCGACTGGATCTCACATTTCCCTAACGCGGTTGCCGGCGTCAATGGCCGGCCGGCGGCCCGCCGTCGGCGCACCGGAAGTCTCGTCGCTGCACCACTCAACGGAGGAGTCATCATGAAGCGACTGCGTCTTGCCACCGCTCTACTCGCACTGGCCATCGCGCCCGCACTGGCCGCATCCGCCGCCCGTCCCGCCGCCTTCGATCATCCCCGCCTCAGCCCCCTGGACCGCATCGCCGTACGCACACTGCCCGCGGTGGACGTCGTGCGCCTGCGCGCCGACGACGTGCGCCGGGCCGCGCGCGACCTGGCACCGCGTTACGCGCAACCCATCGCGGTCGACCTCACGCCGCTCAACGCGGGCCAGTGGGAGGACCTGGACGCCGACACCGTCGTCTGGCGAGTGCGCGTGGAATCACCGGGCGCGCTGTCGCTCAACTTCGGTTTCAGCCAATACCTGATGCCGGCGGGCGGTCGCATGCTGATCTATCCGGCGGCGGTCACGGCCGCCACCGCCACGCCGGGCACCGTGCGGCAGTTCACCGCCGCCGACAACGAAGCGCACGGGCAGTTGTGGACGCCCGTGGTGACCGGCGAGGAAGCGGTGATCGAAGTCGTGCTGCCGCGCGCGCAGCGCGACCAGCTCCAGCTGCGCCTGGGCCAGGTGGGTCACGACTATGTCGGCTTCCACCGCATGGCCCGCCAGCTGCGCGACGTCAGCGCCCAGGGCACGTCGGGCAGCTGCAACGTGGATGTGGTCTGCGCCGAAGGCGATGCCCACCGCGAGCAGATCCGCGCGGTGGCGGTGATCTCCACCGGCGGCAGCCTGTTCTGCACCGGCAGCCTGGTCAACAACGCCGCCGGCGATGGCAAGCTGCTGTTCCTCACGGCCAACCACTGCGGCATCGCCAGCAGCAACGCCGCCTCGCTGGTGACGTACTGGAACTACCAGAACTCCACCTGCCGCGTCGTGGGCAGCTCGCAGAATGGACAGGATGGCGACGGCACGTTGAACCAGTTCCTCACCGGTTCGTTCTTCCGCGCCGGCAATGCCGCTTCGGACTTCACCCTGGTCGAACTCGACGACCCGGCCCCGTCGGCCTTCGGCCTGTACCTGGCCGGATGGGATCGCCGCAGCGGCGATTTCGCCAGCGCAACCGGCATCCATCATCCCAACGTCGCCGAAAAGCGCATCAGTCATTCATTCACCGCGACGACCACGACCAGCTACAACAACCCGTCCGTGCCCGGCAACGGCAGCCACATCCACGTGTTCTGGACGCCGGGCATCGGCGTGACCGAACCGGGTTCGTCGGGCTCGCCGCTGTATTCGCCGGAGAAGCGGGTGATCGGTCAACTGCACGGCGGGCCGTCCTCGTGCTCGGCCAGCGACAAGAGCGACTACTACGGACGCCTGTCCGTGTCCTGGCAGGGGGGCGGGACCAGCGCCACTCGCCTGAGCAACTGGCTTGATCCCGGCAACAGCGGCGCGCAGTTCATCGACGGCCGCGAAGCCAGCGGTGGCGGTGGCGGCACGCCGCCAACCACGCTCGCTGCGACCAGCAGCCGCAATCGCAACACCCTCACCGTCAACCTGACCTGGACCAATGGCACCGGCACCAACGTCGACGTGCATCGCGGCGCAAGCGTGGTGGCGACCACGGCCAACGATGGCAGCTTCAGTGAAGCCGTGCGCGTCAAGAAGTCGGGCAGCTTTACCTACAAGGTATGCAACGCCGGCACCGCCGAATGCTCCAACTCGGTGACGGTGAACTACTGATCCGTGCCCCACGCCCGGCCCCGTGCGGAGAGCGGGGCCGGGCGAATGGATGGCTGCACCGCGCACACCCGTGCCGGGCGCGTGGCGTGAACGCCCCGCGTCCGTCCCCACTCCTGCAGGCCTGCTACTTCTCCTTGCGCCAGTTCACCGACGCCCGGTTCTCCACCGTGCTCGACTCGATCTCGATGTCGAAACCCTTGCGCAGCAGGTACTTCAGCGTCAGCACCTGGCCGGTGCCCAGCAGTGACACCCCGTAGCCCACGTACAGGCGCGGCGAGAGGAACTTGCCGATGCCCAGCACGCTGCCGCCCAGCGCGCGGCTTTCCATGACGCCGGCCTCGTCCAGTCCGATGCGGGCCCCCAGCTGTGAGGCGAGCAGGCTGCCGCCGGCCGACAGCGCGGCGCTGGCCGCATTGAGCTGGCGGCTCTCGTCGCCGCTGATGCTCGACAGCGGTCGGCCCAGGGCCAGCAGGGCCAGCGCTTCGGACTGCGAACTTTCCGGATTCGACCACACGCGCGCCTGCGGCGCCGACGCACGGCCGCGCACGTCGACGCCGGCGGTGACATCGCCGACCTCGCGTTCGGCACGGATGTTGAGGATGGGATCGGCGACCGGGCCGTTGGACCAGACCAGTTCGCCGCGGGTGATCTCCAGCTTCTGGCCGTAGGCGCGATAGCGGCCCTCCACGTCGAGCTGCCCGGCTGCGGTCATCTCGCGTCCGGGCCGCGCACGCACGCGCAGGCGGCCGCTCAGCATGCCGTCAAGGCCGAAGCCGGACAGCGCCACCGCGTCGCCCAGGGCGAGGGTGAGGTCCATGTCCAGCGGCGTGCTCGCCGTGTACTCGGGATCGGCCGGGTCGAGCACCACCACGTCCGGCGAGGTCGAGACGCCTTCGTCCAGGCGCTCCAGGTCGATGCGCGCCTCGGGCACGGTGACGGTGCCGGTGATCTGGAACGGCTGGCCGGCGGTGTAGCGCAACTGCACGTCGGGATTGGCGACCGCGTGCAGGTCGCGCGTGTCGGACACCAGGACGTCCTGGCCGCGCAGCGCGAGCACCAGCGGTGTGTCGGTGCCGCGCCAGCCCAGTGAGCCATCGACCGCCAGCGTGCCCTCGCCCGAGCGCAGGCTGCCGGTGATGCGGGCGCTGCCGTCGGGCTGGGCGACCATCCGCAGGTCCCCCTGTTGGACGGTGATGGCCAGCGCCGGAAGCTCGGTGGTGAACTCGCTCAGGTGGGCGTTGCCCCCCAGCATGGGCTGGGCGCGCGTGCCGCCGAGGCGGATGTCGCCGGAAAGTTTCCCGCGCGGCTCGACGATGTCCGGCGAGAACAACTCCAGCCAGGTGATTTCGTCGGTATTCAGTGCGATTTCGCCGGACAGCGGCGCGTAGGCATCCCAGCCGGTGCTGATGCGCGCGTCGATGCGACCGTCGTCGTTGAGCGTGGACGACAGCTGCGCGCTCAGGCGCTGCGGGTCGAATGTCGCCGTGAGTTCCAGGTTGCCGTAGCGGACGAACTCGCTGCGCGAACGCTCGCTGTTGCGGATGCCGCCGCCGGCGCTGGTCAGGCGCGCCTGGCCACGCCACGCGTTCCCGGCCGGCCGCAGCTGGCCTTCGACGTCGACCTGCCCGCGCAGCAGCCACGGGCGGCTATCGTTGCGTTCCGGCAGATAGGGCAGCAGCAGCGTCAGCGGCAGGCCCTGACCACGCACGTCCAGCCCGCGGCGCGGCCAGTCGGCGTTCGCGCACAGCGTCCCGCCGCCGTCCGAGGCCAGACAGGCCTGGGAAAGCGCGCCATTGCGGCCGTCCCAACGGAACCGGCTGGCCTGCTGCAGCTGCCAGGTTGCGCCGCGTGCGGGTTGCAGGCGCAGCGACGCGAGCGTGCCTTCCCAGGTGGCGCCGCGGCGGTGCGCATCGCCGGCCAGCGCCAGCGTGCCGATGTCGCCGCGCGCGGTGGCTTCCAACCGCAGATCCTCGACGGCGCCGCGAGCCTGCACGTCCAGCGTGTCCACCGGCGTGCCAAGGTCCAGGCCGGTCGCGGCCACGCGCAGCGCGCCATCGCCCTGACGCCAGGGCAGACGGCCCTGGGCGTGCAGCGTTTCGGCGCGCCATGCGCCATAGCGCAGGCCGCTGCCATCCAGGTCGGCGTCGATGTCCGGCGCGGTGCGCGCGCCGCTGAGCTTGAGTTGACCGCGCAGCGTGCCCGCGCCCTGCGGAAGCAGGTCGCCCAGTTGCAGCGGCAGGAAGCGCGCGTCGATGTCGAGGGTGTCTGCGATCGTGCCCTTGGCCTCGACGTGGCTGGCCCCCAGGGTCATCGCGACGTCGCCCTCGTAGCGCGCCACCGCCTGCGCCTTCGCGGCAGGCGCGCCGAGCATGCGCAGCCTGGCCCGGGCCTGCAGCGGCCGGCCGCGCAGCTGGCCGTCGATGCGCGGCGCGTCGACGGCCAGGTCCAGTCCACCATCGGCACGCGTGCGGCCCTGCGAGGCCAGCGTGCCGCGCAGCGCGCCGTTCCAGTCGGGCGCGAAATAACCCGGGTCGAAGCCGGCCAGCGTGGCGGTGAGATCCCAGCCCAGCGCGGGTGCCCAGCGTATCTCGCCGCGGCCGTCGAGCGTGCCGGCCGGCATCGCCACGTGCAGGTCGCGCAGGTCCATGTGCTCGAGGTCGCCGCGGCCGTCGAGGGTGAGCCTGGCCTGCTCGGTATCGCGGGTGATCGTCGCGCGACCGATCGCCGCCCAGGCCCGCACGGTGCCCGCTACGCCCAGATCGGCGTCCGCCGTCACCTGGGGTGTGCCGGTGGCCGCCTGCGACGGCGAGGACGGCGTGGTGGCGGCGCCGCCCCAAGTCAGCCCGCGCGCATTGACCGCAAAGTGCATCGTGGCCTGGTCCGGATCGGCGAAGGCCGCGCGCTTGTCGGCCGGCGTGAAGTCGGCGCGGCCGCGTGCGGTGAGGGTGCCGCCGAGCAGGCGCAGCGCCAGCGGCCGGGCTTCGAGCACCTGGTTTTCAAGCCGCAGCTTCGAGGGCAGCACGGACACCACCAGGTCGCCCCGTGCGACTTCGCCCTGCAGCGACGCCACGCCGCCCACGCCTTGCGCGCGTACCCGGCCCGACCACGGCGTCGGGCCGGGTTTGCCGCGCAAGAGCAGGTCGAGGTCGAGCGCCGACGTGTCGGCGTTCAAGGTCCAGCGCGGTCGCTCGCCGCCGGCCAGTGCGATGTCCGCGCGCAGCGGGGCCGGCACGCGTCCGCCCAGGGCCACGCGCAGGGACGCCAGGTCGCCGCGCGCGACCAGGCCCAGCCGCGGCTGCGTGTGGCCCGCAGGCGCCGGCAGTACCGCGGTCGCGACCAGATCCATGCGGAAGTCGTCGCGCGGCGCGTAGTCGCCATGCAGCGCGAACACGCCGCGGTCGGTGACCGCGCCCAGGTGTTCGACGTGGAGCAGGCCGGCCTGCGCGTCGATGCCGCCGCGCAGCGTGGTGATGTTGATCACCGGCACCCGCTCCGAGGTGATGCGCAGGCCATCGACGCGCACGTCATCGGCCTGCAGGGCCAGCGGCGGCCGGATGTCGGGCAGCGATTCGGGCCACCGGGGCAGTTCGAACGGCTCGTCGCTTTCAGGCACCTCCAGCGTCGCGCCGGCCACTTCCAGCCCATCCAGTCGCAGGCGCCGTCCCAGCAGCGGCCGCAATGCTGGATCCAGCATCACGCGCCGTGCGGAGAACACCAGCAGGCGCGGATGCGCCGGGTCACGACGGCCGTCCTTGTCCGTCATTTCGTATGTGAATCGCACGCCATGCAGCACCAGGGGGCCCGACGCCGGACCTTCGGCGCGCGTCCAGGTGAGCCGTGCGGTGGCCGGCAGCCGCTGCTGGATCTGCGACAGCAGCAGTTCGCGGCCGCCAATGCTGGTGAGCAGCCAGTACAGGAACACCGAGCCCAGTACCAGCACCGCCGCCAGACCGATGCCGCTGCGCACGGCGAGCCAGCGCATGCGCGCGCGGCGGCGGGCGCGCAGCTGCGCGATGCGGGCTTCGTGGACGTCGGCGGGCGTGGACGGCACGGTGGGCATGGTCAGTACGCTTCCATCGACGGTGTGCGGGCGCTCACAGGTCGGCGCCGATGTTGAGGTAGATCTGGAATGCCGAGTCCGGATCGTCCAGGCCGTGCGCGATGTCCAGGCGCAGCGGGCCTACCGGCGAACGCCATCGCAGGCCCACGCCCACGCCGGTGCGCCAGTCCACGGCGTCGTCAAACGCGCTGCCACCGTCGACGAATGCGGCCGCGCCCCATTCGCCCTTGCCGAAATACTGCTCGTACTCGACGCTGCCGGTGACCACGTTGCGCGCACCGACCGGGAACTCGTCGCCCTCCTCGCCGATGCGCGGGCCCACTTCGCGCCATGCGTAGCCGCGGATGCTGCGATCGCCGCCGGCGTGGAAGCGCAGGCTGGGCGGCATCGTGGCGATCTCGTCGTCGACGAACGTGTGGCCGACCTCGCCGCGGGTGATCAGGCGGCTCTTGTCTCCCAGGCCGCGGTACCAGCGCGCGGTGACGTGCACCTGGGCGAAGCTGACGTCCGAACCGGCGCCCTCCACGCCGCCGCGCAACATCGCGGTGCCGCCCAGCGCGTCGCGCGGGTACAGGCGATCGTCGGCGTCGACGTACTCGGCGCGCAGCGAGGGATACAGGAAGGTGCCGTACTGGTACTGCGTGGGCGTGGCCGGATCGTCGTCCTCCTCGGCTTCGTAGGCCCAGCGCTCGCGCAGGCCATGCACGGAGGCCACCACCGTCCACTGGTCGTTGATCTCGCCGCTCCGGCTGGCGATCAGCTCGATGCGGCGCGTGTCGATGTAGTCGGTCTGCTCGTCGGCGAACTGCGCGGTGGCGGTGTACCAGCCGTCGGCCCAGGCGAAGGCCGGGATGCGGTACTGCATGGTGAAAGTCTTGCGCCGCTGTGCCCAGTCCAGCTGGGCCAGCGCCTTGTGGCCGCGGTCGTTGAGGTAGCGCCGCTCCATGCCCAGCCGCACGCCGGCGCCGCTGTCGGTCCCGTAACTCAGGCCGGCGGTGTAGATGGTGCGCTTGGCCGGGGTCAGGGTGACGGTGACCGGCACGCGTCCGTCCTGGGCCTCGTCGGGATGCGGTTCGATGTCGATGCCGGCGAAATAATCCAGCCGGGCGAGCGAATCGCGCAGGCGGTCTAGCTTGCCCTGGTGGTAATAGCTGCCTTCTTCCCAGTACACCTGCCGCGTCAGCAGGCTTTCGCGCAGGATGCGCGGGTTCTGCACGAACGTGGTCGGGCCCATGTCGTAACGCTCGCCACTGGTCCAGGCCAGGTGGATGTCGGCGGCGTTGTCGGCGCGTGTCACCTCGACGCGGCGGGCGGCGAAGTCGGCGTCGAAGTAGCCGCGCTCGGCCAGCCGGCGAGTGATGCGGGCCTTGCTCGCCTCGTAGAGCTCATGGTCGAACACCTCGCCCTCGCGCGGGACGAAATCCTCCAGGTCCTGGAGCAGGTACTTGTCCTCGCCGCCTTCGCCGTCGATGGCCAGGTCCGACTGCCGCACCGTCACCGGCGTGCCGAGGTCGACGGTGATCGTCACCAGGACCGGCGAGGTGTTGGCGCGCCGCTCCGTGGCCTGCGTCGGGTCTTCCGGTGCCAGCGGCGCCAGTGGTGCCGGCGTGGGTGTTCCCGGCGCGGCGGCGGGCGTGGCGGCATTGACCACCGTGGTGACGCCGTCGCGGGTGCGCTCGATGGTGATGCGGGGGGAGTAGTACCCGAAGGGCTCCAGCGCCTCGCGCGTCTCGTTCTCGGCCTCGCGCAGCAGGTAGGCCATGCGGCGGCCCGAGAGCTCCTTGCCGATCGCATCGACGATCGACAGCGAGACCTGCACGTTGGTCGTCATCGTCTCGTCGAGGCCGCGGATGTCCACGCGTTCGACCTTCGCCGCGTGCGCCGCGCCGGCCATCGAAAGCAACAGGGCGGCGGCGGACAGGCGCAGGGGGAATGCGGGCATCGGGGGAGGATACCGGCGTGGCGTTAACCCGGGATTAGGAAACCCGACATCGAGCGACGATGGGGCCGCGTCGTCGGCAGGGATTTCGGCGCACCTGCCACCTGCCCCGCATGCGGGGGGAGGGTGTAGCCGGGCGTGACCATCGCGCTGCCCAGGACGACCCGGGCATGTCGTCCACGCCGGCGGCCTTCGTGCAGACCTGCGGCGCGGGATAGCGGCCGGGACGCGTCCCGGCCACCGCCGGCGCAACCGGCCTACAGTGACAGATGCTCGATCGCCGCCACGCTACCCAGGCGGTCGCTGAGCCGCTTGAGCAGGGCCAGGCGGTTGTCGCGCACGGCCGCATCGTCCACGTTGACCATCACGCCATCAAAGAACGCATCGACCTGCGGCCGCAGCGCGGCCAGGCGCGCCAGCACGGCCACGTAGTCGCGGCGGGCGAGCAGCGGATCGGTGTCGGCGACGGCGGCGTCCACGGCCTGGCCCAGCGCACGCTCGGCGTCCTCACTGAAGCGGGCCGGGTCGATCGCGGTGGGCAGCGCGCCCTCGACCTTGCGCAGGATGTTGCGGATGCGCTTGTTGGCGGCGGCCAGCGCGGGCGCCTCGGGCAGCTTGGCGAACTCGCCGATCGCCTTGAGGCGATGGTCGAAGTCGAGCAGCGACGCCGGCCGCAGCTCGGCCACCGCGGTGAACTGCTGCGGCGGGACGTCCGCGTAATAGCCGCGCAGCCGGTCGAGGACAAACTCGCGCAGTTCGCCGACATCGGCGGCCGCGCCCACGCCCTTGTCGTTCTTCACTTCACCCACGCCGTCGCGCGCCTGCGCCAGCAGTGCGTCCAGGTCCAAGTCCAGCCCGCTCTCCACGATCGTGCGCGCCAGGCCCAGCGCGTTGCGGCGCAGCGCGAACGCATCCTTGTTGCCGGTCGGCTTCAGGCCCGCGGCAAACCCGCCGGCCAGGGTGTCCAGCCGCTCGGCGATGGCCAGCACGCGACCCAGCGCGGAGGGAGCGATCGCGTCGCCGGCGAAACGAGGCATGTACGCCTCGTCGATGGCGGCGGCCACCCCGGTGCGCGCGTCGTACGCCAGACCCTGCAGCGCGTCGTCGGCCATCGCGTAATAGCGGCCGGCGATACCCTGCAACTCGGGGAACTCGTTGACCAGTCGCGACTGCAGGTCGTTCTTGCCCAGCATCGCGGCCTGGTGGGCCAGGGCGGGATCCACGCCTGCCTGCGGCGCGATCGCCTGCGCCAGCTTGGCCACGCGCGCGACCTTGTCAGCGACGGTGCCGAGCCTGGCCTGGTAAGTCACGCTGGCCAGGCCCGCGCCCATCGCGGCCAGGCCCTGCTTCATGTCCTCGACGAAGAAGAACTTGGCGTCGGCGAAGCGCGGGCGGATCACGCGCTCGTAGCCCTTGCGGACTTCGGCGGGATCCTTCGACTCGATGTTGGCGATGCCGACGAAACGCTCGGTGAGCCGGCCTTCGGCGGACAGCACCGGGAAGAACTTCTGGTTGTCCTGCATGGTGGCGATCAACGCCTCCTGCGGGACCGCCAGGAACTGCGGTTCGAAGCTGCACGCGATCGCCCGCGGCCATTCGGTGAGACCGTTGACCTCTTCCAGCACACCCGCGTCGATGTGGGCGCGGCCGTTGCCGGCCACGGCGGTCTCCACTTCGGCGGTGATCCGCGTCCGGCGCTCGTCCGGATCGACCAGCACGCACGCCGCGCGCAGCGCGTCGATGTAGGCGTCGGCGTCCTGGATCCACACCGGTTTGTCGTGCATGAAGCGATGGCCGCGGCTCATGCGGTCGGCCTTGACGCCCAGCAGCTGCACGTCGACGACATCCTTGCCCAGCAGCACGACCAGCCAGTGCACCGGTCGGGCGAACCCGTACTCGCGCGCGCCCCAGCGCATCGGCTTGGGAATGGGCATCGCGGCCACGGCCTCGGCCAGCACCTCGCCCAGCAGCGAGGCAGTGCCGGCGCCCGGCTTCACCGCGCGGTGGACGAAGCGCTCGCCCTTGCCATCGGTGGTCTTCTCCAGCGCCGTCCATTCCACGCCGGCCTTTTGCGCGAAACCCTGCAGGGCCCGGGTCGGCTCGCCGTTCGCGTCCAGTGCGATGTTGACGTAGGGCCCGAGCACTTCACTCGACTGCTCCGGCTGCATCGTCGCCACGCGCGGCAGCAGCACGCCCAGGCGCCGAGGCGTGTACAGCGGGCGGGCGCCATCGCGTTCGACCGCGATGCCGCGCTTGTCCAGTCCCGCCAGCACGCCGTCGAAGAAGGCCTGTGCCAGGCCCGACAGCGCCTTGACCGGCAATTCCTCGGTGCCCAGTTCGATCAGCAGCGGCTGCATGTTCATCATGCGGCCTCCGTCTGGCGCGCGGCCAGCAGCGGAAAGCCCAGCTTCTCGCGCTGCGCGTAGTAGGCCTGCGCCACGCCCTGGGCGATCTTGCGCACGCGCAGGATGTAGCGCTGGCGCTCGGTGACCGAGATCGCCCGGCGCGCGTCGAGCAGGTTGAAGCTGTGGCTGGCCTTGCAGACCTGGTCATAGGCGGGCAGCGGGAGGCCCAGTTCGATCAGGCGCGCGGCCTCGGCCTCGCAGGCGTCGAACCGGTGGAACAGTTCGGCCACGTCGGCGTGCTCGAAGTTGTAGGTGCTCTGCTCGACCTCGTTCTGGTGGTAGACCTCGCCGTAGGTCACCGGGCGGCCATCGGGGCCGTAGGTCCAGACCAGGTCGTAGACGTTGTCGCAGCTCTGCAGGTACATGCACAGGCGTTCCAGGCCATAGGTGATCTCGCCCAGTACCGGCTTGCACTCCAGGCCACCGGCCTGCTGGAAGTAGGTGAACTGGGTGACTTCCATGCCGTTGAGCCAGACCTCCCAGCCCAGGCCCCAGGCGCCGAGCGTCGGCGATTCCCAGTTGTCCTCGACCAGGCGCAGGTCGTGCACCAGCGGGTCCACTCCCAGTGCCTTGAGCGAGTCGAAGTACAGCTCGACGATGTTGTCGGGGCTGGGCTTCATCACGACCTGATACTGGTAATAACGCTGCAGGCGGTTGGGGTTCTCGCCGTAGCGGCCGTCGGTGGGCCGGCGGCAGGGCTGCACGTAGGCGGCGTTCCAGCCTTCCGGACCCAGCGCGCGCAGGAAGGTGGCGGGATGGAACGTGCCTGCGCCCACTTCCAGGTCCAGGGGCTGGATCAGCACGCAGCCCTGGTCGGCCCAATACGTGTTCAGGCGCTGGATCAGCTGCTGGAAGGTGATCGGGCGGGAGGGCGCGTCCTTGGACGAGCTCGGGATGAGCGGAGCTTGTGACATGGGTACGGGAAGGCCGCGTGGCAAAGCGCGGTAGTATAGCGGCGAGGCTCGCAGGAGCCGGGTTTTGCGGGCTTTTTCCGCGGTGCGCGGGGTGCCGCGCGCCCGTCGCCTGGCCGGCCGCCTGCCGTTCCGCTGTTGCCCGCCGCCTGGTCCATCGCCGTGACTTCACCCTTCCTCATCATCGAAACCGGTCAGCCGGTCGCATCCATGCGCCGTCACCGGGGTTTTCCGCACTGGATCCGCGTCGCCGCAGGCCTGCCGCGCGACGGCGCACTGGTGGTCAACGTGCAGGGCGGCGATGCGCTGCCGACGCGGGAAGGCTTCGCCGGGGCGATCGTCACCGGCTCGGGCGCCATGGTCACCGACCGCGCGGACTGGAGCGAGGCAAGCGGGGCATGGCTGCGCGAGGCCGCGCACGAGGGCCTGCCGCTGCTGGGAATCTGCTACGGGCACCAGCTCATCGCCGATGCACTGGGTGGCGAAGTCGGCTACCACCCGGACGGCCGGGAGATGGGCACGGTGACCCTGGAGCTGCACCCGCAGGCGAGCGAGGATCCGCTGTTCGCCGGCCTGCCGCCGACATTCCCCGCCCAGGCCACGCACCTGCAGACGGTGCTGCGCGCGCCGCCGGGCGCCACGGTCCTGGCGCGTTCCGTGCACGACGCCTGCCACGCGTTCCGCTGGGGCGACCGGGCCTGGGGTGTGCAGTTCCACCCCGAATTCAGCGCCACGCACATGCGTGGCTACGTGCGCGCCCGCGAAGACGCGCTTACCCGCGAAGGCCGTTGCCACAAGCAGCTGGCCCGCAGCGTCAGCGCGACACCGCATGCGCGGCGCGTGCTGCAGCGGTTCGTGCGCCATGCGCGCGGGCTGCGGCGCTGAGCCGCGCCGCGTTCCCCGTTTTCTTTCCCCCAGAGAAATGTCCATGAGCACCCGCGCCCACGGTCCGACGGCCGGCTTCCACTGGCTGCGCCGCGCGATCAATGTCGGCCGCCACAATTCCCGCGCGCTGTTCGCCGGCGCCGCGGTCCTGATGGCCGTCTGGCTGATGCCGACCGTGCTCCAGCTGGTGTTGATGGCGGCGTTCAAGCCTGGCGAGGACGTCACCATCGCCATCGGCGCCCTGATGACGCTGCTCTGGCTGGCGACGCTGGTGCCGCTGATGGGCGGCTACCTGCGCATGATCGACGCCGGCGAGCATGGCCAGCCGGCCCACGCCCGCGACATCTTCCAGTTGTTCCGCTCCGGCGCCGCGTGGGGGGCGTGCGTGAGGTTCGCCCTGCTGATGCTGCTGGTGCACCTGCTGGTCGGCTACGTGCTGGTCACCCTGTTTGGACAGGGCGTGATGGAGTGGTACCTGGACGCGGCCGAGAAGATCCAGCAGGCCCAGCAGGCGGGCGTCGCTGCCGGCGGGACGCCGCCGCAGCTTCCGGACGCACCGTCGGGTACCGCCGGATTGGTGGGCCTGGGCAGCCTGTGGCTGCTGCTGTTCGGCTGCGCCTTCGCGATCGGGCTCGGCCAAGTCGCCATCGGGGGTCGCGGCGTGCGCGAGGCGACCGTGGACGGTTTCGCGGGCACGGCCAGGAACCTGGCGCCGCTGCTGGTGATGGCCGTGCTCGGCGTGGGCGCGATGGCCGTGGTCGCCGTGGGCATGTTCCTGGTGCTGCTGGTGGTCGGCGGCGTGGCCGGCCTGCTGCATCCGACCCTTGGGCTGGCGGCGATCCTGCCGCTCTACGTGGCCTTCCTGACCGTGCTGTACGCGGTGGTGCTCAGCGTGATGTACCAGATCTGGCGCGATGTCGCCGGCCCCGCGCCCGTCGCCGGACCCTCGCCGCCCGACCAGCTGGAACCGCACCACCTGGAGGCCTGAGCCCGCCGGCCGGCGCGGCTCAGCCCGCGTCGGGACGGGGCGTGACCCAGCTGGCCGCCAGGATCCCGGCTTCGTAGAGGATGCACATCGGGATGGCCAGCATCAGCTGGGACACCACGTCCGGCGGGGTGATGATCGCCGCGACGATGAATATGCCCACCACGGCGTAACCGCGCGATTCGCGCAGCTGCCGGGGCGTCACCCAGCCCAGCAGGACCAGCACGACCAGTGCCACGGGCAGCTCGAAACTGGCGCCGAAGGCCAGGAAGATCACCAGCACGAAATCCAGGTACTTGCCGATGTCCGGCATCATCGCGACCACGTCCGGCGTGAACCGGGCGAGGAAGCCGAACACCGCGGGCAGCACCAGGAAGAATGCGAACGCGCAGCCGGCGTAGAACAGCGTCACCGCCGACACCAGCAGCGGTATCGCCAGGCGCTTCTCGCGCTGGTACAGCCCGGGCGCGACGAAGGCCCAGGCCTGGTACAGCAGCCAGGGCGCACTGATCACCAGCGCGCAGAAGAACGCCAGCTTGACCGGCACGAAGAATCCGCCGGCGGGATCATTCGCCACCAGCTGGCCGGTGACCGGAAGCTTGTCGAGCAGCGGCTGCGCCAGCAGGGCATAGAGCTTGGCGGCGAACGGCATCAGGGCGAGAAACACCAGCAGCAGTCCGGCCACGCCGCGCAGCAGGCGTGCGCGCAACTCGATCAGGTGGTCGATGAGGCGCGGTTCGGCGGTGTCGGGCACGGTGTCATGCATCGGGAGAACGCTCGCTGGCGCGCTGGGGCGGTGCGCCTTCGTGCCCTTCGGCCGGCGCCGGCAAATCTTCGCCGGGTACGGTGGTCTCGTGCAGTTCCTCGGCCCCGCTGGCTCCCGATGGCGCCGTCACGCCGATCGACCGCTGCAATTCGTCGCGCGCCTGCGCCACTTCGCGCTCGATCCGCGCGCCGTCCTGCACCAGGCTGTCGCGCGCGTCTTCCAGGTCGGTGCGTGCCTGCCGGAGGCTGCGCCGCAGTTCCTCGTCGGCGAGCTCGTTCTCCAGCTCCGACTTCACCGAATACCACTGCGCGCGGGCGCGGCGTACCCACAGCCCCGCGAACCGCGCGGCCTTCGGCAGTCGCTCGGGGCCCAGCACGACCAGGGCCACGAGGGCGATCATGAACAGTTCTGAGAAGCCGATGTCGAACATGCGGTCGTCAGGGACGCGGAGGGGGCCTTCGGGCCTGCGGCTGCGGGATTCCAGGGACGCTGAATGCCGGAGGCTGGAGATGCGCAGGGCGCGGCGGCGCCTTTGTCATCCGGCGCAGGCCGGTATCTGTCCCGGCGCCCCCGCGCGATCAGCGCGGAGTGCGATCGTTGTCGACGGACCGCTCGTCGCGCCGCTGCGCGTCCTCGCGTCGGGTCTCGTCAGGGAGCTGGCCGCGCGGCGCGTCCTTGTCGTCGTCCTGCATGCCCTTCTTGAAGCCTTTCACGGCCTCGCCCACGTCCTTGCCGATGTTGCCCAGGCGCTTGGTGCCGAACACGAGCACCACGATCACGAGCACGATCAGCCAGTGCCAAATACTAAAACCGCCCATGGGGATGCCCTGTGGATTGGGGCGTCAGGATACTCCAGCCGATGTGACTACCGGCGTGCGCGGGTTGGCAGACGGCGCTCGCGACCCGCCATCCGCCGGGTTGCACGCCCGGTCATCCGGCGACGACCGGCGCGACCTTGGGCCTCAGCGCGGAGTGGTGGCCGGGGCCGGCTCGGGCGGAAGCGGCTCGACGCGGGTGGCGTCGTCGGCCGGAATGTCCTGGAACGGGGCCGGCACCGGGTCGCTGGACGCCGCGCCCAGGGGCTGCGCCTGCGACGAGGCCGCTGCGGTGGCGACGGGCGCTGCGGCGGGAGCCAGCGTGGACGCACGGGTGGTGCGCGTGCCGCCGCGGCGGTCGTGGGCCAGCGCGGTGGCCTCCTCGAGCGCATCGCGGAAGCGGATGACAGCCTCGCCGGGCGGCTGCGCCGCGCGACCTTCAAAGATCATCCGCGGCGTCGTGCCCGCGCCGTAGGCCAGCTGGTTGGAAGCGTCATCGATCGACAGCACGGCGCCGTCCAGCGCGATCCCGGCGAACAGGCCGCGCGCGCGCGACCACGACCAGATCTCGGCCTTGAGCTGGCCATCGGTGGCGGTGGCGGCATTGCGACCCACCGGGCCGGCGGCCACCCCGGCATCCGCGCC
Source organism: Lysobacter solisilvae (assembly GCF_016613535.2). Lineage (NCBI taxonomy): Bacteria > Pseudomonadati > Pseudomonadota > Gammaproteobacteria > Lysobacterales > Lysobacteraceae > Agrilutibacter > Agrilutibacter solisilvae. Next base: position 1,123,622 of record NZ_CP071518.1, read on the forward strand.
CAAGGTGAGCTTGCCATTGACGATGGAATCGAGCCCGCGCTCGCCACGGAAGACCAGCACGATGTCGGACGACTGCACGCCCGCCTGCAGGCCGATGCTGCCACCGGTCAGCTTGACGAAACTGGGGCTGGACCAGCTGCCATCGGGGCTCTTCACCGACACCAGGCCGTGGCCGCGCCGACCGCCGAGCACGAGGCCGACCTTGAGCGAGTCCGGCACCACCACGATCGCGCGCGCTTCGTCGAACAGCTTGTCGGGAATGGCCGACTCGGGAATGGCCTGCACCTGCTCCAGTACGCGCACCGCGTTGAGCGCGCGCTCGTTCTGGTCGGGTGCGGCCGCCCGTGCATTGGACAGGCCGAGCGAGGCCAACAGGAGCAACAGGACGGGCAGGCGCGACATGGACGATCTCCGGCAGCGGGGGCTGCGGTGAGCGTAGTGGCTAAGCACTGAACCGTCATGAACGCGCGGCCGGGCCAGGCAGAGAAAAACACCAGCGCGATGCCCAATGCCGCCCCCGCGGCCGGGCCTGGCAGAGAAAAACACCAGCGTTATGCCCAATGCCGCCCCCGCGGCCGGGCCAGGCAGAGAAAAACACCAGCGCGATGCCCAATGCCGCCCCCGCGGCCGGGCCAGGCAGAGAAAAACACCAGCGCAATTCCCAATGCCGCCCCCGCGGCAGAGGAACCCCACGCCGCAGCGCGCTTTCACCTCGAATAACGCAGCCGGCCAGGCAGAGAAAAACACCAGCGCGATGCCAATGCCGCCCCCGCCCCCGCCCGATCCACTCCAGGCCGAGGACTGTTTATCACTGCAAACCCCCAACGCGGATGACCACGCCGCGCGCGGCTGTCATCCTATGCGCATGACGCAGCCCACCCCGTTGGCAGGCCCCGCGCCCGCGAAGCCCTCCTGCGCCATCGTCCTGGTCAACCTGGGCACGCCGCAGGCGCCGACCGCGCCGGCCGTACGCCGCTATCTGCGCGAATTCTTGTCCGACCGCCGGGTGGTCGACCTGCCACGCCTGCTGTGGTGGCCGTTGCTGAACCTGGTGATCCTGCCACTGCGCTGCACGCGGGTCGCCCGCAAGTACGCCGACGTGTGGATGCCCGACGGGTCGCCGCTGGCCGTGTTCACCCGCCGACTTGCACGGGCCGTGCAGGCGCAATGCCCCGAGCTGCGCGTCGCCGACGCGATGCGCTACGGCGAACCGGCGCTCGCGCGCGTGCTGCATGAGCTGCGCGCGCAGCACCTGGACCGGATCGTGGTCCTGCCGCTGTATCCGCAGTACTCGACCACCACCACCGCCTCGGTCCAGGACGTCGTGGCCCAGGTCACCGCGCAATGGGCCGCCGATTCCGCCGAGCCCGCACCGCAGGTCCGCACCATCGAGCAGTACGCGCAGGATGCGGACTGGGTCGAGGCGGTCGCCGCCTCGATCCGTGCGCACCGCGCGCAGCACGGCAATCCCGCGCACATGCTGTTCTCCTTCCATGGCCTGCCGCAGCGCCTGGCCGATGCGGGCGATCCCTATCCGCAGCAGTGCCAGGCCAGCGCGCGCGCGGTTGCCGCCCGACTGGGGCTGGCCGACGAGGCGTGGTCGCTGACCTACCAGTCGCGGTTCGGACGCGAGAAATGGCTGGAGCCGTCCACCGCGGGGACATTGGACGACCTGGCCCGGCGCGGCGTGCGCCGCGTGGACGTGGTGGCGCCCGGTTTCGCGGTCGATTGCCTGGAGACGCTGGAAGAAGTGGCGAAGGAACTGGCCGGCGATTTCCGCGTCCGTGGCGGCGACCTGCGTTACATCGCCTGTCTGAACGACAGCGCGGACCATGCCCGTGCGCTCGCTGCGATCGCGCGGCGCGAACTGCAGGCGATCGCGTGATCCTGCGCGAATTCGCCCTCGACACCGCTTTCGGCCGACTCACCGGCCTGCGCGGCGGCACCGCGGGCGCGCCGCGCGTGCTGGCACTGCACGGTTGGCTCGACAACGCGGCCAGCTTCGTACCGCTGGCCGCGCACCTGCCCGACATGGAGCTGGTGGCCCTGGATCTGCCCGGCCACGGCGCCAGCGCGCACCTGCCGTTGGGCGCCGATTACTCGCTGGCCGGCACCGTGCATGCCGTGCTCGACGTGGCCGACCTGCTCGGCTGGGATCGCTTCGCCCTGCTCGCGCACTCGATGGGCGCGGCGATCGGCAGCATCCTCAGTGCCGCGGCGCCCGAACGGGTATCGCGTTTCCTGGCCATCGAGGCGCTGGGTGCGCTGTCGGACACCGCCGATCACACCGCCGCGCGCCTGCGCGAATCCGTCGCCGCGCGCCGCGCCCTGGTGGGCAAGCGCCTGCGGGTGTTTCCCGACATCGCCACCGCGGCCCGCGCGCGCATGCAGGCCAACGGCCTGAGCGAACCGGTGGCGCGCCTGCTGGTGGAGCGCGGGCTGGTACCCGTGAATGAAGATGGCGGCCCGGCCGGTTTCAGCTGGAGCACCGATCCGCGCCTGACGATCACCACCGCCGTGCGGATGATCGAAGACCAGGTCAGCGACCTGCTGGCGCACATCGAGTGCCCGACCCGGGTGATCTACGCCGATCCACCGCCCCCGTATTTCCCCGAGGCTTTGCGCCGCTCTCGCGCCGCCCTGCTGCGGCGCGGCGAAGTGGTGGTCCTGCCGGGCTCGCACCACCTGCACATGGAGGATCCGGCAGCGGTGGCCGCCGCAATCGGTGACTTCCTGAACGGCTAGGCCATTCCTTCCCGCCGTCGGATCGATATGCTGGGGGCTCCGGCGCGGCTGCGACGCGCTGCTTCCTGGTGCCGCCATGAGACTTCGTGCCCTCGCGCTGCTTGCCCCGGTCCTCGCACTGGCGGTCACTTCCGCCCAGGCCGCGGAGAGCTACGACAACTGCACCGGTTTCATCGACAGCCTGCCCGTGTCGATCAACACCCAGGGCGTCTGGTGCCTGCGCCAGGACCTGTCCACCGCCGTGAGCTCGGGCGCGGCGATCCTGATTGCCACCAACAACGTCACGATCGACTGCAACGACTTCAAGATCGGCGGGCTGGGCGCCGGCACGGCCACGCAGACCGCCGGGATCCGGGCCGTGGCACGGCAGAACGCGGTGGTGCGCCGCTGCAACCTGCGCGGTTTCCTGCGCGGAGTGGAATTCACCGGCGCCGGCGGCGGCCATGTCGTCCACGACAACCGCTTCAACGGCATCACCGGCACCGGGCTGCACGTGGAGGGCGAAGGTTCGGTCGTGCAGCGCAACCTGCTGACCGACACCGGCGGCTCCACGTTCGATGGTTCCGCCGCGACAGCCATCTTCACCAGCGCGAACGTCGACGTCATCGCCAACACGATCAGCGGCGTGCTCCCGGCGGGCGGGGGCAGCGGCAATGGCATCGCCTACGGCATCCGCACCAGCGCCAACACCGGCGGCACGATCGCCGGTAACCGCATCCGCGGACTGGTGGCGGCGGGGTCCCGGGGCGGCCTTCGGCATCAGCAACACGGGCAGCGGCCGCCTGGTGCTGCGCGCCAACGACGTCGTGGGCGCCGCCACGGCGGGCAGCGTGGGCCTGGCCTGCGCCAATTCCCAGGGCGTCGCCCTGGAGAACGTCGTCAGCGGCTTCGCCACCGGGATCCAGGGCTGCTCGAACGACGGCAATGTCGTGAAGCCCTGACCGCGCGGCACCGTGGGCCGAGGGTCAGCGCGCCTTGGCCGATCAGGCCATGCAGCGTCGCTTTCAGGCGGCGTCCTTCCTGCCGGAAATAGTCGCGCTGCAGGCGCCAGTCGGGGCATCGCGCCTCCACCTCGCGCCAGAAGCGGCGGGAATGGTCGGCGTGGACCAGATGGCAGAGTTCGTGGACCAGCACGTATTCGAAGGCCGCCGGTTCGGCCAGCACCAGTGCCAGGTCGAGGCAGAGGCTGCCGTCGGGCGACAGCGAGCCCCATTGCGACGACATGACCCGCAGGCGCAGCCGCGAGGGCGCGCGCGGCAGCGTGGGAAGGTAGCGCGGCATCCAGCGACCGACGTCGGCGCGCGCCTGCGCTTCCAGGAAATCGCGGACCGCGCGCCGCAAAGCGGAGGGGCCAACCGCGGGCGGAACGACGACGTGGATGGCGTCATCGCGCATGGTCACGTGCAGCGCGCGGCCTTCGCCCCACACCAGCGGCATTTGGGCGCCGCGCAGGGGCACGGCGGCGGTGACGTGCGGTTGCAAGGCCGGCAGCGGGCTGCCATTGCTGGCCAACTGCGCCATCAGCCAGTCCCCGTGTTCCTGCACGAAGCGCTCGCCGGCACGCTCGCTCACGCGCAGCGGCAGGGTCAGGCGTGCGCCGCGCTCGCTCACCGACAGCTTCATCCGGCGCGCGCGCGGATCGCGCACGCGCAGCACTTCGACGGTCTGGCCGTTGTCCAGGGTGAGACTGATGCTGTCGCGCGCCACCGTGCGCACCGGCGCGCGCGGTGACCCTGCCAGGAAGCGGAGGGGATTCATGCACGCGCGCTCGTCATGGTTCAAGCATAACGATGCGCGCGAAGGAATTTCCTGAACGCGGCAAGTGAATCGAGTGCCGCGCGACGTTGGCGCGCCGGCCGCCGACGGCCGGATGCCTGCGCCAGTGACCGTGGCGCGGCGCCGCTTCGGCAGGCGGCCGGCACCGAGTCGGCAGCCTGCGCTCCAGGGCGGGGCGCGTCAGGCCTCAGGCCTCCACGCGGGACAGCTTCAACGCCTTCTCCAGCACGCAGAACAGGCGCTTGACCTCGCCACTCATCAGCGCGAAGCGCGCGTCGAGCTCGGCGCGCAGGTCGTCGCGCTCGGTCGACTCCAGCGAATCCACCGCGCCGTCGAGCAGCTTGAATTTGCGCACCACCAGGTCCTCACCGAGGACGAAAGAGACGTGGTCGTCCAGCGTCAGCGCCAGGCGCGTGACCTGCTTGCCCGATTCCAGGTGCTTGCCGATCTCGTCGCCCTGCAGTTCCTGCCGCTGGCACTTCACCACGGCGCCCTGGTCGACCGGATCGCGCAGTTCGCATTCGTCGCCCAGCGAAAGCCCCTCGGGCAGCGGCTCCCCCGCCACCCATCCGGTCAGCACGCTGCGCGGCGCGACCTCGGCATTCAGCGGCAGCGCGGGAAAGCTGCCCAGCGCGCGGCGCACCTCGCTCACCACGTTCTCGCCGTTCTTGCGGCTGGAGGTGTCGATCACGACGATGCCGTGCTCCAGGTCCAGCAGCGCATCGGTGCGGCTGGGCTTGATGAAGGCGCGCGGCAGCAGGTCGGTGATCAGCTCGTCCTTGATCCGCTTGCGCGTGCGGCCGCCGGGCTTTCGACCCTCCTTGGCCTCGATTTCCTCCAGCTTGCGCGCCAGCATCTCGTTGACCACGCTGCCCGGCAGCAGCCGGTCCTCGCCGCCGACGGTCAGCCAGATCGCGTCGCGCTGGCGCGCCGCCAGCAGGTCGCTGTCGCGGCCAAAGGGCGAAATGAACCCGCGCGAGGACAGCTCCAACGGACCGACGGGCTTGAGTTGGCACTCGGTGAGGCCGGTGTCCAGGTCATCGAGCTTGGTGGCGGTGGGAAAGCGGAAGAGCGTGAGGTTGCGGAAGAACATGGGGGGCGGGACTCGAGTTGGGTGAGGAGACCCTCATGCCCGCGGGAGCGGGAATGGGTGGTCGCCGTTGTCACGGCGGTGGAGCGCACGGGGTCCGATACAGATCCCGCCTTCGCGGGAATGACGTCAGGCCAGCATCAGGGGGGCGCGCACCCGGCAGGATCGTGCCCGTCAAGGCCGCGCCCGTCGGGATCATCGTCGCCGGACGCGTGCGGTTCGCCGGCCAGCCACGCATGCGCGTCGGGCAACGGCGTTTGGCCACGGCGTCCCAGGGCAGGGAAATCGAACAGCGCCGGATCGCTCAGCTGCGCGGGCCGGACGTCGCCCAGCGCGCGGGCGATGGTCTCGATCCGGCCGGGCGATTCCTTCTCCCAGGCCTCCATCATGCGCCTGATCTGCTTGCGCTGCAGGTTTTCCTGCGAGCCGCACAGGTTGCACGGAATGATCGGGAACTGCCGGGCCTGTGCGTACGCCGCGATGTCTTCCTCGCGGACATAGGCCAGCGGCCGGATCACCACGTGCTGCCCGTCGTCGCTGAGCAGCTTGGGCGCCATGCCGCCCATCTTGGCGTGGAAGAACAGATTCAGGAAAAACGTCGATACCAGATCGTCGCGGTGGTGGCCCAGGGCGATCTTGGTGAAGCCATGCGCGGCCGCGTGCGCGTACAGCGCGCCACGACGCAGGCGCGAGCACAGCGAGCACATCGTCTTGCCCTCGGGCACGACGCGCTTGACCACGGAATAGGTGTCCTGCTCGATGATCGTGAAATCGACCCCGAGTGATTCCAGGTACTGCGGCAGCACATGCGCGGGGAAGTCGGGCTGCTTCTGGTCGAGGTTCACCGCGACGAGCTCGAACTTCACCGGCGCCTTGAGCTGCAGCTGCCGCAGGATGTCCAGCATGGTGTAGCTGTCCTTGCCGCCGGACAGGCAGACCATCACCTTGTCGCCGTCCTCGATCATGCCGAAATCGGCGATCGCGCGACCCACCTGGTGGCGCAGGCGCTTGGCCAGCTTGTGCCGTTCGTGCTCGCGGCGCTGGGCGCGCGGCTGCGGTTCGACGAGGGGCAGGAGGATGTTCACGGGGCGGATCGACAGTGCGGAGCGGCGTGGCGCGGGGGCCACGGGGCGAGCGAGGATTCTACCCGTCGCGGCCCATGCGACGGCCGCCAGATACGCTACGCAGGTCGGGTGGTCAACAGTCTGAACCGGGCATCGGTCATACTTTTTGCAACCGGTGTGCCTGCCGCTGCGGCCGTTGCAATCGGCGATACGGAAGGCCACCCGGGCCGCCACGCGGGCCCCGCGTGGAACGTGAGATGGGGAAAACAAGGATGCGAAATGGAAGCGGCCGCGCGTTGCGCGGGCTGGCACGGGCATGCGTGCGTTGGGGAAAGGCGGCGATGCGACCGTTGCCGGGACTGGTGCTGATGCTGGCGGGGCTGGGGGCGTGCGCGACCGCCTCGGCGCAGGTGCGCCAGTCCGGCGCGGTGCTGGAAGGCCGCGGCGGCGTGCTCGCGCTGGCCTCGGGCGACGGGCACAGCTGTGCGATCCGGCGCGACGGTACCGTGGCGTGCTGGGGTGCCAACTACGCGGGCCAGGCGACGCCGCCGGAAGGTCGTTTCACCCAACTGGCGGCCGGGATGATGCACACCTGTGGCCTGCGCGATGACGGCCGCCTGGAATGCTGGGGCAACATCCAGTTGCAATGGCAGGACGAATGGACGCGCTACGCCACCATTTCCTCGAACGGGTCCTACGTCTGCGGCATCCGCATGGACGGCCACGTCGAGTGCCTGGGCTGGACGCCCGACAACATCCAGACCCCCGAGCTGCTGTCGGCCTTCGCCGCCGGCGAGACGCATGCCTGCGCGCTGGCCGGCAACGGCAACGTGCGCTGCTGGGGCGACATCGGCTTCGGCGGACCGCCGCCGACGCTCCCGGGGCCGGAGGATCGCTTCAAGGCCATCGCGTCCGGCTACCGGGCCAGTTGTGGCCTGCGCGCCGACGGCACCGTGTCCTGCTGGGGCGAACCGCTGGAAGGCGTGCCGCCCACGCAGGGCGCGCGCTACTCGGCGATCACGATGGGGCGCCGCCACGCCTGCGGCCTGCGCCTGGATGGCACGGCCGATTGCTGGGGCGACAGCCGCGGCGTCCCGCCGCCGGCGACGGATCGCTTCGTTGCCCTCGCCGCCGGTGCGTACCACACCTGCGGCCTGCGCAGCGACGGCCGCCTCAGCTGCTGGGGCGAGGAGTTCCAGGGCGCGACGCTGCCGCCGGACGGCGTGTTCGGCCTGGGCAGCCTCGACGCCGGCTTCGGCTACACCTGCCAGACCCGTCCCGACGGCGCGGCGTCCTGCTGGGGCCGCGATGGCTCGGGCCAGACCCAGCCTCCGCAGGCGATGCCCTGGGAAACGCCCTGGCGCTTCACCGAAATCGGCACCGCCTTCGTGCACAGCTGCGGTCGCCGTGACGACGGCACCACGGTGTGCTGGGGCGAGCAGGGCGGCGGCCGTACCCTGCCACCGCCCGGCCTGCTGCGCATGCCTGCGCTGGGCTATCACCACGCCTGCGCGCTGGGCGATGACGGCACCGCCCGGTGCTGGGGCGAAGACACCAACGGCCAGGCGACGCCGCCGGCGGACGTGCTGCGCAGCCTCACCGCGGGCCTGGTCCACACCTGCGGCGTCCGCGACGACGGCACCGCGACGTGCTGGGGCTACGGCGGCGACGATCAGCTGATTCCCCCGCCGCCCACCGGCGAGTGGGACCTGCGCATCGCCTCCATGCAGGCGCATGACCGCGGCAACTGCGCACTGTTCACCAACAATCATGCCAGCTGCCGGGACCTGTCCTGGGGCGGAATGATCGAGGCGATGGACGAGGTGCGCGCCTACAGCGTGGGCCAGTCCAGCGTGTGCTGGATCGACGAACACAACGAGCTGCGCTGCCAGGGTTCCGGTTCGCTGGCCTACATCACGCCGCCGGCCGGACGCTTCGTCTCCGTGGCCACCGGCTCGGGGTCGGCCTGCGCCATCCGCAGCGACGGTGCGCGCGTGTGCTGGGGCGACGGCGAGGGCACCGAGTACCCGATCCTGCGGCTGGAACCGCGCGACCTGCCACCGCTGTCGATCGGCCAGCCCGTCGATTTCCCGGTGGAGCTGCAGCGTTCCACACCCGACTACGGCTCCCAGGCCGTGCCGGCCACCATCGCCGTTGCCGAAGGCACACTGCCGCCCGGCATCGTGCTGGAGAACGGGCGCCTGCAGGGCACGGCCACGCAGGGCGGCCAGTACACCGTCACCCTGGAAGGGCGCGACGCGGACGGCTTCGTCGCCTCCAGCACGATGACCCTGCGCGTGGACGACACGCCGCCGGTGGTGACCGCGCAGGTCGATGGACCGATGGGCGACAACGGCTGGTACGTGGGCGACGTGTCCATCGCCTGGTCGGTCAGTGACGACGAATCCTGGTCCTCGGGCGAGAGCGGTTGCGAACCGACGGTGCTGGCGTCCGACAGTCCGGCAGCCGGCTTCAGCTGCACCGGCACCAGCGCCGGCGGCAGCGTCACGCAGACCGTGACGATCAAGCGCGACGCGACGCCGCCGCAGACCGTCATCGGCGAAGGCCCGCTCCCGCAGACTTCGCAGACCACCGCGGAGTTCGACTTCGGTGCGGACGAGGCGCTGTCGGGGGTGGCGCGCTTCGAATGCAGCCTGGACGACGCGCCGTTCGCGAACTGCACCTCGCGCCTGACGCTCGAGAGCCTTGGCACCGGCCCGCACGTGTTCGCCGTGCGCGCCGTCGACCACGCCGGCAACACCGATCCCACGCCAGCGCTGCACTACTGGCGCGTGGATGCGTCGGCGCCGCAGATCACGTCTTCGATCGAGGGCGAGCTCGGCGCCAATGGCTGGTACATCGGCGACGTGACCGTGCGCTGGGCGGTGCAGGATCCGGATTCGCCGCTGCAGGCGATGACCGGCTGCGATCCGGTCACGTTGCGCGCCGACACGCCGGGCGCGACGTTCACCTGCACCGCCCGAAGCGCGGGCGGCAGCGCCAGCGCAACTGTATCGGTGAAGCGCGATGCCACCGCGCCGGTGGTCGTCGCCGCGCCGCAGGCCGCGCCCAATGCCAACGGCTGGCACCGCACCGACGTGGTGGTGGGCTTTGCCTGCAGCGATGCGCTGTCCGGCGTGGTCGCATGCCCGGTCGCGCAGACGCGCACGGCTGAAGGCGAATCGACCGTGGCGCCTGTCATGGTCGTCGACCAGGCCGGCAACCGCGCCATGAGCGCTCCGGTCACGGTGCGCATCGACCGCACCGCGCCGGTGCTCGCGCCGGCCGCGCCGGCCAGCCTGCTGCTCAATGCGGCGGCGGCGGCGTCGGCCAACGCCATCGATGTGGTGTCCGGGGTGTCGACGCAGTCCTGCAGCGCGGTGGTGACTTCCAGCGTCGGCACCCGGCAGGTCAACTGCACCGCCACCGACCGCGCCGGCAACACCGCCAGCGGCAGCGCGACCTATCGGGTGAACTATGGTTTCAACGGCTTCACCAGCCCGGTGCATAACCCGCCGGTGCTGAACGTGCTCAAGGCCGGCCGTTCGGTGCCGCTGCGCTGGCGCGTGGTGGACGCCAACGGTGCGCCGGTGACGAATCTCACTTCGGCCGGGGTCGCCGCGGTGGCGATCGCCTGTCCGGCGGCGGGCGAGAACCGGATCACGCTGTACGGCGGCAACAGCGCGGCGCTGCAGAACCTGGGCAACGGCTACTACCAGCTCGACTGGATGGCGGCCACGTCCCTGCGCAATCTGTGCCGCCGGCTGGAACTGGACCTGGGCGACGGCGTCCCGCGCGCCACGCAGTTCAAGTTCAATTGAAGGCAACCCGGATGCGGCGCCCCGGCGCCGCATCCGACCGAAACCGGAGCGGCAGGCCCGGCGACCACCGGGCCGCCAACGTCGATGATTTGGGGCAACCGGTCATGCCGGCGACCGGCAGGCGCGATAAGCTCGGGCCATGATCGACGCCGAAGACCCCGCCCTGATCGCACGCAGGCTGGCCGAGCTCCGGCTGGAGCATCGCGACCTCGATGTCGCCATTGAACGCCTCATCGTCGACACCACCGCCGACGAACTTGCCGTCAAACGGTTGAAGAAGCGGAAGCTGTGGCTGAAGGACTGCATCGCTCGGCTGGAGAGCGCGCTGATCCCCGACGAACCGGCCTGATCCCGGCGCACCCGACAAAAACGGCCCGCGATGCGGGCCGTTTCTTTTCAGCGGTCGGTGCGCGACGACGTGTCGCGCCACCGACGACGAACGGCGTCACCCGCCCGTGGGTGGCGACGCGGACCGGGTCGATTCCGGGCTGATCTTCTCGATGGTGTGGCGCAGCTCGCGACCCAGGATCACCTTCGCATCCTTGGCCCACGCCGACAGGCGCTGGTCGAAGGTCAGCTTGCCATTCGCGTCCACCCACACCAGGCGCAGCTCGCGCATCTTCTGGATGAAGCCGCGGAACAGCGACTTGTCGAAGAACTCCGGCGCGGCCGGCGCGTACAGCAGCGACAGGCGCTGCGCGGCCAAGTGGCACAGGCTTTCCAGCTCACCCGAACTCAGCGTGCCCGGGCCGTTCTTGGCCAGCACCGAGATGGCGATGTAATAGCGCTCGAAGGCCTGCTGCAGCGAGTGGCCGATCGTGCGCAGGCGGAACACCTCGTCACTCTGGCCCGCGTTGCGCGCCAGGATCCCGCCCTCTTCGTCGCTGATCCATTCCAGCAGGCCTTCACGCACGAACAGGTCGATCGTGTCACCCAGTCGTTGGCCGAATTCCTCGGTGGTCCACGGCAGGAACAGCTCGGCCTGCAGGAACGGGTAGACACTGCGGCCCAGTTCCAGCACGCGCGCCCGGCTCATGCGCCGGTTGTGCTGGAAGCAGCAGGCAATCCATGCGGGCGCCGTGTAAAGGTGCAGCACGTTGTTGCGGAAATAGGTCAGCAGCACGGCCTTGTCGCCGTCCACGCCGAGCACGTCGCCGAGCGGGTGGCGCGTGCGGGTGAGCACGTTGATCTCCTCGCCGTGGGCGATGATCTGTTCGGGCGTGTGCGGGGTGACCGTGACGCGGTCGGAATACGGCAGCTGCGCCAGCAGGGTCTGCGACAGCGTGATCAGCTCCACCAGGTCCGACTCGCCCATCGCGTGCTTGGGCGTGGACAGCAGCGACAACGCCAGCAGGTTGATCGGATTGACGTCCGCGGCGCGGTTGATGTTGACGTTGATCTTGTCGGCCAGCGCATCGACGGTGTCCGACAGCCACTTGGGCTTCTCGTCCTCCGGCACGGGGAGGCCATCCCACGTCGGTGCGTGCTGCGCGAGCATGTCACTGAGCCGGATCGGCTCGCCGAAATTCACCACCACCTGGCCGTAGTTGCTGCTCAGCACCTTGGGAATGCCCATCAGCAGCTGCCACACCGATTCCTTGGCCTTGGCCTTGCCGGTCAGTTCGTCGAGGTAGCTGTTGCCCTCCATCAGCTTCTCGTAGCCGATGTAGACCGGCTGGAACAGCACGGGCCGGGTCGGCTGGCGCAGGAAGCCGCGGACGGTCATCGAGATCATGCCGCCCTTGGGTTGCAGCAGGCGGCCCGTGCGCGAACGCCCGCCTTCGGTGAAGTACTCGATCGAATAACCGCCCGCCACCAGGTGCGCCACGTACTCGCTGAGCACCGCCGAGTACAACATGCTGCCGCGGATGCTGCGGCGGATGAAGAACGCGCCGCCCTTGCGCAGCAGCGTGCCCACGATCGGCAGGTTGAGGTTGACGCCGGCCACGATGTGCGGCGGCACGATGCCCTTGGTGTAGAGCAGGTAGCTCAGCAGCAGGTAGTCCATGTGGCTGCGGTGGCAGGGCACGTAGACCACTTCGAAGCCGGGCACGTCCTGCTTGAACTTCTCCAGGTGGTGCACCAGCACGCCACGGTAGATGCGGTTCCACACCGTGGTCAGCAGGAAGCTGGCCGAACGCACGACCGGATGGGAATAGTCCGCGGCGATCTCGTAGGCGAAGGTGTGGGCCTTCTTGTACGCGTCGGCGAGCGAGCTCTTGTCGCGCGCGGCCTGGTCGGCGATGGCTTCCTTGACCGAATCGGACGCCAGCACGGTGTCGATCAGCAGGCGGCGCGTGGACAGGTCGGGCCCGATGACGGCCGCGCGGATGCGGTGGAAGTGCGTACGCAGGACGCGCGAGAGCTTGCGCACCGTGCGCTCGGGCGGCAGACCTTCCTCGATGATGCCGCGCACCGACACCGGCGGGGCGAAACGGACCGTGGTGTCGCGGCCGTTGAGGGCGATGGCCAGCAGGCGGCGGAAGCGGCCGACGATGGTCCAGTTCTCGGAGAACAGCACGGAGAACCAGCCGCTGTCCTTGTCCGGTGCGCGCCCGACGAAGATCGACACCGGCACCAGCTGGACGTCGAGTTCGGGGTGCTCGCGGTGCGCCTCCAGCAGGCGCGCCAGCGATTCCGAATGCGTCTTGGCCGACGGCGGCGGGGAACCGGTCAGGGTGTTCAGCGGCGCCAGCGTGCTGACGTTGCGACGGGACAGCGCCAGGTAGGCGCGTTTGCGGCCCAGCGGATCGCCCGGCAAGGGCTGCAGCGGCGAGGGCAGGCCGGCTTCGCGGCAGGCCCGTTCGAGCACCAGCGCATTGGACAGGCCGTAGTCCTCCAGCACGTAGCACACCGGGCCCGGCAGGCTGGCGGTGTACTGCGCGGGGGCACCGGGTTCGATCTTCAGCTCGACCCAGGGCGCCATCAGGCCCCCGAGCAGGCGCACCCACCAGGGTCGACGCGCTGTGGAGGGCGCCGGACGCGGGTCGGCCGCGAAGGCGGGCGTGGGCATGGGCAGTTCCGGCTGGGCCGGCGCCGGGCTGGCCTGGCGGGTATCGATCCCGCCCGGGCCGATGGACGGGGCGGGATCGAGCGGGGCGGGCTCCAGCGCAGCGGGTTCAAACGCCGTCGTTGCCAGCGGCGGCGGGTCTTCCGCAGCGGCAGGTTCGAGTGCGGCCTGTTCGACTACGGCCGGATCGACTGCGCCTCGCTCGACTGCGGCTGGCTCGACTGCGGCCGGCCCAGCGGCGGTGGGAGCCGGGGCGAGGGGCCGCGCGCGGGCACCTTCCGCCGGGCGGGCCGCCATGGGCGTTTCGGTGGAGTCCACCCCGTCGTCGGCGGCGGCAGTTTCGGGAAGGATCACGCCGCCCTGAGGCTGCTGCGAATGGGAAGTTCCGGATGGAACGGCGCCCTCCGGCTCGGCCGGGGACATCGGCGACGGGCGGGGCGGTTCTTCCGGAAACAGGGAAGTCTGCTTCGGCATCCCGGGATTATGCCGCGCCGGGCCGTTGCGCGGCCCGGGTGCCGGCCTAGCAGGCCACTACGCCGGTGTCGCGGCCGCTTCGGCCCGGGCGCGGCGGAGCAGGTCGCTCAGGTACCAGCGGCCCTGATGCCGCTCCAGGAGCAGGTACGCATCCACCGGCTGGCCGGCCAGCGTGTACTGGATGCGCACGCGCGCCCGGTCGCCGGTCTGTTCGGCCAGCGTGATCCGGGCGTGGACCAGGACGGTATCGAAGTCGAGCCCGTAATCGCGCAACACTCCGCGCAGCTGGCCGAAGAACGGGCCCAGGCGCTGCAGGCTGCGCACCATGCCGGCGCGTCGCAGCCCGCCCTCGCCTGCAAGCCCCGTGGCGCGCGCGGCCAGGGCCAGGCGCGGTACCGCCTTGCGGGCGTGCGCGGCATCGCCCAGCGGCGCCCGCTGTCCCCACTGGCTCAGCGCGCGGATCAGCTGGGTGTAGTGGTCACGTTCGGCGCTGCTGTACTCGCCTTCGCGATTGACGTACTGGGTCGCGAACAGGCCCAGCGTCGTGGCGGCGGTGCGCAGTTCCCCGTGGGCACCGGCGAACTGGGTGCGATAGGCGGCGAGCAGACGGCGTTCGGAGCCCGGGGCCGCCAGCGCGGTGATGAAGTCGCCCAGCTGGCGGTCCAGGGGCAGCTCGGTGAGCGGCCACACGGTCCGGCCCTCGTCCCAGGCGGTCGCAAGCTGGGCATGCAGCGGCGCCGGCACGGCATGGCGGGCATAGGCGGCCAGGTCGTTCCGCCGAAGGTCGTCCACCAACTGTTCCACCGCCGCCACCGGGGCGGTGGGGGCGCGCTCCCCGAACGGCGCGGAAGCACGGTCACAGCCCCCGGACAGGACGGCCAGGCACAGCACGGCGGCGCCGGCGATGGCGCGCGGGAGAGAGGGCTGGAACATGTTTCGGGTGGTTCCCCAATCGCTGGGGCATCTTCGCGGGCGGCGGGGGACCGGACAAGCGCACGCCGTCCCGCTTCACACCAGCCGCCGGAAAAGAAAAGGGAGGCCAAGAGGCCTCCCGCAAGTCCGGCCGGAGCCGGAGGACTCGGTTGTCGCAAGGGTCCGGACGCACCGGATGGGTGCAGCGTACGGCGGATCTGAACTTGATGCAACACTTGATGTTGTCACCAATAAGTCATTGATTTCATGAGAATGCATTGACAGCCGACACCCGGTCTGCCGACCGGTCACCGCCGGCGTATAACGAAGCGGCCGCTATCACCGGCGGTCACGGACCGGCGAACCGCGCGCCGCCAGGCGGCGCTCCCTGCGTGCGCGGCGCCCCCGAACTTCCCACCCCGGGCGCCCCACGCCGGAGATCCCCCATGGCACTGCGCATCGGCGACACCGCCCCCGACTTCACGGCCGACACCACCCAGGGCCGCCTCGCCTTCCACGATTGGCTCGGAGACTCGTGGGGCGTCCTGTTCTCCCATCCAAAGGACTTCACCCCGGTGTGCACCACCGAACTGGGTTGCATGGCCCGCCTGAAACCGGAGTTCGACAAGCGCAACGTCAAGGTGATCGGATTGAGCGTGGATTCGGTGGATGACCACGCGCGCTGGGCGCAGGACATCCGCGACACCCAGGGTCAGGCACCCAACTACCCGGTCATCGGCGACTGCGACCTGTCCGTGGCCAAGCTTTACGACATGCTGCCGGCCGAGACCACGGGCACGGCGACGGGCCGCACGCCTGCCGACAACCAGACCGTGCGCACCGTGTTCGTCATCGGGCCGGACAAGAAGGTCAAGCTCGAACTCGTCTATCCGATGACCACCGGGCGCAATTTCGACGAGGTGCTGCGCGTGATCGATTCGATGCAGCTGACCGCCAAGTACAAGGTGGCCACGCCGGCGAACTGGCGGCCGGGTGAGGACGTGATCATTGCCGCGTCGGTGTCGGATGCCGATGCGCGCACGATGTTCCCGCAGGGCTGGCAGGCGCCGCGCGCCTACCTGCGCATCGTGCCGCAGCCGCGCGGCTGACCGGTTCGATCAGGCCGGGCGCGACGGCCCGACGCCGCGCGCTCAGCCTTCCAGCAGGGCCTTGATCGCCGCGAAGCCCGCACTGGCGCGTTCCTGCTTGCGCACCGCGTCGGCCGCCGGATCGGCGCCGTCGCGCTGCAGTTCAGCGGGCGGCAATTCGTCCAGGAAACGACTGGGCTTGAGTCGCATCTTGTCGCCCCAGCGCGAGGCCTCGCGCGAATGGGAGAGCCACAGTTGTTCCTTGGCGCGGGTGATCCCCACGTAGAGCAGGCGGCGCTCCTCGTCGAGGCTGCCTTCCTCCAGCGCCATCTCATGCGGAAGCGTGCCGTCCTCGCAGCCGATGATGAAGACGTAGCGGAACTCCAGGCCCTTGGCGCCGTGCATCGACATCAGCCGCACCTGGTTGCCCGCCTCGCCCTTGTCGGCGTGCGACAGCAACGCCAGCTGCGCCGCAAGCTCGCCGGGGCCCGAACCTTTGCCGCCCTCGAACCAGCCCGCCAGTTCCTCGAGGTTTTCCCGCCGGCGCTGGAAGCTGGCCTCGTCCTTGCACTGGGCGCGGATGGACGCGAGCATGCCGGACTTCTCGCCCAGCACGCGGACCAGTTCGGCCGGGCTCAGGCGCTGCGCATCGGCGCGCAGGGCGCGCACGACGCCGACGAAACCATCCAGCGCATTGGCCGCGCGCGGCGCCAGTTGCTTGAGCGCGCCCACCGATTCGGCCGCGCGCGACATCGGCATGTGCGCGCCGTGGGCCAGTTCGGCCAGGCGGGCCAGCGTCGTGGCGCCGACCTCGCGCTTGGGCGCCTGCACCGCGCGCAGGAACGCCGCGTCGTCGTCGGGATTGGCGATCAGGCGCAGCCACGCCAGCGTGTCCTTCACTTCCTGGCGTTCCAGGAACGCCGTGCCGCCACTGAGGTGGTAGGGAATGCGCAGCAGCTGCATCGCCTTTTCCAGCGGCCGCGACTGGTGGTTGCCGCGGAACAGGATGCAGAAGTCGCTCCAGGGCGCAGCGTGCTTCTGCGCGATGAAGTGGATCTCCGAGGCCACCTTCTCGGCTTCATGGGCATTGTCGCGGCACTCCCACACGCGGATGCGCTCGCCGTCGGGCTGGTCGCTCCAGAGCGTCTTGGGATGCTCGTGGAAGTTGTGCGCGATCAGCGCGTTGGCCGCGCGCAGCACGCGGTTGCTGCACCGGTAGTTCTGTTCGAGCTTGACGATTTCCAACGCCGGGTAGTCCCTGCCCAGCTGCAGCAGGTTTTCCGGGTTGGCGCCGCGCCAGGCGTAGATCGACTGGTCGTCGTCGCCCACGCAGGTGAACAGGCCCTTCTCGCCTGCAAGCGCCTTGAGCAGGCGGTACTGCGCGTCGTTGGTGTCCTGGCATTCGTCCACGAGCAGATAGCCGATGCGCTCGCGCCAGCCCAGGCGCAACTCCTCGTCGGCTTCCAGCAGCTGCACCGGCAGGCGGATGAGGTCGTCGAAGTCCACCGCGTTGAACGTCGACAGCCGTGCCTGGTACCGCTCGTAGAGCAGCGCCGCCTCCATCTCGCGCGGGCTGCCCGCGGCGGCCAGGGCCTCGGCGGGTGACAGGCCGGCGTTCTTAGCGCGCGAGATCAGGTTGCGCGCGTTGTCGAGCACGTCGGGCTTGCTGCCGGGCGGCAGCAGGTCCTTGATCTGGGCGGCGCTGTCGTCGCTGTCGAAGACGGAAAAGCCGCGTCGCAGCCCCGCCCTGGCGTGCTCGATCTGCAGGAAGCGCAGGCCCAGCGCATGGAACGTGCAGATCGTCAGGCCTTCGGCCGCGTCGCCGCGGATGCGCTTGGCCACGCGCTCCTTCATCTCGCGCGCGGATTTGTTGGTGAAGGTGATCGCGGCGATCCGACGGGCCGGAAAGCGGCCGGAGGAAATCAGGTGGGCGATCTTCTCGACGATGACACGGGTCTTGCCGCTGCCGGCGCCGGCGAGCACGAGCAGGGGACCTTCGCAGTGCATCACCGCGGCGCGCTGGGGGGGATTGAGACCGTGCATGAACGAGTCCGGAGGGGCGGCCAGTTTACCCGGTCGCCGGGCGCCGCCGACGGCGCCGCGTCGCGCTTTCGCGCGGCCCCCGCAGGCGCGGGTCCGGCCACTGTCAAGCCCTCCGCGCGGGCCGCCGCGGCTGCAGTGCGGGCGCTCCGCGCGGGTAAACTGCGCGCATGGCCAAGCTGTACTTCTACTACTCGGCGATGAACGCCGGAAAGACCACCACCCTGCTGCAATCGGCGCACAACTACCGCGAACGCGGCATGCGCGTGCTGATCCTCACCCCGCGCCTGGACCACCGCGCCGGGAGCGGCACGGTGGCCTCGCGGATCGGCCTCACGGCCGCCGGCACCGCCTTCGATGCCGGTGACGACCTGCAGCGCATCGTCCAGGCCGACATCGACGCACACGGGCGCCTGCACTGCGTCCTGGTCGACGAGGCGCAGTTCCTGAGCCGCGCGCAGGTGTGGCAGCTGAGCGAAGTGGTCGATGCGCAGCGGGTGCCGGTGCTGTGCTATGGCCTGCGCACCGATTTCCGCGGCGAACTGTTCGAAGGCAGCCAGTACCTGCTGGCCTGGGCCGACGAGATCAACGAGATCAAGACCATCTGCCACAGCGGCAGCAAGGCGACGATGACGGTCCGCGTCGATGAAGCCGGCCGCGCCGTGCAGCAGGGGCCGCAGGTGGAGATTGGCGGGAACGACCGCTACGTTTCGGTGTCGCGCGCGGAGTTCAAGAAAGTGATGCGTGGCGAGAGCACGGTCGAAGGCATTCCGGAACCCCAGCAGCCGCGGCTGCTGTAGGTCCTGCAGTCCGTCGCTCCACCGCGCGCCTCAAGGCATCGCCTCCGGCGGAGCGCCGGCGCAGGCCGTGTGGATCGCCGACACCTCGCGCATGACCGCGCCGCCTTCCGGCAGCGCCGCCTGCATCTGTGCCAGCGCGTCGTCCAGCATCGCCCGGGCCTCCTCGGGCTCGCTGCCGCAGCGCAGCTGCGCCGAGTAGGCGCGCGCCAGCCAGATCACCTTGCGCAGTTCGCCGTCGGTCGACCGCCGGGCGCCGATGTCGGCGAGCAACTGCAGGGAATTGGTATGGCCTTCCGACGCCAGCAGCCTGGCCTGCGAGACCTGCGCACGCAGGGTGTGCGAATGCGCGGCGCCGTAACCGTTGGCCGTCAACCTGACCGCGCTACGCAACGCGGTGCGGGCCGCATCGTGCTCGCCGAGCGCCGCCTGCACCTCGCCCAGCAGGCGGTCGGTGTCGCCCACGATCTCGTGGTCGGCGCCGTAACGCTCCACGCGCAAGCGGCGCGCCTCGACCAGCAGCGACCTGGCGCGCAGGTCCTCGCCGGACTCGTGCAGCACCATCGCCAGGTTGAACATGCCCGCCGCGAGCAGCGCGGTGTCATCGTCCTTGCGCCAGATGGCCACGGCCTGTTCCAGCGCCACCAGCGCCGCCTTGAGGTCGCCGCGCTCCCAGGCGGTGACGCCCAGGCTGTTGTAGTTGCGCGCCACTTCCCGATGTTCCTGCCCGAGTCGCGCCACCAGCCACGACTGGGTCTGCGCGAATTCCTCCTGCGCCTGCGCGAAACGCCCCTGGTCGACGTAAAGCGCGGCCAGCTGCCGGCGCGCATCGATGCTGGCGCGATGGTCCTTGCCGTGCAGCTGCAGCGCGAGCGACAGGGCCGCGCGGCAGTCGCGTTCGGCACTGCCCTCGTCGCCCTGCGAACGGTGTAGCGCGCAGCGCGCGCGCTGGATGTCGATGGCCAGGCGATGGCGTCCGCCCACCTCGCGTTCCAGGTGGGCCATGGCGCTGTTGAGGCCCTGCAGCGCCTCGCGCGTCTTTCCCTCGTCGCCACGCAGCGTGGCCATGTCGACGAGGTTCTCGACGATGCCGACGTCGTCGGCCGGCGACTGCCTGCGGATCGCCAGGGAACGCTCGTACATCTGCGCGGCGCCCTGGCGTTCGCCCACCGCGCGCCGGCAGCGGCCCAGCTGCGAATAGAACTCGCTGACCTGCGGCGGCAGCTGGGCCTGTTCCTTGCCGGCCAGCGACAGCACCGGGTCCATCAGGTCGATGCAGTTGCGCGCCTGGCCGCCCAGGCTCATCAGGCGTCCCCGCAGCGTCAGTGACTCCAGCAGCAGGCTGGAGGGGATCTCGTCGCCAGCATCCACGATCACCGCCTGCCGCTGCAGCAGGTTCTCCGCTTCCGGATAGTCGCCCAGGCCCAGGCGCAGGCGGGCGAGCAGGCCGAGCAGTTCGGCGCGCGTGCGCGGCTGCGCAGTGGGCTGGTTGATGTCGCGATCCTCTGCGGTCCGCAACAGCGCGCGCAGGTCCATCGGCTCGCCGGGTGCGGCGCCACCGGCGTTCTCGAACAGCCCGACCATGAACTCCTGCATGGCCTGTGCGCGCGCGGCTTCGGCCAACGCCTCCTTCGCCTGCCAGGTGACCAGGCTCAGGGCGATGGCGAGCACGGCGGTCACCACCGCGGCGGTGCCCAGCGCCCAGTGGTGGCGGGTGACGTACTTGCGCACGCGGTAGCCGACGCTTTGCGGGCGCGCCAGCACCGGGCGGCCATCCTCGTAACGGCGCAGGTCGAGGGAGAGCGCCTCCACCGAGGGGTAGCGCTGCTCGGGCTTCTTCGACAAAGCCTTGAGCACGATGTTGTCGAGGTCACCCGCCAGCATGCGGGCGCGCCGACGCAGGTCGGCGGCGTTGTCCTGGTGGGTGGTGTCGTTCTCGATGCGCCGGATCACCGTCTGCGACGGGCGCACCGCGTCGTGCACCAGGATCGCCTCCTCCCACGCCGCGTCGCTGTCCCGCGCAAGCCGGTAGGGCTTGCGGTCGGTGAGCAGTTCGTACAGCACCACGCCCAGCGAGTACACGTCGGTCATCGTCGTGACCGGCTCGCCGCGGATCTGCTCGGGCGCGGCGTAGTGCAGGGTGAAGGCGCGCATGCCGGTGCGCGTCTGCTCCACCACCGGGACCTCGGTGTCCAGCAGCTTGGCGATGCCGAAATCCAGCAGGCGCACGTCGCCGGCCGGCGTGACCAGGATGTTGGAGGGCTTGAGATCGCGGTGGACGATCAGGTTCGCGTGCGCATGGCTGACCGCGTCGCACACCTGCGCGAACATGTGCAGCCGCTGCGCGAGAGGAGTGTCCATCGTGCGGCAGTAGTCGGTGATCGCCTCGCCATCGACGTATTCCAGCGCCAGGTAGGGCAGGCCGTCGGGCGAAACGCCGGCGTCGAGCAGGCGCGCGATATGGGGATGCGCCAGCCGCGCGAGGATCTGCCGTTCGCGCGTGAAGCGCAGGCGCAGGTTGGTGTCGGTTAGTCCCGGCCGCAGCAGCTTGAGCGCAACCCGCCGCTGATACAGCCCGTCCGACCGCGCCGCCAGCCAGACCTGGCCCATGCCGCCCTCGCCGAGCATGCGTTCCAGCCGGTAGGGCCCGATCTCGCTGCCGGGCTGGGCGCCGCCCAGCGAGGAGACCAGGGGTTCGGCGAGGAAGTCCGTGCGCTCTTCTTCCAGCGCGATCAGCGCTTCCAGATCGGTGGCGAGGGCTGGGTCTTCCTCGTGCAGCTGCTGCAGGCGTTGGGTGCGTGCGTCAGGCGACAGGTCGAACAGGGCGTCGAGCAGCGGAGACAGCCGTTGCCATCGCTGCGCGTCCATGGGCGGGTGCGCTCAGCTGTCGAGCGAGGCCAGGAGGAACAGGCGGGCCTTCTGCCAGTCGCGGCGGATG
This sequence comes from Lysobacter solisilvae, assembly GCF_016613535.2. NCBI lineage: Bacteria > Pseudomonadati > Pseudomonadota > Gammaproteobacteria > Lysobacterales > Lysobacteraceae > Agrilutibacter > Agrilutibacter solisilvae. The sequence goes on from NZ_CP071518.1 coordinate 1,145,377, forward strand.
CTGCGCTCGGAGCGCTCCAGAAGGCCGGCGATTTCCAGTTCCGACAAACCGGCGAAGTAGCGCAGCTCCACGACCTGGGCCAGCTTGTGGTCCACCGCCGCCAGCTTGGTCAGGGCGACATCCAGGCTCAGGGTGTCTTCGTCCAGGCGCACGCCGCCTTCGACGTCCTCGGGCAGGTCGGTGACGCGATGCAGATCCCCGCCGCGCTTCTGCGCCAGGCGCTGGCGAGCGTAGTCGACGACCACGCTGCGCATGGCGGAGGCGGCGTAGGCGAAGAAGTGGGCGCGGTCGTCGAACTGCGCCTCGCGTCGGCCGATCAGCTTGAGGTAGGCCTCGTGCACGAGCGCGGTGGCGTCGAGCGTGTGGCCGTGCTGGCCGGCCAGCTGGCGCCGGGCCATTGAATGCAGTTCGGAATACAGCCGCGCCAGCACGCTGTCGAGCGCACCGCGATCGCCCCCACGGGCGGCATCGAGCAACATCGTGATGTCCGCGCTGTCGGCCATGTTTCCCCCGGAACTGACCCGAATATAAACCCTTTCGCCCACCGCGGCGGTAGTGGGGCAGTGCGGGTGAAACGCGCGGTCGCCACGGGCCGCTGAGTGGTTCAGCGCTGGCAGTGCCCGCACCACACCGTCGCGCGCTGGCCGATGGTGGCCTGCTTCAGAGGTCGGGCGCAGCGCGGGCAGGGCTGGCCTCCGCGGCCGTAGGCGGCCAGTTCCAGCTCGAAGTAGCCCGGCTCGCCGTCGGGACTGATGAAGTCGCGCAGCGTCGTCCCCCCGCGCTCGATGGCGTAGGCCAGGATGTCCTTCACGGCCGCCGCGAGCCCCGCGTAGCGCTCCCGCGACACCCGGCCTGCGGCCCGCAGGGGCGAGATGCCCGCCTCGAACAGGGCTTCGGCGGCGTAGATGTTGCCCACCCCGACCACCACCGACTGGTCCATCAGGAAAGTCTTCACCGGCGCGCGGCGGCCGCGGCTGAGGGCGAACAGGTAATCGCCGTCGAAGGCCTCCGACAGCGGTTCCGGGCCCAGGCCGCGCAGCAGCTCGTGGGTAACGCCCGGAGGCTGCCACAGCAGGCTGCCGAAGCGGCGTGGGTCGTTGAAACGCAGCACACGGCCGCCTTCCAGCGCCAGGTCGACGTGGTCGTGCGGCCCGACCGGCGTCCTCGCTGGCAGCACGCGCAGGCTGCCGGACATGCCCAGATGCAGCAGCGCGCTGCCCACGGCGGTGTCCAGCAGCAGGTACTTGGCCCGGCGCCGGACCGCGTCGATCCGCTCCCCCGGCAGGCAGCGGGCGATCTGCGGCGGGATCGGCCAGCGCAGGTCGGGCCTGCGCAGGGTGACGCCGGTGACCCGGCGACCCTCCAGATGCGGGGCCAGGCCGCGGCGGGTGGTTTCGACTTCGGGCAATTCGGGCATGGGACGCAGGTTATCCGCAGCCGGACGCCACGGGCACGGGCGGGCCCGACCAGGGGGTCTTCCCGACGGGGACGCCGTCCGTCGCCATTCATGAATGTTTTCAAGGGCGTAGACCTTGCTGAACCCCCCGGCGATCCCCATCCCATTTCATGATCCGTACGGGCGCGGACGGCACCGGGCCGATGTCATCATCCCTGCCAGGCGCCGCCCACCCTTCTTCCTCGACACGCTCCGCTCCGGCGGGGCCGGGCACGCCGCCGGAGCCTCCATGTCCGCATCGATCCTCGACTTCCTCACCGGTGGCCTGCTGCAGGCCGGTTGGGGCGCATTGGCGATCTACTTCCTGATCGCCACCCAGCTGACCATCTTCTCGGTGACGCTGTACCTGCACCGCAGCCAGGCGCATCGGGCGGTGGACTTCCATCCGCTGCTCGCGCATGTGTTCCGGTTCTGGACCTGGCTGTCGACGGGCATGGTCACGCGCGAATGGGCGGCCATCCACCGCAAGCACCACGCCAAGTGCGAGACCGAGGAAGACCCGCACAGCCCGCAGATCAAGGGCATCGGCACCGTCTTCTGGCGCGGCGTGGAGTTGTACAAGGAAGCGCGCGACGACCGCGCCTCGATCGAGCAGTACGGCAAGGGCTGCCCCGAGGACTGGATCGAGCGCCATCTCTACTCGCGCTTCCCCACTCTGGGCCCGACGGCCTATCTCCTGGTGAGCTTCACGCTGTTCGGCTTCTGGGGTGTCGCGCTGTGGGCCATGCAGATGGCGTGGATCCCGTTCTGGGCGGCGGGCGTGGTCAACGGACTGGGCCACTGGTGGGGCTACCGCAACTTCGAGACGACCGACACCGCCACCAACCTGTCGCCCTGGGGCGTGTGGATCGGTGGCGAGGAACTGCACAACAACCACCACGCCTTCCCGTCCTCGGCCAAGTTCGCCCTGCGCCGCTTCGAAGTGGACATCGGCTGGGTCGCCATCCGCCTGTTCCAGTCGGTCGGCCTGGCCAAGGTGCTGCGCGTGGCGCCGACGCTGGACGTGCGACCCAACATCGCCATGCCCGATGGCGAGACGCTGCGGGCGCTGCTGGCCATCCGCTTCCAGGCGATGACCGACTACTACCGCACCGTGACCCTGCCCGCCCTGCGCGACGCCAAGCTGCGCCTGCCGCGCGCGCTGCGGCGCGGCCTCGCGGACGGCGGCCGCTGGCTCGACGAGGACAAGCGCCAGCGCCTGCAGGCCTGGCTGGCCGAGCAGCCGCAGCTGGCCCAGCTGGCGGAGTTCCGCGCCCGCCTGGCGCAGGTGCTGGAAGAACGTTCCAGCGACGCCCAGGCCACGCTGACCCGGCTGCACGCGTGGTGCGCCGAGGCCGAAGCCACCGGCAACGCCGCGCTGCGGGCCTTCTCGATGCGCATGAAGGGCTATGCGCTGGCGCCTTCGCGCCTGGCCTGAGCCTGACGTGGCGAACGCGCGCGTGACTCCTCCCGCCAAGCCGGCCCGCATCACGCGGATGGCTGCCGCGCGGCCGCGCCTCGCGATCACCCGCGGCATGGCCGTGCTGGCGGTTGCCGCCAGCCTGTCGGCACCGGCCGCGATGGCGCAGGTGACCGGGACCGACCAGTACGTCGCGCGAATGGACATCGACCGCGACGGCCGCGTCGCCCTGACCGAATACCAAGCCTGGATGGGGTACGCCTTCGAACGCATGGACCGCAATGGCGACGGTCAGCTCACGGCCGACGAACTGCCCGGTGGCCGGGGCGCCGCGATCAGCCTGTCGGCGCATCGCGAAACCCTGGCCGCGGCGTTCCGCCGGCAGGACGCCAACCGCGACGGCTTCCTGAGCGCGCGCGAGCTGGCCGCGCCGCCGCAGTAACCGCGCGGCCCCGGAGCGGCGTCAGTCGCGCAGGTCGACGCCGCGCGTTTCCGGCAGGAACAGCGAACCCACCACCACCGTCATCAGCGCGACTCCGATGGGATACCACAGGCCCTGGTAGAGGTTGCCGCTGGCCGCCACCAGCGCAAAGGCAATGGTCGGCAGGAAGCCCCCGAACCAGCCGTTGCCGATGTGGTATGGCAGCGACATCGACGTGTAGCGGATGCGGGTGGGGAACAGTTCGACCAGCCACGCCGCGATCGGGCCGTAGACCATCGTCACGTAGATCACCAGCACCGTCAGCAACAACAGCACCATCGGCTTGTCGATGCGCGCCGGGTCGGCCTTGTCCGGATAGCCGGCTTCCACCAGTGCGGCCTTCAGCGTGCCCGCGAACGCGCCCGCCCGCGCCTTCGCCGCAGCCGCGTCGAGCCCGCCGACATCGACCGATGGCACCTGCACCGCGCCGACGTGGACGATGGCGCCATCGGTACCCGGGGCGGCCTGCACGGTGTATGGCACGCCCGCCTTGGCCAGCGCCGCCGTGGCGACGTCGCAGGCGCGTGTGAACTGCTTCTTGCCCACCGGATCGAACTGGAACGAACAGGTCGACGGGTCGGCGTGGACCACGACGGGCTGCGCCGCGCTGGCCTGCTCGATGGCGGGATTGGCGTAATGCGTGATCGCGCGGAACAGCGGGAAGTACGTCAGCGCGGCGAGCAGGCAGCCGGCCATGATGATCTTCTTGCGCCCGATCCGGTCCGACAGCCAGCCAAACACGATGAAGAACGGCGTGCCGATCGCCAGTGCGCCGGCCAGCAGCAGGTTCGCGGTGGTGGCGTCGACCTTCAGCGCCTGGGTCAGGAAGTACAAGGCGTAGAACTGCCCGCAATACCACACCACCGCCTGGCCCGCGGTCGCGCCCAGCAGCGCCAGCAGCACGACGCGGCCGTTGCGTGAGAAGAAGCTTTCGCGCAACGGCGCCTTCGACTGGCGTCCTTCGGCCTTCATCTGCTTGAACAGCGGCGACTCGTCCAGCTGCAACCGGATCCAGACCGAAATACCCAGCAGCACCGCCGACAGCAGGAAGGGAACGCGCCAGTACGTTGCTTCGAAGGCTTCGTCGCCCACCCAGGCGCGCAGGCCCAGGATCACCAGCAGCGACAGGAACAGGCCCAGCGTCGCCGTGGTCTGGATGAAGCTGGTGTACAGGCCGCGGCGACCGTCGGGTGCGTGCTCGGCGACGTAGGTGGCCGCGCCGCCGTATTCGCCGCCCAGCGCCAGGCCCTGCAGCAGGCGCAGTGCGATCAGGATCACCGGCGCCGCCACGCCGATCTGGTCGTACGAGGGCAGCACGCCCACCAGGAAAGTCGATGCGCCCATCAGCACGATGGTGATCAGGAACGTGTACTTGCGGCCGACGAGGTCGCCGAGCCGGCCGAACACCAGCGCGCCGAACGGTCGCACGGCAAATCCGGCCGCGAAGGCGAGCAGGGCGAAGATGAAGGCGCTGGTCTCGTTGAGGCCGCTGAAGAACTGCCGCGCGATGATGGCGGCGAGCGACCCGTACAGATAGAAGTCGTACCACTCGAACACGGTGCCCAGGCTGGACGCGAAGATCACCTTGCGGTGCCCGGCCGACAGCGGGACGGATGCGTCGGCAGCGGTGGCGGCAGTGCTGGACATGGGCGGCGGGCTCCGTCGTGACGGCCCGGTGCGCGCGCCCGGGCAACGCCGGGCAGTAGAACAGATCGGCGCGCGTCCGGCGTGGCCGCGATGCGGCGCTTGCGGCACACTGGTTGCCCCATGCTCCCGAGTGCGCGCGCATGACGCAGCCCCCCACGGTTTCGATCCGCCCGGCAACAGGATCCGACGAAGGCGCGGGCCGCCTGTCCCGCAGCGAGTCCGACCGCCTGTACGCGCAGTCGCTCGACGATCCGGATGGCTTCTGGCGCGAAGTCGCCGGACGCCTGGACTGGATCAGGCCGCCGACGCGGATCCGCGACGTCAGCTTCGACCTGTCCGACTTCCGCATCCGCTGGTTCGACGACGGCCGGCTAAATGCCAGCGTCAACTGCGTGGACCGCCACCTGGCCACGCGCGGCGACAAGACCGCGTTGATCTTCGAACCCGACGATGCCGCCGCCGAGGCGGTGCACGTCACCTACCGCGACCTGCACGCCCGCGTCTGCCGCCTGGGCAACGCCCTGCGCGCGCTGGGCGTGGCCAAGGGCGACCGCGTCACGATCTACCTCCCGATGATTCCCGACGCCGTCGTGGCGATGCTCGCCTGCGCACGCGTCGGTGCGATCCATTCGGTGGTGTTCGGCGGTTTCGCCCCGCAATCGATCGCCGACCGCGTGCACGACTGTGCGTCCAAGCTGATCATCACCGCCGACGAGGGGCTGCGCGGCGGCAAGCGCGTCGCCCTCAAGGCCAATGTCGACGCCGCGCTGCGCCTGCCCGGCACGAACTCGGTAGAGACGGTGCTGGTGGTGCGCCACACGGGCGCCGCGGTGGACATGCAGATGCCGCGCGATCGCTGGTTCGATGCCGTCGTGGAAGGCCAGCAGGCGCAGTGCGAGCCCGAACCGATGGACGCGGAGGATCCGCTGTTCATCCTCTACACCTCCGGCTCCACCGGCAAACCCAAGGGCGTGCTGCACACCACCGGCGGTTACCTCACCTACGCCAGCTACACACACGAAGTCGTGTTCGACCTGCGCCAGGACGACGTGTACTGGTGTACGGCCGACGTCGGCTGGGTGACGGGACACAGCTACATCGTCTACGGACCACTGGCCAACGGCGCCACGTCGGTGGTGTTCGAGGGCGTCCCGCACCATCCCGACGTGTCACGTTTCTGGAACGTCATCGACCGGCATGGAGTAACGATCTTCTACACCGCGCCCACCGCGATCCGCGCGCTGATGCGCGAGGGCGACGCCCCGGTCAAGCGCACCTCGCGGCGGTCGTTGCGGTTGCTGGGCACCGTCGGCGAACCCATCAACCCGGAGGCCTGGCGCTGGTATTTCGAGGTGGTCGGCGACGGCCGCTGCCCCGTCGTGGACACCTGGTGGCAGACCGAGACCGGCGGCATCCTGATCTCGCCGCTGCCCGGCGATGGTGCGTTCAAGCCCGGTTGCGCCACGCGTCCCTTCTTCGGCGTGCGGCCGGCGCTCGTCGACGCGCAGGGCGCGTTGATCGAGGGCGCCGCGGAGGGCAACCTGGTGCTTCTGGATTCCTGGCCGGGCCAGATGCGCACCGTATACGGCGACCACGCGCGTTTCCTGGACACCTATTTCCGCACTTACCCGGGGATGTACTTCACCGGCGACGGTTGCCGCCGCGACGCCGATGGCGACTACTGGATCACTGGCCGCGTCGATGACGTGATCAATGTCAGCGGCCACCGCATCGGTACGGCGGAAGTGGAGAGCGCCCTGGTCTCGCACCCGAAGGTGGCCGAGGCCGCCGTCGTCGGCTTCCCGCACGACATCAAGGGGCAGGGCATCTACGCCTATGTGACGCTCAAGGCCGGCGAGGCGGCGGACGAGGCGTTGCGCCGCGAACTGCTGCTGCATGTGCGGCAGGAAATCGGCCCGATCGCGGCACCCGACCACCTGCAATGGGCGCCCGGATTGCCCAAGACACGCAGCGGCAAGATCATGCGGCGCATCCTGCGCAAGATCGCCGAAGCCGGCGGCGAAGAACTGGCACCCGGACAACTGGGCGACACCAGCACGCTGGCTGATCCGGCCGTGGTGGAGACGCTGGTGCGCGACCGTCGCCGCGGCTGAGCGGCCTACACGCCGTAGCGTTCCTGCAGGGTCGGCATGAACTGCAGGGCGATGCCCGCGCCGAACTCGATCTCGTCGTCGTCGATCCAGCCGCGGTTGATCGCCGCGCGCAGATCGCAGGCGTCGTCGACGTCGAACTGGAGTTCGGGCGCTTCCAGCCGCGCCACGTCGCCGACCGGCAGCGCACTGAGCCGCGCCGCGACCCCGTGTTCCCCGCGCAACCGGGACAGGTAGCGCAGCACGCCACCGGGCACCACAGCCGGCAGGCCCACCCGCGTGCCCTCGTGTGACACGGCCGCGTAGCCGCGGGGATTGGCGGCCGCCAGTTCAACCAGCCTGCGCAGGTGGCCCAGGTGCAGTGCCGGCTGATCACAGCCCACCAGCAACACGGGACCGTAGTGGTGTCCGAGCGCCTGGCTGCCGCGAGCGAGGCTGGTGGCCAGGCCCTGCGGCCAGCGCGGATTCACGGCAATATCGAGGCGCATGCCGTCCAACGCCAGGCTCACGGTTTCCGAATGGGCGCCGACAACCACGATCGTTCGTGCCGGCTGCGTATCCCGGACCAGGCGCGCCGTGCGGTGTACCAGCGTTTCGCCGCGCCGCATCAACAGCTGCTTGGGCGAACCGCCCATGCGCACGCTGCCGCCCGCGGCCAGGATGATGGCGACGTGGCGTTCGACAGTCTTCATGGCGCCCACCCGGGCCGCCCGCGGCGATGCAGGCCGGCGCGGGGAGTGGCCTGGCAGGTGGTCCGCGCGGTACGCGGGCGTCGGCTCGCGCTTGCAACGATGCCGCGGGAGCCGTTGAAATCCGGGACGGATCCGGTCGGGAGCATGGGGCGGCCCTCGGGGGACGGGCCCGTCGAGTCTAGAACGCGGTGATGCCAAAGCGCGCGTCACCCGGATGGGGGAGCAGGCGCGCGTGAGGGCACCTGCGGGTCGGCACCGGTGCCCACCTGGGGCCGCTTTCCGCGCGCCTCGAAGACCAGGTACATCACGACGGCGACGAGCAGCGGCGCCAGGTAATACAGGCCGCGATAGCCGAGCAGGGCGGCCAGCAACTGGGCGGGCGGCACGAGGTGCCCGAGCATCGCCACGAACACGGCCTCGAGCACGCCGATGCCCGCCGGGATGTGCGCCATGGCCGAGGCGATGCCGGCCAGCAGCAGCACGCCAAGCACTGTCGGATACGGCACCGCGGGCGGCAGCAGCAGGTCGATTATCCAGGCCATGAGCGACCAGTTCGCGCACGACAATCCGAACTGCACCACCGCCATCGGCAGCGTCGGCACGCGGAAGTGATGCCCGCGCAGGTGGTACACCCGCTCGTGCAGCCAGTGGCAGGCGGCCAGGTAGGCCGCCGTCAGCAGCAGCATCGCCATGCCCACCCATTGCAGGCCGGTCGTCCCCATTTCCCAACCCGGCGGCGCAGCGACGCTGCGGGTGGCGAACAGCACGCCCCCCAGCAGCACGTAACCGAGCCAGTTGGTGGCGACGCTGAAGGCGATCACCCGGCTGATCGGGCCCACGCCGAGCCCCGAATGCGAGTACAGCCGGTAACGGAACCCGGCGCCGCCCACCAATGCGCCGATGTTGAGGCTGAACGCATAACTGATCACGGCAATGGCGACCACTCGTGGGGTGGACAGCCGGTGGTGCGCATAGCGTCGCGCTGCCAGGTCGTAACCGGCGTACACGGCGTAGCTGGCCACTACCAGCGCGCCGGCGGCGCCCAGCGTCGCCGGGCCGTAACCCGTGAGCGCCGCGCCGACCTCGTCCCACGCGATCGCGCGCGCGGCCCGCACGAGCAGCCAGCCCACGAGCGCGAGGAAGGCGAAGAACGCGATGCGCGCAACGCGCCGCCAGCGCCGATGCCGTGGCTTCATCCGGGCTTCTCCGCTCCGTCCGCAGTCGCACCCGCGTCACCCGCCGGCTGCAGCAGCGCCGTCCGGGGCGCGTGCGCGGGCAGCCAGCCGGCCCAACTGGGGAAATGCCTGAGCACATGGAACAGCAGCGGCCGCGTCAGCCACTGCCACCACCGCCGCCGTGGCACCTGGGCCGGATCGACGGTCCGGCAATGGTTCGTCAGCAGCACCTGCAGGCGGGCACGAAGCTCGCGCACGAACGCCTCGTCCCGGACGAACACATTGGCTTCCAGGTTCAGCGCCAGGCTCAGCGGATCCAGGTTGCTGGAGCCCACCGTCGCCCAGTCATCGTCCACCAGCGCGACCTTGCCGTGGAAAGGCTTCTCGCAGTATTCGTGCAGGTTGATGCCGGCGTCGACCATGTGCCGGTACAGGGCACGCGCCGCGACCAGCACCACAGGCATGTCCGGCTCGCCCTGGAACAGCAGCGTCACCTTGACGCCGCGCCGCGCCGCGCGACGCAGGTCGCGCAAGAACCAGTAGCCCGGGAAGAAATATGCGTTGGCGATGATCACTTCGCGCCGCGCCGAACGGATGGCGCGTCGATACTCGCGTTCGATGGTGCTGCGATGACGACGGTTGTCGCGCAGCGCGAACATCACCTGCGCATCGCCCGCCGCCGGCACCGCTTCGGGAGTCTGCGCAGCGCGCCAGGGTTCGCCGGTGCCGCGCGAGGCCAGCGCGGTCTTCGCGAAGCTGCGGATGTCGGCGACGATCGGCCCGCGCAGTTCCACCGCGTAGTCCTGCTTGGCCTCCGGCCCGAAGTCGGCCAGATGATCGGCCGAGTAGTTGATGCCGCCGACGAAGGCCAATTCGCCGTCGACCACCAGCAGCTTGCGGTGCATCCGGCGGAAGATGTGCAGGCGCATGCCCAGCACGGGCCGCTGCGGATCGAAGGCGCGCAGGCGCACGCCGGCATCCGTCAACGCCGCCAGGTACCCGTCGGAGAAATGCGGCGAACCGTAGCCATCCACCAGCACGTCGACCTGCACGCCGCGTTGCGCGGCCTCGATCAGCAGGCCGTGCAGCCGCTTGCCCACCTTGTCCTCGAACAGGATGAAGGTCTCGACCATCACTTCATGACGGGCGCCGGCGATCGCCTGGAAAGCGCGCGCGAAGAATGCCTCGCCGTTCTCGAGCAGTTCCACGCGGTTGCCCGCGCGCCATTGGAAGTCGCCGTCGGAAGGACGCTTCACAGCGCCACCTGGACCATCAGCGGCGCGTGGTCGGACAGGTGCGACCAGGGCCGGGCGCTGAGCACGCGCGGCTGGGTCGCCGCAAGGTTGCGCACGTAGATCCGGTCCACGGGCAACAGCGGCAGCCGGGCGGGGAAGGTCGCCGCCAGTCGGCCATGCGCGGCCAGAAACACCTCGCCCAGACCGCATTCGGCCATCCGCGCGTGGCCGCGCCTGCGCCAGTCGTTGAAGTCCCCGGCCACGACCAGCGCTGCGTCCGGCGGCACGGCCTCGCGAATCACTTCGCAAAGCAACTGCAGCTGTCGCTGGCGATGGCTTTCGCGCAGGCCCAAGTGCACGCAGATGGCGTGCACGGGCACGGCCGGCCGGCCGGCCCCACCGGGAACGCCCAGTACGCAGTGCAGCAGCCCCCGCTCTTCGTGGCCGCGGACGGACACGTCGCGGTTCTCATGGCTCAGGATGGGAAACTTCGAGAGCAGCGCGTTGCCGTGGTGGCCGTGCGGGTACACCGCATTGCGGCCGTAGGCGAACTGCGTCCAGATGGTGTCGGCAAGGAACTCGTACTGCGGACCCTGCGGCCAGTTCAGATGGCGGCGCGCATGGCGGGCGTGCTCGCCAAGCACTTCCTGCAGGAACACCACGTCGGCCGAGACCGAGCGGATCGCCTCGCGCAGCTCCGGCAACACGAAGCGTCGATTGAGCAGGTTGAAGCCCATGTGGGCGTTCAAGGTGAGCACGTTGAACGCAGGCATGAGGGGCACGCAACGGGACCAGCGGCCATTGTCGTGCCAGGCGGCGGCAGCGCAGGTGAAGCCGGCGCGGATGCGCTGGCCCAGCCGCCGGCGCCGGGCATGCGGACCGTCACTTTCAGCCCGGCCTGGCGCGGACGGGGCATCTTCACGGAGCGGGAATCGCCGACGGCGTCTGATCACGCCAGGGCCCCGCCGTCGCGGGGAGGGGGTATCTGCATGGCTGCTCCGTCGACCATCGCCACCGCGCCCAAGACCCGTGCCTGGGGCTCCGACCGCGCCGTGCTGTGGTTCGGGGTCGTGCTGGGCGTCGTGTTGGCGCTGGCCCTCGCCGCGGCGATCGCGAACGACCGCGCGTCCCGCCTGGCCGCGGCACGCCACCAGGCGTCGGCGCTCGCCAGCGGGACCGAGCGGCTGGTGTGGCTCGAACTGCGCAACCTGGAACGCGCCATGCGTGGCATCGCCAGCGACGCGGAGGCTTTCAGCGACATGTCCGACGAGGACATCGCCGTGCCGGTGGCCGCGATGATCGAGGGCGTGGCGGCGCGTCAGCACGAACTGGCGCAACTGGTGCTGCTCGACCGCGAGGGTCGGCCGCTGACGCCCGCCCCCGCCCCGGCGGACGCGACGCCGGCCTTCGAACCGCAGGCGGGACGGGCTGGACGCATGGTCATGGGGCCGCCGCAAGCAGACAGCACGGGCTGGACGCTGCCGCTGTACCTGCCCATGCGCGACGGGCGTGGACTGCTCGCGCACCTGCGCGCGGACGAACTGCAACGGCGCGTGCGCGACCTCGACGCCGGCCGCGACGGCCTGGTGCAGCTGGGCTGGATCGGTGGCGAGATCGTGGCCGACAGCCGCGGTGAGGCCTACATCGGCCGCCCGCTTGCTGCCGGCATGCCGGATGGCGAGATCGCCCACATCGTTGCCAGCCGCGACGTGCAGGGCTATCCGTTGCGCGTGCGCGCGGGCCTGTCAGAGGCGGCGGTACTCGCGCCGTGGCGCCGCGTGCTGCTGGCAGGCACCGTGCTGTACCTGCTCTACTGGGTCGGATTGGTCGTGCTGGCGCGGCAGCTTGGCCGCAACGCGCGCTCGCGCGCCCACCTGATGCGCACGCTCACCGCGACGGCCGGCGGCCTGCGCCTGGCGCAGCAGCTGGGACGCACCGGGAGCTGGGAAGTCACGCGGGGCGGGCCGATCTCCTGGTCCGAACCGGTGGCCGCCATCGTCGGTGCCGATCCCGCCCAGACTTCGGCCACCGTCGCGGAATTCTTCGGACGCGTGCACCCGGAAGACCGGCAGGCCGTCGCCCGCACGCTGCGCGGTGCCTGGCGCAGCTGCGAGCCATTCGCCATGGATTTTCGCGTGGTGGCGACGCCGGGCAACATCGTGCGCTGGCTGTCGGTGCGCGGCCAATGCATGCCCGACGAACGCGGCCGCGCGCACATGGCCGGCACCGTGGTCGATATCACCGGGCGGGTCGAGGCCGAACGTCGCCTGGCCGATGCCGAGCGGCTGTTCCGCATGCTGTTCGAACGCAACCCGTTGCCGTTCTGGGTGTTCGACGTCGGCACGCTGCGCTTGCTGGAGGTCAACCAGGCCGCCATCGATCAGTACGGCTACAGCCGCGAGGAGTTCCTCGCGATGAACATCCTGGACATCCGTCCGGTCGAGCAGCGTGGCAGCGCGGTTGCCGACGTCGCCCGGCGCGGCACGCGCGACGCCGACGACCGGCAGATCTGGCTGCACCGGCGCCGCGACGGGCAGACGCTCGAGGTACGCATCTACACCGCCGACATCGACTTCCGTGGGCGCCCGGCGAGGCTGGTCCTGGCCGAGGACGTCAGCGAGCGCATGGCGCACGAGCGCGAACTGGCGTGGCGCGCCAGCCACGACATGACCACGGGCCTGATCAACGCACGCGCGCTCGCCGACGAAATGAAGGCCCACTGCGAGCCGGGCTGTCGGGTCGCCTACGCGCAGCTGCGCGGGCTGGAGCTGATCGAGGACAGCCTGGGGCGGCGCGCCGGCGCCGACACCCTGCGTGCCATCGCCCGCCGGCTGGAGCGGCTGGGCCACCGTTACGGCAGCGCCGGGCACGTGCGCGGAGACGAGTTCGCCCTGCTCGTGCACGATCCGGCCCAGTGGCCCCAGGCGCTGGCCGATCTGCGTGCGGAACTGGCGCGGCCGGTCACCGGCGAGGACTACCTGCAACGACTGGAAGCCTGGGTCGGTACCGCCGACTATCCGGCCGACGGCGAGGATGCCGCCGTGGTGCTCGGCAACGCGGGGCTGGCGGCGCACCAGGCCCGCAGCGAAGGCACGCCCCTGCTGCGCTTCGACCGCGAGATGGCGCAGCGTGCCAGCGACCGGCTGCAGCTGGCCGGACGGATCCACGAGGCGCTGGATGCCAACCAGTTCGAGCTGTATTTCCAGATCATCCGGTATGCCGGCAATGGCCAGACCGCCGCACTGGAAGCGCTGCTGCGCTGGCCGCAGGCCGACGGCAGTTTCATCCCGCCCAGCCAGTTCATCCCCATCAGCGAGGACTCGGGAATGATCGTGCCGCTGGGCCAGTGGGTCCTGCGCGAGGCCGGTCGTGCGCAGCGCGCGATCAGCGATGCGGGATTCGCGGGCGTGCCGGTCGCGGTCAATATGTCGCTTGCCCAGTTCATGCATGGCGACCTGGCGGCCGACGTGGAACGTGTCATCGCCGAGCACGGCCTGCGCCGCGGCGCGCTGCACCTGGAGCTCACCGAGTCGATCCTGATGACGCGGCCGGAGGCGGCCCTGGGCGTGCTGCGCCGCCTGCGCCAGGGCGGCGCGTGCGTGTCGCTGGATGATTTCGGTACCGGCTACTCGAGCATGTCCTACCTGCGCCACCTGCCACTGGATGCGCTCAAGATCGACCGCTCCTTCGTCGTGGACGTGCACCAGGACGAACGCAATGCCTCGATCTGCCTGGCGCTGCTCGCGCTGGGCCGCAGCCTGGGACTGACGGTGGTGGCCGAAGGCGTGGAAACGGCCGGCCAATACGAATGGCTGCGCACGCATGGCTGCGACCAGGTGCAGGGTTTCGGTTTCGACCGGCCCGCGCCCCTGGGTCAGGTGATCGAAAGGCTGCGCACGCTGCAGCGCAACCGCGGCGCCGCGGTGGTCATGGCCGGTGCCACGCCGCCTGGCGAAGCTGCCCCGCCCGCGCGCGCGCGCGGGCCATGAACCCCACGCCGATCAGACCTGCGACACCACCATCGCGTTGCGCCCGCCCTGCTTGGCCGCATACAGCGCCTGGTCGGCGCGGCGCAGGTGCTGGCTGAAGCCCTCCCCGGGCTCGCGATGCGCCACGCCGGCGCTGACGGTGGCCTGCTGGTCGCGCGCACCCTCCTCGAACTCGCGCCGCACGCGCTGCACGTAGCCTTCGACCGCGTCGGGCGTATGGCCCACGAAGAGGGTGACGAACTCCTCTCCGCCCAGCCGCGCGCACCAGGTGTTGGCACCCGCGCGGCTCTTCATCAGGCGGCCCAGTTGCTGCAGTACGCGATCGCCGGTGTCATGCCCGTAGCGGTCGTTGACGGCCTTGAAGTGGTCGATGTCGAAGAACACCAGGCTCACCGGATGGCCCCGCCGTGCGGCTGCGGCATACGCGGCGCTGGCGTCCTGGTTCCAGCCGACCCGATTGAACAGGCCGGTGAGTTCGTCGGTGACCGCCTGCCGGCGCAGCCGGGCCTGCATCCGGAACACCGCCACCGCGAAATCGGTCTTGTAACCGGCCAGCAGCAGCCCGAAGCCGATCGAGGTGAACGCATACAGCCAGTACAGCGCCGAGCCGCTGCTGGGGTCGCCATGCAGGCGGACCCGCCACCACGACAGGCCCAGCAGCACGGCGATCATCGACAGGATCGATGTCGGCCGCGCCAGCAGTGCCAGCAGCGCGATCGGCCACAGATGGAAGAGCGCGGTGCGCAGGGCCAGCTGCGAACTCGTGCCGGGCAACGGTACCGACATGAACACGCCGATCAGGACCGTGCTCAGCAGCGTCAGCACCAGGCGCACGCGCCAGTCCTCGAGCAGCCAGACCGCCGCCGCCAATGCGCCGACCGTCAGCGCGGCCAGTTCCACCAGCCACCATGCGTAGCCGATGCCGGGCACCAGGCCGACCGCTTCGAACAGTCCGGTCAGCGACAGGATCATCGCGCCGGCGCCGATCACGCCGCTGACGATCGGGCGCGTCGCCGCGACCTGCGCATGGGTGAGCGCCTGGCGCTCCAGTGGCGACAGGTTGCGCATCGAACGGCGCATCCAGAACCCGATGACCCTCTCGCGCAGCGCCGCCCGCCCGCGCGGCTGGGCTCGCGGCGGTGCGGCCTGGGTGGAACGATCCGGCATGGTCATTCCGCGGGGAGAAGTGGCGGCATTCTTCCGGTGACGACGTGAAGGCCCGGGAAAGCTGCCCGCACGCATCAGATGGTCTCCAGCGCCGCCCGCAGGCGCGACAGCGCCGGCCTGATCGCCGCCACGTCGATGACGCCGTAGCCGAACGTCACCGCGCGCTGCGGCAGCGGCGCCATCGCGTAGTCGTCCAGGGATTGCGCGCCGGGCGCGTGCTGCCGAATCCGCGCCAGGATCGCGGACGCCTGCGCCGGATCGCGGATGCGGGCGGACAGATGCAGTCCGGCCTCCGAGGGCCAGGGCTGCAGCCAGCGCGACAGCTCCTGCTGCAGTCCGTCGAGCAGGGCCTGGCGCCGCGCCGCGTAGATCGGCCGCATGTGGCGCACGTGGCGGGCGAGGTGGCCTTCGCGGATGAAGGCGGCCAGCACGCTCTGGCTGATCGCATCGCCATGGGCATCGGCGCAGTGCTTCACCCGCACCAGCGCGTCGCGTGCCCACGCGGGCGCGACCACGAAGCCCTTGCGCAGGGCGGGAAACAGGCTCTTGGAGAACGTGCCGACGTAGAACACCCGGCCCTCGCGGTCGAGCGTCTGCAGGGCGTCCAGCGGGCGCCCGCCAAAGCGGAACTCGCCGTCGTAGTCGTCCTCGAGGATCACCGCGTCATGGGCGCGCGCGAACTCGAGCAGCGCGCGCCGCCGCGGTGCCGACAGCGCCACCCCGGTGGGCGACTGGTGCGAAGGCGTCACCGCGACGATGCGCACGTCGGCGGGCACCTGGTCCACGCACAGGCCCTGCTCATCCACGGGCACCGGCACCAGGACCGCGCCGGCGGCCAGGAGCGCCGCGCGCGCCGGCGGATACCCCGGCTCCTCCACCGCCACTCTGGTCTGGCCGGGGGTGATGAGCAGGCGACCGAGCAGGTCGAAGGCCTGCTGCGCGCCGGAGGTCACCACGACGTCGACGGGCTGGCACACCACCGCACGGGCGAAGGCGACGTGGTGTGCGATCGCCTCGCGCAGCGGCGCGAGCCCTTCCGTGGGTGGGTAGGTGAAGGGCTGTTTCGACCAGGCCCGCAGGGTCTGCGCCGACAGCCGGCGCCACACCGCATGGGGAAAGTGGTGCGGGTCGGGCACGCCGAGGCGGAAACTGCGTTCGGGCAGCGCCCGCGGCGATTCCGGTTCCAGTGCGGGCGCGCGCCACACGGGGTTCAACCGCCGGTCGCCCAGCGGCACCTCCAGCGCCGCGGCGGGCGCTGGCCGTCGCAGGGCCAGATCGGCCACCTGTGCCGGTGCACCGCGTCGCGGCTGCACGTAGCCCTCGGCCATCAGCAGGTCGTAGGCGGCGACCACCGTGTTGCGGGCCACCCCCAACGCAGAGGCCAGCGGGCGTGTCGCCGGCAGCCGGGCCCCGGGCGGCAGGCGCCCATCGAGGATCGCGGCGCGCAGCTGGCCGTGCAGGGCCTGCATCCGGGCGCCTTCGCCGCGGGGCGGCAGGTCGAGGGCGAAGGGCAGTACTGGTTCCATGCAATCAATGAAAACTGGTGTCCCAGGAGGGCCAGCATACCCCTAGCCTTAGTGGGCGCCGGACATCGCCGGCGCGGGAATCCCGGACCGCGCGGTTTGCGACGCACGCAGGTCCGGTCCCCCAGCCGCGACACCCGCCCGAGCCCACGCCATGCACGCCATCTGCGAAACCTGCGGCACCCAGTTCGACGATCGCCCGGCTGCGCCGGCGCACTGCCCCATCTGCGAAGACGACCGCCAGTACGTCGGCTGGGAAGGGCAGCGCTGGACGACCCACGAGGCGATGGCCACCCGGTACCGCAACCGCCTGGAAGACGACGGGGGGCTGCTCGGGCTCGGCCTCACGCCTGCGTTCGCGATCGACCAGCGCGCGCTGCTGCTGCCCACCCAGGGCGGGAACGTGCTGTGGGAATCGCTCAGCCTGGTCAGCGACGAGGCCGTGGCGGCCCTGCGCGCCCGCGGCGGCGTGGACTGCATCGCCATCTCGCATCCGCACTTCTACGCCTCGATGGTCGAATGGAGCCGCGCGCTCGGCGACGTGCCGATACTGCTGCACGAAGCTGACCGCGCGTGGGTGCAGCGCCCGTCGCCCGCGTTGCGCTGGTGGAGCGGCGACCGGCTCGAACTCTGGCCCGGCGTGCGCCTGCTGCGATGCGGGGGCCATTTTCCCGGCAGCACGGCGTTGCACTGGCGCGATGCACGCCGTCCGCGCGGCGCGCTGTTTCCCGGCGACGCGCTGCAGGTGGTGCAGGACCGGCGCCATGTCTCCTTCATGTATAGCTATCCCAACCTCGTGCCGATGAATGCGGCGGATGTGCGCTACATGCGCTCGCTGCTGCGGGACTGCCGCTTCGACGACGTGTACGGCTACACCTGGGGTCGCAACATACGGGGTGATGGACGCGCCGCCGTGGACGCATCGTTCGACCGCTATCTCGCCGCCGTGGCGGCATGAACGGGTAGACGGGGGCCTGCATCCGCCGCTTGCCACCCTTGCAACGCGCAAGCGTTGCGCGTGCGGAACGGACAAATCCGGGGGCACCCGCACGGGCAGGTCCCGTGGCGCCGCCAGTCGTGCAGAATGACTCGTTGAGATATACCGCGCGCCACGGCGTGGCGCGTGCTGGTCATCACCAGAAGAAAGCCGATCGCGATGGCGAGTTTCCACTCCGCGGATCGGGGGCCTTTCGTTCCAGCGTATCGGCCGGACGCGCCACTGCGCGTGCTGATGGTGGGCCTGGAGGCCCATGAATGCGAACGCGTGCAGGGCTGGTTGCGCCTGCCGCACATCGTGCTCCGCACCTGCATCGCGGAGACGGCATCGGCGCAGGCACGCGCGTTGGGTCCGAACGTTCTGATCGTGGAAGCCCGCGAGGAACTCCGCACACAGGTGCTCCAGCGTCTGCTGGACGAGTGCAGGTCGGCCGAGCCCGGCGTCCTGCTGCTGCTGGAACCGCACGACGCGGCGCCGGCCATCGCCGCCGCGCGTCCATTGTTCCTGCGCCGTCCCTTCAACCGCGCGCGCCTGGTCGCCGCGGTGGAACAGGCCGCGATGCCCTGGCAGGCGTCGGCGGCGGCGCAGTGGCACGAGCGCCAGCAACGCGAGGAAGTGGAGACGCTGCTCGATCTGGCGCTGGACCTGACCTCGCAACTGGAGTTGCCCGAACTGCTGCAGCACCTTGCGGACGCGGCGCGGCACCTCACCGGCGCGGCGTACGCCGCGCTCTTCCGCCACGGCGGCGGCGAAGGACGCCCATGCACGCTGGCGGCACTGTCCGGTGCGCCGCGCGCCGCCTTCGAGGGCTTCGGCATGCCGGGCGAGACGTCCCTGCTGGCGCCGACTTTCGCCGGCGAGCGGATCACCCGTTGCGACGACGTCCATGTCCATCCGCGCTACGGCCGTGACGAGCCCCACCATGGCCTCCCGCCCGGTCACCTGCCGGTACGCAGCTACCTGGGCGTGCCCGTCGTGTCGCGCGAGGGCCAGATATTCGGGGCCTTGCTGCTCGGCCACGGCGAGCCCCGCGTGTTCACCCGCCGCAGCGAGCGCCTGGCCGAGGCGATCGCCGCCCAGGTGGCCACCGCGATCGACCACCACCGCCACAGCGCAGGCAGCGAAGCGACGGCGGCGACGCAGGCGACGGGGCCGGGTGCGCGGGACGAGCTCGCGCGATTCGGCCTGGATGCGCCCGTGCAGGCACCCGCGCCGGCACCTGCGCCGCCCATGGGCGCGGGAGGGCGCAGCCTGTCCGGCGGACCGGGCCGCGACGCACCGCGGCCAGCCCCTTACTGAGCCGGGCGGCTGCAGCCGCTGCTGCGCAGCATGCCCCGGTGCGATGTGTGGCGGTCCGCCGACCAGCGGAATCCGGCGGCCCGCCCTGCGCGGGTCGCCGCTCGTCGAACCGCACCTGCCACCCGTCGGCCGGTCACATACGCCCCCCATTTGTTGCGGCGCGGCGTGCGCCCTTGGCAGCGGGTGTGCAGGATGCCCCGCTGCGGTCGTCAGGCCGCAGTGATTTGAGAGGGGACCTGGGCCGGTCTGCCGCTCGCAGCGGTCGTCGCTCCACGCGACGCCGGCGCCAGCTGGTGTCGTGCTCGACAAGGAAGCCACAGGGGGAAGTTCTCTCATCATCCGGCGCGCCACGCGCGCTGGCAGTGGGGCACTGTGTTTCTGCGTCCTGGATCGACGGCCAACCGCCGTCCCATCCCGGAGTCCGCATGAACCGCGTCAAGCCCCTCACCCTGCTGTCCGTCGCCGTCCTGATGGCGCTTCCCGCGCTGGCCCATGCCGGGCTGCTGCCGCGGCCAATCCGCGCCGCCGACACGCGCACCGTCGACATCCGCCTGGATGGCCGCATCGCCGGCGACGTGCGCGCCCACGCCGCGCCGGTCCGCATCGCCACGCCGGATGCCGCCTTCATCAAGGTCGAGTTCGAACATTTCCACCTGCCGCGCGGCGTGACGCTGGAAGTGTCCAACCCGGCCGGCACCGAGGTGTACCGCTACAGCAGCAGCGCACGCGATGGCTTCACCGTCGACCGCAAGGCCGGACAGAACGGCACCACCCGCTTCTCGGCGATGTCGATCACCGGCAACACGGCCCTGCTGCGCCTGGTCGGCACCGCGCAGGAGCCGTGGACGTCCGCGCATGGCGTCAGGATCAGTCGCTACCAGGAAGGCATCCCCGAGGCGCTGATGCCGCAGCTGGCCCATGAAGGCCTGCTCGATCCCGGCGCCGGCACGATGTCGCTGTGCGGCACCGACGACAAGAAGCCGGCCGTCTGCTACGCCGGCACCGACGCCGCCGCCTACGACCGCTCGCGTCCGGTCGCCCGCATGGTCACGCCCGCCGGCTACTGCACGGCGTGGCGCGTGGGCCCGACCAACCGCATGTTCACCAACAACCACTGCGCCGCCGTGGCCTCCGACATCAGCGGCTCGGAGTTCTGGTTCAACTACCAGGTCACCACCTGCACCGGCAGCACGCAGGCCACGGTCGTCAAGGTGCCGGGCGACGTGCTGCTCAAGACCGACGCGAACCTCGACTACACCCTGTTCACCGTCAAGAACTTCGACACCATCGCCAGCTTCGGCTACTACGGCCTGGATCCGCGCGCGCCGCAGCTCAACGAGGAAATCTTCATCGCCGGCCACCCAGGCGGCCGGATGAAGGAACTGGCCATTGTCAGCGACCAGGACGGCGGCGGCCGCTGCCGGGTCAACGACACCCAGACCACCGGCAACGGCGGCAACGTCGACATGGGCTACTACTGCGACACCGAGGGCGGCAATTCCGGCTCGCCGGTGCTCGCGCGCTCGAGCAACAAGGTCCTAGCGCTGCACCACCTGGGCGGCTGCCTCAACGAGGGCGCGCGCATGGAACTGATCTGGCCGCAGGTGGCCACGCACTTCGGCAACCAGGTTCCCGACGGCGACACCGGCGGCGGCAACGCGGCGCCGGTGGCGAACTTCACCTACACCGTGAGTGCCCGCACCGCCAGCTTCACCGATGCCTCCAGCGACAGCGACGGCACCATCGCATCGCGCAGCTGGAACTTCGGCGACGGCACCACGTCGACCGCCACCAGTCCCAGCAAGACCTACAGCGCCGACGGCAGCTACACCGTCACGCTCACCGTCACCGACGACGACGGCGCCACTCACACGAAGTCCCAGGCCGTGGTGATCGGCACCAGCGACACCGTGCTGGCCAACGGCGTGGCCAAGACAAACCTGTCGGCCGCAGCCGGCGCCTCGCTGAACTACACGATGGTGGTGCCGGCCGGCACCACCAACCTGGCCTTCACCACCTCGGGCGGCACGGGCGACGCGGACCTGTACGTGAAACTCGGGAGCGCGCCCACCGACAGCAGCTACGACTGCCGGCCGTACAAGTCGGGCAACGCCGAGACCTGCACCTTCGCCACGCCGGCCGCGGGCACCTACTACGTGCGCGTCAAGGCCTTCAGCGCCTTCAGCGGCCTGTCGCTGGTGGGCAGCTTCGGCAGCGCGCCGCCGCCGCTGACCAACGCCACCAACGTCAACATCACCGACAACGCCACGGTCGAAAGCCCGATCACGGCCAGCGGCCTGAGCGGCAATGCATCGGCGAGCGCCAAGGTCGCGGTCGACATCAAGCACACCTACATCGGTGACCTGAAGGTCGACCTGGTGGCGCCGGACGGCACCGTTTACACCTTGCACAACCGCGCCGGCGGCAGCGCCGACAACATCAACCAGACCTTCACCGTGAACCTCTCCAGCGAGTTGAAGAACGGCACGTGGAAGCTGCGCGTCAACGACAACGCCGGCGGCGACACGGGCTACATCGACAGCTGGAGCCTCACCCTGTAATCGCGCTTTGCGAGAAGCCGCTCCCGCCCAAAGCGGGGGCGTCCATTCCGGCGATCCAGCTCCCGGCCTCGGGTCGCCGTTCCCCTGCAGCATCTGCTCCTCCTTGCGCGCCGACCCCACCGCGGCGCGCCCTCGCACCACCCCTCGCCGGGCGCTGTGATCGACCGAAGCCAATTCCACTGGAGCCTCCATGCCGTTGGGCGGCATGGCAGGAAGCGGCCCGGTGCAGACGAGCCGCCGCGATTCCGCGGCGGCGCGGACGGCGCGCAACCCGTGCGTCGTCCGTCCCATCGGACATACCAAGGAGAGAGAGACCGTGATGAAGTCGAACAACCGCAAGCGCGGCATCGCCGTGCTGACGCCCCTCGCGCTTGCGATGGTGATGGCACCCGCCGCCCATGCCGCCCAGCGCGTCGACCTGCAGATGCAGGACGCCGCCCGCCTCAACGCCCAGTACCAGTCCGCCATCGCGCGTACCGGCGCCCCCACCCGCGCGGCCGACCGCCACGCCGAGATGCTGACGCTGGAGAGCGGCTCGGCGCTGCGCCTCGTGCGCACCACCGGCACCAACGGCGTGCGCAACCACCGCTACCAGCAGACCTTCAACGGCCTGCCGGTGTTCGGCGAGCAGGTCATCGTCAGCGAAGGCCGCGATGGCAAGGTGCGCGCGCTGTTCGGCCGCAAGGTCGAAGGCCTGGCCGCCGAAGTGCCGGCCTCGGCCGCCAAGCTCGACAAGGGACAGGCCCTGGCGATCGCCAAGAAGGCTCACCTGGGTTCGCGCCTGACCGCCATGACCACGCGCAACGAGCGCAGCGAACTGATGATCTACGTCGACGACAACGGCCGCGCCCACAAGGCCTACGTCGTGTCGTACTTCGCCGACGTCTCCCAGGGCGGCGCGCCGACGCGTCCGACGGTCATCGTCGATGCCAACAGCGGCCGCGTCCTGAAGAAGTGGGAAGGCCTGACCCACGCCCTGATCGGCACCGGCCCCGGTGGCAACCAGAAGACCGGCCAGTACGAATACGGCAGCGGCGGCGCGCACGGCTACAACGACGTGACGCAGAGCGGCAGCACCTGCACCATGAACAACACCAACGTCAAGACGGTGAACCTCAACGGTGCGACGAGCGGCAGCACCGCCTTCTCGTACACCTGCCCGCGCAACACGGTGAAGACCATCAACGGCGCCTATTCGCCGCTGAACGACGCCCATTACTTCGGCGGCGTCGTCTTCAACATGTACAGCTCGTACATGAACACCGCGCCGCTGACCTTCCAGCTGTCGATGAAGGTGCACTACAGCAGCAACTACGAGAACGCCTTCTGGGACGGCTCGGCGATGACCTTCGGCGACGGCGCCAGCACGTTCTATCCGCTGGTGAGCCTGGACGTGTCCGCGCACGAAGTCTCGCACGGCTACACCGAGCAGCAGTCCGGCCTGACCTACTCCGGCCAGTCCGGCGGCATCAACGAAGCCTTCTCGGACATGGCCGGTGAAGCCGCCGAGTACTTCATGCAGGGCAGCAACGACTGGCTGGTCGGCGCCCAGATCTTCAAGGGCACGGGCGCGCTGCGTTACTTCGACGACCCGACCCGCGACGGCCGCTCGATCGGCCATGCCTCCGACTACACCAGTGGCATGGACGTGCACCACTCCTCGGGCGTCTACAACAAGGCGTTCTACACCCTGGCCCGCAAGGCCGGCTGGGACACCAAGAAGGCCTTCCAGGCGTTCGCGGTGGCCAACCGCGACTACTGGACCAGCAGCACCAACTTCAACCAGGGCGCGTGCGGCGTGCAGCGTGGCGCGGCCGACCTGGGCTTCAACGTGAATGACGTGATCGCGGCCTTCCAGGTCGTGGGCGTCACCGCCTCGGGCACCAACTGCGGCGGCACCGGCAACGCCAACCCGGTGGCGAACTTCACCTCCAGCGTCAGCGGCCTGACGGTGGCCTTCACCGATACCTCCACCGACAGCGACGGCACCATCGCCTCGCGCAGCTGGAACTTCGGCGACAGCACCACCTCGACGGCGACCAACCCGAGCAAGACCTACTCGGCGGCGGGCACCTACACCGTCACCCTGACCGTGACCGACAACGGCGGCGCCACCAACACCAAGACCTCCTCGGTCACGGTGGGCTCCTCCGGCGGCACCGTGCTGACCAACGGCGTGCCCAAGACCGGCATCGCCGGTGCAGCGGGCTCCTCGCAGGTGTTCAGCCTGGACGTTCCGGCCGGCGCCACGGGCCTGAAGTTCGTCAGCTCCGGCGGTACCGGTGATGCGGACATGTACGTCAAGTTCAACGCCACCCCGACCACCACGTCGTACGACTGCCGCTCCATCGGCAGCACCACCGCCGAGACCTGCAACATCGCCACCGCGCAGGCCGGCACGTACTACGTGCTGATCAGCGGCTACTCCGCGTTCTCGGGCATGAGCCTCACCGGCAGCTACACCACCGGCGGTGGCGGCACGCAGACCTACAGCAACACCACCGACTACACGATCGCCGACAACGCGACCGTGGACAGCCCGATCACCGTGTCTGGCCGCACCGGCAACGCTCCGAGCACCGCCTCGGTCACCGTCGCCATCGTGCACACCTACATCGGTGACCTGAAGGTCGACCTGGTCGCCCCGGATGGCTCGCTGTACAACATCCACAACCGCACCGGCAGCAGCACCGACAACATCAACAAGACGGTCACGCTGAACCTGTCGACGGAAGCCCTCAACGGCACGTGGAAGCTGCGCGTCAACGACAACGCCAACGCCGACACCGGCAAGATCGACAGCTGGAGCGTCACGTTCTGATGACCCCGGACCCGGGCCGCTCGGCCCGGGTCCATCCCGCTGCACCCGTTGTATCCGCGTGGCCGGCCTGCGGGCCGGCCGCGCATTCCCCTTTCGCGTGGCCGCTGCAGGTCACGCGCACACGTTCCGGACCGCCGGGCAGCCAGCGCCTGGGCCAGCTGCAGGACGCCGACGGTCCCATATGGAGATGTCCCCAATGAACCGACTTCATCCGGCCGCGGCCTTCCAGGCAGCGCTCGTGGCCGCCATGGCCTGCGCATTACCGGCGCAGGCACAGCAGCGCGTCGCCCAACCTCGCGTCGAGGACGCGCACGCCCCCGTCTACATCGTCAGCTCGCGCGCCACCTTCGACCACGGCCTGCAGGCGATCGCGCTGGAAAGCAGCGCGCGCCGCGACCCACTGGGCCGCGAACTGGTGCTCTCGCGCGTGCGTGCCCACCAGGTCGGCGACCTGGCCCGACACGTGCATGAAAAGGAAAATCGTTGCGGCGGCTTCTTCGCCTTCGACAGCCAGGCGCAGGCCGAAGCCTTCATCCGCAGCGACCGGAGCGCGCGGGCGCTGACCAAGGCCGCCTTCGCCGCGCCGCCGATCGACAACGCCACCACGGTCAACCCGTGGCTGGGCGCCGTCGACGCCAGTCGCATCCGCGGCACGATCGCGTCGCTGTCGGCCTACACCAACCGCTACTACGCCGCGCCGACGGGCAAGACCTCGGCCGAATGGATCCGCGGCACCTGGGACACGCTGGCTTCCGGGCGCAGCGACGTCAGCAGCGAGCTGTTCAACTGCAGCAACTGCTCCACCCAGCCCTCGGTGATCCTGACCATCCAGGGCGCCGAACTGCCCAACGAGATCGTCGTGCTGGGCGCGCACCTGGACTCGATCAACGGCAGCGCCGGCGGCAGCACCACCCAAGTGGCACCGGGGGCCGACGATGACGCCTCCGGCATCGCGACGCTGACCGAAGTGCTGCGCGTGGCCATGGCCAACGGCTGGCGGCCCAAGCGCACGGTCAAGTTCATGGGCTACGCCGCCGAGGAAGTCGGCCTGCGCGGCTCCAACGCCATCGCGCAGTCCTTCCTGAGCGCCAACCGCAACGTCGTCGGCGTGCTGCAGCTGGACATGACGAACTACCAGACCGGTGCCACCGAGATGCGCATCGTGTCGGATTACTCCAACGCCGACATGAAGCAGTTCCTGGCCAACCTCTTCGACACCTATCTGGCACCACTGGGCATCCAGCGCGGCACCTACACCTGCGGCTACGGCTGCAGCGACCACGCGTCCTGGACCAGCGCCGGCTATCCCGCGGCGATCATGTTCGAAGGCGGCAACAGCAGCGGCGGCTACAACCCCAACATCCACACCACGGCCGACACGCTGGCCAACATGGGTGACAGCGCCGCGCCGTCGGCGCACTTCGCCAAGCTCGGCCTGGCTTTCATGGGCGAACTGGCCAAGACCGCGGGCGGGGATGCCAATTCGCCGCCGGTGGCCAACTTCAGCTCGAGTGTCAGTGGCCTGACGGTGGCGTTCACCGACACGTCCACCGACACCGACGGCACCATCGCCTCGCGCAGCTGGAACTTCGGCGACGGCACGTCCTCGACGGCCGCCAACCCGAGCAAGGCCTATGCGGCGGCGGGCACCTATACCGTCACCCTGACCGTCACCGACGACGACGGCGCCAGCCACACGAAGACCGCGTCGGTCACCGTGGGCACCAGCGGCGGCACCGTGCTGACCAAGGGCGTGCCGAGGACCGGCATCGCCGGCGCGGCCGGCAGCAGCCAGTACTTCACCCTGGCCGTGCCCGCGGGTTCGAGCGGCCTGCGGTTCACCGGTTCGGGCGGCAGCGGCGACGCCGACCTGTACGTGAAGTTCGGTTCGCAGCCCAGCACCACGGTGTACGACTGCAAGTCCGAAGGCAGCACCAACGCCGAGACCTGCAACATCGCCACCGCGCAGGCCGGCACCTACCACGTGCTGGTCAAGGGCTACTCGGCGTTCTCGGGCATGAGCCTGGTCGGCGACTACACGCAGTGCGGCGACTGCGGCCCGGGTCCCATCCCCTACACCAACAACACCGACTTCACGATCAGTGACAACGCCACGGTGGACAGCCCGATCACCGTTTCGGGCCGCACCGGCAATGCACCGTCCAACGCCACGGTGGCGGTGAACATCGTGCACACCTACATCGGCGACCTGAAGGTCGACCTGGTGGCGCCGGATGGCTCGCTCTACAACATCCACAACCGCACCGGCAGCAGCACCGACAACATCAACAAGACGGTCACGCTGAACCTGTCGACGGAAGCCCTCAACGGCACGTGGAAGCTGCGCGTCAACGACAACGCCGGCGGCGACACCGGTTACATCAACAGCTGGACGGTGACGTTCTGATCTGACCGCGACCGCAACCACAACCGTGGTACCTGAAGGCCCCCGGCTTCGCCGGGGGCCTTTCTCGTTGGAACGCGGCCTGCTCAGCCGCGCTCGCCCGGCCGGGCCACGCCATGGGCGAGGTAGTGGTTGAGGCGGTCTTCCCAGTCGCGCATGAACTGCCGGTAGTACTCAGCACTGAAGGCGGCGACGAAGGCGTCGCCGGCGGGCGTGCCCAGGCTCGTGTGCAGGTAGGTCACGGTCGCGTCGCAGCCCTGCGGCGTCGCCTCGAGCTGGATGGACAAGCGGCAGGCGGTCACGCCCGGCGTGACCTTGAGCATCTCGACGAAGCCGGCATCCGCCTCGTGCCGGGTGATGTACCAGATCGCGTCCGCGGGTTCGGCGGCGGTGACGAACACGCAGTCGCGTTCGGCCACGCCGGTGGCGCTCGTCACCTGCAGCGGGTCCCAGCCTTCTATCCAGTCGGCTTCGCGTACGGGGCACAGCAGGGGAAACACGCGATCCGGACTGGCGGCCAAGTGCTGCACATAGCTGTGCGTGGCGCGGGTGGGCGGCTGGATGATCATGTCGTCTCCTGGGCGGTGGGTGGGGCGCACAAAGAAAAAGCCCGCCTTGCGGCGGGCTTTCAAAGCTCGTCGTTCCCGCGTACGCGGGAACCCAGTGACTTGGCTTCAATGACCGCCGGTTGCTGGGATGCGGAGCTTCAGAAGCAGAAGCCCGCGTTGCGGCGGGCTCGATGACCGGACATGCGTCCGTTGAAAACTCCGCCTTCGCGGGGATGACCTTCTGACAGAGCCATGCGCGGGGCGCGTGGGTCGGGGTGTCCTAAAAGAAGAAGCCCGCCTTGCGGCGGGCTTCTTTAGGTCAACGTCCAGGGCAAAGTCCCTGGATCCCCGCTTGACCGGACATGCGTCCGTTGAAAGCCGCGGGGATGACGTTTTGACAAAGCCGCGCGCTTTGCACGCGGGTCAAAACGTCACTTGATCTTGCCTTCCTTGTACATCACGTGCTTGCGAACGACGGGGTCGTACTTCTTGACCTCCATCTTGTTCGGCGTGTTCTTCTTGTTCTTGTCCGTGGTGTAGAAGTGGCCGGTGGCGGCCGAGGAGATCAGGCGGATCTTGTCGCGCTTGGAAGCCATGGTTCAGATCCTCCTTCAGATCTTCTCGCCGCGCTTGCGCAGCTCGGCCAGAACGGAGTCGATACCGTTCTTGTCGATGGTGCGCAGGCCAGCGGTGGAAAGGCGCAGCTTCACCCAGCGGTTTTCGCTGGCAACCCAGAACCGGCGCTCATGCAGGTTCGGGAGGAAACGGCGGCGGGTCTTGTTCATGGCGTGCGAGACGTTGTTGCCAGCCGTCGTTCGCTTGCCAGTCACTTGGCATACTCGGGACATACGCACCTCGAGAGGTAATTGATGCTTCCCTTGGCCAGGGAGGCGGCGGCCCCGCCGGGCGCGGTGTTCTGCGGCCGGTTCACGATTCGGGTCGGAATGTCCGCTGCCGGCGGCGGGGCGGAATCGTGATTCCGGACCCCGCCCGGTCCCTCGCCCGACCCCGTGGGGTGGTGCCGACCGGACGCAGCGAGCCGCGCATTATGCCGCTCCGGATGGCTCCGGGCAAGGCTTATCCACAGGCCCCGGCCGGCCTGGGCTGGCGAGCCCCTCAGGCGCCGGCGCGTTCCCCGTGCTCGGCCGATCTGCCGGGGACCGGTTCGACTATTTGTTCCCCGCACGGGCCGGGAAGTCCCGGCGGAGGGGCTCGGGAGTTCCGGCGCCGGGACAAAAAGTCGCGGCCGGGGGGCGCGCGAGGCCCGGCGGCGGGGCAAAAAGTCGAACCGGGGCGGCGCGCAGACCCCGTCGCCGGGACGGGAAATCGCATCCCGCCGGGCAGCGACGAACGGCCCCGCAGCTCAACGGGCAGGGTTCCGGCCCGGGCAGGCCCGCCGGCCCCCACGCCTAGTGGCTGGCCCGGTCCCGGTGCCAGCCGCGGTGCTTGATGTCCAGGTACAGGCTGTAGGCGGCGGTGAAGGCCGGGAACAGGTTCTGGATGATCCCCACCGAGTCGCGCTTGTGGGAGAACACGAAGTAGGCCAGCGTCATGACGCTGCCGACCAGGCTCATGTACCAGAACACGCGCGGGATCACCGGCTTGCCGTGCCGGCGCGAGGCCACGAACTGGACCACCCAGCGCCCGCCGAACATCAACGCGCCGGTGAGGCCGATGATCTTCCACGGCGACATGTGCAGGCCGGTCCAGGCCAGCCACGCCACGGGAGCATTCATGAAGTCGGCGGCCATGGCGTCAGACCTCCCGGACCGAGGTGATCTTGGCCCGCCGGATCAGCCAGGCCACGCCGCGCAGGTCGGCGACGCCGACCAGTGCGCGGTTGAGGTTGTTGTACTTCGACACCCCGGTGGTGCGGGCGCGGTGGTTGACCGGGACGCTGACCGTCTGCCACCCGGCGCGCTGCATCAGCGCGGGCAGGTAGCGGTGCATGTGGTTGAAGTAGGGCAGCTCGAGGAAGGCCTCGCGCTCGAACAGCTTGATGCCGCAGCCGGTGTCGGGCGTGTCGTCGCGCAGCATCCGGGTGCGGATCGCATTGGCGATGCGCGACGCCCAGCGCTTGCTGCCCGAATCCTGCCGGTTGACGCGCCATCCCGCGAACATCCGGACCTCCGGCGGCGAGGCATCGCGCTTGGCCAGCAGGCGCGGGATGTCGGCCGGATCGTTCTGGCCGTCGCCGTCCAGCGTGGCGATCCATGGCGCGCGCGCGGCCTTGACGCCGGTGCGCACGGCGGTGCTCTGTCCGCTCTGGGTGGTGTGCTGCAGCACGCGCAGCTCCGGCACCTGGGCCTTGAGCTGCTGCAGGATCGCCAGCGTGTTGTCGCGCGAATGGTCGTCGACGTACACGATCTCGAACGGCGTGACGCCGCGCAGCGCCCGCACGATCTCCTCCACCAGGGACGCGACGTTGTCCTGCTCGTTGAACACGGGCACGACGACGGACAGCTGGGGCATCGGTGAATTCATGCGCGAAAGGTCCTGCAGGGGGCGCCGACGGCTGATGGGGGAACGTGGCGGCGGGGACGATATCAGGGCGTGAATCGTACCCGCCTGCGACGGCAATGGCGCACATGCGGCGGTTCAGCCAGGCGCCGTCGCGGGCTCAGGCCCGGCCGCCAAAATACTCGCGGCACCAGGCCACGACCTGCGGCAGTCCGGTCTGGATCGGCGTGCGCGGCTCGAAGCCCAGCGCGGCCTTCGCCCGCGAGGTGTCGGCCATGGTCTCCACCATGTCGCCCGGCTGCATGTCGCGATAAAGCTTCTGCGCGGGGCGTCCGGCGGCCTGCGCGATGACCTCGATGAAACGCTCCAGCTCCACCGGCGTGTGGTTGCCCAGGTTGAACACGCGATGGGGCGCCGGCCCGGCCGGCGGCGGATGGTCCAGTGCGGCCAGCACGCCGGCGACGATGTCGTCGATGAAGGTGAAGTCGCGCCGCATGCGTCCGTGGTTGAACACCTCGATCGGCCGACCCGCGAGCACCGCCCGCGAGAACAGCAGCGGCGCCATGTCCGGACGGCCCCAGGGACCGTACACCGTGAAGAATCGCAGGCCCGTCGCATGCAGGCCGTAGAGGTGCGCGTAGGTGTGCGCCATCAGTTCGTTGGCGGCCTTGGTCGCGGCGTAGAGCGAACGCGGCTGGTCGACGCGCTGGTCCTCGGAGAACGGCGGCGTGGCCGAATCGCCGTAGACCGACGACGAGCTGGCGTACACCAGGTGCTGCACGCCGCGATGGCGGCACAGCTCAAGCATGTTGACGAAGCCGGCGAGGTTGCTCTCGACGTACGCGTGCGGGTGCGTGAGCGAGTAGCGCACGCCGGCCTGCGCGGCCAGGTGGATGACCCGCGTGGGCGCGACTTCCTCGAACAGGGCGGCCAGCCCCTCGCGATCGGCCAGGTCCAGCGTGCGGATGTCCACCTGCGGGCACAGCGCCTGCACGCGGTCGCGCTTGAGCTGCGGGTCGTAGTAGTCGTTGTAGCTGTCCAGCCCCACGACGGACTCGCCCCGCGCAGCCAGCGCACGACAGACGTAGGCACCGATGAAGCCGGCCGCGCCGGTGACGAGGATGGTCATGGGGGCAGGAGTGAGTGATCAGGAGTGAGAAATGAGAGGGAGCAGGATGACCGGCGCGGACGGAGCTTCGCCAAATCTATTGCTTGTCACCGCAGATGAACCGGAACGACCAGCAGAACGAAACGAGATTGGCCCAGCGGCCTCCTCTCATTTCTCACTCCTGATCACTCACTCCTCGCCCTCAGCCGCTCCAGCACGCCGTCGAGCGCATCCAGGTCGTGGTAATGGATGACCAGGCGACCCTTGCCGCCGCGGCCGTGCAGCACGCTGACCTGGGTGTTGAGCGATTCGGACAGTTCGCGCTCCAGCGCGGCGATGTCGGCCTGGGGCTTGGCCTTGGCCGGCCTGGCGCGATCGCCCGTGGCGACCTTGCCTGCCGCCAGCAGCTGCGCGCGGTGTTCGACCTCGCGCACCGACCAGCCGTTCTCGGCGGCCTGGCGGGCCAGCGCGATCGCCGCCTGTGGCGCCAGCGTCAGCAGGGCGCGGGCGTGGCCCATCTCCAGCGCGCGGGTTTCCACCAGCACGCGGATCTCGGCCGGCAGCTCCAGCAGGCGCAGCAGGTTCGACACCGCCGCGCGCGAGCGGCCGACGGCGTCGGCCGCCTGCGCGTGGGTGAGGTCGAATTCGTCGATCAGCCGTTGCAGCGCGATGGCTTCTTCCAGCGGATTGAGGTCCTCGCGCTGGATGTTCTCGATCAGCGCCATCGCGACCACGGTGCGGTCGTCGACTTCGCGCACCACCACCGGGATCGTGGCCAGGCCGGCCAGCTGCGAGGCGCGCCAGCGGCGTTCGCCGGCGATGATCTCGAAGCGCTTGCCGCCGACGTCGCGCACGACCACTGGCTGGATCACGCCCTGCGCCTTGATCGATTCGGCCAGCTCGGCGAGCTTGCCCTCGTCCATCGTGCGGCGCGGCTGGTACTTGCCCGGCATGAGCGAATCGACCGGCACCGTGCGCAGCACGTCGCCCGGCGTGGCTTCCAGCGGCGGTGCCTCGGCGGCGGCCTTCGGGCCGAGCAGTGCTTCCAGTCCGCGGCCCAGGCCGCGCTTCTTGGCGACGCTCATGCCGCGGTCTCCTTGGCGGCGGTGCCGGCGGTGCCGGCCTTGCCGGCCTGTTCGCGTTCGCGCTGGCGGCGCAGCACTTCGCCGGCCAGGCCGAGATAGGCGATGCCGCCGCGGCTGGCGCGGTCGTAACCGACGATGCTCTGGCCGTGGCTGGGCGCCTCGGCCAGGCGCACGTTGCGCGGCACGATGGTGCGGAACACGCGGTCGCCGAAATGCTTGGTCAGTTCCGCCGACACCGCGTTGGCCAGGTTGTTGCGCACGTCGAACATGGTGCGCAGCACGCCCTCGATCTCCAGTTGCGGGTTGAGCCGGCCCTTCAGGGCCTCGATCGTGTCGATCAGGGCGCTGATGCCTTCCAGCGCGTAGTACTCGCACTGCATCGGCACGATGATCGAATCGGCGGCGGTCAGCGCGTTGAGCGTGAGCAACGACAACGCGGGCGGGCAGTCGATCAGGATGTAGTCGTAGTTCGCCCGCAGCGGCGCGAGCGCGGTCTTGAGCCGCTGCTCCCGCTCGCCCTGGTTCATCAGGCTGATCTCGGCCGCGGTCAGCTCGATGTTGGCCGGCAGCAGGTCGAAGTCCTCGGCGGTGCGCATGAGGATCGCGGCGGCGTCGGCTTCGCCCAGCAGGACGTCGCAGATGGTCTCCTCGATCTGGCGCTTGTCCACGCCGCTGCCCATGGTGGCGTTGCCCTGCGGGTCGAGGTCGACCAGCAGCACGCGTTTGGGCGTGCGCGCGAGCGCGGCGGCCAGGTTGACCGCGGTGGTGGTCTTGCCGACCCCGCCTTTCTGGTTGGCGACAGCGATGATGCGAGCCATGCGGCGCGTTGCCTCGGGGGTTGCGTGGGAAGACGGAGCGCGGCCGGGAGGGCCCGGGCCGGACCGGGGATTATGCGGTATCCCCTGCCCGCCAATCGGCCGGCGGGCGGCCGGCGCGCTCCAGCCTGCCGGCAATGGCCGCCGCCGTCGGTGACGCGGCGCACGCTGCGCGGCTGGCGCCGCGGCGCCCGGCCCGTTCAGACGGCGACGCGGCCCACCACGACCAGGTGGCGTTCGGCGTCCAGGCCCGGTACGGCCAGCCGATGGCTGCCGCGGGTGGCCCAGCCGGCCGGCAGGTCGGCCAGCTCCTCGGCCGGGTGGGCGCCCTTCATGGCCAGCAGCACGCCGTCGGGCTTGAGCAGGTGACCGCCCAGTTCCAGGATCAGCGGCAGCGTGGCCAGGGCCCGGGCGGTGATGGCGTCGTAGGCCCCGGGTTCGTCGACCGCCTCGATCCGCGATTCGGCCACGCGTACTTCGGCCAGGCCCAGCTGGCGCACGCACTCGCGCATGAAGCGCGCCTTCTTGCCGTTGCTTTCGACCAGCGTCACCCGCAGGCCGGGGGTGACGATGGCCAGCGGGATCCCGGGCAGGCCGGGCCCGGTGCCCAGGTCGGCCAGCGTGCCCACGCCCTGTACCCAGGGGTGCATCGCCAGCGAATCGAGCAGGTGCTTGGCCACCATCTCGCGCGGGTCGCGGACGGCGGTGAGGTTGTAGGTGCTGTTCCAGCGGACCAGCAGGGCCAGGTAATCCAGCAGCGGCGTCGCCAGGGCCGGGTCCAGCCGCAGCGTGCGCAGGCCGGCTTCCAGGGTGGGCCGCAGGTCGGGAGGGAGGGTCGGAGTGCTCATGCGCGGCGAAGTATGCGGGAGGCCCCCGCGCTTCCGGCGGACCGCGGGCTCAGCCGCGCCACGCCAGCGCCGCCACGTAGCCCGCGGCGGGCTCCAGTTCGTGCAGGGTCCAGGCGGCGGCGTCGCCCAGTTCGGGGTCGCACTCGATCAGGCGCAGCCGCTCGCCCTGCACCTCGAACCGCAGGCGTTCCAGCCCGAACGACAGCCCGTGGCCGTGGGCCTTGAGCACCGACTCCTTCGCGCACCACAGCCGCAGGAAGGCCCGGTCGCGGGGTTCGCCCGCCGGCTGGGCCGCGAGCCAGTCGTGCTCGGGGGCGGTGAAGAAGCGCCGTGCCAGCGCCAGCGCCCGCGGGCGCGCGTGCAGGCGCTCGCAGTCGGCGCCGACGATCACGCCCTGCGCCAGCACCACCAGCAGGCCCTCGCCGCTGTGGCTCCAGCTGCAGTCGATGCCGGCCGATAACAGGTGGGGACGGCCGCGGGCATCGCGCTGCAGGGGCAGGGTGTCGGGGGAGTGCCCCAGCTGGCCGGCCAGCCAGTCCCGTGCCGCCGGTTCGGCGGGTTCGCCGCGTCGATGGGGGTGCCAGGACCAGCGCAGCGGTCCGACCGGCAAGGCCGGAGGGGCCGGGGCGGTGCTGACCGGCGGATCGGGCCGAAGGGGCATCGGGTCGGTTCGGGGACGCAATGCACGTAAAATAACCGGTGGGGGAGCGGTCCGGCACCGGAGCGCGGGAAAACAGAAGAATGTCGGCAGCAATCGATGCAGTACCGGAACCGGCGCGCGGCGCCCGCAGCGCACTGGCCCTCGGCCCGGATGCGCGGGCCATCGCCTTCGGCCCGCAAGGCTCCATCGACCTGGCCCGGTTCGCGCGGGAAGTCCGCGGCGTGGCGCAGACGCTGCCGCCCGCCCGCCACGCGGTGAACCTGTGCGAGGACCGCTACCGGTTCCTGGTCGCCTTCTGCGCCGCCGCCCTGCGCGGCCAGACCACGCTGATGCCGCCCTCGCGCGCGCCGGCGGTGGTGGCCGAAGTGATGGCCCAGTACGGCGACAGCTACTGCCTGGGCGACCGCGGCCCCTGCGGCGACGAGCCGATGCCGCACGACTACCGGCTGCTGCCCGACGTGCTGCCGCAGGCCGATGGCGACGCCCTGGTCCTCGACGACGACTTCCACGTGGCGGTCGGCTTCACCTCCGGCAGCACCGGCCGGCCGAAGTCCAACCTCAAGACCTGGGCCGCCTTCCGCGCCGGCACGCTGCAGAACCTGGCCGCGCTGGCCGACCTGCTCGATGCGGACGCGGTCACGCCGCTGATCGCCACCGTCCCGCCGCAACACATGTACGGCATGGAGATGTCGATCCTGCTGCCGCTGCTGGGCGCCATCGCCGTGCACGGCGGCCGTCCCTTCTTTCCAGGTGATGTCGCGCGCGCGCTGTGCGACGCGCCGACGCCGCCACTGCTGGTCACCACGCCCGTGCACCTGCGCGCGCTGGTGGAATCGGATGTCGCGATGCCGCCGCTGGCGGGCATCGTCAGCGCCACCGCGCCGCTGTCGGCCGAACTGGCGCAGGCGGCCGAAGCCCGCTTCGGCTGCCAGGTGCGCGAGCTGTTCGGCTCCACCGAAACCTGCGTGATCGCGCGCCGCCGCACGGCGGTGGAAACCGCCTGGACGCCCCTGCCGGGCGTGCGCGTGTCACCGCAACCCGACGGCGCCGCCGTTCAGGCCACACACCTGGCGCAGGCCGTCGTCCTGTCCGACCTGGTGGAAGTGCACGCCGACGGACGTTTCGAACTGCGCGGACGCAACGCCGACCTGCTCGAGATCGCGGGCAAGCGCGCATCGCTGGGCGACCTCACGCGACGCCTGCTGGCCATCCCCGGCATCCACGACGGCGTCGTGTTCCAGATGGATCCCTGCGCGCGCACCGGCGTGCGCCGCATCGGCGCCGTCGCCGTGGCGCCGGGCCTGGACGAGGCGCACGTGCTGGCCGCGCTGCGCACGCAGCTGGACCCGGTCTTCCTGCCGCGCGCGCTGCGCTGCGTGGCGGACCTGCCGCGCAACGAAACCGGCAAGCTCACGCGCGAGACGCTGGCGAACCTGCTGCGCACCCCGGTCGCCGACGGCGACGGCGACCTTGCCGTGTCCCCCGCCTGCTGATCCGGCCGGACCTTCCACGCGGCCGCGCGCCTTCCTCGACTTGTAAAGAAGTTGTGACCGGACGCGCGCTCACTTGGTGATCACGCCAGATAAGCCGGGAAAACAAGGCAAAAACGTGCCGTTCATCTCGCTGACGCGCCCATCACGGATGCGCGCCCATGCTTCAGTCGCCCCACGACAGGGCCCCTATTTTCCGCTGTAGAACTGAAGGAGAGCGCACATGATTGGTTTCATCGTTTGGCTGATCGTCGGCGGCATCATCGGCTGGCTTGCCAGCCTCGTCATGAAGACCGATGCCCAGCAGGGTGTGTTCCTCAACATCATCGTCGGCATCGTCGGCGCGTTCCTGGGCGGTTGGCTCGGCAGCGTGATGGGCATTGGCGGCGCGGACATCAACGACGGCGCCTTCAACCTGACCAGCCTGCTGCTCTCGCTGGTGGGCGCGATCGTCCTGCTCGCCATCGTCAACCTGTTCCGTCGCGGACGCGTTCGCTAAGCAACGACAGGGTTGTGACAACAAAAGGCCCGGCTTGTCCGGGCCTTTTCTTTTTGGCGGCATTGCATCAAGGCGTCATGCCACCGGCCGCGTCCCGGCGTCGCCTCGCTACGTCACTTCCACCCACACCGGCGTGTGGTCGCTGGGCCGCTCCCAGGCGCGCGGGCCGGTGTCGATTCCCGCCCCGGTGCAGCGGGCGCGCAGCGCCTGGCTCACCAGCACCAGGTCGATCCGCAGGCCCCAGCCGCGGTCGAAGGCGTTGAGCCGGTAATCCCACCAGCTGTGGTGGCCCGCCTCGTCGTTGAACAGCCGGAAGCTGTCGTGCAGGCCCAGGTCCAGCAGTGACTTCAGCGCCTCGCGCTCGGGCGTGGAGCACAGGATCTTCTCGTGCCAGCGTTCGGGCTTGTAGACGTCGCGGTCGTCCGGGGCGATGTTGAAATCGCCCAGCACCACCAGGTTGGGGTGCTGCACCAGTTCCTCGCGCAGCCACTCGCGCACGGCGGCCAGCCAGCGCAGCTTGTACTCGAACTTCTCGCTGCCCACCGATTCACCGTTGACCACGTACAGGTTGACGATGCGCAGCGCCTGCGGCGAACCGGGCTCACTGCCCACCGTCGCGGCCAGCACGCGCTTCTGCGGATCGTCGAAGCCCGGGATGCCGGTGACGCACTCGCTGGTGAAGGGCAGTCGGCTGAGCAGGGCGACGCCGTTGTACGTCTTCTGGCCGCAGAACATGCTGCGATAGCCCAGTTCGGCCAGGGCCGCGTCCGGGAACTTGGGGTCCTCCAGCTTGGTTTCCTGCAGCGCCACCACGTCGGGGGTGGCTTCCTGCAGCCAGCGCTGCAGGTGGGGCAGGCGGACGTTGAGCGAATTGACGTTCCAGCTGGCGATCTTCATCGCGCCAGTGTAGCCGCCGCGCTCCACCCGTTCAGCCGATCGCGACGCCGCGCGAACCGCGACCCGGCCGCGCCCCTTAAACTGCCCGCCATGAGCACGCGCCCCGCCCATGTCGGCCCCTCCCATATCCGTCCCTACCTCGACCACGTCCCCGTCCTGGGCGAACGCAGCTATGTCGACCCGGCGGCGACCGTCATTGGCGACGTCATCCTCGGCGAGGACGTCTCGATCTGGCCGGGCACGGTGGTCCGCGGCGACGTCAACTTCATCCGCATCGGTGCGCGCACCAACATCCAGGACGGCACCGTGGTGCATGTGAGCCACGACGGCCCGCACGCCAAGCTGGGCGGCTTCGCCACGGTGATCGGCGAGGACGTCACCATCGGCCACAAGGCGATCATCCACGCCTGCCGGATCGAGGACGCGGTGCTGATCGGCATGGGCGCGGTGGTGCTGGACGGCGCGGTGGTGCGCAAGCACGGGTTCGTCGGCGCCGGCGCACTGGTGACGCCGGGCAAGGTGGTGGGCGAGGGCGAGCTGTGGCTGGGCAACCCCGCGCGCCTGTCGCGCATGCTCAGCGATGCGGAAATCCAGGCGCTGTACTACTCGGCGCAGCACTACGTCCGCCTGAAGGACCAGTACCTGGCGATGGCCTGCGCATGAGGGACGCGAAAGCTGGCGCCGTCGCTCCGGCGCGGTGGTCGCGGTGCGCGCGGGCCGATCAGGGTGGCCTCATCCGGGGCGCGTCGCCGGGCCGGTCCCGTCGTGGCGCCGGCATGCCCACGCCCGCCGGGGTGAAGTGATGCGTGCCAACGCCCCGCCGGCGATGCTCGACACCTTCCGCGAAGTGGTCACGCCCGAAGGCGTGCCGCTGCACCTGCCGGCGGCGGGCCCGGTCCCGCGCGCGCTGGCCTGGTCGATCGACCTGGGCATCCGCTTCGTCATCATGATCGCCACCGGGATGGTCATGGGCATCTTCGGCGTGGCCGGCAACGGGCCGTACCTGATCGTGGTGTTCATCGTGTTCTGGCTGTACCCGGTGCTGTTCGAGGTGCTGGACCGCGGCCGCACGCCCGGCAAGCGGGCGCTGGGCCTGCGCGTGATCGCGACCAACGGCGCGCCGGTCGGCTGGCTGGCCTCGTTCTCCAGGAACCTGCTGCGCGTGGTGGACATGCTGCCGGTGGCCTATGCCGTCGGCCTGGTAACCAGCCCTGGCCGACCCGTGGGGCCGCCGGCTCGGCGACATGGTGGCCGGCACGCTGGTGGTCCATGCCGAGCCGCGCGAGCCGGACGTCGGCGACCTGCAGGCGGCCCAGGCCGTTCCGCTGGCGCCCGCCGCGCCGCTGCTGCCGCACGAGCAGTCGGCGATCGTCGCCTTCGCCGAGCGCGCGCCCAATCTCACCCAGGAGCGGCGGATCGAACTGGCCGACCTGGCCGAACCGCTCGTGCGCGCACAGGGGCCGCTGGCCGTGACGCGGTTGTACGGGATCGCCAACTGGTTGCTGGGGCGTCGGGCATGAAGCAGGAAACCTTTGTCCAGCGCTACCAGGCGCAGTGGCAGGCGCTGGAGCAATGGACCCAGGCGCGCGGGCAGAACGCCCGCCGTGCCCGCAAGGAACGGCGGCAGTGGGCGGGCCTGCCCGACGACGACTTCCCGACCCGCTACCGGCGCCTGTGCCAGCAGCTGGCCCTGGCGCGCCGGCGCGGCTACAGCCCGGTGGTGACCGGCCGCCTGCAGCGGCTGATGCAGCAGGGACACGGCGTGCTCTACCGCAGCACCACCCTGCACTGGCGGCGCGCGCTGGATTTCCCTGGTCGGCGGGTTCCCGCGCCTGGTGCGCGAGGAACGGGCCGTGATGTGGGCCGCCACCGCACTGTTCGTGCTGCCGGCGATCGCCATCTTCGTCGCCATCCAGCTCGATCCCGACCTGTCCAGCAGCCTGTGGGATCCACTGCAGCTGGCCGACTTCGAGGAGATGTACAACCCCGACGATCCGGACCGCAAGCTGGGCCGCGACAGCGGCACCAACCTCGCCATGTTCGGCCTGTACGTCTGGAACAACGTCAGCGTCGGCTTCCGCGTGTTCGCCAGCGGGCTGCTGGCCGGACTGGGGCCGGTGCTGGCGCTGGGCTCGGAGAGCATCCGCCTGGGCTCGGTCGCCGGCCACCTGCAGGCCGTCGGCCACGGCGATCCGTTCTGGCGCTTCGTCTGCGGCCACGGGGCGCTCGAGCTCACCGCCATCGTCATCTCCGGCGGTGCCGGACTGCGGCTGGGCCTGAACCTGATCGCCCCCGGACAGCGCCGCCGCATCGACGCGCTGCTCGACGGCGGGCGACGCGGCGCGCTGCTGTGCGCCGGCGTGCTGGCGATGCTGGTGTTCGCGGCCTTCATCGAGGCGTTCTGGTCGTCGATCGCATGGATGCCCGCGTCGATCAAGTACAGCGTCGCCGCTGTGCTGTGGGGCGGCGTGTTCCTGTGGCTGGGGCGGGGCGGCCGCCACGGCGCGCAGTTCGACTTCACCGGCGCGGACCGCCGTGACCAGGCCAGCCGAGACGAAGCCAGCCGTCGCGGCACGGGCGGTCCACAGGCACCGGCAGGCCAGGGATGAGGATCGAAGACCTCACCGTCGCACTGCGCCCGCGCAATCCGTGGGAAGCGGTGGAACTGGGCACCGCGCTGGCGCGCCGCCACCTGGGCGCCGTGCTGCGCCCCTGGCTGGCGCTGTCGCTGCCGGTCCTGGTCCTGGTCAACCTGCTGTGCTGGTCGCTCGACGTGCTGTGGCTGGCCGCGCTTTTGATGTGGTGGCTCAAGCCGCTCTTCGACCGCGTGCCGCTGTTCGTCCTCTCGCGCGCCGTGTTCGGGCAGCCGCCCGGCGCGATGGCGACGCTGCGTGCGCAGTTCAACTGGGGCCTGCGCTGGATGCCCGGCTATCTGGTCTGGCGCCGACTGAGCCCGCTGCGCTCGCTCAACCTGCCGATCGACCTGCTGGAAGGCTCCCGTGGCGAGCAGGCCAGCACCCGGCGCAGCGCGCTGGGGGCTCCGGTCTACGGCGTGGCCTGCCTGCTCACCCTGGTGTTCCTGAATTTCGAGGCGGTGCTGCTGGCGGGCCTGTTGTCGGGCGCGCTGATCTTCGTGCCCAACGATGTGATCGTCGAGACGGCGGCGCGGATGTGGAACGTGTTCGTGTCGCAGCCGGTCTGGTTGCAGTCGCTGGTCAACCTGGCGGCGTGGCTGGTGACCACCGTGCTGGAGCCCTTCTACGTGGGCGCCGGCTTCGGCCTGTACCTGAGCCGGCGCACGCAGATCGAAGGCTGGGACATCGAGATGGTCCTGCGCCGGCTGCGGGCCCGTCTGGCCACCGCGCCCGTGGTGCTGCTTGCGGCGCTGGGCCTGGCCATCGGCACCCTGGCCGCACCGGCGGTGCACGCCGCGCCTGCGCCCGAGGAGCGCGCGCCGGTGGCGGCCGCGGCGCCCGCGGAGCCGGCCGCGCCGCGGCACCACCGGGAAGCGACGGTGCAGGAAGTTTTCGGTGACGAGACGGTGCGCGACGCGGGCTGGGAACAGGCGGTCAAGCGCGCCTACGAGGATCCCCAGGTCAGCCCGACGCGTCCGGTCAAGCAGTGGGTCCCGCGCGAGCAGGACGCGCCCCCGAAGCCTCCCTCGGGCGACTGGGCCTGGCTGGGCAAGGCGATGGGCCTGGTGGGCGAGTACGGCATGTGGGTCGTGTTCGGCGTGCTGGCGCTGGCCTTGCTGCTGACTTCGCCGCGCTGGCTGCGCTGGATGCGCGGCGCGGTGTCGCGCGAAGGTCGCGAGCCGTCGCCGGTGCAGGTGGACGCGGCGGCCGGCGAAGTCGTCCCGCTGCCTGCCGACCTTCCCGCCGCGGCGCTGCGCCTGTGGCACGAGGGCCGCGGACGCGATGCGCTGGCGCTGATGTATCGCGCCAGCGTCGAGGACATGGCGCGCCTGGCCAACGTCGTGCTGGTGCCGGGCGCCACCGAGGCGCACACGCTGCGCGCGTCGCGCCGGCTGCCGCGTGAGCACGACCGCGAGGTGTTCGCGCGCGCCGTGCGCACCTGGCAGACCGCGGCGTACGCGCACGGCCTGCCCAGCGCGCAGGAATTCGACGCCCTGCTGCGGGCGCTGGTCCACGCGTTCGGCTGGAAAACCGCCACCGGGCTGGATGCACCTGCCGCGGAGGGCACCGCATGACCGCCATCCCGCGCAAGTCCGGTGCGCGCGGTTCCGCGATCGCGCTGTGGTGCGTGCTGGCCGCGGTGGTGATCGTGGCGGTCGTGGCCTGGGTGAACCACAACTACGTCCGCGTGGAGCGCACGGTCAAGCTGCCGCGCGTCGGCGAAGCACGCAGCAATCCGCTGTTCGCGCTGAAGGTCGCACTGGTCAAGGACGGCGTCGTGGTCAACGCCCGTCGCAACCTGCAGCTGTTTCCCGACCGCGATGAACCCGCCGTGCCGCTGGGCGCGCGCGACACGGTGGTGCTCTACAACGACCCGCGCACCCTTCAGCCCCGCGAAGTGACGCGCCTGCTGTCGTGGGTGGAAGGCGGTGGCCACCTGGTCATGCGCACGCCATCGGATGGCATCTTCACCCGCGGCAGGCTCCAGGGCGCGCCGCTGCTGGAAGCGCTGGAGCTCGCGCCCAAGCGCCAGAACGAACACGCCGGTTGCCAGACCTACCTGCATGCCAACTCCGCCGACGACGATGACCCCGGCGGCCCGGCCGAGGCTTCGCGTGCGTCCGTGCACGAGCACGTGATGTTCTGCGGGGGGCAGCGTTTCACCCTGGCCGGCGCCAACCCGGTGCACAGCTGGGGCGACCTGCGGGCCGGCTATGTCTTCGCGCGCATCGCCCGGGGGCGCGGCAGCGTCGACGTGCTGTCCGACCTGGCCCTGATGAGCTCCGACGACCTGGAGTCGCGGGCCGACCAGGAGTTCACCCGCCAGCTGCTGGCGCCCAATTACCGCGCCGGCACCATCCATCTCGTGTACGCGGTGCAGATGCCCTCCCTGTGGCGCACGCTGGTCGAACGCAGCTGGATGGCCTGGGCGCCGCTGCTGCTGGCCTTCGCCGCGTGGCTGTGGCTGCGCATGCAGCGGTTCGGCCCGCGCCTGCCCGCGCCGGCGGACGAACGCCGTTCGCTGCTGGAGCACATCATGGCCAGCGGCGAGCACGCCTACCGGTACGGCTACGCGCACCTGCTCTACGACGCCGTGCGCGAAGCCTTCCTGGCCCGCCTGCGCCGCCGCGACCCGCAGGCCGCGGCATTGACCGGCGCGCCGCAGATGGCGTTGCTGCAGGCGCGTTTCCCGGACGTGCCGGCCGCGCAGATCCGCGACGCGCTGATGGCGCCCTTCGCCAACGACCACGCCAGCTTCCGTTCCCGCATCGCCACCCTGATCCGACTGAGAAACCGACTATGAGCGACACCCCGATCTCCCAGGTGCTGGTCCCGCCGCTGGCGGCCGACCACGCGGCCGCATCGCCCGCGGTCGCTCCGATCACCGGCGATGCGCTGACCCGGCGCGCCGCCGCGATCCGCGACGAAGTGAGCAAGGCCTTCATCGGCCAGGCCGAGGCGCTCGACCAGGTCCTGATCGCGCTGCTGGCCGGTGGCCACGCGCTGATCGAGGGCGTGCCCGGGCTGGGCAAGACGCTGCTGGTACGCGCGCTGTCGCGGGCGCTGGACTGCAGCTACGCCCGCGTCCAGTTCACCCCCGACCTGATGCCCAGCGACATCAGCGGGCATG
Organism: Lysobacter solisilvae; assembly: GCF_016613535.2. Classification (NCBI taxonomy): domain Bacteria; kingdom Pseudomonadati; phylum Pseudomonadota; class Gammaproteobacteria; order Lysobacterales; family Lysobacteraceae; genus Agrilutibacter; species Agrilutibacter solisilvae. The sequence goes on from NZ_CP071518.1 coordinate 1,188,511, forward strand.
CGGTCTACGACCCGAAGACGGAAACCTTCAACGTCCGCCGCGGTCCGGTGTTCACCAACCTGCTGCTGGCCGACGAGATCAACCGCGCGCCGGCCAAGACGCAGTCGGCATTGCTCGAGGCGATGCAGGAACAGCAGGTGACCATCGAAGGCCACGGTTTCGAACTGCCACCGCCTTTCCTGACCCTGGCCACGCAGAACCCGGTCGAGCAGGAAGGCACCTATCCGCTGCCCGAGGCGCAGCTGGACCGGTTTCTGCTCAAGGTGCTGATCGGCTACCCGACGCGGGAGGACGAGATGCGGATGGTCGTGGCCGTGAGCCAGGGCCGGATGGCCTCGGACTTCGACCTGAGCCAGGTGCAGCGCGTGGTCGGGCCGCAGGAGATCGTGGCGATGCAGCTGGGCACGGCGCTGGTGACGGTGGATGAGGCGGTGATCGACTACGCCGTGCGCATCGTCGCCGCCACGCGTGGCTGGGCCGGCATCGCACTGGGCGCCGGTCCGCGCGGCAGCCTGGCGCTGGTGCGCGCGGCGCGCGCGCAGGCCGTGTTGTCCGGGCGGGATTTCGTGACCCCCGACGACGTGCGCGAGATCGCCAAGCCGGCGCTGCGGCACCGCATCGCGCTGGCGCCCGAGCTGCAGCTGGAGGGCCAGTCGCCCGACGACGTGCTGCATGCCCTGCTGTCCAAGGTGGAAGCGCCGCGGCAATGAGACCGGCCGTCGTCGCCACCGCACCCGACGCCGCCCTTTCGCGGCCCAGCTGGCCGCGTCCGGCACCGCCGCTGATGGCCGGGCTCGGGGTGTGGGGTGCGCTGGGGCTGGCGGTCAGCCTGGGTTTCGCGCCCGTGGCGGCCTGGTTGGCGGCGGGCGCGGCCCTGGCCGCGCTGGCGGCGCTGGATGCCTGGCGCGTGGTCCGGCGGCCCGCCCCCACGGTGGAGCGTCAAATTCCCGACACCTGGCCCATCGGTGTCGAGCGGCCGGTGACCTTGCGGCTGCAGTCGCCGGTCGCCCAGTCGCTGGACGTGTTCGACCTGCATCCGGGCAGCTGGGCGATGCAGGGCCTGCCCAGGCGGCTGCGCCTGGCGCGCGGCCAGGCGACGAGCGTGGACTACGCCCTGCGCGCGCACGACCGCGGCGACTTCCGCTTCGACGGCGTGCAGCTGCGCCTGCATTCGCCCTGGCGCTTGTGGTCGCAGTCGCGCGTGGCCGGACCGGCCCAGAGCGTGCGGGTGTTCCCCAACTTCGCCCCGCTGGCGCGCTTTGCGATGTTCAGCGCCGAACAGGCCTCGCGCCTGGTCGGCGCGCACGTGAAGCGGCGCCGCGGCGAGGGCACCGATTTCCACCAGATGCGCGAGTACCGCGTCGGCGACAGCCTGCGCCAGATCGACTGGAAGGCCACGGCACGCGCGCGCCGGCTGATCTCGCGTGAATACCAGGACGAGAAGAACCAGCAACTGGTGCTGCTGCTGGACACCGGCCGCCGCCTGATGGCGCGCGACGGCGAACTGGCGCACTTCGACCATGTGCTGGACGCCGCGCTGGTGGTGTCCTACCTCGCCCTGCGCCAGGGCGACGGCGTCGGCCTGCTGGCCAGCGGGGGCGCGACGGCGTGGGTGCCGCCGCAGCGCGGCGTGGGGGCGATCGACAACCTGCTGCGCGCGACCTACGCCCTGCAGCCGGCGCCGGTGGCCACCGACTTCCTGCAGGCGGCGACGGAACTGTCGCTGCGCCAGCGCCGGCGCGCGCTGGTGATGCTGGTCACCAACCTGCGCGACGAGGACATGGAAGACCTGCTGCCCGCGGTGAAGATGCTGCGCCGCCGGCATCTGGTATGCGTGGCGAGCCTGCGCGAAGCGGCCCTGGACCAGGCTTTGTCGCAGGAGGTTCACGACCTGCCCGGCGCCATCCGCGCCGGCGCCACCGCGCAGTACGTCGCCCAGCGCAATGCGGCGCACGAGGTGCTGCGAGGCCACGGGGTCATGGTGCTGGACGTCGCCTGCGACCAGCTGGCCGCGGCCCTGGTCGACAAATACCTGGCGGTGAAGCGCGACGGACTGCTGTAGTCGTCCGGGCGGCTTCGCGAACGAGTCAGCGGCGGGATTGCCGGATCGCAGGCGCGGGCGACTGCGATTGCTGCATCGACAGCGGGTGACCCCGGACGACCTCGCGGGCTCGAGGATGGATCGCGGCGAACTCACCCAGGTGGTTTGTAACCCGTGCCCTGCGTGTGCCTGGCGCAGCTACCGGCGGGAGACAGGGCCGCACCGCCCACCGTCCCGCGACCCCCAAAAGCAGAACGGCCCGCCAAGGCGGGCCGTCCGGGTCGAACGTTGCGGCTTACTTCCGGCTGGAGTTGTTGCCGCCGTTGGTGCAGCCACCGACGAAGGCCCAGTTGTAGCCGATGATCTTGTTTTCCGAGCAGACGTTGCCGGCGCTGGCGTTGACGCCATAGCCCATCAGCAGCGAGCCGCTCAGCAGGACGTTGCTGCGGATCGTGCTGGCCTTGGAGTTGCCGACCGTGATGCCGCGGCTCGGACCCTGGTTCGGGACCAGGCCGGTGACCATGTTGCGGGAGATTTCCGAGGTGCCGCCGGTGGCGTTGATGCCGACCACCAGGCCGCCGGCGTTGGTCACCATCAGGCCGCTGATCAGGTTGTCATTGACCTGCGACTCCGAACCGGTGACCTGGATGGCGACGGTGCTGCCGGAGTTCGGGCGGCCGCCGGTGTCGACGATGCGGTTGCGCTGGATGACGTGGCCGCCACCATGGATTTCGATCGCGCGGTAGGTGTTCTGGTCGAAGCGGTTGTCTTCGATCAGCGTGCCGGCGTTGTTGGCGCCCGACAGCAGGATGCCGTAGGAGAAGCCGCGGATGCCGCAGCGGCGGACCGTGGTGTTGAGCTTGTCGGCCGAGAAGATGCCGACCGCGTTGGTGGCGTCGCCGGCGGGCAGGCCGCCCAGCTTGTAGTCGTTGCAGTCGATGGTCACGTTGTTGGTCGCGACGGTAATCGCGTTGCCGGTCGTGATCGCCGTCGAGAGGTTGCTCTTCAGGCACCAGGTGCCCTGGGTGCTGATGGTGGCCGGCAGCGTGGTGATCACGCCGGTGCAGTTGTCGTAGCTTTGGGCGGCGTTGGCGCACGGCACCACCGCAGCGGCCAGCAGAAGGCCGATGAACGAACGCAACATGACGATTTCCCCTGTCGAGCGCGGGCCGGGATCGGCGCGCGTGGCAGGAGTCTAGTGTGATGTGGTTCACGGTCTAGGGGTGATGCGTGTCTCGGCGTCAAAAAGCCGACGAACGGTCGAATGCCGGAAAACCGTCTTTCCTGCCACGACAGATCCCGCCAGCGGCAGGGCAGGAACTGACGCATTCGGACCCCTGCCAAAAGTCATGGTTCTCGCGGACTGCGCAAAGTCGTCGCGGCCGCGGGGCCGCCCATGAAGGCTTGCCGCCGCGCAGGTGGGCTGGCGTCCGCAGGCCTTCCCGCGTCCCATGGGCCTTGCCGGCGTCCGGGCCGTCGCCCCGGACGAACGGGCGACGGGGCTGGCTGGCCATCCCCGGACACGCCGACGGCCCGCCGGGGCGGGCCGCCGCGGGGTCTGCCGTTCAGTTGCCGAAATTGCCGCCGGCGTCGGTGCAGCCGACCACGCCGCTGTCCCAGCCGGTATGGCTGTTGTTGCCGCACTGGTTGCCGGGCCCGGACACGATGGCCGTGCCGATCACCGCCGGGTAGGAGAGCAGCTGGTTGCGGTGGATGGAGCCGCCCACGCTGGCGCCGGTGGCTATGCCGAAGGCGTCACCGTCCTCCCCGGGCACCAGGGCGCTGACGTAGTTGCGGGCCACTTCGGTGGCGTTGCCCGTGGCGGTGATGCCCACCACGTCGCCGGTGATCAGGGTCACGGTCATCCCGATGATGCCGTTGTCGGTGATCTGGCTGTGCGAGGCCGCGGAGAGAATGCCGTCGGTCTGGGCCGAGGCGGGCCGCCCGCCGGTATCCACGATGCGGTTGAAGATGACCTGGTGGTTGTTGCCCGACACCACGATCCCGGCATCGGTGTTCTGGTCCAGCCGGTTGTGCTCGATCAGCGCGCCGGAGGAGCCCGTGCCGGCCAGGCGGATGCCGATCTGGAAGCCGCGGACGCCGCAACGGCGCACGACCGTGTTGAGCATGTTCGTGGCCAGGATGCCGGTGGCATTGGTGGACAGGCCGGCCGTCAGGCCGCCGATCCGGAAGTCATTGCAGTCGATCGTCACGTTGTTGGTGTTGATGGTGATCGCCGCGCCGGTGTTGATGGCGGTGGACAGGTTCGCCTTCAGGCACCAGGTGCCCTGCGTGTTGATGGTCGCCGGAAGCGAGCTGATCGTGCCGGTGCAGTTGTCGTAACTCTCCGCCGCCTGCGCGGGCGACAGTACCGCGCAGGCAAGCAAGGCAAGAATGGTCCGCAGCATAGATACCTCGATCGATTGATTCGCTCCCCTGCATACGGGCCAACGCCGTCGGGACGATCAGGCGGTCACCGCAGATGCAGGCCACGTGCGCGGGTTCGCGCGACGCTGAACTCATTGATGAAATCCGGAAAATTCCCGGCGCCACGCCGCCGCGAAATGCGGACGGCCCGCGGGGCGGGCCGTCGCATCGCAGTGTCGATCAGTTGCCGAAGTTCCCGCCGGCATCCGCGCAGCCAACGATGCCGCTGTCCCAGCCGGTGTGGTTGTTGTTGCTGCACTGGTTGTCGACGCCGGACAGGATGGCCGTGCCATTGACGTCGGGGAACGACAGGATCTGGTTGCGATGGATCGAGCTGCCCACGCTCAGACCGGCGGAGATGCCGAACGCCTCGCCGGTATCGTCGGGCACCAGACCGGTCATGTAGTTGCGGGCGACCTCGCTGGCGTTGCCGAACGAGGAAATGCCGACCACGTCGCCTTCGTTCTCGGTCACCGTCATGCCGATGATGGTGTTGTCAGTGATCTGGGTCTCGTCGGCGGTCGAGGCGATGCCGTCGGTCTGCGTCGACGCCGGCCGTCCGCCGGTATCCACGATGCGATTGAAGCGGACCATGTGCCCGGTGCCGGCCAGCGTGATGCCCGCGTCGGTGTTCTGGTCCAGGCGGTTGTGCTCGATCAGCGCGCCCGAGGCATTGCCGGCAATACGGATGCCTTCCAGGAAGCCGCGCACGCCGCAGTTGCGGATCGTGGCGTTGAGGTGGTTGTTGACCAGGATGCCGATGGTGTCGGTCGACACGCCCGCGGCCAGCCCGCCGATGCGGAAGTCGTTGCAGTCGATGGTGACGTTGTTGGTGCCGATGACGATGGCCGCGCCGGAGGTGACGGCCGTCGACACATTGGTGGCCCAGGCACCAGGTGCCCTGGGTGTTGATCGTGGTTGGAACCGAAGTGATCGTGCCGGTGCAGTTGTCGTAGCTTTCAGCGGCCTGCGCGGCCGGCGAAAGAAGCGCGATGCCCATCAGGGCAATAAGCGGACGAATCATGGAGGAACCCCCCGTTGTGGGCCGGAGCCCGATGCTCCAGCAAGGAAGCCAACGACCTAGGTCCGCAGAAGCGGACACACACATGGGCTTCACATCGGGGCCTGAACGCTTTACAAGGCCGGCGCACGGGGCAGATGGCGGCTGCCGCCGCCATAGTGCGTGCGCATCACAAAGCCCCCGCACACATCGGCTTCACATCGTGCCGTGACGGTCTGTCGGCCGATGGCAGATGACGAGGTGGCGCGTACGCGGGCGCCGTCCGTCCCACTGCGGGGCGAGGCGATTGCACTTCAACCTGGTGCCCACGCGTTGTCCTGTGCGGCCGCGGGACGGAGCCCGACGACGCGGCCGACGACGGGCGTCCTCAGTCCGCGGTCACCAGCAGCGCGTCGTGTTCGCGCAGCTTGGCGTACACCGCGTCGGTCTCCGGGCGCACCTGGTGCCAGCGCTGGAAACTCTCGGCCGCCTGCTCGACGAGCATGCCCAGGCCATCGGTGCGCTCATGCGCGCCGGCGGCGCGGGCCCAGGACAGGAAGGGGATGGCGACCTCGCCGTAGCTCAGGTCGACGGCCGCGCTGCGGCGCCCCATCAGGCTCATGGGCAATGTCGGCAGGCCGCCGTCGCGGGTCGCCGAAGTGGCATTGATGATCAGGTCGAAGCTGCCCAGCCCGCGCAGGTCGTCGAAGTAGCGCGGATGCACCCGGCCCGGCTGGCCCAGCGCGTCGGCCAGCGCGTCGGTCCGCTCCGGCGTCCGGTTGACGATGAACAGATCGCCGATACCCGCATCGAGCAGGGCCGGTGCCACGCCGCGCGCGGCGCCGCCCGCGCCGATCAGCAGCGTGCGCCGCGATCGCAGGTCCAGGCCGTGGCGATCGGTGAGGTCGCGCACCAGGCCGGTGCCGTCGGTGTTGTCGCCGTGCCAGCCCGTGGCGCTGCGGATCAGCGTGTTCACCGCACCGGCGCGCTCGGCCGCTTCGCTCAGGTGCGTGCAGATCTGCGCGGCGCGGGTCTTGTGCGGCAGGGTGATGTTGGCGCCGACGCCGCCCTCGGCCGCGAACTCGGCGAGCACGGCGTCGAATTCCTCCGGTGCCGCATCGATGGCGACGTAGGTCAGGTTGATCCCGGTCTGGCGCGCGAACGCCGCATGGATCCGCGGCGACAGCGAATGCGCGACGGGATGGCCGATGACGGCGAAGCGGGACGGCGCGTGCGGGTCGGACATGGCGGCTCCTGGGCGGCGGCGGGGCACGGCGACGGCGCGGCCCGCAGGTGCAAAAACCGCGGGGGCCTCCACTACAACGCGAAGGTCACGCCCGGGCGGCCGCAGCGCGCGAAAAGCAGTCTACTCCGCGATGTCGCAAGTGTGCGTGCAGCCACGCTTTGCCCTTCGCCGCGACGCCGCATTTGCGGCACATTGACACCCTGCTCACACCGGTGCCCCGCCATGACCCTGCAGTGCCATTCCCCCGCGGCCCGACGGTTGCACGCGATGCGCCTGCCGCTGGCCGCCGCGCTGCTGTGCGCGTGCGCCTCGGCGGGCGCCTGGCTGGCCGAGTTCGGCATCGAAGGCATGGGCGTGGTCTCCACGCCGCACACCGAGGTGCGCGCGACGCTGTCGCCCGACGGGCAGCACATCGTCTGGGGCAGCACGGACCGTCCCGGTGGCGCGGGCGGGTGGGACCTGTGGCAGGCCACGCTGCGCGACAAGCGCTGGCAGGACGCGCGCCCGGTCGCGCTCAACAGCGCGGCCAACGACTTCGACCCGGCCTTCAGCGCCGACGGACGATGGCTGTACTTCTTCTCCAACCGTCCTGGCGGCCAGGGCGGCGACGATCTGTACCGCGCCCCGGTCAAACCCGATGGCGGCTTCGGCAAGCCCCAGAACCTGGGACCCGGCATCAACAGCCGCGGCGACGAATGGGCGCCCACGCCCAGCCGCGACGGCAAGGCGCTGCTGTTCGCCAGCGACGGCCGGGGCGGCGCCGGCCGGCACGATCTGTTCATCGCGAACCGGGACGGCGAGGTCTTCGGCGATCCGCATCCGGTGCCCGGCGTGAACACTCCGCACGACGACTTCGACGCGGCGTGGCTGGACGACGGCAGGGCGATCGTGTTCGCGCGATCCGACGATGCGGCCTCGGCGCCGATCCGGCTGCTGGTGGCCCAGTGCGAGGGCGCGCGCTACGGACGTGCCCAGCCACTGGCCGTGTCGTTCAACACCGGCGAGTCGGCCACGCTGGCGCCGGTGGTGGACTGGAACAAGCCCGGGGAACTGCTGGTCAGCGCGATGGCGAAGGCCCCGCGCGCGGGCAAGCTGGACATCTACCGGACGAAGGTGCCGGCGGTGACGGGGCAGGCCGGCTGTCGCTAGCGCCGGCCGACGCGGATGTCGGTCCTGTCCAATTCCCGGCGCGCTTCAGTCCGGTGCGCTTCAGTCTGGCGCGTTTGAGCCCGGCGCGTTTGGGTCAGGGGCGTTTGGGTCAGGCGCGTTTGAGCCAGGCGTGTCGCGTCAGTCCTGCTCGCGCAGCCACCGCGCCGCGTCGAGCGCGAAGTACGTCAGCACGCCGTCGGCGCCGGCGCGCTTGATCGAGGTCAGCGCTTCCAGGGCGCACGCGCGCTCGTCGATCCAGCCGTTCTGCGCGGCGGCCTTGAGCATCGCGTACTCGCCGCTGACCTGGTAGACGAAGGTCGGCACGCCGAACTCGTCCTTCACCCGGCGCACGATGTCCAGATACGGCAGGCCCGGCTTGACCATCACCATGTCGGCGCCTTCCTCCAGGTCGGCCGCCACTTCCTGCAGCGCTTCGTCGCTGTTGGCCGGGTCCATCTGGTAGGTGTACTTGTTGCCCTTGCCCAGCGCGCCCGCGCTGCCGACCGCGTCGCGGAACGGGCCGTAGAAGGCGCTGGCGTACTTGGCGCTGTAGGCCAGGATCCGGGTGTGGATGAAGCCCTCGCCTTCCAGCTCGCCGCGGATGGCGCCGATGCGACCATCCATCATGTCGCTGGGGGCGACGATGTCGGCGCCGGCGCGTGCGTGCGAGAGCGCCTGCTGCACCAGCGCTTCGACGGTCTCGTCATTGAGCACGTAGCCGCTGTCATCGACCAGCCCGTCCTGGCCGTGCGAGGTGTAGGGGTCCAGGGCCACGTCGGTGATCACGCCCAGCTGCGGGAACCGCTGCTTGAGCGCACGCACGGCGCGCTGCACCAGGCCGTCGTCGTCCCAGGCCGCGTGCGCGGTCAGCGACTTGGCATCCGGCGCCGTCACCGGGAACAGCGCCAGCGCAGGCACCTTGAGCTCGCTGGCCGTTTCGGCCACCCGCATCAGTTCGTCCACCGACACGCGGCTGACGCCGGGCATCGAGGCGACGGCCTCGCGTCCGGCCAGTTCGTGCACGAACACCGGATAGATCAGGTCGTTCGCCGTCAGCACGGTCTGCCGCATCAGGCGGCGCGAGAAGTCGTCGCGGCGCATCCGCCGCGGGCGCGAGTAGGGATAGGTCATGGAAACATTCTACCGGCCCCCGAGGAGCAAACACCCCGCCCCCGAGGAACACAGGCCGCCGAGGATTTGCGGGCCGCGGCGGCGGCCGACGTAGGTGAACCGCTGCGTGGCTCGGCCGCGTGGTGCTCACCCACCCGCGTCACCTACCGCGAATACACCCTGTAGCGCAGCGGCTTCACCGCGATCGTGCGCCCCACGGCCGGCGTCTCCACGTCGGGCGTCGCGGCCACGTCGAACTCCAGCGTGCGCGACTGACCCGGCAAGTCCAGTTCCAGCGTGATGCGGTCGGCCAGGCGGTGGGCGGCCAGTACGCGGGCCGGCCAGCCGTCGTGGCCCGGCGCCAGCGACAGGTCGTGGGGCCGCGCGTACAGGCGCGCGGGGCCGTCGGGCAGGTCCACCGGCACGCCGAAGCTGGTGTCGCCGGCCAGGAACCGGCCCTGCTCCACCCGCCCGTCCAGCGTGCTGGCGCGGCCGATGAAGTCGAACACGTACTCCGATACCGGCGCGCTGTAGATCTCGTCGGGCGTCCCGACCTGTTCGATGCGGCCTTCGCGCAGCACCACGACGCGGTCGGCCAGTTCGAGCGCCTCTTCCTGGTCGTGGGTCACGAACAGCGTGGTCTGCCCGGTCTGTTCGTGCAGGCGGCGCAGCCAGCGCCGCAGGTCGACCCGCACCTTGGCGTCGAGTGCGCCGAAGGGTTCGTCGAGCAGCAGCACGGTCGGATCGATCGCCAGCGCGCGCGCCAGGGCGACGCGCTGGCGCTGCCCGCCGGAGAGCTGGTCGGGATAGCGCTCGCCCAGCTCGGCGAGCTGGATCAGGCCCAGCAGCTCCTCCACGCGGCGCGCGATGGTGGCCTTGTCGGGGCGGCGCGCACGCGGCCGGCTGCGCAGGCCGAAGGCGATGTTCTCGGCCACGGTCATGTGGCGGAACAACGCGTAGTGCTGGAACACGAAACCCACGTTGCGCTCGCGCAGGCTCAGGCGCGTGGCGTCGGTCTCGCCGAACAGCACCTGCCCGCGGTCGGCGTGCAGCAGCCCCGCGATCACGCGCAGCAGGGTGGTCTTGCCCGACCCGGACGGGCCGAGCAGGGCGACCAGTTCGCCCGACGCGATGTCCAGGTCGACCGCGTCCAGCGCGGCGACGTCGCGGTAGCGTTTGCTCAGCTGGCGGATGTGCAGGTCCATCCCGCGCGCCTTGTGGGGGGGCGGCACCTGTTGTACCAGCCCGCCCCCGCCCGGCGCATGAGGGTGGCGGGGAGGCTGCGGGGTGACGGGAAGGCGGACGACGTTCATCGGCGGGACTCGAAAGGGAAGGTGCGCGAGGGCGTCGCGTAGCCGCGGCGGCAGGTCGCGTCGCCGGAGCAGGCGGCCGCCGGCGGCTGGCTGCCGGCCGGCGGGGGGAGGAATGCGGCCGACGTCATCAGTGCCTCCGGTGGGTACGCGCCAGCGCATCGCCGTGGCGCGACTCCAGCCAGAACTTCACCAGCAGCGTGACCAGCGCCATGCCCGCCAGCAGCGAGGCGACCGCGAACGCGGCGGTGGCGCCGTCGAACTGCTTGTAGAGCACCTCGATGTGCAGCGGCAGCGTATTGGTCTTGCCCTGGATGTGGCCGGACACCACCGACACCGCGCCGAACTCGCCCATCGCGCGGGCGGTGCACAGCAGCACGCCGTACAGCAGGCCCCACTTGATGTTGGGCAGGGTGACGCGGCGGAACATCGTCCACGCGCCCGCGCCGAGCGAGCGCGCCGCCAGTTCCTCGTCGGCGCCCTGCTGTTCCATCAGTGGGATCAGCTCGCGCACGACCAGCGGGAAGGTGATGAACAGCGTCGCCAGCACGATGCCGGGCGGCGCGAACAGGATCTTCAGCCCGACCTGGTTCAACCAGTCGGCGAACCAGCCGTGGGTGGGGCTGAACAACAGCACCAGGCACAGGCCGGCGACCACCGGCGATACGGCGAAGGGCAGGTCGACCAGCGACAGCAGCACGCGCTTGCCGCGGAAGTCGAAGCGCGTGACGGCCCAGGCCATCAGCAGGCCGAAGACGGCATTGACCGGCACCACGACGGCGGCGGTGAGCAGGGTGAGCTTCAGCGCGGCGAACGCATCGGGTTCGACCAGCGCATTGGCCCAGACCGCCAGCCCCTTCTCGAAGGCGGCGCCCAGCAGCATGGCCAGCGGCATCAGCAGCAGCAGCGCCAGCAGGGCGACGGCCAGCGCGGTCAGCAGCCAGCGCAGCCAGCGCGGCTCGGCCAGCGCGTCGCGGTCGTCCGATGCGATGACGGTGCGCTCAGCCACGGCCCTGTTTCCTGCGCTCGTGGGCGAACAGCAGCGGCACGGCGTTGATCACCAGCAGGCAGACGAAGGACATGCCCAGCAGCAGTGCGGCGATGGCGACCGCACCGGGGATGTTGCTTTCCTCCAGGCGGATGGTGATCAGCAGCGGGGCGATCTCGGTGCGGTAGGGCAGGTTGCCGGCGATGAAGATCACCGAGCCGAACTCGCCCAGCGCGCGCGCGAAGGCCAGCGAGAAGCCGGTCAGCAGCGCGGGCGCCAGTTCGGGCAGCACCACCCGCCGCAGCGTGGTCAGTCGCGACGCGCCCAGCGAGGCGGCGGCTTCCTCCTGTTCGCGGCCCAGCGCTTCCAGCACCGGCTGCACCGTGCGCACGGCGAACGGCAGGCCGACGAACACCAGCGCGACGACGATGCCGACGGGGGTGTAGGCGACCTTCAGCCCCAGCGGCTCGGTGATGCGTCCCACCCAGCCGTTGCCGGCGTAGATCGCCGTCAGCGCGATGCCCGCCACGGCCGTGGGCAGCGCGAAGGGCAGGTCGACCAGCGCGTCGAGCAGGCGCCGGCCCGGGAACCGGTAGCGCACGAGCACCCAGGCCACCAGCGCGCCGACTACCAGCGCCACCAGCGCCGCGGCGAGCGACGCGCCGAAGCTCAGCTTGATCGAGGCCTGCACGCGCTCGTCCTTGATCGCGCGCAGCCAGCCTTCGGCGCCGAGCCCCGCCGCGTGCACCGCCAGCGCCGCCAGCGGCAGCAGCACCACCACGCCCAGCCAGGCCATGCCCAGGCCCAGGCTCAGGCCGAAGCCGGGCAGCGGCGAGGGGCCGCGGCGTGCGTGCAGGGGCAGGGCGAGCGTGCTCATCGCGATGGCAGGACCGGACGCGCGCTCAGCGCGGCCGGTAGATGCGGTCGAAGAAGCCGCCGTCGGCGAAATGCGCGGCCTGCGCCTTCGCCCAGCCGCCGAACGCGCCGTCGATGGTGACCTGGGTGACCTGCACGAAGCGGGCACGCTCGGCGGCGGGGACCTTGTCCGGCTCGGACGGACGGAAGTGGTGACGCGCGGCCAGGCGCTGGCCCTGCGGCGAATAGAGGAAGCGCAGGTAGGCCTCGGCCTGCGCCCGCGTGCCGTGCGCATCGACGTTCCTGTCGACCAGCGCCACCGGCGGCTCGGCGCGGATGCTGACCGAGGGCACGACGATCTCGTAGCGCCCGCGGGCCTGCTCGCTGGCCAGCGTGAGCAGGGCTTCGTTCTCCCACGCGATCAGCACATCGCCGATGCCGCGCTCGACGAAGGTCGTCGTCGAGCCGCGCGCGCCGGTGTCGAGCACCGGCACGTTGCCGAACAGGCGGGTGAGGAAGTCGAGCACCTTGGCGCCGTCGCGGTATTCGCGCGAGGCCCACGCCCACGCCGCCAGGTAGTTCCAGCGCGCGCCGCCGGAGGTCTTGGGATTGGGCGTGATCACCGCCACGCCGTCGCGCGCCAGGTCGTTCCAGTCGCGGATCTTCTTCGGGTTGCCCTTGCGCACCAGGAACACGATGGTCGAGGTGTACGGAGCGCTGTTGTGCGGCAGGCGCGACTGCCAGTTCTGCGGCAGCAGGCCCTGCTTGGCGATGGTGTCGATGTCGGCCGCCAGCGCGAGGGTGACCACGTCGGCCTCCAGCCCGTCCACCACCGACCGCGCCTGCTTGCCCGACCCGCCGTGCGAGGTGCGCACCTTCACGCCATGGCCGGTGTCCTTGCGCCACTGCGCGGTGAAGGCCGCGTTGACGTCGGTGTAGAACTCGCGCGTCGGGTCATAGGAGACATTGAGCAGCTCCGGCTCCTTGGCCGACGCGCCCCACGCCACGCCCAATGCGAGCAGCAGCAGCGCGGCGCGGGCGGCCAGGCCCGGGCGCGGGCCCGGGCGCGGAATCAGCCCGCCGGGCGAGCGGAAGGCGCGCTTCACCCGCGCACCGGGGGGCGGAGGATGGCGGTCGACAGTGGGGTCATGGCGGGCTCCGGGTCGCATCCATGTGGGAGGCGCGAACCAGCCTGACGCAGCGGCTGTAAAGGTCCGGTTAGCCGTCGGGCGAGGATCGCGGGCGGCTGCGGACGATGAGTGCGCCGGGAAGGCGGCGCGGGCGGGCGCGGCAAGGGGGGCGGGCATCGTGGACGTCCGGCGGTTGGGGAGGCCCACAGTGGCCACGCGTCCGCGGGGACGGAAACGGCCATGCCTCATCTGGATATGCCCGCTGCGCATGCCGCGGCGGGCCGGGCCGACCGGGCCCGTGGGCCTGCCGGCGTCCAGGGTGGCTGTCTAATTTTTGTCCGCCAGCTACCAAAAAAGACTCGCGAGCGTCTGATTTTTGGACGCTCGCGTCCGGAAAAGACACGCTCGCGTCCCGAAAAGACACGCCGCCGAGTGATTTTTGGACGCGCGCGTCCCGAAACGAGACGCTCGCGTCCAAAAAAGACACGCTCGCGTCCAGAAATCAGACGCGAGCGTCCAGAAAAGACACGCTCGCGGGCAAAAAAGAGTAGCTCGCGAGTCTTTTTTGGACGGCGGGTTGCCACTTCCCAGGACCCGCGCACCGCCACCGGGCGCGCCGGGCCGCCGTTAAGATGCCGCGATGCTGCCCACGTCCCGACCGCTGCCGCCGCTGGCACGCACCTGCCTGCTGGTGCTGGCGGCGCTGGCCGCGGTGTGCTGGCTCGGCCCCTGGCTGACCGGGTTCGATCCGCACGCCCCGGACTGGAACGCGCTGTCGGTGCGGCCGGGCGTGGCGGGCCACGGTTTCGGCACCGACGCCATCGGCCGTGACGTGTTCGCGCGCACGCTGGCCGGAGGGCGCCTGTCGCTCACTGTCGGCCTGCTGGCCAGCGTGGTCGCGCTGGTGATCGGCGTGGGTTACGGCGCCGTCGCCGGCCTGGCCGGGGGGCGCGTGGAGCGGGCGATGGTGCGGGTGCTCGACGTGTTCAGCGCCCTGCCGTTCCTGCTGGTGGTCATCCTGCTGCTGACCCTGTTCGAGCGTTCCCTCGGCCTGTTGCTGGCCGCGATCGGCGGCTACGTCTGGATCGACCTGGCGCGGGTGATGCGCGCCGAGGCCGCGCGCCTGCGCGAAGCCCCCTTCGTGCTGGCCGCCCGCGCCGCGGGCGCCAGCTTCCGCCAGCGGCTGCACTGGCACGTGCTGCCGCACCTGCTGCCGCTGGCCTTCGTCTACCTGGGACTGATCCTGCCGCAGGCCATCCTGGTCGAGAGCTTCCTGGGGTTCCTGGGCCTGAGCGTGGACGAGCCCTCCGCCAGCTGGGGCACCCTGCTCAGCGAAGGCGTGCAGGAGCTGGACAGCGCGCCGTGGACGCTGCTGTTCCCGGCCGTGTTCCTGGTGACGACCCTGGCGGCCTTCCAGTTCCTCGGCGACGGCCTGCGCGACTGGCTCGACGTGCGCGACACGGGCACGACCGCGTGACGGCGGCGGCGCTGCGCCTGGAGGCGCTGGAAGTCCACGCCGGGGCGCGACGCCTGCTCGGGCCGTTGTCGTTGCAGCTGCAGCCCGGGTGCTGCCTGGGCCTGGTCGGCGAAAGCGGCAGCGGCAAGAGCCTGACCGGGCTGGCCCTGCTGGGCCTGCTGACGCCGGGCCTGCGTGCGACCGGCCGCCTGCACCACGAGGGCGTCGCGCTGCCGCTGGGCGGGCCGGCGCATCACGCGCTGCGCGGGCGCGGCATCGGCTGGATTCCACAGGATCCGCTGGCCAGCCTGCATCCGCTGCGCAGCATCGGCGCGCAGCTGGTCGAGACCCTGACCGCGGTCGGCGGCATCGCCCGCCGCGACGCGCACGCGCAGGCGCTCGCGCTGATCGTGCGCGTGCAGATGCCCCAGCCCGACGCGGCCCTGCGCCGGTATCCGCACCAGTTCTCCGGCGGCCAGCGCCAGCGCATCGCGATCGCCCTCGCGCTGGCGGCGCGCCCGCGCGTGCTGGTCGCCGACGAGCCCACTTCGGCGCTGGATGCGCGCATCGCGCGCGACATCCTCGACCTGCTCGACGGCCTGCGCCGCCAGGACGGACTGGCCGTGCTGCTCATCAGCCACGACCTGCCGCTGGTGGGCGCGTACGCGCAACGCGTGCAGGTCCTGCGTGCCGGCGAGGCGGTGGAGGACGCGGACACCGCGACGCTGTTCGCCCGGCCCGCGCATCCCTACACGCGGGAGCTGCTCGACGCCGACCGCCTGCCCGCGCCCGACGCCGCGCCGCCGCGCGCGCCCGCGTCGGAACCGCTGCTGCGGGCCGATGGACTGCGAGTGCGTTATCGCGGCGCGCCCAGTGACGCGCTCGACGGGGTCGCCATCGAGCTGCATCGCGGCGAAGGCCTGGCGCTGGTGGGGGAAAGCGGCAGCGGCAAGAGCACCCTGGGCCGCGTGCTGCTGCGGCTGCTGCAGGGCGCGTCCGGCCGCGTGCTGTTCGACGGCCAGGACATCACCCGCATGACCGGCCCGGCCCTGCGCCGCTGGCGGGCGAAGGTCGGCGTGGTGTTCCAGGATCCGCACGCCTCGCTGGACCCGCGCCAGCGCGTGGTCGACACGGTGGCCGAACCCCTGCGCATCCATGGCATCGGGGATGCCCGCGCGCGGCGGGAGCGCGTGGCCGCACTGCTGGCGGCGGTCGGGTTGACGCCGGACATGCTGGACCGCCATCCGCATCAGTTCAGTGGCGGCCAGCGCCAGCGCATCGCCATCGCCCGCGCGCTGGCGACCGATCCGGTACTGCTGGTCTGCGACGAGGCGGTGTCCGCGCTGGACGCGCATCACCGGGCGGGCATTCTCGCCCTGCTGGCCCGGCTCAAGCGCGAGCGTGGCCTGGCGCTGCTGTTCGTCACCCATGACCTGGCGGCCGCGGCCGCGGTGGCCGAGCGGATCGCGGTGCTGGAGGCCGGACGCATCGTCGAGCAGGGGGGCGACCGTCGATGTCCTGCGCGCGCCCCGCCACCCGCACACGCAGGCGCTGGTGGCGGCGCGCCGCCTGGCCTAGGACGCCGGAGCCGGCGTCAGATCAGGCCGCCGCCCAGGGTCAGGCGCCACATCGCCACGATGACGACGATGCCGTTGAGCACCAGTCCGGCCTTGGCGCGGCCGCGGTTTTCCCGGGCGGGTCACCGCGATGGCGATCGCGGCGATGATCGCGCCGACGGCGGCGAAGGGAATCAGCAGCCAGTTGGTGATGCCGATCAGCGGGATGAGTGCGATCACCATCCAGACCATCGCGATGATGCCCCACAGCAGGCTGACCAGTCCCATCGATGCTTCTCCAGCGCAGGCCGCGGCGCGGCCGATGCCGACACGATGCGGCCAGCGGGCCACGGGTTCAAGCCAACGTTAGGCAGGGTCGGGGCTCAAGCGCCGTGCGACCCGTCGATCTCCACCCGCAGCTCGCGGCGGCAGATCGCCGCGTGCAGGACGACGTAGCGGACCTGCGGGTCCAGCCGCGTGCGCAGCTGCTCGGCGACGGCGGCCATCTCGTCGTGCTCGCGCACGTACACCTTGAGCACCGTGCCGGCGCCCATGTGCGGCGGCAGCTCCGGGCGCAGCGCATGGGCGGTGGCCAGCAGCGTGTCCAGGTTGACCAGGGTTTCCTCGAGCTGCGCGCTCACCGATTCGGCGTGGCGCGACTCGTGGCCGACCACCGCGGCGGTGCCCGAGATCAGCAGCGGCACCTGCGCGCTGGAGGGCAGCATGCCGCGGGCGAAACTCGGCGGCTGCGGGCCGTACTGGCGCGGATAGCGGTAGGCGCTGATCTGGCGCGGGTTCTCCAGCGGGGTGCCGGGCGTGCGCGCGGCCAGCCAGTACACCAGCAGGCGACGGACGTCATCGCTGCGGCCGACCGCGGTGGCGGCGGGCAGGGCGTGGGGATCGAACTCGCCCAGGCCGCGGGCGCGGCCCACGCAGAACACGCGGTAGCGTTCGGCATCCCCGTCGCCGTGGGTGATGCCGTCCAGGTAGTTCCAGATGCGCAGCAGGTGCGGATAGCCGCGGGCGCGGGTGAAGGCGACGAGCTGTTCGTAGATCCGGCGCGAGGTGACCTCGATCTCGCCGTTGTCGGCCTCCACCGCGCCTTCGTCCAGTTCGATCACGCCGAACTGCAGCGCGCCGTCCTGCGACCACGCGATGTCGCCTTCGCGACCGGACTCCACCGGGCCCTGGCCCCGCCAGATCTCCAGCGGCGCCGGGCCCTGCGGCTGCAGGCCGACGCGCAGGTAGCGCGGGTCCGCGTGCTGCGGCGCCTGGTCGCCGAAACCGAACACCGCCAGCACGTCATCGCCGGCGAGTGCGCGCGCGGGCGTGGTGTCCTGGTAATCCACGTGCAGCCGGGCCGGCAGCACCAGCGATTCGGCCGCGCTCATCGGCCGGCCTCGGCATCGACGGCCACATGCAGGGTGTCGCCGCTGAACTTCGTGCGCGCCGCGCGCCGCCGTTCCAGCCGGCTGCGCAGCGCCGCCGGGGCCAGGCGCAGCGCGGTGAGGGCATAGATCAGCCGGAAGACGCGCAGGCGCCACAACACGGGCCGCGCCTGGAACACATCACCGGCCAGCATCGACACCACCGCTTCCTCGACGCGCAGCAGGTTGCGCGGATCGTTGAACAGCCGCTTCATCGGCGGCGCCGTGAAGCGGTAGATGAACCACTTGAACTCATCCAGGCCCGCGTCCAGGTGCCGCGCGAACGCGCGCAGCAGCGCCGGCTCGCGGGCGGGCTCGCGCAGCGCGGCGTCGACCGCGTCGGCGCCCCGCTGCGCGCCGTGCATGGCCAGGAATACCCCGGAGGAGAACATCGGATCGACGAAGCTGTAGGCGTCGCCGAGCATCAGCCAGCCCGGGCCGTGCATGCGGGTGCACTCGTAGGCGTAGTTGCCGGTGGCGTGCACCGGCGCGACACGCGTGGCGCCGTGCATGCGGGCCTTGATGGGCGCGATCGAGTCCAGCGCGCGCATCAGGAAGGCTTCGGTGTCGCCGCGGCGCTGCTTGAGCAGCTCCGGGGAGCACACCAGGCCCACGCTGGTCACGTTGTCGCGCAGCGGGATCAGCCAGGCCCAGCCATGCTCATGCCGGCAGATGGTGACGTTGCCGGCGTCGTCGCCCTCGCGGCGCACGACGCCGCGGAAATGGCTGAAGACCGCCGCGGAGGCGTGCAGCGCGTTGCGGCGCTTGAGCTTGAGCTGGCTTCCCAGCAGCGTGTCGCGGCCGCTGGCGTCCAGGACGAAGCGCGCCTGCACCTGCAGCGCATGGCCGTCGGCGGTGCGGGCGTGGGCCACGTGCGGGCGGCCGGCCGGGTCGAACTCGACACGCTCGACGGCCACGCGTTCGCGCGCATCCACGCCGTTCTCGCGCGCATTCTCGAACAGGACCTGGTCGAACTCCTCGCGCTTGACCTGGAAGGCGTAGCCGGCGCCCGGCCGCAACGTGCGGTCGAAGCGGAAGACGTTGTAGCGCTCGTCGTTGACCGGGAAGTCGGCGCCACGCTTCACCACGCCGATCGCGTGCACGCGGTCGAGCACGCCCAGCTGCTCCAGGATCGGCGTGCCCATCGGCAGCAGCGATTCGCCGATGTGGAAGCGCGGGTGGGCGTCCTTCTCCAGCATCAGCACGCGCCAGCCCTTGCGGGCCAGCAGGGTGGCCGCCGTGGAGCCGGCGGGGCCACCGCCGATCACGAGCACGTCGGTCTGGATCACCTGGGGGGGCTGGACGGCGCCGTGCGCGCCCTGCGGGATATCCGCCTGCCCGTGGTGTTGCTGGTCAGTCATTGTCGCCATGATATCGGCTGGAAATTCGGTCGCGTCCGCTACCGGGCCACGCGTGCTGAACGGTTGCCGCAGGCAGGCCCGCGGCGCGCGGACGTCACGGGTTGCCCGCCTGCAGGGTGTCGCCGCTGAAATTGTCGTTCGCAGCCCGGCGCCGGCGCAGCCATCCGCGCAGCGCGCGCGGGGCCAGCTGCAGCGAGGTGAACGCGTAGATCATGCGGAAGATGCGCAGCCGCTTGAGCACCTGCGGGTTGTCGAACACGTCGCCTGCCAGCATCGAGATCACCGCCTGTTCCACCTGCCAGATGTTGCGTGGATTGTTGAACAGGTGCTGCATGACGGGCGTGGTGAAGCGGTAGATGAACCACTGGAAGTGCTTCAGGCCGCGCTTGAGGCGCTTGACCATGGCCGCCTGCAGGGCCGCTTCCCGCCCCGGTTCGCGCAGCGCGCCGTCGACCACGTCGGCGGCCTGCTCGGCGCTGTTCATGCCCAGGTAGACACCCGAGGAGAACACCGGGTCGACGAAGGCGTAGGCGTCGCCCACCATCACCCAGCCCGGGCCGGTCATGCGCGAGCAGGTGTAGGAGTAATTGCCGGTGACGTGCACGGGCCCCACGCGCTGCGCGTCGTTCATGCGCGCCGCGACCTGGTGTTCGCCCAGCAGCGTCTTCATCAGGAACTGCTCGCTTTCCCCGCGGCGCTGCTTGAGGTACTCGGGGAAGCACACCGCGCCGATGCTCATCACGTCGTGCTGCAGCGGAATCAGCCACATCCAGCCGTGGTCGAAACGCTGCACGGTGATGTTGCCGCTGTCCTCGCCCGGGCGGCGCTCCACGCCGGTGAAGTGGCTGAAGATGGCCGCCGACTGGTGCTTGTCGTTCTTGCGCTTGAGCTTGAGCTGGCTGCCGAAGAAGGTGTCGCGGCCGCTGGCGTCGACGACGTAGCGGGGCTGGACGGTAAAGGTGCTGCCGTCGTCATTGCGCGCGTGGGCCAGGCTGGGGCGGCCGTCGGCGCCGAATTCCATCTTCTCGACCTTGACCCGTTCACGCGCGTCGGCGCCGCTGGCGCGGGCGTGGTTGAACAGGATCTGGTCGTATTCCTCGCGCTTGACCTGGTAGGCGTAGCCGAACTGCGGGTCCAGGGCGCGATCGAAGCGGAAGGTGTTGTAGTCCAGGCCGTTGCCCGTGCCGTCGCCCACGATCGGGAACTCCGCGCCGGGCTTGTAGGTGCCGATCGCCTTGACCTGCTCGAGCACGCCCAGGCGCTCGAGGATGGGCAGGTTCATCGGCAGCAGCGACTCGCCGATGTGGAAGCGCGGGTGGCTGCCCTTCTCCAGCAGCAGCACTTTCCAGCCCTTGCGGGCCAGGAACGTGGCGGCCGTGGAGCCGGCGGGCCCGCCGCCGATCACCAGCACGTCCACGGCGAGCGCAGGGGCGGCCGGGGACGCGGAATCGGAGGGGGTGGAAGGGGACGGCGAGGCCACCAAATCGGCGGCGGACGGGGTCGGATCGGTCATCGCGCCATGATAGTGGCTGTCATGCTTGCTTGTCGGGGCCTGATGCTGGATCGTTGCGCCCCTTGCACGCGAACCACTGGATTTTCCGATGTCCGATCAGCCCGCAGCCGTCCAGACGGCCCCCGAATCCGAACTGGCCCAGCTACTGGTGCAAAGTCTGAACCTGGAAGGCGTCGAGCCGTCTGGAATCGACCCGCAGGCCCCGCTGTTCGGTGAAGGCCTGGGTCTGGATTCGATCGACGCGCTGGAGCTGGCCCTGGCCATTTCGAAGGCCTACGGCTTCCAGCTGCGCTCGGACAGCGACGAGAACCGTCGCATCTTCGGCTCGCTGCGTTCGCTGTCGGCGCATATCCAGCAGCACCGGGCCGCCTGAGGCCCATGAAGGCGGCGTTGGCGCGCCTGGCGCTGGCGCTCGCCTATCCCCCCCTGGCGCACTGGGCCAGCCACGACGGCGGCGGCGTGCCGGCCGGCATCGCACTGGCGGACCTGGTGCTGGTGATCCTGGTCGAGCCGCTGCTGCGCGGGCGCCCGTGGGCGCTGGCGCTGTTTGCCGTGATCCTCGCCGCCTTGTACGCGCTGGCCGGCACCGGCCACACCCAGACCCTGCTGCTGGCCCCGCCGGTGCTGTTCCTGGGCCTGCTGAGCTGGTTCTTCGGCCGCAGCCTGCGCGCGCCGCGGACCCCGGTGATCAGCCGGATCGTGTGCGCGCTGGAAGGCTACGTGCCGGCGCGGCTGCCCCCGGAGCTGGCCCGCTACACCCGTCGCCTGACCCTGGCCTGGTCGCTGGTGCTGGCGACCCTGGCGCTGGTGAACGCCGTGCTGGCCACCCTCGCCGTGCCGGGTGGCTTCGCCGATCGGCTGGGCCTGGTCGCGGCGGGTCCGCTGCCGGCCTGGGCGGTGCCGCGGGAGCGGTGGTCGCTGATCGCCAACGTGCTCAACTACGGCATCGTCGGCGCCTTCTTCATGGGCGAGTACGTGCTCCGGCGCCGGTTCTTCCCGCATCGCCCCTACCGCCATTTCGGCGACTTCGTTGCGCAGCTGGCCCGGCTCGGGCCCGATTTCTGGCGCGGGCTGTTCCGTTAACCCCGGGCTGCGGCGGCCGATAAGGCCCTGAGACCCGCCTTCGCACAGCAATCGGCCCGCATTCGCCCCGCATTGGGGGCGGCGTGGCCCGGGCGTTGCATAATCCTCCCCGCCAGCAGTTCCGCGCGCCTTTTCCGATGTCTTTCGCCATTCCGCACGACCACCCCTGCCTTCCCGGCCATTTTCCGGGGCACCCGCTGGTGCCCGGGGTGGTCCTGCTCGACCAGGTGGTGGGCCTGATCGAATCGACCCACGGCCCGCTGCGGCCGCTGCGCCTGCCGCAGGTGAAGTTCATGCAGCCGCTGCGCCCGGACGAGCCGGCGCGCATCGAGCTGGACGGCGCGGGCCCGCGCTGGCGCTTCCGGGTGCTGCGCGAGGCCGACGGCGTGCTGCTGGCGTCGGGCGAACTGGTGGCCGGGGCATGAGCGCGAACTGGAAGCAGCGTCCCGAGGGCGGCGGCTATTTCGCGATCTGGTTGATCCGCACCATCGCCCGCCGTGGCGGACGGGTGGTGTCGCGGCTGCTGCTGTACCCGATCACGCTCTACTTCCTGGTGATGCGCGGGCCCGAGCGCCGTGCCTCGCTCGCCTACCTGGCGCGCGTGCTGCCGCACCCGCCCGGCCTGCGCCACGTGGCGCGGCACATCCACACGTTCGCCTCGACGATCCTGGACCGCGTGTTCCTGCTCAGCGGCCAGCTGCAGCGCTTCGACATCCACGTCACCGGCGTGGAACCCCTGCACGAACTGCTCGATCGCGGGCAGGGCGTGCTGGTGTTCGGTTCCCACCTGGGCAGCTTCGACGCGCTGCGCGTGCTTGCCACGCGCAGGCCGGACATCAAGGTGCGCGTGCTGCTGGACAAGAAGCACAACGCGGCCGTGCAGCACATGCTCGATGCGCTGAACCCCGAACTGGCCAACGCCATCATCGACGCCGGCCAGGATGGCCCGTCGATCGTGCTGGCGATCAAGGAAGCGCTGGATGAAGGCGCGCTGGTGGCGCTGCTGGTGGACCGCGCCGGGCCGGGCGAGCCGTCGATGGTCGCGCCGCTGCTGGGCGGCGAGGCCCGCTTCCCGACGGCGCCGTGGCTGATCGCCGCCACCCTGCGCGTCCCGGTCACCCTGGCCTTCGGCCTGTACCGCGGCGGCAACCGCTACGACCTGGTCTTCGAGTCGTTCAGCGCAGGGCTATCGATCCCCCGTCATAACCGCGCCGTGGTGCTGGCCCAACAGGTCCAGGACTACGCCCGTCGCCTGCAGCACCATGCCCAGCAGGCGCCCTACAACTGGTTCAACTTCTACGACTTCTGGCAGACCGATGACGCGACCCCTGCTCCGCATGCTCCCGGCGACGCTCCTGCTGGCCGTCGGCTTCCTGCAGGCCGCACCGCCTGAGTCGGCACACGCGCGCGCCGAAACGACCACCGCCGCGGCGGACGCCAGCTGGATCCTGGCCCGGCTCGCGCGGCCGGCGCCGATGCGCACGGCCTTCGTCGAACTGCGCGGCAGCCGCCTGCTGAAGAAGCCGCTGCGCCTGCAGGGCGAATACCGGCGGCCCGACGCGGACACGCTGGTGCGCGAAGTCACCGCGCCCTACCCGGAGACCACGGTGATCCGCGCCGGCGAAGTGGTGATCACGCGCGACGCCAGGGCGCCGCGCCGCTTCTCGCTGGCCCGCGCGCCGGAACTGGCCGGCCTGCAGGCCAGCTTCGGTGCCCTGCTCGCCGGAGACCGCGTCGCGCTGGAACGGACCTACCGGCTGGCTACCGACGGGACCCGCGCCCGCTGGACCATGACGCTCACCCCGCGCGATGCGGCGCTGGCCGCGCGCCTGCAGTCGGTCACGCTGTACGGCCGCGGCGCCGAACTGCGTTGCATCGAGACCCAGCCCACCCGCGGTGAAACCCAGCGCACGCTGCTGGCCGGCGCCGCCGAGACGGCGCGCAACGTCACCGCCGCCGGTGCCCTCGCCACGCTGTGCTACGGCGGCGCCAAGCCGCAATAGGCCAGAGCGCTGACCGATCGCGCGGTTCCGGCTGGCGCCGGGCCTGCGCGCCGACGCGGCGAGCGATAATCCGGCACCCGCCGACGAAGGATCCCGATGCGCTTCGCCTTGCCCTGTCCCCGCGCTGGAATGCCGGTACCGCCGCGCGCCGTCGCGGCTGCTGAACCGATCGCAGCCGGATCGGGCGCGTGAAATCGAACGCTTCCCGCCTGCTCGTCGCCGTGGCCTGGCTGGCCCTGCTGGTCCTCGCCGGCTGGTCGCTGGGCCAGCGCCTGGAACTGAGCGGCGACCTGCGCAAGTTCATGCCGTCGGCCGAAACGCCCGCGCAGAAGCTGCTGATCGACGAACTCGGCGAAGGCCCCGGCTCCCGCCTGCTGCTGGTCGCGCTGACCGGTGCCGATGCGCAGACGCTGGCCGCGCAGTCGACCGCGCTGCGCGCGCAGCTGGCCGCGCAACCGGATTTCAAGCTGGTGGCCAACGGGGGTGAAGCAGGACTCGATGCCTTCCCCGAGCACCTGCGTCCCTACCGCTATCTGCTCAGCGACACGCTGGACACGCAGGTCTTCGACCGCGAGTTCCTGGCCGGCGAGCTGAGCCAGCGCGCGCAGGACCTGGGCTCGCCGGCGGCCGGCCTGATCGAGCCCCTGCTGCCCGCCGACCCGACACTGGAGACGCTGCGCCTTGCCGAGTCCTGGCAGCCGGCCAATGCGCCCCAACGCCTGCATGGCGTCTGGTTCGACCGGGCCGGACGCGAAGCGCTGCTGGCGATCGAGACGCGCGCCGCCGGCTTCGACCCGACCGGGCAGCAGCTGGCGCTGGCGGCGATCCGCCAGGGCTTCGATGCCGTGCGCGGCGACACGGGCACCCGGCTCACGGTCAGCGGCCCGGGCGCGTTCTCCGAGGAGATCGGCGGCCGCACCGCGCGCGAGGCGAGCTGGATCGGCACCGTCGATGGCGTGATCTTCGCGCTGCTGCTGTGGCTGGCCTACCGCAGCTGGAAGATGCCGCTGCTGGGCGCGCTGCCACTGGCCAGCGGCGGACTGGCGGGGCTGGGCGCGGTGACGCTGCTGTTCGATGGCGTGCACGGCATCACCGTGGCCTTCGGGTTCACCCTGATCGGCGTCGCGCAGGACTATCCGATCCACCTGTTCTCGCACCAGCGCGCCGGGCTGTCGCCATGGGCCAGTGCGCGGGCGCTGTGGCCGACGCTGGGCACCGGCGTGGCCTCGACCTGCATCGCCTACCTCACCTTCATGGTCTCGGGCGTGGAAGGCCTGCGCCAGCTGGCGGTGTTCACCATCTTCGGCCTGGGCGTGGCGGCCCTGACCACGCGATTCGCGTTGCCCGGCCTGATCGATCCGGCGCCGCGCGACGCGGCGGACGCGCGCTGGGTGACCCGCGCGTGGGCGTCACTGGCGCGCATGCCGCGGCTGGGCGTCATCGGCGGCGGCGTGCTGGCCGCGCTCGCCGTGGCGGTCGCCGCGTTCGCGCCCGGGCCGTTCTGGCAGAACGACCTGTCGAAACTGACCCCGGTGCCGGCGGCGGCGCTGGCCCGAGATGCGCAGTTGCGCGCCGAACTGGGCGCGCCCGACGTGCGCTACGTGATGACGCTCGGCGGCGCCGATGCGCAGGCCGCGCTGCGCGCCAGTGAGCGCCTGCTGCCCGCGCTGGAGAAGCTGCGCGACACCGGCAAGATCGCGGGCTTCGACCTCGCCGCGCGTTACCTGCCCAGCCAGGCCACGCAGCTCGCCCGGCAGGCGCGGCTGCCCGAGCGTGAACCGCTGCGGCGGGCGCTGGCGGCGGCGGTCGCGGCCAGCCCGTTCGAGGCCGATGCCTTTGCGCCCTTCCTCGACGATGCGGCGACGGCAAAGGCCGCCGCACCCCTCGCGCCCGCCGACCTGGCGGGAACGCCGCTGGCGGCGAGCGTCGGCGGCCTGCTGCTCGAGCGCGAAGGCCACGCGACCGCGCTGGTATCGCTCAGCGGCCTGCAGGATCCCGCCGCGGTTGCGCGCGTGGCGGCCGCGCACGGGGCGCAGCTGCTCGACATGAAGGGCGCATCCGAATCGCTGGTCGCGCAGTACCGTCAGCGGGTCCTGTGGGCGCTGGCCCTGGCCGCCGTGCTGCTGGCGGCCACCGTGTGGGTCGCGCTGCGCCAGGTGCACCGTGTCGTGCGCGTGCTCGCGCCGATGGCGCTCACCACGCTGCTGCTGCTGGCGATCCTGCGCGGCCTGGGCGTGGAACTGAACCTGTTCCACCTGGTGGCGCTGATCCTGGCCGCCGGACTGGGCCTGGACTACGCCCTGTTCTTCGAACACGCCGGCGACGACCGCGCCGAACAGCTGCGCACGCTGCACGCCGTGGTGGTGTGCAGCCTCACCACGCTGGTGGTGTTCAGCCTGCTGGCGATGTCCAGCATCCCGGTGCTGCGCGCGATCGGCAGCACGGTCGCGCTCGGCGTGGCCTGCAACTTCGTGCTCGCCCTGCTGATCACCCGACAGCCGATCCCGACCCGGGAGACCCGGGAAGCCCCCAAAGGCCCCGGCGATAGCGATGCCGCGTCCGCGGCCGCCGTCAATAAAACAGCGACCCGGGAAGCACCCAAAGACCCCGGCGATAGCGATGCCGCGTCCGCGGCCGTCGCCAATGAAACGACCCGGGACGAACCCAGAATCCCCAGCGACAGCGATGCCGCGTCCGCGCCCGTCGTCAACAAAACAACGACCGGCGAGACAACTCCCGGCGAAAGCGACGCCGCGCCCGCCACCAGTGACGCATCGGCGCGTTCCCCATGACCGCACCGGCCATCATTCCCCGCGACGACATCCTGACCCTCGTCCCCCACCAGGGCGCGATGTGCCTGTGGGACGAAGTGGTCGAATGGGATGCGCAGGCCGTGCGGCTGCGCGCGTTCAACCACATCCATGCCGATCACCCGCTGCGCAGCGCGGGACGCCTGCATGCCGTGCACCTGTGCGAGTACGGTGCGCAGGCGATGGCGGTCCACGGCGGCCTGCGTGCGCGCGAAGGCGGCGGCCGCGCGGCGGCCGGCGTGCTGGTCGCGCTGCGCGGCGTGGAGCTGCACGTCGAGCGCATCGATGAGCTGCACGGTCCGCTCGAGTGCCACGCCCATGTCCTGGTGGAAGGCGAGGGCAGCCAGCAGTACGCCTTCCAGATCCACCACCGCGACACGCTGCTGGCCACGGGCCGCGCGGCGGTCATGCTGCAGCAGCCCTGAGCGGACACACGCGAATGAACGAACCCGGTTTCCCGATTTCCCCGGCCTTCCGGTGGCCGCGATGAGCGCGTCGGCGACGGTCCGGCGCGCGCTGGTCACCGGTGGCAGCGGCGACCTGGGCGCGGCCATCTGCCGCGCGCTGGCGCAGGCCGGCTGCGAGGTGGTCGTGCACGCCAATGCCCAGCTCGGGCGCGCCCAGGCCCTCGCGGATGAGATCGTCGCCGCCGGCGGCCGCGCGCAGGCCGTGGCCTTCGATGTCGCCGACGGCCAGGCCACGCGGACGGCGCTGGAAGCGCTGCTGGCGGACGGCCCGTTCCAGGTATTGGTCAACAACGCCGGCATCCACGACGACGCGCCGATGGCCGGCATGTCCGATGCGCAGTGGAAGCGGGTCATCGACGTGTCGCTGCACGGCTTCTTCCACGTCACCCAGCCGCTGCTGCTGCCGATGGCGCGCACGCGCTGGGGCCGGATCGTCAGCGTGTCGAGCGTGGCCGCGGTGCTGGGCAACCGGGGCCAGACCAACTACGCGGCCGCCAAGGCCGCGCTGCACGGCGCCAGCAAGTCGCTGGCGCGCGAAATGGGCTCGCGCGGCATCACGGTGAATGTCGTGGCGCCGGGCGTGATCGAAGGCCGGATGGCGGCGGCGGCGTTTCCGCCGGAGGCCATCCGCCAGATGGTGCCGTCCGCGCGCGCGGGCCGGCCGGAAGAAGTGGCGGCCCTGGTGGCGTTCCTGTGCTCGGACCTGGCCGGCTACATCAATGGCCAAGTCGTCGGCATCGATGGCGGGATGAGCTGAGCCACGCCCGCGCCGCGCAGCGACGCGTGGTTCATGGTCGCGGGCGGACCATGGGCCCATCTCCGCGGAGGCCGCCATGACGCGCGCGACACTGTTTCAATCATTCCGCCGGCCGCTGTCGATGGGGTGGCCGGCCCTGCTGGCCGTGATGGCGCTGGTGGTCCTGTCGGGCTGCGCCAGCGCGGGCCACGCCATGCTCGGCCCGGCGCGGCCGGCCATCGCACCCGAGCAGGTCCGGGTGTACCACGTGCCGCCCCGTCGTTACGAAACGATCGCCCGGGTCCACGCGACCAGCGCGGTCGGCTTCGGCACCCAGGGCCAGACCGACGCGACCATCGAGCGCCTCGCGCGCGAGGCGGCCAAGCTGGGCGCCAACGGCGTCCTGCTGATGGGCGTCAACACGATGGGCTCGCCGGTGGGCGTGGGCGTGGGCGGCAGCAGCTGGGGCCACCACGGCGGCGTGTCGATCGGCGCCGGCATCCCCACCGCGCAGCAGCGCGTCGAAGGCATCGCCATCCACGTGGTCGAGGAGTAGGCGGCGCGGGACTTGCCTCGGCTAGGGGCCGGGACTGGTCGCGACGCCGGCCAGCGGCGCGCGGCGCAGGCCGTCGCCGCCGAACAGCGTGAGCAGCGGCGACGCCATCACCGTCGTCACCAGCGCCATCACCAGCAGCATGGTGAACAGCTCCGGGCCGATCAGGCCCGCGTCCAGCCCGATCTTGATGACGATCAGTTCCATCATGCCGCGGGCATTCATCAGCGCGCCCACCGCCAGGCTGGCGCGCCACGGCTGACCCGACCAGCGCGCGCCGATCGCGCCGCCGGCGAGCTTGCCCACGGTGGCGACGAGCAGGATCAGCGACAGCGCGGCAAGGCTGCCGGTGCCGAAAGCGTCCGGCGTGGTGCTCAGTCCCGCGAGCACGAAGAACACCGGCATCAGCACGATCACCGCCAGGTGCTCGATGCGCTCGATCAGCGTGTGCAGCAGGCGGTCGTCGCGTGGCAGGCAGGCGCCGAACACGAACGCGCCGAACACCGCATGCAGCTGCAGCCACTCGGCCGCCGCCGCGCAGGCCAGCATCGCGATCAGCAGCGCGGCCAGCACCGACCCCGAGGGCTGCATGTCGTGCGCGTGGCGCGCCAGCAGACGGGCGAACAGCGGGCGCAGCACGCCCATCACCACCGCCACCATCGCCGCCAGGCCCAGCAGGGCACGCGCGAAGCCGCCCCAGCCACCCTTGGCGGCCAGCAGGGTCATCACCAGCGCCAGCAGCACCCAGGCCATCACGTCGGCAATGGCGGCCGAGCTCAGCGAGAGCTGGCCGATCGGCGTGCGCGTCATCCCGCGATCCTTGAGGATGCGCGCCATCACCGGGAATGCGGTGATCGCCATGGCCGCGGCCATGAACAGTGCGAACGGCCAGAAGGGGACGCCTGCGGGCGCCAGCCGCGCGTGCAGCAGCGGCGAGACCGCCATGCCCAGCGCCATCGGCAGCAGCACGCTGAGCACGCCGACGGCCCCGGCCGAGCGCAGCTGCGCGCGGATGCCGTCGGGTGCGCGCAGCTCCACGCCGACCACGAACATGAAGAGCACCAGCCCGAGCGTCGACAGCGAATTCAACGCGGCCAGCGACTGCGGCGCGAACAGCGCGGCATGCACGTCGGGCAGCGCGGCGCCCAGCACGACCGGTCCCAGCAGCAGGCCCGCCGCCATCTCGCCGATCACGGCCGGCTGGCCCCAGGCGCTTGAGCAACAGGCCGCACAGCCGCGCCACGACCAGGATGACGACGAGTTGCAGCAGGAACAGCAGGGACATGGGCGGCTACATCAAGGTGAGGGCGCCGCGCGTCGGGCGCGCCAGCGCTGGGCCAGGTGGGCGCCGGCCAGGCCGGCGACGGCGCCGAGCATGCCTGCGCCGAGCGCCAGGCTCAATGGGCTGACCAGCTGCGAGACGCTGCCCGGCATCGCGCCGTGGAAGGCCAGATCCACCACCAGCGCGCACGCCATCGCGGTGACCGCGCCCAGCCATGCCGGATAACGGCGCGCGAGCCCGCCGGCCAGCAGGGCCGGGACGATCTGCGCAAGCTGGAACAGCACGACCTTGCCCAGGTGGTACCAGACCGGAAACCCTTCGAACGCATCGGGCACGACCATGGCGCCGAACAGCTGGATCAGCAGCTCCCAGGGCGAGCCCGGCGATGCAGCCGGCGAGCACGACCAGGGCGCCGCGGGTCGCCTCGCGCAGCAACACGGGCCACCGCGACGGGCGCAGGAAGGGACGCAGCATCGGTGCGCGCGGCCTAGACCAGGGCGGCCGGTTCGACGTCGCGCACGGCATCGCCCGCGTGGTACCAGGCCTCGTCCATCGAGGGTCGCGGCGTCGGCTCGCCTTCCAGCAAGGCCGCCAGCCCGTGATCGGGCAGCTGCGGATGCTCCTGGCGTGCCAGGCCGAGCAGTTCGGCCGCCAGCGTGCGCATGCGCGCCACGTTGTCGGTGATCCGGCGGGCAAAGGCCTCGTCGTCGAGCGTGTCGTTGAGCGCCCGGTTCATCTCATGGAACCAGCCGATCTCGTGCTGGTCCAGGAAACGTCCGTCGGCCACCAGCGATGCCGCGTTGGCGCGCTGCCAGTCGCGCAGCAGCGCCTGCATCGCCAGGTTGAGTTCGCTGCCGAGCATGAACTGCGGGCGCAGCCGGCCCAGCATCGCGATGTCGGTCTGGCGCCCGGCGAAGAACACCGGCGCCAGCAGCGCCCAGTAGAAGGTGTAGTCCCAGATCACCTTCAGCGGCATGACCTGCGCATCGCCGAAGATCGGGTACTGGTCCTGGTAGAGGGACAGCGTGTTCTCGTAGAACGACATGTACAGCTTCTGGTAGATCTCGGCGTAGGGCGCGAAGGACTGGCCGCGCATGTCGCGTTCGACCAGGTCGCACACGTAGGTGTTGGACAGCGCGATGAAGTCGCTGCCGGGCGAGTAGAACGGGTCCAGGAACACGCCCGACTCGCCGGTGAGTGCCCAGCGGTCGCCCGAGAACACCTGCTTGCAGCCATGCGAGAAGTGGCGCAGGAACAGGAAGTCCTGCAGGCCATGTTCCGGGCGGTCGACCGCGGCCGCCACGCCGGGCTGGTGGCGGCGCAGCCAGTCCATCGCCTTGGCATGCGTATTCATCGTCTCCAGCGGGTGCATGTCGCCGTCGCAGACGATGCCCAGCGAGTGCGAGTCCGACGCCAGCGGGATCAGCCAGAACCAGTACCCCGGCCCGCACATGTGGTTGGTGGACCGCCAGCGTGCCGGTGGCGTGCAGCGCGCGAGCCAGGCCGGATCGTCCGACCAGTCCTCCGGCTTGATGCAGCCGTCCACGCGCCACCACGCGGCGTTGGCGTTGTGCGCGTTGGCCTGCGCCAGGTCGAGCTTGCGCTTGATCAGGCCGGCGCGTCCGGCCGCGTCGACCAGCCAGCGCGCACGGAGCACGCTGCGCTGGCCGTCGTGTTCGCAGGTGACGGCATGGTCGCCATCGCATCCGTCCAGTTCCAGGCCGCGCACGACCGTGGCATCGCGGAAGTCCACGCCCAGCGCGCGCGCCTGCTCGCCCAGGAAGTTCTCGAAACGGCCGCGGTCGATCTGCCACGAAGGCGTGGGCAGCAGCCGGCTGACGCCCAGTTCGGTGCAGCGGTCCAAGTCGGTGCGACCCTCGCTGAAGAAGAAGCGGAAGCCGAACTTGCGCAGCTGCTGGTTCTCCAGGTGCTCGCGCAGGCCCAGCACGTGCGCGAAATAGTGCGCACCGATCTCCACCGTGGATTCGCCGACCTTGAAGGCGGCCTCGCGCACCGGATGCGCGTTGCGTTCAACGACGGTCACGCGCAGCGAAGGATTGCGCTGGCGCAGCTGGATCGACAGCGTCAGGCCGGCCAGGCCACCGCCAAGAATAAGGACATCGCAGTCGTTCGTGGCGGAAGCGGGGTCGGCGTGGTCGGTCATTGTCGTACCGTCAGGTCTTCGTGGGGGTGGGCGGTCTCGAACTCGCCCGTGGGATCGTGGATCACGGGCGGGCACGCCCGCGTGCGCCGGTACTCGTCCACCACGTGGCCGTAGTTCCACACCTGCTTTACCACGTGCGACGTGATGCGGTAGAGGTCGCGCAGCGGGCGGAAATGACTCTTGCGGAACTGCGGGCCGTCGGCGTGGGCTTCCTGGTAGCGCGATTCGATCGGGATCGACACGCAGCGCACGCCCAGGCCGCGGGCGGCGGTGATCAGGATCTGCGCCTCGAACACGAAATCCTCGCCAGGCACGTCGCCCAGCGCGGCGACGTTGGCCGGGTAGAAGCGCTGGCCGCTCTGGGTGTCGGCGATGAGGAACCCGCAGCCCCAGGCGATGCCCCAGTCGCCGAACTCGTTGGCCAGGCGCCGGTAGGCCGGCTGCGAGGCCCGCCTGCGCAGGCGGGCGCCGATGACGATGTGGCCGGGGTAGGCATTGGCCGCGGCGAGCAGCCGCGGGATGTCGGCGGCATGGTGCTGGCCGTCGCCGTCCATCGTGATCACGCCGCGCGCACCGCGCCGCAGCGCCTCGGCGAAGCCATCGCGCAGGCCGGCGCCCTTGCCCAGCCGCTGCGTGTGGCGCAGCACCGTGACGGGCAGGTCGGCGATGCGCTCGGCGGTGCCGTCGTCGGAGCCGTCGTCGACGACGATCACATGCGGGCATTCGCGCAGTGCGCCCTCGACGACGCCGCGGATGCGCAGCGCCTCATTGAGGGCGGGGATGACGATGCAGATATCGTCGCGCGTGATCATGCCGGCGCTCCGGTCGGTGCATCGATGGCCGCGGCGGCCGGCACCAGCCGCAGCTGCAGGTGCTGGCCGGGACCGGCGTGCACGCTCGCCTGCGTGGCGGACTGCGCCAGCGCGTCGAACAGCGGCAGCATCGGTGCCATCGCGTTGCCGCCCAGGCGCCGGGCCAGCGGGCCGTCCGCGACGGCGCTCGTGGCGTCCGCGGCGATCTGCGCCAGTTCCAGCGTCGCGGCACCCTCGCGCGGGTGCAGCGAGAGCACCAGTGCCGCGCCCAGCACGCCGACGCTGGGCGAAACCGCGGCCAGCGGTCCGCAGGCCTGGCTGTCGTAGGCCACCAGCAGCACGGCTTCGCTGCCGCTGTGCAGCTGCGCGAGTGCGTCGAGCAGACCCTGGGCGAAGCTGGCGTCGCCGGCGCTGAGCGCCGTGGCCGGCTGCATCGCACCGGTGCCGATGGTCCAGTAGCCCGCGGCGGCGTTGTGCACGGAATTGTGGAACCGGGTGGGCGACACGCTGGCCGGATCGGCGGCCAGGGTCGCGCACATGTAATCGGTGATCGCCAGGTCGCCGTGCATCGAAGCGAACACGGACGGCAGCGCGGCAGGTTCGCGGCCGGCGGCGCGGCAGGCGGCCAGCGCGACGTCCAGCGCCACCGCGACCGTTTCCGGCGCACGCCGGCGTTCGTTGGGCGCCAGCAGTTGGGGCGATGGACGGGCCGGCGCATCGGCGGGCAGTTCGCCGTCGCGCACGAACCGGCATGCGGCTTCCCAGGTGGGCAGGCCCGGTGCCCAGAAGCCGATGCCCTCGATCGTGGCGTGCAGCGGAGTCGTGGCGGCCGTCATGCGCGACCGAACACCAGGGCGGCGTTGTTGCCACCAAAGCCGAAGGAGTTGTTCATGGCGTAGCGGATGGTCCGTTGTGCGTTGTCCAGGCGGATCTGCGGCCCGCAGGCCGGATCGGGCGTGGCGCTGTTGAGGATGCCGGGGAGTTCGCCGTGTTCGAGCGCCAGCAGCGCCACCGCGGATTCGACGATGCCCGCCGCGCCCAGCGTGTGGCCGGTCCAGCCCTTGGTCGAGCTGGCGTGCAGCGTCTCCGGGAACAGTGCCGACACCGCCAGCGCTTCGACCGCATCGTTGGCCGGCGTCGCGGTGCCGTGCAGGTTGAGGTAGCCCACGTCTTCCGGCGCGATGCCGGCGCGCGCCAGCGCGTCACGCATCGCCAGCTGCGCGCCCAGCCCCTGCGGGTGCGGCGTGGACATGTGGTGGGCGTCGCTCGACTCGCCGTAACCGCACAGCCGCAGCCCGGATTCGCCATCCCCGGCACGCTCGACCACCGCGTAGCCACCGGCTTCGCCCAGCGAGAGTCCGTTGCGCTGCGCATCGAAGGGCCGGCAGGGCTCCCCGGATACCAGCTGCAGCGAGTTGAATCCAAACAGCACGCTGCCGCACAGCGTGTCGATGCCGCCGACCAGTGCCGCGTCGCACAGGCCGGCGTCGATCAGGCGCGAGGCCTGCGCGAAGACCTTCGCACTCGACGAACATGCGGTGGCCACGGTGACGCAGGGACCGCGCAGGCCGGTCGCATCCTGCACGAAGCCGCCCAGCGAATGCGGCGTATGCACCTGCGAGCGCCGCAGGTCGGCGGGAAATCCACCGTCCTCCAGCCGCGCATAGGCTTCCTCGGTGGCGGCGATGCTCGCGGTCGAAGTGCCCAGGACCACGGCGACGCGCCCGGCGCCGTGGCGCGCGACGACGCCGGCAATCGCGTCGAGCATGCCGTCCTGCTGCAGCGCCATCCAGGCCAGGCGGTTGTTGCGGCATTCCCACTGGGCGAGCCGGCTCGGCAGCGCTTCGTCCTCGAGCCCGTCGACCCGGCCGATCCAGCAGTCCAGGGGCGCCTGCCCGGGGGCCAGCACCGGCAGGTCGTTGCGCCGCAGGCCGCCGCGCCGTGCGGCCAGCGCCGCACGCTGGGCCTGCAGGCCGCGACCCAGCGCGGTGGTGGCGGTATAGGCACGGATCGCCAGCGGCGCCATCGGCGACGGGCGGATTTGCGACGACATTGGCGACACGGAAGGCTCCCTTGGTGCAGGCCGAGTATAGCGACGCCGACCCCACGGCCGGTGCCGCGGCGACACCGGCGGTGTGAACGTGAACGGCTGAACGGCTGCGATCGCGCGGGCAACGGCTTATCCTGTGCCACTGGCCGCCGCGGTCTTTCCGGACGCCACGCGACCGCCACATTCATCCATTCATCCAGGGGAAAATCTCGATGCGTTTTGCTTCCGTCGTGCTCGCGGCTCTGTCCTTGTTCGCTTTCGCTCCGGGCGTGCAGGCCCGTTCCCAGGAACTGGTCGACCCGGCGCCGGTCAGCGTCCCGGCCGGCATGGAGCAGGAGGCGCTGGTCAAGGACATCAAGCGCGCGCTGATCGGTCGTGGCTGGGCCGTGGCCAGCGAACAGCCGGGCGTGATCGAATCCACGCTCCACCTGCGCGACCACGTCGCCCGCATCAAGGTCACCTACGACACGCAGCAGGTGCAGTTCACCTACGTCGACAGCACCAACCTCGACTACAAGGAGCGCAAGGGCAAGCGCATGATCCACGGCAACTACCTGGGCTGGATCTCCTACCTGGTGGCCGACCTGACCACCAACATGCAGGTCACCGCTCTCCAGTAACACCGACGCCGCGGGCGGATCCCGCCCGCGGCCGTTTCCGAGGCGTACCGAGTCACCCATGAGCAGCCGCACCGCCCACCGCCTGTCCATCGCCGTCGATCGCGACGTGCTGCATGCCGGGGTGGTGGCGCTGTCGGCCTGCGTGCTCAGCGCCGGGCTGGTTTACGTGGGCTACCTGGTGCACGTCTGGCGCGTCGCCCGGCGTGCGCCCTGCGCGCCTGCGCACGGCGAATGCGTGCTGCTGTTCGGCAAGAACGCGCCCGGCGGGCGCATCGACGCGGATTTCGCCGCGCGGCTGGACCGCGCGATCGCCGTCGCGCAGGCCCATCCGCCGCAGCGCTTCGTCCTGCTGGGGGGTGGCGCGCGGGACGAGCTGACCGAGGCCGAACTCGCACGCGAGCAGCTGCTCGCCCGCGGACTGGACCGTGCCTTGCCGCTGCAGCTGGAATCACGGTCCCGCGACACCCTGCAGAACCTGCGCAATGCACGCGCGCTGCTGGGTGCATTGCCCGCATCGCCCGCGCCACGGGTCACGCTGCTGAGCAGCCGCTACCACCTGGCACGCTGCGCGCTGTTCGCGCGCCAGCTCGGCTTCGACTGGGAACTGTGCGCTGCCGAACCGCGCCTGCCGGCCGGCCTGCAGACCGCATGGCGGCTGGCAGGCGAGGCCGCCTATGTGTGCTGGATCGACCCTGGGGACACGCTGGGCGCGGCTGATCCGCCACCGGCGGATGCTTGAACGGGTGACCTGAGCCGCTTCAGCTGGGTCGGACACGAAAACGGCGCGCCTTCCTGCGAAGGACGCGCCGTCGAAGGGATCGCGCCGGACCACCAGTGCGGCCGGCGCGGGTTCTCCGGATGTGGCGGGCCGGCCCTTACTTCTTCGCTGCCTTGCCGCTTCCCTTGCGCGCGGAAACGAATTCGTCGCGCACGGCCTTGGCCAGCAGGTCCGGCGGCAGCATGCCCTGGTCGAGCAGGAAGTCGTTGAAGGCCTTGCGGTCGAACTGGTCGCCCAGGGCCAGTTCGGTTTCCGCACGCAGCTGCATGATCCGCGAGTAGCCGTAGAAGTAGCTGCCGGCCTGGCCGGGTGAACGCACCGAATAGCGGTCCACTTCCTGCCGCGCCATCGCCTTCGACAGGCCCACCTCGTCGGTGAGCACGGTGAAGGCCGTATCGCGGTCGGTCAGGCCCAGGTTGATCATCGGGTCGAGCATCGCGCGCGCGGCGCGCAGCAGGCGGAACTGCAGCGCGAACAGCTGCCCTTCCAGCGGCTCGTACGGCACCATCTCGGCCTCCGCGTACAGCGCCCAGCCTTCCACGTTGACCGAGTTGAACGCGTACAGCGTGCGCGCCAGCGAAACGCCCCGCTCGACCATCGCGGTGAACTGCAGCTCATGGCCCGGACGGCCCTCGTGCGCGGTCAGCGTCCACGCGACGCCCGGGAAGTTGAAGTCGTCGTAGCCGCCGTCGGCGCCGGCGTTCGGGTTGCCCACCGGCAGGATGAAGGTGCCCTGCTGGCCGGTGTTGCCCACCAGCGGCGCCGGACGGAAATTGGGCGCCGGCTGCGCCGCGCTCTCGGCTTCGGAACTCAGGCGCATCTGCATCGGGCGCTGGGGCAGCGACACGACAGCGTGCTGCGCGATCAGGCGGTCCAGCTCCGGCATGACCACGTTGCGGTAGTGGGGCTCGATCTGGTCGTTGCGGAACTGCGGCTGCTTGAGCTCGCGGATCACGCCGATGTAGTCGGTCGACTTCAGGCCTTTTTCCTTGGCTACCAGCGGCGCCAGCTGCTGCATGGCGTTGCGGGTCTCCATGAATTCCAGCTGCGCGCGCTCGATCAGCGTGCGCGGCGCGATGTCGATGCCGAAGCCCTTGAGCTGCAGCGCGTACAGTTCGTCGGGCAGCTGGTAGGTGGTGCGCGAGGTGGGCAGCACCGTGGCCTTCGACCACGCGGCGTAGTCGGTGAGCTGCTTGTCGAGCGCGTCCAGCGCGGCGCCGGCCTCGCCGTCGAGCTTGTACTTGGCGAACAGCTCGCGGATGCCCTTGAGGTAGGTCGGCAGGTTGTCGAGCGACTGCTGCACTTCGATCTGCGTGGGCTGCACCAGGCCCGGCTGCTTGCGCTCGTCGTAGCGTTCGCGCGCGAGCGTGGCCAGCGGCGTGCTGCCCGGCGCCAGCCCGGCGTAGCGTTGCAGGCGCACCACGGCCTGGGCGCGGCGCTCGGCCGGCGTCTGGTCCGACAGCAGCGCCTGGATGCCCTGGAACACCGTCTGCCCGGCGTCGAGCCACGGGCGGGTGAGGCGCTCGTTGGTTTCGCTGGCCTCGATCGCGTCGTCGGCGGCCTGCAGCAGGATCGCGATGTCCTGCTTCACGTTCGGATCGCGCTCGCTCGCCGCCTTGGCCTGGATCGCGGCCTTGGCCTTGGCCGTGGCGTCGCGGAAGCGCCTGGCGTAGTCGGCGCGGTAGTCGAACACCTGGTCGTCGAAGCCCGGCACGCCGAAGAACGAGACCTGCTCCGGCTGGAACGGCGCCTGCGCCGCGATCAGCATCTGGGTGTATTCGTTGCTGCGCGCAACCCACGCCGGCGCGGCGGGCGCGGTCTTGTGGGCAGCGGGTGCGGCGTCCTGTGCGAAGGCAGCGGCAGGCGCGAGCAGCGCCAGGGCGACGGCGAGGGTAAGCGGCTTGAGCATGGCTGGGCACCTGGAGAGAGTCCCGGGAGCATGGCCGGGATCGCGGCTGATGGGAAACGGTCGAAGGTCACGGGTGCGGCGTCCGCCCGGGCCCCCCTTCGATGCGGAGACGGGGTGGCCCACAGCGGTCCAGGGCCATGGTCCGGCAAGCGCGGCCGGAGGGCGCGCGCGGTACCGCTGTCCGGCACGCCACCGGTCGCGGCAGTGCGCCTAGCCCTCGGCCGCCTGCAGCGGCTGTCCCAGGAACAGCCGCCGGTCGAAATCCTCGGCCGACATCGGCTTGCCCAGCAGGTAGCCCTGCAGCACGTCGCAGCGCAGCAGGCGCAGCAGCTTGGCCTGCTCGTGCTCCTCCACGCCCTCGGCCACGACCTTGAGCGACAGCGAATGGGCCAGGCCGATGATGTTGGTCACCAGCGCCAGCGTCTCCGGGCTCTCGGTGATCAGCGCGATGAACGAGCGGTCGATCTTGATCTCGTCCGACGGCAGCCGCGCCAGGTAGTTGAGCGAGGAGTAGCCGGTGCCGAAATCGTCGATCGACACCCGGCAGCCCAGGTCGCGCAGCGCATCGAGCACATGCATGCTGTGCTCGATGTCGTCGACCAGCACGCTCTCGGTGATCTCCACGTCCAGCGGTTGATCCATCGCATGCGGCTGCAGCAATGCGCGGCAGTCGTCGAGGAAGCTGGTGCTGCGCAGCTCCTGGGCCGAGACGTTCACCGCGATGCGGAACCCGGGATGCCGTTCGCGCCACGCCAGGGCGGTGCGCAGCGCCTGCGCCATCGCCCAGCGGCCGGCGTGGACGATCAGGCCGCTGTCTTCCAGCACCTGCATGAATTCGCCCGGCGACACCAGGCCGCGCGTGGGGTGCCGCCAGCGCAGCAGGGCCTCGGCACCGATCAGCGACTGGCTGGCGGCGCTGAACTTGGGCTGGTAGTGCAGCTCGAACTCCTCCGCCTCGACCGCCGCCCGCAGTTCGTGTTCCAGCCGCAGCCGGCGAGCCGCGCGGCCGCGCAACTCGTCGTTGAAGGCGTACACCCGCTGGCGCCGGCGCTTGGCTTCGATCAGCGCCGCGGCGGCGTTGTGCTCGAGCACCTCGGGATCGTCGGCCAGGCCCGCGGCCAGTGCGTGGCCGGCGCGCAGCGAAATGCGGATCTCCTCGCCGCCGATCTGGAAGGCCTCGTGGTGGATGTCCTGCAGCAGGCGTTCCACGCGCTCGCCTTCGGCCTCGGCCGGACCGGCGGCGGGGTAGGCGATGGCGAACGCGCCGGCCTCCAGGTGCGCGACCAGGCCCGCCTCGCCGATGCGGTCGTACAGGCGCTGGCCGACCTGCCGCAGCAGTGCGTCGCCGAATGCGCGGCCGCGTGATTCGTTGACGGCCGCCAGGTCGATGTCGGCCAGCACGAACACCGTCGGTCCCTGGCGCAGCCGCGCCCGCAGCCGTGCCTGGAACGCGGCGCGGTTGGGCAGGCCGCTCACGGGGTTGTGGTAGGCCAGGTACGCCAGCTGCTCGCTCTTGGCGATGAATTCGACCGCGAAGTCGATCTCGTCCACCAGGCGCTCGAACAGCGCGGCTTCCTCGGGACCGAAGGTCTGCGGCTCCGCCGCGTAAAGCCCGAGCGCGCCCCATGCCGGGCGCCCGATCGGCAACACCGCCATCGCGCCGATGCCGGATTCGCGCAACGGCTCCCGGGCCCAGTCGGGCACGACGCGATCGCGCGCCACGTTCGACACGATCGTGGCCCGTGTTTCGTCCAGCGCGCGCCGCGACGGGCCGCGCAAGGCCGGATCGGGTTCGCGCTGGGTGGCATGGCCGACCGTGGAGGTCGTTTCCAGTGCGGCCGCATCGCCGGCGCCGGCGACCATCATCAGGTGGCCCTGCGAATCCACCTCGCGGATGCATGCGGCCAGGAATCCGCCCTGTTCCACGGCCACCCGGCAGGCGGCATCGAGCACGCCCTGGCGGGTGCCGGCCCGCAGCACGGCGTTACCCAGCGCGCTGAGCACCGCATGCAGCCGCGCCAGGTGCCGGATCCGGCTTTCCTGCGCCAGGTAGGCGGTGATGTCGCGATTGATGCCGCGGAAGCCCAGCAGTTCGCCATCCGCGCCGTAGCGCGGGCCGCCGGTGCTTTCCAGCACGCGGTAGCCGCCGTCGGCATGGCGGAACCGCAGGCGCAGGCCCTGCCAGGGCGCCTCCCCTGGCTGGTACGCCTCGCCGGTGCCGTCCTCGAACAGCAGCGAGGTGCAGCTGCGGCCCAGCATCTGCTCGGGCGTGAAGCCCAGGATCGGCTGCACCGCGGGATTGCTGTAGCTGACGTGGCGGCTGGCATCCATTTCCCAGATCCAGTCCTCGCTCGATTCCACGATGCTGCGGAAGCGCTCCTCGCTTTCGCGCAGCGCGCCTTCCATGCGTTCCCGGCTACGTCGTTCCTCGGCGCTGCGCAGCGCACGCTCGACCGCGGGCGGCAACCGGCGCAGGTTGTCCTTGAGCACGTAGTCGTCGGCGCCCAGCCGCAGCGCCTCGATGGCGACGTCCTCGCCGATCGTGTTGGAGACG
This sequence comes from Lysobacter solisilvae, assembly GCF_016613535.2. NCBI lineage: Bacteria > Pseudomonadati > Pseudomonadota > Gammaproteobacteria > Lysobacterales > Lysobacteraceae > Agrilutibacter > Agrilutibacter solisilvae. The sequence goes on from NZ_CP071518.1 coordinate 1,228,901, forward strand.
AAGACGAAGGGCACCCGCGGCGCCAGTTCGCTGGCCAGCGCCAGCGCATGGTGGCCGCTGAACCCGGGCATGGTGAAGTCGCTGAGGATCACGTGCGGCAGGAACGAATCGAGCGCGCTGCGCAGCTGCGGCTCGTCGGCGACGCGCCGGTGTTCGATGGGAATGCCCATCCGGGCCAGCGAATGCAGTACCAGGTCGGCGTCGGCGCGCGAGTCCTCCACCAGCAATACACGAAGGGGCGAGGGGATCTTCATGTCCGCATCGGGGTCTGGTTGGCGATCACCCAGTACATCCCCACCTGCGAGATGCGTTCGGCGAAGTCGCCGAAGTCGACCGGCTTGACCACGTAGCTGTTCACGCCCAGGCCGTAACTGGCCAGCAGGTCGCCCTCTTCCCGGGAGGAGGTCATCATCACCACCGGGATGGCGCGGGTGTCGGGGTCGGCCTTCATCACCTCCAGCAACTGCAGCCCGTCCATGCGCGGCATCTTCAGGTCCAGCAGGACCAGCTTCGGGTGTCCGTTGCGCCGCTGCGCGTACTGGTTGCGGCAATGCAGCCAGTCCAGCGCCTCCGCGCCATCGCGCACCCACTCCACGCTGTTGGCGATGCCGCGCCGCTTGAGCGTGCGCAGCGTCATCTCGGCGTCGGCGGCGGAATCCTCCACCAGGAGCACTTCAACCTGCTGGTAGCCGTTCATGCAGCCTCCCTGGGCGGGTGATCGGAGTGGACCTGGACGTGGCGGCCCTGCGCCTGCGGTTCGTGGGTGGGCAGTTCGATGGTGAACTGCGCGCCCTGGCCCGGCTGCGCACTGGCGGCCACCTGGCCCCGGTGCCGCGCGACGATGCGCTGCACGATGGCCAGGCCGACACCCGTCCCCTCGAACTCGTCCTGCGCATGCAGGCGCTGGAACACCCCGAACAGCTTGTCTGCGTAGCGCGGGTCGAAGCCGACGCCGTTGTCGCGGATGCGGTAGCGCACGTGCGTGCCGTCCACCTCGCCGTCGATCCGCACCAGTGCCCGGGCGCCCTGCGGGGCGCTGTACTTGACCGCGTTGGAGATCAGGTTGATCCACACCTGCCGCAGCAGCACCGGGTCGGCCTGCACCGGCGGCAGCGGCGCGACCTCGATGGTCGCCAGCGGATTGGGCGCGACCCCGGCGTCGGCGATGGCGTCGCGCACGACGGTGTTCATGTCGACGGCCACCAGGGTCAGCGCCTGCCGGCTCAGGCGCGAGAACGCGAGCAGGTCGTCGATCAGCGCGCCCATCCGGCGGGCGCTGGCCGCGATCTCGTCGATGTAGCGCTGGGCGGAGGCGTCGAGCTGGTGGCCGGCCTCCTCGCGCAGGATCTGCGCGTACCCGCTCATGTGGCGCAGCGGGGCGCGCAGGTCGTGGGAGACGCTGTAGCTGAAGCTTTCCAGCTCGCGGTTGGTCTGGCTGAGCTGCTCGGCCTGCTCGGTCAGTTCGCTGTTGAGCGCGCGGATCGCTTCCTGCGCGGCCTTGCGGCCGGTGATGTCGTGGATGAAGGCGTTGAAACTCAGCCGGGCATGGGTGCGCAGCGGCCACACCGTCAGTTCGATCGGGAACTCGCGCCCGCTGCGGTCCAGCGCGGTGATCTCGATGCGGCGGTTGAGCACCGGGCCGTGGCCGTCGCGCAGGTAGCGTTCGAGCCCGCGTATGTGCGCCTGGCGGAACTGCGCCGGCACCACCAGCTCGGCCAGGCTCTGGCCCACGGCCTCCTCCCGGCTCCAGCCCAGGATGCGCTCGGCCTGCGCGTTCCAGTCCTGGATCACGCCGGCCGTGTCGATGGCGATGAAGGCGTCCGAGGCCGTATCGATGATGGTGCGCAGGTGCTGCTCGTTCTGGCGCAGCAGGTCGTGCGCGCGCTCCTGCTCGGTGATGTCGTTGGCGATGCCGACGAAACCCACCAGTTCGCCGTCGGCGCCGTGCACGGCGCTGACCGCCAGCTGCACGCGCAGGCTGGAGCCGTCGCGCCGCACGTAGGTCCAGTGGCGGGTGTCCGTGCGGCCGTCGCGGGCGAGCGCGACGAAGGCCTCGAAGCCCGGCTCGACGATGCGGCCCAGTTCGGTGCTGAGCTGCGCGGCCCGGGCCTGCACTTCCACCGGGTCATGGAACAGGCCCGGCTGGTGACGGCCGATCACCTCGCCCGGGCTGTAGCCCAGGGTCTGCGAGGCCGTGCGGTTGAACACGGTGATCATGCCGGTGGTGTCGGTCGCGATCACCATCGTGCCGGCGCTGTCGAGTACTGCATGCTGCATCGCATCCGAGTGCGCCAGCGCCGCGCGCAGGCCGCGGCTTCGCCGGCGTTGCAGCCAAAGCGTGCCGGCGCCATGCAGCAGCAGCAGCGCCAGGGCGATCGCACCCAGGGTCAGCGCCTGGTTGAAACGGGCTTCGTCGGCGGCCGAATCGACGTCGATGGCCAGCAGGCGGGCCTGCTGCTGCCCGCGCAGGTCGGCCACCGCCTGTGCCGCGCGATGCGAGGTACCGGTGCCGTCGATGGTGAAGGCGTCGCGGGCCGCGGGCAGGCCCTGGGTGGCCGCGATGGTCGAAGTGCGGCGCATCTGCGCGTGACGTTCGCGTAGCAGTTGCTCGGCCCGCGCCAGCCTGGCGCGCTGCGCGGATTGCGTCAGCAGTGGGCGCAACTGGGTCGTGGCCCGCAGCGCCAGGGCGAAATCGGCTTCGCGTGCGACTTCCATGGCGGGCAGCCCCGCCACCAGGAAGCCGCGCTGGTCGGCTTCCATCCGCATCACCAGCATCTCCAGCTGCTGCGCCTGCTGGAGCGCGCGTGCAGTGAGGCCGGCGGCGGTACGCGCGGCCTCGGCGCGGCGCGCGGTGCGGTAGCCATGGACCGCCAGAGCGGCCACGGCGAACAGCGTCAGGCCAAAGCCGACGCTCCAGAGTCCCTGGCTGATGCGCCCCCGTTGAATCCTCACGGCATCCTGCATCGTGTCCCTTCCTTGGGAGTCCACGGCATGCAATCCGGATCGCGGACAGCCTAGGCCGCCACGCGGGCCGGCGCCAGTGGCCGGCCCGGCCGGATATCGTCCGTCATGGCCAGCCATGGCGCCGGCACCGCGGCCCCGAAGAACCAAAGCAGCGGGCCGGCGCCACGGACCCTACGCGGCAGGCAGGCCGACCTGCGTGAAGGCGGGGCGGGCGGGCTGGACTGCATCCGGCGACCAGGTCCAGGTGCGATGGGTCGGTAGTCCACGCCGCCATCGGAATCGACCAATGGCTGGGGCCCGCCCGTCACCGGGTGCCGACGAGCCGCGTCGTCCTGGAACCCCGGGCTGGTTGGGGTCCTGGAGTTCGACTTTCAGTCCCTCCGGCGGCGCGCGAAGTCCCGGCGCCGGGACAATCACGCGGGCCGGGTGGGACTTTTTGCGGCGCGAACGGGGTCAGGTCGTCCCGGTGCCGCGACTTCCAGTGCCGAGCGCGCCGCGAAAAGTCCCGTCGTCCCCGCTTCAAGTGCAGCGTTCGCGGCAGTGCAGTCCCGGCGCCGGCACCAAATGTCGCGCGCGCGGGACTTCGAGGTGGCGCCGGCGGGACTGGAAGTCGAACCGCCGGGGGTGCATGAGCGCGGGCGTTGGTCTTCCCGGTCTCCGCTACGTGCCCGTCCGTGACCGGGCGGCCGCGCGGCCGGGACGATCACCGGCGCGCGCAGGCCGGGGTCGGGGTCACTGTCCCGGCTTCAGGCAGCGCGCCAGGAAATCCTCCGAGGTGAGCAGGCGATGCAGCAGGTCGTTGCCCTTCAGCCCGTGCTTGGCGCCCGGATACGTCATCAGCTCGAAGGGCTGCGCGCGCTTCTGCAGGGCGCTGATCAGCCCGGTGGAGTTGGAGAACAGCACGTTGTCGTCGGCCATGCCGTGGATCAGCAGCAGGCGCGAGGTGAGGCCGTCGATGTGTTCCAGCACGCGTCCGGCGCGGTAGCCGGCGACGTTTTCCGCCGGCAGGTTCATGTAGCGCTCGGTGTAGTGGGTGTCATACAGGCCCCAGTCGGTGACCGGCGCGCCTGCCACGCCGCAGGCGTACTGGTCTGAGGCCTGGGCCAGCAGCATCAGCGTCATGTAACCGCCGTTGGACCAGCCGTGCACGCCGATGCGGTCATCGGCGACCCACGGCTGCGCCTTGAGCCACTTCACGCCTTCCAGCTGGTCGGCCACTTCGACCGTGCCCTGCTTGCCGTACAGCGCGCCACCGAAGGCGGCGCCGCGCCGCGGCGTGCCGCGGTTGTCCAGCGAGAACACCACGTAACCCTGCTGCGCCAGGTACTGGTTGAACCAGTGGTCGCCGCGGCCGGGCCAGCTGCGCGTGACCGTCTGCGCAGCCGGTCCGCCGTACACGAACACCACCACCGGATAGCGCTTGGCCGGATCGAAGTCGGCGGGCTTGAGCAGGCTGTAGTGCAGCGGCGTGCGGCCGTCGGCCGCGGTGAGCGTGCCGAACTCCAGCGGACGATGGGCGGCGCGATAGGGCGCGTACGGGTGCGCCGGATCGTCGAGGTCATTGGCCAGCAGCGTGGCGACCGGCGTGCCGTCGTTGCGGAACAGCTGCAGCTGCGGCGGCGTGACCGGGTCGCTCCAGCTGTCGACATAGATGCTGGCGTTGTCGGCGAAGCTGGCGTCGTGCTTGCCGTCGGGCCTGGATAGGCGTTCGATCGCGCCGCCGGCCAGGGGCACGCGGTAGACCTGCACGTCCAGCGGGGAATCCTTGCCCGCGGCGAAGTAGACCTGGCCTGCGGCCTCGTCCACTGCCAGCAGCTTGTCCACCGGCCAGTCGCCCGAGGTCAGGGCCGTCGCCTTGCCCTTCGCGTCGACGATGTACAGGTGCTCGAACCCGCTGCGCTCGCTGCTCCACAGCCAGCGGCCGTCCTTGAGGAAGCGAAGGTTGCTGTGCAGCGGCACCCACGTCCTGCTGGTTTCGGTGATCAGCGTGCGCTGGGCGCCGGTGGCCGGGTTGGCTTCGACCAGCTCGAGCTTGCGCTGGTTGCGCGACTGGCGCTGGAAGGTCAGGTGCTGCGGGTCGCGCCAGTCGACGCGGGCCAGGTAGATGTCGGTCTGCTTGCCCAGGTCGATCCACGTCGGCTGCGCGCCCTTGGCCGGCGCGATGGTGGCCAGCGTCACCCGTACGTTGTGGTCGCCCGCGGCCGGGTAGCGCTGTTCGACCACTTCGGTGCGGTCGGGATAGACCTCATAGCGCTTCTGCACCGGGACCGGGGATTCGTCGATGCGCGCGAACGCGATGGCCGAATCGTCCGGTGCCCACCAGTAACCGGTGTGGCGGTCCATTTCCTCGTCGGCGACGAACTCGGCCACGCCGTTGGCGATCACGTCGCTCGCATCGGAGGTGAGCTGGATCTGCTCGCCGCTGGCCAGGTCGATCACCCACAGGTTGCGCGCGCGGACGAAACTGACGAACCCGCCCTTGGGCGAGATCTTCGGATCGGTGGCGAAGCCTTCGCCATGGGTGAGCTGGCGCACCGCGTCCTTGCCGCTGCGCGCCAGGTCGTACAGGTACAGTTCGCCGCCCAGCGGAAACAGCAGCGAACGGCCATCGGGCGCCCACTGGTATTCGACGATGCCGCTCAGTGCCGCCGTGCGCTGGCGTTCCCGGCGTGCCTTCTCCTCGTCGCTGAGCACTTCCTCGCCGGGCAGGACGACGTCGCTGTCCACCAGCAGCGTCGTCTGGCCGCTGGCGACGTCGTAGGCCCACAGGTCGAGGCGGTTCTTGTTGGTCGCCTTGCCGCGCAGGAAGCTGACGCGGCTGCCGTCGGGCGCGATGCGGGGCTTCTCCAGACTTGGCCCCGACAGTGGCGCGTCGCCGGCAATGGCCTGGAGGGTGAGCTTGCGGGCGGGAGTCTGGGCGTGTGCGCTCATGGCGAATGTGACGGCAGCGAGGAAAGCGAGCCAACGCATGTGTGCGTGCTCCAAAGGTTGGATAGGATCGGATTGTAGAGGCCGGGAGGCGGGCGCACGGGCCCGCCCGCTCATGCCATTTGCGGATCGTGGCGGGAAGGCGAATCCGGCGTGGCCCGCCGGCCATCATGTTCAGCCCAGGAGGCGCGCCCCATGCAGTGGATGATCTATGGCGCCAACGGCTATACCGGCCGACTCATCGCGGCCGAGGCGGTGCGCCGCGGGTGGACGCCGATGCTGGCGGGCCGCAACGAGGCGGCGCTGCGCGAAATGGGCGAGGCCCTGGGCCTGCGCTGGCGCCAGTTCGGCCTGGAGCACGAGAGCGGCGTGCGCGAAGGCCTGCGCGACATCGGCCTGGTGCTGCACTGTGCGGGACCATTCTCGGCCACCAGTGCGCCGATGCTCGAAGGCTGCCTGGCCACCGGCACCCATTACCTGGACATCACCGGCGAGATCGACGTGTTCGCGCATTGCCATGCCCAGCATGGCCGCGCGCAGCAGGCCGGCGTGGTGGTGATGCCGGGCGCGGGCTTCGACGTCGTGCCCAGCGACTGCCTGGCCGCCCAGTTGTTCCGTGACTGCCCGCAGGCGACCTCGCTGGTGATCGGTTTCGAGGCGGGCGGCGGCTTCAGCCCCGGCACTGCCAAGACCAGCGTGGAAGGCCTGGGGCAGGGCGGGCGCGTGCGCGTGGGCGGCCAGATGCAGCGCGTGCCGCTGGCCTGGAAGACCCGCACCTTCGAACGCGACGGCGTGCGGCGCATGGCGATGACCATCCCCTGGGGCGATGTCTACACCGCGTGGGTCAGCACCGGCATCCCCGATATCGAGGTGTATACGACGGCGCCACCGAAGGCGATCGCGCGCCTGCGACGGCTGCGCATGCTGGGCCCGCTGCTGCGCACGCAGTGGGTGCAGCGATGGCTCAAGGGACGCGTCGAGAGCAGCGTCAGCGGGCCGGACGAAAACCTGCGTGCGCGGACGGAAAGCTACTTCTGGGGCGAGGTGCGCGGCGGCGGTCGCGCGCAGGTGCGGCGGATGGTGACGCCCAACGGCTATGACCTGACAGTGTCCGCGTCGCTGGGCATCGTCGACGCCTTCCTCACCCAGGACCCGCCACCGGGCGGCTACTACACGCCTTCGCAGCTGATGGGCGCCGATTACGTGCTGGAGCTGCCGGGCGTGCGAATCGACGGGCCGGTCGACGACAGCGCCGCCACCGCGGCGGAATGACGCGCGCTGCAGGACGCGGAAGCAACGAGACGCTGTTCCTGCGGCTGCGGCTGCGGCTGCGGATCGGCGCTTCCCTGCGCATCCCCCGCGCGCGTGCTTGGCACGGTCACGCCCGCCCGCTACCCTGCGGCGTCCGCACCCAGGCCCGACACCCCACATGTCCGACGTCCGCCCCAACGCCCGGCTCAACCCGCTGCCCGCGCTGATCTTCTCCTCGCGCTGGCTGCAGCTGCCGCTGTACCTAGGCCTGATCGTCGCGCAGGCGGTGTACGTGTTCCTGTTCGCCAAGGAACTGTGGCACCTGATCCACGAGACGCCCCGGCTCAGCGAGCAGGACATCATGCTGATCGTGCTGGGCCTGATCGACGTGGTGATGATCTCCAACCTGCTGATGATGGTGATCGTCGGCGGCTACGAAACCTTCGTCTCGCGCCTGCGCCTGGAAGGCCACCCCGACCAGCCCGAGTGGCTCAGCCACGTCAACGCCAGCGTGCTGAAGGTGAAGCTGGCGATGGCGATCATCGGCATCTCCTCGATCCACCTGCTCAAGAGCTTCATCGAGGTGGGCATGGTCGACGGAGTGCCGCTGTGCGGTACGGTGGACGGTCGCGCGGCCCTGGATCTGTTGCAAGCGGCTGTCGCGGCGGGCAAGGACTCGTACAAGGCGTGCACCACGGTCACCTCCGCCGGCGTGATGTGGCAGTCGATCATCCACGGCCTGTTCATCCTCTCGGCCATCGGCATCGCCTACACCGACAAGCTGATGACGGGCACCTCGAGCCGTCGCGAGAAGGAAGCGCACCACTGAGGAACAGCAGGCGCGGGCCTCACTTCGTCGTGGGGCGGCGTCCCATCACGGCCCGGCGCAGCGCGCGCGGGCCTTCGTCCGCGGACAGCTGCAGTTCGCCGTCCCGTGTCGACAGGCCCAGCGCCGCGTAGGCCTCCTCCAGCGGCGGGAACGTGGTCGCTTCGGCGTAGCGCGCAAAGCGCGAGGCAAACAGGTCGCCCCCGGCGATGCGGTCGAGTTCCGCCACAAACGTTTCGGGCGCGACCTCGCCGGTGCCGCGCAGGCAGCAGCGGTCGTATTGCGACAGGACGGCTTCCAGCGTGCTGCCGCGTTCGCGCCGCAGCGCCAGGTCGGCCTCCAGCCAGTACGCCGCGCCGGCCCAGTAGACCCGCATCGTGCCGCGATGGTCCTGGCTGAGTTCCCGCAGCGGCAGGCCGCTGTCTTCGCGTCGCCCGCGACCAAAGCCGGCGTCGAGCCGACGCCACGCGTCCTCATCATCCAGCAGGCCGGCCCGCGCGCGCAGCACGTTCTGGTAGTAGCTCGCCAGCCCTTCGGACAGCCAGCGGCCCTGCGCGCCCAGGTAGGGATGGAACAGGTGCGCCAGCTCGTGCACCGCGGTCCAGTCCTCGCGCAGTTCCTGCAGGGTGGCGTCCTCGCGCACGTACAGCAGCACGGCCACGCCGTCGCGCCGGGAGGTCTGGCCCCACGGCACGGGACTGCGCGCGTGGCTGGCCGACTGCTCGATGCGGATGCGCGCCTGTCGGAGCGGAAAGCGGCCATAGGCCGTGAGCGTCGCCCGCGCGGCCTCGGCGGCCCAGCGATGCAGGTCATCCGCGCGCTGCGGATCCGTCGTGCCGAGCACCTCGACCTGCAGGGCGCCGCCGGGCACGTCGAGGCGGCGCAGGTCGCCGGCTTCGGCCGGCTCGCGGGTGTCGTCCATGGCCCATGCGGCCGGCGCCGCGAGCTGCGCGGCCAGGCCCAGCATGGCCAGGCCACGCCCGACGGCGCCCCGCACGCGTCGGCGCACGTTGCCGGCGGCCGAGGGCACGGACATCGAGGGCGAGGACATCGACAGGGTGGGCAACGGGAGCGGGGAGCGCGGATCCTGCGACATGAACCGTTGGTCCTGGCCGATGCGAAGGAAGTTCCAGCACATGCCGGCGTTTCTCCTGTGGCGCGACGCCCGCCCGCTAGAATGCACCCATGGATGTTTCGCATTTGCTCGACGCGCTGAATCCGGCCCAGCGCGAGGCCGTCAGCGCCCCTCCCGGTCACCATCTCGTCCTTGCCGGCGCCGGCTCGGGCAAGACGCGCGTGCTCATGCACCGCATCGCCTGGCTCAACGAGGTCTTCGGCGTGCCGCCCCACGGCATCCTGGCGGTGACCTTCACCAACAAGGCCGCCGGCGAAATGCGCGCCCGCGCCGACCATCTGCTGCGCCATGGCGCGCGCGGGATGTGGATCGGCACCTTCCACGGCATCGCCCACCGCCTGCTGCGCCTGCACTGGCAGGAGGCCAAGCTGCCCGAAGGCTTCCAGGTGCTCGACAGCGACGACCAGCTCCGCCTGGTCAAGCGCGTGGTGCAGCAGCTCGAACTGGACGACACGCGCTTCCCGCCGCGCCAGATCGTGTGGTGGATCAACGCGCAGAAGGACGAGGGCCGCCGCCCCGCCCACATCCAGCCCGACCCACGCGACGAATGGGCGGACGTCATGCACCGCGCCTACGCGCTCTACCAGGAACGCTGCGACCGCGCCGGTCTGGTGGATTTCGCCGAACTGCTGCTGCGCGCGCACGAGCTGCTGCGCGACAACGCGGCCCTGCTGGCGCACTACCGCGCCCGCTTCCGTGAACTGCTCGTCGACGAGTTCCAGGACACCAATTCGATCCAGTACGCCTTCGTGCGCGTACTGGCCGGCGACACCGGCCACGTGTTCGTGGTCGGCGACGACGACCAGTCGATCTATGGCTGGCGGGGCGCCAAGGTCGAGAACATGCAGAAGTTCCTGCGCGACTTCCCGGATGCGCGCACGCTGCGGCTGGAGCAGAACTACCGCTCCAGCGCCAACATCCTCGACGCCGCCAACGCGGTCATCGCGCACAACCCGGACCGGCTGGGCAAGAAGCTGTGGACCGACACCGGCACCGGCGAGCCGATCGACCTGTACGCCGCGTACAACGAGATGGACGAGGCGCGCTTCGTCGTCGAACGCATCCGGCAGTGGGTGCGCGACGGCGGCGACCACGGCGACGTCGCGATCCTCTACCGCAGCAACGCGCAGTCGCGGGCATTCGAGGAAATCCTGCAGGAAGAGCCAAGAATCCCGTTCCGCGTCTACGGCGGCATGCGCTTCTTCGAGCGGGCGGAAATCAAGGACACCCTGGCCTACATGCGCATGGTCGCCTCGCGGGTGGATGACGCCGCCTTCGAGCGTTCGGTCAACACCCCCGCGCGCGGCATCGGCGAGCGCACGCTGGACGAGGTGCGCCGGCGTGCGCGCGAGGACGGGGTGGCGCTGTGGGAGGCGGCGCGGCGCACGGTGCACGAGACCACGCTGGCGGCGCGGGCCCGCAATGCCCTGTCCGGGTTCCTCACCCTGATCGACGAACTGGCGCAGCAGGTGGCGTCCCTGCCACTGCCCGAGAAGGTCGACCACGTCCTGGCCCGGTCCGGCCTGCGGGAGCATTACGCCAACGAGTCGCGCGGCCAGCTCGACTCGCGCACGGACAACCTGGACGAGCTGGTCTCGGTCGCCTCGCGCTTCACCGGCGCCGACTCGGACGAGGAAGCCGCCGCGATGCCCGAGCTGGTCGCCTTCCTCAGCTACGCCGCGCTGGAAGCCGGCGAGGGCCAGGCCCAGGCGGGCGAGAACAGCGTGCAGTTGATGACGCTGCATAGCGCCAAGGGCCTGGAATTTCCGCTGGTGTTCCTGGGCGGACTGGAAGAGGGCCTGTTTCCGAGCATCAAGTCCAGCGAGGATGCCAGCCGCATCGAGGAGGAACGCCGGCTGGCCTACGTGGGCATCACCCGTGCGCGCCAGAAGCTGGTGCTCAGCTACGCCGAGACCCGGCGCATCCACGGCCAGGACATGTACGGCATGCCCTCTCGCTTCATCCGCGAGATCCCGGCCACGCTCGTCCACGAGGTGCGGCCGAAGGTCCAGGTTTCCCGGCCGATGTACGCCGCCTCGCCGCGGCGCGGCGCCATGCAGTCGGTGATCGAGGTGCCGGCGTTCAAGCTGGGCGCGCAGGTCAGCCACCCGAAATTCGGCACCGGCACCGTGGTCGACTACGAAGGCGCGGGCGCCCACGCGCGCGTGCAGGTCAACTTCGACGATGCCGGCGCCAAGTGGCTGGTCCTGGCCTACGCCAACCTCCAGCCGGCCTAGAACACCCCCGCCGGGCCGGCGCGCGGCGTCCCGCGAGCCTTCCGCGGGCGCCGGTCGTCGCCGTCTGGCAAAAAAGTCTGCATTTCCCGCCGAAAATCACTTGGCGCAGCGAATCTTATGGCCTACATTCCGCTTGCCGAGGGGATTTTCCAGGCACACCTCATCAAACACACTCCATCCGGGGGATACGTAAAAATGGCGAAGAAGAAAGCTGCTCCGAAGAAGGCCGCTGCCATGCCGGCTGCTCCCAAGCCGATCAAGGAAGTCCTGGGCAAGTCCGGGCTGGTCGCCCACCTGTCCGAATCCACTGGCGTGGCTGCCAAGGACGTCCGCGCGGTGCTGTCGTCGCTGGAAAGCGCCGTGCACGCTTCGGTCAACAAGAAGGGCGCCGGTGCATTCACCCTGCCGGGCCTGCTGAAGATCAACGTGGTCAACGTTGCGGCCAAGCCGAAGCGCAAGGGCATCAACCCGTTCACCAAGGAAGAGCAGTGGTTCGCCGCCAAGCCGGCCTCGGTGAAGATCAAGGTTCGCGCCCTCAAGAAGCTGAAGGACGCCGCGGCCTGATCCTCCGGCACGGCGCGCTGACTGCGCCGTGCACCGCGATCGACACGACAGCCTGCAGTGCGAACTGCAGGCTGTCTTGTTTTGGGTGGACCTCGATCCGGCGCGTCGCGACCCGTGGCAGGAGCGGCCGCGCGGATGGTGCGCGACCCGCCGCAATCACGGCGCGCAGGGTGCGCCGGCGGGCGTCAGCCAGATCCGGACCGACCGGGGCGCTGTCGGACCTGCGTCAGTTGCCCCACTCGAACAGCTTCCACATCACCGGCGACACGGTGCCTTCGCCTTCGCTGCTGTCCAGGCGTCCATCGCCATTGCGATCGACCAGGTAGTACGTGGGGCCGCGCCGCGGGGTGACCTTGACCACGTGCAGCTGGCCCTGGACCCGGTACTCCTCGATGCGGTCGCCATCCACCTCGCGGGTGGTCACGTCCGCGCCCTCCAGGCCGGCGGTGGGATCGTTCGCTGCAGGTGTACTCGCGCAGCCGGCCAGTGCGGCCGCGAGCACGAGGATGAGGGCAGGGCGGCGCATGGACGTTCTCCTGGAGTAGGTGGGGCAGGGCCCGGGGGCCGGGCGGAACGTGCGGATCGCAGACCCATCCGCGATGCCGCCAGCATACGCCCGCGGCCATGAAGCGGCCGTCGGAATGCCGGCCGGCCATCGGCGCGCAAAGCCGCGGGGTCGACGTCCTGGCGACGCTTGTCTTCGGTGGTGGCCAAGGCGCCACGCCGGCACGGTCCATCGCGCATGCCTGTTCCGCCGTCACGCCTGCACCCGGATCGCCGCATGCCGCGCCACGGTCCGCGGCGCGGCAGGGGATCGCCGCTAGAATCGCCGGATGAAGCGACTCGTCCTGATCGATGGTTCCAGCTACCTCTACCGCGCCTTCCACGCGCTGCCGCCACTCAACAATGAGCAGGGCGAGCCTACCGGGGCCCTGTTCGGCGTGGTCAACATGCTCCGCGCCACGCTCAACGAGCGGCCCGAGTTCATCGCCTTCGTCGTCGACGCGCCCGGCCCGACCTTCCGCGAGGCGCTGGACCCGCAGTACAAGGCCAATCGGCCGCCGATGCCGGACGACCTGCGCTCCCAGGTGCAGCCGATGTGCGAGATCGTGCAGGCGCTGGGCCTGACCATCATCCGCATCGAGGGCGTGGAGGCCGATGACGTCATCGGCACGCTGGCACTGCAGGCCGCCGCCGACGGCATCGACGTGACGATCTCCACCGGCGACAAGGATTTCGCCCAGCTGGTGCGGCGCAATGAAGCCGGCGCCGGCGTGGCGCTGGTAAACACGATGAGCGGCAGCCGGCTGGATTCGGACGAGGCGGTGATGGCCAAGTTCGGCGTGCGGGCCGACCAGATCGTCGACTTCCTGGCCCTGATGGGGGATAGCGTCGACAACATCCCCGGGGTCGAGAAATGCGGCCCGAAGACCGCGGCCAAATGGCTGGCCGAATACGACACGCTGGACGGCGTGATCGCCCACGCCGATGCGATTGGCGGCAAGATCGGCGAGAACCTGCGGCGCGTGCTCGACCGCCTGCCGCTCAACCGCACGCTGACGCAGATCCGCACCGACGTCCCGCTGCCGTTCGCCCCGTCCGAGCTGGTGCTGCGCAACCGCGACGCCGATGCGCTGCGTGGCCTGTACGCGCGTTACGGCTTCCGCCAGGCGCTGCGCGAACTGGAAAACGCCGGCGCGACGGTCGAGGACACGGCGCCGCCCGGCGTGCGCAACACCGCGGCCGGCTATGCGCGCTCCAGCGCGCCGGCCGCCGAAGTGCTCGACCCCCGCGCTGGCCGCGCCCGGCAGCTACGAGTGCCTGACCAGCGCCGAAGCGCTGGACACCTGGGTGGCCGCGCTGCAGGCGGCGCCGGCGTTCGCCTTCGACACCGAAACCGATTCGCTGGACCCGATGCGCGCCACCCTGGTGGGCATCAGCTTCGCGATCGAACCCGGCCGCGGCGCCTACCTGCCGCTGGGCCACACCTATCCGGGCGCGCCCGCCCAGCTCGATCGCGCGCGCACGCTCGCCCGCCTGGCGCCCCTGTTCGCCGATCCGGCCAAGGCCAAGATCGGCCATCACGGCAAGTACGACCTGCACGTGCTGCGACGCCACGGCATCGAAGTCGCCGGCTACGCCGACGACACGATGCTGGAAAGCTTCGTGTTCAACGCGACCGCGACCCGCCACGACATGGATTCGCTGGCCAAGCGCTACCTGGGCTACGACACGATCAAGTACGAGCAGGTGGCCGGCAAGGGCGCCAAGGCGATTTCCTTCGCCCAGGTCGGCCTCGACGAAGCCACCTGCTACGCGGCCGAGGATGCCGACGTCACCCTGCGCCTGCACCGCGCGCTGTCCGCCCGCCTGGCCACCGAGCCGGCGCTGGAGGCGGTCTATCGGGACATCGAAATGCCACTGGTGGGCGTGCTCGAGCGCATCGAGGCCAACGGCGTGCTGATCGACGCGGCGGAGCTGCGGCGGCAATCGGCGGACCTGGGCAAGCGCATGCTCGCGGCCCAGCAGAAGGCCACCGAACTGGCCGGCCGGACCTTCAGCCTGGACTCGCCCAAGCAGCTGGCCGCATTGCTGTTCGACGAACTCGGCCTGCCGGCGCTGGTGAAGACGCCCGGCGGCCAGCCGTCGACCAACGAGGAAGCGCTGGAGGCCATCGCCGACCAGCACGAACTGCCGCGCGTGATCCTGGAATACCGCGGCCTGGCCAAGCTGCGCAGCACCTACACCGACAAGCTGCCGGAGATGATCAATCCCGATACCGGCCGCGTGCACACCAGCTACCACCAGGCGGGCGCGGCGACCGGCCGGCTGGCTTCCAACGATCCCAACCTGCAGAACATCCCGATCCGCACCGATGACGGCCGGCGCATCCGCCAGGCGTTCATCGCGCCAGAGGGCCGCAAGATCGTGTCCTGCGACTACTCGCAGATCGAACTACGGATCATGGCGCACCTGTCGGAGGACGAAGGCCTGGTGCGCGCCTTCGAATCCGGCGCCGACATCCACCGCGCGACCGCCGCGGAAGTGTTCGGCCGTCCACTGGATGATGTCACCGGCAACGAGCGGCGTGCGGCCAAGGCGATCAACTTCGGCCTGATGTACGGCATGAGCGCCTTCGGCCTCGCGCGCCAGCTGGGCATCGCCCGCGGCGAGGCGCAGGACTACATCGCGCTGTACTTCTCGCGCTATCCGGGCGTGCGCGAGTTCATGGAACGCACGCGGCAGCAGGCCCGCGAACGCGGGTTTGTCGAGACCGTGTTCGGCCGGCGCCTGTACCTGGACAACATCAATGCCCGGAACCAGGGCCTGCGCGCCGGCGCCGAGCGTGCTGCCATCAACGCGCCGATGCAGGGCACCGCCGCCGACATCATCAAGCGGGCCATGGTGGACATCGACGCCTGGCTGGCCGACCACGGCGACGCGGCCCGGATGGTCCTGCAGGTCCACGACGAACTGGTCTTCGAGGTGGATGCCGGTTTCCTGAACACGCTTCTGGAGCAGGTCCCCCGCCGCATGGTCGAGGCGGCCCGCCTGCGCGTCCCGCTGGTCGTGGACAGCGGAGTGGGCGACAACTGGGACCAGGCGCACTGACTCGACAGTGGATGACAGCCCATCCGCCACGAAATCCCTGTTCAACTCCGATCGCACCAATTGCGGTAAAAAACCGCGCTATTTGCAGAGAATTGTGGGAATGAACACCCCCTGAATCCAACAAATTATTAACTGTTTTCTTCACGAACCATCCATGCGCGGGATGGTCATATTGTTCGCGACAGGTGCAACGCCTGTCGTGATCCTCCCTCCCCTGGAGCGATCCCGGAAGCGACGACCCCTCCCCAGGTCCCGCTTCTCCAGCCCCGCCGGCCCCCCCTGCCTGCGGGGCTTTTTATTGCCCGCGTTTTCCAGTGACGCTGTGTCGTCCGCGATTTTCCGGCGACGGGATGCTCCTCGTGGTGGCGTTCTCCGCCATGATGTTCCCGGCCGCGGCCGCGGCCGTGGGCGGCCACGAAGCGGTCGGGCATGCAGGCGCTGCCGACGCGCGCGCAGGTACAGGACATCCAGGCTCCGGGGGGTTGCATGAGCGATCTGTTTGACATGGCGATGCCGTGGTGGGAGTTCGTCCTGCGGGCCGTCATCGTGTACACGGTGCTGCTGCTGCTGATCCGCGTGTCCGGCAAGCGGACGATGGGCCAGTTCACGCCCTTCGACATGGTCCTGATCGTGCTACTGGGCAACGCCGTGCAGAACTCGCTGCTGGGCCGCGATACCTCGCTGGCGGGCGGCCTGCTGCTGGCGGCCACGCTGATCAGCATCAACTGGCTGGTGGGCTACATCACCTCGCGCAGCCGGCGCGCCGAACGCGTCCTGGAAGGCGCGCCGGTGGTGCTGGCGCGCGACGGCAAGCTGTTTCGCGGCGTGCTGCGCCGGGAACTGGTGAGCGAGGACGACTTCAACGAAGCGCTTCGCCAGAACGGTGAACTCGACCTTGCCGACGTGCGCATGGCCCTGCTGGAAACCAACGGCGCCATCAGCATCGTTCGGCGCGAGGGAAACGGCCGGAATTGCGGCGAATAGGACGCCGCACACGCGCCGGTGCAGGCCACCCGACCGTCAGGTCGTCGTGTCGATCTCGTCCACGAGCCAGTCCCGCGGCTTCAGGTAGTCCGCCAGGCGCGCTTCCGCACTGCCGGCGGCGGGCTCGAAGCCGTATTCCCAGCGCACCAGCGGCGGCAGGCTCATCAGGATCGATTCGGTGCGGCCCCCACTCTGCAGGCCGAACAGCGTGCCGCGGTCGAAGACCAGGTTGAATTCCACGTAGCGTCCGCGGCGGTACAGCTGGAACTGGCGCTCGCGCTCGCCCCACGGCATGTCGCGGCGCCGTTCGACGATCGGCATGTAGGCATCGAGGAAACCGTCGCCGACCGCGCGCAGGTAGGCGAAGTCGCGGTCGAAGTCCTCGTGCAGGTCGTCGAAGAACAGGCCGCCGACGCCGCGGGTCTCGTTACGGTGCTTGAGGAAGAAGTACTCGTCGCACCATTGCTTGTGTGCCGCATACCGGCCCTGTCCGCCGAACGGCTCGCACAGCGCGCGCGCCGTGCGGTGCCAGTGGCGGACGTCCTCGTCGACCGGATAGAACGGGGTGAGGTCGAAGCCGCCACCGAACCACCAGGCCACCGTCTCGCCATCGCGCATGGCGCGGAAGTGGCGGACATTGGCGTGGGTCGTGGGCAGGTGCGGATTGCGGGGATGGAACACCAGCGAGACGCCGGCCGCACGCCAGGTGGCCCCCGCCAGTTCCGGGCGCGCCGCGCTGGCCGAGGGCGGCAGGCGCGTGCCCGACACGTCGGAGAATCCGATCCCCGCCTGCTCGAACACAGCGCCGTCGCGCAGCACGCGGGTGCGACCGCCGCCGCCCTCTTCGCGCCGCCAGGCATCCTCCACGAAGCGGGCGCCGCCATCAGCGGCCTCGATCCGGGCGCAGATCCGATCCTGCAACCCGGTCAGCCAGGTGCGGATTTCGTCGAATTCGGGCAATGCGGTCATCCGCGCATTGTAGCGACGCGTCGCCCGGTTTCAGCCCGCTGGCTTGCCGTCCAGCACCAGCCGGGCAAGCGCGGCCTCGCCCTGCGAGAGCAGCTGCGCGGGCGTCTGCTGGAACCCCGTCAGCACCATCGCCTCGCCAATGCACCATTCGCGCTCGTGCGTGGACAGCGCGCGCTGCCCGTCCACGACCGCCTGCAGGGTGGTGCGCGTGGGTGCATGGCCGCTCTCGGGCGTGGCCAGCTGCTTGCGCAGGCCGCCTCCGGTGGAGACCGCCTGCAACAGGATCTGCATGCGCTCCTGCGCCAGCGCGGCCTCGGAGCCGCCGACGGTGTCGGCCAGCGGCACCGCATTGGCGAGCGCGGCGCGCAGCGCCGACAGTTCGGCCACCGCCTTGCTTTCCTGCGTGTCGCGCAGACGCAGTTCGTCCTCGAGCGCCTGGATCTCGTCGCTCGCGTCGCCGATCACTTCCGTATCCAGGCGCTTGAGCACGCGCGTGGACAGTTCCTGGAACAGCGCCGGGTGGGAATGTCGCAGTTCGCGCGTCACGCTCTGCCAGGCATACGCCACGCGCTGCGCGGCGGGCGCGTCCTGCGCGCCGGCGCGCCGGACGAGCTGCTGGCGGTCACGCGATTCGCCCAGCGCGATGATGGTGTCGTCGAGCAGTTCGCGCAGCGCCGACTGTTCGAAGTTCTTGTCGGCCTTGCGCAGCGCCGTGCGGCAGTCAAGCAGAAGGTTGCGGAGGTTGACCGGGGTGATTTCCATCGCGGGGACCTCCCGGAGCCTGAGCCAATGCCGGCTGTCATCCTCTCAGAACGCAGGACGGTCCGCACAGTCGCCACCGCTCCCCGGACAGGGGTGGGGGAGCGGTGGCGGCGGTTCTACTTCAGCACCCGTCCGAACAGCTCGTGGATGCGGCGGTACTCGTCGTACCAGGCATCGGAGTGGCTGAACGCGTGCCGCTCAAGCGGGTAGCCGGCAAGCTCCCACTTGTCCTTGTGCAATTCGATCAGGCGCTGCGCGAGCATCACCGAATCCTTGTAGAACACGTTGTCGTCGATCATCCCGTGGGCGATCAGCAGATGGTCCTGCAGCCCCTGGGCGTACTCGATGGGCGAGGAACGCAGGTAGGCCTGCGGGTCGAGCTCGGGCGTGTTGAGGATGTTGGAGGTGTACTCGTGGTTGTACTGTGACCAGTCACTCACCGGCCGCAGGGCGGCGCCGGCCTTGAACGTGCCCGGCTCGCGGAACAGGGCCATGAAGGTCAGGAAGCCGCCGTAGGAGCCGCCGTAGATGCCGGCGCGGTCGCGGTCGCCCTGGCGCTGCGCGACCAGCCAGTCCAGGCCGTCCAGGTAGTCCTCGAGCTCGGGATGGCCCATGCGCTGGTAGATCGCCGTGCGCCAGTCGCGGCCATACCCTTCCGAGGCGCGGTAATCCAGGTCGAGGACGATGTAACCCTCGTCGACGAGCAGGTTGTGGAACATCTGCTCGCGGAAATAGTTCGGATAGCGGTGGCTGACGTTCTGCAGGTAGCCCGCGCCGTGCACGAACATCACCACCGGATAGCGGCGGCCCGGCTCCAGCGTCCTGGGTCCGTAGAACTTGCCCCAGATGGTGCCCGCGCCGTGCTTGCTGGGCACCTGCACGTACTCGGGCTGGATCCACGGATACGCGCGGAACTTCGCCGAGCGCGTGTCGGTGAGCTGGCGCGGCTGGCTGCCGTCGATGCCCACCACGGACACCTGCGGCGGCAGGTAGCTGCGCGAGTGGCGCGCCAGGACGCGGCGGCCATCGGGCGAGAGCGCGAAGTCCTCGACGCCGTCCAGCGCGGTCACCTCACGCACTGCGCCACCGGCCCGGTCGACCGCGCACACCTCGTAGTCACCCGGGGCGCTGTGGTTGCACACGAAGAAGAAGCCCTGGCCGTCGGCGGACAACTGCGGCGCGGAAACTTCCCACTGACCCGAAGTCAGCGCGCGCGGCTTGCCGGCCGCGTCGAGCACGTACAGGTGCGAGTAGCCGCTCTGCTCGGAGAGGAACCACAGCGTGTTGTCCGGCGTCCAGCCGAAATCGTTGAAGCCCCAGTTGATCCAGGCTTGATCGGTCAGGCGGTGGCGTGGCTCCAGGCGGGCGCCGTCGATATCCACCGTCGCTATCCAGCGGTCCTTGTTGTCCACCGCGCGCACCAGCACCGCGGCCTGGCGGCCGTCGTCGCTCCAGTGGATGGCCGGACCGGTGCCGTCGCCGTCGGTCTCGATGCGCACCGCGCGCGCGCCCTTGAGCGGCTCCTGCTTGGCCGCCTTGCGCATCGCCGCGAGCGGGTCGGTGGTGATGCCGGGCAGCACGTCGAACTTCAGCTCCTTCACGCCGCCCGTGCGGGTATCGACCAGCCACAGCCGGTGCGGCAACGGGTTGCCACGGCCCACGCGGGTGCGGACTTCCTCGAACTCCTCGTAGCCCGATTCGGTGACATAGCGCGGCATCTTGCCGGCCTGGCCCGCATCGGCGTCCTTGGGCTGGGTGACCACCAGCAGCAGGCGGCCATCGGGCGCCAGCGCGCTGTCGACGATGGCGACGTCGGCGCCCAGGTAGGCGGTGGCGGGCGCGCGGGTCGGGTCGGCCTGGCGCCAGGCCTTTTCCTGCGCACGGGCGGCTTCGTTGCGACTGCGGTCGTCCTGCAGCGTACGGATCAGGCGCAACTGGCGCTCGCGCAGGTCATCGGGCTTGGGCGCCGCGTCGGGATCCTTTTCGGCCTTCACGATCGCGGCCTGGCTCACCCCGGCGCCGGCGCGCCACTGGAACCAGTCGTTGCCGGCGCGGAAGACGAGATTGCCGTCACGGCTGAACTGCGGCAGCGCCTCTGCCGCCTCGGTCCGCGTGACCTGCGTCAGCCCGCCGCTGCGCAGTTCGCGCACGAACACGTCGCCGTTGCGCACGAAGGCCATGCGCGTGCGCGCGGCATCGAAGACCGGGGCGGCGGCGTCGAGTCCGGCCAGCGCGGCGCCATCGACCTTCGTCCCGCTCGTCTCCTCCACGCCCTGTTGCCAGGTGTCGCGGATCGCCGTGCCGCTGCGCTTGAGCAGGTACTGCACGTGCTGTCCATCCCATGACCACCAGGCCTGTTCGACGGTCGGTCCGATCCAGTCCGGATCGGCCATCGCCTGCTCGAGCGTGATGGACACCGGTGCGGCCGGGGCGGCGGGCTGGGGTGTCTGCGCGAAGGCGGGGACGGCCAGGAGCAAGGCGGACAGCGGCAGCAGACGCATCGACGGACTTCCGGAAAAATGACCGCCGCAGCGTATCAGTCCGGCCGCGGTCGGACCGGGCCGGAAGTCATGGCCTGGCCCAGTGGAGAGTCGGCACAGGCGTGGGACGACTGCGAGGGTTTCGCCGAACGGATCCGGCAGGCCTGCGTGCCACGCGCGGGCATGCACCGCCGCACGTCTGGCGGCCTTGTGACTGGGCCGACTTTGCCGGATCAGCTGTGCCCGATCGACCTGGCCGGACCCGCTTTGCCAGATCGGCCTTGTGAGATCGTCCTTGTGAGATCGGCCGTGTGAGATCAGCCCTGTGAGATCGGCGTTGCCAGATCGGCGTTGTCAGATCAGGGCACGCGCGCATCGCGGATTACAATAATTCGCCTTGCAGCGCACAATGTCCGGCGCGGCGCCCCACCTGCGCGCCGCGGAGGCGTGATGCGTGGACGCGTTGCTGCTGTCGCGGATCCAGTTCGGGTTCGTCATCTCCTGCCACATCGTCTTTCCGGCCTTCACCATCGGCCTGGCGAGCTGGCTCGCGTTCCTTGAGTGGCGCTGGCTGCGCACGCGCGACGCCCTCTGGCGCGACCTCTACTTCTTCTGGCTGAAGATATTCGCCGTGTCCTTCGGCATGGGCGTGGTGTCGGGCATCGTGATGAGTTTCCAGTTCGGCACGAACTGGTCGGTGCTCTCCGAGAAGGCGGGCAACATCCTGGGGCCGTTGCTCTCGTATGAGGTGCTCACGGCATTCTTCCTCGAAGCCACGTTCCTCGGCGTGATGCTCTTCGGCTACAAGCGGGTGCCGGAAAAGCTGCATTTCCTGGCCACCTGCATGGTGGCGCTGGGCACGCTGATCTCGACCTTCTGGATCATCTCGGCCAACAGCTGGATGCAGACGCCGCAGGGCTACACCCTCACGGCGCAGGGCGTGTTCGAACCGGCGGACTGGTGGGCGATCGTATTCAATCCGTCGTTCCCCTACCGGCTCGCGCACATGGTGCTGGCCGCCTTCATCACCACCTGCTTCGTGATTGGCGGTGTGAGCGCGGGCTATCTGCGGCGCGGCCAGCATGTGGCGGCGGCGCGACGGATGCTGGTGCTTGCGGTCGCCTTCGCGGGGATCGCGGTACCGCTGCAGGTGTTCGTCGGCGACCTGCACGGCCTCAACGCCCGCGAACACCAGCCCACCAAGGTCGCCGCGATGGAAGCGCACTGGCGCGCGGGCGAGCCCGGCGAGGGCGTGCCGCTGGTGCTGTTTGCCGTGCCCAACCCGGCGGCGGAGCGCAATGACTACGAAGTGGCGATCCCGCGCGTGGGCAGCCTGATCCTCACCCACACGCTCGACGGCGAGATCCAGCCGCTGACCGCGGTGCCGCCCGATCAGCGCCCGCCGGTCGCCCCCGTGTTCTATGCCTTCCGCGTCATGGTGGGGCTTGGCATCGCGATGCTCCTGCTGACGCTGGCCTCGGCCTGGCTGTGGTGGCGACGCCGCCTGTTCGAATCGCGCTGGATCCTCGATGGCTGGCGCGCGATGACGCTGGCCGGTTTCGCCTGCATCCTGGCCGGCTGGTACGTGGTGGAGATCGGGCGCCAGCCCTACGTGATCTACGGCCTGCTGCGCACCGCCGACGCGGTGACGCCGACGCTGGCGGTGGGCAGCGTGCTGACCTCGCTGCTGGTGTTCGCGGCGGTTTACTTCACCGTGTTCGGCGCCGGCATTTGGTACCTGCTCAAGCTGATCCGCAAGGGGCCGCAGCCGCACGAGCCGATGCCGCAAAGCGATTCGGGCGAACGCACGCCGGCGCGACCGCTGTCGGTAGGCAATCGCACGCCCGACGACGCCACGCCGGAGGCCGCGCCATGAACTGGGCACACGTTTTGCCGGTGATCTGGTTCGGCGTGATCGGGCTGGGGGTGCTGATGTACGTGCTGCTGGACGGCTTCGTGCTCGGCCTGGGCATCCTGGCGCCCTTCGCCGAGGACGAGCACCAGCTCGACCACATGATGAACACCGCCGCGCCGATCTGGGACGGCAACGAGACCTGGCTGGTGCTGGGTGGCGCCGGCCTGCTGGCGGCCTTCCCCAAGGCCTACGCGGTGGTGCTGTCGGCGCTGTACCTGCCGGTGCTGCTGATGCTGATCGCGCTGGTGTTCCGTGGCGTCGCGTTCGAGTTCCGCTTCAAGGCCACCCGCGCCAAGCCGGCGTGGGGCGCCGCCTTTGCGCTGGGCTCGATGTTCGCCGCCTTCGCGCAGGGCGTGATCCTGGGCGCGCTGGTGGAAGGCATGCCGCTGCAGGGCGGCAAGTACCTGGGCGGCGCGTTCGGCTGGTTCAGTCCGTTCTCGATGCTCACCGGCGTCGCGGTGGTCTTCGGCTACGCGCTCCTGGGTTCCACCTGGCTGATCCTGAAGACCGAGGGCCGCATGCAGCTGATCGCGCGCACGCTGACCCGGCCCCTGGTGCTGGTCGTGGTCGCCTTCATGGGGCTGGTGAGCGCGTGGCTGCCGTTCCTGGACTCGCACATCATGGCGCGCTGGTTCGAGAGTGGAAATTTCTGGTGGCTCGCGCCCGTGCCGCTG
The DNA here is from genome assembly GCF_016613535.2 of Lysobacter solisilvae. Classification (NCBI taxonomy): domain Bacteria; kingdom Pseudomonadati; phylum Pseudomonadota; class Gammaproteobacteria; order Lysobacterales; family Lysobacteraceae; genus Agrilutibacter; species Agrilutibacter solisilvae. The sequence goes on from NZ_CP071518.1 coordinate 1,252,202, forward strand.
CTGGCCCTGCTCAACGCGTTCGCGCTGTGGGGCGCGGCGATGCGCGAGGGCCGCGACGCCGCCCCGTTCCTGCTCACGCTGTGCTTCTTCGTGCTCGGGTTTGCGGGCCTGGTGCTGGGGATCTGGCCGAACATCGTGCCGCCGTCGATGAGCATCTGGGACGCGGCGTCGCCGCCGTCCTCGCAGGGCTTCGTGGCCGTGGGGCTGATCGTCCTGCTGCCGGCGATCCTGGGCTACACGTGGTGGTCCTACAGCGTGTTCAAGGGCAAGGTGGCGGCGGATTCGGGGTATCACTGAGCCGAAGCGGCGCGCGGGGCCGGGCCGGCGTGCTGGAACCGGGGCCCCCGGTCGGGCCATCCGGTCAGGCTCGGGCGCCCCGGGAACACCGACTCACCGGGGCTGATTCACGCGGATCGATCGATGTGACGCGTGTCCGCGGATCGGGGCTGTTCACGTTTCGCGTTTCCACGAGCGGCTCTCCCGGCCTATCCTGTGGCCTGTCACGCGGCCAGGCCGTCCCCCGATCCCGCATGCAAGCCTACGTCTACAAGAGCCTTCGCAAGGCCGACACCTACGTGTATCTCAGCGCGCGCGATGATTTCGCGCGCCTGCCCGAGCCGCTGCGCGCGCAGCTGGGCAACCTGCAGTTCGTCCTGGAAGTCACCCTCACGCCCGACCGTGCGCTGGCCCGCGAGGATGCCGGCGTGGTGCGGGCGAACCTCGCCTCGCGCGGGTTCCACCTGCAGTTCCCGCCGACCGTCCTGGATCCGATGACCGAGGACTGGGGCACCGATGCCTGAGGCCGTCGCCCCTCCGGCTCCGCGCGCGCGCTTGCCGATACTGGCCACGCTCGGAGCCGGTGCCCTGTTGACGCTCCTTGCCGCCCTGGGTGGCGCGGTGGCCGCGATCGCACTCGCGCTGGCCCAGCCTGCATTTGCCCTCGCCGTATCGCAGTGGCGGAGCCAGCCCATGGCACCGCGCGCCCTGCTGCGCGAGGCCGCATGGCTCGCCGCCCTGTGGGGCGCAGCGTTCGCCGTGAGCTTCGTGATCGTGGCCTGGCCGCTGCAGGCCCTGCTTCGCGGCGGCTCGCTGGCGGCCGCGCTGGGCTTGAGCTTCGCCGCCGGCCTGCTGCTGATCGCCGCGTGGCGCGTGTGGCCCGTGTGGTTCGGGCAGGAACGCGACGGCGGTCTGCTGCCGGAGCACTGGCGTGCGCTGCCCGATTTCGTTCCCGGCGCCTGGCGCGGACTGGCGGTCGCCGGGCTGGTCGCAGTGCCGGTCGCGGGCGCGGTCGTGCTGGCGTGGCCGGAGGTGCTGACCAGCGGCACCGCGCGCTGGACGCTCGCCGGGCTGCTGCTGGTCGCCTCGCCGGTGATCCATGGGGTGCTGCAGCGCGTCGCGCCGCCCGAACGCATTCCCGAGAACGAGCCTGTCCCCGCAGCCGAGGATTTCGACGGCGCCGAGGATGTCCTGCTGTCCGGCCTGCACCTGGAATCGGAGCTGTACGCCGCCGCGCGCGGCGGACGCGTCGAACAGGCCCTGCAGCTGATCGATGCCGGCGCCGACGTGCATGCCGGTCCGTCGCCCGACGAGCGCGACCAGCGCAGCCTGCCGGTGCTCGCCGCGGTACTGCCTGACCTGCGCCTGCTGCGGGCGCTGATCGCGCGCGGCGCCGACCTCAACCTCGCCCACGCCGGCATGACGCCGCTGCTGGCCGCCACGCGCGACAGCTGGCACGGCCGCCCCGACGCGGTGATGACACTGCTGGCCAATGGCGCCGACCCGCGCGCGGTCGACCATGACGGCAACACCGCGCTGCACCACGCCGCGCGCAGTTCCGACCCGGGCGTGGCGGCGCTGCTGCGCGATGCGGCCGCCGAGATCGACGTGCTCAATGTCGACGGCCTGTCCCCGCTGGGCGTGGCCTGTGCCGCCGGCAACTGGCGCCTGGCCAAGTTCCTGCTCGAGCGCGGGGCCAAGCCCGAGCCCGCCGGCGGCCAGCCGACGCTGCTCGCCGCGGCCGGCACCGAGGAGGACGACGCCGCGGGCGTCGGCCTGCTGCTCAAGCACAAGGCCAAGGTCGACGCGCGCGATGCGCAGGGCCGCACTGCACTGATGGAGGCCGCCCACGCCGGCCACGCCGAGATCGTCGAGGCGCTGCTCGCCGCCGGCGCCGACGCCGCCGCGGTCGACCGGCTCGGCCGCACGCCGCTGCTGGAGGCCGCGCGCGGTGGTCGGCTGGCCGTGCTCGAACGGCTGCTCGCGCACCTGCCGCGCGGCGGTGCCCAGGAAGCTGCGGCCGTCGACGCCCACGGCCGCGGTGCGCTCGCACTTGCCGCGATGTCGGAGAACGCCACCACCGGCTTGATCGAGCGCCTGCTGTCCCTCGGCCTGGACGCCGACGCGCGCGATTTCGAGGACAAGCGCGCGATCGACCGCGCGGCCGAATCCGGGCGCTGGGCGCTGGTGGCGGCACTCGACCGCGCCTACCCGCTGCCCTCGGCGGTGAGCGACGCCGGCGACACGTCCGACGCACCGCTGCCCGACCGTGCGCCGGCCGCCTTGCTGCGCGAAGGCCTGCACGAGCGCCGCGGCACCGAACTGGGCGGCCCTGGCACACCTGCTGTCGCCGGCCGAACTGGGCGCGCTGCTGCATGACGAGCCGCCCGCGCCGTCGCCCGAGCAGGTCGATCGCCTGCTGGCCTGGGGCGCGGATCCGGGCGTCCGTGACGTCCACGGCGACACTCCGCTGTTCGCGCTGCTGACGCGTGGCCCGTCCGCGCTGCCCGCGCTGCAGGCGCTGCTGCGCCGGGGCGTCTCGCCCGCCGGCGCCGGCGGGCTGGCGCGGTTCCTGTCCGCGTGTTCGGCCAGCGAACAGGCCGCGCGCGGGCTCGAATACTTCGCCCTCGACCTGCTCGAACGCGGCGCCGATCCCTTCGCCCCGTCGGCGTCGGGTGATCCCCCGCTGGCCCTGTCCGTGCGACTGGGCTGGTCGCGGCTGGTCGACCGGCTGCTGGCCATCGGCGTCAACCTGGATGCGCGCGACAGCCATGGCATGAGCCCGCTGCACCTCTGGCGGCGGCGCTGGGCCGCGAGGCGATGCTGAAGAAGCTGGTCGCCCATGGCGCGTCGCCCGATCTGCTGGCCGCCGACGGCCAGACCCCGCTGGGCGTGGCGCTGGCCTCGGGCCGGCGCGATCTGGCCGACTGGCTGGACTGGCGCGGCTGGCCACTGCCGCGTCGTCCACTGCACGCGCAGGACGTCCCCGCCGCCGCCATCGTCGGCGACGCCGATGCGGTCCGCCGCCTGCTCGACCTCGGCCTGCCGGTGGACGCGCTCGACAGCCAGGGTTGCAGCGCGCTGCTGCGCGCGGCCGGCGGCGGTCATCGCGCGGTGGTCGACCTGCTGCTGGCGCGTGGGGCCGACGCCCAACGCGCCGCTCATTCGGGCGCAACGCCGCTGTCGGCGGCGGTGAGCATGCGCCACGTGGAGATCGTCGATCGCCTGATCGCCGCCGGCGCCTCCCTCGAACAACGCCTGCCGGGCGACCTGACCGTCCTCATGGTCGCCTGCGCGCTCGGCCTGCCCGACATGGCCGCGCGCCTGCTCGCCGCCGGTGCCGACGTGCATGCGAGCGACGCGCAGGGCCGCATGGCGCTGCATTGCGCATCGATGTTCGGTTTCACCGCCCGCGAGCGCGCCCGCCTGGTCGCGCTGCTCGACACGCTGCTGCTGGCCGGCGCCGAAGCCGACCTGCCGGCGGGCGGCGCCACGCCGCTGCTGCTGGTGCTGGGCGCGCGCGCCGAACCGGGATCGGCGGCGGACGAAGACGTGCTGATGGCCGGCCTGGACCAGCTGCTCGATCATGACGCGCGCCTGGACGCGCAGGACCCGCGCGGCTTCGGTCCGTTGCACCTGGCGGCGCTGCACGGCCTGCTGCGCGTGACCCAGAAGCTGCTGCGCGCCGGCGCCGACCCGATGCAGCGCGACACGCTCAACCGCACGCCGCGCGAGATCGCGGTGATGCGCGGCTTCGTCGACATCGCCGCCGAACTGGCGCCGGTACCGTCCGCGCAGGGCGGCGGTAGCGACGTCTCGATGGCGCGCTACCTGCGCGACAACTGACCGCCCCGATCGCACCGAGCGCGTCGGAAGAATTTGGCGCGGCCCGGGCGCGGTCCCCTGCGTGGCACAATCCGCGCATGACGCACGACGATGAATCGCCCCGCCCCGACCGCTCCCGCGCGTTCCGCGCCCAGTGCGTGATGGCCGCCGGGTTCGCGGTGGTCGCGCTGGTGGCCTGGTGGAGCAGCGGCACGGCGCCCGACGTCGAGGACACGATCGCCGGGCAGATCCGTGCGCTGACCATGCCCGCCCTGCTGGCGGCGGTGTGTGCCACGGTCAACGCGCTGGCCCTGCATCGCGGACGCACGCTGTCGCTGATGCTGCGGGCTTCGCCGATGCTGGTCTTCCTGGCCGCCCTGGTGTCGCTGAGGCTGCTCGGCTAGCGCGTGGTGCCGTCGTCCCGGCCGCGCGCCCCGGCGTTCATTCCTCTTCTTCCTCGTCGACCTCGGTGATCGTGCCCAGCACGCCCTCGCCGACGTCGGCACTGAACAGGTTCTCCAGCTCCCGCCGCGCGTCCTGCACGGTCTGCAGCAGCGCGTCCTCGTCGTCCTGCACCAGGTACTGCGCACGCAGCAGGCGTTCGTCGTGTTCGCGGAAGCGGCGCACGTGGTCCGACGCGACCGCCGGTGCGACCCCGACGTCCACCAGCACGCGCTCACCCATGATCAGGCTGGAGTGGAGCAGCTCGCGTATCGCGTGCGCGCCGGTGTCCATCAGTTCCCAGGCGTGGCGGCGATCGCGGGCGCGCGCATAGACCACCGCCTTCGGATACAGCTGGCGGATCAGCTGCACGGTGCGCAGGTTTTTTTCCTGGTTGGCGATGGCCACCACGAACACCCGCACGTGTTCGGCGCCGGCCGAGCGCAGCAGGTCGGCCCGCGCCGGGTCGCCGTAATAGATCAGGTTGCCGAAGCGACGCGAGAAATCGACCTGCTCGATGTCGTCCTCGATGGCGATGAAGGGCGTGCGGTGGGCGGCGAGCAGGCGGCCGACGACCTGCCCGAAACGGCCGAAGCCGGCGATCAGCACCTGCGGATGCCCCTCGGGGATCGTGTCGAACGCGCGCGCCGGCCGGCGCGCCGGATGCGCGGCGAGCACGCGCGACACGGTGAACACCAGCAGCGGCGTCAGCGCCATCGACACGCCGACCGCGGCGACCAGCCGGTCCCGCACGGCCAGGTCGATGAGTCCGGCCCGACTGGCTTCGGCGAAGATCACGAAGGCGAATTCGCTGCCCAGGGCCATGATCGCCGCCAGCTGCCACGCCTCGCGCCGGTCCAGGCCGCCCGGACGCAGCCCCACCACCCACAGCAGCACGAACTTGACCCCCATGAAGCCGGCCACGAGCGCGGCGATGAGCATGGGTTCGGCCAGCACCCGGACCAGGTCGATGCTCATGCCCACGGCCATGAAGAACAGGCCCAGCAGCAGGCCCTTGAATGGATCCACCTGCGACTCGAGCTCATGGCGGAATTCCGAATCCGCCAGCAGCACGCCGGCCAGGAACGCGCCCAGGCCCGCCGACAGTCCCACCGCCTGCATCAGCCACGCCGCGCCCAGCACCGTCAGCAGGGCCGCGCCGGTGAACACCTCGGGCATGCGCGTGCGCGCCACCACGCCGAACATCCAGCGCAGCACGAAGCGGCCGCCGATCACCACGATCGCGATGGCGCCGATCGCCTTGGCGATGGCCAGCCAGGCCGGGCCGGTGCCTTCGGCCTGGGCCTGGCCCATCAACGGGATCGCCGCCAGCAGCGGGATCGCGGCCAGGTCCTGGAACAGCAGGATGGCGAAGGCCAGGCGGCCGTGTTCGCTGGTGAGCGTCTTGCGTTCGGACAGCAACTGCAGGCTCACCGCGGTCGAGGACAGCGCCAGGCCCAGCCCGACGATCAGCGCGGCGCGCCAGTCCAGCCCGCCCCACAGGCCGGCGCCGACGGCCAGCACCGCACCGCAGGCGACGAACTGCGCGCCACCGGCCCCGAACACCGGCTTGCGCATCACCCGCAGGCGCGAAGGCGACAACTCCAGGCCGATCACGAACAGCATCATCACCACGCCGATCTCGGCCGCGGTCAGTACCGGCGCCGCATCTCTGACCACGCGCGCGCCGTACGGACCCAGGGCCACGCCGGCCGCGAGATAGCCCAGCACCGCGCCCAGGCCGAAGCGACGGAACACCGGCACGGCGATCACCGCCGCGAGCAGGAATACCAGTGCCAGTTCCAGACCGCCGCCGTGCATGCGCACCTCCGTCCGGTGATTATGCCGCGCCCGGAACGTTAGACTGCGCCGTCGACAGATGGCCCGGAGGGCAAAGCATGGCGCTGTACCAATGGATGATCGCGGGAATCCTCGCACTGGGCCTCTCCACCGGCGCCCATGCCGCGGCGCGGCCGCGCGCCGAGGGCAGCATGCTGGTCCAGGGCACGATCGAGGTGGACACCCAGGGCGCGGTCACGCGCTTCTCGCTGGACCACCGCGACGCGCTCCCGGCGGACGTCGTGAAGATGCTCGACGGCACCATCCCGCTCTGGCGCTTCGAGCCGGTGCGGGTGGATGGGCAGCCGGTGGCCGCGCGCAGCGACATGAACGTGCGCGTGGTGTTGAAGCCCCTCGAGAAGGGCAAGTACTCGCTGGGCGTCAACGGCGCGACCTTCGGCGACCGATCGGCGCCGAAGGAAACCCGGCCGGTCTCGAAGAAGCTCACGCCGCCGGATTACCCCATCGGCGCCGGGATGCAGCGCGGCGAAGGCACCGTCTACGTCGTGGTCAAGGTCGGTCGCGACGGCAACGTCGAGGACGCCATCGACGAACAGGTGAACCTGACCGGCTACAACAAGTCCTACCGCGAGAGCGTCCGCGCCGAACTGGCCAAGGCGGCCCGCATGGGCGCCCGGCGCTGGCATTTCGATCCGCCCACCGCCGGCGAAAAGGTGGACGCGCCGTACTGGACGGTGCGCGTGCCGGTGGTCTTCAGCCTGGGCCTGCCTGGCCCGCCCAAGCCGGGGCAATGGGAAGTCTATGAGCCCGGCCCGCGCAAGCAGGTGCCGTGGGACGACAGCAATAAGGACATCGCCTTCAGCCCCGACGCCCTCCCGCCGGGCGCCGCGCACACGATCGGCGACGGCCTGCGGATGCTGGGCGCCGCGCCCTGAGGCCAGGGGGCGCGTGCTTGAAGCACGTGCCTTCCCGCTTCGTGCTTTTCCTGCTTCGGGTGCGTGAGCTTCCGATGCGTGCCCCATACGTCCACGCGCTCGAAGTTCTCGCCCCGCGCCGGTATCCTCGCGCGCTTCGGAATGCGGGCGAACGGAACACGATGAAGCTGCGGACGGTGCTGCTGGCGGGGCTGGCGTGGGCAATGGGCGGCGCGATGGCGATGGCGGCCGAGCCCGCGCCCATCCGCGATGGCCTGGAAGCCTCGTTGCTGGTGACCGGATTCGTCGAGGTCGACGCCTCCGGCCACGTCACCCGGTTCGGCGTGGACCGGCGCGAGATGGTGCCCCAGGCGGCACGCGCGCTGGTCGAGACGGCCGTGCCCACCTGGCGTTTCGAACCGGTGCGCGTCGACGGCCGGGCCGCCGCCGCGCGGCGCGAGATGAGCCTGCGCGTGGTGGCGCGCCCGGATGCGACCGGTCAATCCTTCACCCGCGCGATCACCAGCGCCGCGTTCGGCGAGCGCATGGACGATCGGGCGCAGCGCCGCTCCGCGGGGCGGATGAAGCCGCCGGACTTCCCGCAGCTGGCGATGCAGATGCGCGCCTCGGGCGCCGTCCACCTGCTGGTGAAAGCCGGCCCCGACGGCCGGGTGCAGGACGTGTTCGTCGAGCAGGTCAACCTGATCCACATCGACGATGGCCGCGTCCTTGGACGTGCTGCGCACGCAGTTGTCGGAGGCCGCGCGCAGCGCCGCCCTGCAGTGGCGCTTCAAGCCTTCCGCGCGCCGGGAGCCGGCGCAGTCGCCGTTCTGGCTGCTGCGCGTGCCGGTGCTCTTCAACTATTCCGGCCTGCCCTATCCGCCCTATGGACAGTGGCAGGGTTACCTGCGCGGCCCGTGGCAGTTGTCGCCCTGGTTCGCGCAGCTCGATCCGGACGATGTCGTCGCCCCGCCCGATGCCTTGCCCTCCCACATCCGGTATCGCGCGGGCAGCGGCCTGAAGCTGTTGACCCCGCTCCAGTAGCCCTCGTCACCCGGGCGCTGTCGCGCCTGCGACCTCGCCGCCGCGTCCGGAGGCCGCCGCCGATTGCGTGTAAGGTTAGGACGAAGCCAAGGGAGAGACCGGGGATGACCCGATTCGCACGCAGGCTGCTGCCGTGGTGCGCGTTGTACGGCGGCATTTTCGGGCTGTCGGTCGTGATGGCCGCCAACCCCGCCAGCGGGTATTTCCGCATCGGCGAGTCCCGCCTGGACGTGCGCCACGCGATCGCGGTGATGGTCGAGCCCAACGACAACCCCGACGATCGCCAGACCTTGATCTACCTCAGCGCGCAGCCGCTGGACGCCGCGCGCGCCGCGGCCGCCTTCGATGCCGACGACGGCGTGCGCGAACAGGAGCCCGACGGCGGCTACGTCCGCATCTGCCTGGACGCGTCGGGTGAGGATTGCGGGCTGTTCTATTCCCCAGAAGGCTTCAACAGCGGCGGCTACGGCGAACTCGCACTGGAGGCCGGCGACGCGCGCCGCGTGGCCGGCCGTTACCACCTCGACCAGCCCGAGGAGTTCTTCGGCAAGGACTACCAGTTCGACCTGCGCTTCGATGCACCCGTCACGCCGGCGCCGGGCACGGCCCTGCCGGCCGGGGGCGCCGCGCCGGGCCAGGCCTACAACGCCTATCTGGCCGCGCTGGCCAAGGGCGACCTGCCCGCGCTGCGCGCCATGGCCGGTGACGAAGGCCGCTGGCGCTATCCGGAGGACGATGCCACCGCCGCCAAGGAGGCCCTGAAGTCCGCGCGCGACGGACAACCCGTGGTGGCGGAGATCTCGCGCGGACGCCAGCACGGCGACGAGGCGGTGTTGTGGGTCACCGGCGTCGACCGTGACGAGATCCCCCGCGCCGGCCGCGTGCTGATGCGCAAGGGCCCGCAGGGCTGGGTGTACGAGGAATCCGACCTCGACAGCGTCGAGGAGCAATAGCCCGGCAGGGCCCGCCGCCCGTCGGCCGGCGGCCCCGGTTCCGCCCCCGCGCAATCGAATTCAACGTCCCGGGCCCGCCGCGCCGTTGGCGGATCGCCCCCGACAGCCCAGAATCACGGTCCGCCCGTGGAGGGATCGGGCCGATCCGCGGCTGCGAGTTCCGCCGGCTGCAGGATCCTCCCGCCCCATGCAATCCAACGGTCTGTCGTTCCACCACCCGATCGCCTTCTGGTTCGGCTGCCTGCTGATCATCGCCGGCGTGTTCTCGCATGCGCCGATGTTCCTGATGGGCCAGCACACCCACTGGCAGATGGTCGGCATGCCGATGGACGGCCTGATGATGGCCGGCATGGCGGCCATTCCGGTCGGCCTGGCCTTCGCCACCTACGGCCTGATGCCGCGGCTGGAACAGATGCGCCTGGCGCGCCAGGGCGATGCCGGCCACCTGCACTTCCACGTCGCCGATGGCGTCGCCCTCAACATCGAGCACTGGAAGCTGGTCGCCGTGCTGGTCATCGCGCTGGCCGTCGATGTGATGAAGCCGGCCACGCTGGGCTTCGTCATGCCCGGCATGAGCGCCGAATACGCCATCACCAAGCCCACCGCGAGCCTGCTGGCGCTGGTGGCGCTGACCGGCACGACGGTCGGCTCGGTGGTGTGGGGCCGCGTCGCGGACCTGTTCGGCCGGCGCGCGGCGATCCTGCTGGGTGCGCTGATGTTCATCGGCACCGCGATCTGCGGCGCGATGCCCGCGTTCGAGTGGAACCTGGTGATGTGCTTCCTGATGGGCGCCTCGGCCGGCGGCCTGCTGCCGATCACCTTCACCCTGATGGCCGAGACCGTGCCCGCCGCGCACCGCGGCTGGCTGCTGGTCGCGCTGGGTGGCATCGGCACGTCGGCGGGTTACCTGCTCGCAGCGGGCGCGGCCGCCGTGCTGGAACCGATGTTCAGCTGGCGAGTGCTGTGGCTGCTGGGCCTGCCCACCGGCGCGCTGATCGTCGTGCTCTACCGCTACATCCCCGAATCGCCCCGCTTCCTGTCCAACGCCGGCCTGGAAGAACAGGCGCGCGCGGTGCTGCGCAAGTTCACCGGCGGCGCCAGCGACGCGGTGGAGCCCGACGACGCCCGGCATCCCGGCGCACCGCACATCGACGACCAGCACCCCGTGATCGGCGTGCGCCAGCTGCTGCGCGGGCGCCATGCCAGCATCACCTGGGGCCTGCTGATGTGCGGCGTGGCCTGGGGCCTGGCGAATTTCGGTTTCCTGCTGTGGCTGCCGGTCAACCTCACCGAGCTGGGCGTGGATCCCAAGGCCGCCAGCGGCCTGCTGGCGAAGTCGGCCATCTACGCGCTGCCCGGCATCGCCGTGGTGATCTGGCTGTACCACCGCTGGAGCAGCTTCAAGTCGCTGGTGCTGTTCATCGGGCTGACCACGCTGTCGCTGCTGGCCTTCTTCGCCATGGGCATGATGTCGGTGCGTTCGGAGGCGCTCACGGTGGTGGCCACCGCGTCGCTGCTGATCAGCATCAGCGGCGTCATCGCGATGCTGATTCCGTACGCGGCCGAGATCTACCCCGTGCATCTGCGCGGCACCGGCTCGGGCGTCATCGCCGCCAGTTCGAAATTCGGCGGCATCCTCGGTGCGGGCCTGGGCGTGCTGGGCTTCTTCAGCCATTTCGCGTGGTCGGCGCTGCTGATTGCCGTGCCGATGGCCGTGGCCGCCGTGATGCTGCTGCGCAGCGGCATCGAGACCCGCGGCCACCGGCTGGAAGACATCCAGGACGCGCTCACGGGCTGAGCCGCGCCCGCGGCGCCGGGCCGCAGAGCCGTCCGGGCTGCAAACGTATGCAGCCATCGCGTCGACGCCGGCGCGGTTAGGCTGTGGGAATGACCCCGACGAGCCTGACGCGCACTTCCGCCTCGCTGCTGGTGATCTTCGGCGCCACCGGCGACCTGGCCCAGCGGATGCTGTTTCCTTCGCTGTATGGCCTGGCCCGCGACGGCCTGCTGGCCCCGGCGCTGCGCATCCTGGGCACCGCGCGCAGCGAACTGGATGCGGCCGATTTCCGCCATATCGTCGCCGGCGCCGTGCAACGCCACGTGCCGGCGGCCGAGTTCGACGCGACGGTGCTCGAAGCGCTGCTGGCACGCATCGACTACCGCAGCGCCGACACCGCCGATGCCGCGTCGATGCAGCAGCTGGGCGACACCATCACCGGGCTGCGCCACGGTGATGTGGTCTATCACCTGAGCACCGCGCCGCGCTTCTACGCCCCCATCTGCGACGCCCTGGGCGCGCAGGGCCTCGCCGGCGAGGGCACGCGCGTGCTGCTGGAAAAACCCATCGGCCACGACCTGGCCAGCGCGATCGCGATCAACGATGGCGTGACGCGCGTGTTCGACGAGGCGCGCGTGTTCCGGGTCGACCACTACCTGGGCAAGGAAGGCGTGCAGAACCTGCTGGCGCTGCGCTTCGGCAACGCGCTGTTCGAGCCGCTGTGGAACGCGCGCCACATCCAGCAGGTGCAGATCACCCTGGCCGAGACGGTGGGCGTGGAAGGGCGGGGCGACTACTACGACCATTCCGGCGCCATGCGCGACATGGTGCAGAACCACCTGCTGCAGCTGCTCTGCCTGACGGCGATGGAGCCGCCCTCGCAGTTCGAGCCCACCGCGGTGCGCAACGAGAAGCTGAAGGTGCTGCGTTCGCTGCGTCCGATCGGCGCGGCCCAGGTGGCCACCGAGACCGTCGCCGGGCAGTACACCGCCGGCGCGGTGAACGGCCAGCCGGTGCCGGGGTACCTGGATGAGCTGGGCCATGCCAGCCGCACCGAGACCTTCGTGGCCCTGCGCGCGCACGTGGACAACTGGCGCTGGTCGGGCGTGCCGTTCTACCTGCGCACCGGCAAGCGGCTGCCCAGCCGCACCACCGAGATCCACCTGCAGTTCCGCGCGGTGCCGCATTCCATCTTCGGCGGCGTGCAGATGGCACCCAACTCGCTCACCATCCGCCTGCAGCCGCAGGAGCAGATCGAGCTGCGGCTGATGAGCAAGACGCCGGGGCTGGACCGCGCGGGCCCGCGGCTGTCGCAGGTCGCGCTCGACCTCGACATGCACGAGGAGTTCGCCGCGCATCGGCGACGGCCCGCCTACGAACGTCTGTACCTGGATGCGATCGAGGGCAACGGCACGCTGTTCGTGCGCCGCGACGAGACCGAGGCCGCCTGGGAATGGGTCGACGGCGTGCTGGATGGATGGCGCCATGCCGACCTCGCGCCGCGCCCGTACGCGGCCGGCACCTGGGGTCCGTCGAGCGCGCTGGCGATGGCCGAGCGCCACGGCCACAGCTGGCGCGAATGAACACCCGCCCGCCGTCCGGCGGCGCGCGCCGCCCTGCGCAGGAGCCGACCTGATGGCCTGGTCCGAACACGAGCACCACGACACGTCCGCGCTGGCGGTCGCCCTGGCCGTCGCGCTGGCCCAGGCCGTGCGCCATGCGCTGGAGGCCCGCGGCCATGCGTGGCTGGCCCTGGCCGGCGGCCGCACGCCCCTGCCCGCGTACGTGCTGCTGGCGGCGGCCGACCTGGACTGGGCGAACGTGTCCATCCTGCCCACCGACGAGCGCTGCGTGCCCCACGCGCATCCGGACTGCAACGGACGCGCGCTGGAGGAGGCCTTCGCGGCGGCGTCGGGCGTGACCATCCAATCGCTCACCGTCGCCGACGGCGATGCCGCACGCTCGCTCGCCCATGCGCGCGCGCTGCTGGCGCCGCGCCACGCCACGCCGTTCGACGCGGTTGTGCTCGGCATGGGCGGTGACGCGCATACGGCCTCGCTGTTCCCCGGCGCCGACGGCCTGCTGCGGGCGCTCGACCCGCAGGGCCAGCAGGACGCCTGCCACCTCTGGTGCCACGGCCGCTGCCGCCGGAAGCGCCCTTCGACCGCATCAGCCTCACCGCGTCGCGCCTGCTGCGGGCGCGCGAAAGCCTGCTGGCGGTGACCGGCGAGGGCAAGCGCGCGGTGCTGCATCGCGCACAGGCGGGCGCCGACCCCGCCGTCATGCCCGTCGCGGCGATACTGCACGCGCCGTTGGCCGCCCTGCAGATCCACTGGAGCCCCTGAACGTGCCCCGCGCCCCGCATCCCATCGTCCTGCATCCCGTCGTGGAGCGCGTCACCGCCCGCATCGCGCAGCGCAGCGTCGCCACGCGTGCCGAATACCTGGCGCGCATGGACGCGGCGCGCGACCAGGGGCCCGCGCGCACGCGCCTGGCCTGCGGCAACCTCGCCCACGGCTTCGCCGCGGCGGGCCCGGACAAGCCGCAGCTGCGCGGTGGCGCCGGCGGCAACATCGGCATCATCACCGCCTACAACGACATGCTCTCGGCCCACCAGCCGATGGAGCAGTACCCGACCCTGATCCGCATGGCCGCGCGCAACGCCGGCGGCACCGCGCAGGTCGCCGGCGGCGTGCCGGCGATGTGCGACGGCGTGACCCAGGGCCGCACCGGGATGGAGTTGTCGCTGTTCTCGCGCGACACCATCGCCCTCGCCACCGCCGTGTCGCTGTCGCATGACATGTTCGATGCCGTGCTGTGCCTGGGCGTGTGCGACAAGATCGTGCCAGGCCTGCTGATCGGGGCGCTCAGCTTCGGCCACCTGCCGGTGATCTTCGTCCCGGCCGGCCCGATGACCAGCGGCCTGCCCAACAAGGAAAAGGCCGCGGTGCGCCAGCGCTACGCCGAAGGCCTCGCCACGCGCGAGGAACTGCTCGAAGCCGAGTCGGCGTCCTACCACGGTGCGGGCACCTGCACGTTTTACGGGACGGCGAATTCCAACCAGATGCTGATGGAGGTGATGGGCCTGCACATGCCCGGCACCGCCTTCGTCAACCCGGGCACCACGCTGCGCGACGCGCTCACCGTGGCCGCGACCGAGCAGGCCCTGCGCATCACCGCGCTGGGCGAGCACTACCGCCCGCTGGCGCGCACGCTGGACGAGAAGGCGATCGTCAACGGCATGGTCGGGCTGGCCGCGACCGGCGGCTCCACCAATCACGCGCTGCACCTGGTCGCCATCGCGCGCGCGGCGGGCCTGCTGATCGACTGGGACGACCTGGACGAACTGTCGCAGGTGACGCCGCTGCTGGCCCGCATCTATCCCAATGGCAGCGCCGACGTGAACCATTTCCACGCCGCCGGCGGTGTCGGCTTCGTCATCCGTGAACTGATCGGTGCCGGCCTGCTGCATCCGGACATTGCCTGCGTCCACGGCGGCGACCTCCTCGACCAGGCCCGCGAACCCTGGCTCGACGGCACCGCGCTGGCCTGGCGCGAGCCGCCCGCCGCGTCGCTGGACACGCAGATCGTGCGCCCTGTGGGTGAACCCTTCGATCGGGAAGGCGGCCTGCGCCGCCTGCACGGCAACCTCGGCCGCGCCGTGGTGAAAGTGTCGGCGGTGGCGCCCGAACTGCGCGCCATCACCGCCCCGGCGCGCGTGTTCGACGAACAGGACGCCCTGCTGGAGGCCTTCAAGGCCGGCCGGCTGACCGACGACTTCGTCGCCGTCGTGCGCGGCCAGGGGCCGCGTGCGAACGGCATGCCCGAGCTGCACAAGCTCACCCCGCCGCTGTCGGTGCTGCAGGATCGCGGCCAGCGCGTCGCGCTGCTCACCGACGGCCGCATGTCGGGCGCGTCGGGCAAGGTGCTGGCCGCCATCCACGTCTCGCCCGAGGCCGCCGACGGCGGCGCCATCGCGCGCATCCGCGATGGCGACCTGATCCGCATCGACGCCGACGCCGGCACGATGGAGGCCATCGTCGACCCGGTGGTGTGGAACGCGCGCCTGCCCGAGCACGCGCCACTGCAGCCGCATCGCGCGGGCCTGGGCCGGGGAGCTGTTCGCGCTGATGCGCAACCAGGTCGGCACGGCGGAGCAGGGCGGCTGCAGCCTGTTCGCCGCCGAGCCTGATGGACCGCGGCCGCCTGCCGCGCAGCGGGGAGTGCCGACGTGAGCGGCGCGCCGGCAGGCGCGCTTGCGCTGGTGGCCGACATCGGGGGCACCAACGCGCGTTTCGCACTGACCGACCCCGGCGCGGCCTCGGCCGAACTGCGCGAATGCCGCGCGCTGCGCAACGCCGACTTCGCCAGCCTGCAGCATGCGGCCGAGCATTACCTGGACAGCGTCGGCGTGCAGCCCGCGCGCGCCGCCATCGCGGTGGCCTGCCCGGTCAACACGGACGAGATCCGGCTGACCAACCGCGCCTGGTCCTTCAGCCGGCGCGAGCTGCAGCACGCACTGCGGCTGGACGAACTGTGCATGCTCAACGACTTCGGCGCCGTCGCCTGGGCCGTGCCCGCGCTGCAGGCTACCGACCGCGCGCACCTGTTCGGTCCCGTCGCCGCGACGCTGCAGGGGCCGGTCACGGTGATGGGCCCGGGCACCGGGCTGGGCGTGGCGATGCTGGTCGGTGACGCCGCCGAGGGCTGGCGCGTGGTGGAAACCGAAGGCGGCCACGTGACCTACGCGCCGATCGGCGAGGAAGAGGAAGCCATCGCGCGCTGGATGGCCGCGCATTTCGGCCGCGCGTCCAACGAGCGCGTGCTGTGCGGCAACGGCCTGGCCCACATCGACGCCGTGCTGCGCGGCGCGGTCAACATGGACACCGGCAAGCCGACCTCGCTGCGCGAACCGGCGCAGATCGTCGATGCCGCGCTGGCCGGCCATGACGTCGCCGCGCGGCGGACGCTGGCGCGCTTCTGCGCGGTGCTGGGCAGCGTGGCGGGCGATGCGGCGCTGATCCACGGCGCGCGCACTGTCGCCATCGCCGGCGGCATCGTGCCGCGCTTTATCCCGTTCCTGCGCAGCAGCGCGTTCCGCGAGCGCTTCCTGCTCAAGGGGCGCTTCGCCGCCTACCTCGAATCGGTGTCGATCTTCGCCGTCACCCATCCGCAACCGGGGCTGCTGGGCGCCGCCATGGCCCTGCGCACACCCGCGCCCGGTGCCGGCGCCGCGGCGCCGCGCACGCCCTCACAGGACACGCCCCTACAGAGCACGCCATGAGCCTGGACTCCGAACAGATCGCGCGCCGCCTCGACGACGTGCTGACCCAGGCGCCGGTGGTGCCGGTGCTGGCGATCGACCGCATCGACCAGGCCGGCCCGCTGGCGCGCGCGCTGGTGGACGCCGGCCTGCCGGTGCTGGAGGTGACACTGCGTACCCCGGTCGCGCTCGACGCGATCCGCCGCATCCGCATCGAGGTGCCGGCCGCCGTGGTCGGCGCCGGTACCGTGCTGACGCCCGCGGACCTCGCGGCGGTCGACGCCGCCGGCGCCGCGTTCGCCATCGCCCCCGGCGCCACGCCCGCGCTGTACGCGGCGGCGCAGACCAGCGCGATTCCGTTCCTGCCCGGCATCGCCACCGCCAGCGAACTGATGACCGGGCTCGAGCAGGGCTACACGCGTTTCAAGTTCTTCCCGGCCGAATCGGCCGGCGGCGTCGGCGCCCTGCGTGGCTTCGCGGGGCCGTTTCCGCAGGTGAAGTTCTGTCCCACCGGCGGCATCGACGCGGCGCGCGCGCCGGCCTACCTCGCCCTGAAGAACGTGATCACCGTGGGCGGCTCGTGGATGGTGCCGACCGACGCCCTGGCGGCGGGCGACTGGGACCGCATCGGCGCCCTGGCGCGCGAAGCGGCGGCCCTGCGCCCGCCGCGCTGACCCCGCCAGCCCGCGGCGGCGGTCTGGGCCCGGTCGCCTGAGCGAAGGCCGCCGGACCGCAACGTTTGGCTTTCAAACCCCGGCGTTTGGCTTTCGCAGCCCAGCGTTTGGCTTTCAAAACCCAGCGTTTGGCTTTCAGAGCCCAGCGTTTGGCTTTCAAAGCCCAACGTTTGGCTTTCAGACCCCAGCATTTGGCTTTCAAAGCCCAAGGTTTGGCTTTCGGACCCCAGCGTTTGGCTTTCAAAGCCCAACGTTGGGCTTTCAGACCCCAACGCTGGGCTTTCAAAGCCCAACGGTCGGCTCTCAAACCCCATAGGGCGGGTCTTGACCCGCCGCGGGGACCTTCGGGATGGGGGCGATGGCGGGTCGAGACCCGCCCTGTAGCAAGCGCCCAAAGGCAAGGAATCTTCGGGGGATGGGCGATGGCTGGTCGAGACCCGCCATATACCAAGAGCCCTCAAGGCAGCGGCGCTGGATCCGCTGCCTCCGGGAAAACCGTGCGCGGCCCATGTCGCGCGGTCGTCCGAAGGCAGCGGATCCAGCGCCGCTCCCTGATTCACACGTCAGCCGGCCGGGCTGGCGGCCACGTTGCGCGAGCCCAGCAGCCGGCTGCCGATCACCGCGAAGGCGATCGTCGCCACCAGCGTGATGGCCATCAGGTGCAGGTAATGCAGCGGCGTCCAGACGAAGGTGAACACCGCGTACAGCGCCACCCCGAACACCAGCGCCCAGCGCAACGCGCGCGCATTGGCGCCACGCACGAAGATGGCGACGATGAAGGCGGCCAGCACCGGCATCGAGTACAGGCCATTGAGCTGCTGCAGGGTGGCGATGATGCTCTTGGCCTGCGCGTACAGCGGCACCAGCGCCAGCGACACCAGCAGGAACACCACCTGCACGATCTGGCCCAGCCGGCGCGCGTCGGCCTTCGGGTTGATCATCGGCAGGTGCAGGTCGACGGTGTACAGCGCGGCGGCCGAATTCAGGCCGGCGTTGTAACTGGAAAGCACCGCGCCGGCGATCGCCGCGGCAAACGCGCCCGACAGCCACGGCGGCAGCACGTCGGCGACCAGCCGGCCGTAGGCCACGTCGTCGACGTCGCCGTACAGCTTGAAGGCGATGATGCCCGGCAGCACGACGATGAAGGGCGTGAGGAACTTGAACAGCACCGCCGCGTAGATGCCCTTCTGCGCCTCGCGGATGTTGCGCGCCGCCAGCGCGCGCTGGGCGATCACCATGTTGGTGCCCCAGTAGAAGATGTGCGCGAACACCATGCCGGTGAACAGCGTCGACAAGGGGATGTCCGAATCAGGCGCGCCCCACAGCGTCAGCCGCTCGGCGGGAATGCCCGAGAAGTCCCAGCCGATCGCCTGCAGCGCGAAGAAGGTGACCAGTCCGCCCATCACCAGCAGTACCACGCCCATGTAGGTGTCGGAGATGGCCACGCCGCGCAGTCCGCCCAGCGCGGCGTAGGCCAAGCCGACCAGTGCGAACAGCACCGAGATGGTCATGATCGACAGGTCCGGCTGGAACATCGACTGCATGAAGCGCGCGCCGGTGTAGAGCACCATCGGCAGCAGGATGAACATGTAGCCCAGCAGGAACAGCAACGACACCGCGCGCCGCAGGGCCGGGTCGCCCAGGCGCTTCTCCAGCAGTTCGGCGGTCGTGGTGCACTTGTACTTGTAGTACATCGGCACCAGCACGTGCGCCAGCACCAGCAGGCCGGCGGCGGCGCCGAACTCCCACCAGACCTGCAGCATGTTCTGCGCGCCGTTCATGCCGACGATCTGCTCGGCACTGATGTTGGTCAGCAGCAGCGAGCCGGCGATGAACGGCCACGACAACGTGCCGCCGGCGAGGAAGAACTCGTGCGCCGCGTCGGTCGTGTCGCGCCGGGCGTGCCGGACCTTCCACCAGGTGGCCACGGCCACCGCGGCGGTGAGCGCCAGGAACACGAAGATCTGCACTGCATTGGAATCCATGGGGTCTCCCTGGGCCGGTCAATACGCCGCGGCCACCGGCAAAAAAAAGCCCCTGCCCGCGAGGAGCAGGCAGGGGTGTTGCTTCACAGCTCGCGCATGCGCCTGCGCGGTCAGAACTTGTAGTTGACGCCGAGCAGGTAGGTGCGTCCGTATTCGGAGAACGTGTTCGGGCGACCGGAGCCATCCAGCGTCTGGTACGGCTCGTTCTCCAGGTTGTTGACCTGCAGCAGGAAGGACAGGTCCTTCATCGGGCCGCTCTGCAAGGTGTAACCCAGCTGCACGTCCGTCACGGTCTCGGCGCCGAAGACCCGCTTCTCGCGGTCGCCGCCGAAGCCCTGCACCTCGCCCACGAAGTCGGAGCGATGGCGTGCGCTCACGCGCGCCGCGAAGCCCCAGCGTTCGAAGTAGACCGTGCCGTTGGTGACGTACTTGGACAGGCCCGGCAGCGGTTCGTTGGGCCGGGTCGGGCCGTAGGGCTGGATGCTGCTGTCGTTGTCGGCGTAGTTGGCCTGGATGCCGAAGCCCAGCAGCGGCTCCCAGAGCAGGTCGAGGGGAATCGACACCGCGATCTCGTGGCCGCGGACATAGCCGCCGGTGCCGTTGGCCGGCCGCGAGAAGCGGCCGATGGGCGACAGCGACGGATCGATCAGGTTGGGCGGGAACGCGGTGTCGCGGATGTCGAAGAAGCCTTCCTGCGTGTAGATGTAGGTCTTCAGGTCCTTGAAGAAGTACGCGGCGCTGACATAGCCCTTGCTGCCGCCGAAGTACATCTCCCACGACAGGTCGTAGGCGTTGGCGAGCCACGGCTCCAGCTGGGTGTTGCCGCCGGTCATGGCGTAATGCGGGACCTGGAACTCGTCCGGGTAGTTGGGGTTGGGCGGATTGGCGAAATCGATGGCGATGTCGTTGTTCACCCGCAGCTCGTCCATGCGCGGACGCGCCATCTGCCGGGCCGCGCCGAAGCGCAGGTACTGGTCCCAGGGCAGCTGGAAGGACAGGTTGAGGCTGGGCAGGTAGTGGGTGAAGCTGGCGCTGTCGGAGACCGGACCGCCTGAGGCGCCCAGCGGCAGCGACTGGAAGCCATCCGAGCTCTGCTGCGCATTCACCACCTGCAGGCCGACGTTGCCGCGCACCGGGACCGGGCCCAGGTCGGTGTTGATGTTGCCCTGCACGTACAGCGTGGTGACTTCCTCGTGGACGTCCCAGTTCTTCTTGGAGATGTCCGGGTGGTTCTTGGGATTGAGGATGTAGACGTCGTTGAGCAGGCCCAGCGCATCCAGGCCCAGGAAGGTGATGCCGGCGAAGTTGAGGTCCGAGGAAGTGATGTACTGCGGCGGTATCGCCATGCCCTGGTTTTCCGCCGACGTGCAGCCCACCGTCAGGCACAGGGTGTTCTCGAACGACGAACGGGTCTTCTTGCGGTCGGTCAGGTTGACGCCGAACTCCAGGCTGCTGAACATGCCTTCGTCGAACGTGCGTTCCAGGTCGAAGCGCACCGAGGTCAGGTTGTCGGTGACGTCGAAGTCCTTCAGGTAACCGGCCTGCGCGCGATCACCGCCCCAGCCACCCGGATCCATCAGCAGGAAATTCGCCGGGTCGGTCAGGTCGAGGCTGAAGTCGAAATCGAAGTAGCCGTCCGGGTTGTGGGTGGCCACGACGTTGTCGTCTTCCACGCCCGGTGCCAGCCGGGCGTAGGTCTCCAGGATGCGCTCCTCGCGCTTGGTGCTGGAATTGCTGATGTCGGCACGCAGGGTCCACTGGTCGTTGAGGCGCAGCTGGTGGTTCCAGCCAATCGCGAACAGGTCGTCGTAGGACGCATTGACGTCGTTGCGGATCACGCCGAAGTTGACGTTCTGGAATTGCACGCGGGTGGCCAGGTCGGCGTCGCCTTCGCGCGAGACGACGTTGCCGGTGCCGCCGGTGGAGAACTGGAAGCCGCGCTTGGTCTCCTCGCGGTCGAACTTGGAGTAGAACAGGTCCAGCGTCGTCGAATACATCTCGTTGGGACGGAACTCCAGCACCCCCATGAAGCCCTTGCGGGTGTTGTCGCCTTCCACGTCGAAGATGTTGCCGCCGTTGATCACGCCGGAGTCGTAGCCCCAGCCCTCGAAGACGTGCGACTGGGTCGGGTTGTTGAGCTGGGCGTAACCCAGCGCCAGGCCGACGGTGTTGTCGGCGAACTGGTCGATGTAGGACGCACTGAAGCGGCTGCCGTGCAGCTTGTCGTCGTCGTGCTCGATCTCGTTCATGTCGCCGCGCAGGTTCAGCGCGACCACCGGTTCCTTGAAGTCCAGCGGACGCACCGTATGCAGGTCGATCGTGCCCGACAGGCCCTGGCCGATCAGCGAGCCGTCGGGCGTCTTGTAGACGACCACCGAGTTGATCAGCTCCGACGGGTACTGGTCGAACTCCACGCCGCGGTTGTTGCCCGGGCTGACCTGTTCGCGGCCGTTGAGCAGGGCCGTGGAGAAGTCGCCGGCGAAACCGCGGATGTTGATTTCCTGCGGGCGGTTGCCGAAGCGCTGGGCGGTCAGGCCCGGCAGGCGCGCGATGGAGTCGGCGATGGAGGTGTCGGGCAGTTTGCCGATGTCCTCGGCCGAGATCGCTTCCACGATCGAGGTCGAGCTCTGCTTGGTGTCGATCGATTTCTCGATCGAGGCGCGGATGCCGGTGACGGTCACCGTGTCCAGCGTCTTGGCATCCTCGTCGGAGCGTTGATCCGGCTGCGCCTGTTGCGGCGGCGGCGGAGTGTCCTGCGCGTGTGCCGCGGTGGCCAGCATCAGTGTGGCCGAGGCCAGCGCCATGCTCAGCAGATTACGTTTCAACTGCACCATCATCCCCTCCGGTCATGAACATCGAATCGCGCGCCGGGCCCCCTGTCGGCCCGTCGCGCGTGAACGGATCGACCGTTGCCGGGATCCGCTGCGCCCCTGTATCGCCCGGCGATGGTAGTCCCGGCGCACCCCGCACAAATTTCCCTGCATACGTATTCATGACAAGGTCATGGCAAGCGCGGGCGGTCGCGACCGCCACGGCGTGGAATAGTCCGGCGGCCGGCAGGTCGCGACCGGCCGCTGCACGCACGGGAGGAATGCCGATGGACACGCACGCACTGGGCAACGCACTGGGCAGGCGCGCGTCGGGCAGGGGCGGCGCGATCCGCGCGCGCGCATGGGCCTGCGCGTTGGGCCTGTTCGCGGGCGCCGCGAGCGGCGCTCCCGCGCCGATGGACGGCCGCCTGCACACGTGCCCTCACCCGACTGGCGCGACCAGGTCGTGTATTTCGTGATGCTCGACCGCTTCGACGACGGCGACCGCGGCAACAACGACCAGGGCGGCGGCGAGTACGACCCGGCCGATCCCGCGCGCTACAGCGGCGGCGACCTGGCCGGCGTGACGCGGCGCCTGGATTACATCGCCGGCCTGGGCGCCACCGCGGTCTGGGTGACGCCGCCGGTTGCGCACCAGTGGTGGAGCCGGGTGTCGCGCTACGGCGGCTACCACGGCTACTGGGCGCAGGATTTCAGCCGGGTCGACCCGCACTTCGGCACCCTGTGGCCGACTACCAGCGGCTCTCGCGCGGCCTGCATGCCCGCGGCATGTACCTGATCCAGGACGTGGTCGTGAACCACGTCGCCGACTACTTCGGTTACGCAGGCCAATGGAATGCGCAGGACCCGGCGGCGAACTTCGTGCTGCATCCGGCCGGGGGCGGGCCGCAGGCGCCGACGCTGCCGCCGTTCTCGCTCAACGACGCGCGCGACCCCGCGCAGCGCGCGGCGGCGATCTACCACTGGACCCCGCCGATCCGCGACTTCGCCGACCGTCGCCAGGAACTGGACTGGCAACTGGCGGGGCTCGACGACCTGAACACGGAAAATCCGCGCGTCCAGGCCGCGCTGCGCGCCGCGTACGGCAAGTGGATCGGGGCGGTCGGGGTGGATGCCTTCCGCGTCGACACCGCCTTCCACGTGCCACCCGCGTTCTTCGACGGCTTCATGCATGCGCCCGATGCGACGCAGCCCGGCATGGCGGTGGCGGCCGCCGCCGCGGGGCGCAGTGATTTCCTGGTCTTCGGCGAGGGCTTCGGCATCGACCGGGCGTTCGAGGAAGGCAATGCCCGCAAGCTGGAAACCTACGTGCGTGGCGAAGATGGCCGCGCGCTGCTGTCGTCGATGATCAACTTCCCGCTGTACGGCACGCTGGGCGATGTGTTCGCGCGTGGGCGGCCGACCGCGGAACTGGCCCATCGCATCGGCAGCGTGATGCGTGTGCACGCGCGCCCGCACCTGATGCCCAGTTTCGTCGACAACCACGACGTCGACCGTTTCCTGGCCGGCGGCAGCCAGGCCGCACTGCGTCAGGCGCTGCTCGCGCTGATGACCCTGCCGGGCATTCCGACCATCTACTACGGCACCGAACAGGGCTTCACCGCGCAGCGCGGCGCGATGTTCGCCGCCGGCGTCGACGCCGGCGGGCGCGACCACTTCGACCCCGCGAGCCCGCTGTACCGCTACCTGCAGCGCGCCATCGCCCTGCGCCGCGGCGAGCGCCTCTACTCACGCGGCGTGCCTACCGTGCTGGCGCACAACGCGGCGGCGCCTGGCGCGATCGCCTGGCGCATCGACCACGAAGGGCAGTCGGCGCTGGTCGCCTTCAACAGCGCCGACACGCCGGCCCTGCTGGACAACCTCGGCGTCGGCCTGCCGCCCGGCACGGTGCTGCGAGGCGCGTTCGCAATCGACGGCGAAGCGCCCGCGATCGTGCTCGACGCCGCCGGCCGCGCCAGCGTGGTGCTGCCGCCACGCGCCGGTTTCGTCTGGCGCCCCGACGCCGGCGCGCGCGCGGATGCCGGGGAAGCTGCGGCGGCAACACTCGCACTTGAGCCCGGTCCGGCGCGCGCCGACGAGGACTTCGATCTGCGTGGCCGCGCGACAACGGAACTGGCCCCGAAGCTGGTCGTCGACGGTGACCTCGCGCGCGCCCTGCCGCTGACCGTCGGCGCCGACGGCCGCTTCGCCGCGCGCGTGGACACCCGCGACATGCTCGATCCGGCGACGGAACATTGCGCGGTCGCCTGGGACGAGGCGAGCGGCACGACCTCGGCGCGCCACTGCTTCACCGTGGCGCGAAACTGGCGGCGCGCCGTCGATCACACCGATCCCGCGGGCGACGACCGCGGGCCCGGCGGGCGCTACAAGTACCCGCTCGACGCCGGCTGGCGGGCCCACCATCCGGCCGACCTGCGCGGCGTGCGCGTCTGGACTTCGGGCGGCGCGTTGCGCGTGCAGATGACTATGGCGTCGCTGAGCCGCGCCTGGAATCCGCCCAACGGCTTTGACCATGTTGCCTTCACCGTGTTCATCCAGGTGCCCGGCCGCGACGGCGGCGCGACGGTCATGCCGCAGCAGTACGCGACGCTGCCCGGCGGCATGCGCTGGCATTACCGCCTGCGTGCGAACGGCTGGTCGAACGCGTTGCACGACTTTACCGGGGCATCGGCCACGCTCGAGGGCCGCAGCGTGACGCCCGGTGCGCGGATCGACAGCGACCCGGCCGCGGGCACGGTGACCTTTACCCTGCCGGCGCGCGCGCTGGGCGATCCGGCGACGCTGGCCGGCGCGCGCGTGTACGTCAGCACCTGGGATTACGACGGCGGATTCCGCGGACTGGAGCCGCAGGCCGGGCCGCACACGTTCGGCGGCGGCGACGCGGCCCGCGATCCGCGGGTGATGGACGACTCGGGCGTCCTCGTGCTGCCCTGAGTCGTGCCCCTCAGGGCGTGCGCTCGCTCGCCGCGGGCGGCAGCAGGAAGCGCAGCGGCCGTTCGAGCCGGCCACGCCAGGCGCGCTCGTTGTGCTCGGCGCCGGGGTCTACGAAGCTCGCCCAGTTGTCGCCCTCCACGTAGCCTGCCGTGCGCATCAGCGCGTCCATCCTGCGCTGGAAGGGCGCGTACTGGGCATCGAGGGTGGCGGTGCCGTGGTCGAACCAGATCCGGTGCGTGCGCGGATCGGGCAGGTGGGCGCCGAACCAGTCGACCATCACCCCGTCGCCGACGGGCCAATGCGTGGACACCGCGCCGACGCCGCCGAAGACCTGCGGATGCTGCGCCATTGCGTAGAGCGAGATCAGACCGCCCAGGCTCGAGCCCATGACGAGCGTGTCCCCGGGCCCCGTCTGCGTGCGGTAGCGGGCGTCGATGAAGGGCTTGAGTTCGTCGACCAGGAAGGTGACGTAGGCGTCGGACGCATTGCCGTCGATCGGCAGCCCTTCGCGTGCCGCGGCGGGCCGTGTCTGGAGCGGTGCGAGCGGCGTGTACTCCAGCCCGCGCAGCGGCGTGTTCCAGATGCCGACCACGATCGCCTCGCGGACGTCGCCGCGTGCGATCAGGCGCGTCATCGCCTCGTCGACGCCCCAGTCGATGCCGGTGTAGGACAGCGCGGGATCGAACAGGTTCTGGCCGTCGTGCATGTAGAGCACGGGATAGCGGCGCTGCGGATGCGTCGCGTAGCCCGGCGGCAGCCAGACATCCACCGTGCGCGCCGCGACGTGGCGCGAGGGCAGGTCCTGGTAGCTCTCCACCGTGCCCGTGGCGTTGATCGGCGGGGCCTGCACCGCATAGGCCCAGCGCAGGAAGCCCGGCAGCATGCGCGCCCACGCGGCCTGGTTGTGCTCGCCCGCCTCCAGCACCGCCAGCGCGACGTCGGCGCGCGTGGGCTGCACGGCAGCGGCGGTGTTCACGCCGTAGCCCAGTTGCCGCAAGCCCTTGGCGCGCAGCTGGCCGTCCTCGTGCCAGCCTTCGACCAAGTCGCGTGCGTCGTCGAGCGCGTCGTTGACGCCGTCGCCGTCGCGGTCGTCGGCCTCCTCGCGCGTGCCGACCGCGATGTACTGCTTCAGGCCCCAGCGCGCCTCGCCCGTGGCCACCATCGTCTGCGCCAGCCGGGTGCGCTGCACCGCGGCGGCGTCGCTGCGGTCGGCGGAGAGCCAGAACGAGGGCGAGAACGCACCGACGCGCGAGAAGGTGTCGGGATACTGCCAGCCCAGGTTGAACGCGCTCAGCGCGCCGAGCGACCAGCCGAGCACGCCGCGCGCGTCGGGTGTGGTCCGGGTGCGGTAGCGGGCGTCGATCGCCGGCAGCAGCGTCTGCACGACCCACTGCGAATAGGCATGCGCCTGCGCGCCGACCGGGCCGTACTTCGTCTGTGCGACCACGCTGCGGCCGGCGGCGCGGTCGGACAGGCCGTATGCACCCATGCGATCGGTCGGCATGTCGACGGCGACGACGATCACCGGGCGGATGTCGCCGGCGGCATACAGCGATGCCAGCGTCGCCTGCATGCCGACGGCTTCCATGTCCTGGCCGTCGTTGACCAGCAGCACGGGATAGCCGACCTGCGCGGCGGCGTCATAAGCCGGGGGCAGGTAGACGCGTACGCGCAGCGGATCGGTCGACAGACCCGGTGCCGCCAGGGCCAGGGTGTCGACCACGATGTCGGATGCGGCGCGGGCGGTGGATGCGCCGGCGGGCGTGGGGGAAGGTGCCGAAACCGAGGCCTGCGCCGGTCCGTGCGTGCAGCCCGCCAAGGGCCAGCATGCCCGCGGACAGCGCGCCCACCACAAGCGCGCGCATGACCGCGCGGCGGGCGAACAGGGTGGGTGCAGCGTGATCGCTCATGCGAGATTCCGTCGACAGGTGAAGAAGCCATTGAGCGTCAACCGACCCTGGCGCGGGTCCGCGCTCAGCCGTTCTGGCGCCAGGATGTCGGCGGCGTGGAAGATGCCGCCGGAGTAGAAGATCAGCCGGTTGAAGCGCGCGGGCACCGAGAGGATTTTCTCGAACCACTCGTTGCCCGCCGTCATGTATCCCGGCGGCCACCGGTGCTGCGCGGCGAAGGCATCGGCATCCATCGAAGAAGAATCCTGGACCAGCCGCGCGATCCGCTCCGGCGGGTGGCGCGGACGATAGAAGCCGGTGCCGCCCAGGCTCGCGTCGCGGAACAGATACAGCACGCAGGCGACGATGCACTGGCCGGGCTGGGTGTTGAGCCGGTCGACGTGGCATATCCACTGCCGCGGCGCGAGCGCCGGCGGCGGCAGGGTCACCAGCGACAGCCGGCTGTAGCGCTCCAGGGTGCGCCGCGCGTCGAAGGCGCCGCGCAGGTGCTGGCCGAACCACGCATCCAGCTGCGCGGTGAACGCCTCGGGCAGGCGCAGTTCCACGCCTGGATAGGCGTTGTGGTCACCGCCCTCGAAGGCTGCGGCATGCGCCGCCGCGAACTCGACCCAACGCTCGGGCTCCAGCAGCGCGTCGTCGACCACGTGGCAGACCGGCCGGTGGTCGACCTGCAGGGTCTGGATGCGGGGCGCGGGATTGAACATCAGCGCTTCGCCGGGCCCGCCATGGGCACGAAGCGGATCGCCTGCCCGCCGCCGGGCGCCAGGCGCAGGGCGAGGATGTTCTCGCGCGTCACCTCGCGCGACTGGCGGACGAACGCGAACGGCTGGGTCTTCCAGTCCGCCGCATCGCCGTCGCGGTAGATCTGCGCCAGGTAGCGGCGGCCCGGGTCGAGGAAGTCCAGCTTCACGTCCAGCGTGCGGGCCTGCTCGTCGCTCACCGCGCCCAGGTACCAGTCCTCGCTGTTGCGGTCCTTGCGCGCGATGGTCACGAAATCACCGACCTCGCCGTTGAGCACGCGGGTGTCCTGCCAGTCGGCGGGCACGTCCTTGATGAACTGGAAGGCCTCCAGGTGCTGCTCGTAGTGCTCGGGCAGGTCGGCGGCCATCTGGATCGGGCTGTACAGCACCACGTACTGCGCCAGCTGCTTGGCCAGCGTGCTCTGGATCGGCTGGCCGCCGCGGCCCTTCAGGCTCAGCACGCCCGGCGTGTAGTCCATCGGTCCGGCCAGCAGGCGGGTGAACACCAGGTTGGCCTCGTGCTCGGGCGGGTTGGGCGGGTTGCCCCAGGCGTTGAATTCCTGGCCGCGCGCACCCTCGCGGGCGATCCAGTTGGGATACGTGCGGCGCAGGCCGGTGTCCTTGATCGGCTCATGCGCGTTGATGGCGATGTGGTGCCTGGCCGCGGCCTCGACCACGCGCAGGTGGTGGTTGCTGTTCCACTGCCCCTCGTGCCATTCGCGCACCACCGGGCCGCCGGCCGTGTCCTGCCGTTCGATCTGGCCCGCGTCGCAGACGTAGCCGGTCTTCACCGCGTCGACGCCCAGGCGCTCGAACAGGGTGAAGGCCGCGTCCATCTGCCGCTCGTAGTGGCTGGCGGCGCAGCCGGTCTCGTGGTGGCCGATCAGGTGCACGCCCTTGGACGCTCCGTACGCGGCGAGGGCTTCCAGGTCGTAGTCCGCGGTGGGCTTGCTGAAATCGAAGTCCCAGCCGTTGGCGAACCAGTCGCCGTCCCAGCCCACGTTCCAGCCTTCGACCAGCACGCCGCGGAAGCCGTGCTGCGCGGCGAAGTCGATGTAGCGCTTCGTCTCGGCCGTGGTCGCGCCATGTTTCGGCCCCGTCGCCCAGGACTGCGTGTCCAGGTGCAGCGACCACCAGATGCCGACGTACTTGTGCGGCTTGAACCAGCTCACGTCGCCGAGCTTGTTGGGCTCGTTGAGATTGAGGATCAGGCTCGACTCGACCAGCCCGCCGGCGCGATCGGCGATCTGGATCGTCCGCCACGGCGTGTTGAACGGCGTGTGCCGCACGACCTTGGCGGGGCTGCCTGGCGTGAGCGAGGCGCGCAGGTGGTTGTCCTCGCCCTTGGCCAGGTTCATGCCGGCGTAGTCGACCAGCGCCGCCTCGTGCAGCGACACGTGCACGCCGTCAGCCGTACGCAGCGTGATCGGCGTCTGTGCCACGCCGACCTCGGCCAGCGGCGTGCGCGCGTACAGGTATTCCTCGCGGTTCCACTCGTAGGCGGGGATCCACCAGGCGGTGGCCGGGCGTGCGATGGCGAACTCGGTCAGCTCCTCCTGGATCTGCACCTCGTCCATCGCCGCCTGCTTCGGGAATTCGTAGCGCAAGCCCAGGCCGTCGTCGAACACCCGCAGCACCACGTCGAAGCGCCGCCGGTCATGGTCGCGCTCGACGAAGCTGGCGCGCAGTTCGTTGTAGTGCTCGCGCACGAACCGGCGCTCGCCCCAGGGCAGCTCCCAGGTGCCGTCGTGGCTGCGGGACACCTGCTTCTCCAGTTGCAGGCCGCGCAGCAGCTGGCGGCCGTTGCGCAGGATGAAGCCCAGGCGCGAGTCCCCGATCAGCGGCTGGCCGCGATGGGACACGCGATAGGCCAGGCGGCCTTCAGCATTGACGTCCAGCTCCACCGCGATCGCGCCGTCGGGCGAGGCGACGCTGGCGACGGTGTCGGCGTGGGCGGGGAGGGTGACGACAAGTAACGCAAGCGGCAGGAACGAACGCATGGATTGGCCCCAGGATTGAACTGTCAGATCGTCATCCCCGCGAACGCGGGGATCCAGTGACTTGCGCTCCAATCGCTGGAATGCGCGAAAGCCAGTCGCTGGATTACCGCCTTCGCGGGAATGACGGGCAAGGAAATTTCGGCTGCGAGCAGGCCGCAACCCGCGTCACTCCACCACATACACCACCACCGCCCGCGCCGGCACCACGAACTTGCCGTTCGTTGCGTCGTACTTGGTCTCACGCACCCGCGTGTCCGCGCCCCCGCGCAGGACCGGATGCAGCACATACCGCTTGTCCTTCTCCTCCGGAAGCACCAGCGACTGCGCCTGCGGCGAAACGTTGAGCAGGTACAGCACCTCGCGGAAATTCGCACCCGGATAGCCCGCGCCGTCCAGGTGGCCCGCGATCACGACCGGGTTCTGTGCAGGTCCGGTGTTGCCGAACCGCAGCAGCGCCTCCACCTCGGCGGCCGAGCGCAGGCGGAACAGCGAGGAACTGCGCCGGATCCGCAACAGGTCGCGGAAGCCATCGCGCATGAAGGCGATGTCGGCGGGCGTCGGCCGGATCGCCGCCGCGTCGGCTAGGGCCGGGCGCAGCAGGTCCCAGTCCTTGCCGTTGTCCGCCGCGGGCGGCAGGCCGGTGCCGAAGAAATTGTCGCGGCCCTCCCAGTCGATGCGGTTGAACCAGTCCCCGGAATCGAAGCTGTTGCGGTCCAGCGACTTGGAGCGCAGCAGGTCCATGCCGGCGTGGAAATACGCGATGCCCTGGCTGAAGGCCACCAGCGCCGCGCCGAGCAGCTGCACGCGGGCGCGGTCTTCGCGCGGGGTGTCGCGCGGCAGCTTGAGCACGCCGATGTCGAACAGGGTCGGGTTGTCGTGGTTCTCGACGTAGTTCACCACCTCGCCCGGCTGCGTGGCGTACCCGGCCGGCTGTCCCTTGTAGTCCAGTTGCGACAGCGGGCGCACGTCGCCCGTCGCCGTCTGCAACGGGTAGTCGCGCAGGGTGCCGGCCAGGCCCGCGCGCACCAGGTCGGCGCCGGCCAGCAGCGCGGACCGGGTCGCGTCGGCGTGGCCATTGGGGGCGTAATGCAGGCCAGTGAGCCAGCCCTGCGCCTGCAGCGCCGCGCCGCTGTCGCAGCAGCCGCCACCGCGGGCTGCATCGCGCATGCGATCACTGAACGTGCCGATCCCGCTGCCGCCCAGTGAACGCTGCGAGGCCTGCACGAAGCGCCGGCCGTCGGCGACCTCGCCGAAGTTCCAGCCCTCGCCAATGAGGTCGACATGGCGCCCGGCCGCGGCGTCGGCGCGGCGCTGCACCTGTTCCATCGCCGCGCGCGGCTGGTGGCCCATCAGGTCGAAGCGGAATGAGTCGATGCGATGGTGTGCGGCCCACAGCGCGACCGAGTCGGCCATCAGGCGCGCCATCATCGCGTGCTCGGTGGCCGTGTTGTCGCAGCAGGTCGAGCGCTCCACGACGCCCTTCGCATCCAGCCGGTGGTAATAGCCGGGCACGATGCGGTCGAGCACCGAACGCGCCTGCTGCCCGGCCACCGTGGTGTGGTTGTAGACCACGTCCATGCCCACGCGCAGCCCGGACGCGTGCAGCGCGGCGACCATCGCGCGGAATTCGCGGATGCGCACCGCGCCGTCGGCGGCATCGCTGGCGTAGCTGCCTTCCGGCGCGCTGTAGTGATAGGGGTCGTAGCCCCAGTTGAAGCAGTCGTGCGCGGCCTGCGCCATGACCAGGGCCTGTTGCGACGCGCTGTCGGGCGCGGCGGCGGGCACGCGCGGCGTCGCGCAGCCGGCCTCGGGAATGGTGGCGATGTCGAACACCGGCAGCAGGTGCACGTCCGTCAGGCCCGCCCGGGCCAACTTGCGCAGGTGGCGCATGCCCGCCGATCCGGCATGGGTGAAGGCGCGGTAGCGCCCGCGGTCGGCGGCCGGCACGGTGGGGTCGTCGCGCGAGAAGTCGCGCACGTGCAGTTCGTAGATCGACATGTCCGTGGCGGCGGCCAGCGGTCGCGGACGCGGCGCATCCGACCAGCCCGGCGGCGCCAGTGCGGGGTCGGCGAGGTCCGCCAGGTAGCTGCGCCGCGAGTCGGTGGTGAGGCTGACCGAATACGGGTCGGTCACCCGGTTGCGCACCACGCCCACGCCGGGGACGTAGACGTCGACCAGATAGGTGTAGTAACGCCCCCGCTGGTCACCGCGCAAGGTTGCCGACCAGGTGCCGGACGCGTCGTCGCGCCGCAGGGTGTACACCTCGCGCGACGCGCCCGCGCCGGTGTCGTGCAGGCAAGCGGCGACCTGGCGGGCGGTGGGCGCCCACACGCCCAGCTGGGTCGATGCGGCGGTTACCTCGGCCCCGAGCGGGGCTTCCAGCGCGGCCCGGTGGAGATCGTCCAGCGCGCCCGGCCATTGCACGTGGGTGGCATCGAGCACGCGGCCCTGCGCGTCCTCGCGTGCCAGCAGCAACTGGCCACGCAGCCATCGTGCCAGCGGCGCGCCGTCGGGCAGCGACAGTACCGGGCCCGGCGCGAGGAAGGCCAAGCGCGCCGCGGCTGCGGCCGGTGCCTTCGCCAGGCTCAGCGTGATCGAGTCATCGGCCCCGCTCACGGCCTGGCCGGGCCGGGCCTGCAACTGCGCGTCGGCCGAGTGGTGCAGGCGGTAGCGACCTTGGGCCGGCGCGTCGGGCCACTGCAGGTGGCGGCCGTCCAGTGCGTAGGCGCGCGCATCAGCCGCCGCATGTGGAGCCGCATGCAGGGTCTTCGCCCACCCGGGCGCGTCGCAGGCGGCGCGCAGGGCGGCCGCGTCGGCCGCGTCCGCGCGTGCGGAGGACGGGTGCGCGAGCGCCGGGAGCGGGACGGTCGCGGCCAGCACGGCCGCCATCACGACGGCGGTCACAACGTCGATCACGTTCGCCGCCGATCCCGGCATGAATACGTTTGCATGACGCCGTTCCACGCCGGTCGACGGTTGCGGGCGCGAAGCACAATGGGCCGGCGCCTGCGGGCGGGCATACTCCGGTTCGACGGCGGGCAGAGGATCAGTCATGAGTGAAGGCAGTCAGGGGCGCGTGCGGGACATCGTGATCGTGGGCGGTGGCACCGCCGGCTGGATGGCAGCCGCGGCGTTGTCGAAGCTGCTCACGCGCGAGTACTCGATCCGCGTGGTCGAATCGGAGGAGATCGGCACCGTCGGCGTCGGCGAGGCCACGATCCCGATGATCAAGCTGTTCAACAACGCGCTGGAGATCGACGAGAACGACTTCATCCGCCAGACCAAGGGCTCGTTCAAGCTGGGCATCGAGTTCGTCGACTGGGGCCGGCTGGGCGAGACCTACATCCACGCGTTCGGCAAGATCGGCCAGGACCTGGGCATGGTGCCCTTCTACCAGTACTGGCTGAAGATGCGCCAGGCCGGCAAGGCCGCGCCGCTGGACGAGTACTGCATCACCGCGTGGGCCAGCCGGCACAACAAGTTCATGCGGGCGATGCCCGAGCGGCCCAATTCGCCGCTGGCCGACATCGCCTACGCCTATCACTTCGACGCCAGCCTTTACGCGCGCTACCTGCGCGGCTATTGCGAGGCGCGTGGCGTGGTGCGCACCGAGGGCAAGGTGGTCGACGTGCAGTTGCGCGGCGAGGACGGCTTCGTCGAGTCCGTGCAGCTGGAAAGCGGCGAGCGTATCGGCGGCCAGCTGTTCATCGACTGCTCCGGCTTCCGCGGACTGCTGATCGAACAGGCGCTCAAGACCGGCTACATCGACTGGAACGAGTGGCTGCCCTGCGACCGCGCCGTGGCCGTGCCCTGCGCGAGCGACCGCGCGCTCACGCCGTTCACCCGCTGCACCGCGCGTGAATCGGGCTGGCAGTGGCGCATCCCGCTGCAGCATCGCGTCGGCAACGGCTATGTGTTCGCCAGCCGCTTCATCAGCGAGGACGAGGCCACCGCCAAGCTGCTGGCCAACCTGGAAGGGGAAGCGCTGGCGCCGCCGCGCGTGCTGCGCTTCGTCGCCGGCAAGCGGCGCAAGTTCTGGAACCGCAACGTGGTCGCGATGGGCCTGGCGGGCGGCTTCATGGAGCCGCTGGAATCGACCAGCATCCACCTGATCCAGTCGGCGATCGCGCGGCTGACCGCGTTCTTCCCGCACGCCGGCTTCGACCAGGCCGACATCGACGAGTTCAACGCGCACTCCGATTTCGAGTACGACCGCATCCGCGACTTCCTGGTGCTGCATTACAAGGCCACGGCGCGCGACGACTCCGCGTTCTGGAACCACTGCCGCACGATGCCGATCCCGGACAGCCTGCAGCGCAAGATCGACCTGTTCCGCACCAGCGGCCGGGTGTTCCGCGAGAACAACGAGATGTTCACCGAGATGAGCTGGGTGCAGGTGATGCTCGGCCAGGGCATCGCGCCGCGGGGCTACCACGCGCTGGTCGACATCTATCCCGAGGCGCGGATCACCGAGTACCTGGACAGCGTGCGCCACGTCATCGGCAACTGCGTGGAGGCCATGCCCTCGCACGACGCGTTCATCGCGCGGTATTGCGCGATCGACAAGGAGACGATGGCGGCCTGAGGCCGCCGACCGCCCGGCCTCAGCCCAGCGTGGCGTACAGCACGCCATGCGCGGGCAGGTGCACGAGGACGCCCGGGCCATCGGCCCCGTCCGCCTTGCCGTCGACGATGCGGCCATTGCGCACGCCGGGCGCGTCCACCGACTGGGCAGGCTGCGCCAGCGGCAGCCAGCATTCCACCGGCGCGCCGGACAGATTGAACACGGCCAGCAGGGCGGCGTGCCCATGGGGCTCGCGAACGAAGGCCAGGACGGGCTCGGGCGCGTCGACGAAGGCAATCGCGCCGGTGCAAAGCGCCGGCTGCGCGCGTCGCCAGTGCAGGAACGCGCGGGTGGCGTTGAGCACAGAATGCGGATCGTCTTCCTGCGCGGCCACATTGCGGGCGACGTGTTCGGGCGGGACCGGCAGCCACGGCTGGCCCGTACCGTCGGTGAATCCCCCGTGCGCGGCGCCGGTCCACGGCATCGGCGTGCGGCAGCCGTCGCGGCCCTTGAAGTTCGGCCAGAACGCGATGCCGTACGGGTCGCGCAACGATTCGAACGGGACGTCGGCTTCCGGCAGGCCCAGTTCCTCGCCCTGGTACAGGCAGACCGAGCCGCGCAACGAGCACACCATCGCCACCAGCTGGGCGGCGAACTCCGGCGGCGGATTCGCGCCACCCCAGCGCGTCACCGCGCGGCGCACGTCATGGTTGGAAATCGCCCAGCACGGCCAACCCTGGGTCATCTTCGCTTCGAGCGCCTCGACGGTGCCGCGGATGTAGCCGGCGCTGAAGTCGTCGGTGAGCA
Source organism: Lysobacter solisilvae (assembly GCF_016613535.2). Lineage (NCBI taxonomy): Bacteria > Pseudomonadati > Pseudomonadota > Gammaproteobacteria > Lysobacterales > Lysobacteraceae > Agrilutibacter > Agrilutibacter solisilvae. Next base: position 1,286,940 of record NZ_CP071518.1, read on the forward strand.
GCTCGAAGCTGTAGCCCATGTGCAGACGGGCGTCGTTGCAGTATTCGGCGGTGGTCGCCAGCGAGTCCTCGGAAGAGATCTCGCCCAGCGCGGCGGCGTCCGGATAGCGGTCGAGCAGGGCGCGCAGATCCTCCAGGAAGGCAAGGTTCTCCGGCTGCGTGTTGTTGTGCCAGTGGTACTGGAACGCGTACGGATTGTCCGCGCTGAAGCCGCGGCCGGTGCGCAGGTGCGCGGGCTTGGGCGGGTTGTCGCGCAGCTGCGCGTCGTGGAAGCAGAAGTTGATCGCGTCCAGCCGCAGCCCGTCCACGCCCTTGTCCAGCCAGAACCGCACGTTGTCCAGCGTTGCCGCCTGCACGTCGGGGTGGTGGAAGTTGAGGTCGGGCTGCGAGGTCAGGAAGTTGTGCAGGTAATACTGGCTTCGTCGTGGTTCCCACTTCCAGGCCACGCCGCCGAAGATCGACAGCCAGTTGTTGGGCGGCGTGCCGTCCTCGCGCGCGTCGGCCCACACGTACCAGTCCGCGCGCGGATTGACCCGGCTCTCGCGGCTCTGCCTGAACCAGTCATGCTCGATCGAGGTGTGGCTGAGCACCTGGTCGATCATCACCTTGATGCCCAGGCCGTGCGCCCTGGCGAGCAGGCGGTCGAAGTCGTCCAGCGTGCCGAACAGCGGATCGACCGCGCGATAGTCGGCGATGTCGTAGCCGTAATCGGCCATCGGCGACTTGAAGAAGGGCGAGATCCAGATCGCGTCCACGCCCAGGCTGGCCACGTAGTCCAGCCGGTCGATGATGCCGGCCAGGTCGCCGACGCCATCCCCGTTGGTATCCAGGAAACTGCGCGGGTAGATCTGGTAGATCACCGCGCCTTGCCACCAGCGGTTCATCGCGATCGCGTCCCCGGCCCGAAAGCGGGGACTATTCCACGCCGCGCCGTGCCGGGCGCGGGCGCGGAGTCATGCACGGGCCTGAATACGATTACATTTCATGGTGCAGTGCGGGCACTGACTACCATGCCGCACCGCACACCACCACGGACACCGCGTGAGCGAAATCCGCATGAGCCCGACCGCCCCGTCACACAAGCCGCCGCTGTCGTTCTGGCAGATCTGGAACATGTGCTTCGGTTTCCTGGGCATCCAGTTCGGGTTCGCCCTGCAGAACGCCAACGTCAGCCGGATCTTCCAGACGCTGGGCGCGCCGATGGACGACATCCCGATGCTGTGGATCGCCGCGCCGCTGACCGGGCTGCTGGTGCAGCCCATCGTCGGCTACTTCTCCGACCGCACCTGGACTGGCCTGGGCCGGCGCCGGCCATATTTCCTCGCCGGTGCGGTGCTGACGACCCTGGCGTTGCTGTTCATGCCCAACTCGCCCACGCTTTGGATCGCCGCGGGCCTGCTGTGGATCCTGGACGCCTCGATCAACATCTCGATGGAGCCGTTCCGCGCATTCGTCGGTGACCAGCTGCCCGTGCGCCAGCGCGCCAGCGGCTATGCGATGCAGAGTTTCTTCATCGGCGTGGGCGCGGTAGTTGCCAGCCTGCTGCCGTGGCTGCTGGAGAAGGCGGGCGTGGCCAACACCGCCGGCCCGGGCGAAGTGCCCGACACGGTGCGCTATGCCTTCTACGCCGGCGGCGCGGTGCTGATGGCGGCCATCGGCTGGACGGTGCTGCGCACCCGCGAGTATCCGCCCGAGACGCTGCGGGCGTGGGACGAGGCGCCCGCGCTGGTGCGGCGGGCGAAGGATCCGGCGCGCATGCGCGGCCTGGCGCTGGCATGGCTGGCGGTCGGCGTGCTGGGCATCGCGCTGGTCGCGGGCCAGGGCTGGGCGAAGGAGCTGTACGTGTTCACAGGGCTCATCGCCTCCTATGGCCTGCTGCTGTTGCTGCGCACCCTGTGGCGCGGCGAGAGTGCCTTCACTCACATCATGGACGACCTGCACGACATGCCGGGCACGATGCGGCAGCTCGCCGTCGTCCAGTTCTTCTCCTGGTTCGCGCTGTTCGCGATGTGGATCTACACCACCGGCGCGGTCACCAGCGTGCACTACGGCAGCAGCGACCCCACCGCGGCTGCGTACAACGAGGGCGCCAACTGGGTCGGCGTGCTGTTCGCGGCCTACAACGGCTTCGCCGCCCTGGCCGCGATCGTCATCCCCTGGATGGTCAAGCGCTGGGGCCTGCGCGTGAGCCACCTGGTCAACGCCACCCTGGGCGGGCTGGGCCTGCTGTCGTTCGCCTTCATCCGTGATCCGCAGTGGCTGCTGCTGTCCATGGTCGGCGTGGGGTTCGCCTGGGCCTCGATCCTGTCGCTGCCGTATGCGCTGCTGTCCGACAGCGTGCCGGCGGCCAAGATGGGCGTGTACATGGGCATTTTCAACTTCTTCATCGTGATCCCGCAGCTGGTCGCCGCCAGCCTGCTGGGCGTGCTGCTGAAGGTGTTCTTCGGCACGCAGCCGATCTACGCACTGGTGATCGGCGGCGTCAGCATGATCGTCGCCGGGCTGTGCGTGCTGCGCGTGCGCGAACCCGCCCGCCAGCCCGCCGTCGCGGCGGCTTCGTGAGGACATGACCTTGCACATCCGACTGGCCGCGCTGCTCGGAGGCGCCTGCGCGCTGAGCGCGTGCGCGCATACCGCCACTGCCCCGACGCCCGCACCTGCACCCACCGCCGAGTACTACGGCACGCGCGAACCGTTCGCCCAGCATGCGGTGTACTTCGTGCTCACCGACCGTTTCGTCAACGGCGATCCGTCCAACGACCATCGCCAGCAGGGCGGCGCCCATCCCACCTTCGACCAGCCCACGCCGGGCGCGCCGGCGGGGCGGACGGACAACGTCGGCTACCTGGGCGGCGATTTCAAAGGCCTGCTCGACCACGCCGACTACATCCGCGGCCTGGGTTTCGGCGCGGTGTGGGTGACCCCGATCGTCGACAACCCGGACGAGGCCTTCACCGGCGGCGACCCGGTGACGTGGGGCGCGATGTTCACCGATCGCGGCAAGACGGGTTTCCACGGCTACTGGGGCGTCAACTTCTACGAACTCGACGAACACCTGCCCAGCGCAGGCCTGGACTTCGCCGGCCTGACCGCCGGCCTGAAGCGGCACGGCCTGAAGACGGTGCTCGACATCGTCTGCAACCACGGCTCGCCCGCCTACACGATGCCGAAGGACCAGCCCAAGTTCGGCGAGATCTACGACCGCGACGGCACGCTGCTGGCCGACCACCAGAACCTGCATCCGACGAAGCTCGACCCGCAACACAACCCGCTGCACGCCATGTACAACACCAAGCCCGGCCTGGCCCAGTTGTCGGACATCAACGAGAACGACCCGCGCGTGCTGGAGTACTTCGTCGGCGCGTACTCGCAGTGGATCGACCAGGGCGCCGATGCCTTCCGCATCGACACGATCCCGTGGATGCCGCACGCGTACTGGCATGACTTCGTCACCCGCATCCGGGCAAAGCACCCGGGCTTCTACATGTTCGCCGAGGCCTTCGACTACGACGCCGGCAAGATCGCCGAACACACCTGGCCGCAGAACGCCGGCGTCAGCGTGCTGGATTTCCCGCTGAAGGAACGCCTGGCCGAAGTCTTCGGCCCCAAGGGCGGCGGCTACGAGCGCCTGGCCGAACGCCTGTACCTGGAGAACGGCCCGTACCAGAACCCCTACGACCTGGCGACGTTCTACGACAACCACGACATGGCGCGGCTGGATGCGAAGGACACGGGCTTCATCGACGCGCACAACTTCCTGTTCACCGCGCGCGGCATTCCGGTGATCTATTACGGCTCGGAGACCGGCTTCGAACGCGGCACTGCCGAGCACGCCGGTAACCGCAACTATTTCGGCGCCGACCGCATTGCGGCGGCTCCACGCAGCCCCATCTTCGCCCCGCTCCAGCGCATCGCCAACATGCGCGCGCGCCTGCCCGCCCTGCAGCGCGGCTTGCAGGCCAATGTGGAGATGCAGGGCGACCGCGCGGTGTTCTACCGCGTACTGCAGGAAGGGCCGCAGCAGCAGATCGCGCTGGTGCTGCTCAACAAGGGCGATGCGCCGGCGGATTTCGTCGTCACGCAATGGCTGCAGCCGGGGCGCTGGCAGGCGTCGATGGCCGGTGGCGAACTCGAGGTGAACTCCACGGGACTGCGCACTTCGGTGCCCGCGCACGGCGCGGAGGTCTACGTGCTCGACGCCGCGGTCACCGACCCCGGACTGCGCGCGGAGCTCGACCGCATGATGACGACCGCGCGCAGGCCGTAGCGCGCGGCCTCACACCGCTCCGCTCGACCGTCGCACCACCAGTTCGGGCGGCAGCATCACGGCCTCGGTGGCTTCGCCGCGTACCTGGCGCAGCAGGGTCTCCACCAGCAGTTCGCCGGCGCGCACGGTGTCCTGCGCCACGGTGGTCAGTGGGGGGTTGGCGAAGCGGGCCATGGGGATGTCGTCGAAGCCGACGACGGCCACGTCCCAGGGGACGTGGCGGCCATGTTCGGTGAGCGCGCGCATCGCGCCGACGGCGATGAGGTCGCTGGCGGCGAAGACGGCATCGAAGGGGCGGCCGCGCTCCAGCAGTGACACCGCCGCGGCGTAGCCGGCTTTCTCCTCGCTCTCCGCGTCCACCTGCAGGTCCGCCTGCATGCCGCCGCCGGCGCGTTGCAGGGCCGCGTCGCAACCGCGGTAGCGCTCGAAGAATTCGGGCGAGTGGGCCGAAGCGTTGCCGAGGAAAGCGACCTTCTTGCGGCCGCGTTCGATCAGGTGTTCGCCGACCAGTTGGCCGCCCTTGAAGTTGTCGCAGCCGATCGATACCCCCGGCTGGCCCTCCTGCACCGCGCCCCAGCGCACGAAGTGCGTGCCTTGCCCGACCAGCTGCTCGAGCTTGCTGTGGTAGGTGACGTAGTCGCCATAGCCGAGCAGGATCAGGCCGTCGGCCTTCATGCTGTCCTCGTAATCGGCGTGCCAGTCGTCCGACAGCTGCTGGAACGACACCAGCAGGTCGTGTCCGTGCTTGGCGCAGGCGCGCGTGATCGAACCCAGCATCGACAGGAAGAACGGGTTGATGTGCGACTCGTCCGGCGTCGGGTCTTCGAACAGCAGCAGGGCAAGCGTGCCCGAGCGCTGCGTACGCAGGCTGGAGGCGCGGTGGTCGACCTTGTAGTTCAGCTCGCGCACCGCGTCGAGCACGCGCTGGCGCGTCTCGGGATTGACCAGCGGACTGCCGCGCAGCACGCGCGAAACCGTGGCCTGGGAGACGCCCGCACGGTGGGCGATGTCGACCGAGGTAGCCCTGGATTTCTTGCTGCGCATGCGGACATCGGCGGCGGGGACGGCCGAGTGTATTCCGAAAGCGGGGACGGCAGGCAACGTGCGGAACGCGGGCTCCAGGCGTCCGGGCGCAGGCGTCGGGATCGGGCCGCGCGTAGCCCCAACCCTGCGGACGGAGGGACCGGTCACGCGGTCCCGGACCGGCGCATGGCCGCTTGGCGCGCCCGCAAACGACGACGCCGGCCCAGGGCCGGCGTCGTGGTGGTGCCGCGGGAGGCGATGCCTCAGCGCTTCATCGAACTGAAGAACTCGTCGTTCGACTTGGTGGTTTTCATCTTGTCCAGCAGGAACTCCATCGCGCCGATCTCGTCCATGCCGTGCAGCAGCTTGCGCAGGATCCAGATCTTCTGCAGCAGTTCCGGTTCGATCAGCAGGTCCTCGCGGCGGGTGCCCGAGCGGTTGATGTCGATGGCCGGGTACACGCGCTTTTCGGCGATGCGGCGGTTGAGGTGGACTTCCGAGTTGCCGGTGCCCTTGAACTCCTCGTAGATCACCTCGTCCATCTTGCTGCCGGTGTCGATCAGCGCGGTGGCGATGATGGTCAGGCTGCCGCCTTCCTCGACGTTGCGCGCAGCGCCGAAGAAGCGCTTCGGGCGGTGCAGGGCGTTGGCGTCGACGCCGCCGGACAGCACCTTGCCCGAAGAGGGCACGACATTGTTGTAGGCGCGCGCCAGGCGGGTGATGGAGTCGAGCAGGATGACCACGTCCTTCTTGTGCTCGACCAGGCGCTTGGCGCGCTCGATCACCATTTCGGCGACCTGCACGTGGCGGGCGGCGGGTTCATCGAAAGTCGAGGAGACCACTTCGCCGCGCACGGTGCGCTGCATTTCGGTCACTTCCTCGGGGCGTTCGTCGACCAGCAGGACGATCAGGTGCACGTCCGGGTGGTTGTGCGTGATGGCCGTGGCGACCTGCTGCATCATCATGGTCTTGCCGGCCTTGGGCGGCGAGACGATCAGCGCGCGCTGGCCTTTGCCCTGCGGCGCCATCAGGTCGAGGATGCGGCCGGTGATGTCCTCGGTCGAACCGTCGGCGCGCTCGAGCTTGAACTTGCGGCGCGGGAACAGCGGGGTGAGGTTCTCGAACAGGACCTTGTTCTTGGACGCTTCCAGCGGCTCGCCGTTGATCGTGTCGACCACGGCCAGGGCGAAGTAGCGTTCGCCGTCCTTCGGCCAGCGGATGCGGCCGGACAGGTGGTCGCCGGTGCGCAGGTTGAAGCGGCGGATCTGGCTGGGCGAGATGTAGGTGTCGTCCGGGCCGGCCAGGTAGCTGGCCTCGTGCGAGCGCAGGAAACCGAAGCCGTCGGGCAGGATCTCCAGCACGCCGTCGGCGGCAACGCCTTCACCGTGGCGGGTCAGCACCTTGAGCAGGGCGAAGATGACGTCCTGCTTGCGGGCGCGGGCGACGCCTTCCTGGATCTGCAGCTGGTCGGCCAGTTCCAGCAGCTTGTTGGCCGGCATGCGCTTGAGGTCGCCCAGCGAGTACTGCGGGAAGCCTTCAGGCACCTGCGGGTGCGGGCGCGGCACGAAATTCTCGCCATTGCCGCCTTCGTCGGGCATGCCGCCGTCGCGGAATCGTTCGCGCTGGCGGTCGCGCCGGTTGCGGAAGCGGTCGCGGCGGTTGCCACCGCGGCCGTCGAAGTCGCCGCCACCACGCTCGCCGTGGTCGCCGCCGCCTTGGCCGCCCTGGCCACCTTGACTGCCCTCGCCACCTTGACTGCCCTGGCCGCCCTGACCGCCCTGGGGCTTGGCGGACCCGGCGTCGCCGGAGGTCTGCTGCTGCGGGGGTGGAGCGCTGTGCTCGGAGGGCGGCGGGGGAGCCGCGGGCGCGGGCGCCGCAGGGGCGGCCGGGGCGCTGGTAGCGGCGGCCGGGGCGTCGGCCTTCACGACGCGTGCTTTGCGCACGCGCTTCTCGGCGGTTTCGCCGGAATCGGGGGTGTTATCGGACAAGCAGGGAATCCTCGCTAAGCGGCGAGCGCTCGCGGACTGCGAGCGGGACGTCAGGGACGTGGGTCACGGGAGAAGAGGGGCGCGGCCCCGATAACTGAATCGGTCGGCCTGCGCGGTGGAAACTAGCACCGCCGGCGCGGGGCGGCAAGCGGGGCGGGCGGTTTGATTCATGCGGCGGCGCCGGACGGCGGGTGCTGCGGGCCGGCGGCCGGTTCAGGTTCCGGGCCCGCCCGGGGATGCCCCGGGCGGCACCGCCGACGGACGCAAGGCCCGCCGGGGGGAGCGCGGCGCCGTCGGGGACCCCGAGGCGCCGGGTGCCGGCGCCTTACAGCGCCTTGTCGATCATCTGGGTCAGGATGGTCTTGATGTTCGGCGGGGCCCCCATCTGGGAGCTGTGCACCTGCCCGTCCTTGAACATCAGCAGCATCGGGATGCTGCGGATGTTGTACTTCACGCCCAGGGTGGGGAATTTCTCGATATCGACCTTCACCACGCGGGCCTTGCCGTCGTAGCTGTCCGCCAGCTGGTCCACGATCGGGCCGATCGCCTTGCAGGGACCGCACCAGGGGGCCCAGAAATCGACCAGGACCGGCTCCTGCGAGCCCAGCACGACGGCTTCGAAATCGGCGTCGCCGACATGCATCACTTTCTCGCTCACGCAGATCTCCTGGGGTCTGGCCCCGGCAAATCGGGCGGGGCGGGGGTACTGGGTTAAACTGGGGCGTTTCGCGCCGGCTTCAAGACCTGGCGCCTACGACCGACCGGTGCCGGCCGGCCGTGGACCGTACGCCTGAAGACGGCGTATCGGCTCTCACGCCCGCCACGCCCGGCCCAGGCAGTCTGCGATGCGGGCTGCCTCCCATGCAAGCGCGCCCGTCGCGCCAGAGCGAACACGATTCCCTAGTAATGAGCGACAAGCCCCTCACCGATATCACGTTCGATTCGTTCGAACTGCACCCCTCCCTGCTCGCAGGCCTCGAAGCCGCCGGCTTCACCCGCTGCACGCCCATCCAGGCCCTCACCCTGCCGCTGGCCCTGAACGGGCGCGACGTCGCCGGCCAGGCCCAGACCGGCACCGGCAAGACGCTGGCCTTCCTGGTGGCGGTCGTGAACCGCCTGCTGACCCGTCCGGCCCTGGCCGAGCGCAAGCCCGAGGACCCGCGCGCGCTCATCCTGGCGCCCACCCGCGAGCTGGCCATCCAGATCCACAAGGACGCGGTGAAGTTCGGCTCCGAGCTGGGCCTGAAGTTCGCCCTGGTCTACGGCGGCGTCGACTACGACAAGCAGCGCGACCTGCTGCAGAAGGGCGCCGACGTCATCATCGCCACGCCCGGCCGCCTGATCGACTACGTCAAGCAGCACAAGGTGGTCTCGCTGCATGCCTGCGAGATCTGCGTGCTCGACGAAGCCGACCGCATGTTCGACCTGGGCTTCATCAAGGACATCCGCTTCCTGCTGCGCAAGATGCCCGAGCGCACCACGCGGCAGACGCTGCTGTTCTCGGCCACGCTCAGCCACCGGGTGCTGGAGCTGGCCTACGAGCACATGAACGAGCCGGAGAAGCTCGTCGTGGAGTCGGAGTTCATCACCAACGCCAAGGTCAGGCAGATGATGTACTACCCCTCCGACGAGGAGAAGCTGCCGCTGCTGATCGGCCTGCTCTCGCGCAGCGAGGGCGCCCGCACGATGGTGTTCGTCAACACCAAGGCCTTCGTCGAGCGCGTGGCGCGTGCGCTGGAACGCGCCGGCTACCGCGTCGGCGTGCTCTCCGGCGACGTGCCGCAGAAGAAGCGCGAGTCGCTGCTGAAGAAGTTCCAGGCCGGCCAGCTGGAGATCCTGGTGGCCACCGACGTGGCCGCGCGCGGCCTGCACATCGACGGCGTGTCGCACGTCTACAACTACGACCTGCCCTTCGACGCGGAAGACTACGTCCATCGCATCGGCCGCACCGCGCGGCTGGGCGCCGAAGGCGACGCGATCAGCTTCGCCTGCGAGCGCTACGCGATGTCGCTGCCCGACATCGAGGCCTACATCGAGCAGAAGATCCCGACCACGCCCGTCGACGCCGACCTGCTGGTCCCGCTGCCGCGCCCGGTCCGCGAGCTGCCCGCCGCTGGCGCGGACGACGAGGAAGAGGAAAGCATCGGCGCCATCTTCAAGGAAGCGCGCGAACAGCGCGCGGCCGACGAGGAGCGTCGTGGCGGTGGCCGCGGCCATGGCGGCAAGCCCGGTGGCGGCCGTCGCGAAGGCGGTCCGCGCGGCGCTCCGCGTGATGCCTCCCGCGGCCCGCGCCGGGAGCGTCCGGCCGGCGAGGCCGTGGCCGGCCATGCAGTCGCCGCGGGCGAGCAGGCCGCTGCAACCGCGGCCGCGCCGCGTCCGCCGCGCCCACCGCGTCCGGAAGGCGCCACCACGCCGGCCGTCGAAGGCGAGCACGCGCCGCGCAAGCGCCGTCGCCGTCGCGGCGGTCGCCGCATCGACGGTGGCGAGGCGGCCGTGACCACGGCCTCCGCCGCACCCGTCGCCCCGATGCAGGTCAAGGCGTCCCAGCCGGGCCGCGACAAGCCGGCGCACGACAAGGCCGCGGCTCAAAAGGGCGCGCATCAGAAGGGCACGCACGAGAAGGGCGCGTCCGAGCCGAAGGCCGGCCTGCTGTCGCGCCTGGGTCGTGGTCTGAAGAAGCTCGTCACCCGCGCGCCCAGCTCGCAGCACTGACGCGTGCCACGCCCTTCCCCGTACGCGGGGGAGGGATGGGCGGGCTGGCGGTTCGCCGACATGCCCGCTTTCCTGCGGGTCTCCGGTCCTGCGGGCTTCCCCGTCCTGCCGGCTTCCCGTCATGCAGTCCGGCGTCGCCGCTGGCCGCCGCGCACCCCGCAGGCGATACTCGCCGCGACTCCGTCTTCCAGCCCGCACTCGATGCCCGTCCTGCGTTTCGACAACGTCAGCAAGCGCTACGACAGCGGCCACCACGCGCTGACCGACGTCAGCTTCCAGGTCGATCCCGGTGAAATGCTCTTCGTGACCGGCCATTCCGGCGCCGGCAAGAGCACGCTGCTGCGCCTGATCCACCTGAGCGAACGCCCCAGCCGCGGCGCGGTCATCTTCGGCGAGAAGAACCTGCTGAAAGTGCGCGGCAGCCGCGTGGCGCTGCACCGGCGCGAGGTCGGCGTCGTGTTCCAGGACCACCGCCTGCTGACCGACCGCACCGTGGCCGACAACGTCGCCCTGCCGCTGGTGCTGCGCGGCATGCGCCGCGGCGAAATCGGCAAGCGCGTGCGCAGCGTGCTGGAGAAGGTCGGGCTGGCTGCGCGCGCCAACGCGCTGCCGGCGCAACTGTCGGCGGGCGAGCAGCAGCGCGTCGGCATCGCGCGCGCCATCGTCGGCGAACCGCGCCTGCTGGTGGCCGATGAACCCACGGGCAACCTGGACCCGACCCTGTCGGCCGAGATCCCTGGCCCTGTTCGCCGCCCTGCCCGAGCGCGGTACCAGCGTGCTGGTCGCCAGCCACGACCTGGCCCTGCTCAAGCGCATGAAGAAGCGGGTGCTGGTGCTCGACCAGGGCCGGCTGGTCGACGACATCGCCCCGCAGGACCTGGCCGAATGAACACCGAAGCCGCCCCGCGCCCGTCCCCGCTGCGCACCTGGCTGGACCACCATGGCTACAGCGTCGTGGCCAGCCTGGGCCGCTTGTTGCGCCGTCCCGGCGCGACCCTGATCACCGTGGGCGTGTTCGCTGTCGCCCTGGCGCTGCCGCTCGGCCTGTGGGCCAGCCTGGCCAACATCGCGCGACTGGCGGGCAGCGTGCAGCAGGCCCAGGAGATCAGCGTCTTCCTGCGGCCCGAGGTTCCGGTCGAGCGTGCACGCGTCGTCGCGGACTCGCTGCGCACGCGCCGCGACGTGGCGGCGCTGCAGGTGCGCACGCCCGCGCAGGGGCTGGAGGACCTGCGCGCCAGCGGGCTGGAGGAGGCATTGGCGGCGCTGCCCGGCAATCCCCTGCCCAGCGTGCTGGTCGTGACCCCGCGCGGCGCGCCCGAGGCACTGGTGGCGGCGCTGGAGGCGCTGCCCGAGTCCGAGCACGTCGTGCATGACGCCCAGTGGCGCGAACGGCTGCAGCGATGGCTGCAGCTGGGCATGCGGCTGGGCTGGGTGCTCGCGGGCCTGCTGGGCCTGGGCGGCCTGCTGGTGATCGGCTCGGCGGTGCGCGCGGACATCCAGGCGCGGCGCGAGGAAATCGGCGTGCTGCAGTTGCTGGGCGCCAGCGACGGGTTCATCCGCCGGCCGTTCCTTTATCTGGGCGCCGCCTACGGGCTGCTGGGCGGCGCGCTGGCCCTGGGCCTGCTGACTGCGGCCGACCTGGCCCTGCGCGAACCGCTGGCCGCGCTGTCGGGCAGTTATGGCGGCCGCTTCGCGCTGCAGGGTTTCGGACCGCTGCACGCGGCCGCCATCGTGGCCGGTGCGGGCCTGCTGGGGTGGCTCGGCGCGGGGCTGGTGACCGGGCATTACCTCCGCCAGACCCGTCCGACGGAAACCTGATCAAACGCGGACGGGCGTTGCCTAATCGCGCGACGCAACGCGTACACTCCGGCTTCCGCCAACCCTGGCAGCGTCCAACGTCCATGTCTTCGCAAGACCTGCGTCACCTGCAAGATGCTGCGCCGCGGGTCATGGTCGTGGATGGCAGCAAGCTCGTGCGCAAGATGATCGGCGACGTGCTGGTGCGCGAAGTCGCCGACGCCGAGCTGGTCACCTGCGCCAGCATCGACGAAGCGCGCGCCGCCCTGGCGCAGGGCGCGGTGAACCTGGTCACGACTTCGCTGCTGCTGCCCGACGGCGACGGCATCACGCTGGCGCGCACCGTGCGCGAAGCGTCCGGGCAGGCCTACGTGCCGATCATCGTCGTGTCCGGCGGCGCGCAGGACGCCCTGGAATCGCGTCGCTTCACCGAGGACGTCACCGATTATTTCGACAAGGGCCTGGGGTACGGCGCCCTGGCCGCGTTCATCCGCGGCTACGTGCAGCCCGAACCGATCCCCGGTGCGCGCGTGCTCTACGTCGAGGACAGCAAGGTCGTCGCGCTGGCGACCAAGCGCATGCTCGAGCGCCACGGGCTGACGGTGCGGCATTTCGTCGGCGTCGAGGAAGCGCTGGAATACCTGGAGCAGCACCGCGGCCAGGACGATCCCGGCGCCGACCTGGTGCTGACCGACGTGTACCTGAAGGGCGAGCTCAGCGGCAGCGACCTGCTCGACCGCCTGCGCAACGGCTTCGGCTACGGCAAGCGCCGGCTGCCGATCCTTGGTGATGACCGGCGACGCCAATCCGCAGAACCAGAGCGACCTGTTGCGTGCCGGCGCCAACGACCTGGTGCTCAAGCCGATCGAAGAGCGGCTGCTGGTCACCAAGACGCTGTTCCAGCTGCGCGTGGCGCGCATGCCCGAACAGCGCACGATGGACTCCTGATCGTCCACGGCCGGTCCTGCAACGCCCGGTCCGGCCACGGCCGATCCGTCCGGGCCTGATCCACACCGACCCCCCGCGATGCCCTGCCGGCCCACAGGTGCCGCCGGCTATCCTGTGGCGCATGAACGAAACGGTCGACCGCATCCGCCTGCACCCGTCCTGGAAACAGGAAGTGGGCGACTACCTGCAGCGCGAGGACATGCAGGCCCTCGCCGCATTCCTGCGCGAGGCCAGCGCGCGCGGCAGGCGGGTCTTTCCGCCCGGCCCGCAGATCTTCGCCGCGCTGGACGCCACGCCGTTCGACGCGGTCAAGGTGGTGATCCTCGGCCAGGACCCGTACCACGGCGCCGGCCAGGCGCACGGCTTGTGCTTCTCGGTCCAGCCCGGCGTGCCGGTGCCGCCTTCGCTGGACAACATCTACAAGGAACTCCAGCGCGACCTCGGCCTGGCCCGTCCCGACCATGGTTGCCTGACCCGATGGGCCCGCCAGGGCGTGCTGCTGCTCAACGCCGTGCTGACCGTCGAGGAAGGCCGCGCCGGCGCGCACCAGGGCAAGGGGTGGGAGGGCTTCACCGATGCCGTGGTGGCCGCGCTCAACAGCCGGCGCGAGCACCTGGTCTTCATGCTGTGGGGCAGTTACGCCCAGGCCAAGGGCAAGGTGATCGACCCGCGGCGGCACCTGGTGCTGAAGGCCCCGCATCCCTCACCGCTGTCGGCCTACCGCGGCTTCATCGGCTGCGGGCACTTCTCGGCCGCCAACGCGTATCTGGTGCGCCACGGGCAGGCGCCGATCGACTGGTCGCTGGCGGGAAGCGAAGAGCTGGAAGGTGGACGGGCGACGTAAGGGCCCGCGCGGCCCGACGTGAGCCGGGCCGCAAGCCCGGCGTCCGCGTGCCGCTTTGCCGTGTCACGGCACCGCTTCAACGGGTCCGCTTCACCGGTGCTGCTGCCCGGCGGTCACGGCCGGGAACTCACTCGCCCTTGCCCAGCTGCAGCCGGGCGTCGCCCGAGAAGGTTTCCAGGCTGATTTCACCGTCGCCGCCGCCATAGCTGTGCTCGAAGCTTGAGCCGGGGCCGTGCTTGGGGCGGCTGATCTCCACGCCCGGCGCGCTCAGGTCGCCACTGAAGCTTTCGCCGCGCACCTGCGCCGACAGGTTCGCCGGCAGGTTCAGGGTGAGGTTGCCGCTCACGCTTTCCAGTTCGATCCGGCCGCCCTTGGCCAGGCTGGAACCGATGCGCATGTCGCCGGAGACGGTGGTGCCGCTCAGGCGCTCCACGCTGCTCTGGTGACCGGACATCTCCACGTCGCCCGACACCGTCTCCACGTGCACTTCGCCGCTGAGCCGGCCGCGCAGGTCGATGTCGCCGCTCACGCTCTCGGTGCTGACCTGCGCACTGTTGAGGATGAGGTTGAGGTCGCCGCTGACGCTGTCGATGTTCGCGTTGCGCGGCGCGCCGACCACCTTGATGTCGCCGCTGACGCTGTCGACGTTCATCTCGCCCGAGGCCATGCCTTCGATGTCGATGTCGGCCGACACGGCTTCGACTTCCAGGTCCGCCTGCAGCGGCACCATCAGGCGCAGCTCGGAGGGTTCGCTCTTGTCGCTGCCCGAGAAGAAGCCCAGGCCGCCGCTCTTGGGATAGCGCACGCGCACCGACAGGTGCTCGGCGTCGCCGGTGATCTCCAGCTTCTCCACGCCGGCGCCGAGGCTGCCTTCAATCTTGACCTCGCGGCGGTCCCAGGCCCGCACCTCGATGCGGCCCTTGAGGTTTTCAACTTCCAGCCGGCCACGCGCATCCAGTGGCCGCGACTCATTGATGGGGGTGGCCGACCAGGCCGGGGAAGCCAGTCCCAGGCATGCCAGCACGGCGCCGACGAGGAGGAGGGGGGTAGGGGTGCGGTACATGGGAGTTCTCCGGGAAATACGTGCGTGCGGCGTTGCGGCGTGCATGAAAGGAAGGGGTCAGGTGTAGGCCAGGCGCTGGGTCAGCGCGATCCGGTGGGCGTAGGTGCGGCGCAGCTGCTCCAGCAGCAGCGTGGAATCGGGGTCGCGCGCCAGGGCCTGACGGATCAGGGCGGCGTCGCGGTCCAGGGCGTCGAAGGTCGGGCGCAGGCTGGCCGGCACGCGGGCGGTCGGGATGATCCCGGCAACCGGATCGCGCCGGTCGCGCTGACCCAGTTCCTGCAGCGCGGCCTGGTACTGCTGCGTCAGGCTCGCCGCCTCGCGCTGGACCAGGGTGGCCTGCGCGGTGGTCGGCGAAGACGGGGGGCTGCGGAAGCCGTCGCCGCTCAGCCAGCCGACCGCGCCCACCACCAGCAGCACGCTGGCGGCCATCGCCACCGGCTGCAGCCAGCGCGCCCGTCGCGGGGCGGCGGCCTGTCGGGGATGCGTCGCCAGGCGCGCGGCGATGCCGGGCCACAGGTCGTGGGCGGGCGCCGCATCGCGCCGCAGCGCGCGCAACTGCCAGCGCAGGGTGTCGTCCAGCGGCGTGGCATCCATCGCGCCGTCCGGACCCGGACCATTGTCGTTGCGGTGATCGTGCGTCATGCGTGTCCCTCCAGCCGGGCGCGCAGCAGGCCGCGCGCGCGATGCAATTGTGCTTTTGAACTACCGACCGCCATGCCCAGTTCGGCGGCGATCTCGTCGTGTTGCCAGCCCTCCACGTCGTACAGGACCAGCACCGCGCGGGCACGCGGCGGCAGGCTCGCCACGGCGCGCTCCAGGTCCATCGACAGCGCCGTCGCGTGGCCCGCCGAATCGGTGGTGCCCAGCAGCTCGAAGGCGTCTTCGTCGCCCTCGTCGTGCGGCCGGCTGCGGCGGCTGCGCAGGTCCATCAGGGCGGTGTTGACCGCCAGGCGGTGCAGCCAGGTGTTGAAGGAGGATTCGAAGCGGAAGGCGGGCAGGGCCTGCCAGGCGCGGACGAAGGCGTCCTCGGTGAGGTCCTCGGCGCGGGCGCCATGGCCGCCCACCAGCCGGGCGATGACGCCATGGACCCGCCCCGCGTGGCGGCGATACAGCGCCTCGAAGGCGGCCACCTCGCCGCGCGCCGCCGCGCCGATCAGGGCGCGGTCGTCGTCGGCCGGGGTATCCGGGGCCTCGTCGGCGGGGTTGAGGGTCACGGCGGTCAGCATAGTCACTGGGATGCGGCGCCGGCCGCTCGCGTTTAAGCCGGCTGGACCATGACCTTCGACCGGGACCCATTGCGCCCGGCCGGGACCGGCCCCAGTTCAGGATTTCGCGGCGTCACGGCCGCTTCGCCCGCCCCGTCACGATCGTTCCGCTATCGTTTCATCTAACCGTCCTGTCCATTAGAACCAATTGATTCCAAAGGACTTTCCGGCCGTGCATCCCGCCGCGCCGGGCTGGAGCACCGTTCCAGAGCCGCAACAGTGCGGAACTTGAACGGGCTTTAGCAGTCCCACAACCCGACTGCTAAGATGACCTCCATGAGCCAGAACGCCTCCACCGCCCTCATCGCCAACAACCTGCCGATCCCCAGCGCGCTGGGTTCGCTGGACGCCTATATCGGTGCCGTCCACCAGATCCCGGTGCTCACCGCCGAGACCGAGCAGGACCTGGCGCGCCGCTTCCGCGACCAGGACGACCTCGACGCCGCTCGCGACCTGGTGCATTCGCACCTGCGCTTCGTGGTCCACGTGGCCCGCGGCTACAACGGTTACGGCCTGCAGATGGGCGATCTGATCCAGGAAGGCAACATCGGCCTGATGAAGGCGGTCAAGCGATTCGACCCCGAGCAGGGCGTGCGCCTGGTGAGCTTCGCGGTGCACTGGATCCGTGCCGAGATGCACGAGTTCATCCTCAAGAACTGGCGCATCGTGAAGGTCGCCACGACCAAGGCGCAGCGCAAGCTGTTCTTCAACCTGCGTCGCAGCAAGACGCGGCTGGGCTGGATGAATGCCGAGGAAGTGCGCGCGGTCGCGGCCGACCTCAACGTCTCCGAGCGCGAAGTGCTGGAGATGGAGTCGCGCCTGTCCGGTCGCGACATCGGTTTCGACGCACCCGCCGACGAAGACGACGACCACGCGCCGCCGTCGCCGGCCGCCTACCTGCGCACCGATGCCGAGGATCCGTCCCAGGCCTACGAACGCGCCGACCACGAGGACAGCCAGCTCGAGCTGCTGCGCGAGGGCATGGCCAATCTCGACGCCCGTTCGCGCGACATCATCAAGCGCCGCTGGCTGGATGCCGACAGCAAGATCACCCTGCAGGAACTGGCCGACGAATACGGCGTGAGCGCCGAACGCATCCGCCAGGTCGAGGCCAACGCGCTGAAGAAGATGCGCGCGCTGTTCGCGGCGTAAGCCACACGACGAAAAAGACGGCCCGGGAAACCGGGCCGTTTTCGTTTGCGGCGGCGCTCAGCGCCGCGCTGCAGCCGGTAGCGGCGGTCCTTCGACCCACTCGCGGAAGAACGGTCCCAGGTCCTGCCCGCTGGTCGTTTCCATCGCCGCGCGGAAGTCGGCAGTGGTGACGGAGCGGCCGTCGTGGGCGCGCGAGTACGTGCGCACGCCGCGCCAGAAGGCCTCCTCGCCCAGCTGCTCGCGCAGCAGGTGCAGGACGTAGGCGCCCTTCTGGTACACCACGGCGCGGTCGTCGCCGCTGGGCGAGGTCCATTGTGCGTAGACCAGGGCATGGTCGGCGCCCTTGCTGCGCAGCGCCTGCAGGCGCTCGTGCCAGCGCTCCACCTGGGCGCGATAGGCCTGCGGCCCGAAGCGCTGCTCGATCCAGGCCGCCGCCATGAACGTGGCCATGCCTTCGTTGAGCCAGAAGTGGCCCCAGTCGCGGCAGGTCACGCGGTTGCCCCACCACTGGTGCGCGGCCTCGTGCGCGATGAGCGCCTGCGCAGTCGGGTCGTCGAGCACGCGGCGGCCGTACTCCTCCGAGAGCAGCGACAGGCCCGCCAGTTCCTGGCCGACGGTGCTGGCCACGAGGGCCTGGGTGTAATCGCCACGATACCGGCGACCCGCGCGCATCCCGAAGAACCGCAGCATCCGCGCCGTGTCGCCGAAGACGCGGCGCAGCTCGTCCGGCGATCGTTCGATTGCCAGGTAGTGCAGCCCGATGCCGTCGACGCGCTCGGACGCCGCCGCGTAGCGGGCGGCGGCAAAGCCGTACACGTAACTGGGCATCGGCTCGACAAGTCGCCAGCGGTGCAGCGAGCGGCCGCCCTCGCCCGCGCGGACGGACACCAGGCGGCCATTGCCCGCCGAACGCAGGCCGGCCGGCAGCTCCAGCGACAGCGTCAGCGTCGCCCGCTCGTCCGGGGCGTCGACGCAGACCAGCCATTGGCTGGTGGAGAAAATCGTGTAGACCTCGTCGCGTTCGGGATGGAATTCCAGGCCGTACCGCGGCGTGCCCGCGTAGTCGACCGCAAGCTGGCCGCGGCTGCCGGGGCGCAGTGATTCCGGCACGTGCACGCGCAGCACGTGACCCGTGCGCTCGAATGGCAACGCTGCCTCGCCCAGCCGCACGCGTGTCACCGCCAGTTCGCCCGCATCGAACTGGAGCGTGCGTGCCGGCGCCAGCACCCGGAAGTCGATGCGCACGCGGCCGTCCAGGCGGCGGGCCGGGATGTCGGGTCGGAGCCGGGCCTCGTAATGCAGCACGTCGATGCTGCGCGGGGAGGACGGCTCCGCAGCGGCAGCCGACAACGGCGCCATCGC
Organism: Lysobacter solisilvae; assembly: GCF_016613535.2. Lineage (NCBI taxonomy): Bacteria > Pseudomonadati > Pseudomonadota > Gammaproteobacteria > Lysobacterales > Lysobacteraceae > Agrilutibacter > Agrilutibacter solisilvae. The sequence goes on from NZ_CP071518.1 coordinate 1,305,360, forward strand.
GACGAGCAGCGCGATGGCCAAGCCCGCGACGGGCTTCATTCGCCGCCGCCCGGCTCGCCGCGGCCCAGGATGATCCGCGCGTGCCGCTGGTAGCTCCAGTACGCCCACGCCCAGTTGATCAGGACGATCAGGCGGTTGCGGAAGCCGATCAGGAAGAAGACGTGGATCAGCAGCCAGAACCACCACGCAGGCAGGCCCGACAGCTTCATCCGGCCCAGGTGCACGACCGCGGCCATGCGTCCGATGGTGGCGAGGTTGCCGACGTCCTTGTAGCGGAACGCGGGCGGCGGGGTAGCGCCACGCAGGCGCGCGCGGATCACGTGCGCGACATGGGCGCCCATCTGCTTGGCCGCCGGCGCGACGCCCGGCACGGGCCGGCCGTCCTGCTGCACGCTGGCCAGGTCGCCGGCCACGAAGATCACCGGGTGGCCTGGCACGCTGAGGTCGGGGGCGACCAGCACGCGGCCGGCGCGGTCGCGCGGCGCGTCGAGCAGCGCGCCCAGCGGTGAGGCGGCCACGCCCGCGGCCCACAGCACGGTGCGCGCGGGAATGCGGCGTTCGCCCAGGACGTAGCCCTCGCTGTCGATCGCACTCACCGGCGTGCCGGTGATCACTTCCACGCCCAGGCGTTCGAGCTGCGTGCGTGCACGCGCCGACAGCGACTCGGGAAAACTCGGCAGCACCCGCGGCCCGGCTTCAACCAGGCGCACGCGCGCGGCCGCGGGGTCGATGTGGCGGAACTCGTGGCGCAGCGTGTGCCGCGCGATCTCCGCCAGCGTGCCGGCCAGTTCCACTCCGGTGGGACCGCCGCCGACCACGGCGAAACTCAGCCAGGCTTCGCGCTCGGCCTCGTCGCGCGCGATCTCGGCGCGCTCGAAGGCCAGCAGCAGGCGGCGCCGGATCCCCAGCGCGTCGTCCAGCGTCTTCAGCCCGGGCGCATGCTCGCTCCATTCGTCGTGGCCAAAGTAGGCGTGGGTGGCGCCGCTGGCGAGCAGCAGCAGGTCGTAGTCGAGCGCTTCGCCGGCGCCGTCGCCGTGCGCGGACGACAGGATGACGCGGCGCGCGCCCATGTCCACGCCGACCACTTCGCCCAGCCGCACGTCGACATTGGCCTGCCCGCGCAGGATGTGGCGCAGCGGCGCGGCGATGTCGGGCGCGGACAGGCCGGCCGTCGCCACCTGGTACAGCAGCGGCTGGAACAGGTGATGGTTGCGGCGGTCCAGCAGGGTGATGCGGACCTCGTCCCGCGCCAGCGCGCGCGTGGCCCACAGGCCGGCGAATCCCCCGCCGACGATCACCACGTGCGGCACGCCCGCACCCGCCCTCGCCCCGGAATCGGCGCGTGGCGCCGGCGCATGCATCGCAGTCATGCGCGCATTGTTTCAAACCTGGAGCAGTCGCGCGAATGTCCGGCGTCCGCGCGCCGCGGCACGCTACACCGGGTCGCGGTCGATCGCCGAGATCCGCCGCGTGTCGGGCATCCACAGGTAGACCAGCAGCGAGCAGGCGATGCACGCGGTCACGTACCAGTAGAAGCCGCGTTCCAGCCCCGCGTCCTTGAACCACAGCGCGATGTACTCCGCGGTGCCGCCGAACAGCGCCACGGTCAATGCGTAGGGCAGGCCGACGCCCAGAGCGCGGACCTCCACCGGGAACAACTCGGCCTTCACCACCGCGTTGATCGCCGTGTAGAAGCTGACCACGGTCAGCGCGGCCAGGATCAGCCAGAACGCCTGCGCCGCCGTGCGCACGTCCTCCAGCTGGGTCAGGATCGGCACGGTCAGCAGCGTGCCCAGCACGCCAAACGCGATCAGCACCGGACGGCGCCCGATGCGGTCGGACAACGCGCCCACCAGCGGCTGCAGCAGCATGTAGACGAACAGCGTCGAGGCGTTCAGCACGGACGCCGTATGCGCGTCGAGCCCGGCGCTGTTGACCAGGAACTTGTGCATGTAGGTCGTGTACGTATAGAACGCGAGCGTGCCGCCCATCGTCAGGCCGACGACGGTGAGCACCGCCCGCGGATGCCGTGCCAGCGCGCGCAGCGAACCCTGCCGCTGCTGCGCCGGCGCATCGGCGGCATCCTCGCTGCGCATGAACGCCTGCGTCTCGTGCATGCCGCGGCGCAGCCACAGCGCGGTGACCGCGGCCAGCGCGCCGATCAGGAAGGGGATGCGCCAGCCCCACGCGTACAGCTGCGCGTCGGTGAGGAAGATGCGCTGCAGCGCGATCAGCACGCCCAGCGCGATCAGGTGGCCGCCCACCAGGGTGACGTACTGGAAGCTGGACCAGAAGCCGCGGTGTTCGCGCGTGGCCATCTCGCTCAGGTAGGTGGCCGACGCGCCGTACTCGCCGCCCACGCTCAGGCCCTGCAGCAGGCGCGAGACCACCAGCAGCACGGGCGCGGCGATGCCGATGGTCGCGTAGCCGGGTGTCAGCGCGATGATCAGCGAGCCGGTGCACATCATCAGCACCGACAGCATCAGCGCCCGCCGTCGCCCGTGCCGGTCGGCGTAGCGGCCCAGCAGCCAGCCGCCCAGCGGCCGCATCAGGAAGCCCACCGCGAACACCGCGGCCGTGCGCAGCAGCTGCGAGGTCGGGTCGCCGGCGGGGAAGAAGGCCTGGGCGAAGTACAGCGAGAACGCCGCATAGGCGTACCAGTCGTACCACTCCACCAGGTTGCCGATCGAACCGGCGATGATGCTGCGCAGGCGCCGCGCGGGCGTCATCGCCGCCGTGGTGGCGTCCGCGCCCGCATCCGTCACGCCCGCGTTCGACTCACCCGCATTCGGCACGCCCGCATTCGGCGCTCGGGTATTCAAGCCGGCAGCCGTTGCGCGAGCAGGCGTTCCAGCGCGTCCTGGTCGATCGCGAAACGGCGGATGCCATCGGCCAGCTTCTCGGTGGCCATCGCGTCCTCGTTGTGCCGCCAGCGGAACTGCGCTTCGTCCAGTTCCGGCGGCGGCGGCACGCGGACGCCGTCGTCGCGCAATGTCGGCGCGACCGGCAGCGCGATGCTCGCCGGCGCATCCAGCGCGTCCAGCAGCTCGGGCGCGATGGTGAGCCGGTCGCAGCCGGCCAGCGCCAGCACCTGGCCGATGTTGCGGAAACTGGCGCCCATCACCACCGTGGCATGGCCGTGGCGCTTGTAGTACTGCCAGATGCGCGTGACCGAGGCCACGCCCGGGTCCTCCTGCGGCGACGCCGGCGCGGGCGCGCCCTGCGCCAGGTGCCAGTCGAGGATCCGCCCGACGAAGGGCGAGATCAGGTACACGCCCGCCTGCGCGCAGGCCACGGCCTGGGCGAAGGAGAACAGCAGGGTGAGGTTGCACTGGATGCCTTCGCGTTCCAGCGCGCGCGCGGCCTGGATGCCTTCCCAGGTCGCCGCCATCTTGATCAGCAGCCGCTCGCGCGACACGCCGGCCTGCGAGTACAGATCGACCAGGCGCCGGGCCTGCAGCATCGTGGCCTCGCGGTCGAAGCTCAGTCGCGCGTCGCACTCGGTGGACACGCGCCCGGGCACCAGCGCCGCGATGCGGCAGCCGATCGCCACCGCGAACCGCTCGGCCGCGTCGCGGACGCGCGCCGCTTCATCGCTGCCACGCGCCTGCGCGAGGGCTTCGTCCAGCAGCGGCTGGTACTCGGCCTTGCCGGCCACCTTGAGCAGCAGCGAGGGATTGGTGGTGGCGTCCTGGGGCCGGAACCGCGCGATGGCGTCGATGTCGCCGGTATCGGCGACCACCGTCGAGCTGGCGCGCAGGCGTTCGAGCGCGGTGGCGGGCGGGGCGGCGAGGGGTGCGGGAGTCAGGGGAGCATTCATGTCCCGATGATGCCCAGCGATGCGCGCGGGGACAAATCGCCGGCTGCATGACGCGGCGCTGCGGCGCTTGCCGGAGCACTAACGCGCGCGGGCTTACATTCCGCGCATGCGCACCCTGGCGCCTCCCGTGGCTGGAGAACGACCGACGCCGCATCCGCGCGCGCCGGCGCGCAGGGCCGCGCTGCTGGCCCTGCTCCCGGCGCTGCTCCTGACCCTGCCGGCGACCGCCGAGCCGCCGGCGGATCCGTACGCCGCGCAGCGCCACGCGCTCGTCGACGCCCTGCGCGAGGAACACGACCCGCGCCTGTCCGCGCAGGCGCTGGCGGTGATGGAACAGGTGCCGCGCCACCTGTTCGTCCCCGAGGACCAGCGCGACGAGGCCTACGAAAACCGGCCGCTGGGGATCGGCTACGGCCAGACCATCTCGCAGCCCTACATCGTCGCGCTGATGACCTCGCTCGCCCGTCCCGCGCGCGACCAGCGCATCCTGGAGATCGGCACCGGCTCGGGTTACCAGGCCGCCGTGCTGGGCGCCTTCGGTGCGCAGGTGTATTCGATGGAGATCATCGAGCCGCTGGCGCGCGCCGCGGCCCCGCGCCTGCAGGCGTGGCCGAACGTGCATACGCGCGTGGGCGACGGCTACTACGGCTGGCCGGAGCACGCACCCTTCGACGCGATCGTGGTCACGGCCGCGGCCGGCTCGGTGCCGCCGCCGCTGGTCGCGCAGCTCAAGCCAGGTGGACGGATGGTGATCCCGGTCGGCGGCAGCTTTTTCACCCAGGTGCTGATGGTGGTGGAGAAGGACGCGTCGGGTCTGGTCAGCGCCCGGCAGATCGCGCCGGTGCGGTTCGTGCCGCTGACACGATCGGACTGAGCCTGGTCCGCGCGCACGGGAGCCGGGCCATCACGATGCAAGCGCACGCCACGCCCGCGCTGCCCACGACCCGCCTGGTGGTCGCCATCGCGCTGGTATCGGCCGGCGCCCTGGCCTACCAGCTGCTGCTCATGCGCTGGCTGGCGATCGCGCACTGGTATCCGTTCGCCGCGATGATCATCAGACTGGCGCTGCTCGGCCACGGCGCCAGCGGCACCTGGCTCTCGCTGCAGCGCACGCGCGCGCAGGCACGCTTCCACGCGTGGTTCCCGGCCTGCGCGCTGGCCTTCGCGGCCAGTGCCGTCGCGGTGCTGCCGCTGGCGGCGCGCATTCCCTTCAACGGCCTGGAACTGGTGTGGAATGCGCGCCAGCTGCTGTGGCTGGGCGCGCTGTACCTGCTGCTGGCGCTGCCGTTCTTCTTCGCCGCGGGCTGTTTCGGGCTGGCCTTCGCGGGGCACGGCGAACGCATTCCGCGGCTGTATGGCGCCGACCTGCTGGGCGCCGGCGCCGGCGCCTTGCTGGGCCTGGGGCTGATGTGGCGTCCGCTGTCGCAGGCCCTGGCGCTGGCGGCGGCCTGCGGCGCGCTGGCCGCGCTGATGACCCTGCCGAGCGTGCGCAGTCGGAAGCGATGGCTGATCGCGACCTCGGGCGTGCTTGCCGGCGTGCTGCTGGCGGCGGGATCGGGCCTGCTGGAACCGCCGGTCAATGCGTGGAAAGGACAGTCGCGCACGCTGCTGCTGCCGCAGGCGCGGGTGATCACCCAGTCCGACAGTCCCTACGGCCGTCTCACCGTGGTCGAAAGCCCGCGCGTGCCGCTGCGCCACCAGGTGGGGCTGAGCCTGGCCAACACGCGCGAACCGGCGCCACAACTGGCGGTATTCGTCGATGGCGACGCCATGTGGACGATCACCCGCGCCGCGCCGCCGGACCGGCTGGACTACGTCGACCGCACGCTGGCCGCCTTGCCCTATCGCCTCGTGCCGGCGCCGCGCGTGCTGGTCATGGGCGCCGGTGGCGGCACCGATCTGCGTCTGGCCAAACGCC